>NZ_JBXASZ010000001.1:199870-1128928 GCF_058809865.1 Nitrobacter sp. MLSD-S21 | reverse complement strand
ACGCATGTCGGTTCGATCGGCGGGGCGCGGTCGCGCGCGGCGGAGTAGGCGATGGGCGCATCGATTGCAGAAGGCGGTCTCGACGACGACGAGGATTACGCTGAAGCGCACGAGATCAACGTCACGCCGTTCATCGACGTCATCCTGGTTCTTCTGATCATCTTCATGGTGGCGGCGCCGCTGTCGACCGTCGATCTTCCGGTCAACCTGCCGACGTCGAGCGCGACACCGCAGAAGAAGCCTGACAAGCCGACCTATGTCAGCATCAAGGCCGATCTTGCCGTCGCTATCGGCGAGACCATGGTCAAGCGCGTCGATCTGGTGCGGACGCTGGACAACACGCCGAACATAACCAAGGACAGTTTCATCTTTCTGCGGGCGGACCGCGCGGTGCCTTACGGCGACCTGATGGACGTGCTGGAGATCCTGCGCGCGGGCGGCTTCACGAAAATCAAGCTGGTTGCGCTCGAGGGTGTTCCGGACGCCCAGTCCGTTCCGGCCGCGGCTAACGCAGCAAAGCCCTGACCATGTCTGAGATCATCGCAGAGCCACCGCCGTCCCGCCGTCTTTGGGCTTTGTCAGCGGCCGCCGCGCTCGCGATCCATCTCGGGTGTGTGGCGCTGGCGGTGGCTCACATGCAAACCGATGAGTCGGCCGATGATCTCGGCGCGCCGGCGATCGAGATCGGACTCGATCTGTCCTCGCCGCATCGCGAGGCGACCGACCTTCCGCCCGGGCCGGACACCGACGCATCCGTCGCCTCGCCCGCGCTTGCCGAGCAGAAGGCGGTCGAGAAGGAAACCGATCTGCCCAAGGACACGCCGACGGAGACCACCGAGCCGGATCGGATCGTCACCGAGGCCGACTCAAAAAAGCCGGTCGATGACGACCCCGAAAAGGCGGCGAAGCCGACGACGGCCTCGCAGGAATCGGCGGCCTCTGAAGCGACCGCGATGCCGAGCGTTGAGAATGCCCAGGAATCGGAGCGTTCGGTCGCGCCGCAGCAAGGCACCGGCGCAAGCGCGCGCCGAATCCTGGCCACCTGGCAGAAGGAATTGGTCGCTCATCTCGACAAGCACAAGCGCTATCCGCCTGAACACATCCAGAAAAACGTCGAGATCCTCGTCAACTTCGTGCTCGATCGCCTCGGCCATGTCGTGTCGGCCACCATCGTGAAGGGATCGGGGGATCCGGTCTTCGACAACGCCGCACTCGCCATGATGCACCGGTCCGATCCGGTGCCGCCGCCGCCGCCGCTGATAGCGGACGAGGGATTGAGCTTCACCCTGCCCGTCGTCTTCCGCGTCAAAGGCAAAGGATAAGGCGGCGATCGCTGGCGTCTGCGTCACAGCTAGCCGGATCGCGATGCACAGTCGCTATCATTGCAGAAGAAAATACCGGATGCCGACGTAAATCAGCGCAAGACAGATGAAAATCAGCGCAACCGGCACGCGCGGCCGTGTGTTCGCCGCGGAATTTGCAGCCGGCAGTGGTTGCGGAGCGGGCCGTTTGAAGGCCATGACATTGCTGGTATCGATGATCGGGTCTTTTGGCATCGACTTGATGTCGGGCGCCGTTCCGGTGCCGCCCATGTCCACGTAATAAGCCTTGTAAATCAAGTCGATGGTTGCCTCGCTCGCCTCTGCCTCCGGCATCGTTTCGACCAAACCCTTGTAGCTCGAAAGGAATGTCAGGGCTTCGGCCGGAAGTGACGAAGAGCCATTCAGCTTCACCATCATTTTCCAGGTTGCGAAGTCGGCGCGTGCCTTGGTGTCGGCACGTCTTGCAATCATTTTGTCCTGTGCTTTGATCAATTGACTACGCCCCTTGCAACGCTCTTTTATTATATATTCCCGGTGACCAGCAAAAGAAGCTGTATCACATAACCGGTGACTGTTCTCACGATGGTGGAGATCAGGTCAAGATTGAGACCGAGCTGGTTGCCGAGCACCGGAAGCAGCAGGAGGGTCCCAATCAGTATCAGCATCCCGTAGGGTTCCAGGCGGGAGAGCGGAGCAGCCAGAACGTTCGGCAGCAGGCCGACCGCGACCCGTCCGCCGTCGAGTGGTGGGATCGGCAGCATGTTGAAGACCGCGAGAATGACGTTGATGATCAACGCATTCTTCAGATTGTCAGCCACCCATTGTGTGCTGTTGCCGGGAACCAGGCCGAGCCCGTGAAATGCCGATGCCGCGACGAGAGCCAGCAGGATGTTGGTGGCGGGTCCGGCAAGCGCCACCCAGACCATGTCCATGCGGGGGTGGTTCAAGTTTCGGAAATTTACCGGAACCGGTTTTGCGTAGCCGAAGAGGAAAGGCGCGTGCGACAGCAACAGAATGCCCGGCAATATCACGGTACCGAAGGGATCAATATGCCTGAGCGGGTTAAAGCTGACGCGGCCGAGCTTCGAGGCGGTGTTATCGCCGAGCCGGTACGCGACGAATCCGTGAGCCGCCTCGTGAAAGGTGATGGCGATAACCAGCGGCAGCACCCAGACCGACAGCGTGTAGAGTGAAATGCCCGACAATCGACGACCTCGTTCGGGTGCGACTGGAACCAACCCTATCATAGGTCGCCAGGGCTATGACAGAGAGGTCAGGGGCATGGAGGGGTGTATCTCTCCGACCAAACGGGACATGTCTGTGACAGAGTGACTGGTTCAGGCGCTCGCTTGGCGGCTTTGCCGGGCAATGAAGCAACCTTTAACCACAACACCTAAGCGTCTTTCAGATAGTAATTCGCTTGCTTGCCGAGCGCGATGCGACGCAGGATTCGCCGCATCGTCATCGAGGTTCGCAACGGGCGGACCGCCGTCGTCCCCGCTCGATAGAACGCCAGCTTCACGCCATCGAATGCAGGCTGAACGCCTGGCGGTTTCTGTGGCCAGCCGAGACCGCGCAGCATCGAATTGAGGAAGTGCAGGTCGTTGGCGCGGCGGACCTCGCGCGTCTTCCAGGTAATGGCCATCGAAATCGAGTGCGATCCCGCGGTGCGTACCCAATGTGGCCATTGATAAGGCACGAAACAGCCGTCACCGCCGAACATGTGGAATTCGACACCACGCGGCGCGAAACTCTCATCATATCTCAGATTGCGGTGTTTCGTCATTGAACGCTCGATCTCGTCATCCGATACGAGGCGGCGGTCCGTGTTGTCGTAAATCGTGAAGAATTTTTCGCCGTGGATTTGGACGAAGAAGTTGTCCTCGCTGTCGAGATGAAACGGCGTCGTCGAATTCGGTGATGAGACGAACAGAAAGCCCTCGATCTGTTCAAATCCGGCGTCGCTCAAGCTGTCGAAGCCGCGCGCGCGCGCGACCGATAGCAGTGCGTCCTCGATCAGGCGGCGATACTCCGGCGCGTTTTCCACGCGTTTTAGTACCATCCAGGCACCAGCGGTTTCGATCCGCTTCACCACTTCGACCGGATCGAGGTCCACCGTCGGGATCGCATCGGGATCCTGGCTGATTGCGACCTTGCCGGAATTGTATTCGATCAGGTCACGCGGCAGCTCGGCAGCCAGTTGCGCGATGCGCGGCAGCGTCAACAGCGGATGTCCCGCAAGCCTGTGCCGGATCGCGAAGGGCTTGAGTGGGAAGTCGCGTCGAAGCGCTTCGTTGGCCGCGGCGATGACCGGCACATGTGCGGAATCATTCATGCGTTTTTCTCTTGACGTTCGCGGACGATGTTGACGACGCGGCGAGCGGGCTCGCGTAGTAGCCGGCGCAGCGAAATCGCCGCTTTTGCGAGCGGAACGGCGGGATCGTTGCGGCGAAGCGGGATCAGCACGTCGCCGATCGCAAGCCGCCCGCGCCAGATTGGGTCGATCATCGGATGACCCGGATTTGCGGTGGAATCCGCCAGGGTGATCGCGGGGTCGGCGCAGAGATGGCGCGTGAGATCGAGCGTCAACTGCACGCCGGGTGAAAACTTCGCGAAACGTTCGTCAACGCCGAGCTTGAAATAAAATGCGCGGTCCTGGTGGCGCAGCACGACTGCCGCTGCCACAGGCGTCGGACCGGCGTGCAGGGTTACGATTTCACACTGGCCTCGCTTGGCGAGTGCCGGCGCGGCGCGGCGGATGAAGGCTGCATCGCCGCTATGCTGGATCAATGCGGTCCCCCGCTGCGCCTTCCAGCCGCTGGCCTCCAGCGCGAGGAAGGTTTCAAGCGCTCGCGCGACGTCGGCGGTAGAGCGCGCGACCTGAAATGACACCTCGCCATGCTCCGCAAGACGATTGCGCTGGCGCCGCAGCTCCTTGAGCTTCTTGACGCCCAACGCCTCGCGCAGCAGTTCTTCCGCCTCGCGGGTGGCGTCGAGGCAGGCGCGCACATGGCCATGCAGCCTATGCGGCTTGAGGCCGTCGTGTTCGAGGGCTGTCGTGATGGCTTTCATGGCGGCGCCGTCGAGCGCGATGTTGCGCAGAATCAGCGCGCGTTGGCCGAGGGTACGCGCCTCGCGCAGCAGCGCTGCTGCGGCTTGATTCGCGAGGCCGTGGTCGAGCAGCGGCGTGCAAAGCGTTCCGTAAGGATCGGCGCTGACCAGAAGGGGGAGTGGAATCCGGTAGGCTCGCCAGGCGGAGATAACAGGGATCAGGCCGATGAGAGTCTCCGAGCCCGATTTGTCAGATAAAAGGTCCGAACGCGCCGTCAGCGCCGACGCGTTAGTCCGGTCGCGCGCCGAGGCGTCGAGCGCCAGCTCCCAATCCGCGAGATAGTAGCCGTTGGGTTCGACAGCACGGTCGGCAAGTGATCGCCAACGGCTGGGATCGAGCGTTGCAAGGGCCGCGGCCCCGCGGCGTGTTGCGCTTGCAGACGGGCGTGCCGTGAACCCGCGTCTCGATGAACCACGAGCCGGAGCCCAGTTAACAATATCGACCATGTACGCAATCCCCGTTCGCGGTGGCCATGAGGTGACAGGCGCGTAGCGGCGCCTCGGTGTTCATGGGGGTGGAGGTTATTTGCAACATTCGAAAGAATGCGTTGGCCGCTACACTTGTTTTTGACCTAAGAATTAACCGTGCATTCACCTTGCCCGAGACGGACGTTCAGTTGATCGCCGTTTCTTCCCGGCGTTCTTGACGGTGTGCCGCCAAACCCGCAGGGGCAGCAGATCGTGGCCGCTGATCGAAAGCGCCTGCCTTGCAATCGTTTCTACGCGGCTATCGGCCATCCTGTGGTCTGCACCACAGGCAAAATGCGAACAGGCCCTAAACCTGCCGAAGCGGTAGAGAGGACGTGGTTCGACCGACCGGCGAAGGTCGAATTGACATGCGACACATGCGCGCGTGATGAACTAACGCGGCCGGTGAACCGACAACGGTTGGAAGAGATTTGCGCGGAGCTGTTCCATGACATTTTCAATGATCCGCTCGATCGTTTTCGGGGCGATCGCTGCGATGGTGCTGACCGCGCATCCGGCTGCTGCGGAAAACCGACTCGCGCTGGTGATCGGTCAGTCGGCCTATCGCGCAGTGACGCCGCTGCCAAATCCCGCCAACGACGCCAGGGCTATGACCCAGATGCTTGGCGACGCCGGTTTCGAAGTGCTGACGGCCTCCGACCTGTCGCAGACCGAAATGCGCGAGAAGGCCGGGGAATTCGCGGCAAAGATCGCAGAGAAGGGCCCTGACACCATCGCGCTGATTTTCTACGCCGGTCATGGCTTGCAGGTCGATGGCGAGAATTTCCTGGTTCCGGTCGATCTCGATCCAAAGCGCGAAGCCGATATCCCGCTGCAGGCGGTTCGCCTGAACGACATCATAAACACGCTGACGTCGGTTCCGAGTCGCATGAGGATCGTTCTTCTCGACGCGTGCCGCAATAACCCGTTCCCCGCGATCAACAAGACGGTGGGACACGGTCTCGCCATCGTCGATGCCAAGGTGGCCGCGCCCGGCACATTCCTGTCGTTCTCAACTTCGCCGGGTGCCGAGGCGGAAGACGGCACGGGCGCCGACAGCCCCTACACGACCGCGCTATTGTCCGTCAGCCGGCAGCCGGGGCTTTCGATCGAGGAGGCCTTCAAGCGTGTCCGCCTGGAAGTCAACAAGATGACGAATGGCCGCCAGACTCCCTGGGACAGTTCCTCGTTGACGGACGGTTTCCAGTTTTTTCCCGGAGCATCCGAAGCCGCGTCTCCTGCCGTTTCCAAGAGCAAGCGGACGGTCGCGGAATGGCGCAGTGAGCTGAAAGGCAAGACCGCTGAGCAAGCGCACGAACTGATTGTCGGCGACGGCAGCGACCAAGCCTATGAGGCGTTCCTTGGCCTCTATGCTGCCTCGCCGCTCGATCGGGAGGCGCGGCAGTGGCTTGATCGTCACCGGCGTATGGCGGCCTGGAGCAGGGCGGTTCTCGCCAATACGGCGGGCGGATATCGCGCCTTCCTCGCCGACTATCCCGATAGCGATCTGACGCCGACGGCACGCAAGCTGGAGGAGCGTCTGCGCAACCGGCCCGACAATCCGGCTGTGGCGGTGGCCGCTGTTACGGCCGGCCCGACCTGTCCTTGCAGCGCGCCGTCGCGGGAGCCGAAGAAGAAAGCCGAAGCGCCGCCAAAGAAAAAACAAGCCCAGCCGTCCCGGCGTGGGGAGGCGCCTCCACGCCAGCGTCATCGCGAAGCGGACGATGTTTATGTCGACGACGTGCCACCTCCGCGCAGCTACGTACCGGTGCCGGTGCCCTCAATCGGCATCATCGGTGGTTTTGGCGGAGGAGGGTTCGGACGCGGCCCGGGCGGGTACGGCGGTTTTGGCCGGGGTGGAAGCATGGGCAGTCCAACGGGCCGATTTTAAGCACGCATTCGGCAAGTACCGGTCGGGATCGGTGCCGGCCAGTCGCACTTCAAGGTTCCCTCCCAACGAACGACACGAGTCGTTGTCGGGCGCATCACTCGTGTCTCAAGACTCACGGCGCTTTCGAGCGGTGAGCCGCTTGAAACCGAAAGGATCTGACGTTTATGCTATCCGCTGTGGGGAGGAGTTATGATGAAGATTCTACGCGCATCCATGCTTATGGCGGTTCTGGTGTCGGGGCCGGCTTTCGCCCAGGCGCCGCATTTCAATATGATGGCTGACGGGCCTGGAAAGACGCCGGAGCAGATCGAAAAACAGAAGGCCATCGAAAAAGCTTACAAGGACACGCTGCGCAAGATTCCCGATGCTGCGGGAGTCAACGATCCCTGGGGAGGCGTGCGAAACGAGGGCCAGCCCAAGGCCATCGCCAAAAACAAAGCAAAGTCCAAGATAGGGGCCGCAGGCGGAACGGCAAACTAGCTTGCCCCGGCGGCTTTCATCTTTGAATGGTGGACAACTAAGACGCCTCGCAATACGCCCCTCGGTTCCCCATCCGCGCCGTTCGGCGACTGGTGCCATGACAACAACGTCACCTGAGCGGAATATGATCGCCCGGTGACGTTGCGTCTAGACTGGGCAGTGCAATCCCCCAGCCCTTTCTCTGTCTCTGCACCGCGGCAAAGGTTCAAAAACTGCGTCTCCGCGGAAGGCAGATGAAAAATGCTACATTTTCCAACTTAGCTGGATGAAAGCTTCTGTGTTGCGGTCCAGATATAGGAGATTTTCCGACCTGTAGTTTTATCGAGGCTCACCCAAGGCCGTCGAGAAAACGGACTTTCTTAAGCCGATGTCCGCCTGACGAGGTGGACTTCGCCGCAGATTCAGGCGCTCCCCGATCATTGCCGATCATGTCGGTTCTCTTCGCGCTGCTCATGCGAGCTTGCGGCCAGGTGCGGCTGCTGATTCGGCGAGCGGACCATCAATTGGAAAGTTTTGATTAAGATTCGGCGCTCATTCTACGCAAATCTGTTTTGCGTACGGGAGAAACACCATGCTGACCACCGAACCTGGTTTGGCCCGGAATTTTCTCAATATTGCGCTAGGCGGCTTCGGCGTGCTTGTCGCGGTGCTGATTGGGGTAGCGCTGAGCTGAGACACCTGCAAGATATCCACGGTCGGCCAAAGGGCAGCAGATTTGTCCGGGTGCCATAGCTCAATCGACTGGAGCAACCGACGTGGGTAACAGTAGCGGGTTGGACAAGGGATTGATGGCCCTGATCCAGAACGTTTTGGGGACGCGCCATAGCGCGCCCCTGCCTGAGGCCGAACTGCCCGAAGACAACCCGCGCGCTTTATCGGAATCGCTTGGCGCTGAAACCGCGCCACAGCCGGAGGCAGAGGGTCCGGTTGAAGAAACCGCCGCAACGGACCAGCCGGAGAGTTACGACCGCCGCAAAACCGCCGACGAATTGGCGGGCATCATTCTGAAGGCGCTGCAAACGCTTGACGGCGCGCCGGCTCGTGGATTCGTGGTGACCGTTTACGGCGGAAACCCATGGAATGCGATGCTGACGATCAAACCGGAAGCCGGACCGATCGCCGATCCGGGCCTGTGGCGCACGCGTGTCCGGGACATGGCTGCGCGGTTACGTCAGGACTTCGATCTGGCGGAGATGTAACGGCCGAACAGAGCAGAGTGGCCTATCAGGCGCGCCCGCGTCGTGGTCCGGTTAAGGCCGCGACCAGTAGCCGTCAATCGCATGAGCCAGGAAAATGCCGGCGCTCATAATTCCAAAGACGGCAGTAATTGCTTCCAGCATCGTACTTAATCCTGCTACCCAGCGATCGCCAGCAAATGCAAATCGCGTTGCACAGTCAAAAGGATTTTGGCGGCGTTGCCGACTCCACGTCGTGCTGATGATTTCCGGCAACACTGCTGACCTTGTCTGTATCCGAATGCCGGGTAACCGTCGGCGTCGAGGCGCGCATCGATGCGGTTTAGGCTTGTCGATCGCCAGATCTAGACAATGACGGGTTGGATTCGATCGGCATCGTCAGGCCGGTCGAGGGTCCGAATCGGAAAGCAGCACACCCTTGCAACCTGCGAGGACAACGGCCGTGACGTCGTCGATCTCGCGTGCATTGATCCAGCGCGGATGTTTTCGCCGGCGACGTTTCTAAATGCCGAATGCTTGGCCAAGAGCTCTTGCCAAGGAAAAGCCGGCCCGGGTCAGGGTCCCGTGATTGTAATTCGTATCCCATTGATTGATTGCGACCAGCACGATCGCCAGCACCAGGATCTTTTTCATCACGGTAGGCTGGCACCAGACTCTTAAGATCGAATTAGGAGAGGATTTCGCGATCGGATAGGGGGCGAATAACGCGAAACCAGAACTGAAAGATGCCGCCCACTGAGATGGCCTTAATTCTTGATGCCGCACTTAAGGGCTGCTTTCTCCGCCTGCATGGCTTCGATGGCAGCGCGCATGGTGGCTCGGCTGAGAGAGTCCAAGTCAGGACCAGTAAACGAGCGAAGCTGGGCAATCTTCCTGTCGATGAGTTCACACTTCTCGCACATTGGCCATCCCGCTGGTTGTAAGGCGGGAGCGTGAAGCACTCTCAGTCACCGATAAGAGCCACAGATCGTGCGGTGATGGCTGATAAACGGCTAGGTCTGCATTTGGTTCAAACTCGAACCAGGCCACTGAGGCCGCGGAACGGGCCAGTATCCATTCACTGAAAAGAACATATTGCGAACTTAGAACAAATGGGGTACATATTTTCCATCCGATCAACCACGGCGCCATTCGTTGTCCCGCCCGCGAATCCCGTTCATAAGGAGCCCGGCCTATGTCCCAAGCTGCCCTGCGTATCGTCGAAGGATCCTCCATGGATAAGTCCAAGGCCCTGTCCGCCGCGCTGTCACAGATTGAGCGTCAGTTCGGCAAGGGCTCGGTGATGAAGCTGGGCAAGAACGACAAGTCCATGGATGTGGAGGTTATCTCCTCGGGCTCGCTGGGCCTCGACATCGCGCTCGGGGTCGGCGGTCTGCCCAAGGGACGCATCGTGGAGGTCTACGGTCCGGAGTCCTCCGGCAAGACCACGCTGGCGCTGCATGCGGTCGCCGAGGCGCAAAAAAAGGGTGGCATCTGCGCCTTCATCGACGCCGAGCACGCGCTTGATCCGGTCTATGCTCGCAAGCTCGGTGTGAATGTCGACGACCTTTTGATATCGCAGCCCGATCATGGCGAGCAGGCGCTGGAAATCGCCGATACGCTGGTGCGCTCGGGCGCTGTGGATGTGCTGATCATCGACTCGGTCGCGGCGCTCGTGCCGCGCGCCGAACTCGAGGGCGAGATGGGCGACGCGCTGCCGGGGCTACAAGCGCGGCTGATGAGCCAGGCGCTGCGCAAGCTTACCGCCTCGATCAACAAGTCAAACACCATGGTGATCTTCATCAACCAGATCCGCATGAAGATCGGGGTGATGTACGGTTCGCCGGAGACGACAACTGGCGGCAACGCGCTGAAGTTCTATGCCTCGGTGCGCCTCGACATCCGCCGCATCGGGGCGATCAAGGAACGCGACGAGGTCGTTGGCAATCAGACCCGCGTCAAGGTCGTGAAGAACAAGCTGGCGCCGCCTTTCAAACAGGTCGAGTTCGACATCATGTACGGCGAGGGCATCTCCAAGATGGGAGAAATCCTCGATCTTGGCGTCAAGGCCGGCATCGTTGAAAAATCCGGCGCCTGGTTCTCCTATGACAGTCAGCGCATGGGGCAGGGCCGCGAAAACGCGAAAGCGTTCTTGCGGGCCAATCCCGACATCACCGCCAAGGTCGAGACGGCTATCCGGCAGAATTCAGGACTGATCGCCGAGCAGATTCTGGCCGGTAGCCCTGAGCGCGACACCGACGATGACGAGACGGAAGCGGAGGATTGAGTCTTTCGTTCCCACGGAAGCACAGGCGTGCGCTTGATGATGTTGATCGCCGCGTTTTCCACCGAACACGGAGGTGTCCGGAATCAAGCCGAAGACCATTTTTCTGCCGAGAATGCTTAGGTCGATCGGCTATAGCATTTTCGAGCGAAGTGGATAGCGGTTCGCGTGAGAAAACGCGTCTAATCAATGGATGGAGTCTTTCACCGTTTCCGTAAACGATGAAGGACTCTGAGGTGAGTTTCCAAGACCCCGGGCTCGTGCGAGTCGGGTTGGTGCGATCCGCGAAGACGGGAATCTTTCGTGGAAATTTATGTCGCGCCTCTTGGAAAAGACGGGCGCTGTGGATGTTGAGTTGCCGACATCCCCAGCGTCCGGCCTTGCCATCCTTCATCCCTCATCTCTCATCCCTCTCCCAAAGGGAGAAGGATGAGAACGTTGAGTGGAATACAGCCTGTGATCTTCTACTCCGCGGCTTGCGCGTAGTCTTCGATGGGTGGACAGGAACAGACGAGATTGCGATCGCCGTAGGCATTGTCGACCCGTCCGACCGGAGACCAGTATTTATCCGATCGCGAGGTTCCGGAGGGGAAGCAGCCTTGGGCTCGGCTATATGGTCGTGACCAGGCGTCGTCGGCGATGTCATGCACGGTATGTGGTGCATGGCGCAGCGGCGAGGCCTCGACTTTCCAGCGTCCCGTCTCGATCTCGGCAATCTCGTGCCGGATCGCGATCATGGCGTCGCAGAATCGGTCCAGCTCCGCTTTCGATTCGGATTCGGTCGGCTCAATCATCAGCGTGCCGGGCACCGGAAAACTCATGGTCGGGGCATGGAAGCCGTAATCGATCAGCCGTTTGGCGATGTCGTCCACGGTGACGCCGGTTTTGGCCTTCAGTGCGCGGGGGTCGATGATGCATTCATGCGCGACCCGCCCCTTGACGTTGCGATACAGCACCGGGAAATGCGGGTCGAGCCGCTGTGCGATATAGTTGGCGTTGAGGATCGCGACTTCGGTCGCTCGCGTCAGGCCTTCGCCGCCCATCATCAGCATGTAAATGTAGGAGATGGTCAGGATCGAGGCCGAGCCGAACGGCGCCGCCGAGACCGGTCCGACCGCGGACGGCGTTGCACCGTCGGTCTCTGGGTGCCCGGGCAGGAAAGGTGCGAGATGCGCCTTCACGCCGATCGGGCCCATACCCGGTCCGCCGCCACCGTGGGGGATGCAGAAGGTCTTGTGCAGGTTGAGATGGCTGACGTCGGCGCCGTAGTCGCCGGGCCGCGACAGGCCGACTTGCGCGTTCATGTTGGCGCCATCGAGATAGACCTGTCCGCCGTGGCCATGCACGATGTCGCAGATTTCGCGGATGTGCTCTTCGAACACGCCGTGTGTCGACGGATAGGTGATCATAATGGCGGCGAGACGATCGGCGTGCTGCGCCGCCTTTGCCTTCAAATCGTTGACGTCGACGTCCCCGCGCGTATCACAAGCCACCACTACGACATCCATGCCGGCCATGTTGGCGGAGGCCGGATTGGTGCCGTGCGCGGAGGAGGGAATCAGGCACACCGTGCGGTGCCCTTCGCCGCGTGCCGCGTGATAACTGCGGATCGCCAGAAGCCCGGCATATTCACCCTGCGCGCCGGAGTTCGGCTGCAGCGAGATCGCGTCGTAGCCGGTGATGTCGCGCAGCCACTGTTCGAAGTTTTCGAACAGTATGTGATAGCCTTCCGCCTGCTCCAGCGGCGCGAACGGGTGCAGGCCCGCAAACGCTGCCCACGTCAGCGGAATCATTTCGGTGGTGGCGTTGAGCTTCATCGTGCAGGAGCCGAGGGGGATCATTGCGCGGTCAAGGGCGAGATCGCGGTCGCTGAGCTTCCGCATGTAGCGCAGCAGCTCCGTTTCGGAGCGGTGTTCGTGAAAGACCGGATGGGTCAGATAGGGTGTCTTGCGCTCGAGATCGGCCGGCAGCAAATCGGAAGCGTGCGCTTCGACGTCGGCATAAGAGAATGTGGCGCCGAATGCGCGCCACACCGCTTCGACAGTCTCCGGTATCGTGAGTTCGTCGAGCGCGATGCCGAGAGTGCCGTCTGTGTTGATCCGGAAGTTGATGCCCTGGCTGCTTGCGCGGTAAGCGATCTCGCCTTGCCGTTCGCCGGCGTTCACGGTCAGCGTATCGAAAGCTGTACTGTTCAGGGGCGCGAAACCGAGCCTCGTCAATCCCGCCGCCAACGTCGCAGTGTGTCGATTCACGGTGCGCGCGATCTGCGCCAGTCCTTCCGGACCATGATAGACCGCATACATCGAGGAGATCACCGCCAGCAGCACCTGCGCGGTGCAGATGTTGGAGGTGGCTTTCTCGCGGCGAATGTGCTGCTCGCGGGTCTGCAAAGCAAGGCGATAGGCCGGCGCCCCGCGTGAATCCACCGACAGACCGACGATGCGGCCGGGCAGCAGCCGTTTCAGCGCGTCACTAACCGCCATGTAGGCGGCGTGCGGTCCGCCATAGCCCATCGGCACGCCGAAGCGCTGCGCGGAGCCGACGGCTATGTCCGCGCCGAGTTCGCCGGGCGAGGTCAGCAGCGTGAGCGCCAGCAGGTCGGCTGCGACCACTGCAAGGCCGCCTTTAGCCTTGATCGCGGCGATGGCCGGGCGCAGGTCGCGTACAACGCCGGATGTGCCGGGATATTGCAGCACCGCGCCGAACACGTCCGCTTTGTCGAGATCGCGCAGCGGATCGCCGGTGATGAGCGTCCAGCCCAGCGGTTCTGCGCGGGTTCGCAGCACGGCAAGGGTCTGCGGATGCACTTCATGATCGACAAAAAACGCTTTTGTTTTCACCGATGATGCGCGCTCCGCCAGCGCCATTGCCTCCGCCGCCGCCGTTGCTTCGTCCAACAGCGATGCATTGGCGACATCAAGGCCAGTGAGGTCGCAGATCATGGTCTGGAAATTGAATAGCGCTTCCAGCCGGCCCTGGCTGATTTCAGCCTGATAGGGTGTATAGGCCGTGTACCACGCCGGATTTTCCAGGATGTTGCGCTGGATCACCGCTGGCAGGATCGTGGCGGAATAGCCTTGCCCGATCAGCGACGTGAACGGCTGGTTCTGCGCGGCGAGGCTTTGCATATGCGCCAGCGCTTCGGTTTCGCTGAAGCCCTGACCGAGATCGAGCGGCGCACTCTGCCGTATCGACGAGGGCAGCGCCTCGTTCATCAGAGCCTCAAGGCTCTTCGCGCTCACGGTTTCCAGCATTGCAGCGATATCGCGTGACGATGGACCGATATGGCGACGCGCGAAGGTCGTAGCGGGCTCTTCACGGGCGATCATTTGAAAGGCTCCTTAGATGCCTGAATAAAGTTATGAATGCGTCATGCCGGGCTTTGTGCCAGGCAGGATAAATTGCTCACGCCGTGTGCGCCTTGTAGGCTGCCTCGTCCATCAAACCTTCGAGTTCGCTCTTGTCGGCGATCCTGAGTTTGAAGATCCATGCCTTACCTTCTGCGTCGGTATTGACCAGTCCAGGTTCTGCGCCGAGTGCGTCATTGACTTGCAGGACTTCACCCGTAATCGGCGCATAGACGTCTGAAGCCGCCTTGACCGACTCGACAACCGCCGCGGCTTCGGTCTTCTTAAGCTGGCGTCCGACTTTCGGAAGCTCGACGAAGACGACGTCTCCAAGCTGTGACTGCGCGTAGCCTGTAATGCCGATCGTTGCAGTATCTCCCTCAATGCGGAGCCACTCGTGATCGGTGGTATACAAAACGGTCATGACAAATCCTCAACGCTTGTAATTGTGTGGAACGAAAGGCATCGCGCATACCCGCAGCGGCAGCCGTTGTCCGCGCACGTTTGCAAAAACGAGACCGCCCGTGGCGGCATGTGAGACCGGCAAATAGCCCATCGCAATCGGCGCGTTCAGGCTCGGCCCGAAGCCGCCCGATGTCACCACGCCAATCGGATCGACGGAGCTTTCATCAGCGAACAGCAGCGCGCCCTCGCGCACGGGGGCGCGGCCTTCCGGCCTCAGCCCGACGCGGCGGCGCGGCGCACCTTGCTCGAATTGGGGCAGAATGACATCTGCGCCGGGAAAACCGCCCGCGCGCACGCCACCGTTCCGCCGGCTTTTTTGCACGGACCATTCCAGCGCGGCCTCGACCGGCGTTGTCGTTGCGTCGATGTCGTGACCGTAAAGGCAGAGGCCGGCCTCCAGTCGCAGGCTGTCGCGAGCGCCAAGTCCGACCGCCATCACGTCGGGATCGTCAAGCAATGCCGACACCACGTCCTCGACCTGAGTTGCGGGAATCGAAATTTCGAAACCGTCCTCGCCGGTGTAGCCCGAACGCGAGACCAAGCAGTCCACGGTATCGCCAGCGATTCGCACCCTCTGCGCCCCGGCATCCATGAAGCGCATCGCCGGCGCTTCAGGACATATCTTCGCCAGTACGGACGCCGCCTTCGGACCCTGCAGCGCGACCAGCGCGCGATCCGCCAGAACTTCGATGGTGCAGACTTCGGAAAGGTGCTCGCGCAGATGCGCTTCGTCGGCGGCTTTGCAGGCGCCGTTAACGACCAGGAACAGGTGGTCGCCGAGATTGACCACCATCAGGTCGTCGAGTATGCCGCCGGCCGCATTGGTGAACTGGGCATAGCGCTGCCGTCCCAATGCGACCGCCACGATATCCTGCGGCACCAGCCGCTCTAACGCCAGCGCGGCGTCCCTGACGTTGCCGGATTTCGGCCGCAGCGCGATCTGGCCCATGTGCGAGACATCGAAGAGGCCAGCTCCGGCGCGGGTATGGAGATGTTCCTTCAGCACGCCGGAGGCGTACTGCACCGGCATGTCATAGCCTGCAAACGCAACCATCTTGCCACCCTGTGCCCGGTGGAGGGCGTGCAGGGGCGTTTTTTGCAGGGTCGGCGCTTCGGAAACATGCGTCGCCATCAGGGGTCCTCGTGGTTAACAGGGAAAATTCCCTGAAAACCTGTAGAAACCCCATCTGTCGCTGTGCCTGAGAGTATTATCCCGTCGGCGGACCCCTCCGGCTAGGGCCCGGGGGGTCTCTTTCCAGATGTAAACCAGTCGCGCGGTCCGTTTGCCTGAGAGTTTCCGGGGCGGTTGCTCCTTCGGCGCCGGCCTGCTTCCATTTTCGAAGCGGCCGATCTCTCCCGGCGCGACTTATAAGCAGATATGAGGAAAATACGGTTTGAACAAGGTTGTCAACGCAGTGCAGCATCTTTCAACGGATGTTATTTGGGACCCGGCCAAGCCTCTGATCCTCCTGCACACTTTCTGGACAGTCCGCCCACCCACGTCTAAAAGCGGTCGCTGGACACAATACGAGTCTAACTTGCGCGTACTCTGACCGCAAAATCGGTATCCAATTTTGCGGAATACATGCTCAGGGTCGCGAGCCTTTTTTGACGCAATGGAACACAATGAGCGGCGTTAACGACATCAGGTCGGCGTTTCTGAATTACTTCGCGGCTAACGGCCACCACATCGTGCCCTCGTCCCCGCTGGTTCCGCGCAACGATCCGACACTGATGTTCACCAACGCGGGCATGGTGCAGTTCAAGAACGTCTTCACGGGCGTCGAAAAGCGGCCCTATCAGCGCGCCACCACCTCGCAGAAATGTGTGCGCGCGGGCGGCAAGCACAACGATCTCGACAATGTCGGCTATACCGCGCGGCATCACACCTTTTTCGAGATGCTCGGCAACTTCTCATTTGGCGACTACTTCAAGGACCACGCTATCGAACTCGCATGGAAACTTGTCACCCAGGAGTTCGGCTTTCCGAAGGACAGGCTTACCGCCACCGTCTACATCGACGACGACGAGGCGTTCGAGCTCTGGAAGAAGATCGCGGGCCTGCCGGAATCGCGCATCATCCGCATCAGTGGCGCGGACAATTTCTGGCAGATGGGCGACACCGGTCCGTGCGGTCCATGCTCGGAGATATTTTACGATCATGGCGACAAGATTCCCGGCGGACCTCCGGGATCGCTGGACGAAGATGGCGATCGTTTCGTCGAAATCTGGAATCTCGTGTTCATGCAATACGAGAAGCTGCCGGATGGCAGCCGCCTGAACTTGCCGAAGCCCTCGATCGATACCGGCGCGGGGCTCGAGCGCGTGGCCGCCGTGCTTCAGGGCAAGCACGACAATTACGACATCGACCTGTTTGTGGCGCTGATCCGCGCTGCGGCGGATCTGACCGGCGCCGACCCGCAAGGCCCGATGAAGGCGTCGCTACGCGTGATCGCCGATCATTTGCGCGCGTCCTCGTTCCTGATCGCCGACGGCGTGCTGCCGTCGAACGAGGGCCGCGGCTACGTGCTGCGCCGGATCATGCGGCGCGCGATGCGCCACGCCCAATTGCTTGGCGCGCGGGAGCCGCTGATGTGGCGGCTGGTGGGTGTGCTGGTGCGCGAGATGGGCGAGGCCTATCCCGAGTTGCAGCGCGCGCGGGCGCTGATCGAGGAAACGCTTCGGCTTGAAGAGACGCGCTTCCGCAAGACGCTGGAGCGCGGACTCTCTATTCTCGACGAGAAGAGCGTGTCGTTGAAGAAAGGCGACATGTTCGACGGCGAGACTGCGTTCACGCTGTACGACACCTACGGCTTTCCGCTTGACCTGACGCAGGACGCGTTGCGCGCGCGCGGCATTGGCGTGGACATCGCGTCGTTCACCGACGCGATGGAACAGCAGAAGGCCAAGGCGCGGGCGTCATGGTCGGGCTCAGGCGAAGCTGCCACTGAGACGATCTGGTTTCCGTTGCGCGAAAAACTCGGCACGACCGAATTTCTCGGCTATGAGACTGAGGTCGCTGAAGGCGTCGTCGCTGCCCTTGTGAAGGACGGCAAGGAAGCCGGCACTCTCAAGGCCGGCGAGAGCGGGGCCATCGTTCTGAATCAGACGCCTTTCTACGGCGAGTCCGGCGGTCAGGTCGGCGATACCGGTATTCTGACCGGCGACGGCGTTCGCGTCCGCATTACCGACACGCAGAAGAAAGCGGGCGATCTGTTCGTGCATCTCGGCATCGTTGAGCAGGGTACGCTCACGCCCGGCATGGCGCTGGCGCTGGAGGTCGATCGCGACCGCCGGTCCGCAATCCGCGCCAACCATTCCGCAACCCATTTGCTGCACGAAGCGCTGCGGCAGGTGCTTGGCGATCACATCGCGCAGCGCGGCTCGCTGGTCGCGCCCGATCGGCTGCGGTTCGACTTCGTTCACAACAAGCCGATCAGCGCGGACGAGCTGCGCCGGATCGAGGACATCGCCAACGATGTCGTGCTGGAGAACGGCGAGGTGACCACGCGGCTGATGGCGGTGGATGACGCGCGCGAGGCGGGCGCGCGGGCGCTATTCGGCGAAAAGTACGGCGACGAGGTGCGCGTGGTGTCCATGGGTGGCACGGGACGGCAGGGCGCGGCGAGCAATGCGCTGGGCTGGTCGGTGGAGCTCTGCGGCGGCACCCATGTGAAGCGCACCGGCGATATCGGCCTGATCTCGGTGACCGGCGAAAGCGCGGTGGCGTCCGGCGTGCGCCGGATCGAGGCGCTGACCGGGCATCATGCGCGTCGTCACGCCAACGACGCCATCCAGCTTGCGAAAACTGCGGCCGGCGAGTTGCGTACTACGCTCGAGGACATGCCGGCGCGGATCACGGCGCTGGTGGAGGAACGCAAGAAGCTCGAGCGTGAATTGTCCGAGGCGCGCAAGAAGCTTGCCATGGGCGGCGGCGGGACTGCAAATGCAACGTCGGGCGCGGCGGGCGTGCGCGATGTCGGCGGCATCAAGCTGATGGCGCGTTCGGTCGAAGGCATCGAGATCAAGGATCTCAAGAGCCTCGCGGATCAGGGCAAGAAGCAACTCGGCTCAGGTGTCGTCGCGCTGGTCGCGACCAGCGATGACGGCAAGGCCAGCGTCGTCGTCGGTGTGACACCCGATCTGGTGACCCGCTTCTCGGCGGTCGATCTGGTGCGCAAGGCGTCCGAGGTGCTCGGCGGCAAGGGCGGCGGCGGCAAGCCGGACATGGCGCAGGCCGGCGGACCCGATGGGGCAAAGGCGGGCGCAGCGCTCGACGCCATCGCCGCGGCGATGGGCGCGTAACCGGGGTCTGCGCGCCCGGGCGTTACTCCGGTCCCGTCGCTTTGGTCAGGTTGTCAGCCACCTTGTCGAGGAAGCCGGTGGTGGAGAGCCAGCGCTGGTCGGGGCCGACCAGAAGCGCGAGGTCTTTTGTCATGAAGCCGGACTCGACGGTGTCGACGCAAACCTTTTCGAGCGTGGTTGCGAAATTCGCCAGCGCCTCGTTGTCGTCGAGCTTGGCGCGATGCGACAGGCCGCGGGTCCAGGCGAAGATCGAAGCGATCGAATTCGTGGAGGTCTCCTTGCCTTTCTGATGTTCGCGATAGTGCCGCGTCACGGTGCCGTGGGCGGCTTCGGCTTCGACCGTTTGGCCGTCCGGCGTCAGTAGCACCGAGGTCATCAGGCCGAGCGAGCCGTAGCCCTGCGCTACCGTATCCGACTGCACGTCGCCGTCGTAATTCTTGCAGGCCCAGACATAGCCGCCGGACCATTTCAGTGCTGAGGCCACCATATCATCGATCAGGCGATGCTCGTAGGTCAGCCCCTTGACCTCGAAATCCTTCTTGAACTCCCGGTCGTAGATATCCTGGAAGATGTCCTTGAAGCGGCCGTCATAGACCTTGAGGATGGTGTTCTTGGTCGACAGGTAGACCGGGTAGCCGCGCAGCAGGCCGTAATTGAGCGAGGCGCGCGCGAAATCGATGATGGAATCGTCGAGATTATACATTTCCATCGCGACTCCGGGGCCGGGCGTTTTGAACACCTCGCGCTCGATCACCGTGCCGTCCTCGCCGACGAACTTCATGCTCAGCGTTCCCTTGCCCGGAAACCTGATGTCGGTGGCGCGGTACTGGTCGCCATAGGCATGGCGGCCGATGATGATCGGCTTGGTCCAGCCCGGGACGAGGCGGGGCACGTTCTTGCAGATGATCGGCTCGCGGAAGATCACGCCGCCCAGGATGTTGCGGATGGTGCCGTTCGGCGACTTCCACATGTGCTTGAGGCCGAATTCCTTCACCCTCGCTTCGTCGGGGGTAATGGTGGCGCACTTCACCCCGACGCCAACTTTCTTGATGGCGTCGGCTGCCTCGATCGTGATCCGATCGTCGGTCTTGTCGCGCGACTCCATCCCGAGGTCGAAATACATCAGGTCGATATCCAGGAAGGGATTGATCAGCTTGTCCTTGATGTATTGCCAGATGATCCGGGTCATCTCGTCGCCGTCGAGATCGACGACGGGATTGGTCACCTTGATTTTTGCCATGGGGGCTCGGGCCTTTTCGGGATAAAGCGCTTGGAGGGACAGCCTGGACGGCTCGGGCTATAGCATCGCGGCAGCGCAGGCGGAAGCCGGACTTGGCGGCCGGCTCTCACCTTCCGCCGGAAATTCAAGACGCTTCATAAACTCATTATTTCACTTGAGAAAAAGTTGTATAGGCGCAATCGAAGACGTGGGCCGCAGCGCCGTTGAACCAGAATCTCAGCTTGAACTGAAACACGAGGCAAGATGTCCGGCACCGACAGGACGAAAACCGGCATCGACGTCGTCGGCCCCACCGTCATTCTGGTCGAGCCGCAGCTCGGCGAGAACATCGGCATGGCGGCGCGCGCCATGGGCAATTTCGCCCTGACGCGGCTGCGCATCGTCAACCCGCGCGACGGCTGGCCCAATGTCGCGGCGCAGCGCGCGGCGGCGGGCGCCGACCACATCCTCACGCGCGTCGAACTGTTCGACACCGTGGCCGAGGCGGTCGCCGACTGCACGCTGCTGTTCGCGACCACCGCGCGCGCTCACGATCAGGCCAAGCCGGTGGTGGCGCCGGAAGCGGCGGCGGTCGAGGCGACCGCGCAGATCGCGGCTGGTGGCCATGTCGGCATTCTGTTCGGCCGCGAGCGCGCCGGCCTCCTGAACGAAGAGGTGGCGATGGCCGATCGCATCATCACCTATCCGGTCAATCCGGGCTTCGCCTCGCTCAACCTGGCGCAGGCCGTGCTGCTGATGGGTTACGAATGGTTCAAGCTGGTGACGCGAGGCGAGCTGCCGTTCGCGATGCCGGAACGCTCGGAGCGGGCCTCCCAGCACCAGATGCAGGCGTTCTTCGACAATCTTGTCAGCGAGCTCGACAAGGTGGAATTCCTGCGCCCGGCCGAGAAGCGCGACACCATGCTGGTCAACCTGCGCAATATCTTCACCCGCATGGAGCCGACCAAGCAGGACATGCACACGCTGCACGGCGTGGTGATGGCGATTGCGGAAGGGCGCAAGGGACCGGCCAAGGGCGGCGTGCTCGACGGCGCGCAGGCGACGCGGCTGCGCGCGCTGCTGGCCGAGCAGGGGCCGGGCGGGGCGTCCGCGGACAGCAGCAGCACGGTGCGCGGGCTGGCGCGGCTGCTCAGACGAAATCCCACCGATGCCGAACGCATCCTGTGGCAAGCGCTGACGCGCGACCGCCGCTTCGCCGGCCAGTTCAAGCGCCAGACCCCGGTTGGTCGGCACATTCCTGATTTCGTGTCGTTCGCGCAGCGCATCGCGATCGAATTGGTGAACGCCAACGAGAGCGACGCCATCGCGCGCGACCGCGCGGCGCGGAGCGCGTGGCTGGCCGAGCGCGGCTATCGTGTGGTCGATATCGAGGCGGCGTCGGTGGAGATCGATCTCGCGGGCGTGCTGGATGGACTGGCGTCGCAGATGGCGGCTGGGCCGTAGGGCGCGAGGTCGGTAACGATTGAGAGTGATAGTAGTAGCACGTCCGGATGATGCTTGAGGTGTTCGATTAATGCAAACCAGCAATCATTCTTTGCCGTTACTATAAGGTTCGCATCGTCAACACGAGTCGTTTTGATCGCTGCGGCAGTGCGGCTGCGCCCGGAGATTGGTGAACCGATGGAAGAATCCGAATGGACGCATAACGATCAGCCCATCACTCAACCGTCCGATGACAGATTCGGGATCGATCCTTTCGCTAAAACGCTCGCGGCTAGTATTTGTAAGATTAGCGCTCCCGAGGGGACCGTAGTCGCTTTGAATGGGCCATGGGGCTCCGGAAAAAGCAGCGCAGTCAATCTGATCCAGTATCACTTAAGGGACGCTCTTGAGCGGGACGAAATCGCCATCGTCAATTTTGCTTGTTGGTGGTTTCGCGGTGAAGAGGCGTTGGCACTTGCATTTTTTCGGGAATTCTATGCCGGCCTAGGCCCCTCACTTGGCGACCAATTCAAGAAAGTGTTGCCAAAAATCGGCGCGCGGCTTTTACGTGCGGGTTCTATAGTCAGTGCTGGTGCCGACCTAGCCGGTGCCGGAGGCGTTGGATCAGTTGCCGCGGGTACCATGTCGTGGCTTGCAGATATGATTCATACTGAAGATACCGTCGAGAAACTTCACGCGGATCTGACCAAGGTTCTCAAAGAGCAGAAAAAGCGCTTTCTCATCGTGATTGATGATATTGACAGGCTATCGCCGGATGAAGCGCTGTTGATCTTTCGCCTTGTGAAATCAATTTGGTCGTTTGCCCAACGTTATTTATTTGCTCGTGTTTGATCGCCATTTGGCCGAAGCGATTGTATCCGAGCGCTACCCGTCCGAAGGTCCGCATTATCTAGAAAAAATCATTCAGGCAGGATTCGACGTTCCGCAGCCGCATCAAACCGATCTGAACCACGAATTGCTTCGCAATATCGATGCTATTTGTGGTTCGCCTGCCGAGGATTTCTTAGTGCGGTTTATGAACGTCTTTTATGACGTGATTGCTGCGGAAATTCGCACGCCCCGCGACTTAATACGCCTTACAAATGCTCTCTCTGTCACATGGCCCGGAGTTGGTGGCGAAGTAGATCGTGCCGACTTTGTCGCCGTAGAAGCGCTTCGGCTTTTCCGACCCGGAGTTTACCGGGCGGTTCGCGACAACAAGGAAAGTCTTTGTGGCGCAGGTGACAAATATGGGCGATCTGGTCGCGATCTCAAAGCAGAGACGGACGCGCTGTTTCTTGGCTCGGTTGATGTCAAGGAACATGAACGGATGCGGCGGGTGTTGATGCGTTTGTTTCCGCGTCTGGAATCTGTCTGGAATAACCTCAGCTACGGAGAGGATTCAGTCAGTAAATGGACGCGAGAACGTCTAGTTTGTTCCGAGGAGCATTTCGAATCCTACTTTCGGTTTTCAATTGGCGACAACGTATTACCACGCGAAGAAATCGAAGCGCTGATCGCGCGCGCATCAGATGGGGAGTTTGTAAAGCAGAAACTTCGTGAAGCGCTCGCCATCACCCGAAAAAATGGGAAAACCAAGGCTATGCTCATTCTCGATGAGCTTAACTTTCATGCGGAAAAGATACTAGATAAGGATGTCGAGCCCCTCCTGTCGGCAGTCTTTGAACTTGGTGATGAACTCGATGTCGAATCAGACAAGGCGGGCGCCTTCGATATCGGCAATAACCAGCTTCGCATCCATTGGTTGTTACGTCGGTTGACGCTTGATCGCTTCGATTTAGGCTCGCGTTCCAAAATTTTTATCGAAGCCGCTCGGAAGGCCGCATTGAGTTGGCTTTTAGATTTTTCCCAATCTGCTTACGGTGACTACCACCCTCGGGAAGGGAAAAACGCCGAGCCGGAAGAAAAGTGCCTTACGACTGAAACAGATGCCAAATCTCTTCGGCAAACGGCACTCTCACGTCTTCGTGCCGCGAGCCAATCCGACGAACTCGTCAGATCGAGACGTCTGGCGTATCTGTTATTTATGTGGCGTGATCTCGCTGATGATGAAGGAGCAGAAGTGAGAGCTTGGACCGCTTCTCGCATGAAAGGCGACGCAATGATCGCGGTTTTTGCTAAGGCCTTCACATCGCACTCATGGAGCCAAGGCCTCGGCATGGCGGGCCTCGGGGACAGGGTCGCCAAGCGCAACACCCGCGCGGGCGTGGATTCGATCGACAAAATACTCGACAAAGCAGCGTTTCGAGCTCGCGTTGAAGAAACTGCTGGCAAGAATACACAAGACGAAGCTGGGGCAGCGGTTCGTGAATTCTTGGCCGCGTGGAAGCGTCAGGATGAAAACCCGCATGATTAGAACTTAATGTTCGGCCGCTCTTCTTGATTCACCAGAGACCTCGTGTCCTGGCCTTCGAAGAGTCTTTGAGCAAAGCGGCGTTGTTCCTACCTCCTTCTCGCGCCCCTCGGCCTCAACGCCGGGTGATCCTTCTCTATCGGCAAATTCGCATCGATCACCAAATCCAATGCCTCCTGCGGGGCGCGGTCGATGTCGACGCCGCCGCGGCGCATTTCCTTAAGCGCGGCGCGGACCGCCTGATCCTGCTCGAGGGTCTGCTGTCCCGTGCGTGACGGGCCAAGGAAAGCCCAGCGGCGCCTGTTACCCTGCGCCGCCAGCTTTTCCATCTTCACGACCTGGAACGCTCGCATCAGTGTGTCGAGATCGGTGTCCGGGTTGTCCTCAAGCTCGCGGACCATGCGCTCGGCAACCGCAAGCAGCCGCACCGTTAGTGTGCTCAGCTTCTGCCTCGGCCCGGCGCGCCAGAGCGGCACATCGCAACTCGAGCGTGGCGCTAATGGCGGACGCGTCCAGCCATAGCTGCGCTTCCAATGCGAAATGGTGGGTTCACAGACGCCGGTCCTCTCCCGGATTTCGGCGTAGCTCAGAGTCGTCTGCTCGAACAGGTGACGGACCGTCTTGACTGTCAAATCGTCCCATGCCCGCCGCGCGCCGGGTGGCCTGTGACTCCGCGGGATCGGCTTCGGTCCATTGGGCGGTCCCTCGGCCGGTTCGTCTGGCTTCACGCGAAGGCGGGTGAGGGCGGGCGGCGTGCGGGGCAGGATCATGACGCGGAATATAATCCTATATCGCCGCGCGAGCAAGAGGATGAGGGGTAGCGTTCCGCCGCGTGGAACTACGGCTCCATCGCGGGTGCCTGCATAAGCGGCATTCGTTGCGCAAATTCCGATCAATCGCTCGCCGTCCGCACCGATTTCTCACATTAAACGCTGTCCGGACCCGTCTACTCGTTCGTGGCACGGGCATTGCAATGGATTGTCCCAGGCCCTTTCAGTCAGACGGGAGATGATGATGAAACGATCCGACCTCACGGAAAAGATTCTCGATATCAAGCGCGAGAAGGAATGGAGCTGGTCATACATCGCAGGCGAGATCGGCGGTTATTCCGAGATCTTGATCGTCAGCTCGCTGCTCGGCCACATGAGGCTGTCCAAGCCGCAGGCGGCGATCGCCGGAAAGCTGTTCGGCCTTTCCAAGGCGGAAATCGCGATGCTCGGCGAGGTGCCTGTGCGCGGCGCTGGTGTGACGATGCCGCCGACTGATCCCTTGATCTACCGTCTGTACGAACTGGTGATGATCAACGGTCCGGCGCTGAAAGTGCTGATCGAGGAACAGTTTGGCGACGGCATCATGTCGGCGATCGACTTCGACCTGGAGCTCTCGCGCGTTGCCAGTCCGAAGGGCGATCGCGTCAAGATCGGCATGTGCGGCAAATTCCTGCCGTTCAAGTATGCCGCCCCTGCCGGGAATGCCACCGGGGGTAATGTGGAGCACCAGCTCGAGAAGGCGTGAGAGAACGGCTCCGCTCGACCGGCGTGGTCATCACGAAGAAAAGCAGGGGCGACGCGTCGGGAATCGCCCCTGTGTGATCCGCGCCCGGCGCAAAACCGGCGCGGGCGAGTTGTGTTGACTCAAAAATGAGGGAGGCGGGAGAAGTTTACGTCCCCGCCTTCACCTGAGCTACGGCGTCCGCCAATAGCATATCCATTTGCGCGCGGACCTGCTGTTCTGTGAGTGCGACGCCCTTGGCGGTCAAGTCGCGCATCACTTTCTGAAGCACGTCGTCGTCACCCGGCTGTTCGAAGTCGGCGGTGACGACCTCCTTGGCATACGCGCTGGCGGCGTCGCCGGTGATTCCGAGCTTCTCCGCGACCCACAGGCCCAACAATTTGTTTCGGCGGGCAAAGGCCTTGAATTTGTGTTCCTCGTCGAGCGCGAACTTCTTCTCAAAACCCTCTTGACGCTTTTCGAATGAGTTCATGGCCTGGGTCCGGTTTCCGTTGTTGCCAAAACTGCCGGCCGGCCGCGTTGCCGCGACCGGTTGGAGTTCCTAAGTTACATACTAGATAGGAAAGGGCCTATCCGGGAACAACAGGCGCAAGGTCGCAGGCAGCGGGTAAAACTTCGCCTCTGACGGCCTGCATTGATTGTGCGGGGTGACTCAATCGGCTACGTTGCGGACAAGCTGGGGTTCTTGTTCTGTTTCCTGTTCTTGTTCAGGAGTCCTGGCTTTCGCGGCAGCTCCGCCACGGTCACATCAAGCGCTCGGAGCACACCAGATTCATGGATTTCAACAACACACGGTACATCCCAATGAGCCGTCGGCGTCGCATTTACGAAGGCAAGGCCAAGGTGCTTTACGAAGGACCGGAGCCGGGTACCCTGATTCAACACTTCAAGGACGACGCGACTGCGTTCAATGCCAAGAAGCATCAGGTGATCGAGGGCAAGGGCGTCCTCAACAACCGGATTTCGGAGTACCTGTTCCAGCACCTCAACGACATCGGGGTGCCGACGCATTTCATCCGCCGTCTCAACATGCGCGAACAATTGATCCGCGAGGTCGAGATCGTGCCGCTGGAAGTCGTGATCCGCAACGTTGCGGCGGGTTCGCTGTCGCAGCGGCTCGGCATCGAGGAAGGCACCCAGCTGCCGCGCTCCATCATCGAGTTCTATTACAAGAACGACCAGCTCAACGACCCCATGGTGTCGGAGGAGCACGTCACGGCGTTCGGCTGGGCGACGCCGCAGGAGATCGACGACATCATGGCGCTGGCGATCCGCGTCAACGATTTCCTCACCGGGCTGTTTCTCGGCATCGGCATCCGGCTGGTCGATTTCAAGATGGAATGCGGCCGGTTGTTCGAAAATGAGATGATGCGAATCGTCGTCGCCGATGAAATATCCCCCGACTCGTGCCGGCTATGGGACATCAAGTCGAACGAGAAGCTCGACAAGGACCGCTTCCGTCGCGACCTTGGCGGGCTCCTGGAGGCCTACACCGAAGTTGCGAAACGGCTCGGCATTCTGATGGAGAACGACCGGCCGGTCGGTGCCGGTCCGGTGCTGGTGAAGGGATAGTTTTCGCTGCCTCCTGAAGACGGACAAAGATAGAAGCTGGATATGAAGGCACGCGTCACCGTCACGTTGAAAACCGGCGTTCTCGATCCGCAGGGCAAGGCCATCGAGGGCGCGCTGAAATCGCTGGGCATCGAGGGGATCGCCAGCGTGCGTCAGGGCAAGGTGTTTGACATCGAACTCGCCGGCGACAAGACGAAGGCGGAAGCCGCGCTCAAGGCTGCCGCCGACAAGCTGCTGGCGAACACCGTCATCGAGAACTATCGCGTCGAGGTTCTGGGCTAGGCGACGCACGACATGAAATCCGCCGTCCTCGTCTTTCCCGGCATCAATCGCGAGCGCGACATGGCGCGCGCGTTGCGGCTCGTATCCGGGCGCGAGCCCGCGATGGTGTGGCACGCGGAAACCTCTCTTCCCGAGGGCACCGATCTCGTCGTGGCGCCGGGCGGTTTTTCCTACGGCGACTATCTTCGCTGCGGCGCCATCGCTGCGCGCTCGCCGGTCATGAACGCAGTGCGCGCCTTCGCGTCAGATGGCGGTCTTGTGCTCGGGGTTTGCAACGGTTTTCAGATTCTGTGCGAGTCCGAGCTTTTGCCGGGAATCCTGATGCGCAACGCGCGGCTGAAGTTCATCTGCCATGACGTGCATGTTCGAGTCGAACGCTCGGACACGCCGTTCACGCGCGGCTACAATGCGGGGCAGGTGATCCGCGTCCCCGTCGCCCATGGCGAGGGCAACTACGCCGCCGACGAGGACACCATTCGCCGCCTCGAGGGTGAGGGTCGCGTTCTCTATCGTTATTGCTCGCCGTCAGGCGAGGTCGGCGATACGCATAATATCAACGGCGCAGCGCAGTCGATCGCCGGCATCATCAACGAGCGCGGCAACGTTCTCGGCATGATGCCGCATCCGGAAAATCACGTCGAAGACATTATGGGCTGCACCGACGGGCGCGGCCTGTTCGCCGGACTCGTCGCGCATCTGGGGCGGGCGGCGTAGCATCGTGGATGCAGTCCGCTGACATGCCGCCCCTTGTGTCTCTCCTGAGAGAGCCATGTGTTTGATGATTGCGGTGCCGTCAGCTAGGCATATTCAGAATGGATCGTACAGACATCGGCTTGAGCGCTGATCCGCTCTCCCGGTGGCTATGTGAGTGTCTGGGGCTTCTGCCGACGAACAACGTCCGTCTGCTCTGGAGAGGACGATGAAGTCATGATCAAGGCGCGTGATTTCGATGTTCTTTCGCCTGAATTTCACGCGAATCCTTTTCCGACGCTTGACCGAATGCGAGCCGAAGGTCCGATTGTTCGTATTAGGTTGCCGATCATCGGCTACACATATCTGGCCGTCACGCACGATGCCTGCGCCGCGCTGTTGAAGGATCATGTGAACTTCGCGCGCGATCCCGCCAATGCGGGGAGCAGAACACAACTGCGAATACTGAGGTTCCTTCCAAAGACGATCGGCCTTCTCGCACAAAACATGCTCGGTCAGGACGATCCTGAACACCGCCGCCTGCGCAGCCTCGTCGACCAAGCGTTCGCGCGGCGCACGATAGAGGCGATGAGGCCGATGATTTCCGAGATCGCTGATCGCATTCTCGACAGATTGAAGGGGAGGACAGAGGTCGACCTCATGTCCGAGTTTTGCCGGGACCTGCCGCTCTCGGTCATTTGCGCGATGCTCGGCCTTCCGGATCAAGATCACGATCGATTCAAGAGCTGGCTGGGCGGGTTAAAGAACACCGCCAGTATTGGCGCGGTCATCCGCGCCATTCCCGGCGTGATCAGAGTTGTCCGCTACCTGCGCCGTAGTTCGAGATCGGGAGGTGGCGCGCTGTCCGGCGGACTGATCGCAGAGCTTCGCGATGCCGAAATCGCTGGCCAGACCCTCAGCGAGGACGAACTGGTATCAATGATTTTTCTGCTGTTCGGCGCCGGACAGGAAACCACGACCCATTTGATTTCAGGCGGGCTCTTCGCCTTGTTGTCCCACGAGGATCAACTCAATCAGATCCGCCGTGATGCGGGCCTGATGCCGACTTGCGTAGAAGAGTGCCTGCGCTACGTATCGCCGGTCCAGATGACAAAACCGCGCTTCGTGACTCGCGAACTCGCTTGGCAGGGCCGGCAATTCCGTCGCGGCGACATGATTGCCGGATTCGTCGCGGCCGCGAATTGCGACCCTGCCAGATTCGAGCACCCTCATCGTTTCGACATCACGCGGCACCCGAACCCACACCTTTCATTCGGCACGGGCGTACATTTTTGCCTTGGCTTCCAACTTGCTCGGGCGGAGGCGGCCATCGCGTTCGAACGCATTCTCGCGCGCTTTCCAGACATGCATCTGGCTGCGCAGGCGAGGAGTATCGAGTGGCACAAGCGCCTCGGCATACGGGGGCTGACGCAACTGCCGGTACGGCTCGTAGCGTAATAATGCAGGTTAGCAAGACGGCATTCCGGCCTCGGCTCCACGCAACCCATGGAAAGCGTGGAATCGGCCGGTAAAAGACCTTTTCCCGCGCACCCGATCTCCTTATTAAGGAGGTAAATCGCGTCAGGACCCATGATCAACAACGAACCCCAGATCACTCCCGAGCTTGTCGCTTCGCACGGCCTCAAGCCGGATGAATACGAGCGCATTTTGAAACTGATCGGCCGAACGCCGACCTTCACCGAGCTCGGCATCTTTTCGGCGATGTGGAACGAGCACTGCTCGTACAAATCCTCGCGCATCCATCTGCGCGGACTGCCGACGAAAGCGCCGTGGGTGATCCAGGGGCCGGGCGAGAACGCCGGCGTCATCGACATCGGCGACGGGCAGGCGGTGGTGTTCAAGATGGAGAGCCACAACCATCCGAGCTACATCGAGCCTTATCAAGGTGCGACCACCGGCGTCGGCGGTATCTTGCGCGACGTCTTCACCATGGGCGCGCGACCCATTGCCTGCCTCAACGCGCTGAGCTTCGGCGATCCGTCGCATCCCAAGACGCGGCATCTGGTATCGGGCGTCGTTGCCGGTGTTGGCGGCTATGGCAACTCGTTCGGGGTACCGACGGTCGGCGGACAGGTGCGCTTCCACACCCGCTATGACGGCAACATCCTCGTCAACGCCATGGCGGTCGGGCTCGCCGATGCCGACAAGATCTTCTATGCGGCGGCGTCGGGCGTGAACATGCCGATTGTTTATCTCGGTTCCAAGACCGGCCGCGACGGCATCCACGGCGCCACCATGGCGTCGGCCGAATTCGACGACGACAGCGAGGAGAAGCGTCCGACCGTTCAGGTCGGCGATCCCTTCGCCGAAAAGCTGCTGCTGGAAGCCTGTCTCGAAATCATGGATGCCGGGTGCGTCATCGCGATCCAGGACATGGGAGCGGCGGGGCTGACGTGTTCGGCCGTGGAAATGGGAGCCAAGGGCGATCTCGGCGTCGATCTCGATCTCGATAGCGTGCCGACGCGCGAGCAGGGCATGAGCGCCTACGAGATGATGCTCTCGGAATCGCAAGAGCGCATGCTCATGGTTCTGAAGCCCGAGAAGGAAAAGCAGGCGGAGGCAATCTTCAGAAAGTGGGGACTCGACTTCGCTATCGTCGGCTCCACCACGCCAAGCAAGCGCTTCGTCGTCAAGCACGGCGGCGATGTGATGGCCGACCTGCCGATCAAGGAGCTTGAGTCGGAAGCGCCGCTGTACAACCGGCCGCATGTGCCGTCGCCGCAGTTGCCCGTCATTCAGGCGCGCGACGTTGCACCGCCTTTGCCCGTCGTCGATGCGCTGGAAAAACTGATTGCCTCGCCGGAGCTGTGTTCGAAGCGCTGGGTGTGGGAGCAGTACGATCATGTCATCGGTGGTAACACCGTGCAGCGGCCCGGTGGCGATGCGGCGGTGGTGCGCGTCGAGGAAGGACCGAAGGGGCTTGCGCTTACTGTCGATGTGACCCCGCGCTATTGCGAGGCCGATCCATTCGAAGGCGGCAAGCAGGCGGTCGCGGAAGCCTGGCGCAACATCACAGCGGTCGGCGGTCGGCCGCTGGCGATCACCGACAACCTCAACTTTGGCAATCCGGAACGGCCTGAGAATATGGGCCAGTTCGTCGGCTGCCTGAAGGGCATCGCCGATGCCTGCCGTATGCTCGACTTTCCCGTCGTGTCCGGCAACGTCTCGCTCTACAACGAGACAAACGGCCGTGGCATTCTACCGACGCCCTCGATAGGCGGCGTCGGTTTGCTTGATGACTTCACGAAGTCAGCCTCGCTTGCCTTCAAGGCGGAGGGACATCCGATCCTGCTGATCGGTGATACACAAGGCTGGCTCGGTCAGTCGGTTTACTTGCGCGATATCTGTGGACGCGAGGAGGGAGCGCCGCCGCCGGTCGACCTCGCCGCGGAAAAGCGCAATGGCGATGTTGTGCGCGGCATGATTCACGCGGGAACGGCAACGGCCGTTCATGACGTTTCCGATGGCGGACTTCTCGTCGCGCTGGCGGAAATGGCGATGGCGAGTGGCATCGGCGCTGCACTCGACGCGGCGGCGGCCGCGATCGTGCCGCACGCCTGGTGGTTCGGCGAAGATCAGGCGCGCTATATCGTGACCGTTCACGAGCAGGACCTCTTGAGCGTTTTCACCAAGCTCAAGGCGGTGGAGGTGCCTTGCATTCAGATCGGGCTGACCGGCGGTCACGAGATCGCGATTGCCGGCGAGCGCGCCGTCCACATCAAGTCCTTGCAGCACGGCTTTGAAAGCTGGCTGCCGGACTACATGGCGACGAAAAGCTGACGTTCGGCTAGAGGACACGCCTGTGCCGGAAATTTAGTGCAGCGCGGCCCTCGTCACCCAACTCAGTGCGAATGTGCCGACGCCACTCAGTGCGAATGTGCCAACGCACTCAGTGCGAATGTGCCAACGGCTGCTGAAGCGGGCGTACGGCAGTTCTATGCTGAGGACACAATGCAGCGTACGATCGCAACGATGGTGGGTCTCTAACCATAGCTTCCGGTTGGCGCACGAGCCATCATCCCGATGACTTCACCATCGTTGTCGAACATCTCAAGCCAGGGGCATCGCGCCGCTCAGTACCCATAATTCGGGCAAACCCAGCTGCCGTAGGCGTTGTAGCCGCAGCCGCTGCGGTAGTAGGCTCCCGTCGCAGCTGCGCCGACCGCCGCCGCGCCCACTGCCGCGGCACCGACACCGTAGCCGCGATAGCCGTATCCACGATAGCCGTAGTGCCCGCCGCGCACAGCAACCGCGCCGCCCCGGTATCCCCGACCTGCAACCGCGCCGCCGCGATGCACGGCACCGCCGCGGTGCATGCCGCCGCCGTGGAAACCTCCGGCGTGCATACCGCCGCCACGACGGGCGAATGCGTCATTGGGGAAGGTCGTAACCAGCAGCATGGCTACGGCTGCCGAAGCGATGAGAAATTGACGCAACATTTGCGTACTCCTTCTTCGAGAGAGGAAAGCCGCGGACGCCTGCGCATCGCGCCGAACCGCGGGTTCTCTCCGAAGCCTCGCGCGCGAGAGCTTCGCGCCCTTGACCTACATCAAACCTCGCGGTTCCCATCTGCGTGAACGAGCTATTCCATCTCCTCCGACGCCGCACGCTTCCGGCTCTTGACTTGATCCAATCGCTGGCGGACGGCCCGATGCGGCCTGGGTTCGGCGTCATCATGACCGGGTGATCGGGGCCGGGTATCTTCCGGCCACTTTCTTGCGGTTGGCAAATATAGGACTGATCGTTGTGACGGGGATCGGGCGACCGCGTTAAGTTGAGCAGACGTCACGGCGATTCCGGTGCATGATCCGGGCTAGTGTCCCGATTCCGAAGTTCGCATGTCTCCGCGGCAACCTTTGATGCGAATTTCGGAATCAAAGGGACACTAGTAACTCTATGATTCTAGTGTGTTTTGGTTCAGAAATTCGCTTGACTGAACCCTCAGGAAAATAAAGCGAACGTTTGAACCACCCCACGAGCCGGATTTAGGAGGCACTTTGATGCCGATGGAAGCGCGGGAAATCGAATCGATGATCAAAAAGGCGATTCCGGACGCCCAGGTGACGATCCAGGACCTTGCCGGTGACGGCAACCATTACTCGGCGACCGTGATATCGGAGTCGTTCCGCGGCAAGTCTCGCGTGCAGCAGCATCAGATCGTCTATCAATCGCTAAAGGGCCAGATGGGTGGCGTGCTGCACGCATTGGCTTTGCAGACCGGCGTGCCGGAGTAGTCCCGCCTCAGCTAATCAGCGCGTGAACCGAAAACATTCGCTCCGGGTCGGTCCACGCCGCTATCGGCGTCCAACCAGAGCCCTTCGCCAAGGCGTTGAAACGGTCGGTGCTATACTTGTAGCTGCTTTCGGTGTGGATACTTTCGCCGGTGCGAAAGAAGAAGCTGCGGCCATGCAAGCGGGCTGTCTGCGGCTTTTTGCTCACGAGATACATCTCGATCCGGTGTCGATCCCGATTGTAAATCGCGCGATGGGCGAAGGCGGACAGGTCGAAATTGCCGCCGAGTTCGCGATTGACGCGCGCCAGGATGTTCAGGTTGAAGCGCGCGGTAACGCCGGCGGCATCGTTATAGGCATCGTACAGCGTCCGTTCGTTCTTCTCGAGATCGACGCCGATCAGCATGTACGCGCCCTCACCCAGGATATTGCGAGCCCCCCGCAGGAAGCGGCAGGCTTCGTGAGGCTCGAAGTTGCCAAGGGTCGAGCCGGGGAAGAATCCGACTTTCGGCATGGCCGCGACTTGATCGGGTAGAATGAATGGCGCGGTAAAATCGGCCGTCACCGGATAGATTTTCAGATGTGGAAAGTCTTTTCGCAAGCCGCGAGCCTGTGCGTTGAGAAAGTCACCCGAAATGTCCACCGGCACATAGGCGGCAAATTCACACGCGGCCAGCAGCAGCCGCGCTTTGGTGGGAGCGCCGGCCCCGAACTCCACCAGCGCCGCATGTGTGGGAATGATCGAAGCAATTTCGGCGGACCGATCACGCAGAATACCGAGCTCTGTGCGTGTAGGATAATATTCGGGAAGCCGCGTGATCTGTTCGAATAGTTCGGAGCCTACTGCATCGTAAAAATACTTTGGCGGGAGTTGTTTCGGATGGTGCGACAATCCTGTGATCGCATCACTCGCGAATTCCCGCGTGCTTTCGTTGGATCCAGGCGCCCCGGCCAAAGCGGCAGCATGCAGATTCATGGCATTCTCCCTGCGCAATGCAACGCATTTGAGTTGGCAGCGATCAAGCGCCGTAGTCCGCCAGGCGCAGACCGGTGAATTGCCAACGATGGTGCGGATAAAAGAAGTTCCGGTAGCTGACGCGGCTGTGCCGCTCCGGCGTCGCCAGCGATGAGCCGCGGAGAACGAGCTGGTTGACCATGAACTTGCCGTTGTATTCTCCGAGCACGTCTTGGCTGGCGCGATATCCGGGATAGGGCGAGTATGCGCTTCGCGTCCATTGCCAGACCATGCCGAACGCATCGTCGAGCTGTTCAGCTCGGGCCGCGACTTCCCATTCCATCTCGGTTGGCAAATGCTTGCCGCTCCAGCGCGCGAAGGCATCGGCCTCGTAATAACTGACGTGGCAGACCGGCGCATTGGCATCGATCGGCCGCAAGCCGCCAAGCGTCATGACCTGCCAACCATCGGCCGTCTTCCGCCAGTAGCCCGGGGCTTCCCAAGCCTCGCCGGTCGCCGCAGCGAAGCCGTCCATCAACCACAAGCTGGCGGTGCGATAGCCGCCGTCGTCCATGAAAGCGAGCCAATCGGCATTGGTGACGAGACCGCGCGCGAGCTTTACCGGGCCGACCAAAACGCGGTGCGCGGGCTTCTCGTTGTCGAAATGAAAGTTATCGCCCTGATGTCCGATGGTGTGGATGCCCTCAATCAGTCTTGTCCATCCGCTGCCGGCGTGTGGAGCAGGGGATGTCCATAACGTGTCGTAAGCCGGCGCCATCGGATTCTGGGCAAATGCGTGCAGGATATCCGTCAGCATCAGCTCCTGATGCTGCTGTTCGTGGTTAAGGCCGGCTTCGATCAGCGGAATCAGTCCGGCCAGCATTTTGTCGCTGGTATCGTGAAAGAATTTGACGACCGCGGCGTCGACGTGCCGGCGATAGGCGGTGATTTCTTCCGCGCCGGGACGCGTCAGATGGCCGCGCTGGGCGCGGGCATGACGCGGACCCACGCCGACGTAATACGAATTGAATAGGAAGGCGTAATCCGGATGAAATGGAATGTAGCCGGGACTGTGCTCCCCGAGCAGGAACTGTTCCCAGAACCAGGTCGTATGGGCACGGTGCCATTTCGTCGGACTGGCGTCCGGCATTGATTGCACCATCTGGTCTTCCGGCGTCAGCGGTTCTGCACGCCGCTCCGTTTCGCTCCGGACGGCGAGAAATGCATCCGTCAGGCGGCCGGCCAATGTCCGTGAACCGGAAAATAGCGACGGGTTCGGGGCGGCCATTGCGGCTGCGGCAGACGCAGGGTTCGTCACGGAAATCTCCGGTTTGGGAAAGAACGTTGCTCCGGACATTGGGTTCCGTGGAACAATCCGTTCGCAGGTCTTATTGAGGGTATTGCCGGGAACGATATCCGAGGCTCCGACCGGGCCTAAAAGCGCGGTCTTGACGGTCTGTTTCAGGGCATCATTCACAACCCAGAACGCCCTGCGCGATAGGTTGATGCTCCCGGCAATTTATTTGTTACACAACAGTTTCGGACTATATATAGCAGCGAGCTGCGACGGGCTGTTCGCGGTGCCGGTAACTTGCGGCTAAAGGATGTGATGGATGAGCATTAAGGACACTATTGAAAGCGAACTGAAGTCGAGCGACGTTGTGCTGTTCATGAAGGGCACGCCGCAATTCCCCCAGTGTGGTTTTTCGGGGCAGGTGGTTCAGATTCTCGACCACATTGGCGTGGGCTATAAGGGCCTGAACGTGCTCGAAAATCCCGAACTGCGCGACGGCATCAAGACGTACTCGAACTGGCCGACGATCCCGCAGCTGTACGTCAAAGGCGAATTCGTCGGCGGCTGCGATATTGTCCGTGAGATGTTCCAAGCTGGCGAGTTGCAGAAACTGCTCGGCGACAAAGGCATCACGCTGAACACACCGGCGTCGGCCTGACGGCGGCCTCACGCGCCGTCGGTTCAGCACGACTGGATCTCATCGTCGCGGACATCACCACGCTGGGCGTTGATGCATCCGTCAACGCAGCTCAAAGAATCTCCGGTCGCGGCGGTATTGACGGCGCGACTCGTAGGGTCGCGTGACCGCAAACGGTTGGCATCGCGACTGCCGCGCACGCAGGCGCCAGGAATCCTCAGAGTCCGTGCGGATAAGGCACGCTTTCCAGCCACGTCGCCGTGACCAGTCTAATGGTTGCATCCGCGGGGCGTTAGCGTGGGACGGCGCGGAAAAGCTTCTATGAGGAACCTTCCCGACCAAGGGCAGTTCTTGGCTCAGCCATGTACCTTGCACGGAGACAAGAATGAGAACGCGTTTTATCGCCCTAGCGCCGATGATGCTTGTTTTGGCGGCAGCTACCAGCCCGGCCCATGCAGACCAGCCGGGCGCAGACTGGATGAAGTCCGATCAGGTCATCGAGAAGCTAACCGCCCTGGGATACACAAATTTCAGTAAGGTTGAGGCCGATGATGGCCATTGGGAGTTGGAAGCCGATCTCAAGGGCGTGCGTTATGATTTGAGTGTCGATCCCAAGAGTGGTGAGGTCATCAAAAGCGAACCCGACAACTAATCACTTCGACCTTGGACAAAAAAAGCCCCGGAGCGATCCGGGGCTTTTTTAAATCGAGGCGGTGGGGTTAGCGCGAATAGAACTCGACGATCAGATGGGGTTCCATCTGCACCGCGAAAGGCACGTCCGCGAGTTGCGGAATGCGGATGAATTTCGCGCTTTGCTTGTTGTGATCGGCGTCGATGAAATCGGGCACATCGCGTTCGGCGAGCTGGTTGGCTTCCAGCACCAGCGCGAGCTGTTTGGATGCGTCCTTCACCTCGATGGTATCGCCGACCTTCAGCTTGTAGCTCGGAATATTGACTCTGCGGCCGTTCACCTTGACGTGGCCGTGGTTGATGAACTGGCGCGCGGCGAACATGGTCTGCACGAACTTCGCACGATAGACCACGGTGTCGAGGCGGCGCTCGAGCAGGCCGATCAGGTTCTCGCCCGAATCGCCTTTCATGCGGGTCGCTTCGACATAGATCGCGTAGAACTGACGTTCGGAAATGTTGCCGTAATAGCCCTTGAGCTTCTGCTTGGCGCGAAGCTGGGTTCCGAAATCGGAGAGCTTGCCCTTGCGACGCTGGCCGTGCTGGCCGGGGCCGTATTCGCGTTTGTTGACGGGGCTCTTCGGGCGGCCCCAGATATTCTGCCCCATACGGCGATCGATCTTGTACTTCGCCTCATTGCGCTTAGTCATCGCGTCCTCTTGTCAAAATTAAAGTCTGTGGATCGAGGAAACGCGCCCTCCTGTGCGGATGATCTGGACATGATGAAAAACCGGAAGACCGCTTTTCGGGATCATGACAAATCCGCCGCCGACAGGTCCGGCCCATAAGCTTGACGGGCAGGACCACGGGTCGCGAAACGCAACGCGGGCCAAAACAGGCCCGCGCGCAGGCGTTTTCTAGGGACAAACCGCTTTCCTGTCAAACCATGGCGGAGTCATTTTCGATCGGAAGAACGCCAAACGCGAACGCTGCGGGGAGCTGATCGCCGCTATATCACTTTGCGCCGAAGATTAGCGGCCTGATCCTGTGTAAAATCATGAATCTTCAACGGTTTGTCGCCGGTTCTGGCATCGGCTGATGAGATGCGGGTCGGGCTGGGACGCGGCCGCCGAAGAACGGCGCGAGCGCGCCCGTCAGCGCGTTGGAGCGGCCCGAGGTGAAGATCATTTCGGGCGGGAATTCGCGGCCGCCGGTGGCGCTCGGCGCGAGTGATTTCAGCAGGTCGGCGACGCGGCGGGCGATCGCGGGCGCCGGATCGATCCATGACACCGGCCATGGTGCGAGCCTGAGCAGCCGATCGAGCAACAGCGGGTAGTGCGTGCAGGCGAGCACGACGACATCGGTGCGCAGGTCTCCGCCATTGCTCGCCGTAACGAAACACGGTGTGATTTCGCTCAGGATGTCGGCGTCGCTGACGGGGTTGCCGCTCAAGGCGTCCTCCGCCAACGAAGCCAGGCGCGCCGCGCCAACAAGCGTTACGGTGCAGGCTTGCGCGTGATTCCGGATCAGCGCCTGAGTGTATTCGCGCTGCACGGTCGCCCGGGTGCCGAGCACCGAGACGCGCTTGGTTTTCGACGCGGCGCAAGCCGGTTTGATTGCCGGAACCGTGCCCACGAACGGCACCGAATAGGCGGCGCGCAAGGGCCCCAGAACCGAGACGGACATCGTGTTGCACGCGATCACCACGATGTCTGGGGCGTGGGTGCCGATCAACTCTCCGACCAGCGGCACCACGCGGGCGATGATTTCGTCTTCGCTGAGGCGGCCATAGGGGAAGAAGGCGTCGTCGGCGACATAGACATATCGTGCAGCGGGGAGGACGCCGACGATCTCCCGCAGCACGGTGAGGCCGCCGAGGCCGGAATCGAGGACAAGAATGGTTGGAGTGTGTGACACGCGAGAATATTAGGGACGGTCGGTTACCGCGGAGTTTTTACGGATTGTGTCGATTTGTCCATCTCGGGACAATCATACCTTAAGACAAGGCGATCCCCAACGCTCGCAACATCACGTGGGTGCAACGGCTTTGTGCCGTGTGGAGAGCGATGCGTGGGAAGTCCTGGACCAGCCATTGGGCATGACCCGGAAAACGTCTATAATATCATATTTTTCAATATGATGCGGTTTAATACTCACAAAGAAATCAGCCAGATTTCAGCGCTGCTCGGACGAAACGCTTCGTTCGGAGAAAGACTCGTAATACCAAGAACGTGGTGCCCTTGCTTCATTCTGGCTGAAAGGCTCTAGCGCAATCCTTCGTAGACCATGAAGCCGCGCGCGATCTCGAGCTTTTTCAGTGCGCGTGGGACGAAACGTTGCGGCGGATGATTCAGATAGCGCCACGAAGTGAGCGTGAAGTCCATCACGGGCTGCCGGCTGGGCTGCATCGGCGCTAGCAACCCGGTCAGGCTGGTTGGGGTATGGGTGCGATTGTTGAAGGGGAGCAGCAGCAGTTCGAAGTGTGCGAGCGATCCGTTCCGCTCGGTGGCAGTCAAACCAGCGACCGCGACCAATAGTTCGTCGGACACGATGCCGAGCATGTCGGTAATTTGGGCGCGGCTTGCGGCCGCGAACAGTGTTGAAAAATTCTCCCCCTTAAGGTCGCGGTCGAGCAGGGCGCAGATCCGGGTTCCGGCAACGCGGAACGGATAACCGCGCTCCGGCTCGTAGGAGAGCACGAAGATGTCCCCGAGCAGCTGGCGAACTGCACTCGGTTCAATGACGCGGCGGTCCGGAGCACGCTCGCCGTCACGTTTCTCATCCCAGTAGGCGAAGAATGTGCGGTTCGATGGGTGTTTCATGATGCAACCGTCCTGACCGAGGTCCAACCGGACAAATCTGTCCTATTTCAAGGCACCTCAGCCGTTTGCTGTTGTGCAGGAGCGGTGTTGCAGCGTCCATGCCGGAGGCGGCTTTTGCGTCAGCGACCCCACGCAATTGTGCCGTTAACGTTAAGTTAACCACCTGACCAGGTTCGCCGGAAAGCGGGCTATGATCCCGCCGCGTCATGCGTTCTCTTCAGGTTTCCGCGGATGTGTCGAGCAGTTGCAACCGTCACGAAGATCGGAAGCGGATTTCTTTTCATCGAAATCCATCCGGCCCCACACGATCAAGGGAGGGTTTCTCAGGCCCTCCCTTTACTTTTACGGTTGGCGTCGAGGCGCATTCCGTGCGGCCCGAGAGATTCTTTCGAAAAATCCGCCCCTTCGATCTTGTAAGTTGCTGCCGCCAACATCGACAGCGAGAGCCGGACTGAGTATGAGTCGGCATAATCCGGCCCGGACGGCCGGCCAAAATGGTGGTGGTATGAGACCGGATAGAGCACGGTTCGCCGACTATCCTGTACTCGATAATGGCAGAGGCAAACGCTGAATGAGACAGGCGGGGAGAGTCTTGCGGTTTTGGGTGCCCATTCTGGGTCTTACGATCGGCCTTCAATCGGCCTGTATTCCGGCCCAATCTGATGAACTCGGGAGTAGCCGAACGCCCGTTGCAGAAGTCCAGTTCCCACCGGCTCACCTTATCAAGGATGTGGCTGATCATCCTCGCGCTGGATCCGTTGTTCAGGTGAGCGAGGTCTCAGCTGAAAAAGGAGAGGTCTCAGCGGAAAAGGAGCTCCCAGCAGAAAAAGAAGAGGTCCCAGCGGAAAGGGAAAGAGAGCACGGCGCTCGAAGTCCTCTGGAGATGCTTACTTGGTTTCTGAAGGGCGCGGCATCGCTGACTGCAATGGTGCTTTTCTATAAGGGACTGAAATGGTGGGTGTTCCGCAAGCGGCAGAGCGAGTAACGTATCCACGTCATGTGCTTCTTGCGCGACTGTTTTGACGCTTGTTTGAAAGCGTCGTGTTGTCGAGAATGCCCCGCGATATGCGGACCAGGGAAGGGCCGTCTGGACCGCCGCCATATACCCGGTTTTCGTGAGCCGGATTCGCCCGCTTGAGCCACCAGGTCGCCACCCTTGGACTTTCCCTCAGACCCTTCGTCAGAACCTCGGCGTGAACCGATCCTGACCCTGCCGGGGCCATTGACCGCCTATATTGGCCTTCTCGCGATTATTCATGTCGTGTGGTCGGCGATGCCGCCAGATCTGGAATACTGGATCATTGAGGCGTTCGGCTTCATTCCGAAGCGTTACGATCCGAATCTTCTCGCGACAGCGTTTCCCGGAGGAAGCGGCGCTAAGGTCTGGACATTCGTGACTTATTCGCTGCTGCACGCCAACCTCAGTCACATCGGCTTCAATATCTTGTGGTTGCTGCCCTTCGGCAGCGCGCTGGCGCGCCGTTTCGGCGCCTTCAGATTTTTTCTTTTCATGGCGGTGACTGCCGTTGCCGGCGCGGTCGCGCATCTAGTGACCCATGAGCACAATATTGCGCCGATGATCGGCGCGTCAGCCTCGGTGTCGGGCGCAATGGCTGCGGCGATCCGCTTCGCCTTCGCGCAGGGAAGTTTTCTGTCCTTGGGCCGCGGCGATGCCGACGCTGCCGCGCAGGTGCCCGCGCTGTCGTTGACGCGCGCCCTGCAAAATCCCCGAGTGTTGGCGTTTCTCGCAATCTGGTTCGGTATCAATATCATTTTCGGCATGGGATCAGTTGCAATCGGCGCCGAGCCAGGCAGCGTTGCGTGGCAGGCTCACATGGGCGGCTTTATGGCGGGCCTTCTATTGTTTTCATTGTTCGATCCGGTGCCTCGTTCTCCGCGCGACGCCGAGAATGCGTCTTCCGACGCGGATCATGTCTAACGATTGCTTGCGATGCAGGCTGATTTCATTCATCATCCCCTGGTCAGGCGAGTTTAAATTCGTTCGCGTGCTGGAAACGATGACTCCGTTGGTGCGTTCTACTCGCGAACAAAACTGGATGTTGGTTGTCGCCTGAACGCTAAAGGCAAGGATCGCGCAAAGTGATCCCGCGCGATCCCTCCAAGGGAAGCGACAATGACAGTATGTGCCATTCTCAGCGCCAAGGGTTCTCAAGTCGTAAGCGTTGCGCCCGACGTAAAGCTTTCGGCGGCGCTCAAGATTTTGTCGGAAAAGCAGATCGGTTCCGTGCTCGTCGTGAGCGGTACGCGCATTGATGGCATTCTGTCCGAACGGGACGTCGTCCATGCACTGGATAAACGCGGCGCAGTTGCGCTCGATGAGCCCGTCAGCCTCGCCATGACCCGCAAGGTCGTCAGTTGCCGTCTGTCGGATACGGTCGCTCACCTCATGGAAGTCATGACCGCGGAAAAGTTCAGGCATCTGCCGGTGGTGGAGGAGGGCAAGCTGGTAGGCATGGTCTCGATCGGGGATGTCGTCAAGCTGCGCGTCCAGGAATATGAAGCCGAGCAGGAGGCGCTGCGCGAGTACATCAACACGGCCTGAGCACGTGCTGCATTAAGGATCGGTCCCGCTTTCAGGATCCGCGACGCCAGCGACGTCTGGCGCCGACGCCGGCGCGAGAACTTCGATCGCTTCTACAATCGCGTCGATCGCTCGATCTGCGGCACGTGCACCGTGCGCGATCAGATCGCCGGCGCGGTGAAAGTCGAACCAGCCGATCTGGCCGACCCGCGGCGAGATCAAAAGGTCCGGCGGGTCGCCAGCGAGCCGCGCGCGCGTGATTCGATCCTGCATAATGTTAAACGCGTCGGTCATGACCGACACAACACCCGGGCGACTGCCGCCAGCGAAGAATTCGCGCTTAACCGTTCGCTCGAGCGAAAAGAACTTGCCGAAGCCAAGTCTGCGCGGCGGGGGCTCGACGACGACCTCCTCCTGCACCTCGTTCTGCGTACCATGAGAGAATATCGTGGTGCTGCGGCCGAACACGTCATTAGACAGGTTGGCCGCGATCACAACTTCGGCGCCCAGCGCGCGGGCGGTGGAAACAGGCACCGGGTTGACAAGCGCGCCATCGACCAGCCAGCGGTCGCCAACCAGTATCGGCGCAAAGATACCCGGAAGGGCATAGGACGCACGCATAGCATTGACCAGTCGCCCGTGCGTAAGCCAGATTTCGTGGCCGGTGCGGACTTCCGTTGCGACGCTTGCGAACTTGAGTGGCAGTTCTTCAATCTGGATTTGACCGAGCGACGCCTCGAGTTGGGCGGTGAGCTTGGCGCCGCCGATCAGTCCGGAGCCGTTCAACCGGATATCCAGATAACTGAAGAGACTGCGAGGCTGCAGGCTGCGCGCCCACTCCTCCAGAATATCAAGACGACCGGCGGCATAGGCGCCCCCAACCACCGCTCCAATCGACGTGCCCACCACGACATCGGGCTCGATGCCGTGCGCGATCAGGGAACGGAGAATGCCGATATGAGCGAAACCGCGCGCGGCCCCGCCACCCAGGGCCAGCCCGATCACTGGCCGCCTGACGCTACCCAATCCTACTTTTTGGCCGTTCGACCCATTCTGGTCGCGACCTTTCAAACCCTCCAGCACGATAGGATTCTCCGACTGCCGGCATCGGTTACCATGCTGCCGGCGGACACGGTGAGCAAAAGGATGACTTATTGCTTGCTTGCCAGAAATTATCACCGGATAGCGGCGTTTCAACCCGATGGGCCGGTTTTTAAGTCTTCCACAGCGGGATGCAATTCTGAGCAAGTCCCCAGGCTTGAATTCGCCGTGTTTTCCGGGAAGAACCGGCGCCATGATCTTCGGGGGAAATCATCGATGTAATTCGAGCCGACGCTCATGGCCGTTCCTTGTTTCGGTCGTCACGCTTCTCGCGACCTTTCCATACGCCGCGTCAGCACAATTGTTTGGCGAACGTCCGCCGCCGGTCCCGCCAGCATCCATTCCGGAAGCTCCGTCGGAACCTGCGATCAGCCTTGCGCCGTCCTCCGGTCCGGCATCCACGCCAAATCTACCAGCGCCATTGACTCAGGTGCCGGCCGCCGCCGTGCCGCTGACGGCGCCGCCCAGCATCGCGGCTCCGGCGCAGGGGGTTCTGTCGTTGACCGCGCGCTACGGTAAGGATCTGCCGGTTATCAACAGCGGGCTGATCTGGCGAGTTTATTCCGAACGACCCGACGAGACCGGTGCCTTCAAGCTGGTGCGCGAAAACCATGATGCAACTCCCAGCCTCGTGCTCCCGCCGGGGGGCTATGTCGTGCACGTTTCGCTGGGGCTGGTCAGCGCCGCGCGGCCTGTGACACTCAAGCCTGACACCGACCGCGAGTCGTTCGTGTTGCCGGCGGGCGGCCTGCAGATCGAGGGTCGAGTCGGCGCATCGATGATCCCGCCCAACCAGATTTCCTTCAGCATCTACAAGGGTAGTCAGTTCGAGGGTACCGAGCGCGCGCCGCTGGTGCCTAATGTCGCTGGGGGCGACGTTATGCTCTTGCCGGAAGGTACTTACTACATCGTCTCCACCTATGGCGACGCGAACTCGGTCGTACGCTCGGACATCAGTGTGCAAGCAGGAAAGTTGACCGACGTAACGATCTCTCACCGTGCCGCGCTCATCACCCTGAAACTCGTCAGCGACAAGGGCGGCGAAGCGCTGGCCAATACTGCGTGGTCAGTTCTGACGCCTGGGGGTGATGTCATCAAGGAATCGATCGGAGCATTTCCCAGCGTGATATTGGCCGAGGGTGAGTATCGCGTCATCGCTAAGAACGAAGGCAAGGTCTTCGAGAGGGGCTTCGAGGTCTTCAACGGCGTGGACGGAGAAATCGAGGTTCTCGCGCATTAAAGCTCCCGGATCCGATGTATCAATATCGGGTTAAACCTTTTTGTTTTAGCGCCCTTTTCTTTGAACGAACCACACCTCAGTTCTCGACATACTTCATTCGAGCCTTTCCGCTTCTGATGGGATCAGAAGCGGCGCTTCTATGATTTTGATTTGCCACGTTTTCTTCACGCGAACCGATACCCCCTTCGCTCGAAAACGCTATGGAAATCCTCTCATGGGGCATTCACGCCGCGCCAGCGGCCGTAACGCCACGGCCGGTACCAGGTAGCGCCGGATGGTTTCGCTACGGGAACATTATCGATGCCGGAGGTTCCCCAAGGATGGCAGCGTAAGATCCGCGCCAACGTCATCCAGCCGCCACCCCAAAGCCCGAAACGCTCGATTGCTTCATCGCCGTAGGCTGAGCATGTCGGCAGGTGCCGGCAGTTGAAACCCACCAGCGGCGATAGGGTATGGCGATAGATCCAGATCAACGCTCGGCCGACATTGCGGGGCAGCCGCAAAGCGGCACTTGCGCAAGCCGGGCAGAACCTGGAACTTTGCGGCGTGGGCTTCATGAACGCGGAGCTTTTCTCTCAGGTGTGCCGCAGGTTCCCCCGAAGAACCAGATCAAGCTGCAATATCGCCACAGGTGGCAGAATATCGCACACTCCCAGGAACAATCGCAGCAAAGGTTTATGGACGCTGACAAGTCTCACGGCTAGTTTCTGCTAACAGGATCATCGTGTTGAACGTAGGGTTATGCGTTCGGGTTACTGCATCGGATTGGAACATCGAGCTGCGTTAGATCAGGCAACATCGGCTGTGGGGAAGGGACCGAATTGAGGTTCGCGAAATCATCCGGCTTCTACGGACGGACGCTTCTGTGCGCGGCAGCTTTTTGTTTTGCCTTTTCAGGTTTCGCATCTGCGTTTGAGCAGGGTTCGACGAAAGAAAACCTCGAGGCACGCAAGCATCCGATGCGTTTCTCCTGGATTGCTTGTGAGCCGCACTGTGGGAGCTGGATCAGCGCCGTTGGCCTCGTAACGAGCGAAACTCCGAAAGCCTTCAACGACTTCGCCGCCGGGCGCGATCTTACCGGTGCGACGGTCGTGCTCGATTCCGGTGGCGGCTCGGTCAACGATGCCATTGCGCTCGGGCGGCGCTGGCGAGAACTCGGCGTGCGCACCACGGTTGGGGCCAGCGTCGTCGTCAAGACGGTGGCGGGTGATCGCGCAGCTGTGTTGCCCGAAGCCTATTGCGAGTCCATGTGCGTGTTCGTGTTGCTGTCGGGAAAAACCCGCTATGTGCCTGAGCGTGCACATGTTCGCGTACATCAGATCTGGATGGGTGATCGCGCGGACGATGCCAGGGCTGCGAGCTACACTGCCGAGGATTTGATGATCGTAGAGCGCGATATTGGTCGGCTCGCCAAGTACACCTTCGAGATGGGCGGGTCCGGCGATCTGCTGCACCTGGCGCTCAGTATTCCTCCCTGGGAGGCCCTTCACGAATTGTCGCCAGCGGAATTGCGTTCCGCCAATCTTATGACGACAGACCGTGTTGCGGATGTGTTGCCGGGTGGGGAGGTCGTCGAGGCGCCAGTTGCCGATCTTGTCACAAAGCCGGTGCAGGATCGCTTTCCCGGTATAACGAATGCACCCGCGGCGGCGATGATGACCGGCCAGCCGACCAAGACAGCTGAAGCGGAATCCGCCGGGCACGCTGCGGCGAGCGCTGCTTCGGACCGGCCTCAATAACGACACGAGAGCCTTTCCGCTCCTGACGGGATCAGAAGCGTGGCTCTATGATTTGATCTGATGGCTTTCTTCCCGCGAACGGTAACCGGGGAACTTTAGCTTTGGGCGGTGGTCAGCGCGGCTGATTTTGTCTCGATCTGACCGATGGCATCGACGACCGCATCGAACGTCAGCATGGTGGATGCGTGGCGCGCCTTGTAATCGCGCACCGGTTCGAGCAGCGCGATGTCGGCCCACTTTCCTTCGGGCGGTGCGCCGTTTTCCTTCAGCATCCTGTGAACGATCTCGCGCAACTCGCGGAGTTCGCTGGCGGTCGAGCCGACCACATGGCGCGCCATGATCGAGGAGGACGCCTGGCCGAGCGCGCAGGCCTTCACGTCGTGCGCGAAGTCCGTGATAATAGAGCCATCCATCTTGAGATCGATCTTGACGGTGGACCCGCACAGCTTCGAATGAGCGGTGGCGCTGGCGTCTGGCGCCGCAAGACGGCCCAGGCGCGGAATATTGCCGGCCAGTTCGATAATGCGAGTGTTGTAAACGTCGTTCAGCATAGGTTTCGACATTGAATTCGCTGAAAGAGGCGGAGCGACGCTCTTGGCGGCGGGAACCTCGAAGCCTATATATGTATCTATTGCCGGGAAACGCAATCCGGCGATTTTCCGTCGCACCCGGATTGAAGTTCGATTCGGACGTTGCAATGTTGAATATCAAGGGACTCAGGCGTCCGGTGGCGTGCAATGCTGCCCCGTCTGCCCGGTGACACTCCGGTCTCACGCGAGGCCGGTCGAACGGAGTGAAGATGGACGCTTTGATCAAGCCGCTACGCGGCAGCAAACCTTCTGACGTCAAATCCAATAACGTCAAACCTGCCGGGTTCTCTCCCGCCCAGCTGGACCCGTCGGAGTTTCTGGCGGCGGTTCAGCCGAACCGGCAGCGCCCGTCGCGGCATGAAGCCGAAGGCGCTATCAGAACGTTGTTATCCTATATCGGGGAAAATCCGGACCGCGAGGGGCTCCTCGATACTCCACGCCGGGTGATCGAGTCGTATGACGAGATCTATCAGGGCTATCATCAGTGTCCGGCCGAGGTGTTGAACCGGACCTTTGGTGAAACGGCAGGCTATGATGATTTCGTGCTGGTGCGTGACATCCAGTTCACCTCGCAGTGCGAGCACCACATGATGCCGTTCTATGGCAAGGCACATATCGCCTATACGCCGGTGGAGCGGGTTGTCGGGCTGTCCAAGCTGGCGCGCTTGACTGACATCTTCGCCCGGCGGCTCCAGACCCAGGAGCACATGACCGCGCAGATCGCCGCGGCCGTGGACGAGGTGCTTAAACCGCGGGGCGTCGCCGTGATGATCGAGGCGGAGCATACCTGCATGTCGGTGCGCGGCGTCGCCAAGCATGGCGCGATGACGTTCACAAGCCGGTACACGGGCGTATTCCGCGACAATCCCACGGAGCAGGCGCGCTTCCTGTCCATGGTACGAGGGTAGCCGCGTTAAATCCCTCCACGATATTCCGAAGGGATTTCCTGTGTCTGGATCAAAACCTTCATCCGAGGTCGAGGAGGGGCTGGTGTTCCAGCCCCGCTTTGACGCGTCCGGACTCGTGACCTGCGTTGCCACGGATGCCAAAACTGGCGACGTTCTCATGGTCGCACACATGAATGAAGAGGCGCTGCGGCGGACCGTTGAGACCGGTGATGCCTGGTATTACAGCCGCTCACGCAAGGCCTTATGGCGGAAAGGTGAGAGTTCGGGTCAGATCCAGCGAGTGATCGAGATGCGAACGGACTGCGATCAGGACGCGGTCTGGATCAAGGTCGAACAGCAAGGCGCCGCCTGCCATACCGGACGGCGTTCGTGTTTCTACCGGGCGGTGACAAAAGGTGATGGCGACAAAATAGGCCTTTCGTTTGTGGATGCCGACAGGCTCTTCGATCCGGCCGATGTTTACGGCGCGAAGGCCTGACGGCTTTGGGTTGTGCAGGCCTCCGTTAAGGCCCTGTTAACCATAATCTTCCACCTTGCGATCCGAGCGAATAGCCGTCTGGAAACGTCGGAATAGACGACGGATTTTCCGGTGCTATGCAGGCGGGCGGTCGCGGGAGCGGAGATCAAGATGAGCGTCGATGCCGCCAACGCCGCTTCGGGACTGAGCGGAATTTTCGGCGGAATAACTACCGCCATCAAGCGGGCAGCCGAGGCCACGGGAGCGAGCTTCGAATATCTGCTCGCGACCGCCAAGATGGAATCCAATTTCAATCCTCATGCCGCTGCCGGCACGTCGTCCGCCAAGGGCCTCTATCAGTTCATCGAGCAGACGTGGCTCGGCACGGTAAAGGAGGCGGGACCGGCGCTCGGCTTTAACGGCTATGCCGACGCTATCGCCAAATCGCCATCTGGCAGCTATTCCGTCGCTGATCCGGCGACCCGCGCCGCTATTCTCAAGCTGCGTGATGACCCGGCTATCGCGTCAGCCATGGCGGGGGTGCTGACGCAATCCAACAGTTTCAAGCTGACTGGCCTGATAGGCCGGCGTCCGACCGACAGCGAACTCTACATGGCGCACTTCATGGGCGTCAGTGGAGCCGCGAAACTGATCGCGAATGCCGAGGACAATCCACAAGCGTCCGGTGCGCGGCTGTTTCCGAATGCCGCCGCCGCCAATCGTCCGATCTTCTATGATTCTGACGGCCGCGCACGTAGCGTCTCGGAAGTCTACGCCGATCTGGACCGGCGCTACGCTGTCGCCGCCAATTCGCCCGCGACCCGTATGGCCATGACGTCTGAAACGCAGTCCTCGACGCCATCCGACCAGGCGGCCTATCTGTCACGCCTGCCCGACGTGCGCGGCGTCGCGCCGATCGCGGCTTCCTCCTCGGCCGCGCCAAGCCAGCCGACGTTCCGTTCGCTGTTTCAGGTCGGCGAGCGTACCCAGCCGGTGTCTCCGGTCGTTCAGGAATTGTGGGGTGCGCCGTCCACCACGGCGCAGAACCCATCGGTTTCAGATCCGCGTCCGCCGTTCGATCTGTTCAGCGATCGCAACGGTGCTTACAGCGGGTAGGGGCGCAACGAACCCTGGACGAGTTTAGTCGTTTGTTGTTTTCCGAACGACGCTGCGCACTGCTAACCCCTCGCATGACGATCTAACGCGATCGTCTCATCGTGCGCGTGAACTCGCCGCGTTAACGAAGCGTCAACGAAGGCAAACGGTTATGGTGAACCCTTTGTTAAGCGTCATGGTTTATTTTCTATGACCGACACCGTTTCGCGGTGTCGGTGCGTAAGCCGGAAACACCATGATCGTTCGGCAATTCCTAAGCTGGGTACGGACCGCCCCCGCAGGCGAGCGGGCCGAAGCGACGCGAGCGCTAGCCCGCGCGTGGCTCATATCCGATCTGTCCGATGACGACCGCGCCGCTGCCGAGGGCGGGCTGCTGTTGCAGCTCGATGACTCGTCTCCGCTGGTTCGCCGGGCGATGGCGGACGTTTTCGCGCGTAGCGCGAGCGCGCCGCCGGCCATTGTCCGGGCACTGTCGGTCGATCAGCCGTCGGTCGCTATTCCGATTCTCGAACATTCGCCACTCTTGATCGATGCGGACCTCGTCGACATCGTCGCGACCGGTAGCTGTGAAGTGCAGTGCGCCGTCGCGCGCCGCGTTCACGTGCCGGTGTCGGTCTGCGCAGCCCTTGCCGAGGTTGGCTCGGCGGCGGCGGCACTTGAACTGATCGAAAATCCGGGCGCGAATATCGCGCCGATGTCATGGGACCGCATCGTCGAGCGGCATGGTCATCTCGCGGCGATCCGGGAATCGATGCTGGCGCTCGAGGATCTGCCAGTGGTCACACGGCTCGCGCTGGCCACAAAGCTTTCGAACTCGCTGGCGCGGTTCGTTGTCTCACGGAGCTGGCTCAATGCCGATCGCGCCGGCCGTGCGGTTAGCGATGCGCGGGATCGCTCGATCGTTGACATCGCTGCACATGCGCGAGACGACGACATGTGCAGTCTGGTCGCGCATCTGCGCGCCACCGGGCAACTCACCCCCGGATTGATTTTGCGCGCGCTGCTGTCGGGCAATACGGAGCTGTTCGACCATGCGCTGGTGGAATTGTCTGGCCTGCCTTTAAGTCGCGTCACCGCGCTGGTTCATGATCGCGGCGGCGCGAGCCTTCCCGCGCTGCTGACGCGGGCGGGGTTGCCGGAATCCACGTTCCCTGCGTTTCGCGCCGCGCTGGAAGCGCGCGACGAGATTGGCTTTGTCGGGACGGTCGGCGGTACGACGCGGCTACGCCGCCGCATGGTCGAGCGTGTGCTGACGATGTGCGAAACGGCGCCTGCTGAGGTTTCGGAGCCTCTGCTGATCCTGCTGCGGCGGTTCGCGACGGAATCGGCGCGCGAGGAAGGGCGTGTGTTCTGTGACGAACTGGTTACCGAAGCAGCCGCCGAGCCGACGCGCGACGAAATTGATGAAATGCCGGTTTGCGAGCCGGAGTTTTACGAACCTGAGTTTCGCGAGGAGTTTCGCGAACCTGCCCCCTCTATAGCGTTTTTGAGCGGTTCGCGTGAAGAAAACGCATCAAATCAAAATACGAGAGTCCTTCAACGTCTCCGTGAAGCGGTGAAGGATTTTAGGCCGCGATTCCTCGACCGCTGGGCGTTCAAAACTCAGTTCGACGAACGCGAGTTTGATGAAGTTGAGCCCGACGACGCGAGGTCTTGCGAAGCTTTGCTTTATGAAGCGGAGCCTTATGAAGCGGAGCCTTACGAAATTGAGTCGTACGGAATTGAGTCTTACGAATCCGAACTTTGCGAGGCTGGGTCTTACGCTGTTGCGTCTTATGAACCGGAACGCCTCGAACCGAGGTTTGACGAGCCGGCGTCATACGAGTCCGCGTCCCGTGAGCTGAGCTTTGGCGAGCCCAAAGATTCACCGCGAGCATATCGCGAACCGCTGCTCAGCGATCTACTTGCGGCGGCGTAGTTCGTTCGAGCGAAGACTTAAAATTCATCGCTCACGGAAACGGCAAAGGATTTCTTTTGGTTTGACGCGTTCTCTTTACGCGAAGCGGATTCCACTTCGTTCAAAAAAAACGCTCGATAGGGCTGATCTTCCAGCGGAAATCTTAGTGATAAAAGAAGCCGCGTGAGAACAGATCCTCAGCCGCTTGCAGGAACGGCCGAGCGCTATTCTGTCGGCGCAATGCTCGGCGCGAGAATGGCTTCAAGATGTTCGGGACGGTCCTGGTTGACCGTTGCGAGATATTCATCGGCGACAAGACGCAGTTTCCGGTTGATCTCCTTTGCGATGGCCTCGGTGCCGGGGCTGGCGTGCTCGCGCACGATCGCCTGGATCGCGTTGATGTGATAGGCGATCAGCTCCGTAGGTACCCGGTCGAGAGCCGGCGAATGTTCGATGATGCGGCAGAGGCTTTCGGCACCGGCGGCGGCGGCGGGATACTCGAAGGTTGCGGCGTCGCCTTTGATGTCGTGCGCGGCGCGAAACAGTTCGTCACGGGTGGCCGGCGTGAATCCGTTCTTGAGAATGGCCGCGTGGGCGGCGACAAGGCGGTCACACTCGATCGCCATCCACTTGGAGAATTCGTCCGAAAGCCCCGCCAGTGCCTTTTCGGCAAGCGCGATCGGGTCGTCTAAATTTTTCTCGTCGATCAGCCGAACGACGTTGCGCAGCCGATTGGGCGGGGTGATGACGTGATGGTCGGCGAATGCCTGGATCGTCAGTTCGGCGGGATCTTTCTTCTGCATCGCCGTGCCTTTAGCCCGGGGCTCGCGCCTTATCCAGCAGCGATGGCTGCGGGATGACGTCGGGCTCCTTGGTGCCGCGGCGCTCGGGGCCAATATAGCCGTTGCTGGTATTGCGCCGGCGGTCCGGACCGAAATAGTTTTTGGTCTTGATGAAAGGGCGGGGCGAGACCACGACGTTCAGGATTCGTTGATAGAGCCCCTTGGCTGAAATCGGTTTCGCCAGAAATTCGGTGACACCAGCATCGCGCGCGACTGTGACGCGCCGCTTCTCCGAGTGTCCGGTCAGCATGATGATCGGGGCGAACGGGTTTCCCTTCGAGTCCGGCTGGCGGATCATTTGCGTAAGCTCGATACCATCGAAGATCGGCATCGCCCAGTCGACGATGACGATGTCCGGAACATAATGAGTAAACATTTCGAGGGCGGTGGCTCCGTCCTCGGCCTCGTAGACTTCGCGCGCGCCAAACGAATGCAGCAACGTGCGCAGAATGCGGCGCATGTGTGCGTTGTCATCGCAGACGAGAAACCGCAGCTTGTTGAAGTCAATGCCGTACATGATGCGGGCCCGGTATACTTGCCGTTAACTATATGCCGTCGCCGTTAATGAATGGTTGCCGTTCCTTCTGTCTCCCTCGGGGAGGCGAGCGAAGCAGCGAAGTTCGAGCCGGCGAGGGGCGACAAGAGATCGATCGCTTCACCAGGTTTCTCGCGTCGCTCGAAACCGTCCACTCTAAAAAGGAGGGAGAGGGAAGGAACTCAGTACCCGAACTGCTCTCTGAGGATTCGTTCCTCGAGGCTGTGGCCCGGGTCGAACAGCATTCGCATTGAGATCATTTTGTCCGATGAGACCTCGACGCGGCGGACGTTGCGAGCTTCATCGTGATCGGCGACGGCGGCCACCGGGCGCTTTTCGCCTTCAAGCACCTCGATTGTCACCACGGCCGTATCTGGCAACAGCGCGCCGCGCCAGCGCCGCGGACGGAAGGGACTGATCGGAGTCAGAGCGAGCAGCGCCGCGTTGATCGGCAGGATCGGTCCCTGCGCCGACAGGTTATAGGCGGTCGATCCGGCCGGCGTGGCAACCAATACGCCGTCGGCGACAAGTTCGGCCATGCGTTCGCGCTCGTCGATCAGGATGCGCAGCCGCGCTGCCTGGTGGGTCTGGCGAAATACCGATACTTCATTGATGGCGTGATGATTATGAATCGCGCCATGAATATCGGTCGCGCGCATCAACAGCGGATGGATAACGGTGTCGGTCGCGGCAGCGAGGCGCGCCTGGAGATCATGCCGGCTGTATTCGTTCATCAGAAATCCAACCGTGCCGCGATGCATCCCGTAGATCGGCTTTCCCGACCGCATGTTCCGCTGCAGTGTTTGCAGCATCAACCCATCGCCGCCGAGCGCAACCAGCACATCGGCGTCCGCGGGATCGCGATTGCCATAAGTCTCCACCAACTCTGTCAGCGCCTGCTGGGCTTCTGGACTTGCGCCCGCGACAAATGCGATCCGGTTATAGGACTGGGGTGAGGGCATGATGGTTCGCAGGCTTCCGCAACTGCCGTTGACGTGTTGTTTTCGGTCACGCCGGCTATCGAAGAGGCACTTAACCGCGCTTTGCGGTCGCGTGTCGAGGCCCGGGTCAGTCCATGGTTAGCGGGAAAGGACAAGGCTCCGCCGATCGCGCTTATGACCAACTGTTCATCAAGGTGAACAGAGGCCGCCATCGCGCTTCAGCGTGCATTCAGCTACGCGCTTTCATGATGGGGGTCTTATCGAAGAGCCCGGCCATCCGGACGGCGACCTCGGCGATCCACGCTCCAAGGAGACCAATCGATGTTCAAGACGATTTCGGCCGCACTGCTTGCGGCTTCCGTGTTTGTTGCGCCCGCGATGGCTAGCACCTCCCGCACGGACCAGGCCCCGGCGGCCAAGACGGCGACCGTCAACTCGAAAGTGCTGAACGCCAACGCCAAGGCCAAGGCCAAGACGAAATCTCATCACCGTCATCATAGCGCCCCCAAGCAGAGCTAATTCCGTCACGAGGTGCGATCAGGGCTTGCGGCGATCGCTTTTGGCTGCCGCAAGCCTCGATTCGTCGCAACCCGAACTTTTGCGCGGATAAGCGAAATACGAATTTGTTTTCGGCAGCGGACGGTTTAGTGCTTTCGGGAGAATTACAAACCGGAAAGACGGACGGACGTTGGGGACATCTGCAAAATTCCTGGCGATCGTGATGCTGGCGGCATCGCTCGCGGCCTGCATGACCGACAGCGAGCAGGGCGGTGGTCAGGGCGGCCTCGTCTATACCGATGATCGCGGGGTGGCCAATCAACCATTTCCAGCCGATTATCGCGCTCAATTGCTGGCGTTTCTCAGAACCTACCTCAATAACCCCGCCGGCATTCGGGACGCCGCGATGGCCGAACCGGCTCAGCGCACCGTCGGTGGCAGGCTGCGTTACGTGAGTTGCCTGCGCTATAACGCCCGAGAAATCGACGGCAGTTATCGGGGTGTGGTGCAGCGTGCGGTCGTGTATGTCGATGCGCGGCTCGATCGCATGATTGAGAAGGTCGATGACATCTGTGCGGGCGCGGTCTACGCGCCGTTCCCGGAACTCGAGAAGCTGACGCGCTGAGCCACCGGTAGGGCTGGGCTTCGGGTCTCAAATCATTTGATCGCATTTTGACGAGTCTGGAGCCCTTAGGTCCGCAGAGATTCTGTGGTGGAACTGCGGCAAACGAGGCCCTGTTTTTCCGGGCGACAGTTCCTACATAGGAACAGCGTTGTGGTGCGCCGACGTCGCCGTTATGCAGCCCGGCAACCAAATTCGCGCCACGTTGTTTGACCAAGGTGAACGAACGATGGTGGTAATCCAATGAGAGGGGAAACCCATCATGAAAAAATTCTTGCTTACGATCGCTGCCGTTGCAGCCGTCGCTGCACCAGCATTTGCGGCTGACCTTCAGCCGCGACCCTATACCAAGGCGCCACTGCCTTCTACACCGCCGCAGGCTGTCTACAACTGGACTGGCTTCTACGTCGGCGGCCATCTCGGCGGGGCGTTCGGCGGCGGACTGGGGGGAAGCGACGGTCGTTTCCTCGGAGGCGTGCAGGGCGGTGCCGACTACCAGTTTGCGAACCAATGGGTGCTCGGCATCGAGGCCCAATATAGCTGGCTCGCCAACTACAGAGGAGATGTGGTCTTCCCTGGCGGCAGTATTGTGACTGGTGGTAACCCCGGCTTGGGCTCAGTGACCGGTCGGCTCGGCTATGCCTGGGGGCCGGCTCTTCTGTATACCAAAGGCGGCTATGCGTTCAGGGACAGCACGCTGGGTGTCTCCAACGCGGCTGGGGTGCCGCAGGCTTTCACAACCAATGGAAATCGGGACAGTGGTTACACTGTCGGTGCAGGTCTTGAATATATGTTCGCGCCGAACTGGTCCGCTAAAGCAGAGTACCAGTATTACAACTTCGGCAAGACGACATTCGGTGCGGGTTCGCCGGCTGATGTTGTCGGAGCGAGCTTCCGCAACGACGAGCATACCGTCAAGGCCGGCGTGAACTATCGCTTCGGATGGGGCGGACCGGCGGTCCCTCATTACTGAGATCGCCTGCGGATCGCCCGATACGGGCTTGAACGAGAAAGGCCGGCTTCGCCGGCCTTTTTAGTTGCGCATGATGCGATCTGCTGTCCGATTGCGGATCAAATGCGGTCGACCTATTTCGCGGCGCGTAATCCATAGTCGCGGGCACGCGTCATCTTAAAGCAACCATCACCACTTGTAGGAGAGGCTTCCCGTGATGCGGCGCCGGTCGCCGTAGTAGCATGAAGTAAAACCGCCACAGCCTGCGACATAAGCGGTGTCGGCGATGTTCATAACGTTGATTGCCGCGCGCCAGTTACTCGCCCATTCGTAGTGAACGGCAAGATCACCCAGTACCACGGACGGAACGGTAAGAAGATTGGCGACGTCGGCGAAAGATGAGCCGACATAGCGCACGCCGCCACCGAGACCAAAGCCGTCCAGCGAGCCTTCCCTGAACGTGTAGTCCGTCCATAACGAAGCAATCTGCCGCGGGACGGTGGTCGGAACCTTACCGATCAAGGTCGGATCGAGATCCTTGCTGATGAACAGGTCGTAGTTGGTATAACTCGCAACCACTTTGAAATCGCGGGTGATATTGGCCACGGCTTCCAGCTCGAGGCCGCGCGACGTCACCTCGCCATTCTGTCTCTGGAAAGTCGGATTGATCGGATCGACAGTCAGGGCATTCTGGCGTTTGAGGTCGAACAAAGCGATGCCGAACCGTGCGTTCAGACCAGAGGGCTGGTACTTCAAGCCGACTTCAGTCTGCACACCGGTTTCGGGTAGGAGCAAATTACCGGCGGCATTGATGATCACGATCGGGTTGTAGCTCGTTGCATAAGAAACATAGGGTGCAACGCCATTGTCAAAGTTGTAGATCAGGCCGGCGCGGCCGGAAAACTTGCTGTCCTGTCGGGTTAAAGTAAATAGGTCGGTATAGACTTGCTTTACCCAGTCGTTGCGGCCCGACAGGACCAGCGTCAAACGATCCCACTTGATCTGGTCCTGCAGGTAGAGGCCGGCCTGCTTTTGTGTCACGCGGCCGTCCCGATAAAGCGGGCCGTCGAAGGGCGGGTTAACGCCATACACCGGATTGAGGACGTTCAGATCGGTAGCGGGCCCCATACCCTGTTTGTCGTCGAGCGCATAATGTTTTAAGTCAAGACCCATCACCGCGGTATGCCGGAACGGACCCGTCGCAAAGCGATACTCAAACTGATTGTCCTGACTGAGTTGAGTGGCATTATTGCGGGCGATGAAGGTGCCGCGCGCGATGTCGGCTGCGGCCGGAGTGGTCGCGTAGCCAAACCCGATTATGCCGTTATAGTCAGCAGCGACATTCGCAACGCGCCCGTTCTGGCGGAACGTCGCGTTGTCCGAGAGATGCTTCTCGAATTGATAGCTGACCATTTTTTGCTGCCTGCTGTAGTCGCCGACAGAGGGGTCGCCGATAAACAGGTTCGTCGGTATTCGGCCGAACGGAGCGTCGGTCACGGTTCCGATATAAGGCAGAAAACCTTGCACCCTCGTCCTGTTCTGGGATGCCATGGCGAGCACCGTAAGCCGCGTGTCCACATCGGGTAGAAAGGTCACGGACGGCGCGATGAAATAGTTGTCGTCGTTGACGAAGTTTGTCTGCGTGCCGCCGCGATTGACCTGGCCGACGATCCTGTAGAGAATTTTGCCGGATCCCGGCTCGGTCGTCGTGACAGGACCGCCGAAGTCAAACTGCGTGTAAGCGTTGCCGAAATTGTTGACGCCGGCCTCGATAAAGCCAAGGCGCTCGGCGGGAGGCGCCTTGCTTACGGCGTTGACCAATCCGCCCGGCGCCGATCCGCCGTACAAAATTGCTGACGGGCCGCGCAGCACTTCGACGCGCTCAAGATTGAACGGCTGCAGTTTCCAGCCGGTAAAAGTGGAACTGTAGAGCTGCAGGTTATCGAGAAAAAGCGAGTCGTTCTGCGCAAAAAATCCGCGGATAACAAACCAGTCATCGCCATGATCCTGCCCATACTGGGCAGCCACGACTCCCGGCGTATAGCGCAGGGTATCATCGAACTTCGAAACGATTTTCTGATCGCGGATTTGCTCGGCCCCAATGACTGAAATCGACTGCGGCACCTCGATCAACGGCGTATCGGTTTTCGTGGCTGTTGCGCTGCGGTTTGCAACGTAGCCCTGCACCGGCCCCCGCGCGGTCTCGCCCTGTACGTCGATGGTATCGAGCGAAATCGCTCCGGCCGGCGCCGCGCCGCCGGCCGCTGACGGCGAAACGATCGTGATCGCGTTTGGACCGGTTGCCCGCGCGACGAGGCCGGTTCCGCTCAGGATCGCCGACAACGCCTGATTAGCAGTCAGCTCACCGTGGGCGCCGCCCGTCGTTTTGCCCCGCGCGATCGACGCATCGAACAACACCTGCATTCCGGTTTGGGCGGCCAGCCGATTCAAGGCCGTCGTCAGCGGGCCAGCAGGAATGGACATGGTCCGCGCCACGGACGCAGGCGCATTCTGAGCAACTGCCGGCACGACGAAACCGGTTGCAAGCAGCGTCGTCCCCAACAGGAGTGATCGAGCCCGCCTCAAAATCTGTGATTGTCGCCGCTGCCCCGTTGTTTCCCCCGCCATCGAACTCGTCCCCAAAATCATGCCGCTCCGCCGGGATGGCGGACAGTCAGCCTTTCAATGGAGTGACGAACGAAGGGAACGCTTTGGGACTCTGGACGAGGAGGAAATTTCTCTCCCGTCATGCCCGGCCGTGTGCCGGGCATCCACGTCTTCACCGCATCGCAACAAGCAAGACGTGGATGGCCGGGATAAACCCGGCCATGACGGAGACAAAGAAAGGATGGATTATCCCCGCAGCACGATCAGCGGACCCATCCGGATCACACTAAGTCCCAGAGACTCGCGCAAGAGCGCGAGCGCCGCATCGGTATCGGTGACGGTAAATGTACCGCTGACGCGGCGTCCGGCGAGGTCCGAATTCGATATGATGATACGCCCCGCAAAATGGCGACCTATCTCTGTCACAACGTCGGCCAACAGCGCATTGTCAACCACGAGTTGGCCCCGGCGCCACGCCAGCGCGGTATGAGTGTCGGCCTGCCGAACATCCTTCACCCTGCCGTCACGGTCATATACGGCCTGCTGGCCCTCGTTCACCCGGACCGCAGGGTCGGCGTGCGTATGAGGAGTGACCGATACAGCATGTTCGGTCACCGTCACTTCTGTTGAACTCGGATCCAGCCGGACATCGAAGGCCGTCCCGAGCGCGGTCGTCAGCCCGCCATTCGCCTCGACAACAAACGGACGATTTGTATCCTTCGCAACCTGGAAGAATGCCTGACCGCGCAGCAATGTTACCGTGCGAGTTTCTGCTGTAAATCGGTAGGAGATGGCGGAAAAGGCGTTGAGCTGAATGGTGGTGCCATCCGCCAGTTCGATGGTCGGCATTTCTCCCGTGCCCGACCTTGCATTGGCCAGAAGCCGCATCGGGCCGTCGGAATAGACGAAGGCGCCGCCGGCGAGCGCCGCGCCGAGAATCGCAACCGCAAGCGTCTTGGCGACACGCGGGCGCGGCTTGACTTTGAAATTCCGCAGGGCCGGATCGTTCAAAATGACCGTGCGCGCTTCGCCCATCAGCCGCTCGGCCGCCTCGTACGCCGTTCTGTTCTCCTGGCCCCGGTCGAGCCACTCCTCAAATGCGCGACTTTCGTGTGCGCTTTGATTCATGTCACGATTCTTCAGCACCCAGGCAGCGGCTTCTTCATGTCGTTTGCGGCTTGCCTGCGCTGATTGGTCGGTTGTCATCGCGACTCCTGATCGCTTCTCACCCATCATGGAGACGGGCGAGTCCTGTTGAGAAGGACTCTTACTCGATACCGAGCAGGCGATCGAGGCAATGCGCGAGTGCCCGCCGAAGGTGCCGGTCGACCATATTTCGCGAGATATTGAGCTTTCGCGCGATCTGGTCGGGCTCGAGGCGGTGGAGACGGTGCAGGACGAAAACGGCGCGCCGTCGCGCCGGAAGCTCCGCAATGGCCTCGCGCAACACCGCGAGGCGAGCCTCGACCTCGAGGCCATAATCAGGCGCGGCCGTTTCGGCAGGAACCGCAAGCGCCTCGACCGCTGTTCCTGAAAAAAGGTGCTGCTCGAGCCGCGCCCGGCGCATGCGATCGATGCCGAGGTTAATCGCCGAGCGGCACAGGAAAGCGCATAATGAACGCTTGCCCTTCAGAACGTCGGGCTGTTCGGCAAGTTTGATATAGAGATCGTGGACTACATCCGAGACGAACCCGCGTGCGCAGCCGCGGCGAAGCACCGCCGTTTTGATGTCGGCGTAGTGCGCTTCGATGGCGCGATCCAGAAGGTTGTCGCTGTCAAGAATGCCGGCCGGCGCCACGCTACGATTCCTGTCTGAGTATGCAGGCATATACAGAGACAAATAAGGTGCAGCGCAAGCTCATAACTTTAGATCGCATCTAAATCAGTCCCGCATTCGAAGCGGGATCAGCTCCTCTTGGCCGAGGTTAGGTCAGGAAGTCGGTGCGGAATTTGGCTTGAATGGGGGCATTATCCGCAGTAACCCACCCGCGGTTCGATGCCGCCCGTGTGCCGGATCGTAAGGGGTGAGGAATGGCCAAAGCGAAATTTGAACGTAACAAGCCGCATTGCAACATTGGGACGATTGGTCATGTTGATCATGGCAAGACGTCATTGACGGCTGCGATTACGAAGGTTCTGGCGGAGACGGGCGGGGCGACGTTCACGGCGTACGACCAGATTGACAAGGCTCCGGAAGAGAAGGCGCGCGGCATCACGATTTCGACGGCGCATGTGGAGTACGAGACGGCGAACCGTCACTATGCGCATGTCGACTGTCCTGGCCATGCGGACTACGTGAAGAACATGATCACGGGTGCGGCGCAGATGGACGGCGCGATCCTGGTTGTTTCGGCGGCGGACGGCCCGATGCCGCAGACCCGCGAGCACATTCTTCTGGCGCGCCAGGTCGGCGTTCCGGCGCTGGTTGTGTTTTTGAACAAGTGCGACATGGTTGACGATCCGGAGCTGCTCGAGCTGGTTGAGATGGAAGTGCGGGAGCTTTTGTCGAAGTACGAATTTCCGGGCGACGACATTCCGATCGTGAAGGGCTCGGCGCTGGCGGCGCTTGAGAACTCGGACCAGAAGCTTGGTCATGACGCGATTCTGGAACTGATGAAGAATGTCGACGCCTACATTCCGCAGCCGGAGCGACCGATTGATCAGCCGTTCCTGATGCCGGTTGAGGACGTGTTCTCGATTTCGGGACGCGGCACGGTTGTGACGGGCCGGGTGGAGCGCGGGGTTGTCAAGGTCGGCGAGGAAATCGAGATTGTCGGCATCCGCGAGACGCAGAAGACGACGGTGACGGGTGTGGAGATGTTCCGCAAGCTTCTGGACCAGGGGCAGGCGGGCGACAACATCGGGGCGTTGTTGCGCGGCACCAAGCGCGAGGACGTGGAGCGCGGCCAGGTTCTGTGCAAGCCGGGTTCGGTGAAGCCGCACACCAAGTTCAAGGCCGAAGCCTATATCCTGACCAAGGAGGAGGGCGGTCGCCACACGCCGTTCTTCACCAACTACCGTCCGCAGTTTTATTTCCGCACCACCGACGTGACGGGTGTTGTGCATCTTCCGGCCGGCACCGAGATGGTGATGCCGGGCGACAACATCGCGATGGAAGTGCACCTGATCGTGCCGATCGCGATGGAGGAGAAGCTGCGCTTCGCCATCCGCGAGGGCGGACGTACCGTCGGAGCAGGCGTCGTGGCGTCGATCATTGAATGATCACCGCAACAAACCATCAGTACCAACCGAGTTCAACCTTGCACAAGTGCGGTAGACCGCACTTGTGGCCGGAGCAGGCGTCGTCGCCAGCATCATCGAGTAGGGACGCGGAGCGCCGTCAGCGTCGGCCAGAAGGGGCAGCCTCGCAGGAACTCGCGATCCGGGGATTGCTTGCCACTTGCAATCAGGGCGCCCGTCATGCTTGAAACGGCTAGGGTCTGCGGCGACGCAGCCCTCACAGGAGTGTAGCTCAATTGGTAGAGCACCGGTCTCCAAAACCGGGGGTCGCAGGTTCGAGCCCTGCCACTCCTGCCAGTGATTTCAAGTAGTTAGCTAAAATCTCCGACTGTGCCTGTAGCGTCCTGCTACCGGATTGCTACCATTTCACGATCGTTTCTTGAGAGCCGTCTGCATCGCGGCGTCAATCCGACTCGCCGCGTCTTCCTGCATTCCTGGCATCACGTGCGAATAAAGATCGAGTGTGATGCCCACCTTGGAGTGCCCCAGGCGTTCACTGGCCACCTTTGGGTGCACGCCGTTCGTCAACATATGGGTCGCATGACTGTGCCGTAGGTCGTGAAAACGGCGGATCGGCAGGCCGCTAGCCCGGATCACTTTTACCCACTGGTGGGTCAGATAGGTCGGAGTGAACATGGCGCCGTCCCCATGGCAAGCCACGAAGGTATCGGCTGTTGGCGGGAGGCCAATTCGGAGCATTTCCTCAGCCTGTCGAGCTCTGTGCGTCCGCAACTCGGTAACCACCATTGCCGGGATCGCCACCGTTCGAGCCCGGCCCGACTTCGGTTCCTTCAGCCTGACTTTCCCGTTCATCTGCTCGGCACTCTCCACCACGGCCAGCTGGGCGGCGTCGAGATCTACTGATTTCCACCGAAGCGCTGAAATTTCAGCTCTACGAAGGCCACAGAGCACGGCCAGCAGGGTCGGGAGGAATAATCGGCTCCCTCGCATAGAATCGATCAGGGCGGCCGTCTGTTCGACCGTATAGGTCTGCATGGCGGTTCGTTCGACCTTCGGCGGGTCGACGGCGTCGGCGGGATTGCGGTTGAGCATCTGCCAGCTTACCGCCTGTCCAAGCGCTTGCTTGAGAACCCTGTGCATGTGGTGGACCGTCCGGGGGGATAGTCCGCCCTTGCCGTCCCGCCGCCCGGATGTGAGCGCGGTCGAATAAGCGCCGCTGATCATGATAGGCGACAGTTTGGTGAGAACCGCACCGCCGATTAAAGGTGCAAGGTTTTTTTTCGCGATCTCTGCGTATCGCTCATGCGAGCGCGGGCTTACCTGAGATTTGATGTGGTCGAGCCACTTGTCAAAGAACTGAGTGACGGTGGTCTTATTCGGCTCCATGAGCGTGCCATTGACCTTCTCGCTTATCAGTCTGGCACACTCAATTTGCGCGCTGCGCTTAGTACCCTTGAACGAATGCCAACGCCGGCGCCGCTTGCCAGTAACGGGATCGATGCTGTCGAGGATGATTGCCCAGTGCCCCGGCGAGCGTTCGCGTAGATGGCCCTTCATGGCTGCCCCCGGCTGATGCCGCGGGCGACCGCTTCCTCAATGGCCCGGGAAATGCCTGGCGAGATGCCCGACTGTTGGTCAGCTTCCAGCTGCGCGATTTTACGTTCCAAATCGCGAATTCGATCCTTAGCTTTGTCAAGGAGCTGACCCCTGCGAGCGATACCGTCCGCTAGGTTTCCCAACTGATTTTCAAAATTAAAAGAGAGCCAAATTCGCTTTAGGGCCACTTCCAATAAAGACTTCCCGCTCGATGCAGCCAGCGCCTCCAGTTCACGCCTGGCATCGGCGTGGCGGCTATCCCCATTTAGACCAGCATCCATCTCCAGCGAGAATTCAACGCGCTTGGCAGTCTCTTCCGAGAGCGTTCGTTTAGCCGCGACCGCGGCTTTGCCGAGTGCAGCGTAGACGTCGGCATGAACCCTAAATTGTAAGACCGGGCGTTGACCGACCTTACTGGTCGAAATTTTTTTTCGTGCAGTCTGCTTTTTGATCACCGGTTATCCTTCCGTGTCACAACCGGTGTATTGTTATCACTACAGAAGGATGTTGACAATACGGGGCGAACCGCGATTTGTATTGATAGTCATACACATCGGGAGTTCGACATGGAAGACTTAGTACGAAAGGCATTGATTGAGAAACTGGCCGTCTCGGTTGAGATCGCCGGCAAGGCACTGGGCCTAAGCAAAAACCCCGCTTATGAGGCCTGCAAAACAGGGCAAATCCCAAGCATTAAGATTGGCGGGCGGGTTGTCGTGCCTACGGCGCCACTGCGAAAAATGCTTGGCATCGAGTCACCGCGTGAAAATGGACTCGGATGACGATCCGACCATGAGCGAGCATTTTCGAACAGGATCAAAAAAGCTCGGCCGGGGGATGTCAAAAGCCTCGCTCGACATGATTGCCGCAATGAGGGCTTTGGCAGAGCCAGCGCAACCGATTACCGGGCGAGGCGTCGGCTACAAGCTATTCACTCAGAAGCTCACGCCATCGATGTCCGTCAAGGATATGCAGAAGGTGTACCGGCTCCTTCGGATTGCGCGTGAGCAAGGCCTCATTCCCTGGGGGTGGATCGTGGATGAGACACGCGACCTCGAGCGTGTCTCCACGTGGAGCGATACCGCAGAATACGCGCAGGCCGTCGCGAGATCCTACCGCCGCGACTTTTGGGATCAGCAACCTGTCCGCGTCGAAGTCTGGTCCGAAAAGGGCACAATTCGCGGGGTGCTCAAGCCAGTTCTGGATCAATACGCGGTCGGCTTCCGCGTCATGCACGGGTTCGCCGGCGCCACATCGGTCTATGATGTTGCCGAGAGCAAAGACGGCCGCCCCTTAATCGTTCTGTACGTCGGCGACTTCGACCCTAGCGGCATGTTCATGTCGCAATCGGATTTGCCTAACCGGCTCGCAAGGTACGGCGGAGAACACGTCGAGCTCATCCGCATTGCGTTAACGCCGGAACAAACAACCGGACTTCCCTCATTCCCTGCCACCGATAAGCGGAGAGACCCGCGGTACGGCTGGTTCGTCGAACGCCACGGCACGCAATGCTGGGAAATCGACGCCATGGACCCAGGTCTCCTTCGATTGTGCGTTGAAGAAGCAATTAAAGCACTGATCGAGCCAACTGCTTGGGCCCGCTGCGAGATGGTCAACGCGGCTGAGTTGGAGTCGCTGCAGACCGTTCTTTCCAATTGGAAAACAGACCAGACAGGGGGCGCAGCATGAGTGCATTAGTCCTTCCTTTCCCCCTGGCACGTCGCACCGCCATGATCCAGCGGCAAGCCGACTATGCCTTGTGCCTTAAGCCTGAGAAGGCAGAGCAACACATCCAGCGCCAGCTTCAAACACAGTCGGACCTGCTGCGCCGCCGCGGGGTAGCCGATGCCATCATCGCCCGTGAAATCGCCAGCATGGAAGTAGCCATCAGGACCGCCATATGGCGCCTTATGTTCGACAGGCCGGGGGAAGCATGACCCGGAGGCGCCGAAAAACAAGGATCGGCGGCCAGTTCTCTTGGCGTCTCGTCGAAATGCTGGAGTCCGAACCCTATAGAGCGCTTAGCCGTGACGGGCAGCGCGTCCTCAGCCGATTGGAGATTGAGATGTGTCATCACGGTGGGACATCGAACGGCGGGCTGATCGTCACGTATGCCGACTTTGTCCGATACGGCGTCGAGCGCGAATCTGTGGCCCCATCGATCAGGGAAGCTGTAGCGCTTGGGTTCGTCGAGATCACACGCCAAGGCCGCGGCGGCAATGCCGAGTTTCGTTTGCCAACGACCTATCGCTTGACCTACCGGGAAACCGACTCCGGTGACGCCACCAATGAATGGCGATCAATAAAGACGAAGGATGAGGCTCACGATCTCGCGCGTGCTGCGCGACGGGCGAAGAGCCCAACGGCGGTCGAGCGCTCCAAGCAATCTGCGAAAAAACAGAAAGCCGGGGCGGGATTGCCGCAGGTTTCGGGGCGGGATTGCCGCCCCGATGAGGGTGATGTGCCGGGGCGGGATTGCCGCCGTAGTACCCCAGGGCGGGATTCCCGCCGTACTATCTATATCTCGGGTAGGGACATAGCATGAGGAATGCAGAAGACGACCTTCGCGTCCTCCAACTGATCCGACGTTCACCGTCTCCCATCAGTGCCGTCGACATCGCCAAAGCAGCCCTCGGCCCTCGCGCTCGGCGTCATTCGAAAACCAGTCTGAATATGATCGGCCTGGCTATCGCTGCGCGCCTATGCGGCGAGGGACTCGTGGAGCCGACGCGTTCGAACTTGTTCCGATCGAAGAGGGACGCCGCATGACATGCATCGCGGGTCCTCTCCGAGGTGGTCGGCCCTCTGCGGGCGGGAAACGGCCTGGGATACCGCTAGTTCTGAATCGAAAAATCTATGCAACGGCCTGCGCCTTAGGGCCCGCCAATCGCGAAAGGACACCCGATAATGCCCGCTAAGGAACAGCTCGTTTCGATTTCCAAGGCCGCCAAGGTTGTTGGCGTCAACAAAACGACCCTGGCCCGCCAAGTCAAAGACGGCTCGGTGCGATCTCATGGTGGCAAGGTTTTCATCTCCGAGGTCAAAGCCGATCGGACAGCGAACCTCGATCCCGCTCTCCGGAAGGCCGTCCCGCCTGAGGAGATGGTTCGGTCGGTGGACGATGCCCGGGAGGCGATGAGCTTTATCCGTCAAGTTCTCGCCGAAGAAGGCGTCGCTCCGCCTGAAGGAAAAGGAGTGGACCTCGGCCTAACTCGGATGGTCGGCGAGATCTTGAAGGGGAAAGAGCGAGCACTTCGGATCGCCGAGCGCCGCAAGGAGCTGGTCCCCCTCGCGGCCGTGAAGTCGCACGTCCAGAAGGCGTTCATAGGGCTGCGGCAGGCTATCCAGCGGATGCCGAGCCGCCACGCTGCAGCAATGGCAGCAGAGCTTGGCTGCGATGCCCGAGCGCTCGACGCAGCGATGTCCAAGGCGATCGCTGCCGAGCTGGAGCTGTTGTCGGCACCGGTTGTTCGCGCATAGCCCATGCCCGCCACGTCCGCCCATGCCTTGGTCCGTGCTGCCGACCTTCTGGCCGGGCAGTCGGATGCGGCTGTGGCGGAGGTAGGTAGAGATCTGCGGGCCTGGCTCGCGGGCGAGGGACCGGACGGTCTTGAGGACGCAATCGGCCTGCATCGCGTCGGTGGTCGGCCGTGGCGGACAGCCTGGCTGCTTCAACGGCGAGACGAAATGTTGCGTGCGATGGCCGCGCGGTATTTCGGTGACAGAGCGCAGGCGGCTCAAGCGGACGCGCTGGCGGCTGCAATCGGCCGGTACGCTGCGACGGCCTGGCGCCGCGAACGCGTCCTAGAGCAAAGCCCGGCAAGACATGCCGGCAAGATCGAGGCCGACGTCTGGAGCCTACTGCGCACTCACGACACCGTCCCATCAGCACGCACAATTCGACGAGCTTTGGCCACGACCCCCTGGTGGTGATGGCCAGACAAATCAGCGAATCGTGGAGCGAGACACAAACGGAGACCCCGATGCGGTTCGCGAAGCAATCGAAGCTCGATCCAGCCGACCCGAGAATGGGCGATAAGACTGTCGTGTTGCCCCCAGGAGCGGCCGCTAAGCTCGCAATGCTCCGAGACCGAGCGGCGGAATTGCACTACATCTCCAGCGGCCGCGGAGAGGACATGCACGCCGCCCGTTCCGCATTAGAGCACGCGAAGGCTGATCTTCAGAAGGTTACAAACCCGCGCTTGGTCGGAACGATAATGGGCGTGACGCCCGAGCACCTCGCCGTTTTAGAGGCGAATGTCTCCGAGTTACGGGGCAGGCTCGACCGCGCTGAGACGCGGAGCACTGAAGCCAGAGAAGCCGCGAAAGAAGCGAGGCTTCTCATCTCAAATATCGAAAAATGGATGAGCCGGTGCTCCGGTTTGCGGGTTGCTGACCACCAAGGCGCCGAACCGAAGTTGCGGCGCGGTGAGAACGGCGTTGAGGCTGTCGAAAGGTGTCAGCGTCGCATCCGAGAACTGAAGGCGGATATTCACCAAGTCCACTCGGCACCGATCCATAGCAACGACGCGAAAGTTTTTGCTTCGGCCTATGTTGAACAGTTGCGAGCCGCCGGCGCGCCGAATTTGAGCTTGCTCATCGAGGGCGGCGTCAGGCGCATCGAATGGCCAGCACAGGAGTTGGTGCATACGGTCGCCGGCCCGATCTCTAATCGAAATGTGCCACCGGAGGCCGCTTTTGCGGCTTGGCTGCAGCCGGATGTTTTGGTGGCGGCGTTGCACCGCGAGATCGACGAATGCTCGGACGACGACGCGGCTTTGAGCGCAGAGGATCGCGCGAAGAAGCTCACCACCTTGATGGCGGACAAGCTCTCGACCGAGCGCGAGGAAGAATACTGGCTCCAGGATCTAATCCGCAGCGGCATGAACATTTCTCGACGCATAGATGCGGACCCTCGCAGCGTGCTTGGCGTGTCGAGTGACCTGCCGGCGCCTGAAGACAGCTTTTAACGAAAGGAAACCACGGAATGTCAGCCTTCGCAGACATCGAGAATAAGCGACGCGCATACGAGCAAGAGATCCACGAAACCTGCGCTCTTGCAGGCAAGCCCGAGAAGGCTCGTGACTTCATCAATCGCGGTGTGACCGGCGCTGAGTGCCGAGCCGAGCTGATCGGCCGACGTTTTGATCTCGCCGCCGACATGCGCCGTCGGCACGGTATGAATTAATTCGGTGTGGCCGTTTGTGGAAGCTCCTTCCCGGCAGGGCGGCCGCACCGACGTCGAGCCTGGACGAAGTGCATGATTGACCATCGGTCGTGTGCTCGGCTCGACATCCCAGCCTCGCGCGGACCTAGCGGCGCGCGCGGGGCTGGTTGAACTCTCTCACACGAGAAGGTTCAAAACAGAAATGGCCAGCGGCCTTCGGTGCTAGCCGTTCCGGCTAGACGCGCGCGGCGAAACCCTCGCGGGAGTCACACTTCGCAAGCGGATCGACGTGCAGCCCTATGTGGTGTATCGAGTCGAGCTTTCCGAAGACCGCAATGAGGAAAGCCAGCAGTGGAAAAGGCCAAGAGAATCACCTTTTTCAATTACTCGCAATCCGGGGCCTCGGAAAACGGCATTCAAAAGCTGATCGCTGAGCGGTTGGAGGCACGACAGGCAACAATCCTCAGCGCGCGAAATATTAAGCGTTATCAGCACGGCCGCAAATGGAACGTCGGCTCATCTGATAAGTCCAACAGCAAAATGATGGCTATCAGCGCTAAGATGAGCGTGCAGGTTTCTGATATAATTGAGCATAAAACAAGCATGATCGACGATCAGATTTCAACGATTGTGGAGGTCATGTTCTCGCAGTTCATGCAACAATTCTATTCCACCCTGGGCCAAGCTGCCGAAGAGGTTGGCAATTCGGTAGACGGTAAAGATCACGGCGGCGATTTTGCCGCTGCATTTTTGCAAGTTCTGAGAAAGATTGAGTTTGGCGTTGACCGTTTCGGGCGAGCGAGCAAACCGGAAATTCACATGCACCCGAGCGTTGCGAAAAAGAATATGACATATCTTCTTGCTCAACCGCAGGCGTATCAGGAGCAAGTGAACGAAGTGATGGCTGAGAAGGAGAAGTCTGCCGTGGCGCGCGAAGCTCAGCGCCTCTCGAGATATCGCTGGCCCGAGGCATGAGAATTCTATTAGCGATCGGTTGCGATCAATATAGCCATCTAAAGCCATTGTCCGGCGCGGAGAATGATGCGCGAAATATTTTCAATGCTCTCGTGGGCTCCCGGGAACATCAGTATGATCCGATTAAGTCAAAGCTGGGACTGTCACTTACCTGCGAGCAGCTACGAAACTTGATTGGTGAGTGCTTGTATAACTTGCCAGATCCGGCTTCTGTGTTCACGTTCTACTTCGCGGGCCACGCGAAGCTGTATGCCGAGTCGTTGTATTTGGGCCTGCGAGACACGCACAGTGACAGAATCCCTATCTCGTCGATTGGTTTTCCGGAATTTTTGAAATCCATTATTGGAGCTCGTCCCCGGCAGACAAACTTCATCTTGGACGCCTGCCAGACCGGCGGAATGGCCTACGACCTTTCAGCAGTACTCAAACAGGCCATTCTCGGGGATTCGGACACGCTGGGGATGTCGTTCATAACGGCGGCTGCGGCTGACGAATACGCGGGAGAATCTGACGGCGCCGGCCACTTCACTCGCGCATTTCGGTCGATTATTGATGGGAGTGCGTTGGTACAGAAAGAACGGCCATTTCTAAACCTCGCAGAGATCGCGCAACATCTCCAAACCGAAATGGCAATACCCAATCAAACCATCGCATCATGGTCGCTCAATCTGCAGGGTCCGAATCTTTTTGCGGCAAATCCTCATTTCTCAGGACCCTCCTCAGCAACAGATCGGCTTATGCACGAGCTGCATAGGGAGCCTTCTTTCAGTCGTAGGGACATCGCCGACCTTAAGTCGGCTCTGGCTACCGTCACCTCTAGTTCGCATTTTGAGCCTTTCAAATTTGCCGAAACGACTTATCGCGCTTTGAAAGCAGTTTCACCGGATCATCGAGCACGCCTAATCTCCGGCGTGATGGAAGGGTTGAAATCGGAGCTGGCTGCGGCTGACGACGTTTTTTTGGCCGGGCGGGTAAACTCCATTGTGATGGGCTTGGCGGCGGGGCTTTGCAGCGGCGAGGAACGGGAAAATGTCATAGCAACCATGATGCCTTGGTTTTTGGAGAGCACTCGGAGAGCGCTTCATCTTCTGGCCAAAGATTTGGATGCCGGCGTAAATTCCTTAGTACAGACGGGGCTGGCCGACCTCTACACGCTTCCCATTCGATTGTCGGATGTCTTCGGACATCTTGCGCTATTTGCACTGGCTCAGCCAGCGCTAGCGCCGGAAGATCGAGCTTTGATTGAGAGTGTCTCTCACGGGGTCCTTCGGCAATACGGAAATTCCGTTCTGGCACTTTCAGATGATCAAGCAGTGGGATATTTGCTTTTTTTCGCTGCCTGCGACTGGCTGAACATGATTGAAGTGAAGGAGGAGGTTGCCGGCAGACTGTATTGTGACTTTCAACTTGATTATGGAAAGATAGGTCGTAACGGTCTCGAGCCGACCGAGCAGATACAGTTGCTGCGTTTCCGCTATCAGCGTCTGGAGTCACCGGACGCAAATATTTACAGCAGTCCCGCCGATTTAGCGACGGTGATTCTTTCCATGTGCGCACTATCGAGGCTTGACGAGTCAGTCGACACCTCGTTGATAACCCTTGATCACACGAACATAAATTTCTTTGTCCCAGACAACTTAGAGGAAATGGGACTACCGACAACTTTAGAAGGCATAAACTATACCCTTGAACTGGGTGAAGACTTTTGGACGTGCATCGATCTTCGGCGATTGCTGAACCATGACATCATCCCGCGATATGCAACTCTACAATCTGCAGCGGTGAACTTTGCGGTCCTCGCTTCTTCGCTTGCGCTACGCGACCGCGTGCCGTGGCAAGTTCTCGTTGCCGTAGATTAAGCTTAGCGCGGTGGCAAGGGCGCGTCGATAGCCACCTTGATGACTCCGGCTGCTTTGCATTGCAATTTACCGATCGCGCTCCTACACCTGATTGCAGCGCAATGACGAAAGGCTTGCAGCGTGGTGAGCACAGGTCCGTTGTCCGAGATAAAGCAATGGGCTCCCGCGTTTAAAACGACCCCGCCAGAGATCTGCGCAGAAGCAATCCAACGTATCCTAAGCTCGCATGATCGGCCGAATATCGAAGCGACGGCGCGAGCCAAGCTAGAGCGCATCCTGCGGTACTATGACGAAGGCCACGTCAATCTCCTGATCGTGACGATCATCGAGTCGGCGGACAACGAGACTGCGCTTGTCGAATCGGTGATCGAGGCTGTGCACTCCGTCATGAGGCGCCGTCCTGACTGGACGGGAAAAGGATCAGAATGGTTAGAAGCCTTCGACCATCTGCCTCCGCTGATGACCATTCTCGAGGTCATGCGCGAGCTCGACCTTTTCCACGAAGCCGCGCTCGGCAAATATCTTGGCATGGTTCTGGAAAACAAGCTGAGGAGGCAATTCGAGCCTGAGCCCATTGAGAGGCCGCGGATTGAACCAAAGTCCAAAGCCGAGCGGGTGATCGAGGAAGGCCTGTTCCTTCTCCAGCACAAAGGGGAGCACAAAACGTCCCGCATAACCAAGCTCGCCTTCGAGAAGTTCGGGCTTAATCCCACCAATTGCGCAAAGGTGATGAATGTAGCCCGGCACTATGGGGATCGCCTCTGGCTGGTGAAAGGCCTCTCGCGTGTCACGCTATACGAGCTCTCGGCGCCGTCGACCTCGCCAGCCATTCGTGAAGCCATCGAACGAAAGTTGCGCCTCGGCGAGAAAGTCAGGGCGCCAGAGATCAGGCGCATGCGTGCGGGCGCGAATTGCAACGGGCATCTTTGAGTCATGCGCAAAATTGATCAGGGTACAGCAGCCATTTCTCTGCTGGTCCTCGCGGCGGTCCTCGCTGTGCTTCTTTCAGTTGGGATACCCATCATTCTGGCGCCAAAGCCGGTACAGATTTCGGACTGGCTTGGCTTTGCTGGAGCGATTACGGGTTTCGCCGGCGCCATCTTGGTAGGCAAAATTGCCGTAGCCCCGGTGTGGCGCCAAGTTAACATCATGGGCGCCCAAGCGGCCCTTCAGCTCTACCCCATCTTGGAATCCGATTTGGCTGAAGTTGATCGGGATAAGGCCTTTCTGGACCGCGTTTGGAAAATCAGAGACGGGTTAAAGAAAGTGACCGCGAGGGTGGATTTTTCAGACAAGCCCGACCGGACGCTGGTGGAAGCTGTCGCAAGCGAGCTAGTCAATGTTCGAGGAATGATCGACGCTTTGGGCGACGTGGAGTGGCAGCGTTTTTATGGGCGACTGCGTCTTGCCGAAAGCCTTAGGGTGCAGCGGAAAAACCTTCGCCATCGCCTTGATAGAATCAAAGAGAAATCGCTGGAGCTCACGAGGCGTCAATCCACGCCCCAAGGAGTTAGTCGTGCAGATTTCCTGCAAACAATCGGGTCGAAATTTATCACCGATGTGAATGGCTTCTTCGAGGCTACGGCCGCAAATCTCGCAATCTGTCTGACCCTCGAGGAAGTGACTTTATCCAAGGAGCGCGATCGCCTCCTTCGAAAAGCGTCCGAGCTGAATGAGGCGATGGAAATCGTTTGAGACGCGCGAAAGTCTCCCTCAGGGAGGGGTGATTTCGTTAGCAAATCAGGGTATGGTGGTCGTTGGGTGTGACAGCCCGGACCGAAGATATCGCCGCTCAAAATTCCTTGGCCGGAATTTGCCATCTCCTTGGCCGGAGAGGGCAGCGGCTGAACGAAACTTCGCAATTTGCGAAGTTTCAACGGACGCGCTTGGCGGCGCGGTACCGACCGGACCTTTATGGCCGGGGCGCACCGTTCTGTCCAGAGCTCTTCGGGGCTTAAAAGCGATGCACCTGTCTCTTCGGCAGGCTGTCACCCCCCGGCTGCATCCGTCCGACACGGGCAATGGCTGTGACAGGCCGAACCGAAGAGCAACTTATGACAAAATCCCCACAGCGGGCGCGTGATGCGTCCAAAGCAAAACCCGCCGTCAAACAGCGGAAGAACGGAACGCCAGCGAGCGAGTCGCCCAGGTCAAATGACGCTACCGTCGTCAAAGTCGACGTCACGCCGGAGCAATTTTTTCAGTCCTGGTCCCGGGAGGACAAAGAAGCGCTCGTCGAGTTGCTGATCGAGTCTTTTGATGCCGAGGCCAGCGATTCCGACCTCGAAGAAACCGGCGATGACGAACCGATCTTGGCCTCGGTGGTTGCCACCGATCAAACACTATGGACGTCAGGCAACCGTGACGATCGCGAGGGCGACGGCTGCGCCGATGACCGTGAGGACGTTTGTGAAGATGAAGGCGCCGAGCACGACGGGGCCGAGCCAGATGCAGAGGGCGAACCTTCGTTGGGTTGGACCTGCGCTGCATCCGAGGGAAACGGCGCCTGGGGCAGCGATAATGACCGCGAGGCCGACGGCAGTCACATGACCCCCGCCGCACGGCAACGATACAAGCCGTTCGACCGGTACGGCCGCAATTGCGACGGCTGGCACGTGGACACGGAACGCGGCTTCAGCCGGAGCAGCCGTCGGCTCATCAATCTGTCGGATCCGCAGCGCGAAGCTCTGGCACCCCGCCTCACTTGGGGCGAGGTGCGGATATGACCGGCCTGGCGCAATCACGCTCACGCCGGCGCCGGTGATAATCCTTTATTAAGCATACCCGGCCACGATTATCGCAGGCCGCGACGGCACCGGATGCTTGAGCCGGCAGTCGCATCGAAAGGTCGGCGGCGTCACGCCCGCCGGCCTTTTCGATTCCGATCGGACAATGCGCGCGAAGGGAGCCGGATATGCAGACGTTCGAAACGACTCAACCTACTGAAGCAAGACGTTGTCGGGCTGCCCAGTTCAGGGGAATACCAACGCGGATGAGCCTGTCGGGGGTGTCCGTGACTGGCCTTGTCCACTCCGTTCGGGAAGATGCGCTGAGCGAGCCAAAGAAGTGGATCATCAAGATCGTGCTAAAGGATTGCCGCCCCAGGGCAAGCTGAGCCGTAGTCGCACGAGAACGCTCCCGCCATCGTCAGACCGGCGGTTTTCGATGCTTCAGGCGCGCTCAGTGTGCCTGGAAGGCGTCGTATGCGTGAGCAACGAATACGGCTGCGCTGAACAACGCCAGCGCCGCGATTAAGGCTTCCAACATGACGCTTTCCCTTGTTTTTTTGTTCTTAGGGAAAGCGAGATAGTCGGGATTCGTTTCAATTCAATTTCAGGGCACGGCTAAAACGGTTTCGTCTTTCACGGCTGAGCGTCGCACATCCGCCGGCGGGATTGTGCCTTGCATCCTGCTACTGCTTAGGGTTGTATCGACCTTTCAATGTTTTGGGATAGATCAAAGTGGCTACAGGTACTGTGAAGTGGTTCAACGATCAGAAGGGCTATGGCTTTATTCAGCCCGACGATGGCGGCAAGGACGTGTTTGTCCATATCTCGGCCGTCGAGAGGGCCGGGTTCAACGGCCTCGCTGAGGGCGCCAAGATCTCTTATGAGATCGTTTCGGACCGCGGCAAGGAAAGCGCGGGAAACCTGCGGATCGGTTAGTGAGCTGAGCCGGACGTACGCTCGCTCGCTATGTAAATGGCCCGCAGCAATGCTCCGGGCCATTTGCTTTGGAGACCTAAACTGAATAAAGCGCTAAGCTGATTTTGAAGGATCCGCATGACCGACATTGAGTTAAGGCAAGAAATTAAAGACGACATAGAACGCTATCGTCGAATTATAGAAATGTACCGCTCCGGCTGCACGACTGGGGAAGTCGATAGTCAGGGTCGTTTGACTGATCGGACCGCGGAACAGATCGGGTATCTAGAAACCATCATATCCGGTTTGGAAAATTTGCTTAAAATTGAAAACCAATCCAGGCCCCCGAGTTCGAAAATCGGCTAGTGCCCTAGTGATGAGCGAGAACAGTCTGCGAACAGACTGCTACCGCTTTTGCTACCGAACCTCTGACGAACGGCCGGGAAGGAGAGTGACATCTACTTGCGAGCTCTCATTTTCCCCAGCCGTTTTCAGTATTTGGCGAGATAGAACAGGACAGGAACGGACGTTATCGAGCGAACTCCAAAACCGGGGGTCGCAGGTTCGAGCCCTGCCACTCCTGCCAGTCAATCGTGCATCTCCAATCGTCCCCAAGCATTGTTGCCTAGCAGGACTGCTGACCATCCCTTGACCTTTCCAGCCGCCAGCAGTAGATAGCGGCACCTGCTGTCGGCCCGATTTTACGGATATCCGACGCGGCCTTGAATTTCCCGGACAGTCGAGCCCGCTGGGCGACTACCCTCAAAGGAGGGGTGGGCGCGCGAGACAGTCTGTCCAGACATCCGAAATCAGATCGGCAACGAACGCGGATCATCAACGATGGCTTTCAGCCCGTTCAAATTCCTGCAGGAAGTGCGCACCGAGACTGCGAAGGTCACCTGGCCGTCCCGTCGCGAGACCACGGTCACGACGATCATGGTGTTCCTGATGGTGGCACTGGCGTCGATTTTCTTCTTCTTCACGGATCAGTTAATCCGTTTTTTCATTACGTTCGTCCTGAGTCTTCATTGAAGACACGAGCGACTCGCGCAACGGAACTGAACCATGAGCATGCGCTGGTATATCGTCCACGCCTATTCGAATTTCGAAAAAAAGGTCTCGGAGTCGATTCGGGAGCAGGCCAAGCAGCGGGGGCTTGAGGATCTCTTCGAGCAGGTGCTGGTGCCGACCGAGAAGGTCACGGAGGTCCGGCGCGGCCGCAAGGTCGATACCGAGCGCAAGTTCTTTCCGGGTTACGTGCTGGTGAAGATGAACCTCACGGACGAAGCGTTCCATCTCATCAAGAACACTCCGAAGGTCACGGGCTTTCTCGGCGCGGAAAACAAGCCGATGCCGATTTCGGAAGCCGAGGCCATGCGCATCATGCATCAGGTGCAGGAAGGTGTGGAGCGGCCCAAGGCGTCGGTGTCGTTCGAGATTGGCGAGAATGTTCGCGTGGCCGACGGGCCGTTTGCGTCGTTCTCCGGCGTGGTTGAGGAAATCGACGAGGCGCGCTCGCGCGTGAAGGTCGCGGTGTCGATCTTCGGCCGCGCAACGCCGGTCGAACTGGAGTTCGGTCAGGTCGAGAAGGTTTAGCCGTCTGCCCGGCGTTCCGCCGGGCGTCCACGTCTTTCGTCGTGGAACGGTTGTGAAGACGTGGATGGTCGGGACAAGCCCGGCCATGACGTGCGGAAGGGAATTTCCGCGGAAGCCGTGGGAGGTGAGGGCGGTCGCCAGCCGTCTCAAGCCGTAACCACCAACAGGAGTAACGCATGGCAAAGAAAGTGACCGGATACCTGAAATTGCAGGTACCGGCCGGTGCGGCGAATCCGTCGCCACCGATCGGTCCCGCGCTTGGTCAGCGCGGTCTCAACATCATGGAATTCTGCAAGGCGTTCAACGCCCAGACGCAGAAGGAAGAAAAGAATACGCCGATTCCGGTGGTGATCACGATCTATGCCGATCGTTCCTTCACCTTTGAGATGAAGACCCCGCCGATGTCCTACTTCCTCAAGCAGGCGGCGAAAATCCAGTCCGGTTCAAAGGCGCCGGGCCGCGATTCCGCCGGCAAGGTGACCAAGGCGCAGGTGCGCGAGATCGCCGAGAAGAAGATGAAGGACCTCAATTGCGACACTGTCGAATCGGCCATGAGCATGGTCGAGGGCTCTGCCCGCTCGATGGGCCTTCAGGTGGCGGAGTAACGAACCATGGCAACCGGAAAACGTTTGAAGAAGGCTCGCGAAGGCATTGATCGGGAAAAACTTTACCCGATCGCCGAGGCGATCAAGCTGATCAAGGAACGCGCCAAGTCAAAATTCGACGAGACGATCGAGATCGCCATGAATCTCGGCGTCGATCCACGTCACGCCGACCAGATGGTGCGCGGCGTCGTCAGTCTGCCGAACGGCACCGGCCGCACGCTGCGCGTGGGCGTGTTTGCGCGCGGTGCCAAGGCCGAGGAAGCCAAGGCAGCAGGCGCGGACGTCGTTGGTGCGGAAGATCTGGTTGAGACCGTGCAGGGCGGTACGATCGCATTCGATCGCTGCATCGCCACGCCGGACATGATGCCGCTGGTCGGCCGTCTCGGCAAGGTGCTCGGTCCGCGGGGCATGATGCCGAACCCGAAGATCGGCACGGTGACCATGGATGTCGTCGGCGCCGTGAAGGGTGCCAAGGGCGGTTCGGTGGAATTCCGCGTCGAGAAGGCCGGTATCGTGCAGGCCGGTGTCGGCAAGGCTTCGTTTTCGGAAGAGAAGCTCGTCGAGAACATCAAGGCGTTGGCGGATGCGGTAGCGAAGGCCAAGCCGGCTGGCGCCAAGGGCACCTACATCCAGCGCATTGCGGTGTCTTCGACCATGGGACCGGGCGTCAAGGTCGAGCCGGGAACCGTGCTCGGCTGAGGCCGAGAATCTGCAACAAGCAAGGCGGGATCGGAGTTTTCCGGGCCTGCCTTGATTTTTCTTGACCGCGCGGCAGGCGGTCCCGTTGACGTCGTCGAGTGCAGTGCGAGCTTTTCTGAAGCTGGCCGGAAAATTGCATGATTTAGAACTTGGCAGCGTGGCAAAGATTCGTTAAACACCACGCTCCGGACGTGCTGGCTCTCGCTGGCGCGGCGGTGTTCGCTTCCAAAAACCCAATGAGATTGGAGATCTTTCCTTTCCGCATGTCCATTCGGATGGTTCGGGGAGGACAGGATGCCAATTTGGCTGGGGCGCGGGTGCGAACAGGGGTCTTCGATCGTCCCGTCAGGGACGGTGCTGTTGATTCCGTCCTGTCCGAGACTGCGGGCGCCGACGGCCGAACGCAAGTTTGTCCAATGGCTTAATTGCATAGCCTGCATAGACGGGTGAAGACCGGGTTTCGCTTTTCATCGCGACAAGCGGTGGCTGCGAATTGGGTTCGAACCTCGACACCCCGTGCCATCCGGCCGCCAGGCCGTCAGCTCGGGAGGGCAGGCTACTGAATTGTCGTCGCGCCCGGCGTGTGTCTTGAGGCAGGTGTCTTGTGGGACAAGTGCTTTGGGATCAGGTTTTGGGCGGGACGATGGGTATAACCCGGCGGCCTCAGCCTTGAGACAAAGGTCGCCAAACGGAAAGAGCTTGCTGTGGAACGAGCGGCAAAAAAAGAGGCGGTCGAGGCGCTGAACGAGGTCTTCAAGACCACGGGCGTTGCGGTCGTCGCTCATTATTCCGGCCTCACCGTGGCCCAGATGCAGAAGCTGCGTATGCAGATGAAGCAGGCGGGTGCGTCGGTTAAGGTCTCGAAGAACCGTCTCGCCAAAATTGCTCTTGAAGGCACAGACGTCGTTGCCATCGGCTCCCTGCTGAAGGGGCCGACCGTGATCGCGACTTCCAACGATCCGGTGGCGGCGCCGAAGGTTGCCGTCGAATTCGCCAAGACGAATGAAAACTTCGTCATTCTCGGCGGTTCGATGGGTAAAACCGTTCTGAACGTCGACAGCGTCAAGGCCTTGGCCTCGCTGCCGTCCCTCGATGAACTGCGCGGCAAGCTGGTCGGCCTCCTGATGGCGCCGGCGACCAAGATCGCTCAGCTCTCGACTGCGCCCGCGGCCAAGCTCGCGCGCGTCGTTCAGGCCTATGCCTCAAAGGGCGAAGCGGCGTGAGGCCCTTCGCAAGTTGAATCTGGTTCGAACCGAATACGTTAAAGGAACACATCGATGGCTGATCTGCAGAAGATTGTTGATGACCTCTCGGCGCTGACCGTGCTCGAGGCTGCCGAACTGGCGAAGCTGCTTGAAGAAAAATGGGGCGTGTCGGCGGCTGCCGCGGTTGCGGTTGCGGCGGCGCCGGGCGCTGGCGGCGGTGCCGCTGCGGTTGAAGAGAAGACCGAGTTCTCGGTCGTGCTCGCGTCCGCCGGTGACAAGAAGATCGAGGTCATCAAGGAAGTTCGCGCCATCACGGGCCTTGGCCTCAAGGAAGCCAAGGACCTCGTCGAAGGTGCACCGAAACCCGTCAAGGACGGCGTTGCCAAGGACGAAGCCGAGAAAATCAAGGCGCAGCTTGAGAAGGCCGGCGCCAAGGTTGAGCTTAAGTAACCGCAGTTCTTTGAGCGAGATCCGGTTTTCTTCGTCAGTTTGGCGAGCGTCAACGAGATCCGGGGATCGCTTCGCTAAAGGCGTGGATGGCCGGGACGGCCTCGCCACAACGGAGGCGGTAAGTTGTAACGAGATTTCCCGGATGGGCGCGATCGGAATCGCGTTTCATCCGGGCGCAACTGCCAAGCTCTGCTCTGGCCGGTTGTACACAGAAAAGTGTGGAGATTCAGGGGAGCGTCCCTCGAATCTCCACGATTGCCATCCCATATCGGGACGGCAGCACGAAAGCGCAGCATATGGTGGGAACGGCGGCGTTCTCTCATAAGCTGTTGGGAGAGCAGCGATTTCGGGCTTTTTCGGTCCGTTTGGATATGATTTTGACGGGCGGGTGCATCCCTGCACCCCGCGCGTCGTTTTGCGTTCTGCGAGCCTGGCGTTCCAGTTCAGGATTTAAGTCCTGACATATGCGTGCCGCTCTTGAGAGCGTTCCGAGATTCACCCTGGAGGCGATGTCAATCGCGCTTCGGAAGGTTCGCCCCTCACGGGCGACGACATGAGAGGCCACGATGGTGCAGCAGACGTTCACCGGTCGCAAGCGGGTTCGCAAGTTCTTCGGGCATATCCGGGAAGTCGCCGAGATGCCAAACCTGATCGAGGTTCAGAAGGCGTCCTACGACCAGTTCCTGATGGTCGCCGAACCGGAGGGTGGCCGGCTCGACGAGGGCTTGCAGGCGGTTTTCAAATCAGTGTTTCCGATTAACGACTTTTCGGGCACCTCGCAGCTCGAATTCGTGCGCTACGAATTCGAGGCGCCGAAGTATGACGTCGACGAATGCCGCCAGCGCGGCATGACCTATGCCGCGCCGCTGAAGGTGACGCTCCGCCTCATCGTATTCGATATCGACGAGGAAACCGCCGCGAAGTCCGTGAAGGACATCAAGGAGCAGGACGTCTACATGGGCGACATTCCGCTCATGACAATGAACGGCACCTTCGTCGTCAACGGCACCGAGCGCGTCATCGTCTCGCAGATGCATCGGTCGCCCGGCGTGTTCTTCGATCACGACAAGGGCAAGACCCATTCGTCAGGCAAGTTGCTGTTCGCCGCGCGCGTCATTCCCTATCGCGGCTCGTGGCTCGACATCGAGTTCGATGCCAAGGACATCGTGTTCGCGCGCATCGACCGTCGCCGCAAAATTCCGGTGACGTCGCTGATGTTCGCCCTCGGCCTCGACGGCGAGGAAATCCTCAGCACGTTCTACAAAAAGATCATTTACAAGCGCGCGAAATCCGGCGGCAATTCAGACGGCTGGCGCGTGCCCTATGATCCGGTTCGCTTTCGCGGTTATTCGACACTGAACGACCTGATCGACGCTGATACCGGCAAGGTCGTGCTCGAGGCCGGTAAGAAATTTACGGTTCGCGCCGCGCGCCAGCTCCAGGAGAAGGGGCTGAAGGCACTGCGCATGAGCGACGACGATTTGGTCGGCATGTATCTCGCCGAGGATCTCGTCAATCCCAAAACCGGTGAGATCTACGCCGAAGCCGGCGAGGAAATCACCGAGAAGTCGCTGAAGGGGCTGAACGAGCACGGCTATAAGGAATTGCCGCTGCTCGACATCGACCATGTCAACGTTGGTCCTTACATCCGCAACACGCTCAGCGCTGACAAGAACATGACGCGGGAGGACGCGCTGTTCGACATCTACCGGGTGATGCGTCCGGGTGAGCCGCCGACGCTGGAGTCGGCGCAGAACATGTTCCAATCGCTGTTCTTCGACGCCGAGCGCTACGATCTGTCCGCCGTGGGCCGCGTCAAGATGAACATGCGCCTCGATCTTGATGCGCCGGACACGTATCGCACGCTGCGCAAGGAAGACATCCTTGCGGTCATCAAGACGCTAGTCGACCTGCGCGACGGCAGGGGTGAGATCGACGATATCGACCACCTTGGCAACCGTCGCGTGCGCTCGGTCGGTGAACTGATGGAAAACCAGTATCGCGTCGGCCTGTTGCGCATGGAGCGAGCCATCAAGGAGCGGATGTCCTCCGTCGACATCGACACCGTGATGCCACAGGATCTGATCAACGCGAAACCCGCGGCTGCTGCGGTGCGCGAGTTCTTCGGATCGTCGCAACTCTCGCAGTTCATGGATCAGACCAACCCGCTCTCGGAGATCACCCACAAGCGCCGCCTGTCGGCGCTCGGGCCGGGTGGTCTGACACGCGAACGCGCAGGCTTCGAGGTGCGCGACGTGCATCCGACGCACTACGGCCGTATCTGCCCGATCGAGACGCCGGAAGGTCCGAACATCGGCCTTATTAACTCGCTCGCGACGTTCGCGCGCGTCAACAAATACGGCTTCGTCGAGACACCGTATCGCAAGGTGAAGGACGGCCGCGTCACCGACGAGGTGGTCTATCTCTCGGCGATGGAAGAGGGCCGCTATCACGTCGCGCAGGCCAACCTGCCGCTCGACAACCGCGGCCGTTTCACTGAAGACCTCGTGGTCTGCCGTCATGCCGGCGAGGTGCTGCCGGTGACGCCGGACAAGGTCGACTTCATGGACGTGTCGCCGAAGCAGCTCGTCTCGGTCGCCGCGGCGCTCATTCCGTTCCTCGAGAACGACGACGCCAACCGCGCGCTGATGGGCTCGAACATGCAGCGTCAGGCGGTGCCGCTGGTGCGCGCCGAGGCGCCGTTCGTCGGCACCGGCATGGAAGGCGTGGTCGCCCGCGACTCGGGCGCAGCGATCGCCGCGCGCCGCTCGGGCGTGATCGATCAGATCGACGCCACCCGCGTTGTTATCCGCGCAACGGAAGATCTCGATCCGACCAAGTCGGGTGTCGATATCTATCGTCTTATGAAGTACCAGCGCTCGAACCAATCGACCTGCATCAATCAGCGTCCATTGGTGAAGGTCGGCGATATCGTCAAAAAGGGCGACATCATCGCGGACGGCCCGTCCACCGATCTCGGCGAACTCGCGCTCGGCCGCAACGTGCTGGTCGCGTTCATGCCGTGGAATGGCTACAACTTCGAAGACTCGATCCTGCTCTCGGAGCGGATCGTCAAGGAAGACGTCTTCACCTCGATCCATATCGAGGAATTCGAAGTGATGGCCCGCGACACCAAGCTGGGTCCCGAGGAAATCACACGCGACATTCCGAATGTTTCGGAAGAAGCGCTGAAGAACCTTGATGAAGCCGGCATTGTCTACATCGGCGCCGAGGTCCGCGCGGGCGACATTCTGGTCGGCAAGATCACGCCGAAGGGCGAAAGCCCGATGACCCCGGAAGAAAAGCTGTTGCGCGCGATCTTCGGCGAGAAGGCTTCCGACGTTCGCGACACCAGCTTGCGCGTGCCTCCGGGTGTGCAGGGCACGATTGTCGAGGTCCGCGTCTTTAACCGCCACGGTGTCGACAAGGATGAACGTGCGCTGGCAATTGAGCGGGAAGAAATCGAGCGTCTTGCCAAGGACCGCGACGACGAGCAGGCGATTCTCGACCGCAACGTCTACGGCCGCCTCGCTGATCTGCTCGAAAACCGTCAGGGCATTGCCGGCCCGAAGGGCTTCAAGAAGGATACCAAGATCACAAAGTCGGTGCTCGAGGAATATCCGAAGTCGCAGTGGTGGCTGTTCGCATCGCCAAACGACAAGCTAATGGCCGAGATCGAGGCCATGCGGAAGCAGTACGACGAGTCGAAAAAGGGCCTCGAGCAGCGGTTCCTCGACAAGGTCGAAAAGCTGCAGCGTGGTGACGAGTTGCCGCCCGGCGTGATGAAGATGGTCAAGGTCTTCGTCGCCGTGAAGCGCAAGATTCAGCCTGGCGACAAGATGGCTGGTCGTCATGGCAACAAGGGTGTGGTCTCGAAGATCGTTCCGATCGAGGACATGCCGTTCCTCGAGGACGGCACCCACGCCGATATCGTGCTTAACCCGCTCGGCGTGCCCTCGCGCATGAACGTCGGTCAGATTCTCGAAACCCACCTCGGCTGGGCATGCGCCGGCCTTGGCAGGCGGATCGGACAGGCCGTCGATGCCTATCTCGCGAGCGCGAAGCAGGAAACCAAGCCGCTGAAGGAGACGCTCAAGAAAGTCTATGGCGACAACGAGACCATCAAATCGCTCAACGATCATGAACTCGTCGAGCTCGGCCGCAATCTGAGCCGCGGCGTTCCGATCGCAACGCCGGTGTTCGACGGCGCCAAGGAAGCCGATATCGAGCAGATGCTCGAGCTCGCTGGCATGGACAGGTCAGGCCAGTCGACCGTCTATGACGGGCGGACCGGTGACTCGTTCGATCGCAAGGTTACGGTGGGCTACATCTACATGCTCAAGCTGCACCACCTTGTTGATGACAAGATCCACGCGCGCTCGATCGGACCTTACTCGCTCGTCACCCAGCAGCCGCTGGGCGGCAAGGCGCAGTTCGGTGGCCAGCGTTTCGGCGAAATGGAGGTGTGGGCCCTCGAGGCTTACGGCGCGGCGTACACGCTCCAGGAAATGCTGACGGTGAAGTCGGACGACGTCGCGGGCCGTACCAAGGTCTATGAGGCCATTGTGCGAGGCGACGATACTTTCGAGGCAGGCATTCCGGAATCGTTCAACGTGCTGGTCAAGGAAATGCGCTCACTGGGCCTGAATGTCGATCTGCACAACTCCAAAGTCGGCGGCATGTCCGAAGCGGCCGAGTAGCAGTTTGAGAACGCCTATTCCCGGCGCGGCGCATCGCACAGCGAGGCGTCGCAAAACCGGGACCGCAACGAATTCCGCGGACCGTTAAGGTTCCGGATCGGCAGCGCACCGGATCTCGGCTCGCGCAGCATCCGGAACGCGGCCGTCGAGGAGAAGACCATGAACCAAGAAATAATGAATTTATTCAATCCGACGACTCCGGCCCAGGTCTTCGACCAGATCCGGATTTCGATCGCGTCGCCGGAGAAAATTTTGTCGTGGTCCTACGGCGAGATCAAAAAGCCGGAGACGATCAACTACCGCACGTTCAAGCCGGAGCGTGACGGCCTGTTCTGCGCGCGCATCTTCGGTCCGATCAAGGACTACGAGTGCCTGTGCGGCAAGTACAAGCGGATGAAATACAAGGGCATCATCTGCGAGAAGTGCTCGGTCGAAGTGACGCTATCGCGCGTGCGCCGCGAGCGCATGGGTCATATCGAGCTGGCTGCACCCGTTGCCCACATATGGTTTCTGAAGTCGCTGCCCTCCCGCATCGGCCTCTTGCTCGACATGACGCTGAAGGATCTCGAGCGCATTCTCTACTTCGAATACTACGTCGTTCTGGAGCCTGGTCTTACTGCGCTCAAGGACCGTCAGTTGCTGTCGGAAGAGGAATACCTTCGCGCGCAGGACGAATACGGCCAGGACAGCTTCACCGCCATGATTGGCGCCGAAGCGATCCGGGAATTGCTGAAGGGCCTTGAACTCGAGAGGCTTGAGGCGGAACTGCGCGCGGAGATGCAGGCGACTGAGTCCGATATCAAGCACAAAAAGCTCGCCAAGCGGTTGAAGATTGTCGAGGCCTTCCGCTTTTCCGGCAACAAGCCGGAGTGGATGATCCTCACCGTGGTGCCGGTGATTCCGCCGGACTTGCGTCCACTGGTGCCGCTCGACGGCGGCCGCTTCGCCACGTCCGACCTCAACGATCTGTATCGCCGCGTCATCAACCGCAACAACCGTCTGAAGCGGCTGATGGAGCTGCGTGCGCCTGACATCATCATCCGTAACGAGAAGCGAATGCTTCAGGAAGCGGTTGATGCGCTATTCGACAACGGCCGTCGCGGCCGCGTCATCACCGGCGCAAACAAGCGGCCGCTGAAGTCGCTCGCCGACATGCTGAAAGGCAAGCAGGGGCGCTTCCGGCAGAACTTGCTCGGCAAGCGTGTCGATTATTCCGGCCGCTCCGTCATTGTCGTCGGTCCCGAACTGAAGCTGCACCAGTGCGGCTTGCCGAAGAAGATGGCGCTGGAACTGTTCAAGCCGTTCATCTATTCGCGGCTCGATGCCAAGGGTCTGTCTACGACCGTGAAGCAGGCAAAGAAGCTCGTTGAAAAGGAACGTCCCGAGGTCTGGGATATTCTCGATGAGGTCATTCGTGAGCACCCGGTGCTCCTGAATCGCGCGCCGACGCTTCACCGGCTCGGTATTCAAGCGTTCGAGCCGGTTCTGATCGAGGGTAAGGCGATCCAGCTTCATCCGCTGGTCTGCGCCGCCTTCAACGCCGACTTCGATGGCGACCAGATGGCCGTCCACGTTCCGCTTTCGCTCGAGGCGCAGTTAGAGGCGCGCGTGCTGATGATGTCGACCAACAACATCCTGCACCCGGCGAACGGTCAGCCGATCATCGTTCCCAGCCAGGACATCGTGCTCGGTCTTTACTATCTTTCGATCATGCGTGAGGGCTTGCCCGGTGAAGGCAAGGTGTTCGGCGATATGGCCGAGCTGGAGCATGCGCTCCATTCCCGCGTCATCCATCTTCATACCAAGATCAAGTATCGCTGGGATGTGATCGGCGAGGATGGCGAGTCCGTAAAGCGTCTGATCGAAACCACTGCCGGCCGCGTCATGCTTGGCCAGGTGCTGCCGAAGTCGCCGAAGATCTCGTTCGACGTCATCAACAAGCTGATGACCAAGCGCGAAATCTCCGGCGTGATCGATCAAGTCTATCGCCACTGTGGTCAGAAGGAGACGGTGATCTTCTGCGACCGGATCATGGCGCTCGGCTTCTACAATGCGTTCAAGGCCGGAATCTCCTTCGGTAAGGACGACATGGTGGTCCCGCATGGAAAGTGGAAGATCGTCGACACCACGCGTACGCTGGCGAAGGATTTCGAGCAGCAGTACAACGATGGTCTGATCACGCATGGCGAGAAGTACAACAAGGTCGTTGACGCATGGTCCAAGGCGACGGAGGAAATCGCCAAGGAGATGATGAAGGAAATTTCTTCGACCAAGAAGGACGCCAAGGGCGTCGAGGCCCAGATCAACTCGATCTACATGATGGCGCATTCCGGCGCGCGCGGTTCGCCCGCCCAGATGCGTCAGCTCGCCGGCATGCGCGGCCTGATGGCGAAGCCGTCGGGCGAGATCATCGAGACGCCGATCATCTCCAACTTTAAGGAGGGGTTGTCGGTTCTCGAATACTTCAACTCGACCCATGGCGCCCGCAAGGGTCTCGCAGACACCGCGTTGAAGACCGCAAATTCCGGCTATTTGACCCGACGTCTGGTCGACGTTGCGCAGGACTGCATCATCACCCAGGACGACTGCGGCACCAAGCTCGGCATCAAGATGCGCGCTATCGTCGATGCCGGCACGGTGGTGGCGTCACTCGGATCGCGCATCCTGGGCCGCACGGCCTGCGATGACATTCGTGATGCCGCGAATAACAAAGTGGTGGTCAAGCGTAACACCTTGATGGAAGAAAGCCATGTCGATCAGATCTCCCGGGCCGGTATACAGGAAGTCAAGATCCGCTCGGCCCTGACTTGCGAACTGGTCAACGGCATCTGCGGCAAGTGCTACGGCCGTGATCTGGCTCGCGGCACGCCCGTCAATCACGGCGAGGCTGTCGGCGTCATCGCGGCGCAGTCGATTGGCGAGCCTGGCACGCAGCTCACGATGCGCACGTTCCATATCGGTGGCGCTGCGCAGATCAACGAGCAGTCGGTGATCGAGTCGAACTTCGACGGCAAGATCACGTTCAGGAACAGGGCGATCGCAAGAAACGGCGAAGGTAATCTGGTTGCGATGGTGCGTAACATGGTTGTCGCCGTTGTCGATGCGGACGGCACTGAACGCGCAACTCACCGCATTCAATACGGCGCGCGCATGCACGTTGACGAAGGTGACATGGTCAAGCGCGGCCAGCGTATCGCCGAGTGGGATCCCTACACCCGGCCGATTTTGACAGAGCTTGAGGGTACTATCGGATTCGAGGATTTGGTCGAAGGTCAGTCGATCTCCGAAACGCTCGACGAATCCACTGGTATTGCCAAGCGCATCGTTATCGACTGGCGCTCGACGCGCGGGGGAGCCGACTTGCGTCCAGCCATCGTGATCAAGGGCAAGGACGGCAAGGTGCTGAAGCTGCCCCGTGGCGGCGACGCCCGCTACATGCTGTCGGTCGACGCCATTCTGTCGGTCGACGTTGGCGCCAAGGTGAAACCCGGCGACATCCTGGCGCGTATCTCGACCGAGAGCGCCAAGACCCGCGACATCACCGGCGGTCTGCCGCGAGTGGCCGAACTGTTCGAGGCTCGCAGGCCGAAGGATGCGGCAATCATCGCGGAAATCGCCGGCACCATCCGGTTCGGCCGCGATTACAAGAACAAGCGCCGCATCTCGATAGAGCCGGTCGACAAGGACGAGGAGACCCGCGAGTATCTTATTCCGAAAGGCAAGCACATCCATCTGCAGGATGGTGACATCGTCGAGAAGGGCGATTTTATCGTCGATGGCAATCCCGCGCCGCACGACATCCTGGCGATCAAGGGCATCGAGGAACTCGCTGCCTATCTGGTCAACGAAATCCAGGAAGTTTACCGCTTGCAAGGCGTGCTCATCAACGACAAGCACATCGAGGTGATTGTTCGTCAGATGCTTCAAAAGGTCGAGATTACCGATCAGGGCGAGACCGACATGATCTCGGGCGAGCAAATCGACAAGATCGAGTTCGACCGGCTCAACCTCAAGGCCAAGGAAGAGGGTAAGAAGATCGCCACGGGAACGCCGGTTCTGCTCGGCATCACCAAGGCCAGCCTGCAAACCCGCTCGTTCTTCTCGGCGGCGTCATTCCAGGAAACCACGCGCGTGCTCACCGAGGCTGCCGTCAACGGCAAGGTGGACCCGCTCGAGGGCCTGAAGGAAAACGTCATCGTGGGTCGACTCATTCCGGCAGGTACCGGCGCGTCGATGGCCAAGATCCGCGAAGTTGCGGTCAAGCGCGACAAGCTGATTCTCGACGAGCGCGAAAAACAGGCGACGATCGTGCCGTCCGCGCCGGAGGCCGAACCGCTGGCTCTACCGCCGGCAGAGTAGGCATCGGCTGATCTCAGATGAAAAGGGCCGGCGCAAGCCGGCCTTTTTTCGTTGTGCCGCATCAGGCAATCCTTCGCGCAACCTCACTGCTTTTCCGAAATGGAAACAGTTTATGCGGTCAGCGTGAGGAAAAATTAATTTCAAGTTTAGCTAATCGGTCTTTCCGCGAGGCATTTATCTCTCCGCCGAGGCGAAATGATATACTGCGCGCAGATGGTGCGCTGGAGTGCAGGATGATGATCGCCGCAAGAAAACGGGTAGCCCGCAAGTCGGTCCGGCAATCGGCCTGGATCACTCTGGACGGCGGTTTTGCCGCAAGGCCATGCATCGTGCTCGACCTCTCGGCTGCGGGCGCCAAGATTACTGTCGATGACGCTGGCGCTGTACCAAGCGTTTTCCGGTTGGCTTTCTCCCGCGACGCGAGAGAAGGGCACTCGTGCACGGTGGTGTGGCGACGCCAGGGGACGCTAGGCGTCAAGTTCATTCGCTGAAATTTCGAAGTCCCGCTCTCAAGCAGATGACCAGAGTCTGTCACCGCTTCATGGAAACGATGAAGCACTCTATCTTTTGATTTGGGGCGTCTTCTTCACGCGAACCGGTTTCCAGTTCGCTCGAAAACGCTATAGCCCGGTCTAAGGCCCCTACGCCAATCCCCCTTCATGCGATTCCGGGCGCGGCGGTGATGAGGATGGCCGCATGTTGGATCTGTTCATCGGTCTGGTCAGGCCCAGAGCCAGACGCCCAATGAAGCGCGCCCATCGGCGTGCGCGCCAGGTCGGGCCATTGTCGATGGATAGCGAACGAAGATGCCAGGCTTTCGTCGCCGACCATGCATCACACTCCATCTTGACGGGGTCGTCGTAGAAGGTCTCGATCTTGGCGCGATCCATGCCTTCGGTCGAGAGCCAGTGCGGGATGTGGACATTGCAGAGTCGTTCGACGTCGGTAAACACCTTGTCGGTACCGGTGCCTGCGGCCGGGCACGAGGTCGCGAAAGCGTCGCCGACGAGAGCGACCCCGGCCTGCCGATGATTTTCCGTAACATACAAATCTGCCGGTCTGATCTTGATCGGTCCGCTAACTTTGAAACCTCCGGTCATACGGTCGAGGCGGGGCATGACCGCGCGCATCGTCGCCTCGGGGTTGTTGCGGAATTCGCGAAACCAGATGTCGTCGATTGGCCGATAGACCATCATGTTGGCCCGCATGGTATTGCCGATCGGAAACAGGGAGAGATAGGCCATCCGTGCGCCAGAGCGTTTCGGCCAGTATGTCAGGGCCGGGAAGGGAAACGCCGATAGATCGACTGGCACGACGTTGAAGCCGAGCGTCACGGAATGACATTCGCTGATGACGCGGCGCCTGAGGCCGAGCAGATGACGCAGGCTGACGCTAAGACCGTTCGCAAGCACGATCAGGCGCGCAGAAATTATTTCTCCATCGGCCAGCACCAGGCGCTGGCGTTCGTCGCTCGTGGCGACCTCGACGACTTTCGTGTTTAGGATCTCGACGTTGGGCGAGATTTGTGCACGCATGGCATTGACGAGAGTGTCGTACATCACGCCGTGCTGGTCGCTTGGCTTTTTCGCCACCACAAAACCGAACCGCGCCTCCCAGATCTCGCCATCAATGGTCGTCGCCCGCAGTATTTCTTCCTCAAGCCCTGTCCTGCGTAGTCGTGGAAGTTGAGTGCCGCCGAGCTTTTCGCAGCGTAGGTCGGGCGGATACGTCAAATGTGGATCAATCATGATCGCAGGGATGCCTGCACGGCCCAGCATCGCGGCGGTGGTCGAGCCGGCCAGTCCGCCGCCAACGATCGCAACATCCGTATAGCGCATGGATTGGTCCTCGTTCCGGAAGGGTTATTATTGCGCCGCAAAGGCAAATAAAATCTTGAAAGCGTCAAAGGATCGAAGGGCGACCGTCTCGATACAATTTAACTGAAAAGCAACGGGGGAGGACCAGTATCGCGGGCCGGGTGGGTCGCCGAGGATGATCCGAGGCGTCTGATGATTTCAGTAAACATTTGTTCACCAACACTGGACCTTGCGGCGCCCTGGGACGATCTCGTTCGGCGGGCGTCATCCAATGTGTTCATGAATCCGGCTGCCCTGATGGCCGCAAACGAGAGCGGGTTTGCGAGCGTCCATGTTCTGCTGGCGTGGGACGACAGTACCGGACTCAAGAAGCTGGTTGGCGTATGGGCCTTTCAGGTTCGCAGAATTTCGCGGCTATGGCCCGCGGTGCTTGAAGCATTGCCCTACAACTACGCTTTTCTTTCCAGTCCGGTCGTGGATCCTGCTTTCGTCCGAGATGTCATTCCAAGCTTTTTATCGGCGATCCGTGACAGTCGCTCACTGCCCAAGGTGATCATTCTGAAATCGCTCGATGCCGAGGCCCGGAGCTTCGAAACGCTTGTTGATGCGTTGACGGAACAGGGCTGTGCCTACCTCAGACTGTCTGAGAATGCGCGGCCTCACGCGACTCCTGATATTGGCGTGAAACGGTCAGGCTCGACCCGGAAGAAGCTGCGGCAGGATTGGAACCGCCTTTCCGCCGTAGGCAGTGTCGATATCGTCAATCTCCGCGCCGCGGATACTAGAGAGGCGTTCGAGACGTTTCTGAAGCTGGAAGCCGCAAGCTGGAAAGGAGCGCGCGGCACGGCTTTGTTATGCAAGTCCGCGGATGCAGCCTTCGCCAGGCAGATGATCGCCGCGCTCGCCGAACGGGGCAATGCTTCGGTTGCTTTGCTTCGTGTTGATCGGCAGGCTATCGCCGCGCAGGTGCTGATGTATTGCGGCGCTACGGCCTATACTTGGAAAACGGCCTTCAGTCATGACTACGCGAAATACTCACCCGGCGTGTTGCTGATCGACAAGATCACGGACGACCTGTTCTCCTCCGCGGGGATCGAAGCGATCGATTCCTGTTCCTACGAACGGAGCTTTATGGCTCAGCTCTGGGCGGGCCGCCGAAAGATGGTCGATCTGCTGGTCGATGTTGGGCCGGGTCGATCGCCGACGTTTTTGCTGGAAGCCATTCGCCAACGGGGCTACGGGCAACTCCGTCGGCTTCGCGACGAAGTTCGGAGTTGGTCGACGCCGGCCAACCCGAAAGCGACTAAATAAGTGACGTATCGCCTTCGGCTTACTTCGAAAGTGCAGCCGAGGAGCGATGCCGTATTTCGAGGTCGTCAATCCGGCGTGGCTTGCCTTTGGTTGCGCAAAGAACCAAACTGCGGCCGCCGGTTTGATCTGCCGCAAGAACCGGTGATCGTGAGACAATGGTGCACGGACCAAAGAACAGCCTTCTGGCGAGCATACCGGACACGGAATGGATCGAAATTCAGAAGCTGTGTGAGTTTGTCCAACTTCCGCTTGGTTGCGTGCTATACGAACCACGCGGCCCATTCGATTATGTGTACTTTCCCGAAACTGCGATCATCTCCAACCTCGCTCCGCTCAAGACCGACAGGACAGCTGAGACGTCGACCACGGGACGGGAGGGGATGATCAACGTCGGAGCCATCATGGGCGATGATCAATCCATGCATCGCGCCGTCGTCCAGGTTTCCGGCGACAGCATCCGGATTTCGTTTCGGGAATTTCAGGAGTTGCAAGCGCGTCTGCCAGTATTTCGGCGCAAGCTCAACGCCTACTCACGAGCGTTCCTTGCACAGGTGATGCAGTCCGTTGCGTGCAACGCCAGTCATACGCTTCTTCAGCGCTGCGCACGATGGCTGTTGAAGTCTCACGATCGCGTCGATGGTGACGAACTTCGACTTACGCAACAATTCCTGGCCGAAATGCTCGTGGTCAGCCGCGTGGCCGTTAATGCTGAGCTAAGAAAGTTTCAGCAATTGCAGGTTCTCACATATAGCCGCGGCATCATTACCATACTGGACCGTAGACTATTGGAGCGCACATCCTGCGAATGCTATCGCGCGGTCCGGCGCGAGTACGACAGGCTACTGCCTGGTTCTTTCACCAAATAAAATCCCGACTATGTAAACTAGTTGGCTATACGGTCGCTGTTTCCATCAGTACACAAAGAAATCCAATAATGGAGGAGTGCACCGATGCCGCGACACATCTCTTTTTACGATGAATCTCTGGGTAAGCAGATCGACGGTTCATACACTTCGGATGGCAAGGTGATCCATGCCGGTTCGGGAGATCTGGGTGCCAAAAGCGCCACCATTGGCCATCTTGGTAACGCCACCACGTTTCCCGTCGATCAGGTAGGGCAGGATCTTCTGGCTCAGAAGCTGCTGAGCGAGCTGGCTCATCGCGAAGCGAAGAACGGCCACGGTCACGGCCACTAGGTCAAAGTCAAATAGATGATGTGAGCCGCCATTGCGGTTCACATGTCATCGTCGCTTTCTGCCGCGGAGGCCCCCGTTGTGTTGGCCCCGCTGCAGGCAGCTGCGGTTAAAAAAACCGTATCTCAAGCTCCATTCAGGCGTTTCTGGTTTCCAGTGCTTCGTGCGCTACAGCCTCAGCAGCTTGGGCTCGTCATTCCCAGACGCGTTAATCATTTTGAAGTGGTAAGCGTCGCGTTCGCTTGCCTTGATCGGGTAACCTGCGGTCGCTGACGCGCTTGAGAAGCGGCGCCTGTTGCTCAGCTTATCTTCTGCGCGTGACGTGCGGTCATCCCCTAGCGACGACTCATTCGACTTCACCCGCCGGCGGACATCCCGCGATAACGAATTCCAGCCGTCGCAGGGGCGTCTGTCAGGACCAGTTCGGTCTGCGAGTCTGCAGATCCTAGCTCAATTTGAGTGGTTCCGTTTCGTGGCGGTCCTGTCAAAATCGACAGAAGATTCGCAGGGCTAGGGCGGCATTTTGATTCGACGCGCGATTGGGGATACTGCTCGGCGAGAAATCGGGCAGGAGCCGGATTCGGTGGTGTCCCTTTCTGGAGCAAGCTGGAGCGTCCGATGGTGGGGGGCCTGTCGCGACGAAAAGGCCATTGTTACGAACGATATCCGGCCATCGGCGTGCCGACGGTCCTGCCGAAACCGGGTGAGGCGGAAGGTGGTACGAAACGGTCAGAAGTGCTTTTGTTATGGCGTTTCAGCCTTGACTTGATGACTCGCCGTGGATAAAACCCGCGCACTTAACGGCAGGCGGTGAGCTCCACTAACGTCGGAACGGACCACCCTTTCTATCTGGTTTGATTGATAGAGACGGGCACCAACCTCGACGAATGCTGCTCAGACGCTGCCGAAATAGCTAGGCAATGCCAGGACGATGGTCATTCTCTTGAGCAAGATCTCTCGAGATTGATTTCGGATGCATGACCTCGGTGAAGGCCGACCGGTTCGTTCCGGTTGGCGTTGGTCGCGGTCCTCTGTGGCGTCGAAGCGCTTCCCGTTCAGCAGTGAACGGTTGGCGCGATTTCGTTTTGCGTGAAACCATTCATGCATCGCGAGCGGGTGAGCGGTAGCTCCGGACGAAGTGCGAAGCCGATCGGGGTTTCGCGTAAATATAAGGGTGAAGGCGAACGATGCCGACGATCAACCAACTGATCGCAAGTCCGCGCGTCATACAGAAGTCGCGCAAGAAGGTGCCTGCGTTGCAACAATCGCCGCAAAAGCGTGGCGTGTGCACGCGTGTTTACACCACGACTCCGAAGAAGCCCAATTCGGCGCTGCGCAAGGTCGCTAAGGTGCGCTTGACCAATGGCTTCGAGGTCATCGGTTATATCCCAGGTGAAGGGCACAACCTTCAGGAACATTCCGTGGTCATGATCCGTGGCGGCCGCGTGAAGGACTTGCCGGGCGTGCGCTATCACATCCTCCGCGGCGTCCTCGACACCCAGGGCGTCAAGAACCGCAAGCAGCGTCGTTCGAAGTACGGCGCGAAGCGTCCGAAATAAGCGGGAACAGAAACGATGTCGCGTCGCCATTCTGCCGAAAAGCGTGAAGTGCTCCCCGACCCGAAGTTCGGAAACGTCGTTATTACGAAGTTCATGAACTCGATTATGTATGCCGGGAAAAAGTCGGTCGCCGAAAGCATCGTCTACGGCGCGCTCGATCTGATCGAGGTCAAGACCAAACAAGGTCCGCTGACCGTGTTCGAACAAGCGCTCGAAAATGTCATGCCGACCATCGAAGTGCGGTCGCGTCGCGTCGGCGGTGCCACCTATCAGGTGCCGGTGGAGGTTCGTTCGACCCGCCGTCAGGCGCTCGGTATTCGTTGGCTGATTACGGCTGCGCGGGGGCGCAACGAAAAGACGATGACGGAGCGGCTCTCGGCCGAACTGCTCGATGCGTCGAACAACCGGGGCAGCGCGGTCAAGAAGCGGGAGGACGTGCACAAGATGGCGGAAGCCAACCGTGCGTTCTCGCACTATCGCTGGTAACGGCGACGCAACAGGAATTTAAGGACAGCTCCATGCCCCGCCAACATGCTATCGAGGATTACCGTAATTTCGGTATCATGGCGCATATCGACGCCGGCAAGACCACCACGACCGAGCGCATCCTTTATTACACCGGCAAGAGCCACAAGATCGGCGAAGTGCACGAAGGTGCCGCGACGATGGACTGGATGGCGCAGGAGCAGGAGCGCGGCATTACCATTACGTCGGCCGCGACCACCGCATTCTGGGACGGCAAACGTCTGAACATCATCGATACCCCCGGCCACGTCGACTTCACTATCGAGGTAGAGCGTAGTTTGCGGGTGCTCGACGGCGCCGTATGCGTGCTCGATAGCAACCAGGGTGTTGAGCCGCAGACCGAAACGGTTTGGCGTCAGGGCGACAAGTACAAGGTGCCGCGCATCGTCTTCTGTAACAAGATGGATAAGACCGGCGCCGACTTCTACAAGTGTCTGGCCGACATCGTCGATCGGCTCGGCGCGCGCCCGGTGGCGTTGCAGCTTCCGATCGGCTCGGAGAACAACTTCAAGGGAATGATCGACCTCGTCCGCATGAAGGCGCTGGTCTGGAACAACGAAGCGCTTGGTGCGATGTACGACATCGCCGAGATCCCCGCAGATCTTGCAGACAAGGCCAAGGAATATCGCGAGAAGCTGGTGGAAGCCGCCGTCGAGCTCGATGATGACGCCATGGCCGCCTACCTCGATGGCACCGAGCCGGATGAAGCTACCCTGAAGGGGCTGATCCGTAAGGCCGTCATCACCGGCGCGTTCTATCCCGTCCTGTGCGGTACGGCGTTCAAGAACAAGGGTGTGCAGCCGCTTCTTGACGCCGTGGTCGCTTACTTGCCGTCACCGCTCGACGTGCCCGCCATCAAGGGCACCGACGACAAGGGCAACGAGGTCGTTCGTCACGCCGACGACAAGGAGCCGATGTCGCTGTTGGCGTTCAAGATCATGGACGACCCGTTCGTCGGCACCATCACGTTCTGCCGCATCTACTCCGGCATTCTTCAGAGCGGCACAGGCGTGATCAACTCAACGCGCGAGAAGAAGGAGCGCATCGGCCGGATGCTGCTGATGCATGCGAACAATCGCGAGGACATCAAGGAAGCCTATGCCGGCGACATCGTCGCGCTGGCCGGCCTGAAGGAAGCGCGCACCGGTGACACGCTGTGCGATTCAGCTCATCCCGTGATCCTTGAAAAGATGGAGTTCCCTGATCCGGTCATCGAGATTGCGATCGAGCCGAAGTCCAAGGCTGACCAGGAAAAGCTCGGTGTCGCGCTGGCGAAACTCGCGGCGGAAGATCCGTCATTTCGTGTCTCCACCGATCAGGAGTCCGGCCAAACCATCCTCAAGGGCATGGGCGAGCTCCATCTCGACATCAAGGTTGATATCCTCAAGCGCACCTACAAGGTCGATGCCAACATCGGCGCGCCGCAGGTGGCGTTCCGCGAGCGGGTCACTAAGCGTGTCGAGCACAGCTACACCCACAAGAAACAGACCGGCGGCACCGGTCAGTTCGCGGCTGTTACGATCATTGTCGAGCCGAGCGAGCCTGGCAAAGGTTACGAGTTCGAGTCGAAGATCGTCGGCGGCGCGGTGCCCAAGGAATACATTCCCGGCGTTGAGAAGGGCATCGAGAGCGTGCTCGGCTCCGGCGTGGTTGCGGGCTTCCCGGTGGTCGATGTCAAGGTGCAACTCATCGACGGCAAATACCATGACGTCGACTCGTCGGCACTGGCGTTCGAAATCGCGACCCGCGCCTGTTTCCGCGAGGCGCTGCAGAAGGGCAAGTCGGTGCTGCTCGAGCCGATCATGAAGGTCGAGGTAGTGACGCCTGAAGACTATACCGGATCGGTCATCGGCGATCTCAACTCGCGACGCGGCCAGATCCAGGGTCAGGACATGCGCGGCAACGCTAACGTCATCAACGCGATGGTGCCGCTCATGAACATGTTCGGTTACGTGAATAACCTGCGCTCGATGAGCCAGGGGCGCGCCACCTTTACCATGCAGTTCGATCATTACGCTGAAGCGCCGGCGAATGTGTCGGCAGAAGTCCAGAAAAAGTTTGCCTGATTGTCGCTGGCGACAGTCAACGACTGAACGGAGAGTCAAATGGCCAAAGCGAAATTTGAACGTAACAAGCCGCATTGCAACATTGGGACGATTGGTCATGTTGATCATGGCAAGACGTCATTGACGGCTGCGATTACGAAGGTTCTGGCGGAGACGGGCGGGGCGACGTTCACGGCGTACGACCAGATTGACAAGGCTCCGGAAGAGAAGGCGCGCGGCATCACGATTTCGACGGCGCATGTGGAGTACGAGACGGCGAACCGTCACTATGCGCATGTCGACTGTCCTGGCCATGCGGACTACGTGAAGAACATGATCACGGGTGCGGCGCAGATGGACGGCGCGATCCTGGTTGTTTCGGCGGCGGACGGCCCGATGCCGCAGACCCGCGAGCACATTCTTCTGGCGCGCCAGGTCGGCGTTCCGGCGCTGGTTGTGTTTTTGAACAAGTGCGACATGGTTGACGATCCGGAGCTGCTCGAGCTGGTTGAGATGGAAGTGCGGGAGCTTTTGTCGAAGTACGAATTTCCGGGCGACGACATTCCGATCGTGAAGGGCTCGGCGCTGGCGGCGCTTGAGAACTCGGACCAGAAGCTTGGTCATGACGCGATTCTGGAACTGATGAAGAATGTCGACGCCTACATTCCGCAGCCGGAGCGACCGATTGATCAGCCGTTCCTGATGCCGGTTGAGGACGTGTTCTCGATTTCGGGACGCGGCACGGTTGTGACGGGCCGGGTGGAGCGCGGGGTTGTCAAGGTCGGCGAGGAAATCGAGATTGTCGGCATCCGCGAGACGCAGAAGACGACGGTGACGGGTGTGGAGATGTTCCGCAAGCTTCTGGACCAGGGGCAGGCGGGCGACAACATCGGGGCGTTGTTGCGCGGCACCAAGCGCGAGGACGTGGAGCGCGGCCAGGTTCTGTGCAAGCCGGGTTCGGTGAAGCCGCACACCAAGTTCAAGGCCGAAGCCTATATCCTGACCAAGGAGGAGGGCGGTCGCCACACGCCGTTCTTCACCAACTACCGTCCGCAGTTTTATTTCCGCACCACCGACGTGACGGGTGTTGTGCATCTTCCGGCCGGCACCGAGATGGTGATGCCGGGCGACAACATCGCGATGGAAGTGCACCTGATCGTGCCGATCGCGATGGAGGAGAAGCTGCGCTTCGCCATCCGCGAGGGCGGACGTACCGTCGGAGCAGGCGTCGTGGCCAGCATCATCGAGTAAGGAACGAGAGAATTGCGAATAGCGAGTGGCGAATAGAACATCTTCTATTTCGCTATTCGCTACTCACTACTCACTATTCGCTTTTCAAAGAGAGACACGGCAATGAACGGCCAGAATATCCGCATCCGTCTCAAGGCGTTCGACCATCGGATTCTCGATACGTCGACCCGCGAGATCGTAAATACCGCGAAACGCACCGGTGCGCAGGTCCGTGGACCGATCCCGCTGCCGACGCGAATCGAGAAGTTTACGGTCAACCGTTCGCCGCACGTCGATAAGAAAAGCCGCGAGCAGTTCGAAATGCGGACGCACAAGCGCCTTCTCGATATCGTCGATCCAACTCCTCAGACTGTCGATGCCTTGATGAAGCTCGATCTGGCTGCAGGCGTCGACGTCGAGATCAAGCTCTGAACTCGGCAGCCCGCCGTTTTTTCGGATCAGGGCACGCGGAAGTCGAAACGAAGTTTAGGAACAGTTCGCACATTAGCGGACAGAAAGAACAGGAAGCACGACGATGCGCTCCGGAGTGATCGCACAAAAGGTCGGGATGACGCGGGTCTTCACAGAGGCCGGCGAGCATATCCCTGTGACCGTGCTGAAGCTGAGCAATTGTCAGGTGTTGGGACACCGGACCGGCGAGAAGAATGGCTACGTTGCGTTGCAGCTCGGGTCGGGCGTGCGCAAGACGGTCTACCTGCCGAAGTCGGAGCGCGGACAGTTCGCGGTCGCCAAGGTCGAGCCGAAGCGCAAGGTTGCGGAATTCCGTGTGTCCGAAGATGCGCTGATTCCGGTCGGCGCGGAAATCCAGGCGGACCATTTCGTGGTCGGCCAGTTCGTCGATGTCACCGGAACCTCGGTCGGTAAAGGGTTCGCCGGCGGCATGAAGCGCTGGAACTTCGGTGGTCTGCGCGCTACGCACGGTGTTTCGGTCTCGCATCGTTCGATCGGTTCGACTGGCGGACGTCAGGATCCGGGCAAGACCTTCAAGAACAAGAAGATGCCCGGTCACATGGGTGTTGACCGCATCACAACGTTGAATTTGCGCGTGGTGAAGACCGACGTCGAGCGCGGCCTGATCCTGGTCGAGGGCGCCGTTCCGGGCTCCAAGGGCGGCTGGATCGCGGTGCGCGACGCGGTGAAGAAGCCGTTGCCCAAGGAAGCGCCGCAACCAGGCAAGTTCAAGGTTGCAGGCGGCGCGCAGGCTGCGGACGACAAAGTCACGGCGGATGTCCCGGCCGAGAAGGAGGGGGCATAACATGGAACTGAACATTACCACCCTCGAAGGCAAGGCTGCGGGTTCGGTTCAACTATCGGACGGCATCTTCGGGCTCGAGCCGCGCAAGGATCTGATTCAGCGTTGCGTGAACTGGCAGCTCGCCAAGCGTCAGGCGGGCACCCGCAAGACCAAGGGACGTGCGGAAATCTGGCGTACCGGCAAGAAGCTGTTCAAGCAGAAGGGCACCGGCAACGCCCGTCACGGTTCAGCCCGCGCGCCCCAGTTCCGCGGCGGCGGCCGCGCGTTCGGGCCGGTCGTTCGTAGTCATGCGCATGATCTGCCCAAGAAGGTGCGCGCGCTGGCGCTGCGCCATGCTCTATCGGCGAAGGCCAAGGACGGCGGTTTGATTGTCATCGACAGCGTCGAATTGAAGGACGCCAAGACCAAGGCTCTGATGGGTCACTTTTCCGGCCTCGGTCTGACCAGTGCGCTGATCGTTGACGGCGCGCAGGTTCATGCCGGGTTCGCAACCGCTGTGCGCAATATTCCGAACATCGACGTGCTGCCGATCCAGGGCATCAATGTCTACGACATTCTGCGCCGCCAGAAGCTGGTGTTGACCAAGGCGGCGGTTGATGCGTTGGAGGCGCGCTTCAAATGACAATCGATGCGAAGCATTACGACGTGATCGTCGCTCCGGTCATTACCGAAAAGGCGACGATGGCCTCCGAGTACAACAAGGTGGTGTTCAAGGTGGCGCGCAAGGCGTCCAAGCCGCAGATCAAGGAAGCGGTCGAGAAACTGTTCGACGTCAAGGTCAAGAGCGTGAATACGCTGGTGCGCAAGGGCAAGGTAAAGGTCTTCCGCGGCAACTTAGGCTCGCAGTCGGATGTCAAGCGCGCGGTTGTGACCCTCGAAGAGGGCCACCGCATTGACGTCACTACCGGACTCTGAGGCGGAAACGGCTTTAAGGCGATAGATTATGGCACTTAAGACATACAATCCCACGACGCCGGGCCAGCGCCAGTTGGTGATGGTCGATCGCTCGGCCCTTTACAAGGGCAAGCCGGTCAAGACGCTGACCGAGGGCAAGCGCGGCAAGGGCGGCCGCAACAATACTGGGCGCATCACCGTTCGGTTCCGCGGCGGCGGCCACAAGCAGGCCTATCGCAACGTCGATTTCAAGCGCGGCAAGACGGACGTGCCGGCGGTCGTCGAGCGGCTCGAGTATGATCCGAACCGCACTGCGTTCATCGCGCTGATCAAGTATCAGGACGGCGAGCAGGCTTATATCCTTGCGCCGCAGCGTCTGGCTGTCGGCGACACCGTCGTCGCGGGGAATTATGTTGACGTCAAGCCGGGTAATGTCATGCCGCTCGGCAACATGCCTGTCGGCACGATCGTCCACAATGTCGAGATGAAGATCGGCAAAGGTGGTCAGCTTGCACGTTCCGCTGGCACCTATGCTCAGATCGTCGGCCGCGATCAGGACTATGTCATCCTGCGTCTGAATTCGGGCGAGCAGCGTCTGGTGCACGGCCGCTGCCGCGGCGCCATCGGCGCGGTATCGAATCCGGATCATATGAACACCTCGATCGGCAAGGCGGGCCGCACCCGCTGGATGGGTCGCCGTCCGCATAACCGCGGCGTGGTCATGAACCCAATCGACCATCCGCATGGCGGCGGCGAAGGCCGTACCTCCGGTGGCCGTCATCCCGTGACGCCGTGGGGCAAGCCGACCAAAGGCAAGAAGACCCGTTCAAACAAGTCGACCAACAAGTTCATTCTCATCAGCCGCCACAAGCGGAAGAAGTAGTAAGGAAAGCCGGACATGGTTCGTTCAGTCTGGAAAGGCCCGTTTGTTGAAGGCTCCCTGCTCAAGAAGGCAGATGTCGCGCGGGCGAGCGGCCGTCATGACGTCATCAAGATCTGGAGCCGCCGTTCGACCATTCTGCCGCAATTCGTCGGTTTGGTGTTCGGCGTCTACAACGGTCAGAAGCACGTGCCGGTGTCGGTCAACGAGGAGATGGTCGGTCACAAGTTCGGTGAGTTTTCGCCGACTCGTACGTTCCATGGCCACTCGGGCGACAAGAAAGCCAAGAGGGCTTGAGGTTAAGTCATGAGCAAACCAAAGCGCGAACGGAGCCTCCCGGAAAACGAGGCCAAGGCGATCGCCCGGATGCTTCGGGTGAGCCCGCAGAAGCTCAACCTGGTTGCGCAACTGATCCGGGGCCGCAAGGCGTCCGCGGCGCTCGCGGACCTGCAGTTTTCGCGCAAGCGGATCGCGGTCGACGTAAAGAAGTGTCTGGAATCGGCGATCGCCAATGCGGAGAACAACCACGACCTCGACGTCGACGAGTTGATCGTATCGGAGGCGTTTGTCGGCAACGGCATGGTGATGAAGCGTTTCGCGCCGCGCGGCCGTGGCCGTTCGGGCCGTATCTATAAACCGTTCTCGCAACTGACAATCGTGGTGCGTCAGGTCGAGGCCGAGGCGAGCGCTTAAAGAGGCGCGGGAGAAAACGATGGGTCAGAAGATCAATCCAATCGGGCTGCGTCTGGGTATCAACCGGACCTGGGATTCCCGTTGGTATGCCGGCAAGAGCGAGTACGGCAGGCTGCTGCACGAGGATGTCAAGATCCGCGAACTCCTGCACAAGGAACTCAAGCAGGCGGCCGTTGCCCGCATCGTGATCGAGCGTCCGCATAAAAAGTGCCGCGTGACGATCCATTCGGCGCGCCCCGGTGTCGTGATCGGAAAGAAGGGCGCCGATATCGATAAGCTTCGCAAAAGGGTTGCTGACATCACCTCGTCCGACGTGGTCCTCAACATCGTCGAAATTCGCAAGCCGGAACTCGATGCCACGCTGGTCGCCGAATCGATCGCGCAGCAGCTTGAGCGTCGCGTCGCATTCCGCCGCGCGATGAAGCGCGCCGTGCAGTCGGCGATGCGTCTCGGCGCCGAAGGCATTCGGATCAATTGCTCGGGCCGTCTCGGCGGCGCCGAAATCGCCCGCATGGAGTGGTATCGCGAAGGCCGTGTGCCGCTGCACACGCTGCGCGCTGATGTGGACTACGGCGTTGCTACCGCGTTCACGACGTTCGGCACCTGCGGCGTCAAGGTCTGGATATTCAAGGGCGAGATCCTCGAGCACGATCCGATGGCTCAGGACAAGCGCCTGGCCGGCGACGACAGCCGTCCGCGCCGCGACGCGGCTTGAACGAGAGAAGGTTTGAGGGCGTAAGCCATGATGCAACCGAAGAAGACCAAGTTCCGGAAGGCACACAAGGGCCGCATCCACGGCGTCGCGTCGTCGGGCGCGACACTTGCGTTCGGCCAGTTCGGCCTGAAGGCAATGGCGCCCGAGCGCATCACGGCGCGCCAGATCGAAGCCGCGCGGCGAGCGCTGACGCGCCACATGAAGCGCGCGGGACGCGTTTGGATCCGCGTTTTTCCGGACGTGCCCGTATCGAAGAAGCCTGCCGAGGTCCGCATGGGCTCAGGCAAGGGCGCGCCGGAATTGTGGGTGGTACGGGTCAAGCCGGGCCGGGTTCTTTTCGAGATCGATGGCGTGGCCGCGCAGACCGCCAAGGAAGCACTGACTCTCGCCGCCGCCAAGCTGCCGATCAAAACGCGCTTCGTCGCGCGCATCGCGGAGTAACCGACATGGCAGGAATGAAGACCGCTGACATCCGCGCGATGACCCCCGACCAGATGGACGACGCCGTCGCCAATCTGAAGAAGGAGCGGTTCAATCTGCGCTTCCAGCGAGCCACCGGACAGCTTGAGAACACTTCGCGGTTGCGTGAAGCCCGCCGCGATATTGCACGGATCAAGACCATCGCCGCGCAAAAGCGCGACGCGAAGAAATAAGGGGTCCGAGATGCCAAAACGTACGCTGCAGGGCGTGGTCGTCAGCGACAAGCAAGCCAAGACGGTTGTGGTGCGTGTCGATCGCCGCTTTACCCATCCGATCTACAAGAAGACCATTCGCCGCTCGAAAAACTATCACGCGCACGACGAGAACAATGAGTTCAAGCCGGGTGACATGGTGTGGATCGAGGAAAGCAAGCCGATCTCGAAATTGAAGCGCTGGACCGTGGTTCGGGGCGAACAGAAGAAAACTGCTTAAGCGCGATTTTGCGCATCAGAAAGAGGACAAGGTGCATCAATGATTCAGATGCAGACCAACCTCGACGTGGCCGATAATTCAGGCGCACGCCGTGTCATGTGCATCAAAGTGCTTGGAGGCTCCAAGCGCCGCTATGCAACGGTGGGCGACATCATCGTCGTGTCGATCAAGGAAGCCATCCCGCGCGGGAAGGTGAAGAAGGGCGACGTCATGAAGGCGGTGGTGGTGCGGGTATCCAAGGATATCCGCCGCGCGGACGGTTCGGTGATCCGTTTTGACCGCAATGCGGCCGTTCTGATCAACAACCAGTCCGAGCCTGTCGGCACCCGCATTTTTGGGCCGGTGCCGCGCGAGCTACGTGCCAAGAACCACATGAAAATCATATCGCTGGCGCCGGAGGTGCTGTGATGGCTGCCAAGATCCGGAAGGGCGACAAGGTTATCGTATTGTCGGGCCGCGACAAGGGTCGCACCGGCGAGGTGTTCGAGGTGCGCCCCGCGGAGGGCAGGGCGCTGGTGCGCGGCGTTAACATGGTGAAGCGCCACCAGAAGCAGAGCCAGAACCAGGAGGGCGGCATCATTTCGAAGGAGTCGCCGGTCCACCTGTCAAACATCGCGATCGTCGGCAAGGACGGAAAGCCGACCCGCGTCGGTTTCAAGATTCAGGCAGACGGCACCAAGGTGCGTGTCGCCAAGCGTTCGGGAGCGGAGATCGATGGCTGAAACAGCTTACGTGCCGCGCCTGCGCGCGGAATATGACAAGAGCATCCGCGCCAGACTCACCGAGGAGTTCGGCTACGTCAATGTCATGCAGGTGCCGCGTCTCGACAAGGTGGTTCTCAATATGGGAATCGGCGAGGCCGTGAACGACCGCAAAAAGGCCGAGACGGCGGCTGGTGACCTGGCGCTGATCGCCGGCCAGAAGGCGGTCGTGACCTATTCGCGTGTCGCAATCGCGACCTACAAGCTGCGTGAAAACCAGCCGATCGGCTGCAAGGTGACGCTGCGCAAGGCGAAGATGTACGAGTTCATCGACCGCCTGGTAAACGTCGCGCTGCCGCGCGTGCGCGACTTCCGCGGTCTCAATCCGAAGAGCTTCGACGGTCGCGGCAATTATTCGCTCGGCATCAAGGAACACATCATTTTCCCCGAAATCGACTTCGACAAGGTCGGGGAGAGCTGGGGCATGGACGTCACGGTCTGCACGACGGCGCAGACGGATGACGAGGCTCGGGCGCTGCTGACTGCATTCAATTTTCCGTTCCGGCAGTGAGACGCTGAGAAGCGCTCAGACGCGGAAAGGCAAGGAGCCAAGCATGGCAAAGAAGAGTTCGATCGAGAAGAACAACCGGCGCAGGCGGATGGCTGGGAACGCGGCTGCGAAGCGCGCGCGGCTGAAGGCCATCATCTCCGACAAGACCAAGCCGATGGAGGAACGGTTCGCAGCCACTCTGAAGCTTGCCGAAATGCCGCGCAATTCGTCGGCGACGCGTATCCGCAACCGCTGCGAACTGACCGGACGTCCCCGTTCGAACTACCGCAAGAACAAGCTGAGTCGCATCGCGCTGCGCGAGCTTGGCTCCAGAGGCCTGGTTCCCGGCCTCGTGAAGTCGAGCTGGTAAGGAGGGTCGCCAGATGTCCACGCACGATCCGATCAGCGATCTCATCACCCGCATCCGCAATGCGCAGATGCGCAACAAGCCCAAGGTTTCGACCCCGGGCTCCAAGATGCGAGCTAACGTGCTCGAAGTCCTCAAGAGCGAGGGCTATATCCGCGGCTACGCCAGCGTCGAGCATTCCTCGGGCCGCAGCGAGCTTGAGATCGAGTTGAAGTATTTCGACGGCGAACCCGTGATCCGCGAGATCGAGCGGGTCTCCAAGCCGGGGCGGCGTGTTTACGCCTCCGTGAAAAATCTACCGCGCGTCAACAACGGGCTGGGGATTTCGGTGCTGTCGACGCCGAAGGGAATCATGGCCGACCACGACGCGCGTGACGCGAATGTGGGCGGCGAAGTTCTCTTCACGGTGTTCTGAGGAAGGAATTAAGCCATGTCACGCATCGGCAAGAGGCCAGTCACGGTGCCATCCGGTGTCACTGCGACCGTCGAAGGGCAGACCGTCAAGATGAAGGGGCCGAAAGGCCAGCTTCAGTTCGTCGTCCATGACGATGTCGAGGTGAAGCTCGAGGATGGCGCGGTAAAGGTCGCGCCGCGATACGAGACCAAGCGGGCGCAGGCGCTGTATGGTACAGCGCGCGCGCAAGTCGCAAATCTTGTCGACGGCGTCACGAAGGGATTCGAGAAGAAGCTCGAGATCGTCGGCGTCGGCTATCGCGCCGCGTTGCAAGGCAAGTCATTGCAGCTCGCGCTCGGCTATAGCCACGATGTCAATTACGCGGTCCCCGAGGGGATTACGATTGCTGTGCCGAAGCCGACTGAAATCACGATCACGGGTAATGACGCGCAGCGCGTTGGTCAGGTCGCGGCCGAAATCCGTGGCTATCGTCCGCCGGAGCCTTACAAGGGCAAGGGCGTGAAGTACGCCAACGAAACGATCTTCCGCAAGGAAGGAAAGAAGAAGTAACGGAGCCGGTCATGTCGAAACTGAAGATTACGAATGCCCGGCGCAAGCAACGCGTGAGGCTGTCGTTGCGTCGCACCGCAAATGGCAGACCGCGGCTGTCGGTGTTCCGCTCGTCGAAGCACATATATGCCCAAGTCATTGACGACCTGAAGGGCGAGACGCTGGCCTCGGCGTCCTCGCTCGAAAAGGTGATGCGCGGTACGGGCAACACGGGCGCCAATATCGAAGCGGCCAAAGCGGTTGGCAAACTGTTGGCGGAGCGGGCGGTGAAGAACGGCGTCAAGGAAGTGGTCTTCGATCGCGGCGGCTATCTCTATCACGGTCGCGTCAAGGCGCTGGCCGATGCCGCTCGCGAAAGCGGTTTGAGCTTCTAAGCGCGTATTCTGCAAAAGCGGGATCCGGTTTTGCAACAAGAATGCGTGTCTTGAAATTGATATCGAACGAATAGGACAGGGGCGAAGCCTCACAAGGATCGGAAAAACACCATGGCAGGTGAACGCGAACGCGGCGGACGCGAACGGAGCAGAGATCGCGAGGAGCGCGACAGCGAGTTCGTTGACAAGCTTGTCCACATCAATCGTGTGGCGAAGGTCGTCAAGGGCGGCAAGCGCTTCGGTTTCGCGGCGTTGGTCGTGATCGGCGACCAGAAGGGCCGGGTTGGCTTCGGTCACGGCAAGGCGCGCGAAGTTCCGGAGGCAATCCGCAAGGCGACGGAGTCGGCAAAGCGCAATCTGACGCGCGTGGCGCTGCGCGAGGGCCGGACGCTGCATCACGACATCGCAGGCCGCCACGGCGCAGGCCGCGTTTATCTGCGCGCAGCACCAGCCGGCACCGGCATCATCGCCGGCGGCCCGATGCGCGCGGTGTTTGAGACGCTCGGCATCCAGGACGTGGTGGCGAAGTCGATTGGCTCGTCCAATCCCTACAATATGATTCGCGCGACGTTCGACGCGCTGAAGCATCAGGATTCACCGCGCTCGGTTTCCGCCCGCCGCAATATCAAGGTTTCCACGCTGCAATCGCGCCGTGTGGGCGGTGATGCGGAGGCTGTTGCCGAATAAGCGGAGTCCGGGCTGGGGCCGGCGGTTGCCACCTGCCCAATCCGACCGCCGGGCAAGACAGGATTTGGAGTGACGACGATGGCTAAGGCCGCAAAGACAATCAAGGTCGAGCAGACCGGCAGCGCAATCCGCCGCCACCACTCACAACGCTCGACATTGGTCGGGCTTAAGCTCAACAAGATCGGTCGGACCGCGGAGTTGCAGGATACGCCTGAAATTCGCGGCATGATCGAGAAGGTTCGACACATCGTCCGTGTAATCGACGAGACGTAATAATTTGCTATTTATGCCCGGCCTGTGCCGGGGGTCCACGGCTTGGAGTGCGCCGGGTTCGGCAAAAGACGTGGAAGGCCGGGACGATCCTGGCACGACGAACACGATGAGGACGCGACCATGAAACTTTGCGATATCGCCGACAACGCAGGCTCGCGCAAGAAGCGCATGCGGATCGGCCGGGGTATCGGCTCCGGAAAGGGCAAGACCGGCGGCCGTGGCGGCAAGGGACAGACGGCGCGCTCGGGTGTGCGCATCAAAGGCTTCGAGGGAGGCCAGATGCCGCTGCACCGGCGGTTGCCGAAGCGCGGCTTCAACAATATCTTCCGGGTGGAATTTGCCGAAATCAATCTTGACCGGCTCCAGGCCGCAATTGATGCCGGGTCGATCAATGCCAAGGAGACCGTTAACGCCGAGTCGCTGGTGAAATCCGGCGTGGTGCGTCGCGCCAAGGGTGGCGTCCGCCTGCTTGGCCGAGGCGAGATCAAGGCGAAACTGACTATCGAGGTTCACGGCGCCTCGAAGTCCGCGATCACGGCGGTCGAGAAGGCCGGCGGCACAGTGAAAATCCTTGCGCCGAAGAAGGACGAAGGTGAGGCAGCCTAACGTCTGCGTCATCGCCCGCTTTGGCGCACGACAGGAACCATGAGAGGTTTGGCGTCTGCCGGCTGGCCCGTTCTGGCGGAGCGTGACGGCACCATTGGTGCGGGAGAAGGCTGAATATGGTCTCAGCAGCGGAACAACTGGCGGCTAACCTAAACTTCTCGGCGTTTGCGAAAGCCGACGAGCTGAAGAAGCGCATCTGGTTCACGCTCGGCGCGTTGCTCGTCTATCGGCTGGGTACCTACATCCCGCTACCGGGCATCGACCCGACGGTCTGGCAAAAGGTGTTCAATTCCCAGGCCGGCGGCATCCTCGGGATGTTCAATATGTTCTCCGGCGGTGGTATCGACCGCATGGCGATTTTCGCCTTGAACATCATGCCGTACATTTCGGCCTCGATCATCCTGCAACTGTTGACCTCGGTATCGCCTAAGCTCGAGGCTCTCAAGAAGGAGGGCGAAGCTGGCCGCAAGATTATCAATCAATACACTCGTTATCTTACGGTGGTGCTGGCGTTCTTCCAGTCCTACGGCATTGCCGTCGGTCTCCAGGGCGCAGGCAACGTCGTCACCAATCCCGGCATGTTTTTCCTGCTCTCCACCGCGATCACATTGACCGGCGGCACCATGTTTCTGATGTGGCTCGGCGAGCAGATCACGTCGCGAGGCATCGGCAACGGCATTTCCCTCATCATCATGGCCGGTATCGTCGCCGAGCTGCCGTCCGCGCTCGCCAACATGCTCGAACTCGGCCGGCAAGGCGCGCTGTCCACAGGGATCATCCTGATCGTTCTGATCATGGTCGTCGCGGTGATTGCCTTCATTGTGTTCATGGAGCGCGCCCAGCGCAGGTTGCTGATCCAGTATCCGAAGCGTCAGGTCGGCAATAAGATGTTTGATGGGCAGTCTTCCCATCTGCCGCTGAAGCTCAATACCTCCGGTGTGATCCCGCCGATTTTCGCTTCGTCACTGCTGCTGTTGCCGACGACGGTCGCGAACTTCAACGCGGGTAGCGGACCGGAATGGTTCCAGTGGATCAATACCCAACTCGGTCACGGCCGGCCGATGTTTCTGGTCCTGTACATCGCCTTGATCGTGTTCTTCACCTTCTTCTACACCGCGATCGTCTTCAATCCGACCGAGACAGCCGATAATCTCAAAAAGCATGGCGGCTTCATTCCGGGCATCAGGCCAGGCGAGCGGACCGCCGAGTATATCGACTACGTGCTCTCGCGCATCACGGTGCCAGGGGCGGTTTATCTCGCGGTTGTCTGCCTGATTCCCGAGATTTTGATTTCTTACGCAGCGGTACCTTTCTATTTCGGCGGTACGTCGCTTCTGATCGTGGTCAGCGTCACGATGGATACAGTGTCGCAGGTGCAGGGATATCTGCTGGCCCACCAATATGAAGGCCTGATAAAAAAATCCAAGTTGAGAGGCCGCCGTCGATGACGTGAAGCGTTCTTGCTCATCGGAATCGGTCAGTGAGAAGAAATGCTTTCAGTCAATAACCTGCGCGTGTTCTGCTTGCGATGATGGTATCCACTTTTGCGGAATGCGTGTCAGATCCGCCAAGCGTATCGCTTTCGTGCCCCGGCGTTCTTCGTTTGGGGTCGCATACGATCGCCGCGACATATCTGCCTCCTGCTATTCTTGTCCGAGGCATTGATCGCTTGCTCCGGGGTGCCGTATTAGTTGCCGGAAGGGCGCAGGTCGTATTTTGCGGTGTGCCCGATATCGAAGCGCAGGTGCGCGGCTGCCCGTTCACCCGGCGATGGGGCAATTCTTTATGAGACTGATTCTTCTCGGGCCGCCGGGGGCGGGAAAAGGAACGCAGGCGCAACGTCTGGTTCATCACTACGGAATCATTCAGCTTTCTACGGGCGACATGCTGCGCGCCGCCGTCGCCGCCGGTACGCCGGTCGGCCTCAAGGCCAAGGACATCATGGCGAGCGGGGGGCTGGTCCCGGACGATGTCGTCATCGGCATCATTTCCGACCGGCTGGAACAGGCGGACGCGAAGACGGGATTCATCCTCGACGGCTTTCCGCGCACCGTCCCACAGGCCGAGGCACTGGATCGTCTGCTCCAATCCAAAAATCTCGCACTCGATGCCGTGGTTGAGCTTCGCGTCGACGAAAGTGCGCTACTGCAGCGCGTTGAAAGCCGTGTCGCGGAAATGACGGCGCGGGGGGAACAGGTGCGGGCCGATGATAGGCCGGAGGTGCTCTCGAAGCGGCTGGTCAGCTACCGCGGGCTGACCGAGCCGCTCATTCGCTACTATTCGGAGCGCGGCAAGCTGCTGACGGTTGACGGCATGATGGCTATCGATGACGTCACGCGGGATATTCGCCGCGTCCTGAGACGGTCGGGAGTTCCGATGTCAAAGTTCGGCATCCGCCGGTGGTAAGCGGGCCAGAATCGACCTAAAGGCGAGAAAAACCAGTAAATGATGGTCCCAGGCGGGCCCTTGGGAATGGGGAACGAGCACGGTGAGGTGAGCAAAAATTGGCGGCTCAAAAGTCACGAAAGAGCGAGCAAAAGTGGCGGGACGGTTGACGAAATGCCACCAAGTCCTTAATAAACAAGCATCCAGCGGATCGTTTCAGACGATGCCGGACCCTAAGATAACTGAGGGTCAGGCGTCGTGTTTGTGTTTGAGGATACCCGCCTGAAATATCGAAGGAAAGGCCGGCTCACCGCGAGTCGGCAACAGGAGAGAAGTCTGTGGCCCGTATTGCCGGCGTGAATATCCCAACCAACAAGCGCGTCGTCATCGCGCTTCAATACATCCATGGCATTGGTCAGAAGAATGCCGCCGAGATCGTCGAGAAGGTCAAGATTCCGGTCGATCGCCGGGTCTCGCAACTGACCGATCAGGAAGTACTTCAGATTCGGGAAGTCATCGATCGCGACTATCTCGTCGAAGGCGATCTTCGCCGTGAGGTCGGCATCAACATCAAGCGGCTGATGGATCTCGGTTGTTATCGCGGCTTGCGTCATCGTCGCGGACTGCCGGTGCGCGGTCAGCGCACCCATACTAACGCGCGTACCCGCAAGGGGCCGGCCAAGTCGATTGCCGGCAAGAAAAAGTAAGAGCGCGGATAGGAAATTGCGAACAGCGAATAGATTCTGATCGCTATTCGCATCGTCGGTGGAGCCGCTGGCATTACGGCGGCGTTGAGATCACAGGAAAGGCTGACAATGGGTAAGGAAGCTACACGCGTTCGCCGCCGCGAGCGCAAGAACATCGCGTCCGGCATCGCGCATGTCAATTCGTCGTTCAACAACACCACCATCACCATCACCGATGCGCAGGGCAATACGATCGCCTGGTCATCGGCCGGGACGATGGGTTTTAAGGGATCACGCAAGTCGACCCCTTACGCGGCGCAGGTGGCGGCGGAAGATGTTTCCAAGAAGGCGCAGGAGCACGGCATGCGCACCCTTGAGGTCGAGGTAGCTGGTCCGGGTTCGGGTCGCGAATCGGCGCTGCGCGCGCTGCAGGCTGCGGGCTTCACCGTTACCTCGATCCGCGATGTGACCACGATTCCTCATAACGGTTGCCGTCCGCGCAAGCGCCGGCGCGTTTGATATTCGACAGCGGCGGTTTGTTGTTCCGCCAATTCGAGGTTTTTATCTTTGCGCGGATTGATCCGCGTCCTCCAACGCCAGCGATGTTGATGGCATGGGTGAAACAGTGACGATCCAGAAAAATTGGCAAGAGCTCATTCGGCCGAACAAGCTGCAGGTCGTTCCCGGCAGCGATCCCTCGCGCTTTGCAACCCTGATTGCCGAGCCGCTTGAGCGCGGTTTTGGCCAGACACTCGGTAACGCGCTACGCCGAATCCTGCTGTCCTCGCTGCAAGGCGCCGCGGTGCAGTCGGTACACATCGATGGCGTTCTACACGAATTCTCCTCGATCGCGGGCGTTCGCGAGGACGTCACCGACATCGTGCTGAATATCAAGGACATCGCGATCAAGATGCAGGGGGAAGGCCCCAAGCGCATGGTCGTGAAGAAGCAAGGTCCCGGCAGCGTCACCGCAGGTGACATCCAGACCGTCGGCGACATCGTGGTGCTTAATCCCGACCTTCAGATCTGCACCCTCGACGATGGCGCCGAGATTCGCATGGAATTCACGGTTGCCTCCGGCAAGGGTTATGTTGCCGCCGAGCGTAATCGGCCCGAGGATGCGCCGATCGGACTGATACCGGTTGATAGCCTGTATTCGCCGGTGCGCAAGGTATCCTACAAGGTCGAAAACACTCGCGAGGGTCAGATTCTCGACTACGACAAACTGACCATGACCATCGAAACGAATGGCGGGGTGACGCCCGAGGATGCCGTGGCCTTCGCCGCGCGTATTCTGCAAGATCAACTCAATGTCTTCGTCAACTTCGAGGAGCCGCGCAAGGAAGTCGCCACCGAGATCATTCCGGATCTGGCGTTCAATCCTGCCTTCCTCAAGAAAGTGGATGAACTGGAGCTGTCGGTACGTTCCGCAAATTGCTTGAAGAACGACAACATCGTTTACATCGGCGATCTGGTGCAGAAGTCGGAAGCGGAGATGCTGCGCACCCCGAATTTCGGGCGCAAGTCGCTGAATGAGATCAAGGAAGTGCTGGCCCAGATGGGTCTGCATCTCGGCATGGAAGTGCCGGGCTGGCCGCCGGAAAATATAGATGAGCTGGCAAAACGCTTCGAGGACCATTACTGAGTGATCTCTTCCCCGGAGTGGGGGAGAGAAACCCAAAATAGGGCGAACGCAGGCAGCCCACCTGAGCAGCGCGACCGCCGAGCAGTCGCAACCGGACAAGACTGAGGATCACATCAATGCGTCATGGTAAGGTTCACCGGAAGCTCAATCGCACCGCGGAGCATCGCAAGGCAATGTTTGCCAATATGGCGGCGGCGCTTATCAAGCATGAGCAGATTGTCACCACGCTGCCGAAGGCAAAAGAACTACGTCCGATCGTCGAAAAACTGGTGACCCTCGGCAAGAAGGGTGGCCTCGACAAGCGCCGTCAGGCGATCAGCGAGATGCGCGACGTCGATCAGGTGAAGAAGCTGTTCGACGTGTTGGCGCCGCGCTACAAGGACCGTCATGGTGGGTATACCCGCATTATCAAGGCCGGCTTCCGATACGGCGATAACGCGCCGATGGCAGTGATCGAGTTCGTCGATCGCGACGTCGATGCCAAGGGCCAGGATTCCGGGCCGGTGCAGGAAGCTTCGGAAGCCGCGTAAGCTCGACCTCTTTTAAAACTTAGAAAGGCGGCGCATCGTGGGGCGCCGCTTTTTTGTTGGTTCGAGCCTGCCCTAGAGAGCGTTTCGAGCGAAGTGGACACCGGTTCGCGTAGGTGCGCACGCTAAAAGGCTTCCATTACGGGGATGCGGCAGGTGGTTCCGATTTGTGCGGCACTTCGCGGCGTCTGTGATGGACTCGCGATGTGTGTGGTTGTGCTGTCGCGACGATCATGTGCGTGCAGACGATGACATGGCGTTCTGTCTTGGCATCCGCGCGACGTCGCGGACGTGAAAAAAGCGTCTTTTGCTTCTCTTGAAGGTTAGCGAAGCCTATATCTGCGGTCCTGACCCCGGGAGTGAATTCATGACGTCGTTCCGCCTGTTCGCCCCGCTATTCCTCGCTCTGACGATGCCGGCGCCTGGTCATGCTCAGGACCGCCACGTTCCGGCCTCCCAGGCCGAATTGCGGCTTTCCTATGCACCGATCGTGCAGCGGGTGACGCCGGCTGTCGTCAATGTCTATGCCGCCAAGGTGATCCAGCATCGCCATCCATTGCTCGAGGATCCGGTCTTCCGCCGGTTCTTTGGCGTTCCGGGCGGGCAGCCGGAACAGATGCAGCGCTCGCTCGGCTCAGGCGTGATGGTCGATCCGTCCGGCCTTGTCGTGACAAACAATCACGTGATTGAGGGTGCCGACCAGGTCAAGATCGCGCTGCCGGACAAGCGCGAGTTCGAGGCCGAGATCGTGCTCAAGGACACGCGGACCGACCTTGCGGTCCTGCGGCTGAAGGATGTGCATGAGAAGTTCCCGACGCTCGATTTCGCGAATTCGGATGAGTTGCAGGTCGGAGACCTCGTCATGGCGATTGGGAACCCATTCGGCGTCGGGCAGACTGTGACGCACGGCATTGTTTCGGCGTTGGCGCGCACGCAGGTGGGAATTACAGACTATCAGTTCTTCATCCAGACCGATGCGGCGATCAATCCGGGAAACTCGGGTGGGGCGCTGGTTGACATCACGGGTCGTCTCGCAGGTATCAACACCGCAATTTTCTCGCGCTCCGGAGGGTCGCAGGGCATCGGCTTCGCCATTCCGGCAAACATGGTGCGGGTTGTCGTGGCATCCGCCAAGAATGGTGGCAAGGCGGTGCAGCGGCCCTGGCTCGGAGCGCGGCTGCAAACGATAACCCCGGAGATTGCCGAAACCATCGGCCTCAAGGCGCCGGCCGGTGCGCTGGTGGCCAGCGTTGCGGTTGGAAGTCCGGCGGCGCGTGCCGGTCTCAAACTATCCGACCTGATCGTCTTGATCGACGGACAGCCTGTCGAGGACCCCAATGCGTTTGACTATCGGTTTGCGACGCGTCCGCTCGGCGGCACATCGCAATTGGAAGTCCAACGCAATGGGAGGCCGATCAAGCTTACCGTTCCGCTCGAGGCGGCGCCGGACACCGGTCGCGACGAGTTGGCGATCACCGCGCCATCACCATTTCAAGGCGCCAAGGTTGCGAATATCTCGCCGGCGCTGGCCGACGAACTTCATCTCGATTACGGTGCCGAAGGGGTCGTGGTCATCGCATTGGCGGACAATGGAATGGCCGCGAATGTCGGCTTCAGGAAAGGCGACATCATCCTCGCGGTCAACAACAAGAAGATCGTTAAGACGGCCGATCTCGAACAGGCCGTTCGCGAAGCGAGGCGGCTCTGGCGTATCACGCTGATGCGTGGAGGCCAGCAGATTCAAGTCATGCTAGGCGGATGAGCCCGAACCGCCAGCGCGCCTCCAACAGCCTGTTCTCCGCGGCGGGTCTGGAACGTGATGCGCCGCATCCACTGCCGGACAAGCTGCGACCGCAGACGCTGTCGGACGTGGTCGGGCAGGATCACATTCTTGGATTGGACGGCGCGCTGACCCGGATGCTGGAAACCCGCACGCTAGGCTCGCTCATCTTCTGGGGACCGCCGGGGACCGGCAAGACGACAGTGGCGCGGCTGCTGGCGAATGCGACCGCGCTGCATTTCGAGCAACTGTCGGCGGTGTTCTCCGGTGTCGCCGATCTGAAGAAGGCGTTCGATGCCGCCCGCGCGCGCCGCGAGTCGGGGACGGGAACGCTCCTGTTCGTCGATGAGGTTCATCGTTTCAATCGCGCGCAACAGGATTCGTTTCTGCCTGTCATGGAGGACGGAACCGTCATTTTGGTCGGTGCGACCACTGAGAACCCATCGTTCGAACTGAACGCGGCGTTGTTGTCGCGGGCTCGCGTGCTTGTGTTCCGTTCGCTCGACTGGGAGGCGATCGAGAAATTGTTCGCTCGCGCCGAACAGGTCGAGGGCAAGCCGTTGCCGCTCGATGCTGAGGCGCGCTCGGCGCTGGTGCGCATGGCCGACGGCGACGGCCGCGCGGCGCTGACGCTGGTCGAGGAGGTCTGGCGGTCGGCGCGCGAGGGCGAGGTCTTCAATGCCGAGCAGTTGCAGGGCGTGCTGCAGCGCCGCGCGCCGATCTACGACAAATCCGCCGACGGCCACTACAACTTGATTTCTGCCTTGCACAAGTCGGTGCGCGGCTCCGATCCCGATGCGGCGCTGTACTATCTGGCGCGGATGCTCGAGGCCGGCGAGGACCCGTTATTTCTCGCGCGCCGCGTGGTGCGAATGGCAGTCGAGGATATCGGGCTGGCGGATCCGCAGGCGCTGGTGATCTGCAACGCGGCCAAGGATGCCTATGATTTTCTCGGCTCACCGGAAGGCGAACTCGCGATCGCGCAGGCGGTGATCTATCTGGCCACCGCGCCGAAGTCCAACGCCGCCTACAAAGCGTTCGGCGCGGCGATGCGCGTCGCGAAGGACGCCGGCTCTCTCTTGCCGCCGAAGCACATCCTCAACGCGCCGACCGGTCTGATGAAATCCGAAGGTTACGGCGGCGGCTACCAATACGATCACGACATGCCCGATGCGTTTTCCGGACAGGATTACTTCCCGGAGATGCTCGGCCGCCGGACTTTCTATGATCCGCCGGATCGGGGGTTCGAGCGCGAAATCCGCAAGCGCATGGACTACTGGGCGAAACTGCGCCGGGAGCGCTCGTCGTGACGACTTCATCGACGTCAACACGCTGTCGATCCACGGTCGTAAGGCTGTTTCAAAAAGCGGAGTGGCTTATGACGCTCCGACAAGGTGCGAGGCGTAAACAGGTGCAGGCGATGCGAAGACATATTACCCGATGGCTGTTGGCACTGGTGCTGCTTGGCATCACGAACGCGGCGCGCGCCGAGATGGTCGAAGTTGCGCCGGGCGTGACGGTGACGAAGAAGACGTTCTCGGCGCGGATTGACGAACAGCCGTTCTATGGTTTCTCGGAGAAAACTCCCGAACAGCAAAAGACCGATGCCGACTTTCTGGCGGCGTCGGATGAGATGGGTTCGCGCGAGGCGGTTTCCGCTGCAGCTATTGAGCGGGGCTGGGCTCATATCGATCGCGGTGACCTGTCAGAAGCGGCAAAACGATTCAATCAGGCTTGGCTGCTTGCCCCTGAGCGGAGCGAGATCTACCAAGGCTTTGCGGTGATCACGGCGGCGCGCTTCGGCGATCTCGAATACGCCGAAGAGCTGTTCAAGATTGCGTTGCGACAACCGAAGCCGCGGCGAACGCTGAAAGCTGATTACGGGCGCTTGCTGTTGAAGGCCAAGCGTCCGGCCGAGGCAAAAACGATCCTGGAGGAAGGCGTGCGCGACGCGCCGGAATTCGCCGATGGATGGGTCAGCCTTGGACTTGCGCGGTTGCAGACGGACGACGCCGCGGGCGCATGTGCGGCCGCAGGCGAAGCCAACAAACTCAAGCTTTCGCGCGGGGCGATGATCGACCTCGTGTTACTGAAGAGGCAGGGGGCTTGCCCATAGCGATCGGATGCTTCGCGATTTCACCGTGACGCTGCCGGGCTTCTGCGCTACCCACACTTGTGGGTGAACAGAGTGTAATTTGAAAAGTGGAGCCGTTTTCGAAGATCGTGCTCGATCAGACGAATATGACTAAGGCTTAAAGTTGAGTCGAGGCAGAAGAACTAAACTCCAGAGGAACTAATGAGCCGGCGAGTCAGGCGACCGTTAGCGAAGTCCGGCGGTCGCGGGAGCGAACGCGTTAAAGGCGCTTCGGCCAGGAGCGATTCGGCCAAAGTTGCTCGTCCAGAAAAAGGGACGAGCCGGAAAGGTCGTGGCGTCGCTGAGCGATCATCGGGCGAGCGGTGGCAGGGGACTCGGCCGGGCAGGCCGCAGCGCGCAGGTACGCCGGCCGACACTGCATGTTTCGCCGAAAAGCCGACTAAACCCGAACCAGCGCTTCTGCCGACAAAGGTCCAGACTGTCGCGGTGACGGCCGATGAAGCCAACATGCGCGTCGACCGCTTTCTTGAAGCACGCTTTCCCGGTCTGTCATTCTCCCACATTCAGCGCATTGTCCGCAAAGGCGAGTTGCGCGTGAACGGCAAGCGCGCCGACAGCAAGGATCGCATAGGCGAAGGCGACAAGGTCCGCATCCCTCCGCTCAAGCTCGACACGCCGAAGACCACGGCTCATCTGTCCGAGGCCGAGGCAAAGACACGCGACGAATTGCAGAAGATGGTGCTGTTCGAAGATGCGGACGTCATGGTGCTGAACAAGGCGGCCGGGCTTGCGGTGCAGGGCGGATCCGGCCTGTCGCGGCACATCGACGGGATGCTGGAAACGATGCGCGACGCAAAAGGGCAGCGACCGCGCCTCGTGCACCGGCTGGATCGTGAGACGGCCGGCTGTCTGCTGGTGGCCAAGACGCGTTTCGCGGCCACGGCGCTGACCGGCGCGTTCCGCCAGCGTTCAGCGCGCAAGATTTACTGGGCTCTGGTCGCGGGCGTACCAAAGCCGAAGCAGGGCCGTATCTCGACCTATCTTGCCAAGGAAGAGAATGAGGAGGAGTCGATCATGCGGGTCGCCTCGCATGGCGACGAGGGCGCGAGCCATGCGGTGACCTACTACGCGGTGGTGGAAACCTCGGCGCAGAAGCTCGCCTGGGTGTCGCTGAAGCCTGTCACGGGCCGGACCCATCAACTCCGCGCGCACATGGCGCATATCAATCACGCCATCGTCGGCGATCCAAAGTATTTCAACAAGGAAAACTGGCAATTGCCTGGAGGTCTTCAGAAACGGCTGCACCTGCTGGCGCGCCGCATCGTGATTCCGCATCCGCGGGGCGGCGTCATAGACGTTACGGCGCCGCTGCCGCCACACATGTTGCAATCCTGGAATCTGCTCGGTCTTGAAGCCGACCGGTTCGATCCGATCGAGCACGCGCCGGAGGAGTAGGTCCGTGCCGTTGCGTCGGGGCCGACCTCAGGGCGATATGAGAGTATTCCATGCGTGAATTGTTTGACGAAGATCTTGGCTCCTCGTCGCTCAACCCGGAAGAATCGATACGCAACTCTGCGCGAGCCGGGCACCGCAACCGTTTCTATACCTCCGCGAGCGTGAGGGAGACGCCGGAAGGGTTCGCCGTCCTGCTCGACGACAGGCCGGTTCGCACGCCGTCACGTAACGTGCTGGCGGCGCCTGCACGCGAGATTGCCGAGACCATGGCCGCGGAATGGGAGGCGCAACGGGACGTCATCAACCCCATGACCATGCCGCTAACGCGGCTCGCCAACAGCATCATCGACGGCGTAACCGGTCGTGTCGACGCAGTGGTTGAGGATATTGCCAAGTATCTCGAAACGGACCTCCTGTTCTATCGCGCCGGCCATCCCGACGCGCTGGTGGCTCGCGAAACCGCACATTGGGACCGCGTGCTTTTCTGGGCCGCCGAAACATTGGAAGCGCGTTTCATCCTGACCGAAGGCATCGTGCATGTCCATCAACCGGCTCAGGCGGTCGCAGCCGCGCGCAAGGCGCTACCGTCAGACCCTTGGGTGGTTGGGGCGCTGCATATCGTGACGACGTTGACCGGCTCCGTGCTGCTCGCTCTCGCTTTAATGGCCGGGCGGCTGGATGCGGACGAGGTCTGGGCCGCCGCCCACGTCGATGAGGACTGGAACAGCGAGCAATGGGGGGTCGATGAGGAGGCGGCCGTCCAGAGGGCGTCGCGTTTGGTCGATTTCCGGGCCGCGGCTGCCGTCCTTCGGGCGCGGGCTGGACCAATCGGTTAAGGAGAGGTTTAGACACAGAAGTTAGCCTGACGGGTAAAACGAGGCTTCATGGCGATCTCGATCAACCCGATTTTCCCGGTCATTGCGGCGCAAGGCGCAGCAAACGAAGCCGTGCTGCAGCCCGGCAGGGTGATTGACGTAAAGGTCCAGGGAATCCTTGCCAACAATCTCGTCCGTATTGCCATCGCCGATCTGGCGATCGAGGTGCTGTCGGAAATTCCGCTTCAAGTCGGCCAGACCCTGCGGTTAGCGGTCTCGCAGACCGCGCAAGGGCTTCGGCTTGCGGTTGTGGATCAGGGCTCATCGGGTACGCATGCTGCCGGACCGGCGGATGCGTTGACACTGACGCCGGATGCTGCGGCTGCAACGATAAGCGCCAAGGCTCCTCCGGCTCCCCTCCTGACGGCGCTGGAAGCTCTCTCGGTATCGTCCGCGGCGCAAGCGGCGGCGGCGCGGCAAGGCAGCCTTTCGCCGCTCTACGCCAACCTGCTGGCAGCCGCCGGCTCTGGCAGTCTGCCCCCTAACGTGCGACAGGTTCTGGACCGGCTGCTCACTTTGCGGCCTGGTCTCGATCCGGGTCTTACGGGGAGCGATATCAAGACCGCGTTCCGTAACTCCGGCCTTTTTCTCGAAGCCTCGCTGGCGGCCGGCTTGAAGACGGGGCAGCCTGCCGCCTCGGCCAATACGCTACCCGATATGAAGGCTGCACTGCTTGTGCTCCGTGAGGCGCTTTCGATCTCGGTCGGGGACATGTCTCGCGGTGCGCCGCCCGCCGTGGGCGCAGGATCTCAACAAGCGCAGCAGGCAGCTTCGCCGATGGCATCGAGCGCGCCGCCGCTGTCGCCGGATATCGACGCACAGGATGTGTATCTGCCGCAGGCGCGCCTGGCTGTAACCGATGATCCGGATACGCCTGCGAACCAGACATTATTTTCCCGAGTATCGGATGCAGGGCTTCGCGCCGCCACGGCGGGTGCAGCCCTGAACGTTCTGCAGGAGGTACTTCAGAATCGAGGGATCAGCAACGATCCCGGCGCGGCCCTCGGACCCGACGGCGATCCGGCGGCCGCTACGCAGCCGTTCAGGAATGGGCCAGCGAACGGCCCCACTGAGAACCATGTCTTTGTCGTGCGTACCAGCATGCCGTCGCCGCCCTTTGGCGGCGCATTGCCAACCGCGCAGCCCGTCGCGTTGCCGGGATTGTCATCGGCTGCATCGTCGGAAGAGATCGCGCGACGACTGCTTGATGATACTGATGCTGCGATTTCCCGTCAGGTGTTGTTGCAGATCGCCTCGCTTCCGGATCGCGTCGATACCGCGGGAGCGCGGCTCGATCAGACCACGCCGCGCTGGAATTTCGAGATTCCATTTGCTGTCGCAACCGGCACGGCCATTGCGCAGTTTGAGGTTTCGCGCGACGCCGCCGGTCACAATACAGAAACAGCGACGCGGGTCTGGCGCGCACGATTTTCAGTCGACGTTGAACCCGCAGGGCCGGTTCACGCGCTGGTGTCGCTGGCCGGGGAAACCACGACGGTGCGGCTCTGGGCCGAGCGTCCTTCCACCGCGAGCCGGTTGCGCGCCGGCGCCTCGCAACTCACTCAGGCATTAAGCGGCGCAGAATTGCAGCCGGGAGATATCATCATCCGCGAGGGAGCGCCGCCGCAGCCGAAGCCCGCGCCGGCCGGCCACTTTCTGGATCGCGCCCTATGAGTGTGGAGATCAAGGATCAAGTCGCCATCGCCCTCCACTATGACAAAGGCAGCGGCGCGCCGCGTGTGGTCGCCAAGGGCAGGGGAACGCTCGGCACGAAGATCATCGAGGTGGCCAAGGAGAACGACATCCCGATCGAGGAAAACGAAGTGCTGGCCGGCGCGCTGTCGCATGTCGAACTCGGCGACGAGATTCCAGCCGAATTGTATAAGGCTGTTGCGGAGGTATTGGTGTTCGTGCTGCGGATGTCGGCGCGCGCGCCGTGATAGGTGGTGGGCGCCTCCGCGCCGCGCTGTTGGTGACAGCCTTAAAAACGGCAGTTAGGGTCTAATCCAAGTTTACTGAACCAGACCCAGGCAGGGCTATGAAAGACATCCTCCAAACGCTCGACGCCCGGCGGATGGCCGCAAAGCGTGGCGGTGGCGAGAAGCGCATCGAAGCCCAGCACAAGCGCGGTAAGCTGACGGCTCGTGAGCGCATCGAGATTTTGCTCGACAAAGACTCGTTCGAAGAATTCGACATGTTCGTCGAGCATCGTTCGATCGAATTCGGCATGGAGAAATCGAAAGTGCCGGGCGACGGCGTGGTGACCGGATGGGGCACCATCAATGGCCGCAAGATTTTCATGTTCGCGAAAGACTTCACCGTATTCGGCGGCTCGCTGTCGGAGACGCATGCGCTGAAGATCACGAAAATCCAGGACATGGCATTGAAGGCCAAGGCACCGATCATCGGTCTTTATGATGCTGGTGGCGCGCGCATTCAGGAGGGCGTCGCAGCGCTGGCCGGTTACTCCTATGTCTTTCGCCGCAATGTGCAGGCCTCGGGAGTGATCCCGCAGATCAGCGTCATCATGGGGCCGTGCGCGGGCGGCGATGTCTATTCGCCTGCCATGACCGACTTCATCTTCATGGTGAAGAACACGAGCTACATGTTCGTTACTGGCCCCGATGTGGTGAAGACAGTCACCAATGAGGTGGTGTCCGCGGAAGAACTCGGCGGCGCCAGCGTGCATGCCACCAAGTCGTCGATTGCCGATGGCGCGTTCGAAAACGATGTCGAGGCGATCTTGCAGATGCGGCGCCTGATCGATTTCCTGCCGAGCAACAACACCGACGGTGTTCCGGAATGGCCGAGTTTCGATGATATCGAGCGCACCGACGACTCGCTCAATACGCTGGTGCCGGACAATCCCAACAAGCCTTACGATATCAAGGAACTGATCCTGAAGGTCGTGGACGAGGGCGACTTCTTCGAGATCGCGGAAACGTTCGCGAAAAACATTGTCACCGGCTTCGGCCGCATTGCCGGGCGCACGGTGGGCTTCGTCGCCAACCAGCCGATGGTGCTGGCCGGCGTGCTCGACTCGGATGCGTCACGCAAGGCCGCGCGCTTTGTTCGCTTTTGCGATGCCTTCAATATTCCGATTGTGACCTTCGTGGACGTGCCGGGCTTTTTGCCGGGCACCGCGCAGGAATACGGCGGGCTGATCAAGCACGGCGCGAAGCTCTTGTTCGCCTATTCGCAATGTACGGTGCCGCTCGTCACAGTCATCACGCGAAAGGCCTACGGCGGCGCGTTCGACGTGATGGCATCAAAAGAGATCGGCGCCGACGTGAACTACGCCTGGCCGACCGCTCAGATCGCGGTGATGGGCGCCAAGGGCGCGGTTGAGATCATCTTCCGCGGCGATATCGGCGACGCGGAGAAGATCGCCGCGCGCACGAAGGAGTACGAGGATCGATTCCTGTCGCCGTTTATCGCCGCCGAGCGAGGCTACATCGACGACGTCATCATGCCGCACTCGACCCGCAAGCGCATCGCTCGCGCGCTGGCGATGCTGCGTGACAAGCACGTCGACGCGCCCATGAAGAAGCATGACAATATTCCGTTGTGAATAATCTCGCTCAACGCTTCCGCCTAACGCCGGCCTGGTTGCTTTCAGGGCAAAGCGGACGTCAACCATTCCACAACCCTCGCCGATACCGTCGAAAATGACCCATAGCGGACTTCTTTGATCCAGATCAATCAAAACGCTGTAGTCGCTGATTGTCTGGCCACGCCATCCGTCGCCGTCCTGGGATATTGAGGAGGAGCTCCATGAAGTGTCTATCGTCGCTTGCTGCGGTATTGTCGGGTTTAACTCTCATGGTCTCGACATTGACCCCGAGCGCTGCCCAATCGATTTCCGCGGACGAGGCACACGCTATCGCTACGGAGGCGTATGTCTACTTCTATCCGCTCGTGACGATGGACGTGACGCGCAAGCAGCTCAACAATTCCGATCCGAAGACCGGAAGTATCGGCGGTCCTCCCAACACTTTCGATAATATCCAGGCCTACCCCACTGCGGATATGAGGGCAGTGGTGCGACCCAACTTTGACACGTTGTACTCGAGCGCCTGGCTGGACCTGACCAGCGAGCCCATGATCGTTTCGGTTCCGGATACCGGTGGCCGTTACTACCTGCTGCCGATGCTCGACATGTGGACCGATGTGTTTGCGTCGCCAGGATCGCGCACGACAGGCACCAAGGCGGCCAATTTCCTGGTTGCGCCTCCGGGCTGGAATGGAAGCGTGCCGGAGGGTGTCACGCGCATCAATGCGCCGACGCCCCATGTCTGGATAATCGGTCGCACCAGGACGGATGGTCCCGCCGACTATGCTTCAGTCCACGAAGTGCAGAAGGGCTACAAGATCACGCCGCTGTCGGGATGGGGCAAACCCCCGGTCGCCGTTACGCAAACCATCGACCCCAGCGTCGATGTCAAGACTCCGCCGAAGGCGCAGGTTGATACGATGGCGGGCGATAAGTTCTTTGCGTATGCAGCCGAACTGCTCAAAGCCAACCCGCCGCACATCACCGATGAACCGATCATCGCGCGCATGAAGCGGATCGGCCTCGAACCGGGCAAGAGCTTCGATATTACCAAAGTTGATGCAACCACACGCAAAGCCATCGAAGACGCGCCGACACAGGGTCTAAAGCTGATGGCATGGAAGCTCCCGACATTGGCGCGCGTAGCAAACCACTGGTCCATGAATACTGATACGATGGGTGTCTACGGGACTTATTATCTGAAGCGTGCAATCGTGGCTCAGGCTGGACTTGGTGCCAATCTGCCGGAAGATGCGATCTATCCGCTCAGCGTTGGCGATGAAAACGGCAAGCCGCTCGACGGTGCAAACAAGTACACCATCCACTTCGCCAAAGACGCGGTGCCGCCGGTCGACGCATTCTGGTCAGTCACCCTGTACGATAACGAAGGATTCCAGGTTGCGAATCCGGTTAATCGTTTTGCGGTGAGCAGCTGGATGCCGTTCAAGCGCGACGCCGACGGGTCGCTGACGCTCTACATCCAGAACGCAAATCCCGGCAGCGATCACGAAGCCAACTGGCTGCCTGCGCCTAAAGGCCCGTTCAACCTCACCATGCGTCTCTATGCGCCGAAATCGGAGGCGTTGACCGGCGTATGGAATCCGCCGACCATCAAGTCGGTGGATGGTGACATCATGGGCCGGCGGTGACGGCAGATACTGGAGCGGACGTGGTCCGAATTAATTAAGGATGCGCTACTTCGCGCTCAGCAGCTTAAACAGCGGCGCGAGGTAGCTGATTTCCTGGCCCGATGTTGGCGTGGTGCGGCTGATGAAGTCGAAGATCTTGCCGTCCTTCAGGCCGTAATTGGCGAGCCGGGTCACCTGGCGGTTCTTGTCGAAATAGATCGCGATCACACGCTGATCGATGACGCTCTGCTGCATGAAGGCGACCTTCCGCTCGGCGCGCTGCGAGATGTAATAAAACACCTCGCCGTTCAGCGTCGCGACCGTGGATGGGGTTCCCATTACGATCAGCACCTGATCCTGGCTTGCGCCGATCTGGATTTGCTCGAGCGCGCCGGGGGGGAGGATATAGCCCTTCTGAAAGGTTTCGCCGGTGCAGCCGGCCATGACCGCGCACACCAGCGTGGCGGCGAGCGTCGCGCGCAGACGAGGGCGTCGCGTCGCGGCGTATCCGGGTGCTTTCTTCGGGACTGACACTGTCATTCCGGGACGACCTCATCCTCTTGCATCGCGCGCGCGGTTGACGTACCCGGCAACGGTCCCTGATTGCAACAACGGACCCCCTGCGGGCAGTCTTTCGGTACCCACATGCGCTGGCCGTTCAATCGCTTCAAAAAACAGTTCCCCGCGCCGTCGCGGCGCACCATTGAAGCGATCTATGGCACGATCGTGGCGCAAGCGCGAGAGCCCTTGTTTTATCAGGCGTATGGAGTCCCGGACTCCGTGAATGGCCGCTTCGATCTGGTTCTGCTGCATTTGTGGATGGTCCTTCGGCAACTGAGGTCGGGGCCTGACGAGGCTCTTCGGCAGGCCCTGTTCGATCATTTCTGCAGTGACATGGACGCCAACCTGCGCGAGATGGGCGTTGGCGATCTAAGCGTTCCGAAGCGCATGCAAGCCTTCGGAGAAGCCTTTTATGGTCGCTCGGCCGCCTACGATCGAGCCCTGGCCGAGGGCCCCGAGCTGCTGGCGCTGGCGCTCGACAAGAATATCTATAGTGGCGGAAACATCGAAAGCGCGCGACGGCTTGCCGCCTATACGGCGGACGCGATCGCCGCGCTCGCTTGTGGTGATTACGCGACGTCGACGGGAGACTTGCAATTTCCGGACCTCGCACAACGGAAATGAAAGAGCAGGCATGATCGCTAAGGACAGGTCGGATATGGCTCCAAATCCCTGGAGCTCGCGGATCGCGGTTGCGCAGATTCCGGAAACCGGCCTTCATCGTGATATCGAGGCCGATCAGAATGTGCGTATGGCATTGGCGAAGACTGCTGGCTTGCGCGACATCGAGTTTGCCCGGGCATCGTTCGATCTGACTCCGGGGCGCGACGACAGCGTACATGTGCAGGGCAGGGTATCGGCGCGTGTCGGACAGACCTGCGTGGTGTCGCTCGATCCGATTGAGAACGATATCGTCGAGGAGGTCGACCTCATCTTTGTGCCGGAAAGTCAGGTTCGCGAGTTCGCCGCGCCCGTCAATGATGACGACGATATCAGGGAGATTCCGGATTCCCCCGAACCCATTATCAATGGTGTCATTGATCTCGGGCGCCTCGCGACCGACGTCTTGTTTCTGGGAATCGATCCGTATCCGCGGAAATCCGATGCCGTTTTCGTCGCGCCTGCGAGCGCGGCGGATCCTGAGGATCATCCCTTCGCTGCTCTGAAGAAGCTGAAAATCGATCCGAGCCCGCCCGGCAAGAAGAAACCGGCGCGCGATTAAGGACGGAATTCTGGATGTAATTTATGGAAAATCAAAGCAACAGCATTGAAAATAAGTAGTTTTATTTAATTCCTGATGTCTCGTTTTAACTTGCAAAACTACAGGAATCGGGGGGTTCGGATATTGTATCGAGGCGGGGACACGTTATTGTCGCGACCGCGCCGGATAAAGCACCGCGCACTGCCGTCCGTGTTTGGCCGCGCGTCTCAAGACTTCAAAAGATCAGGGTTTCCGGGACTTCCATGCCGAAAAAGGTTCGAATCGCGCTTGACGCCATGGGGGGCGACATCGGCGCATCGGTGGTCATTCCGGGCGCTGCGATTTTCCTGAACCGTCATGCCGACACCGAGTTTCTGCTTTACGGCGACAACGCTCTGATCGAAGCGCAACTCGCTGCGTACCCTGCGGTGAGGGCGATATCCCGGGTCATCCACACCGATGTCGCCGTCGGCATGCACGAAAAGCCGAGCCAGGCGCTGCGTCGCGGCCGCAAGACTTCGTCGATGTGGCTCGCGATCGATGCGGTGAAGAAAGGCGAGGCCGACGTTGCGGTGTCCGCCGGCAATACTGGCGCGTTGATGGCGATGGCGCGATTCAATCTGCGGACGCTGCCCGGCATCGATCGCCCCGCGATCGCGGCGACATGGCCAACCATGCGCGGCGATTCCGTGGTGCTTGATCTCGGCGCCACGATCGGAGGCGATGCGCACCATCTGACGACGCTTGCGATCATGGGCAGCGCCATGGCGCGTGTTCTATTCGACCTGGAGCGGCCGACGGTCGGCCTCCTCAATATCGGCGTCGAGGAAATTAAGGGCGGGGAGGAGATTCGGGAAGCTGCGGAACTGCTGCGGGCAATGGAACTGCCGCAGCTCGAATTCATCGGCTTTGTTGAAGGCGACGGGATCGGCAAGGGGGCGGCGGACGTTATCGTGACGGAGGGTTTCAGCGGCAATATCGCGCTGAAGGCTGCCGAAGGAACGGCGCGGCAGATCAGCGAATTCCTGCGGGCGGCTCTGTCGCGAACATGGGCTTCAAAGCTCGGCTATCTTCTGGCCCGGGGCGCGTTCAAGGCGCTCAAGGAAAAGCTGGATCCGAACAGATCCAATGGCGGCGTATTCCTCGGACTTAACGGAATCGTGGTCAAGAGTCATGGTGGAACCGACGCCGAGGGTTTTGCTTACGCGGTCGACGTTGGCTATGAGATGGTTCGTTACGATCTCCTGACCAAGATCAATCAAACGCTCAACCGCCACGGCCACACCCTTGCTTCGGCGTCGGCAGTGCAGGAGGCTATCTCTTGACTGCGATACGTTCGGTCGTGCTCGGCTGCGGCTCCTATCTGCCGCAAAGGGTGCTGACCAATGCTGAACTGGCCACCAAGGTTGATACCTCGGACGAGTGGATCGTCCAGCGGACCGGTATTCGAGAGCGCCACATTGCCGCGGAAGGGGAGTTCACGTCACATCTCGCCATCCATGCGGCGAATGCTGCGCTGGCTCATGCCGGCATCGATGCGCAGTCGATTGACCTGATCGTGCTGGCGACGTCGACGCCGGACCATACGTTTCCGGCGACGGCGGTCGCGGTTCAGAACGGGCTTGGCATTACTCACGGTGCCGCCTTCGATCTTCAGGCCGTCTGTTCCGGGTTCGTGTTTGCGTTGGCCACCGCCGACAATTTCCTTCGTTCTGGCGCGTTCAAGCGCGCGCTGGTGATTGGCGCGGAAACTTTCTCGCGAATTCTGGATTGGACCGATCGCGGGACCTGCGTTCTGTTCGGCGACGGGGCCGGCGCGGTCGTGCTGGAAGCTCAGGAGCAGCCGGGCAAGCCCTCGGATCGCGGTATTCTGACGACACATCTGCGCTCGGACGGCCGTCATCAATCAAAACTTTATGTCGATGGCGGACCATCCTCGACCCGGACCGTGGGCTATCTGCGGATGGAGGGCCGTGAGGTATTCAAGCATGCCGTCGGCATGATTACAGACGTCATTGTCGATGCATTCAATGCGTCCGGCACGAGCGCGGACGACATCAACTGGTTCGTTCCACATCAGGCCAACAAGCGAATCATCGATGCGTCAGCTCATAAGCTGCATATCGCGCCGGAAAAAGTCGTCCTGACCGTCGATCGCCACGGCAACACCTCCGCTGCATCTATTCCGCTGGCATTGTCGGTCGCGGTCGCAGACGGACGCATCAAAAGCGGCGATCTGGTCTTGCTCGAGGCGATGGGCGGAGGCTTTACCTGGGGCTCGGCCCTCGTGCGATGGTAAGACTTGAATCAAAGCCGTCGCCCAATGCTGTCATCTATCATGCGAAAGCATCATGTGATAGGTTGACCCTGGGCCGTTAAACTCTTAATTTCAGTTACAAATTGTTCGCCGGGAGCTTGGGGCAGGCGATGACCGAAACCGGAAAAACAGTCACGCGCGTCGACCTCTGCGAAGCAGTCTACAAAAAAGTAGGACTGTCGCGCACCGAGTCGTCTGCGTTTGTCGAACTCGTTCTCAAGGAGATCACCGACTGCCTGGAGAAGGGCGAGACGGTGAAGTTGTCATCCTTTGGATCGTTCATGGTGCGCAAGAAAGGCCAGCGTATCGGCCGCAATCCCAAGACCGGCACCGAGGTGCCGATCTCTCCGCGTCGCGTGATGGTCTTCAAGCCGTCGGCTATTCTGAAGCAGCGGATCAACAGCAACGGCGCCGGCGCCAAAACCGACTAAACCGGCGTTCGGCGCACGATTGGCAGAGGAGCGAGCCTTTGAACAAGGCACCGGATGCTTTTCGGACGATTAGCGAGGTCGCCGACGATCTCGATATCCCCCAGCATGTCCTGCGGTTCTGGGAAACCCGGTTCTCGCAGATCAAGCCGATGAAGCGCAGTGGCGGCCGGCGCTACTATCGTCCGGACGATGTCGATCTGCTTCGCGGCATTCGCCATCTGTTGTACAGCGAGGGTTACACCATCCGCGGCGTGCAAAGGATTCTGAAAGAGCACGGCATCAAATCAGTGCAGAGCCTGACCGAGGGGTCGTCTGCCGCGGCTTTCGGCGCGATCGAGGACGATATCCGCAACACTCTCGGCGCAGTCGATGAGGAGGACGAGTCCGGCTACGAGACCGAGGACGCAGACGACGACGAGGATGTCGACGACAGTTCGTCTCGCGCGCGAGAGCCGGGTGTGCATAAGCCGCTACGGCACGATCTCGACGACGTGCTCTGGTCCGGTCCCGACAGTGGGGCGATTCCGGGCGTGGGCGCCACCGCGATCGAGCTTGCGAAACTAAAGGATGTGTTGGCTGAACTTGTTGCCTGCAGGCAACTATTGGACGACGCACTCAGCGAGGGTGAGCCGTAGCTTTTGTTGACGCATTTTCTTTATAAGACCCCGTATCACTTCGCTTGAAAACGCTATAATGGAAACGTGGCCGTAACGGCACGGAGCGTAGCGCAGCCCGGTTAGCGCACTAGTCTGGGAGACTAGGGGTCGGAGGTTCAAATCCTCTCGCTCCGACCACCATTTATAGCGTTTTCTTCACGCGAAGCGGCATCGTCCTCGGATTACACTTGAAGACAGGCTTTCGTTCGAACCGCTATATCGAGCATGATCTTAGCCGAATCCGGTTTTCACCCTTCAGAATCATGCTTTAAGCAGGACATTTTCGGGAAGGCCATGACATCGTCGTCAGCGGAGTTCGATATCATTGTCTACGGCGCAAGCGGGTTCACCGGCCGGCTCGTCGCGGAATACCTTGCTGCCAAATATGGCGGTGGCGATCTGAAGTGGGCCATCGCGGGACGCGACCTCGACAAGCTGGCGTCGGTACGCGAAGCCATCGGCGCCCCCCGCGATCTCCCGCTGATCGCCGCGGACGCCGAAAACCCCGCGTCACTCAGGACCATGGCTGGCCGGACGGCCTCGGTGCTGAGTACGGTCGGACCTTATCAGCTCTACGGTTCCGGTCTCGTCGCCGCCTGCGCGGCGAGCGGCACAGACTATCTTGACCTCTGCGGCGAGCCGATCTGGATGCGGCAGATGATCGACGCGCACGAGGCGGAGGCGCGCAGGAGCGGTGCGCGGATCGTGTTCTCCTGCGGGTACGATTCGCTGCCGTTCGAACTCGGCGTGTTCTTTCTTCAGCAGGCTGCAAAGCAGAGGTTCGGATCGAGCGTCGCCCGCGTCAAGGGCCGCGTACGTAAGATGAAGGGCACGTTTTCCGGCGGCACCGCCGCGAGCATGAAGGCGATCTTCGCCGCGGCTGCCAACGATCCAAGTCTGTTGCCGAAACTGCGCGATCCTTTCGTGCTGACGCCGGGGTTTGAGGGGCCGAAGCAGCCGCCGGGTAACAAGCCGTTGTTCGATGAGGATCTGGGGGTGTGGGTGGCGCCGTTCGTGATGGCCAACATCAACACCCGCAATGTGCATCGGTCGAATTTCCTGCTCGGGTTCCCGTACGGCAGGGATTTCGTCTATGACGAAATGGTGATCGCAGGGCCGAAGGAGACCGGCGAGGCGACCGCAAAAGCCATCATCGCCGCCAACAACAAACTCGGCGCGCAGGGTGGCCCCAAACCGGGCGAGGGACCATCGAAGGAAGAGCGCGAGAACGGCCATTTCGATCTTCTCTTCTTCGGCATCGGCTCCGACGGGCGGCAATTGAAGGCGGTCGTGACCGGTGATCGCGATCCCGGCTACGGATCGACTTCCAAGATGATCGCGGAATGCGCAATCTGTCTGCGAAGCGACGCAGCGGACGTCGCCGGTGGCTTCTGGACGCCGGGCGCTGCGATGAAGGAGGCCTTGATTAAACGGCTCGTCGACCACGCGGGGCTGACGTTCGCGATCGAGCCGTAACCTCACATCGCCCAGGCTCGGGAAGTTACGAGCCACAAATTCAGTGAGTGCAGAGCGTCAAACCGCAAACCAGCAAAGAGTCCTGCTCGCGAACATATAGAAGCAGTTTAAGTCAGCAAGCGAACACCCCAGCCTTTTCCGACCAACACCAAGATGACCGCGTCAGGGTTTCCGGTGGCGTCTGAATCAGGTTTTCAAACCAGCGCGTCCTCAACACCCGCCTGCGCGGCAAGGAAAGCAGGCTTCGTTTGCGCCGATTACCTCCAGTGTGACGTTACCTGACCAAGGATAACACCGCATTTTATGTAGTGGCTAGGCCGGACGGGAGCGAAGCGGCCGGCAAAACCCAAGACCCGTGTCGGAGATTTCCGATCGTACGGCCCCGGTGAGCCTTATTGCAGCGCCTGTCGAAGGGAAGGCTGCCGGTCACTGGCCATGTACTGGTGGGTTGCCGCGAACATGCCCCACATCATGCCGAGCATCAGCCAGAAATGGCGCCAATGATCGGTGTCGATCACGAAGCTCTCGCCGACAGTTCCCAGAAATGCCGTGAAGACGGCAAGATAAGTGCGTTGCCAGGGAACTCGCACGAAAATATATCGAAAGCCCAGGATGACGGTGATGAAGATCAGCACCGGATAGCAAATTCCGGAAATCCACCCGCCCGACATGAAAGCGTTCAGATACGAGTTGTGAGTGTCTTCCGGAAAGAACCGCGTGAACTGCAGCGGGCCGATTCCGAGCGGTAGGTCCAGCGCCATCTGGAAGCCCAGAATGTGCCGGCCGAAGCGGCCAAAACGACCCTCGTCGTAGCTCTGGTCGAAACTCGCACGTTGCTTGAACAGGCTTTCGACCGAATCGAGGGACAGCAGAATTGCCAGCAGCAGTGCAATCGCAGCGGCTGCGATCACCGCGGTCACAACCAGCCGCGACCGCTGTTTTCTTGATGGGCTGGTCAGGAACATCAGGACCAGCATCACAGCCGACGTGAGCACGAACTGGCCCCAGGCAGCGCGTGAAAAGGCCAACAGCAACGCAAGACTCATGATCCCGAGCGCAATCGCGCTGCGAGCAGCCTTTCCGAACCGATCCGAGACGACGCTTTGCAGCACGAACAATGCTGGCAAGATCAGGAACGCGGACAGCACGTTCGGATCCTTAAAGGTACCTCGCGCGCGACCATAAAGGGTCAGCACGTCATGTTCGCCTGGCACCAGATGAAAATAGCCCGCGACACCAGCTACCGACGCAATAACCGCGCCGACGATCAGGCCACGCCGCATCAGGTCAAGCCGCGCCTCTGTATCTTCCGAGAAAACCAGCGCGAAGAAAATGACCGTCACCGCCATGTACCACGATGTCATGATCCAATTCACGATCGGAGTCTTGTCCATCAGGTGTATGGCGCAGATCGTGTAGCCGATATTGATGAGAAAGAGCAGCATGAGCAGGGGAACGAAGGCGAGCCGCATTCGTAGGCCGGTTGCGAAGAACACGACCATTGCCGCCAGAGTCGCAAACTCGTAGGGGCTGGGTTCGATGTAAACGATCGCGCCGCCAGCTCCCACTGCCCACAACAGCGCGCGTTGGAGCGCGGCAACGCCAGGTGCTTGCGTCGATGACCGGAGCCAACTGTCAACTGCTGCAGGATACGCCATTACACTTTCGCAAACTCAACGTGCCAGGCCGGATCAATAAGCGTTTTCGGATTTCAACAGCGCCAGCGGCGTCTTGAACAGGATATAAAGATCGAGCAGCACCGACCAGTTCTCGATGTAATAGAGGTCAAACTCGACACGCTTCTGGATCTTTTCCTCGTTGTCGATCTCGCCGCGCCAGCCATTGATCTGCGCCCATCCCGTGATTCCCGGCTTCACGCGGTGACGCGCGAAATAGCCGTCAACGGCCTCATCGAACAGCCGCGTCTGTAATTTGCCCTGTACGGCATGGGGACGTGGTCCAACAAGGGAGAGGTTGCCCTTGAAGACGACGTTGAAGAGTTGCGGTAATTCGTCCAGGCTGGTTTTGCGGATGAATCGTCCGACCCGGGTGACGCGACTGTCGTTCTTGGTCACGACCTTCGTAGCCATGGGATCGGCCTGATCGTGAAACAACGAGCGGAATTTGAGGACTTCGATTCTCTCGTTGTTGAAGCCGAAGCGTTTCTGACGAAAGAGCACAGGGCCGGGACTATCCAGCTTGATCGCGAGCGCGACCAGCACCATCACTGGCGAGGTGAGTAGCAAAATGAAACCACCGATGAGCCTATCGAACAGCCATTTCATCACCATATCCCAGTCGGTGATCGGGGCTTCGAAGACGTCAAGCATCGGAATCGCGCCGAGAAAGGAATAGGCGCGGGGGCGAAAGCGCAGTTGGTTTGTATGCGCTGATAATCTGATATCAACCGGAAGCACCCACAGCTTCTTCAACATCGCGAGGATCCGCGTTTCCGCCGAGATCGGGAGCGCGAACAGCACGAGATCAAGCCGGGTACGCCGCGCGAATTCAAGCACGTCGTCGACCTTGCCGAGCTTGGGACTACCGGCACAGGTGTCGAGCGCGCGCGAGTCGTTACGGTCATCGAACACGCCCAGAATCTCGATGTCGGAGTCTTCCTGCGCTCGCAACGCGTTGATCAGATTTTCTCCGTTCATGTCCGCGCCGATGATAACGGTGCGGCGTTCCAGTCGGCCGTCGCGTGCCCAGCGGCGGATCATGGTGCGCAGCAGAAGCCGCCCGGCAATGAGGCCGGCGAGACCAGCAAGGAAAAATGCGACCAGCCAGAGCCGCGAGACGGAATCGCCGAGCTTGACGAAGAACGAGGCGCAAATGAACAACAGGAAAACGAACGCCCAAGATGAACTCATCCGCGTTATCTGCCGCAACTGGCTACGAAAAACCTGGATGTCGTAGATGTCCGCAGCCTGGAAACACACGACCGCGGTGGCGGACATGGCGAGGATTGATGCGATGAAGCTCCAGCTAAAACCGTCGATGCGAGCTACGTATCCGAGGTAAAGCGCGATGCCGATCAGGCTCAGCAGCAAGAAATCTGCGGCACGAACGATGCCGGTGATGATGACGGGTGAATAGGCCGGCCGTACCTTTTGATTGGTGACGGCAAGCGCCGCCGGTGACAGCCGTCGCCGACGCTCCACAGGTATTCCAAAGCCGCTGCTCGCTGCTGAATCGGTCCTCGAGCGAGCGTTGAAAAGGTCCATGTCCTCAAGTCCACATCACGCCGCACATGCAGCAAGCGTTTTCAGAGCGACTTAAGGACTAAATCGGGAAGATTTGGTTTCGCGCAACTCCCGGCATTTCAGAAATGGTTAACGTCTCGCAAACGTCTCACGGTAACCTGCCATAACGCCCTCGACCATCGCATTCTGTGAGAAATGCATGAGGATGTGCTCGCGCAACGATATTGCGCGCGCGGCGGCGGCCGCAGGGTCATTCAATGCGGCCTCTATGGCATCCGCCAAGGCAGTGACGACGCCGGGGGCGAATAGTGCGTCGGTGTACGAGTCGAAAATTTCCGGGATGCCGCCGACGTTCGCCGCGATCATGGGAATGCCTGCTGCCGCTGCTTCGATCACGACGTATGGCATGGAGTCGCCGCGCGACGGCACGATCAGCAATCGGCCTTTCGAGAATCCGTAGCGAGCCTTGACGTGTCCAATGAAGCGGACCGTTTCCCCAAGATTGAGGCGCTCGACCTGGGCTTTCAGCGCTCCTGTTTCCTCGCCGTCGCCTGCAAGCGTGAGCGTGAGGCGTCTACCGCTGTCCCGCAAACGCGCCACCGCGTCGATCAGTAGGTCCGCACCCTTGATATGTCTGAACTCGCCGACATAGACAATATCGGTCGCATCGTCGGCTAGCATAACGGGATCAAATTCGCCGGACGTTACGCCGTTGAAGACGCATTTCACCAGTCCGGCCGGGATGCCGACGATCCGCTGATAGGTATTCCGCGCGAATGCGCTCTCGAACAGAAACAGGTCGGTGCGGTTCATCAGCGCGCGTTCGAGGCGGCTGTAAAACATTCCCTTCATGGTCGTCGACGGGAAGTGCAGGGATCCGCCGTGCGGTGTGTAGACGCGGATTGTGCCTTTCGATGAGCCCTTAAGCCGCACGAAGGCGCCGGCCTTGGCGCCGTGTCCGTGGAGGACATTCGGCTTCAACTTCCGCACCAGCGCGGCGAACTGCGTCCACGCAAACAGGTCGCTAGGATGCGGGTTCCGGCGGATCGGAATACGGTGGATACCGAGTTTCATTCGCGGGGCGATCTCTGCGAAAGCTGCAGCTGCGCGCTCGCCGCCGGTGAGGCTGTCGGCGACGATGCCGACGAGATGTCCGCGATCGGCCTGTCCGTTTGCGACATCGAGAATATGCCGAATGATCCCGCCCACCGGCGCGCGAACGGCATGAAGAATGCGGAGCGGTCGATCAGGTGGCTCCGTCATGCCTCAGAACCAGCGTTCGTCGACGAGGACGGTGTCGCCGGGGCTGAGCGGCGTAGCGGGGGGGACGCTGATGCGGACGGTTCCGCGGGCATCGGTGTGGGTGACGATGACGAGGTCGCGTCTGGCGCGGGGGGAAAAGCCGCCGGCGATGGCGACGGCGCTTTCGACCGTCATATTCGGCACGAACGGATACTGGCCGGGAGCCGCCACCTCGCCAAGAATGAAGAACGGCCGGTAGGCCTCGACCTCGGCGGCGACGTAAGGCTGGCGGATGTAGCCGTTGCGCAGCCGCGCGGCGATGGCGGCGGACAGTTCAGCCGGCGTGCGGCCGCGCGCGGTGACGGCGCCGATCAGCGGCATGGTGATGCTGCCGCCGGCACCGACCAGATAGGTGTTGGTGAGGCCCTCCTGGCCGTAGACCACGATGCGCAGCCGGTCGCCGGCATCGAGCCGGTAGGCGGGATCGTGCACAACCGGCGGCGGCGACGCCATCCGCCCTCCATAGGCCAGCGCATCGAGAGCGTTGTGCGGACGGACCATCGCCGTCGGCTGCCGCATGCATCCCGACAACGCCAGCGCGGTCAGCAGGCACAGAGTGACGGCGCACACGTTTCGCATCGGGCATCCATGAAATATCCAAATCCACTAAAGGCTTTTGTGGTTAATAAATCGTAATCGAAGACGTCGCGACGCACCCGGTGGAACCCGCTTGGCAGGCGTGGTTAACTCGGCAGAAACTATAATCGACTGTAATCGTCCCGTTCGGCTGAGTGGTCCTATTCAAGGCTCCAACATTTGCCTCCGGTTCAGTGGGCGAGTGTCAGATTCACCCGAAAGCGCTCTAAGCGTCCAGCGGGAGTAAGCAATGCGGTTTGCGTTCTGGCGTGCTGTCAAGAACACGATGTCGGATCTGGAGACTAAATCCGGGGCGATATCTTCGTCAGGTCCGGCGGCGTCCGAAACCGTGCCGAATCCGGAGTCCGGTGACCTCGATCTGCGCTCGATCTGGCGGGTGCTGCTGCGCAAAAAGCGCTTGATCATCATCCCAACGCTTCTCGCCTTCGCGCTTTCGCTTCTTATCGTCAATCTGATCACACCCAGATACAAGTCCGAAGCCCGCATCCTGATCGATGGGCGCGAGAACGTTTTTTTACGCCCGACCGGGGAGCGTAACGAAGAGCGCAACGCGCTCGATCCGGAAGCCGTCGCCAGCCAGGTGCAACTGGTGCTGTCACGCGATCTTGCCCGCGAGGTCATCAAAAAGAACAAGCTCGCGGAGAATCCGGAATTCGATCCGGTGTTGCGCGGCGTGTCGCCGATCAAGTCGCTGCTTGCGCTGTTCGGAATTGGCCGCGACCCGCTTCGGATGACACCGGAAGAGCGCGTGCTGGAATCCTACTACGACCGACTGACCGCCTACGCCGTCGATAAATCCCGCGTGATCGTCATTGAATTCCAATCGCATGATCCGGAGCTCGCAGCCCGCATCGCGAATTCCATCGCGGACGGATATCTCGTCTTGCAACTGAACGCGCGTCAGGAGCAGGCGAAGGCTGCAGGTCAATGGTTGTCCGGAGAAATCGACAATTTGCGCAAGAAGGTCGCCGACGCCGAGTCGCGGGTGGAGGAATTCCGGTCTAAATCCAGCCTTTTCATCGGCACCAACAACACTTCGCTGTCGAACCAGCAACTGGGTGAAATCAATACCCAACTGAACAACGCGCGTGCGCTGAAGTCTGACGCGGAATCGAAATCGCGACTGATCCGCGGGATGCTTCAGACCGGCAAATCGATCGAAGCCTCGGAAGTTCTCAATTCGGAACTGATCCGCCGCCTTTCGGAACAGCGCGTGACGCTGCGCGCACAACTGGCGGAGCAGTCGTCGACCCTGCTCGACCGGCATCCGCGGATCAGGGAATTGAAGGCCCAGCTTGCGGATCTCGATCGTCAGTTGCGCGAGGAGGCGGACAAGATCTCGCGGTCGCTGGAAAACGACGCCCGCATTGCCAGCGGCCGGGTCGAGAGTCTCAACACTAGTCTCGATCAGTTGAAGAAGCTGGCGACGTCTTCCAACGGGGACGATGTCAAGCTGCGTGCGCTGGAGCGCGAAGCCAAGGCGCAGCGTGACCTGCTGGAATCGTATCTCGCAAAATACCGCGAAGCTACCACGCGAGAAAACATTGATACGGCACCGTCCGATGGCCGCGTTATTTCGCGGGCCATCGTCTCGAACACGCCGGCTTACCCGAAGAAGCTGCCAATCGTCTTGATCGCCACGCTGGCGACCCTGATGCTGGCCGCGGGCACTATCGCGACCGGCGAGCTGCTGCGCATCACTTCGCCGCGAAACCTGGCAGCAGTTAACTCCGGCCTAGCGTTGCCTGCTGCGCCGAGGATACGCGAGTTCCGCGTTGATCCCGCGCCGGCAGCGGACCTGGCAGAGATCGATCATCTCGCGAATGACCTGCGAGCGGCAGGCGAAGCGGCGCACAGAATCACGGTTATGGGTACCGGCGAGAACGAGAGCATCATGCTCGCGGCGCTCGCGCTCGCGCGCCTGTTGACCAATAGTGCCAAGGTAGTCCTGGTCGACCTTTCTCCGTCATCGTCGGCGTTGACGGCGACTTCGGTCGATCCGGCGGCGCCTGGGTTGGCTGACCTGATGCTGGGTGAGACGTCTTTCGGACAGGTGATCACCCGCGACCGGCTCTCGCCGCTCCATCTTGTCGGCGCCGGGCGTTCTGATGCCGATCGCTCGCTGCTGCAATCGCCGCGCCTTGCAATTGCGCTCGATGCTCTGTTGGGCGTCTACGATCACGTGCTGCTCGTCGCGGGCACTGCAACTGACCTCCCGGCGAAACTCCTGACGGAGCAGGCGCGCGCGATCGTCGTTCCCGACCCGTCGATGAACGCGGATGCGCGGATGCGGATGAGTAGCCAACTCAAGGCTATCGGCTTTACGACAGTGACGATGCTTGATCCGGCATCACTACGCTCGGACACTCAGCTCGGCCCTCGCGAGGCGGCTTGATCGGTCGCCGCGCGGGGGGGTGTCAGCGATGCATTATCCCGCGCAACATCTCGGCCGACCGCTTCAGCGCCGGCGTCTGCTTCACGAAGCGTTTGGCACGGGCCAGTGAAGACATGCCAATGGCAGCCATTCTGCCCCGTGTGGTGAGCGGCAGGTAGCTGTCGAAGATTGGCTCGTCGCTTTTGCAGAACAGGCGCTTGTAGTCGTCCGATCCGATTCCGAGGTCGAGCGAGGTGTAGCCGCGCCCAGCATAATGATCGATGATATCGCGCATCAGGATCAGGCCGGGACTGTAGCGGGCGCTTTCCGACATGGTGTAGGTGTTGAACATCATCGAGAAGCGGTGTCCGTCCGCGACGCCAGCGAAGATCGCGATCACCTCGGCATCGCATTCGAGGCCATGGACCTCGATGGCGCGCCCGCCATCCGTCAGCGGTGTCAGGCAAGCCGCGCGTAGGAAACTCTCGACGCCCGTCTCGGCGAACACGTTCGGAAGCTTCTGCGCGGCCATTCGCAGCGGCTTGATTGCGAAGAACGCATCACAAATCCGCTTAATCTCGGTGTCCGTCGACGCCATACAATAGCGATAGCCGGGCAGTGTTTCGAGCTTGCGTTCCTTGCCTTTGAGCCGACGTCGAAATGAGTTGCTGATGCGCGCCGACGGCGGCGCTCCCGGCGAAAATATCATCAACGGACAGCCGTTGGCAGAGGGCTGGCTCGGCAAGAGCGCCATTGGATTTTGCAGGTCGCGCCAGTGCCGCGGCTGCCGCGTGAATGCCAGCACGTCGATTCTGATTGGAAGCTCGCCGATTCCTCGAACCAGCGCGTCGAGATCCGCACGCGTGGCGGAGGCCGCGAAATCCTGCTGCCAGAGCGCCATGTTGAAAGTCGTGTGCTTGCCGCCCATGAACCGTGCGACACGAACGCCACTTTCCGTGCCCAATACGAGCGGGAGCAGCAGGAGTGGTTGTCGCTGAGCGTCGAAGGCGACGATAATGCTGGGTGGAAGTTGCTTGTCGGTTCCGACGTGTCGCTGCCAGGCAGACAGGAAGTCGAATCGCTGATAGGGCGTCGAAAACTGCGACACCTCGAGATTGCGCCAGATCGGCTCGGCTTCGCGTAGATCCTGGAGGATTTCGAGATGCGCGATACGCCGTTCGCCTGATCGTGGCTGTGACTTCGCGGTCGGACTTTCGATCAGAGCCGCCATGGTCATTGCTGAGCCTGTTATCAATTTTTTGTTAGCTTTTGGTCTGGGCGGACTTTCGCATAAAAGATGTCAACAAAGAGTAATGGCCATATGCGAGCGGCGAGAAGGGGTTCCCGTAGGCATTCGCGTCGAAGGCGATGGATCGAAGACCCGGACTGTGGGCTTGCGCTCGCCGCCGGGGAGGTGACCGTGAGACGCTTCACGCGTCGGGTTTCGCCATCCAACTCACGATAGGCATAGCCGGCAAGACCCAGCCGAGTCCGGCGACAACATAGAAGATCGCCTGGTAGAGACCGGATGCCGCGAGCCACGGCATTTGCGCAACCGCCATGCCCAGCAGCGACCAGACGACGACCAGCACGAGCAAAGCGATCGTGCCGAGGAATTTCCGGGTGCGTATCCGCATACCTTAAAGTGCAACTCGTGACCGGGACGAGGCTTGCGCCGGGGCTGCGGTGGACTATAAAGGGCACGAAAAATACCTTCAACTGTGGCTTTTTTGATGACCCGTCCGATCGCAAAAAAGGAATTCCATCTGCGCGCCGTGCGCGGGTGGCTTGTGTTCATAGCGCTGCTGATTGCCGCGATGGTGTTGGTCGGAGGCGCGACGCGGCTGACTGAATCCGGTCTCTCGATCGTCGAATGGAAGCCCGTGACCGGCACGCTGCCTCCACTCTCGCAAGAGGAATGGGCCCAGGCCTTCGAGGGCTACAAGCAGATACCGCAGTATAGCGAGATGAACGCGGGCATGACGCTCGATCAGTTCAAGACGATCTTCTGGTGGGAGTGGAGCCATCGTCTGCTGGGACGCTTTATAGGTATCGCGTTCCTGTTGCCGTTTCTCTGGTTCATGTGGCGCGGCGCGCTGCCGTCGGATCTTAAGCGGCGGCTCTGGATCATTTTCGGTCTTGGCGGACTTCAGGGCGCGGTCGGCTGGTGGATGGTCGCGTCCGGCCTCACCAAGCGCATCGAGGTTTCACAGTACCGTCTCGCGACCCATCTGGTGCTGGCTCTGCTGATTTTCGCGGCCATCGTCTGGACCGTGCGGCGATTGTCGGATCGTCCAACGTTGCTGTCGCCGATGCGGTTGCGCGTGACCAGCGGCATACTGCTGGTGCTCGTTTTTGTGCAGCTCTATTTCGGAGCGCTGGTTGCCGGATTGCGCGCCGGCAAGGTCTTCAACACCTGGCCCGACATCGACGGATCGTTCATTCCGTCCTCCGCGCGGCTGTTTTTCGAACAACCGTGGTGGCGCAATCTGTTCGACAATACGCTCACGGTGCAGTTCGAGCATCGCATGATGGCGTATACGCTGTTTGCGATTGCTGTTTTTCATCTGATTGATGCGCTCGTGTCGCGGGCAAGTTCCGCCGTCGTTCGCGGTGCGCTTTGGCTCGCCGCAGCAATGACGCTACAGGCGACGCTTGGTATCCTGACCCTCCTGCACGAGGTTCCGATCCCGCTCGCGCTGGTGCATCAGGGGGTTGCGATCCTCGTCCTCACGCTCGCGGTTGTTCAGGCGGAACGGTTGATGGCCGGTAACACGGCGCTGGAAGGGCAACGACTGCGCGTGGCGGCGGGATAAGACCGGTCCTGGTGGGCATTCCGCGCGACCTGGTTTTCTGTTTTGGTCCGTACGAGATCGCAAGTCGGCTGCTCGCGAGTTTGAGGCCGCATGACTCCGGGCTATGCTGAAGCGGCTACGATTGATTAAAATCGTCACCTTAACCTCAACCTGACACAAAGCCGAATATCTGGCGCTATGCGGATTCGCGAATTTGCATCATGATGTCGGAGTCATAGTCAGCATCGATAACGCGGAAACCGCAAAATTCTCTCCCGGTCGTTGGCGGGTCTGAATTGGGGTCAATCATGGCGAGATCTGGCAATCTGTCGGTCCTGCTCATCAGCACCTGGGCCTTCACCGTCTGCTTCGCTGTCTGGATGATGTTCGGCGTGATCGGCATCCCGATCCGCGCGCAGCTTGGGCTTGGTTCGACCGAGTTCGGTCTCCTCACGGCGACACCCGTCCTCACCGGTGCGATATTTCGTTTGCCATTGGGCATCTGGACCGACCGCTTCGGCGGACGGATCATCATGCTGCTGTTGCTGATTGCCTGCGCGATCCCGCTTTGGCTGTCCGCCTATGCGACCGCGCTTTGGCATTTTTTGCTGCTCGGATTGGCGCTCGGTCTCGTCGGCGCTTCATTTTCGGTCGGCACACCTTACGTCGCGCGCTTCTTTCCTAAAGAGAGCCGCGGTTTCGCGATGGGCTTCTTCGGTGCAGGAACAATCGGCGCGGCGCTCAACATGTTCGTCGCGCCGTGGCTGATCGATGCCTATGGGTGGCAGATGGTTCCCAAGGTCTATGCAGTCGCGCTGCTGGTCACGGCGCTTTTGTTCTGGGTGTTGTCCAAGCCTGATCCTGGCGTTGGCGGTCCAGTCGCATCGATGTGGCAGCAGTTGTCCGTGCTGCGCAATCCGCGGGTTTGGAAATACTGCCAGTACTACTCGATCGTCTTCGGCGGCTTCACCGCGCTGTCGATCTGGATGCCGCAATATTTCAAGACGGAGTATGGCTTCACCATCGCGCAGGCCTCGCTTCTCGCCGCCTGCTTCTCGCTCCCCGGCGGCGCCTTCCGCGCCCTCGGCGGTTGGTTGTCGGACCGTTTCGGCGCTCATAATGTGACGTGGTGGGTGCTGTGGGTTGCCTGGGTCTGCCTGTTCCTGCTGTCCTATCCCAAGACCGACCTGATCGTGCACACGATCCGCGATCCCCTGAGTTTCAGCATCGCTCTGCCGTCGTGGTTCTTCACGATGCTTCTCTTCACGCTCGGCATCGCCTTTGCCTGCGGCATGGCTTCGACGTTCAAATATATCGGCGACGACTTTCCCGACAGCATGGGCGCGGTGTCCGGCATTGTCGGCATGGCGGGCGGCCTCGGCGGTTTCCTGCTGCCGATCACGTTCGGTGCGATCCTGGACTGGCTCGGCATCAATTCGAGCTGCTTCATGCTGCTCTACGGCATCATCTGGGTGTCGCTGACCCTCAATTATCTGACCGAAGTCCGGCAGGCGCCGGTCATGGGAGAAAAGTCACGATCTGCGGCAACGGACTTATCGCGTTAAAGCCTGATCCCAAAGAACAGAGTTTGATACAACGCAGTTGAATCGGAGCTCAGGTTGGGCAGCAGACGACCATATGCACTTCTTCACGCCATGGCCTGATCGAGGTCGGCCATCAGATCTTCTTTGTCCTCGATGCCGATTGACAGGCGAACGACATCGGGTCCGGCACCGGCTTTGGTCTTAGCCGCATCGTCGAGTTGGCTGTGCGTGGTCGATGACGGATGGATAACAAGCGATCGGGTATCGCCGATATTGGCAAGGTGCGAGAACAGCTTGAGTTTCGATACCAGATTGACGCCGGCGTCGTATCCGCCTTTCAGGCTGAACGTGAAGACCGCGCCCGCTCCCTTGGGCGAATACTTGCGGGCAAGGGTATTGTACTTGTCGCCGGGCAATCCAGCGTAGTTGACGGCCGCGACCGCAGGGTGGACGGCCAGCCATTCAGCGATCGCCTGCGTATTCTCGCAATGTTTCTGCATCCGTAACGGCAGCGTTTCGATACCCGTCAGGATCATGAATGCATTAAACGGCGAAAGCGCCGAGCCGAGATCGCGCAGGCCAAGCGCACGGCAAGCAATCGCGAATGCGAAATTTCCGAATGTCTCCTGTATCCGGATTCCATGATACTCCGGACGCGGTTCGCTCAGCATTGGAAACCTGTTGTCCTTCGACCAGTCGAATGTACCTGCATCGACGATGATGCCGCCAAGCGAGTTGCCATGGCCGCCGAGGAATTTTGTGAGCGAATGAACCACGATATCGGCGCCGTGTTCGATCGGCCGGATCAGGTATGGGCTCGCCATCGTATTGTCGACGATCAGGGGGACACCGGCCTTGCGTGCCACGGTGGCGACGGCTTCGATATCGGTGATTGAGCCCCGCGGATTGGCGATGGATTCGATGAAGATCGCCCGTGTTCGCGGCGTGACCGCTTGTTCAAAAGTCTCGACGTCGTCCGGATCGGCCCACGCCACGTTCCAGCCAAAGCTCTTGAATGCATGCGTGAACTGATTGATCGTCCCGCCATAGAGCTTGCGCGCCGCGATGACCTCATCACCGGGCTTCATGAGTTGCTGAAGCGTGATGACCTGCGCGGCGTGTCCCGAGGCTACCGCGAGCGCTGCAGTGCCGCCTTCGAGCGCGGCGACTCGCTCTTCCAGCACTGCGTTGGTCGGATTGCCGATGCGGGTATAGATGTTGCCGAATGCCTGCAATCCGAACAGCGAGGCCGCGTGCTCGGCATCGTTGAACACGAACGAGGTGGTCTGATAGATCGGCGTCGCGCGTGCGCCGGTGGTCGGATCAGGCTGAGCGCCGGCATGGACAGCAAGCGTTGCAAAGCCTGGGATGCGATCGGTCATCTCGTGTCCTGTGTACTCGGTCGAATGTGACACGGTGGATGCTGATGGGATCGCGGGTCGCCGTCAAGGCGCTGCCTCAAGCGTCGGCTTTTTCCGCGCGTCGCGACGGTGGCCGCGATGCTTTAAACCAAAATCACGTGCTCACGCCGAGCCGCTCCTTGTTGAAAGTCCCGCGGATATGCTGTCGTCGGAGGCATCGTGACTCATCTGGTGGTCCAGAACAGATCATGAGGTTTTGCGTTAGCTCCAACTCGGCAAGCTAGTGGTCGGGAAGGGAACGCTATTCTGGCACGTCGCCCGATCCAACCACATGCGACATCTACCTATTCTCTTCCGAACACTTGGAAATTTCACAGGTAATATAGAACCGTTTTCATAAGTATATGATTATTATATAGAAATACCTTATTAGGGGCGTTGACTAGAGATGGTCGCTTCTCTAGAATCCCAATGGTTCGGTGCGTGGGCGCCGAGGTTTCTTTTCACGGATCTCTCACATGAAAACGTTCTCGGCTAAGCCCGCCGAAGTGACGAAGAAATGGGTGCTGATCGACGCCAGCGGACTGGTGGTCGGACGGCTCGCCACACTCGTTGCGATGCGGCTGCGTGGTAAGCATCTGCCGATCTATACGCCGCATGTCGATTGCGGCGACAATGTCATCATCATCAATGCCGCCAAGGTGGTTCTCACCGGCCGCAAGCGTGACAACAAGGTCTATTACAATCACACCGGATATATTGGCGGCATCAAGCAGCGCACTGCGAAGTCGATCCTCGAGGGTCGCTTCCCGGAGCGCGTCATCGAGAAGGCCATTGAACGTATGATCCCGCGTGGACCGCTGGGACGCGTGCAGCTTGGCAATCTCCGTGTCTACGCCGGCGCGGAGCATCCGCATGAGGCCCAGCAGCCGGAAGTCGTCGATATCGGCGCAATGAACCGCAAGAACAAGAGGGCCGCATAATTATGTCCGATACCATGCAGTCTCTCGATCAGTTGTCGTCGCTGAAGTCGGCCGAGTCGGAAGCGCCGAAGCACACCAAGAAAGTCGATAAGTACGGCCGTGCTTACGCCACCGGCAAGCGCAAGGACGCGGTTGCCCGCGTCTGGATCAAGCCGGGCGCCGGAAAAATTCTCGTCAACGCCCGAGAGGTCGACATTTACTTCGCGCGTCCTGTGCTGCGAATGATGATTCAGCAGCCGCTTGTTGCCGCCGCGCGCGCCGGTCAATATGACGTGGTCTGCACCGTCGCCGGCGGCGGCCTGTCTGGTCAAGCGGGAGCTGTCCGTCACGGTTTGTCCAAGGCATTGACAAACTTCGAGCCCGAATTGCGTAGCGTACTCAAGAAGGGTGGCTTCCTGACCCGCGATTCCCGCGTGGTTGAGCGCAAGAAGTACGGCAAGGCGAAAGCCCGCCGCTCATTCCAGTTCTCGAAACGCTAAAGGCGCAATTGGATCGTTCATGGCATTCGCTGCTGCTTGGTGGCAGCGAATGCCGGTTCTCGGAATCCAACGCGATGATCCCTTCCGGGGCCGGAGAGGGTATATCGGGCTCCTCAAGAAGCCTGTTATGCTTGCGGGATGAAGCTGGCTTCGTCGCCGTCTGGGAAGAGAATCGGCGTGGTTCCACGTCTGCTGGTTCTCGCGCGATGCGCATTCGCCATCACGCTGCTGGTGCCAAGTGCCCTAGCGCAGGTCGGCGCGGAGACAGCGGCTGATCCCGGACCTGCCGTCAAGGCCGACAAGACAAATCAAGACAAAACCGACAAGACCGATAAGGCAGATCAAGACACGCGCGAATCGATCTGTCTGATGGTCGAGTCGGCGGCGAAGGCCGAGAGCTTGCCGCTGGAATTTTTCGCGCGCGTGATCTGGCAAGAAAGCCGGTTTCAGCCCGACGCGGTGGGACCGTTGACGCGCAGCGGTCAGCACGCCCAGGGCATTGCGCAGTTTATGCCGGGGACGGCAAATGAGCGACGGCTGCTCGATCCGTTCGATCCGGTACAGGCTCTGCCGAAATCAGCCGAATACCTGAACGAGTTGCGCGGGCAGTTCGGCAATCTGGGATTGGCGGCCGCAGCCTATAATGCCGGACCGCGCCGGGTGCAGGACTGGCTTGACGGCAAGGGGGGCATGCCGGCGGAGACGCGCAACTACGTTGTCGCGATCACGGGATCGCCGGTTGAGGACTGGGCTGCCGCCGGTAGGAGCGGCACGCTACCAGCGCAGCCATCGACGACGAGTTGCCGTGAGTTGATGGCGTTGTTGACGCGCGCGCCCAATCCTTTCGTTTCGGAGCTTGAACAGCATGTGAAGCTCGGTGCCGACAAGTTATGGGGCGTACAACTCGCAGCCGGCTTCAGCCGCGTCCGCGCCATGGCCATGTACGCACGAGCCATCCGGCGGCTTGGCGCCGTGATCGGCGACCGCGATCCGAGTCTTTTGGGTTCGATATGGCGCAGCCGCGGTACCCGGACATTCTATCAGGTGCGGATCGGGGCCGATACCCGCCCGGAAGCCGATGGTCTATGCAAACAGATTCGGCGTGCTGGCGGCGCCTGCCTCGTGCTGCGAAACCCGCACGTGAAAGGTTAAACCCGGCATCCACGGCGGTGCGCGACGCCGTTCGGCACGCGCCCCCTGCGTCATCAGGGCGAGATTGGTTATACTTGGCGGTGAATAACGATCGGGATCGTGATATCAGGGATGCGAGGAGCTAACGGCGATGGTGCGAGAAAGCGAAGTCAGGGCAGGAGAGGTCGTCGTCGAGCTACCGCCGCCGACGGACGCCGGCCTGGTGTTCATTGGCCGTATTCGTACGCCGTGGACATCCCGTCTGAAGACCCCGCGTCAAGGGCGTGAAGACGGCCCGGTTTGCCGTCTCGAGATTTTTGATCCCTGGAAGCCTGCATTGCAGGGGCTCGAGAAGTACGAGAGCATCGAGGTGATTTACTGGCTGCACCTGTCGCGCCGCGACATCGTGCTACAGACCCCAAAAAGCAGTGGCGCAACCCACGGTACGTTTTCGTTACGATCCCCGGTGCGTCCCAATCCGCTGGGAACGTCGCTGGTCAAGCTGGTCGGTATCGAGGGATCAACCGTGCTGGTGCGCGGACTGGATTGTCTCGACGAAACGCCGCTGATCGACATCAAGCCGAACCGCTGCCAATTCACGCCGATTGCTCCGCCGCAGGATGGCGATTTCGAAACCGGCTGACGGTTCAGTTCTCCCGCACGCCGGGATCAGAGCTTGTCATGACTTCCCGATGCCTGTGCTCAGGAGGTCATGAGATGCCATCGTCGCCGGTCTTGCGAAATGGGCCGGCCTCCGTAAGTTCGCTGGCCGCTGCGGCGACATACTGACGTTCGCGATTGAGGTAGTCACCCACCGCGCGGCGCAGCCCCGGATCGGCAATATAGTGCGCCGAGTAGGTGGTCTGCGGAAGATAACCGCGCGCGATCTTATGCTCGCCTTGAGCGCCAGCCTCTACGGTTTTCAAGCGACGATGGATGGCAAAATCGATCGCCTGATAATAACAGACCTCGAAATGCAGAAAAGGATGATGCTCGATGGCGCCCCAGTGTCGTCCAAACAGCGTGTCCGAGCCGATGAAGTTGATGGCGCCCGCGATCCAGCGGCCGTTACGCCGGGCCATGATCAGAGCGATATCCCGGCCCATGTTTTCCCCGATCAGGGAGTAGAACGGCCGGGTCAAATAGGGCCGGCCCCACTTGCGCGATCCCGTTTCCATATAGAATTGAAAGAAAGCGTCCCAGATTTCCTCTGTGAGATCGCTGCCGGTGAGGACGTGGATGGTGATGCCGTTGGCCAGCGCATCGCGACGTTCACGGCGGATCGCCTTGCGGTGTCGCGAGTTGAGGCTGGCGAGGAAATCCTCGAAACTGGAATAGCCGTTATTCTGCCAATGAAACTGCTGGTCGGTACGCTGGAGGAATCCGTTCTCTGCGAGGAACGTCCATTCTTCCTTGCGGGCAAAAGTGACGTGGACCGACGACGTGCGGGTCGCGTCACACAAGCCGACGAGGCCACCGGCCAGCGCGGCGCAGACGGCCGCTTGGTCGCTGCCGGGGCAGATCAGAAGCCGCGGACCGGTAGCCGGCGTAAACGGAACCGAAGCCAGAAGCTTGGGATAATAGCGCCCCCCGGCGCTTTCGTAGGCATTTGCCCAGCCGTGATCGAAGACATATTCACCCTGCGAGTGTGACTTCAAATAGCAGGGAACGAGACCTACGATTGCTCCATTTTGGCGCGCAATCAAATGGCGCGGCCCCCAACCGGTTCGGGAGCAAGCCGAGTTGGATTCTTCAAGAGCTAAGAAAAAGGCATGCGAAACAAATGGATTGTATGTTTCTTTTGAACTTGAAAATGAATTTTGAGGTGGCGCTGAGATCGCACCGCCGGGCGCTCCGCTAGGAGCGACCGCCGGATTGGCGCAAGCATCCCAGTCGCCAGCCGGAATTTCGCTGACGGATCCAACGGCTGCGAGCGATATTTCGGATGACGACATCAGGGGTTGAACTGGTCCTATAGTGTTTCCGAGCGAAGAAGCAGACGCCGGATTATCGCGAAAAAATTTGTCAAATCAAACCTATGGAGACACCTTTGATTCCATCACACGACATCAGAGGTTGGACGCGATGTAGACGAGAACAAGGGTCGCCGGATCATGTGTTCGGGTGGAAACCCTCGAAGATCATCTGATCGGCGTGTCTTGCGGCACGAGCGCGCTGTTCCGCAGTGCGCACCGTCCACGTCAGCAAGGGACATCTGAAAATGTTTCTTGCAATCCAAGGTGCCAGAGCTGGAAGTTCGTTCACGTTGTAAGCCACAAAATGCGGTTGGGTGCGAAAGGCATGACGCAGATGGGTCATCGCGGCGCGCTGGAGCGAGGTAGTCTTCGGCCAGTCGGTCTTCGTGTAATGGCGTTCGGCGACGATACCGCGCGGGCGCGACGGCATCAATTCGCGCATCGCCATGACCTGATCCGGGTCGAAAGACATACCGGCTGCCGGCCCGTCATAGCCGGACAGCACCTCCGCCATGCGTCGCACCAGCCGCGTGCTGCTATCGAAATGACTTTTGACCTCGATCACCAGCGGCACATGGCCGCCGACCATCGCGCAGAGTTCCGCGAGCGACATCATTCTTTCTGACGTGTGCTTGAAAACGACCCGCTTGAGTTCGGCCACGGTCTGGGTCTGCAAGGCTCCCGATCCCTCGGTCAGTCGGCCAAGTTCATCGTCATGGTGGACCATGGCCTCGCCGTCGGCGGTAAGCTGGATATCCACCTCGATGCTGAAGTTTCCGGCGATGGCCGCCCGGATCGCCTCAGGCATGTTCTCCACGATGCCACGCGCATGGTCATGCAGGCCGCGGTGGGCGATCGGGCGTGCTGTCAGCCAGTCGGGTGCGCGCATCAGAGTCAGGCGACTTCGAACAGACCTTCGATTTCGACCGCCGCATCTGCGGGAAGGGAGGCGACGCCGACGGTGCTGCGTGAATGGCGGCCCTTGTCGCCAAACGCTGCAACCATCAGATCCGATGCGCCATTCAACACCTTGGGTCCATCGAGAAAATCGGGAGCGGAGTTGACGAAGCCGCCCAGTCTGACGACGCGGACAACCTTATCGAGATCGCCGAGCGCGGCTTTGACTTGCGCCAGCAGATTGAGGGCGCAGCCGCGCGCAGCGGCGTTGCCTTCTTCAACGGTAACGCCTGCGCCCAGCTTGCCCTTCGCGATCAAGTTGCCGTCGGAATCGAGGCAGAGCTGTCCGGATACGAACAGCAGGTTACCGGTACGGACAAAGCCGACGTAATTCGCCACGGGCGATGCTGGTTCATGCAGGGTGATGCCCTGCGCGGCCAACTTCTGCTCAATCACTCCCGCCATGTCAGACCCCCCAGTAATGGATGTTCCACTCAAAATCCGTTGAGGAGCCTATCTCGCCTATCGTCGTACGACATGCAAGCCAATGCCGAGTTCGGGCAAGTATCTGACGGGCGATCAAACTTTCGGGATAGGCCGCAAAATCGCAGTGTGCGGCCGTACCTCCCCAGTTGCAGCGCAATGGAGCGGTGACTATGGTCGGATTTGGTCCATCGAGAGACGATATGCGCCATCATTTCCATCGCTCCGCCTTGTGGCTTTGGTCAGGGTTTCTGGCGGCGACCGTAGCCGCTGCCTTCCTGCCGACATCTGGTGATGCCGCGCACGCCGCTGCCGGCGTTCCGTTTTTATCCCACCAGGCTCTGTATAATTTGAGCCTGGCGAAGTCTCGTGGCAGCACGTCCCTGGACAGCGCCCGCGGACGAATCCTTTACAAGTTTTCCGGAAGCACTTGCGAGGGCTATACGTCTGATTTCAGGCAAGTTTCAGAAATGGACAACGGCGAAGGTAAAACCACGCTGAGCGATATGCAGTCCACGAGCTGGGAGGACGCGGAGGGAAGGACTTACCGTTTCAAGATCATGACTCGCATGAACGATGACGATCAGAGCGAGGTTGACGGAGTCGCTGAGCGCACCGGTGACAAGATTACCGTGAAACTGAAACGGCCGTCGACCAAAACGTTCACCGTCGACGGCAAGGCGGTGTTTCCGACCGAACAGATCCAGCGGATCATCGCGGCTGCAAAAGAAGGAAAGTCGATGCTCGAGCTAACCGTGTATGACGGAGCCGACAACGGTGAGAAAGTCTACAACACTTTTTCGGTTATCGGAAAGCCCATACGGGGGGAAGCGACGAGATCGTCGCCCGATCCATCGACCACCCATAGTCAGATGAAGACCCTGACGCGATGGCCCGTCACTGTCAGCTACTACGAACGCGACGCTGCACGTACCGGCGGTGAACAGATCCCGAATTACTCCATGTCTTTCGAGCTGTTCGAGGATGGCGTGTCGCGGGCGTTGGTGCTCGACTACAATGATTTCGTGATTTCCGGGACGATGGATAAATTCGACGTCAGCGATGTCAGGAGTGCCAGGCCCTGCAAGTGATGTCAGGCAAAAGATATTCACGGATGCTCCCGAACGATGGCTTCCGGGTATTTTGGGAATATGAGCCAGTCTTTTACTGACGTTGTCTTATTGCTGACGTGGTTTTTCGGGTCCTTCATAGGCCAGGCCGCGGATTACGGCCGCGCTCCCGAACTTCTTGCGAAGGTCATCCATTGCCCGCTCAGCATGAGCTGAGCGAAGATCCAGCATATCGGCCACGTTAGCTTGCGATTCCGCCCGGAGCGCGCTGACGCCTATTCCCATCAGGCGGAAAGCTGTGCCATCGATTTCCTTCGTCAGCATTTCTCGGCACATTGCGAAAATCTTTACCGCAAGCTGCGTCGAAACGGGGATTGATTGCGAACGGGTCCGTTGCCGGAAATCGGCGGTCTTGAGTTTCAGCGTGATGGTCGATCCCGCTAGCTCACTTGCCTTCAGTCGCGAGGAGACCTTCTCCGACAGCCGCCAGAGGAACCGTTCGAGCGTGGCGAAATCGCGGATGTTGGACTCGAACGTTGTTTCGCTCGAGATGGTCTTGGCGCCGCGATCTGCGATCACCCGCCGGTCGTCGATGCCCCGTGCCAGCCGCCACAATTGGCGACCCTCGGCCGGAAACTGCTTCATCATTTCCATTTCGTTGGCACGCTGCAGATCGCCGATTGTCCGAAAGCCGCGTTCCGACAGACGCTCCTGGGTGGCCGGACCGACGCCGAACATGAAACTTACAGGTTTGTCCGCGAGCATAATGCACGCTTCGTCCTGATCGAGCGCCGTGAATCCGCGGGGCTTATCGAGGTCAGAGGCGATCTTAGCGAGGAACTTATTGCACGACAGTCCGACCGATACCGTGATGCCGAGTTCGCGCTCGACGTCAGTTGCAAATTTCGCCAGCACCTTGGCTGGAATCATGCCGTGAACACGCCGGGTGCCGCTCAGGTCGAGAAAGGCTTCGTCGATCGACAGCGGCTCTACCAGCGGCGTCAGCGCCTGCATGGTGGTGCGCACCTCACGACCGACCCGCACATACTTCGCCATGTCGGGCGGAACCACGGTCGCAAAGGGGCAAAGCGCAAGGGCCTTGAACATCGGCATTGCAGAATGCACGCCATACGTCCGAGCAGTATAGCAGGCGGCCAGAACCACGCCGCGCCGACCACCGCCTACGATTACGGGTTTGTCTGCTAAGGCCGGGTTGTCCCGCTTTTCGACCGTTGCGTAGAACGCGTCGCAATCGATGTGGGCGAGGGCCAGTGCCGGTAGCGTCCGATGTCGCACCAGCCGGGGTGAGCCACACGCGCTGCAACGGGGCGCCGTAAAGCTGAGGTCATCAAGACAATCGCGGCAAAAGCATAAGGGACCATCCGACGGACCTGCGGTCACGGGACGTCGCGTTTCTGAAAGGATTCGCTGAGCGCCAGCCGGGCGGCTGCGATAGTGGTGGGATGATGTCCGGAAAACTCCGAAAATGCCTCCACGGTTGCGTCATCGCGCAGCATGAAATCGAGCACGCCGGTGAGGAAGTGCGGATCGGAGGCAGAGCTGCGCAGAGTTTGAGGACCAATTCCGGTCTCGGCTAGAAATCGGCCTAAAATTTCGGCGTCGGCCGCGACAAACGAAAGGGCCTGAATTGCTACCAATTCAGCTGCTTCGCGCGGGTTTTGCACACGCTTTGTCGTCACGACCGTTTGCCTTTCCGTAACCTATCAATTCTACTTTGGAACCAGCATGACCGAGTCCCGAAACCTTCAAACAAGTGCTAATCCGCTCGCATAAAGATCGTCTTACGTCTTAACAGCTTAGAGCGAATTCTAGTGCAAATCTAACTCCAGTTAGCGGATAAGTATTGCTGTGCCGGCATGTTTTCGCTCACCAGCGTGGATGAGCACCGAGTCGACTGGAGGGCCAGGGTGGCCAAGACGGTCCTGATTGTGGAAGACAACGAGCTTAACATGAAGCTCTTTCGCGATCTGTTGGAGGCTCATGGTTACCACACGTCCGGGACCAGCAACGGTTTCGAGGCGCTCGATCTGGTTCGCAAACTTCGTCCCGATCTGGTCCTCATGGATATTCAGTTGCCGCAGGTGTCCGGTCTCGATGTCACGCGCTGGATCAAAGACGATCCTGAACTGCGCGCGATCCCCGTTGTTGCTGTGACAGCATTTGCAATGAAAGGCGACGAGGAACGTATCCGCGAGGGCGGCTGCGAGGCTTACCTGTCGAAGCCGATTTCGGTTGGCAAGTTCATCGAGACCGTCCGCCGGTTCGTGGGTTGAGGAGATAAGAGTGTCTGCGCGTGTTCTGGTCGTCGACGACATCCCCGCCAACGTCCGGCTCCTTGAAGCACGATTGTCGGCGGAATATTTCGACGTCATAACCGCTTCTAATGGCGCGCAAGCACTGGAGACCTGCGCCCGTGCCGAGTACGACATCATTCTCCTCGACGTGATGATGCCTGACATGGACGGTTTTGAGGTCTGCCGTCGGCTGAAGGCAAACCCCGCAACCCATTTTATTCCGGTGGTGATGGTGACGGCGTTGGACAGTCCGTCCGACCGCGTGCGCGGCCTCGAAGCCGGCGCCGATGACTTCCTGACAAAGCCGGTATCGGATGTGATTTTGACCGCAAGGGTCCGTTCGTTGACGCGCCTGAAGATGATGACCGACGAACTGCGCATGAGGGCCGTGACCTCGCTCGAAATCGGCGTGCAGGCGCCGGAGCGTGAGGCGGTTGGTGATAGCGGGAAGGGCGGGCGTATCCTGTTGGTCGACGACCGCCCCTCGTCGTACGAGCGGTTGGCATCGATGCTGAGCGCCGAACACACCGTTGATATTGAAACCGAACCCTCCGAAGCGCTGTTTCGTGCCGCAGAAAGCAATTACGATCTCCTTATCGTCTCGCTCGGGCTGGAAAATTTCGACGGTTTGCGGTTGTGCAGTCAAGCGCGCTCGCTGGAGCGGACGCGACACGTTCCGATTCTGGCTGTTGCTGATGCCGACGGCAACGGACGATTGCTGCGTGGTCTTGAGATTGGCATCAATGATTATTTGATGCGGCCGATCGACAAGAATGAGTTACTTGCCCGCGCGCGCACGCAAGTTCGCCGCCGCCGCTACACCGGTCACCTGCGTGACAGCATGCAGAGTTCGATCGAAATGGCTGTCACGGACGGACTGACCGGGCTGCACAACCGACGTTACATGGAAAGCCATCTGGCGACGCTGGCCGAGCAGGCCTCGCTGCGGGGCAAGTCATTAGCGCTCATGATGCTCGATATAGATTACTTCAAGTCGATCAATGATAGCTACGGTCATGATGCCGGTGACGATGTTCTGCGAGAGTTCGCGCTGCGAATCCGCAAAACCATTCGAGGCATCGATCTCGCCTGCCGTTACGGCGGAGAGGAGTTCGTGGTCGTGATGCCGGAGGCCGATCTGCATGTCGCGAGCATGGTGGCCGAACGTCTGCGCCGCGCGATTGCTGGCGAACCGTTTTCCGTCCACAAGGGGATGAAGCGGATCAAGGTGACCATCTCAATCGGACTATCAACCCTGGAGCGGAAGGGGGAGCCTGTCTCTGACGTTCTCAAGCGCGCCGATGTCGCGCTTTACCGCGCCAAGCATGACGGCCGAAACCGCGTCGTGGCGGAGGCGGCGTAGTCATTATATCAATGCGATTTTGATCCCGCGTGTGGTGCATCGTCGAACCAACGATCGGTCGCAGCTTTCTTCTCCGGCACTATGAAATGCGTCTTGGCCATCGGTCGCGACCCGCGCGACGGTGACGAGGCACGATGTGCGCGGCGCCCTTTTTGAAGGTGACGAGCGTATGGGCGGGGGCGTGGCGCTCGGCTGAGCCCCGGTGGCAGCAACGCCAGCCGTGACGCCGAAGGTGGCATCAAGCCAATGCAAAACGGAGCCCGAAAGCTCCGCTCAATTCACCGCCGATGAAGCGATCTTACGTGATCGTCACTTGATCTTGGCTTCGCGGAATTCGACGTGTTTGCGCGCGACCGGATCGTATTTTTTCTTGACCAGCTTGTCGGTCATGGTGCGCGAATTCTTTTTAGCTACGTAATAGAAGCCTGTGTCAGCACTGGAAACCAGCTTGACCTTGATGGTGACCGCCTTGGCCATGTGCAAACCCTTGATGTCGGGAAACGGAAAAGCCGGCCCGCATCAGGCCTGCATTTGGCCGGCAAACTAGACTCGAAACATCGAAAGTCAAGGATTTCGAGGCTGGTAACGTAAAAATCAGTCCACGACGGGCACACTCGCTCCCCGAGGGCAGGTGTTACGGTTTTCAAAGCCGTCCTGCGTGAGTCCATTACATTTAAGCTCTTCAATCGGTGTCATAGGTATTGTCAGTTTTTGTGTATTTCTCGGATTTTGTTCATTTAATTCTATGAAAGGCAGGAGAATTGAAGATATGAGCTTCAACTGCGGCTGGTTCGGCTCTTCAAGATAATCGGAAGTGTCAAGTGTGGCTCCAACGCCCCAGACGTAGAGTTTCCGCTGAAACGGCCCCAAAGGGGTTTCCTTAGTACCCCGACGACGAATATGTTTCGCACGGGGACAAGCGACTTGAGGGGATGATCCGGCGTGGAGGCTCCGCCTTAACGTCTGATAAGATGAAGAATGGAACTTCGCGGATGGGTGGTGTGAGACTGGTGGCCGGAGCTGCTGTGTTGGCTCTTGCGACCGTGTGGCCGGGGGTGGCGACACGGGTTTTCGCGGATACCATCGAGTCCGCACTAGTGCGAGCCTATCAGAGCAATCCTCAACTCAACGCTCAGCGCGCCTCGGTTCGCGTTACCGATGAGAGCGTGCCCCAAGCCCTGTCGGGCTATCGGCCCAAAGTCGCCGTAACCACGAGCGGCGGCTTTCAACATACCGACATTACCTTTAGCCAAGGTCTGCCGGGTCAGGGAAATGTACTGGGGAGGATCAAGGGTAATCAGACACCATTCGCTGTCGGCGCCACGGCTTCACAGACGCTATTCGACGGTTTCCAGACTGCAAATAGAACCCGTGCTGCGGAAGGACAGGTTTCGGCCGCGCGCGAGGGATTAAGGGTTCTCGAGCAGACCGTACTACTCGCTGCCGCAACCATCTATATGGACTATCTGCGGGATTCCGCCATTGTGGAAGTTCAGCGCAGCAATGTCCGCGTGCTTGAGGAGACGCTGAAGCAGACGCGTGATCGTTTTAATGTCGGCGAGGTGACCCGCACCGACGTGGCGCAATCGGAAGCGCAACTCGCCTCCGGTCGCACCCAGCTTATGGCCGCTGAATCCACCCTCACGACCACGCGCGCGAATTTTCAGCGCATCATCGGCAACGAACCGGGGCAATTGGCACCGGGGTCGCCGGTCGATCGCTTCCTGCCTCCAACGCTCGCAGGTGCCGTGGATCTCGGCCTTATCCAAAATCCCAATGTGACCGCAGCGATGTATGGCATCGACGTCAGTCACTTGCTGGTCAAGGTTGCGGAGGGGGCGCTGTTCCCGAGCGTGATCCTTCAGGCCAATGTGCAACAGGGCCAAAACCAGCAGCTCACGGTGCCGAAACAGCTCCTAGCATCTGCGATCGCACAGGTATCGGTGCCGATCTATCAGGGTGGCGCTGAATATTCGCTGATCCGCCAGTCCAAGGAAACGCTGGCGCAACAACGTCTCACCCTCGAGTTGGTCCGCACCCAGGCACGCGCCAGCGTAGTGCAGGCGTGGGGCCAGCTCGTCGCGACCAAATTGCAGGTGAAGTCGGCGCAGGCACAGGTTGAGGCATCCGAGATTGCGGTCAACGGCATCCGCGAAGAGGCCAAGGCCGGGCAACGGACCACGTTCGACGTGTTGGTCGCGCAACAGACGCTCGTCAGCGCGCGCGTTGCGCTGGTGACTGCTCAACACGATCGCGTGGTTGCCTCTTATGCGGTTTTGAATGCCGTTGGTCGGCTGTCGCCGCAGGTGCTTAAGCTAAACACCACGGTGTACGATCCGAGTGTCCACTACCATCAGGTTCGCGACAGTTGGGTGGGTATGCGTACGCCGGATGGACAGTGATCGCGCCGACGGCGGCCGCGTTCACAGTCCGTTGCTTGCAATCAGTTGTTGCCATGCCATACCTTGACGCAAGGGCATGAAGCGATTCGGGCGATAGTCGGCGTTTATCTATCGGTCTTGCCGCGGAAGTTCGCGCGGAGAATTGATATTGTCACCGGTTCACAACGCTTTCTCGGGGAACAAATCCGGTTGCGATCGAAATCGGCGGCCGCATCTGGAGCCGGAAAAATCCTTTTTCGCTTGAGGCCAATGCGCTGGCCAGGATCGTGACAGATGTGGAGTTGGACATGACGCAGCCTGCAAAGGTCCAAGAGCCCTCTATGGAGGAGATTCTGGCGTCGATCCGCCGCATTATAGCGGACGATGAGAAGCCCGCGGCGGCTGGAAAGACCGTCGTTGCTGACGCAGCTGTAGCAAAACCTGGATCTGTCAGTTCGGTCCCTAAGCCGGCACCTTCCGCAAACGCTGACGGCGCCAACAGCCAAGACGATATTGACGCGATGCTTGCGAACTTCGACGTCGCAACCGCCGAGGAGGAAGTCCGGCCCGCCCAGGCTGAGGAGGTGTTTGAACTGACGGATGAGATGGCCATGCCGAATGCAACGCAAGCCGCTTTTCAGAAGATCGAGCCTCAGGACGATTTGGAGTTCGCCGAGATTGCGCAGGTTCCGGCTATGCCGCCGGATCCAGCCACCGTGGCTCGACCGTCCAGTCTAAATGCCGCAGCAGCGGAAATTCTGTCGCATTCGACGGTTTCCGCCGTCGAAACGGCCTTCAGCTCGCTTGCCAGTACGGTGCTGACGAATAACGCCCGCACCCTTGAGGACCTCGTCAAGGAGATGCTGCGCCCGATGCTGAAGTCCTGGCTCGATGACAACCTGCCGGGGCTGGTGGAACGCATCGTCAAGGCTGAAATCGAGCGGGTCTCGCGCGGTCGTCCGTAATCCATTCCCGTAGCCGGGAAAGCCGCGGCCATTGGAGCGGGGAAAGTCCCGCCCTCCTGACGTCCTTGAGCTCACATCTGCGCTCCAGAGCATTTTCCGGCTAAGTGGAATCCGGTTAGCCGTAAGAAAATGCTCTCAATCAATAACTCGCGCGTATTCCGATCGCAAAACCGGTATCCACTTTTGCGGAATACGCGCTGAGGCCGGTTTATTCGGCGATCTTGTTGACTTGATACGCCCTGGAGGGCTTTTAGCGGTCAGAGGATATATTCCGTGAATTGACCTGAAACGCCCCGACGGTGATTGCATTGCCATGATCGAAAAAACCTACCAGCCCTCTGATATTGAAAATCGAATGTCCCGCGTTTGGGAAGAGGCCGGTGCATTCAAAGCCGGCCAGCCTGAACGCCGCGAGGCTGAGCCGTTCACGATCGTCATTCCGCCGCCGAACGTCACCGGCTCGTTGCACATGGGGCACGCGCTGAACAACACCTTACAGGACGTGCTGTGTCGCTTCGAGCGGATGCGTGGCCGCGACGTTTTATGGCAGCCAGGCACCGATCACGCCGGCATCGCGACTCAGATGGTGGTGGAGCGGCAGTTGGCGGAACGGAAGGAGCCCGGCCGCCGCGACATGGGCCGCGCCAGGTTTCTCGAGCGGGTTTGGCAGTGGAAGGCCGAGAGTGGCGGCGTTATCGTAAACCAGTTGAAACGGCTCGGTGCGTCCTGCGATTGGTCGCGTGAGCGTTTCACCATGGATGAAGGGCTGTCACGCGCGGTTGCCAAGGTTTTTGTCGAACTGCATCGCGCCGGCTTGATCTACAAGGATAAGCGGCTGGTTAATTGGGATCCGAAACTTCTCACCGCGATCTCCGATCTCGAGGTGAACCAGGTCGAGGTGAAGGGTAGCCTGTGGCATCTGCGCTATCCGGTCGAGGGTAAGAACTTTGATCCGAGTGATCCTTCAACCTATGTCGTCGTCGCCACCACACGGCCGGAGACGATGTTGGGCGATACTGCCGTCGCCGTGCATCCGGACAATGAGAAGCTCGAACACTTGATCGATTGCAACGTCGTGCTGCCTTTGGTCGGCAGGATCATTCCGGTCATCGGCGACGACTACGCCGATCCGGCGAAGGGCACGGGCGCCGTCAAAATTACTCCGGCCCACGATTTTAATGACTTCGAGGTCGGAAAGCGCCACCGCCTGCCGCAAATCAGTGTGCTCGATCGCGAAGGCCGGCTGACGCTATCCAACAACGAGGATTTTCTGCGCGGCCTTCCGGCTGGCGCGTTGATTCTGGCTGAAGAATTCGACGGCTTGGATCGTTTCGCCGCGCGCAAGGCGATCGTGGCGCGTCTCGAAGAGTTCGGTTTTCTCGACAAGATCGAGCCTCATGTGCACACAGTACCACACGGTGACCGCTCCGGCACCGTCATCGAACCGTATCTGACTGACCAATGGTACGTTGACGCCAAGGAACTGGCGCGGCCCGCGATGTCCGCCGTTCGTTCGGGCGAAACAACATTCGTGCCGAAGAACTGGGAGAAGACCTACTTCGAGTGGATGGAGAACATCCAGCCCTGGTGTATTTCGAGGCAGCTCTGGTGGGGTCATCAGATTCCGGCCTGGTATGGTCCGGACGGCAAGGTGTTTGTCGCAGAGACGGAGGAAGAAGCGATCGGCCATGCGCTCGGCTTTTACGTTGAGCAAGGTGTCATCACCGTCGAGCAAGGCGCCGAAATGGCGAGCGATCCGGCAAAGCGTGATGGCTTCATTACGCGAGACGAAGACGTGCTCGACACCTGGTTTTCTTCGGCGTTGTGGCCGTTCTCGACGCTCGGCTGGCCCGATGAGACGCCGGAGTTGAAACGTTACTATCCGACCAGCGTGCTCGTCACCGGGTTCGATATCATCTTCTTCTGGATTGCCCGAATGATGATGATGGGCATCTATTTCATGAAGGAGGCCCCGTTTGCGACCGTTTACATTCACGCGCTCGTTCGCGACGAGAAGGGCGCCAAGATGTCGAAGTCGAAGGGCAACGTCATTGATCCTCTGCATCTGGTCGATAAATACGGCGCGGATGCGCTGCGCTTCACGCTCGCCGCAATGGCGGTGCAGGGCCGCGATATCAAGTTGTCTCCGCAGAGGGTCGAAGGCTATCGCAATTTCGCGACCAAGCTTTGGAACGCGTGCCGATTCGCGGAGATGAACGATTGTGTCGTTCCTGCGCAGTTCGATCCGGCCGCCGCAACTGAAACGCTCAATCGATGGATTGTCCATGAGACTGCGCGCGCGACGTGCGAGGTCACCGAGGCCATTGAATCCTCTCGTTTCAATGACGCCGCCGGCACGATCTACCGCTTTGTCTGGAACGTCTACTGCGATTGGTATCTTGAACTCGCAAAGCCTGTAATTTTGGGCGAGGATGGCCCCGCCAAGTCTGAGACCCGCGCGATGGTCGCTTGGGCCCGCGATGAAATTTTGAAGCTTTTACATCCGTTCATGCCGTTCATCACAGAGGAGTTATGGACGGTAACTTCGGCGCGGAAGCAATTGCTGACCCTGACGGAGTGGCCAAACAAGGTAGATCTCACCCTCAAGCGGCGGACGCTGATCGCGGCCGCCGATCCCTTCGCTGGACCAGAGCCGGTGACCGATCTGTTGGAGCCCTATTTCCGCGACGATGCTGCCGAAGCCGAGATCGGTTGGGTGGTCGATCTCGTCACAGCCATTCGCTCGGTCCGTGCGGAGATGAACATTCCACCTGCAACCCTGGCGCCGCTGGTGCTCGCAGGCGCATCCGCCGAAAGCAGGGTGCGGGCGCAGCGCTGGAGTGATGTCATCAAGCGGATGTCCCGGCTTGCGGACATCTCATTCGCAGACCGGGCACCGGCAGGCGCCGTGCAATTGCTGATCCGCGGCGAAGTTGCCGCGCTGCCGTTAAAAGGCATCGTCGACGTCGCCGCCCAGCGCGCGCGTTTAGAGAAGGAAATCGCCAAGGCTGACGCCGACATCGATCGCGTGGGATCCAAGCTTGCAGATCAGAATTTCGTTGCGAACGCGCCCGAAGAAATCGTCGAGGACGAAAAAGAAAAGCGGGAAGCCGCAGTCGCACGCAAGGCAAAATTTGTCGAGGCTTTGGAGCGTTTGAAGGCCGCTGAGTGAGTGCTGCTCGGCCGTCATCACTGCGCCCTTTGAGTCTGCTATGGCTTGGGGGCGTAGGGTTGCGGCTCACGATCCTTGCCGTGCCGCCGGTACTGGCGCTTATCATTTCCGATCTTGCACTGTCAGGAACAGAGGTCGGGATTCTCAATGCCATTCCGGTGAGTTTGTTCGCGCTTGTCGCGGTACCCGGATCGCTGCTGATCGCAGCGCGTTGGCGCTGTCAGGGCGCTGGTAGTCGGCCTCATGATTGCAGCGGTCGGATCGGCGCTACGCGGTTTTGCCGTCGGCGCAATGACTCTGTTCGCGGCGACAGCATTGATGGCGGCGGGCGTCGCTGTGATGCAACCGGCGTTTCCACCGCTGGTGCGGCAATGGGTCCCTCGCAGGATTGGCTTTGCCACAGCCGTCTACACCAACGGTTTGCTATGCGGCGAAATCTTTCCGGTCGTGCTCGCAGCGGTCGCCGTGCTCTTGCTGGGTGGTGGGTGGCGCGGGAGTCTCGAACTCTGGTCGATCGCGGCGGCAGTGATCGCACTAATCATCTTCGTTGCGCGGCCGGACGGCGAACATACATCCGCTCAGCACAGCCGCTGGATGCCGGACTGGCGAGATCCGCTGCTCTGGAAAGTCGGCCTCGTCGCCAGCGCAAACAACCAGCTCTATTTCTGCACTAACGCGTTTCTGCCGGGCCTGCTGCTGCAAACTGGTCATACTGAGTTGATTGGGCCTGCGCTATCGGCGCTTAACCTCGGGCAGTTGCCGGGGTCGGCCCTCCTTATGCTGATGGCGAGTCGCCTGGAGCGGAAAAGATGGCCGCTCATTCTTTGCGGCGTGCTCGGCCTGCTTTCTGTTCTCGGCGTCGCGACGAGTACAAGTCTCTGGGTGATCGTTGGCTCGGCGGCGCTGGTGGGCTTCACCTGCGCCGTGGGTCTGACTCTTGTGTTGACGTTACCGGTTCTGCTGGTCGCTCCCGATGACGTGCCTCACAACTCGGCCGGAATGTTCACCATCGGTTACGGGATCGCCATGCTGGTCTCCATCGTCGGCGGGATGGTCTGGGATATCACCGGCAATGCCGCCTTTGCGTTCGTGCCGATCGGTCTTGCCGTCGTACCGATGATCGTGCTGCCACTGGGGATTGATTTCAGAACCCAGCGTTCTTGAACGGCTTGCTAAGGAATTTCGATTCTTTCAGTCCGTATCGCCATGGCAGGTCGGCGGCTTTGGTAATGCCGATGCGCACGCCGGCGACGACGTCAACCTCGTCCGTGCGCTGAAAGACCGCAATCGGCGGCGCATCGAGCGGCAGCGCGTTATGCGCGATCGATATGCCGAGCGCCTGGCATAATTTGCCTGGCCCCGAACATAAGAGGCGCTCGTCATGCAGCCCGCGCCGGGTTCGCATCGCCGGAATGCCGTGGGTAGGTTGTAGCGCGCGGATCAGAACCGCGGCGGCAGAGCCATCCATTTCGCAGACGAAGTTCACGCACCAGTGGATGCCGTAAGAGCGATAGACATAGGCAAATCCAGGCGGGCCGAACATCACCATGTTCCGCGGCGTCGGTCCTCGATGGGAATGCGCGGCTGGCTCGGTGTGGTGATAGGCTTCCACCTCGACGATGATGCCCCCGATGCCTTCGACCAGCAGGGTCGCGCCGATCAGGTCGGGTGCTACGTCATGCACGCTGCGACTGAAAAACCCGCGTTTGATCGGCTTGCCGAGAGCAGGCGGCGTCAGACTGTCGGATGGGGAGGGATTTGGGGTCATTTTCCAAGGCAGGCGGGCGGTCGGGTCATAATGGGATATGTTACATATCTGACTGATCTGGCGAAGCGGGTTGCAGCCCTGCGTCGCGCAGATTACCTAAAGTCTCCTGCACAACCGGATCATTCCATGGTCGTCATCCTCGATACGGTTTCCGCCGACCCCGTCCGGCCGCGGCACCCGGAAAAGGTCAACCGGCCCGACGCGCTGTCGCCACCGAAGCCGGACTGGATCCGTGTGCGCGCGCCGAACACGCGCGGCTATTCGGACACGCGCCGAATCGTCAAGGAGAACGGTCTCGTCACGGTGTGCGAAGAGGCCGGCTGCCCGAACATCGGCGAGTGCTGGGACAAGAAGCACGCCACCTTCATGATCATGGGCGACACCTGCACCCGCGCCTGCGCCTTCTGCAACGTCAAGACGGGTATGCCGGTCGCGTTGCAGGCTTCGGAGCCCGAATATGTGGCCGAGGCGACGCGCAAACTTGGTCTGGCCCACGTTGTCGTCACATCTGTTGATCGCGACGATCTCGACGACGGCGGGGCAGGGCATTTTGCCGAGACAATTCACGCGATACGCGAGCGTTGCCCGACCACGACCGTCGAAATCCTGACGCCGGATTTCCTCCGCAAGAAGGGGGCGCTGGAAAGGGTCGTGGCGGCGAAGCCCGACGTCTTCAACCACAATCTCGAAACCGTGCCGTCGCGCTATCTCGCCGTTCGGCCCGGTGCGCGCTATTTTCACTCGATCCGCCTGCTGCAGCGAGTGAAGGAGATCGATCCGGCGATCTTCACCAAGTCAGGCATCATGGTTGGGCTTGGCGAGGAGCGTCATGAAGTCTTGCAGGTGATGGACGATCTGCGGTCGGCCGATGTCGACTTTCTCACCATCGGACAGTATCTGCAGCCGACCCGCAAGCATCACGCCGTGATGCGCTATGTCACGCCAGAGGAGTTTTCGAATTATGAGACCGTCGCCTACACCAAGGGCTTTCTGATGGTGTCGGCGAGTCCGCTGACTCGCTCGTCGCATCATGCGGGCGAGGATTTTGCAAAGCTGCGGGCCGCGCGCGCGAAGTTATTGCGGTAAGCGCTACAACGATGCCGTTGTTTTCAAGCAAACGCCGCGTTCGTCACAGCGCGAACGAGATGTTCGATCTGGTGGCGGACGTCGAACGTTATCCGGAATTTGTGCCGCTATGCCAGTCGCTGAAGGTGCGTCAGCGTACCACCGCGGCCGACGGTAAGGAGGTCGTGGTCGCCGATATGACCGTGTCGTTCAAGCTCGTGCGCGAGACCTTTACGAGCAGGGTGACGCTGGATAGGCCGAACCTCAAAATTTTCGTCGAATATCTGCGCGGGCCGTTCAGCCACATGGAAAATCGCTGGACCTTTGAGCCGAAACCGGATCAAGGCTGCGATGTCGGGTTTTTCATCACGTATGAGTTCAAAAGCCGGATGCTGGCAATGTTGATGGGCGCGATGTTCGACACCGCATTCCAACGCTTTGCAGCGGCATTCGAGAAACGAGCAGACGCTGTCTACGGTTCGCCGAAGGTGGTGAGTTGACGCGATACGGTCTTAGGTTTTCTTTGGAGAAGGTTTCACCGGTCCTGTGGTGCGCCGCCGCTCGGAAGTGCGACGCGCCGGCGTACGCGCTGCTCGCGGTCGTGATCGGCTAACGCTTTCGCGGCGGGCTTTCGCAGGCGGCTTCGGGCCGCGCGCTAATTCCATCAGCATCCGCAGGGCTTCGACAACCGAACGTTGCCGTACTGAACTCCGGCCGATGGCACCAAAGCGAAATTCGCGATGGATCAGGCGGCCGTCACGCGCTGCGGCCGCGAAATGAACAAGGCCCACGGGCTTGCCGGGTGTCGCGCCGCCGGGACCGGCGATCCCGGTGATGGCGACGGCCAGATCGGTGCCGGCGCGTTCCAGCGCGCCAACTGCCATTGCGGTCGCGGTTTCCTTGCTGACAGCGCCAAAACTGTCGAGCGTGATGGATTTAACGCCAAGCATCGCGCGCTTGGCGTCATTGGAATAGGTGACGAAACCGCGATCGATGACGTCCGAGGAGCCGGGAATCTCGGTCAGTGCCCCGACGACCAGTCCGCCGGTGCAGGATTCGGCCGTTGCGATGGTAAGCTTGCGCATCCGGCAAAGGTCGAGCAGCGAACGCGACAGGGCGCGTGTGTCGCTGCCGCTCATGTCAGGTGCCCCAGCCCTTGTCGTTCCACGGCAGGCGGACAGTGGCGCTGGCGGTCGCCGCGATTCCTTCCTCACGCCCGGTGAAGCCGAGCCGTTCGCTGGTCGTCGCCTTGACAGCAATACGCGAGATGGCGACCCCAGTGATGTCCGAGATGCGAGCGCGCATCTGGTCGCGCAGAGGTCCGATCTTCGGCTGTTGGCATATCATGGTGACTTCGAGATTGGCGATGCGGCCGCCGCGCGCGGTAACTTTGTCGATAGCGTACTTCAGAAATTTATCGGAAGCCGCACCCTTCCACTGAGGATCGCTGGGAGGGAAATGCGAACCAATGTCGCCGTCCGCGAGCGCTCCGAGAATGGCATCGACGAGCGCGTGCAACCCGACATCGCCATCGGAGTGCGCCAGGAAACCGCGATTGTGCGGAACCTTCAGACCACACAGCATGAGGTGATCGCCGTCGCCGAAGGCGTGCACGTCATAGCCGGTGCCAGTCCTGATGTCGCCGAGCGATGCCGCGAGGCGCGCTTCCTCGCGCACGAAATCTTCGGGAGTCGTTAGTTTCATGTTTGCAGCATCGCCCTCAAATGTCGCAACCGTCAATCCTACCCACTCGGCGAGCGCGGCGTCGTCGGTAAAATCGTCGCGGCCCTCGCGCGCCGCCCGGCGATGCGCATCGAGAATCATATCGAAATGAAATGCCTGCGGCGTCTGCGCGATCCGCAGCTTTGCACGGTCGGGGGTCGCGTTGACCGCGCCGGATGCATCAACCTGTTTGATGGTGTCGGTAACGGGAATAGCGGGCACCGCTGCGCCGGCTTTATCCGCGGCGTCGATTGCGCGCGTGATCAGTGCCGGTGTTACGAACGGGCGGGCGGCATCATGGATCAGCACGATGTCCGGTGCGTCGGCTGCCAATGCCTCGAGGCCTGCGCGAACGGAGGCTTGGCGGGTGGCCCCGCCATTCGCCGGCTCGCGATAGCGGAATCCGGCGACGGCCTGATTGAACATGGAAAGGTCATCGGGATTGAGCACCGGCTGAACGGCAAATACATCGGGGTGCTGGCAGAACGCCTCCATCGCCCGCGAAATCACGGTTCGTCCGCCAATTGTCCGGTATTGTTTAGGGCCTCCAGCACCAGCGCGCAGGCCCCGGCCAGCGGCAACGATGATGGCGGCAGTTCGTTTTGAGGTGAGCATTGGACTCGCTGTGAAGGAATCAGGTTGTTTGAGCAAGCCCTTACCATGAAGGTAGCAAAACTGCAGGTGGCGAATTAATCGTTGCAGCAGTTGCAAGATACCGGAAACTGGCTATTGTATAGGCATGCATCTATTTTGCCTAATAAATAAGCTGATTTTCGGTCAGAAGGCTACGACGGAGTAGTTGGACCATGAGCACGAGCCCGACCGGTCCTGCTCCGTCATCAGGGCTCAAGCCATTCGCGGTTGGAGGTATTTCCATCTGTAACCGCGTTCTTCTCGCGCCGATGTCGGGAATCACGGACCGGCCCTTCCGGCGCCTTACCGAAGCGCTGGGGGCAGGGCTCGTTGTTTCCGAGATGACTGCCAGCGACGATCTCGTCCGGGGGCGGCCCATGTCCGTGCTCCGCTGTGAAGCCACCGGTCACGGACCGCACGTCGTTCAGCTTGCCGGCTGTGAGATAGGCTGGATGGCGGAAGGCGCCCGGATCGCCGAGGCGGCCGGCGCCGACATCATCGATATCAACATGGGTTGTCCCGCTCGCCACGTGACAGGCGGTCAGTCGGGTTCGGCGCTGATGCGCGATCTCGATCATGCCCTCGATCTGATCGAGGCGACGGTCGGTGCGGTGAAAGTACCGGTCACACTCAAAATGCGCCTCGGATGGGACGATGGCTCGCTCAATGCGCCTTCGCTGGCGCAGCGCGCCGAATCCGCTGGCGTGCACATGATTACGGTTCACGGCCGTACGCGTTGCCAGTTCTACAAGGGGCACGCCGATTGGCAGGCCGTGCGAGCGGTGAAAGAAGCGGTCCGCATTCCCGTCGTCGTCAACGGCGACATCACGTCGTTCGATGCAGCCGTCGCTGCGTTGGAGGCGTCGGGGGCCGATGCTGTCATGGTGGGGCGCGGTGCGCAGGGCCGACCCTGGATGCCTGGTCAGATTGGGCGGCAGCTCGAAACCGGTATCGAAGAACCGCATCCTCCGCTCGCGGACCAGTTGGCGTATATCCGCACGCTCTATGACGACCTGCTCCTGCACTATGGCCTGCGCATAGGGCTTCGTCATGCGCGAAAACATCTCGGCTGGGCGCTCGATACGGCGGCAGCGCTTCGTGCTGTACCAACACCGATCTTGAAGACGTGGCGGGGGAAAATTCTGAAGGCTGATGATCCGGCCTGCGTACAGCGATCACTGGTGGATGCGTTCGAGGACTTCGCGTGGAGGGCTGCGGCATGAGTTCGATCGCACAGCGCCCGCGCGTCGCGCCCAGCGATGGCGAGGCTATTCTCAACGCACTGCCGAACCCCGTGCTGCTGGTCGCGCCCGACGGTCGGATCGTCGACGCCAACATCGCGGCAGAGTCCTTCTTCGAGATGTCGAAGCAGTTCCTGCAACGCGAGCCGCTGAAGCAGCTTATCCCCTTCGGCAGCCCGCTTCTGGCCCTGATCGATCAGGTTCGCGAGAGCGGTGCGCCTGTAAACGAGTTCAAGGTCGATCTCGGCACGCCGAGGATCGGCCGGGATCGTCAGGTCGACCTGCATGTCGCGCCCCTCACGGAACGGCCCGCTCATGTGGTGGTGATGATCCAAAAGCGCACCATCGCTGACAAGATGGATCGGCAGCTGACCCATCGTAGCGCGGCGCGCTCGGTGATTGCGCTTGCGGCCATGCTTGCGCACGAGATCAAGAACCCGCTCTCCGGCATTCGCGGCGCGGCGCAGCTTCTCGAGCAGGGGGCGACGCCGGACGACCGAATGCTGACCCGCCTGATCTGCGATGAGGCGGACCGCATTGTCACGCTGGTTGATCGCATGGAGGTATTCGGCGACGAGCGGCCAATGAGGTGGGGGCCCGTCAACATTCACGCTGTCCTCGATCATGTTAAACGGCTTGCGCAGTCAGGCTTCGCGCGAAAGGTGAGATTCATCGAGGATTACGATCCGTCGCTTCCGCCGGTCCTCGCCGACCGGGATCAGCTGGTTCAGATCTTTCTGAACCTTGTCAAAAATGCTGCGGAAGCTGTTTCTGATCTCGGAGAAGAGGGGGAAATCCAGTTCACGACCGCATTCCGCCCCGGCTTGCACCTTTCCCTCCCGGGCAAGAAAGCGCGGGTTTCGCTGCCGCTGGAATTTTGCGTCAAGGACAATGGTCCCGGCGTAGCGGAGGATTTGCTGCCAAACCTGTTCGATCCATTCGTAACCACCAAGCAGACCGGGAGCGGGCTCGGCCTCGCGCTGGTCGCCAAGATCGTTGGGGACCACGGTGGCATCGTCGAGTGCGAGTCGCAGCCGCGCAAGACCACCTTCCGGATCCTGCTACCGATGTTCGATTCCAGTCCAGTAGACCAGCTTGGCAATGACGTTACCGCATCCGGAATGTCGTCACGCGCCGCACGCCATCCAGTATGAGGACAAAATGCCTCCAGCCAACATACTTATCGCCGATGACGATGGAGCCATCCGCACGGTGCTCAATCAGGCTTTGTCGCGTGCTGGATATGATGTGCGCCTGACGGGCAATGCCGCAACGCTGTGGCGATGGGTCAGCCAGGGCGAAGGAGATATCGTCATCACTGACGTGGTGATGCCGGACGAGAACGCTTTCGACCTGCTGCCGCGCATCAAGAAAATCAGGCCGAACTTGCCGGTCATTGTGATGAGCGCGCAGAACACTTTCATGACGGCGGTCCGCGCTTCCGAGCGCGGTGCATATGAATATCTCCCCAAACCGTTCGATCTCAAGGAGCTCATCGCAATCGTGGGCCGCGCGCTCGCTGAGCCCAAGGAGCGCGCGGCCACCGGCAGCGACGAGAACGAATGCGATTCCCTTCCGTTGATCGGTCGATCCCCCGCCATGCAGGAAATCTACCGCGTGCTGGCGCGGCTGATGCAGACCGACCTGACCGTGATGATCTCCGGCGAGTCCGGCACCGGCAAGGAACTGGTCGCGCGCGCGCTTCACGACTACGGCAAGCGTCGCAACGGTCCCTTCGTAGCCGTGAATATGGCGGCAATTCCCCGCGACCTTATCGAGTCGGAATTGTTCGGCCACGAACGCGGCGCGTTCACAGGTGCAAACGCTCGCGCGTCAGGCCGTTTCGAGCAGGCAGAAGGAGGGACCCTCTTCCTCGATGAAATCGGCGATATGCCGATGGAGGCGCAGACACGTCTGCTCCGCGTGCTTCAGCAGGGTGAATATTGCACCGTCGGGGGAAGGACCGCCATCAAGACGGATGTCCGCATCGTTGCGGCAACCAACAAGGATCTCCGTATCCTGATCCAGCAGGGGCTATTTCGCGAGGATCTTTTTTTCCGCCTTAACGTGGTACCGCTGCGCTTGCCGCCGCTCCGCGAACGCATCGAGGATCTGCCGGATCTTATCCGGCACTTCTTTGTCCTCGCTGAAAGGGATGGGCTGCCGCCCAAGAAACTAGACACGCTTGCGCTCGAGCGCTTGAAGCGGCACCGCTGGCCCGGCAACGTCCGCGAGCTGGAAAACCTGGCGCGCAGGCTTGCGGCGCTCTACCCGCAAGATATCATCACCGGCCCGGTGATCGATTGCGAACTTGCATCACCTGCGGTGGCCTCCGGAACCGGCGGACATAATATCAACGGTCTCAGTGGCGCCGTTGAAATGCACCTGTCATCGCTTTTCGCCAGCTTCCCGAATGGACTCCCCCCGCCGGGCTTGTACCACCGTGTTCTCAGGGAGATTGAGGTTCCGCTTCTCACCGCCGCGCTGACGGCTACCCATGGCAACCAGATCCGGGCAGCCGACCTTCTAGGTTTGAACCGCAACACGCTCCGCAAAAAAATTCGCGATCTGGACATCCAAGTCTACCGGTCCGCAGGATAGAAGCGGGGGGCTATCCAGTCAGTTTTCCACTGCTCACGTTTGATTGACGATTCCAGTTGTTTTGCCGGTTCGCGCCCGATGTTTGCGCCGCGGAAATGTCCCAATTGTGCAACATTGTTGTACGATTGCATCAGTTCGCTGGTTTGACCGACGCCAGCCCCAACACTCAACCTTCTCGCGAATGACCACAGCAGACACGCCGGTTCCATCACACGATCCGACACTCGCCGAGTCGCGCGGCTGGACCATGCGCCGGCTATTGGCGCCAGTCGCGATCGGCTTGGCGTTGCTATCGGCATTCCTGACGTTTGTGGTCTTGGTTCGTCTCACGCCGATCGAGCCGACCCACCGAGTCGTTATCACGTTTCTGCTGATAGACGCGGGCATCATCCTTCTGCTCGTTGGCATTATCGCTCGCGAAGTCTGGCGTGTCGTGCAAGCACGCCGCCGCGGTCGCGCCGCCGCGAAGCTGCATGTTCAGGTGGTCGGTCTGTTCTCGGTCATTGCCGTGCTGCCGGCGGTCGTGGTCTCGGTCGTTGCCAGCATCACGATCGATCGCGGACTCGACCGTCTGTTTTCAGGACCGATCAAGGAGGTCATTGAGAACTCGCGGATCGTCGCACACGCCTATGCGAACGAACACGCCCAACTGATTCGGGGCGACATTCTCGGCATGGCCAATGACATCTCTAACGCGCGGCCGTTATACGACCAGGACCGCAAGACATTTCTCCAGCTCCTGACCTCGAGCGCCAATGCCCGCAACCTTCGGGGTGCGATGCTGATTGATAAAGAAGGCCACATGCTTGTATCGGCGCAAACCGGCATCAAGCTGGCCTACAACACACCGAACCCCGACTTTCTCAAGAATGTCAACGAGGACGATCCGCAGATCGCGTTAATTCCAGAGGCAAACTATGTCGCCGCCGTCATTCGCCTGAGCGCTTTCCAGGACACTTTTCTTTATGTCGCAAGACTGCTCGACCCCTACGTCGTCGCGCAATTGAAACAGACCGAATCAAGCCTTGCCGTATACGCCACGATCGAGGCTCGGCGCCTCGGCATCCAGGTGGCGCTCGCGCTGATGTTTGCCGTCATTGCGCTGACCATTCTGATGGCGTCGGTATTGCTTGGCCTGAACTTCGCCGACCGGTTCGTCGCGCCCGTCCGGCGTCTGATGAACGCAGCCAACATCGTGTCCACCGGCGACCTGAACGTTCAGGTACCCGTTCTGAAATCCGAAGGAGACCTCGCGCAGCTCGGTGAAACCTTCAACAAGATGACGGCCGAGTTGCGAACTCAGCGCGACGAACTCGTTAGCGCGAGCGGCTTGATCGACAGCCGGCGGCGTTTCATCGAGGCGGTATTGTCGTCGGCCAGCGCCGGCATCATCGGCGTCGACGGCGCCAATACCATCCGCATCCTGAACCGGTCGGCGGAGAAGCTGATCGGCCATTCCGAATCGGAAACTCTGGGGCATCCGTTGTCCGAGGTAGTACCCGAGCTGAGCGAACTCATGCAGACGGCGAGGGAAGGAACGCAACGGCTGGTGCAGGGCCAGCTCACGCTCAATCGAGACGGCAGCGAGCGTAACATCTCGGTGCGCGTCAGTGCCGAGCAAACCAGTCAATCACGTGACAGCTACATCATTACTTTGGACGATATCACGGAGCTGGTGACCGCGCAGCGCACGTCTGCCTGGGGCGACGTGGCGCGACGAATCGCTCATGAAATCAAGAACCCGTTGACGCCGATCCAACTGTCGGCCGAGCGCATTCGCCGCAAATTCGGCAAGGCGATTACCCAGGATAAGACAATCTTCGAGCAGTGCACCGATACGATCGTGCGTCAGGTCGAGGATATCAGGCGGATGGTCGATGAGTTTTCGCGTTTCGCGCGAATGCCGAAGCCTGTGATGGAAGGAGAGGATGTCGCTGATACGGTCCGCCAGACAGTTTTCCTGATGCGTGTCGGATATCCCGAGATCGATATCGAAGCCGACATCAAGCATGAACCGATGCGCGCGCAGTTTGATCGGCGGCTGATCTCGCAGGCGCTGACCAATATCATCAAGAACGCAGCCGAAGCCATCGAAGCCGTGCCGCCGGAGATACTCGGAAAAGGCCGGATCGATGTTATCGCGGCGCGGGAAGAAGACGACATCGTCATTGACGTGATCGACAATGGTGTTGGCTTACCGAAAGTTGCGCGCGCGCGGCTGCTGGAGCCTTACGTAACGACACGCGAAAAGGGCACCGGCCTTGGTCTAGCGATTGTAGGGCGCGTCTTGCAAGACCATGGCGGCAAGCTCGAACTCAACGACGCTTCTGCGATAAAACCGGAGGCGCGGGGAGCCTGGATGCGGTTGCGGTTTGCAGTAGCAGGGCAGGCGAATGTTGGAACCATTAGCAAGGATGGAGCGACTAACGGCGATAACGTGACCGAAGAAAAAACAAAGACTGAGGTCGCTACCGGCGACTGACGAGGCGGATCCAATTTATGGCACACGACATTCTCATTGTTGACGACGAGGCGGACATTCGCGACCTCGTTGCAGGTATCCTGGAAGACGAGGGTTTCACGACCCGAACAGCGCGTAACAGCGATGAAGCACTTGCGGAGGTTTCAAACCGCCGTCCGCACATGGTGTTTCTCGATATCTGGTTGCAAGGCAGTAAGCTTGACGGGCTGCAACTGCTCGAAATGATCAAGCAGGACAGTCCCGATATGCCGGTGGTCATGATCTCCGGTCATGGCAACATCGAAACGGCAGTCGCGGCCATCAAACGCGGCGCCTATGACTTCATTGAAAAGCCTTTCAAATCCGATCGTCTGATTCTAGTGGCGACGCGTGCCCTCGAAACGTCACGTCTAAAGCGCGAGGTGCGTGAACTGAAGCAGCTTGCGCCAGCGGCAAGCTCGCTGGTCGGACGTTCGCCATGCGTGAATCAACTTCGGCAAACCATCGAGCGCGCGGCGAAAGCCAACAGCCGCATCATGATCGTCGGCCCGTCCGGATCCGGTAAGGAACTGGCAGCGCGAACGCTTCACAATCAGTCGAGCCGTGCTGAAGGACCGTTTGTCGTCATTAACGCTGCGGCGATTACACCGGAGCGCATGGAGTCCGAACTGTTCGGCGTCGAGCAGACCGACGGCCAACAGCCCCGCAAGGCCGGCGCGCTGGAAGAAGCGCATGGCGGAACGCTGTTCATCGACGAGATCGGCGATATGCCGCGCGAGACTCAGAACAAGATCATGCGGGTTCTGGTCGATCAGACATTTCAACGCTTTGGTGGCACGACCAAGATCAAGGTGGATGTGCGCATCATCTCGTCGACAGCGCGCAATCTGGAGGAGGAGATTGCCGCAGGCCGGTTCCGTGAAGATCTCTACCATCGGTTATCAGTGGTGCCGATCCGCGTTCCGGCACTGTCCGAACGCCGCGAGGACATTCCCGAGCTGATTGAATTTTTCATGGATCATATCTCTGCCGCAAGCGGGCTACCGAAGCGAAAGATCGGCGATGACGCGATGGCGGTGCTGCAATCTCATGTCTGGCCCGGCAATGTTCGGCAGCTCCGAAACAACGTCGAGCGCGTGATGATCCTGGCCGGCGGAGGTCCCGAGGTTATCATCACCGCGGATATGTTGCCGCAGGATGTGGGCTCCATGGTTCCGGCAATGCCGTCAGGCGTCAATGGTGAGCACATCATGGGCTTGCCGCTGCGCGAGGCTCGCGAGGTTTTCGAGCGCGACTATCTGATCGCTCAGATCAGCCGTTTCTCCAATAATATTTCTCGGACCGCGGAGTTTGTCGGCATGGAGCGCTCGGCGTTGCATCGCAAACTCAAGGCGCTCGGCGTCAACTAGAACCCTGAAGCGAACTCGCCGCATGTCGCGAACTGCTTATGTCAACGGCCGATATTGCGATCTGCGCGATGCTTGCGTCAATGTCGAGGATCGCGGCTATCAGTTTGCCGACGGCGTTTATGAGGTCTGCGAAGTGCGCGGCGCGAGGCTGGTTGATTTTCCCCGGCACATGGTCCGCTTGCAGCGGTCGCTGCGCGAGTTGCAGATCGACGAACCGATGCCGATCACGGCGCTCGCGATCATTATGCGAGAGGTGGTGCGGCGGAATCGCGTGACGTACGGGATAGTGTATCTGCAGGTGACTCGTGGTGTCGCTCGGCGTGATCATGCATTTCCGCCAAGCTCTGTGAAACCGAGCGTCGTCGTCACAGCCCGTGCGCTCGATTACGAAAAAAAGCAGCAAACCGCCGCTACCGGCATCAAGGTGATCACGCTGGCGGAAAATCGTTGGCCGCGGGTGGATATCAAGTCGGTGTCGCTGCTGCCTAATGTGCTGGCGAAGCAGGAAGCGCGCGAGAAGGGGGCTTATGAGGCGTGGTATGTCGACAGCGATGGATTCGTTACCGAAGGTGCGTCGAGCAACGCCTGGATCGTGACGAAGGACGGGCGCGCTGTCACCCGGTCAGTGGACCGTGGCATTCTCGCAGGCATCACGCGGGCCGTGCTCGTGGAAGTCATGGGGGCTCTTCAGATCAGGCTGGAAGAACGCCCGTTCACACCTGCGGAAGCGCGCGAGGCGGCGGAGGCCTTTGTAACTTCGGCCTCTCAGATCGTCATGCCTGTCGTCGCGATCGACGGTCGGGTGGTGGGAAATGGTCAGCCGGGCGGTATCACAAGGCAGCTTCGGGAAGAATTCCACCGCTTTTCAGCATTTTCCTGATGGTTTTTGTAAATCCGGGCGAACCTATGGCCCGAACTGGCTTGCGTAACATCATGCTCTGCCCTCTAATCCAGGATGCCGGATCCATGAGGAGGAACTCAGAGGGAGCCGGCGGCCATGGGACGCTCCGGGAGGGTTGTTTCCGGCTCAAAAAACAAAGCTAAACTGCGGATAACAAAAATGGCGATAGAGCGCGCACAAAACCTACAGGACACTTTCCTCAACCACGTTCGCAAGACGAAAACGCCCCTGACGATCTTTCTGGTGAACGGAGTCAAACTACAGGGAATTGTTACTTGGTTCGATAATTTCTGTCTGCTCCTTAGACGCGATGGCCATTCGCAACTGGTCTATAAACACGCGATTTCGACCATCATGCCGGGTGCTCCGATTCAGTTGTTTGAGGGTGGCGAGGACGCTCCGCTTTGAGCATGCATTTGAAAGTTTCCTGATTGGAAACCCGACAATTAGAGGGGAGCATCGACCCGTCGGGGTCGATGCAGAACAAGCCGACCGGACGAGCGATCGTCATCGGTCCCTATGTGCGGGCGCGGGGCGGCGATGCCGAGACGCCCCGGACAGGACGCACCCTGCGCAATACCGACGCGCGGCTGGATGAAGCCGCCGGCCTCGCGAGGGCGATCGACCTCCATGTGGTTCAAGCGATAGTCGCTCCGGTCAGCCAGATCAGGCCTGCCACATATCTCGGCAAGGGCAAGGTCGAAGAGTTGAAGGGCTTGATCGTCGCCGATGAAGCGAGTCTCGTGGTGATGGATTGTGCGTTGTCACCCATTCAACAGCGCAATCTGGAAAAAGCCTGGGGCACAAAGGTTTTGGATCGGACGGGCTTGATTCTCGAAATCTTCGGGCGCCGCGCCAAGACAAAAGAGGGTGCGCTTCAGGTTGAGCTCGCCCATCTCAACTATCAGCGTAGCCGTCTGGTGCGCTCCTGGACCCATCTTGAACGGCAGCGCGGTGGCTTCGGCTTCATGGGCGGACCCGGCGAAACACAGATCGAGGCCGACCGTCGTCTGATCGGCGATCGCATCACGCGACTGGAAAGCGAACTCAAAAAGGTACAGGCGACGCGACGGCTGCATCGCGCCGGGCGGCAACGCGTGCCATATCGCGTGGTCGCGCTCGTCGGGTATACAAATGCCGGCAAATCGACGCTGTTCAATCGATTGACGCGCGCCGATGTTCAGGCAGCGGACATGCTGTTCGCGACGCTCGATCCCACGCTGCGCTCGCTTGTGTTACCTCACGGTGCAAAGGCAATGCTATCGGACACCGTTGGATTCATTTCCAATTTGCCAACTCAGCTCGTCGCTGCGTTTCGCGCGACGCTGGAGGAGGTGATAGAGGCCGACATTCTCCTTCATGTTCGTGACATTTCGCACGAGGATACCGAGGCGCAGCAGCACGACGTCGAAACGGTGCTGCATCAACTTGGCATCGATCCCGGAGGGACGACGCGCGTTCTCGAGGTCTGGAACAAGATCGATCGCTTCGATGCGGATCAGCGCAAAGATCTGGAAAATATAGCTGCACGGCGCTCGACGGATGTGCCATGTTTTCTCGTCTCTGCCGAAACTGGCGAGGGGGTCGAGCCGCTGCTCGCGGCGATCGAGGATCAACTTGCGGCAACCCGAACCACGCTGGACCTTTCGGTCGATGCCTCGAATGGCGCGGCGATCAGTTGGCTGCATCGAAACTCCGAAGTGCTCGCCAAGGAACTGCGCGACGGCCATTACGATATGACCGTCAGGGTCGATGAGACAAAACGAGACATACTCGTCAACAAATATGGCGCGGTACCACGCCCGCTTTAGAGCATAGCCCCGAAAAGTGGAAACCGCTCAGTTGAAAGAGAATAAAGCAGAGTTTGATTCAACGCAGTTGAATCGCGACTCTGTGAGCTGCGTCACCGGATTCCTTTTCGCAAAGCAGGGTCGCGCAGGATCGGTCTTGACCAGCAAAGCTGCGGACTATTCCATGCTCCACCAATTTCACGAAAGCCGCAGGAGATCTCCTTGAGCTATCAGAACACATCGCTGCTGATCGACGGGAGGTGGCGCTCCAGCGTCTCCGGCAAGACTATCGCCGTTTTCAACCCCGCTACCGAAGAGCAGATCGGAACGGTCGCTCATGCCAACCGTGCCGACCTCGACGAGGCGCTCGCCGCTGCCGACAAAGGATTTAAGATCTGGCGAGCGGTCGCGCCGTTCGAGCGCGCCAAGATCATGCGTAAGGCGGCAGCCTTGATGCGGGAGCGGGTCGACAGCATCGCAACACTGATGACCATGGAGCACGGCAAAATTCTTGCTGAAGCCAGAATCGAGACGCTGGTTGCGGCGGACGTCATCGAATGGTTTGCAGAAGAGTCTCGACGGACGTATGGCCGCGTCATTCCGGCGCGCGGGCCGGGTATCTATCAGATTGCGATCAAGGAACCGGTTGGTCCGGTGGCGGCTTTCACACCATGGAATTTTCCGATCTATCAGGTCTGCCGCAAGTTGTCGGCTGCGCTTTCCGCCGGCTGCTCGATCATCGTCAAGGCGCCTGAAGAAGCGCCGGCGTCTCCCGCCGAGCTGCTCCGCGCGTTCGTCGATGCGGGAGTGCCCGATGGCGTGATCAATCTCGTATTCGGCGTGCCTGCCGAAATCTCCGAGTATCTGATCCCGCATCCGATCATCAGGAAAATATCTTTCACAGGCTCGACAGCGGTAGGCAAGCAACTCGCAGCGCTCGCCGGACTGCATATGAAGCGCGCGACCATGGAACTTGGCGGTCACGCGCCGGCCATCGTGTTCGACGATGCCGACATTGCAAGCGTGGTCAAGATCATCTCGGGCGCCAAATTCCGCAACGCCGGCCAGGTCTGCACTGCGCCGACGCGCCTTCTTGTGCAGGACAAGGTGTATAAGGATTTTGTCGGCAGGTTCACGGAAGCTGCCAAGGCGATCAAGGTTGGCAACGGGCTTGACCCTGAATCAAACATGGGACCGCTCGCCAATTCGCGCCGCGTTTCTGCAGTGGAAGGCCTTGTTCAAGATGCGGTCGGGAAGGGCGGCAAGCTTGCGGCAGGCGGTCATCGTGTCGGCAACAAGGGCTATTTTTTCGAACCGACCGTAATCACTGATGTGCCGAAGGACGCCCGCGCCATGAACGAGGAGCCGTTCGGTCCGCTGGCGCTGATTTCGCCGTTCTCGAGTTTCGACGAGGCCGCTGAGGAAGCGAATCGGCTGCCATATGGCCTCGCGTCCTATGCGTTCACCAGTTCGACCAGGACAGCAACTGCCATTGGTGCTGCAATTGAGAGCGGCATGGTCGGAATCAACAATGTCGCTCTGGCTCTGCCGGAAAATCCCTTCGGAGGCGTCAAGGATTCCGGCTACGGCTCGGAAGGTGGAACGGAGGCGATGGACTCCTATCTTATCACCAAGTTCATTAGTCAGACCGGTGTGTAAGGGCAGTCCCGCGACCGATGCCTTCTGCTGTGGCGTGGGGCGGTGCGGGCAAAAACGCAAGCGGCGAAGGTCTCAGGACGATATAGGAATCCGGAAAGATCCCTCTTTCTCACGCTCTTTCGCTTCGTTCCAAAGCGCGTCCATTTCCTTGAGCGTCGCTTCCTCAAGAGAACGATTTCTCGCAACGAGCGCCTGTTCGATGTAAGCGAACCTCCGCTCGAATTTCGCATTGGCTCCACGCAGCGCCATTTCAGGGTCGGCATCGACATGACGTGCGAGGTTGACCAGCGCGAACATGAGATCGCCGGTCTCAGACGCGATATCGGACTTGTCGCCATGATCCAACGCCGCTTCGATCTCGTCCGCTTCCTCGCGGATCTTGTCGAGCACGGCACGGGGATCGTTCCAGTCGAACCCAACGGTCGAGGCCTTTTGCTGCAGGGCTATTGCGCGCGCCAACGCAGGCTGTCCGGCCTTGATGCCCGTGAGCAGGCTTGAGGCCGGCGCTTCCTTCATCGGCTTACGTGCAGCACGTTCGGCTTTTTCCTCCGCCTTGATGCGTTCCCAGGTTCCTTTCACGTCCGATGACGCAATGTATCCTGAGCCGTCGGGAAATACATGCGGGTGTCGTCGGATCATTTTGCGCGTAATCGCTTCGACCACATCCCCGAATGAAAAGGCGTCCTGCTCTTCGGCCATGCGCGCATGAAAGACAACTTGCAACAGCAGGTCACCAAGCTCGTCGCAGAGATCGATCAGATCGTTGCGCGCGATCGCGTCCGCGACCTCGTAGGATTCTTCGACCGTGTAGGGCGCAATGCTCGCAAACGTCTGCTCAAGATCCCACGGGCAGCCGGTGCCGGGCGTTCTCAATTGCTCCATGATTTCGATCAGGCGTGAGATATCGCGGGAAGGGGTCATCGGTTCACCGGTTCGAAGGACTTTCGCGTTCTCTATGCCGGAAGCCGCACCCTTATCCCAGCAAAAAGCAGGCAGCCGGCCAAGCAATCTCCGCCGATTGGCGTGGGGTACCGAGGGATGCTATTGGCATCGCCATGATCGACGAACCAGCCTCTCGAACCGCACTGGTTCTGTTTTCCGGTGGACAGGACTCCGCCACGTGCCTTGCCTGGGCGCTTCAACGTTTCGCGCGCGTCGAAACGCTGGGGTTCGACTACGGCCAGCGCCATGCCATCGAACTTGACTGTCGCGACAAGCTGCTCGCGGGGCTGAAATCGCTGCGCCCGGATTGGGCGGATAAACTCGGCGAGAGTCATACGCTTGCCATCCCGACGCTGGCGGAGATCTCCGATACGGCGTTGACCCGGAACGTCGCGATCGAAATGGGCGAGGGTGGATTGCCCAACACATTCGTGCCGGGCCGCAATCTGGTGTTCCTGACCTTCGCCGCCGCATTGGCCTACAGGCGCGGCGTGACGGATATCGTCGGCGGTATGTGCGAGACCGATTATTCCGGCTATCCCGATTGTCGAGATGAAACCATCAGAGCCTTGCGGATCGCTCTCAATCTTGGAATGGCCAGACAGTTCGAACTGCATACGCCGCTGATGCGGCTCGACAAGGCCGCAACCTGGTCGCTTGCGCATGAACTCGGCGGAGCCGGGTTGGTCGATCTGATTCGCGAACACTCACATACCTGTTATCTTGGTGAGCGCGGCGCGCGGCATGAGTGGGGCTATGGCTGTGGCGATTGCCCGGCATGCGGGTTGCGCGCGAAAGGTTGGCGCGAATACGTGGCGCGCTCCGTTTAACTACAGCCGGCGATGCCGAACTGAAACGGTCGGCATGAGAACGGCGGCCGACCCACCCGCCAAACCGACTCGAAGTTGCTTTCGATCAGCTCCGAGCCGGAAGAGTTGCATTCGCGCACGGCGCGAAACCAATGGAGAGCGCGACTTATCGCGCGCCTTCGACCGAATCCAATGCGTCGAGAACTCTTGCGGAAAAGACGACAGCGGCTCCGGTGTTCATTGCGACAGCAACACCGAGCGCCTCGGCGATCTCCTCGCGCGTTGCGCCTTCTTTTACCGCCTTCGCAGAGTGAACGGCGATGCAGCCGTCACAGCGCGTCGTTACCGCGACAGCAAGCGAAATGAGCTCGCGCGTTTTTTCATCAAGATGTCCGGTCTTGGCACCTGCGCCACCGGCCATTCGATAGGCATCCACGGTGTCAGGCGAAAGTTTGCGTAGTTCACCGACACGTGACGACAACTTGCTCCTGACATTAGCCCAATCAAGCATACGCTATCTCCCGTTCGTTAGTGTTTGATGCTGCTCTCCGAGGGCAACGGAGACCTCCTTAAAGGTTGGTTCTCCTCACACTCCTCGTTTCCTCAAGGTGCGAATGTCTTCAAAGTTAGACAGACAAGTCTGTTCATGCTAACGAATCATCGGCTACTGTCAACCGCGTTTCTGCGCGTGATTCAGTGGCTACAAGGTGGTGGACGCCTGGTGCACAGAAGAGGGGTAGTTATTGGCCGGGGCGCAGTAATGATTTGCAATGTATGCGTCACCGTTGATCTGTCGGGTATAGATCATAGCGCGCGATTGTCCGACGACGATTGACGAGTCTCGCCGGCGTTTGAGCGGAGGTCTCGCCTTTGGCGTCTTAATTACGGAGCGATAATAAACGGATGGGAACAAGATATAGTAAGAAAGCAGAAATCTCACCTCGCGCGATCCGCGGCAGATCGCATTTCGACAGATCAAAGCGTCGAACCCTTGGTGTTAGAGAGCGCGTTCTCGCGACGGCTAACGATCTTTTCTTTAGCGAAGGAATTCACGAAACAGGAATCAATAAGCTGATTGATCAGGCTGGTGTCGCAAAAGCCTCATTCTATTCAGCCTTTCCAAGCAAAGACGATCTCGTAGAGGCTTGCCTTGAATCGCGTCATAAAGCCTCTCTCGAACGGCTGCGGAGCATAGAAATCCAGGCTACGTCGTTAGAATCAAAAATCAGCGATGTATTTGACTTGCTGTTGGAAGCCGCGTCGAAATCGACCTTCCGAGGTTGCGCATTTGTTGTTGCCGCAATTGAGCAGCATGGTCGAAATTTGCCCGCGCCTCGCTGGGTTCGGATTCACAAAGTCGCCGTGCGCGATGCGTTCGTACGGATGCTTACCTCCGCGGGGATCAAACCAGCAAAGGAAATTGCTGAACAACTTTCCATCCTCTATGATGGCAGTTTGGTCACTGCGGCGTTTAGGCCTAAGTCGGGTGCGATTCAACGAGCGCGCTTGATGGCGATTTCGCTGATCCGTGACAGTTCACCGACTCATTAAACTGCAACCAGATTGCGGATTTGATGCGAGTTTGAGTGGCGGCTGAACCATAAGCCATGACCTGGTTCGGCATCGGCTTAAGTTTGGCGCGAACCCACGTGCGGCCAAGGTCTGGGTCTGACGTAGGGTTTGGAGTCGCAAGCCTGATTGGCCTGCGGCATGTCGCTGCACCGATACGACATGGCGCGGTGCCGGCGGAACAGGTGGGCGTCTGCGTAAACGGGAGCCACGACGGATTTAGTCGAGGAAAAGCAGGGGGAGACCCAATGACCAGATCAGCCCAAGCATCAGTGACAAATCAAACGCAAACGCAAACGCAGGCGTGTGTCGCCCGTCGTATAATTCGCATAAGGTATATTATGGAATATTCCTGGGCGATACTTAGCTTGACAAAAGGCGTTCATGGCCGTGGTGAAGGCGCAAGGAAAACAAATAGATGGCTGATAAATGTTGCGCGCCGCCGCTGAATTTGAATAGCACGCCAAAGCAGAATGCTGCCCATAGGCGCGTGCTGTGGGCTGTGCTCATCATCAATGCGGCCATGTTTGTTGTCGAGGTCGCGGCAGGCCTTGCGGCTGGCTCGGCATCGCTTCAGGCCGACGCGCTGGACTTCCTAGGCGACGCCGCAAACTACGGCGTAAGCTTATTCGTGGTCGGCATGGCACTTCGCTATCGGGCCACGGCTGCGCTCGCCAAGGGCGTCACCATGGGCGTATTCGGGCTGTGGGTTGTCGGAACGGTTATCTGGCACGCGACCCACGGAACGCTGCCCAGCGCGTTCACGATGGGTACGGTCGGCTTCGCGGCGCTTGCAGCTAATACGGCGTCGTTCGGGCTTCTGTGGGCTTACAAGGCTGGTGACGCCAATATGCGCTCAGCCTGGATTTGTACCCGAAATGACGTGGTGGGAAATCTGGCCGTGCTACTGGCCGCCTTGGGTGTGTTCGGAACGGGTGCTGGCTGGCCTGACGTTGTCGTGGCCTCGATCATGGCCGGGCTGGCGTTGCAGGGCGCGGCAGTTGTGATCCGGCAGGCGGCGGCCGAATTGCGCATCGGCCGCACGGCCGCAGCCGAGTAGACACCTCAGCAGAATTGGTTGGCGTCCCAGATCTCAGCCGATCGATCCATCAGGCCGGATCGATCGCTAGCTGCATCCCGTCGTAGGCCGGTGCGACATTTTCTGGAAGCTCGCGCCGCAGGACTTCATAATCCAGATCAGAGTGCATGTTGGTGATCACGGCACGCCTGGGCTTGAAGCGGTCGATCCACGACAACGCATCCGCGACGCTGAAATGACTGGGATGCTGCGCGTAGCGCAGGCCGTCGATAATCCACAGATTGAGGTTTTCCAGCGCCTGCCAACTTTCATGCGGAATATCATGCACGTCAGGCGTATAGGCAGCGTTGCCGATCCGATAGCCCAGCGCCGGGATATTGCCATGCTGCACAAGAAAGGCCGATAGAGTGAGCGCGCCACCCTTGCCGTCAATCGTTTGGCTTTCGCCCGCCTCGATGGAATGGCTGTCCAGGATCGGCGGATAGCCGCTGCCTTCGGGCGATACGAAGCAGTATGAAAAACGTGACAGGATATCCTTGGACGTCGATTGATTAAGATAGACCGGAATCCGGCGGCGCTGATGCAGTACGACGGAGCGCAGGTCATCGATTCCGTGAGTCTGGTCGGCGTGTTCGTGCGTCAGAAACACCGCATCGATATGATCGACATTGGCATCGATCAATTGCTCGCGCAGGTCGGGCGAGGTGTCGATCAGGACGCGCGTTGTCCCCTGCTTCGATGCGCGCTCCATCATCAGCGAACAGCGGCGACGACGGTTCTTCGGATTGGCGGGATCGCAGGCACCCCAGCCCAATGCCGGACGCGGCACGCCGGCGGACGAACCGCAGCCGAGAATGGTCAGCGTCAGCGTCATGCGGCTGCGTCCGGGTGTGGCACCTTGGAGAATAACCGAAAAAAATTCTCGGTGGTCTGTCGCGAAATTTTGTCGAGCGAAACGCCGCGCGCCTCTGCCAGAACTTTCGCAGTCTCCACAACATAAGAAGGTTCGTTGCGTTTGCCGCGAAACTTGCCAGGCGCAAGATACGGTGCATCAGTCTCGACGAGAATGCGCTCGTCCGGCAACTCCGCAGCGAGCGCTCGCAACGCATCGGATTTCTTGAAGGTCAAAATTCCAGTGAAGCCGATATACAATCCAAGCGCGACCGCCTTCATTGCGAGCTCTCGGCCACCAGTGTAACAATGCAGCACCGCTCGAAACGCACCCTTCGTCATTTCCTCCTCGAGGATGTGACCGCAATTTTCGTCCGCCTCGCGGGTGTGGATCACCAGAGGTAATCCGGTCGCGCGCGCGGCGGCGATGTGAGTGCGGAATCCCCGTGCCTGCGCCTCATGCGAGCCGTGCTCGTAGAAATAGTCAAGTCCCGCCTCCCCCAGCGCGACGACCTTTGGATGTTGTGTTAGCGCGATGAGTTCGTCGATAGAAATGCCGTCCTCTTCGTCGGCATGATGCGGATGGGTGCCGACCGAGCAATAGACATTCGGAAACCGCTCCGCGATTGCGATCAGCTTCGCTTGCTCCCTCACCCGCGTCGAAATCGTCACCATGCGGCGAACTCCCGCCGCTTCCGCGCGCGAAACAATTCCGTCGAGATCATCGGCGAAATCGGGAAAATCGAGATGGCAGTGACTGTCGACAAGCATTTCAGGCAGATCCCTCGGGAGACGGCATGAGACAGTTGGGATTCTGGCCGGGCTACAAACGGGGCTACAACGCCAGTCAGCCAACAGGTGCCTTCAACAGGCCGCGAGGTCAAGGGCTGCATCGTTTATTCCGCGCGAGAAACGGATTTCTACTCCGCGGATTGCAGGTTCGAATCCTGCCGAGATCGTCATTTCATTCTGTAGATAGCGTTACCAAAGGCGAGCCCGGTAACGGGCGACGTCGCGTGCGGCCCTTTTGTGCTGGAGAAGGAACAGCCCCTCCTCGATCAGCCGTTCGGCTTTGGACTTTGGTTCATACCCGGCCAAGAGGCCCGTGATCGAGGCCGTCCACTCGGTTATGACCCGGCGCCGTGAGTGGACGGAACAGAGGTCAGAATGGCTGGATGCCTTTGGTCATCTGCACCGCTGACGACTATTCTCGAAGTTAAGCGCGAGCTCGACCCTTTCCTCTACGATGGCGCAACCCTTATCGACCGCGAGTATGAAGATGTCTTTTAAACCGGAGTCCCGCATTATCTCGTCAGCGGCGTTAAACGAGGACACCGCTTTCCACTCCAGATTTTCGCCAGGCGGCGGCAGGTTCTCGGGGTCAAACGCATATGCAGCGCGTTTCGACCTGTAGCCGCCAGTCACACTATGCTCAACGAACATTTGCAACCGGTTCATTTCATCACCCTAGATGCGTGAAGCCCCGCGGGACATTAAGTGCGGGCCGGCGTTTGGCGAGCGGGATAACGCCAAAGATTTCCCGCTAGTATAGGGACAGTTTACCTCTGATTCATGACGGGCATACAAAGGGGTACCTTGAGACAAGCCGATGTCTTTTGCACCAAGTGCGGAGCCGCCTTCGGACGACTAGAGCTGGTATCGTTGCCCAATCAAGGCTGGGATTTCCGCTGCCCGATCTGTAGTGAGCTGCTAGAGTCATTCAGTGATGCCGAAGTTTTCGTCGCCTATCGCCTCACGGTCTCGCCCCAAAAGAAAAAGCCCGGCGCTGCAATTGCGCCGGGCAAGTTAGGAGCGGCTGGCATAAAGGAGTTGGAGGCCCTAGCGTCCAAGCAGTGACCTGCTTATGATTCCTGACGGCCAGATTTCACGCAGGAATGGATTAGTCTTTCTACAACCGTCTTTCCGGCCTGACCCGACGGGCTCCCGAGCCTTCCTCCATGCGGAACCCGCCAGTGGACTCTGCCGGCGGGTCGCAGTCTTCAGGTCCGTTCGTCCGGCAAACGCTGATCCGCTCGGCGGCAGATCGCGGCCGAGCGGACGAACGAGATGAGAAGCTTTGAGAGTATCAGTAATTCCACTGGACCTGGACTCTCACGACATCGGCCCTGAATTGGTTGTAAGGGGCATTCAGAACGTCGGTACGATTCATCATGTGATACTCAGCTGTGAGCTCAATTGCTTTGGTGACTTGCCATTCAACGCCAAACTCCAAATCATTGACGAGGTTTCTCGGGGCGTTGCGCTCGAATTTCTGACCGCCCTCGTAGTATTGCCATTTGACGAACGGGAACATGATTCCCCAAGCTCCAGCATCGTATTTGTATGTGGCCTGGACATAGCCACCGTTGAGCGAGGAGTCCGTAATCAACCTCTGAGCGGCGTTTAACTGAGGTCCCCGTCCCCAATTCCATTCTGCCTGCAACCCGAAGGGCTGCGGATAAAGGACAGCATGCACCGCGACACGCTCATCGACAAATCCTTGCGCGGGCGCGACCATGACCGGAGTAATGTTTACAGGGCCGTTCGGTGTAACGATGCTTATAGGGCCGTTCGATGTAACGAAGCGCCCGTGCAAACCCTCTACGCCTGCTTCAAAAATTTGACCGTTGCTGAATTGATAGGGGTAGGTGACGCGGGCCACCATATGCATGTCGTTATTTAACTCGACGCGGTTGGCGCCCTGTCCATTGTAGACGCCGAAGGCGAACACGCCGTAGTCGCCCGATCCCTTCAGATTGTTCGCCACCAGGTCTCTGAACCGCTCGCGTATTTCAGCTGGGGCCCAATAGAAGAATGCGCCGATGTCACGCTCATCCCGACAGCACGTGTTGATACCGTCAGCACGATCAAGTGTAAGACGATTTTGGCTGGATTGCATGTTCTCAAAACTGAAAGGGATTTTTGATTGCCCGAGCCTGACACGGAATTCCTTTTTGTCATCGAAGGAGATATCGGCGTAGGCATCCCTTAACTGCCCGAAATTGCCTGTGGTGGATCCAGACGGCGTACTGGCAAAATCAGGCTGGAAATACAGATAGAGATTATCGGTCACATCACCGTAGAAAATCAGACGTGCCCGCCTGATCAAGAAATTCGTGTTATCGCCGACCGATTTATCAGGCCAGTAGACGACTTCTTTATTGTCTCCACTCACGGTGCTACCGGTGCGGATTTGCGTATAGCCTCGCATGTGAATTCTGTCGTACCAGTGTTCGTCCTTGGCTTTTACAGGCAGCGGTTCGTGGACGAAGCTTGGCCCCGGTTCTCTCTGTGCCTGCTGACTTGAATCTTTTGGTGCCGGCTGACCTGAATTCTTCTTCTTTGTTTGCTGGCCTGGTTCTTTCTGCACCTGCTGAAAGGTACCCATTTTCACCCGGTTTTTACCGGGCGCCGTATAAACCTGCTTGGTAACCGTATCGACGTACAGGTCCAATTGTTGGGCGTCGGCCGGGGCAAAAATGGAAGCTCCGAGCGTTAAGCCAACGCTGCATATTGCTGCGCTCAATCCCTTTATCGTTATCAATTCTGCCCCCCATTTCGAGCTCCCTTTCTTTGGAACTCGCTGAAACGCGGGCTTTATTCCAGTCGCATGTGACACCCTTGTTACATGGCAAACCCTCAGAGCGAGGGATCAGAAAGAAGGCGAATGTGTCACTCCAATCCCACACTTTCGCATCGGGATAGTTGCAGGACGTCACCAAATCAATCTGGAGAGAGTGCCGGCTGGTCCATCCGATTAGAGGGTTTTCGGTAGGCGAGCCAAATCTGCGGCGGCAATAATCGGATAAGGCTGACCAATGTGAACCTAAAATGACAGTTTTGTAACGGGAGCCTAAGATGACGGTTTTGCGACAAAATGGCACATAGTACAGATTTATTTTCAGGATCAGCATGGCCTGGAACCGTCGGCCCTCATTAGCCGGCGCCGGCCGCGCCAATGCGCCGCCACATGCACGGGAGATTGAGGATGAAGTCTTCGAGTTCTCTTCGCACCGCTGTTTTTGCTGCAACCATCGCTATGTTTGGCATGAGCGCCCAGGCCGGGCCGATGCCCACACAATCGGCGACGTTGAAATCGATGAGTTCTAAAAACACCATCGAAGTGCGTGGGGTCGGCTGGCGCACCGGGGCCTATGGTTATCGCTGCGACAGGTGGGGCTGTTCCGCTTATCGCAACCCAACCATGGCCTATGATGACGGCATTCGGAACAGCTACGCCTGTAGCGGCACCTTTTGTTCGCGCCCTTTGGCGGCTACGACTTATAACGACCGGTTACCCTGGATAGATTGAGGGGCCCCTCCGAAGCGAGGATTTCTGGTTCATCGTAGCCGCAAAGAGCTAAGATGATCAGAAATCAGGCCGGAAGCGTTAGTCCATCGGTACGCACACTTCATGTCGAAGGATGAAACGGTGTGATTCGCCATCACGCGACATCCTGACTAGCAACCGTCTCATTGCACCCACAAGTCCAGGCTTCGGGTGCAATAGCCATCATGCTGACTGTCGACCAGCATAAGCGTAAACCGTTCAGGCTGCGGACGGTTCGACATAGCGCGGAAACACCGGCACCGGTGCAGGTAAAGCCGTGCCCGGTTTGATCCGGATTTGACCACCAAGCATCGCGAAACTTCGTTCGCCTTGCGGGATACCTAATATATCGAGCAACTTTGCGCAGGCGACAGGCATCGCAGGCTGGGCCAGAATCGCGATCTGGCGCACCACCTCGGCGGTGACATACAACACCGTCCTTTGCCGCGCCGGATCGGTTTTGGCCAAGACCCAGGGCGCCTCGCCCGCAAAATAGCGGTTGGCTTCGGCGACGACGGTCCAGATTGCATTAAGCGCCTGGTGAATCTGCTGCGTATTCATCGCCTCGCGCGTGATTGCGATCATGCCGTCCGCCTGCGCGAGGATCGCCTTATCGGCGTCGCTGAAGTCTCCGGGCTCCGGCAGAACGCCGCCGTGCTGCTTGGCGATCATCGACAGCGAGCGCTGCGCGAGGTTGCCGAAGTCATTGGCGAGGTCGGCATTGATGCGCGCCACGATCGCCTCGTGATTGTAACTGCCGTCCTGCCCGAACGGCACCTCGCGCAGGAAGAAATAGCGCACCTGATCGACGCCGTATTGCGCGGCGAGACTGAATGGATCGACGACATTGCCGACCGACTTCGACATCTTCTCACCGCGGTTGAATAGGAAGCCATGAGCATAGACCCGCTTCTGCAAGGGAATGCCCGCAGACATCAGAAAAGCAGGCCAGTAGACGGCGTGAAAGCGGATGATGTCCTTGCCGATAATGTGCACGTCGGCCGGCCAATAGTGCCAGTTGCGGTCGTTCTCGTCTGGAAAACCGACGCCTGTGATGTAATTGGTCAGCGCATCGACCCAGACGTACATGACATGCTCGGGATCGTCGGGCACCTTGATGCCCCAGTCGAAGTTGGTGCGCGAGATCGACAAATCCTTCAGGCCGCCTTTCACGAAGCTGACCACTTCGTTGCGGCGAGAATCCGGACCTATGAAGTCAGGCTGGCTTTCGTACAGCGCAAGCAGCCTGTCCTGATAGGCCGACAGCTTGAAGAAATAGCTTTTTTCCTCCACCCACTCGACCGGCGTACCCTGCGGTCCGCGCCGCACATTGTCGTCGCCGACGAGCGTCTCGTCCTCCGCGTAATAGGCTTCGTCGCGTACCGAATACCAGCCGGCGTAGCTCGACAGGTAGATATCGCCATTCGCTGCCATGCGCCTCCAGATTTCCTGGACCGAGCTATGGTGCGCGGGTTCTGAAGTGCGAATGAACCGATCGAACGAAATGTTCAGCGTCTCATCCAATTTACGAAGCAGTTCGGCGTTTCGCGTGGCGAGTTCAAGGGCCGATATGTTTTCCCGCTGCGCGGTCTGCACCATTTTCTGGCCGTGCTCGTCGGTCCCGGTGAGGAAGAACACATCCTTACCATCCAACCTTTGGAAACGCGCGAGCGCATCGGTGGCAATGGCCTCGTATGCGTGGCCGATGTGCGGCGCGCCGTTCGGATAAACGATCGCCGTGGTGATATAGAACGTTTTGGTGTGCGATGATGCCGTGCTGCAGGGGAGCGATGCAGCGGTCGTATCGACCTTGGCGCCAACCTTGCTCGGCGATCGCGGCGTTGTCTTTTTCACCGGACGCGTGGTGACGGATCGCTTCGGCGCGGCCTTTTCTGGCGTCGCTTTCTTCGGTGCGGCTTTCTTCGGCGTCGCCTTTTTTGACGCTGTCTTCTTGGTCGCGACCTTTTTCGGGGTTCTTGTCGCCGGCTGCTTTTTAACCGCTTTCCTTGCGGTTTTCCGGGCGGTCTTCCTGATCGTTTTCTTGACTGTCTTCTTCTTTACCGCCTTTTTAGCCGTCTTCGGCGCGCGCGCTTTCGTTGTCGCCTTCGCGCTCGTCTTCTTGCGTTTGGTGGTCTTTCGAGTCGCCTTCTTGCTGCGCGCCTTCGTCGGGTTACGGCCAGTGGCGGCGGGACGCGACTTGTGCGCCTTCACGCGGGCTTTCTTGGCCAGTTTCTTCTTAGCGGGAGCCACAACAAAATCCTTATCGGTCAGGCAGGAAAAAGAACGGTCAGGAGCCGAGTGCTTATCGGGTAGCTTCTGCGAGAAGCCCGAACACCGAAAAAACCAGGGGTTTTCGCTCGAGATTATAGGTCTCTGTCTCGCGCGCGGCGTTGTTGATCTTTTCCCATACCTCCGCGAGCCGTGCAAGACGAGGAAGATCGGCGTTCGCATCGCTGGTGTGGAGTCGCTCGCCAATCCAGCGGTCCACGCTGTCGACGAAAGCGCCAAGCGAGGCGCGATCGCTGCCGCTGATGGCGTCGCCGAGCGCATGGAGTTCGCCCGGGTCGATTTGCGGAAGGCTGTTCAACAACGCCGTCGTCCGTTGATGGAGCTTCAGCGCGCCGCCTCCCAGGAGCGCCAGCGCCCGCGCGACGCTTCCTTCGGTCGCGTAGGCGATTTCCTGCAAGGACGTATCGTCGGGCGCGATCTGCGCTGCTTCCGCGGCCGCGCGGATCACATCGTCTGCTGCCAACGGGCGCAGCATCAGCTTGCGACAGCGCGATTGCATCGTCGCCAATACCCGCGCCGGAGCATTGCTTATTAAGAAAAACAGCGACCGGTGCGGCGGTTCTTCGAGCACCTTGAGTAGCGCATTGGCGGCATTGGGGTTGAGTTCGTCGACAGTATCGACGATGCACACCCTCCACCCATCCCCGGTGGCGGTCGAGCCGAAGAAAGCGATCGTCTCCCGGGTCTGCTCGACGCTGATGACCGTGCGCATAACGCCCTTTTCGTTGGGCGTTCGTTCCAGCGTCAGGAGCCCGCCATGCGTATCGGCCGCGATGCGGCGCGCCACCGGATGCATCGAGTCCAGTTTGAGCGTTTCCGCTGATTGCACATCGGACATGCTGGGATCGCCGTGCGCCAGCACAAATCGCGCCATCCGGTAGGCGAGCGTCGCCTTGCCGATCCCCGGCGCGCCACCGATCAGCCAGGCGTGCGGGATACGGCCCCCGCGATAGGCATTGAGCAACGTCCGCTCCGCCTCGCTGTGACCGAAAAGCACGGTGGTTTCGCGCGGATGCGGGACCGGCATTTCCGCGGTGGCTGAGCGCGCTATCATGCGGTGTCCGCCGTTAGCACGCGGTCGCGCAGTGCCGTCCACACTCGCGCGGCGACGGTATTGACGTCGGCGTCGGCATCGATCACCACGCAGCGTTGCGGGTCGCTCGCTGCGATCTCGCGATAGGCGTCACGGAGTTTCCGGTGAAAAGCAAGGTCCTCCGCCTCAAAGCGATCCGGCGCGCCGCTGCCACGGCGAGCGGCTGCGCGCTGCAAACCTACCTCAACGGGGACATCGAGGATCACCGTCAAGTCAGGCTTGAGATCGCCGATGGTTACCCGCTCCATCGCGTTCAGCACGCCGGGTAGCACGTGTCCCAGCTGACCCTGATAGGCGCGGGTCGAATCGGCAAACCGATCGCAGAGCACCCATATGCCCTGCTCCAGCGCAGGCCTGATGACGGTGCGAACATGGTCATCGCGCGCCGCCGCAAACAGCAGGGTTTCAGCGTCAGCGCCGAGCAGTTTGCCCACGCCCGACAGGACGAGGTGTCGAATGATTTCGGCGCCCGGCGATCCTCCGGGCTCTCGCGTGACGATGGCATGCAGCTTGGCCGCCTGAAGACGTTCGACGAGAATCTTGATCTGCGTGGATTTTCCGGACCCCTCGCCGCCTTCGAAGGTAATAAAACGTCCGCGCGGCGGGTCGGCTTTGGGCGTGGCGTCGGCCATTAGAGTTTCGCGGCGCCCGAGCGCACCATCCCAATGACAAGCTCGATCGCTCCATCCAACGCGCGGCGCATGGTCGAGCCGACACCGACGGCTTTCGTGGCATGAACCGGCATCTCGACCGCCACTTCCTTGCCTCGCCATACCTTGATGACCCCGATCGGCTGCTCCGGCGCAACCGGCGCACGGACCGGCCCGGTATAGACGATGCGCGCGAGCAGTTTGTCGCTGCCGTTCTTCTGAACCATGATTTGAACCGGGTCTGACGTGGCGACCTGAACGGAGCCGCTATCACCGCCAAATACCTTGGCGTAGCCGACCGGCTGGTCCGCAGCAAACAGGGTCCGGATTTCGAAATTTCGAAAACCCCATTCCAGCAGCTTCTTGGCGGCGGCCGCTCGGTCGTCGGCGCTTTCGAGGCCGTTCACGACAACGATCAGCCGGGTGCCGTTTTGGACCACCGAGCCGACCATGCCGTATCCACCCTCCTTGGTGTAGCCGGTCTTGAGCCCGTCGGCTCCGTCCATCGCAGTCAGAAGCGCGTTGCGGTTCAACTGACGAATTTTGTTCCAGGTGAATTCACGTTCGCCGAACAGCTTGTAAAAATCCGGGTAGGTCAAAATGATGTGGCGCGCGAGTGCCGCAAGCTCTCGAACGGTCATCTTGTTGTCGGGATGTGGAAGACCGTTGGAATTCGCGAAGGTGGAGCGGGTCATGCCCAATTCCCGCGCTCGGGCCATCATCTTTTCTGTGAAGGCGCTTTCGCTGCCGGCGATACCCTCCGCAAGCGCCATGCAGGAGTCATTGCCGCTCTGGATGATTGCCCCGTGCAGAAGATCGTCGACTGCGACGCGGCTGTTGATCGCGGCGAACATGGTCGATCCGCCGGAAGGCGCCCCGCCCTTGCGCCAGGTGTTTTCGCTGATGACGTACTCGTCTGTGAGCTTGATCTCGCCTTTCGTGATGGCGTTGAACACGACTTCAACCGTCATCAGCTTCATCATGCTGGACGGTGCACGTAGTTCGTCTGCGTTTTTTTCGAAAAGAACGCTGCCGCTTTTTGCTTCGATCAAAATTGCGGTCGGGGCGCTGGTCTCGTAGATTTCTTCCTTCTTGGCACCCTGAACGCTATTGTTGGCAGCCAGCACGATTCCGTCGAGGCCGATCGTGAGGACGGCGGCGGCCACCAGACCGCGCCAGGCGAATCCCCCGCGTCTGTCGGGCGTGGAAGATCTGGTTGTCATGGTGCGATTCCGAAGTAGATCCTTTTATCAGTTGGGATGGTCGCAAACAACATGGCGCCGCGCCTATGGCGCGGCCGGACAAAATCAAAGCAGATTTCAAGCTTTCCCGGTAGGTGCGCGACCCTTAATAGAGCCCTCGGCCCGAGAGTAGCTCGCTCGGTCCGCGCTGGTCCACCGGCGCATAAGCGGTGACGGGGCGGACATGGCCTGCAACGTTGCCCTCGCCGTATGAAACCTCCCGCGGTCCTTCCATGGCCTGCCGACGCGCCGGGGTGCGGCCGGACGCAGACATCTCGGAATCGGCGTTGATCGATGCGACGTCCATCGAGGTATGGTCGGGCGTATGAGAGCGGCCTCGCGGAGTCGTGACATCGCCACCGATTGAGCGTTCTGACGGCGCGAGTTCGGGGACAAACGGCCGCGCCGAGGCGATCCTGACGGTGGACGGCGACGGTGCGGGCACACCCGTTCGCAGGGTCGCCATCAATTGCCGATCATCAGAACCTTCAAGCGGCGCGCGTCCGACGTATTCGACCCGCACCGAGGCGACACCATTTTGCTTGAACTCCAGCAACTCGGCGGCCTTGTTCGAGACATCGATCAGCCGGTTACCGTGATACGGCCCGCGATCGTTGACGCGGACCACCAGGGATTTGCTGTTGCCCAGGTTTGTCACCCGGACATAACACGGTAAGGGAAGGGTTGGATGCGCAGCAGACAGCGAGGCCATGTCAAAAACCTCGCCGTTGGCTGTCAGACGGCCATGGAAGTTATCGCCATACCAGGAAGCAAGCCCTTCGGCGCGATATTTGGTGTTTTCCTCGGGAACGTAAATGCGCCCGGCGACTGTATAGGGCTTGCCGACCCGGTAAGTGCCGCCGCCTTTTGGCACCGCCTCGCCAGAGGCGATCACCCGAGGGCTGCTCGAAACTCCATACTTAGGATCGATCCGGCTGAGGTTGTTTGATGAACCGCAATTGGCCAGCATCAGGCACGCGCCCGCGACGGCCACAGCGCATGCAGCATGCCCAATTCGATCTGAATTTGGTTTCCTCATCCGTCCCCAAGACCCGGTCCCCGGCAGACTGCCCCACTTCACCGCGCCGGTCAGCACGATATGGTCCATAACCATACCAAGCCGTGAACATATCGCAGAGCAAACAAGGCGGAAATGGGGTGAGCCCTTCAGAAGCGAAACGGGTGGTCAATCAAGGTCGCGACTCGGACGCCGGAGCCCGCCTAGGCAGTTGGCGGATCGAAAGTAATTCCGATCCGGTCCTGCTTGATCCAGATGACCCGGCAGAATCGAATCACCCGATCCTTTTCGGTCATCAGCTGGAAACGCGACGGGACAAGGGCCGGATTTGGGACCTCGATGGCGGCTCCTTGCGAAGATACGTTCAACAGCCGGCACCGCATGCTTAATCCGCTTGTAGAAATGTAAGCCGGCTCGTCGATTTCGACGCGCGGATGTTTGCGGCGGTCTTCTGTTGGTGCATTCATTGCCTGTACGTCCGCACGCGTGTCTGTTTTACAGCGTCAATATGATCGTCATCCGAAGGTGCGGGATGGCTCTATGCGGCCGGCTAAAACACAAATCGCAAGAAATTCCGACATGTTCGGGCCGCACTCATCCCCGTGCAGGACGCGCCAGGTGCCCTCCTCGCGGAAGCGGGTCGCGACACTCTATAAGAGTTCAGCGGCGCCTTAGGGTGGTAAGGGAGGAATATGGGGAGCAGCTTAAAATCAAGATCGGTAATTTAATATATTTCGCAAAATCTTCTATTAAGCAGCTGACCTTCTGCTGAAGGAATCGGCAGAGTCGACCGCGAATCGCTGAGTGACTCCCAATGGGTTACTCATTTTGAGTTGTAGAACCAGTCACGGTCTGGAGCGTTTCGAATCCCTCCAATTGAGGATGACCCAGATAGAGTGGCTTATTGCTGCCAGCGTTCGCGTGAGCGGCTCGGAACGCCTCTGATTTGGTCCATGCATAGAAAGAGTCGCGGCTTTTCCAGATCGTGTGCGAGGCATAAAGCGTGTGATCCTCAGCTTCAGGTCCACGCAAAAGATGAAATTCAACGAATCCAGGCACACTCCCTAGATAGGTGTCACGCGAGAGCCAGATTTGTTCAAAAGCCTTTTCATTTCCCTTGATGACCTGGAAGCGATTCATGGCAATGAACATCGGAAAGTCTCCTGGTAATTTGTACCGGTCTCGGGAGTGTGGAACGCGTTCCCTTCGACGAAAAATCACCCGCCGGCGAGCGCCGGCGGGCAAGAAGATCAGCCTACCCGCAGGTTTTCTGCTGAGGTCTTTCCCCTGTTCGCTACTTCCTCGTAGCTCACTTTGGCGCCCTCGTTGAGTGAGCTAAGGCCCGCTTTCTCCACGGCTGAGATATGGACAAACACGTCCTTACCGCCACTGTCGGGCTGAATAAACCCGAAACCCTTTGTCGCATTGAACCACTTCACTGTACCTGTCGCCACAGCCGCAACTCCCTTTTGGAACGATCGAGCTATCATGAGCGCTCGCTTCGCTGGCCGCAAGGAAAACCGCCGGCTCAAGCCGGCGAGTCTCTTTGCTCGGCGCCATCGAAGAGACCTGCAGTATGCTGTAAGAGGCAGATCCGAAGATCGCCAGCGACGGCTTGGCCATAGCAAGGGTCGGGATCACGCTGGATTTTATTCGCACGTCCTGCCGAATATGGAGGCCGACGCCGTGGCGCAGGTTGACGATGCGTTACGTGCCGCCATAAACAAGCGCACCAGAGACGTTGAATAGCAAATGGCCTTTCTCGACAACCGGCCTCGCGACGATAGCTAAACAGTGTCAACCGTTTGGAAGGGTGGCCGAGTGGTTTAAGGCACCGGTCTTGAAAACCGGCGTGGGTGCAAGCCCACCGTGGGTTCGAATCCCACCCCTTCCGCCATATCATCAATAAAATCAATTTGTTATGTCGTATTTCTTCTCATGACATAACAAGTGACTTGGACTGAGAAGAATGCCGACGACGCCGGCACATCCATCCAAGGGAAAACATTGGTCCGGTTGGTCAAACCCAACGAGCGTCTTGCCGGCTTAGGAATGAAACCAATTTCCTGGTCTCATGAAGTCTATCTGAAACGTTGAGCGGCTACGTCTCCCCAAAACGATAATGGGAAGCCGTCATGTTGGAAGCCGCAGTCGCCGCACTGCTTTTGGTCAGCGCCGTCGTATTCATTGCTCACGCATACGACGCGATGCGCACGCATTGATGCGCTGTTTGAGAGTGACGATCGATAACTCGCCGGTCGAGACCGGCGGGCTTTAGCGACTGAGCTCCTCCCCAGCGCACTGTTTATGATTTAAGTGAGGCCGGGTTGCTCATCCCGGGTTCACATTAAACCTCCTACTTTGTGTGAAGATCGGAATGCCACAGGAGGAGACCATGAAGCTTAAATTTGCAATTGTTGGATTGACGGCACTCTTCGGCCTTGCGGCGGCGGGAAGCGCATCTGCAATGCCGGTCGCTCCACTTTCTCCCGCTTCAAACGTCGAGAATGTTGTCGTGGCTTGCGGCCCCAACGGTTGTATCCGCACGGCGCCCGTCTACCGAGGATACGGCTACGGATATCGTGGCTACGGCTATGGTGGCGGTGTCCGCCGCTATGGTTACGCGCACAGAGGTTACGGGTACCACGGGGGTTACGGATACCGCCGGGGTTACGGATACCACCGAGGTTATCGCCGCTAGTAGAAGATTTAGCGACAAGGGAAGCCCGCCGGGGTTAGCCGGCGGGCTTTTTTTGTCTTATGGATTAGTAAGTCGGTGGCTAGTCCTTTCGGCCTGGCGGCGGCGCTCCGTGACGCTGTTAAGATGACTCTGGACCATAAGCACCAATCGATGCAGACCGGGGCGGCCGGCTACAGGCAAGAATCCGGCGCGCGCATTTCGGCTATCAGACGAGTTCGTTGAGAAGGTCGATGCTTGGGCGGCCCATCAGAAAGATCGACCCGGCCGCTCCGAGGCCGTCCGCCGCCTTGTAGAGATCGGGTTGAAGGCGAAGAACCCCAAATGAGACATCTGGTTTGGTTTGTCGCCGCGGTGGTATTGCTGGTGCCCGCCGCGGCCATGCAGATCACCAATGAAGTGAGGTGGGATACCGCTGATTTCGTCATATTCGGCGGCATGCTGATCGCAGCGTGTCTCGCCTTCGAGGCGATGACGGCCCTGACAAACCGCGCTCGCTATCGCATCGCCGGCGGCCTCGCGATCGTAGCCACATTCTTTGTCGTGTGGCTGGAACTCGCCGTTGGTATCATGGGCCCCGGCTAGATGAATTGCGTAGGTTCGCGCTGAACCAGGAGATTTTGATGCACGAGACGTTAGGTCATTCCAAAGACTGTCATTGCTGGGGACGCCGCGGCTTCCTCAAATTTGCTGGCGCGGCGACCGCCCTCGGTGGTGGTATGCTCCTGACAAAAAATACTTTTGCCGCTTCCCTGACACAGCAGCAGCGCGATAACTTTACGCCTCAACAAATCATTGAAGCGATGAAGAATGGAAATGCTCGGTTTCGCAGCGGCGAAAGGAAGGATCGCAACTACCTGCGAGAGCAGGAATCTAGCGCGGAGGGACAATATCCAAAAGCAACCCTGCTCAGCTGTATCGACTCGCGCGCGCCAGCCGAGGTGATCATGGATCTCGGCATCGGCGATATCTTCAATGCTCGAGTGGCCGGCAACATAGAATCTGCCAACATCCTTGGAAGCCTGGAATTCGCTTGCAAAGTTGCTGGAGCTAAAGTCGTGCTTGTGATGGGCCATACATCCTGCGGCGCGATCAAAGGGGCCATCGACAACGTCGAATTAGGAAACCTGACTGGACTTCTCGCCAAGATCAAGCCAGCCGTGCAAGCCACGTCTTACACGGGTGAACGGTCCGCTAAAAATTACGATTTCGTGGACGCTGTCGCTCGGACGAATGTCGGTATGACCATCGCTAATATTCGGAAGCAAAGTCCCGTCCTCGTCGGTCTTGAATCCAGCGGCGCCATTAAGATTGCGGGAGCAATGTACAATCTCAAAACTGGCGCGGTGGAATTTCTTCCATGATCTCCGGCTCAGAAAACCGGATCGGCTCGATAGGATACCGATCACATTTCAAGATTGCTGGAATATTTTAACCGGATGCTTACTGGCGCATGCGCGCGAGGCGACGCTTTTTTGTGGAACTCTGACCTCACGCCCCGCATTGGTTCTTCGGACGGATTAGCCATCCGTTCGCGCTTCTGCCCTGACCCGCCGGTGATCCCCCTCGCCGGCGGGTTTGTACTGAGCAGCCGCTTCATTGTGAACTCGATCTCGCCTCCGGGCAGCTCGCGCGAAGTTTCACGCGTGTGCCGCGAAGGGTCAGAATCTTCCGCTCAACTACGATCGCGACGGTCGGATCATGCTTGAAATCCGGCTCAAGACGCAGCTGGCGTTTGAGTTTTCAGACTGTCGACAGCGTGCACCGGCGGCATGTCACCCTGCATCAGGTGGGCGATTGCGCTATATACCAACCGCTGGCTCTCGAGCTTGCTCATGCCGGCGAACACGGGCGACGTCACTTCGATGCTGAAGTGTCCCCCGCCGCCGTTGACTGTGGCCCGTGAATTTTGAATCTGCTGCTCGATGGCCTCGCGCACCGCGTCGATGACGGAACCCTGAAAGTCGGTTGGGTGGGATGACATAGTGCTCCTTTTATATGGCAAATGTCGCGATCTGCGCCAATGAAACTCTGGAGCTCTCACGACGTATCTATCTCGGATGATGTCCGTAGCCCCCGATAAATTGCCCGTCAACCGCGCTGCCTTCCCGGCGACTGTCCCCGCTGGTCGCAGAATTCCGTCCCGTCAATGACAGGAGCTTGGTTCCTGCTTGCCGGGCTCTGTACCAATCTGGACGTTGGCGCAGCCACTGCCTGGTCGGAGCGTATGCTGGGCTTTCGCAGTCCTGCTCAATTCTCCCCGATGCGGTAGACGCAACCAGTAATAAGTGACCCCTGGAACGAATGTGCACGTTCGCTGTTTCCAAGGTCTACAAATGGAGGCCACCTTGAAAACATTCGCTACTGCACTTGCACTTCTCGTGATGTCGACTGCGTCGTTCGCCCAGACACCTGCGCACACGCCTTCGCAAGCCGCAGCTCCTATTGCAGCTGCCGGCGACTGGAGCGCATCTAAGATGTCAGGTGTGAACGTCTACAATGAAGCTAACGACAAGATCGGTGAGATTTCTGATGTGATCATCACTGAGCAAGGGCAGGTGAAAGGCGTCGTTATCGAAGCTGGCGGCTTCCTGGGAATGGGAAAGCACTATGTACTGGTCGCCATGAACAGCTTGAAGTTTTCCAACGAGGCAGGAAAGACATCATCAGGAAAAACGTCTGAGACTAAGAGAGAATGGTATCCAGACCGGGCCGTCCTGAACGTGACGAAAGACAACCTGAAGGCGATGCCTGAGTTCAAGTACTAAGCCTCAATCAGGGCTCCAAAGCATTTGTTTTGGAGCCCTCCTTTGCGCGCACCCAATGAGCCAATGAAGGGCTTCTACAAACTCTGATGCAATGACCTGATACGGCACCAGAGCTCCATGTGCCTTTCCACAACGAGCGAGGTTCTGTCATCTGCTCCCCGCTCGCGACGCGCCACTTTCGCCCGCCACGCAACGGAGATGCACAAATGACGTCTCCGTTGCGAGTTCGTTCTGAGAATTCAGGCTACTCAAGTACAGGGGCCGTCATTGCTCAGCGCGGAATACTCCGGCCTTACTTCTGGGTGCAGGTGCCTGACTGCCCGGTGCCCCGCTTGTAGGTGCCGCCATTAGCATTGCAGCCCGTTTTCAGCTTGGCGCAGAGGGCCTTATCGTTGCAGAAAGCGTCCGACTGCGGACCGATGTCGGCGGCAAATCCCATCTGCTGGCCGGCCTGTGATGGTTTGGTGCAGACGCCTGACGAACCGTCCGGCTTGCTCGGCGAATATTTATAGCCGGCACCCTCGCAGGCCGCCTTGAGCCGGGCGCAACTGAAATTGCTGTTGGGTTTGTCTCCCTTGCTGTTGCAACTGCCGACAGCTTGTCCGGCGGAGGTCGGCGGCGGTTCGGAGCGTATCGTCGCCCCTGGGTCCGGCTTGGTCATGGGCTGTGCCAGCGCGGTGGCCGAGGCGAAAATCAAGAGTGCTGCTGTAACGAGACTACGTCTGATCATCTTCGTTCCTCCGGGGCTACTTACGACAGATCGTCGGTCCTTGACCGACGTGAGACTTCTCATCTGACGGTGACAACGCTCCAGGGGTTCAAGGGCAGTGGAAACAAATCGTTTGCGGATAGCCCGTCACCTTGGGCGACGGTCGCTGTTGAGCGTTTCGCGCAACAGCATTCGGGGGCTACCTCGTCCGTCCCAGATTTATTTGCTTGCTCCATCTCCCGGTGGATACGACGCATTCCAATATTACCCCTCATCTCTCGCGATACGGAGTCGCGGAGGTGTTGGTCGCTTTCGTGACCGGCAAAAAACGTTTCGTTTTGCTATTTGGAGGCGCGTAAGACCCATGCCCGTGTTGATGTTTAGCGCGATCCTTAGCTGCGGCCTGCTCTTTTATGTCAGCTATCGCTACGTGCGATCTCATCCCCCCATGCGGGAAGAGCGAGAGGCACCTGAAGATGCACCTCAAGAGATCGCGAAAGGCGATTGAGCGGCCGCTCATAGCGCTTTCTTGACGCTTGAAGCTGATCGCGGAGGGCGAAGCACATTATTATGTTAAAGCGAATGATATCAAATGTTCTTTAACATACTGATAAATAATGATTTTCAATCCCATCAGACGGCGTTCTGAATAGACAAAAAACCGCCCATATGCCCCCATACCCAGACGTGTATGGGAACGGATGCGTCGGTAAGGCGCGGACTTGGGCCACACCGCCGTCCCCACCTAAACAGGGGGAACAGGCAGGTGAGTGAAAACGACCCGACCGACTACGCTCTCGCGGCAATTGCGGTTCACCTCAACAAACCGGAAACATCCAACGAAGCAGACGCCGGGGGCGTACCCGAGGCTGAGACGGCAGAAGAGCCCGGCTTTGAACCGGATCCGGAGGAGGACGTCCTAGCGGCGGAGCCAGATGTCCCCGAACTCCCTTCCAACCTCAATGAGGATGACAGCTACACGAAGTTCGGCCCCGGCCCGCTCGTCGCCGTTCGGTTCAAGTGGACGACACGCCGCGGCGACAAAGACGAATATTTCGTTGATGAAACGATCGGAGAAAGCTCCTACCCGCTTGTCAGCGGTCCGATGACACACGAAGCCGCAATCAAGTTCGTCGACGACCGCGAACGTGACGCATGCCAGCGGTTTGAAACTCTGCGAAGTGAGATGGCTGGCGGAGAAACCGGGCAGCGCGCTAGCGAATAGTTGGCGGCCGACTGAAGAACTGACCTCTCTGAGCCGAACGCCGTGCGGCTCCGTCGAAAAGGCGAGCGGCTTCCACCTCGGCGCATTGTGAGTGACTTGGATTACATTCCAGAGATTCTAACTCCAAGGTCGAACAGACAATTCCGACAGGCATCTTCTGCCGGCGAGCCATCCTGGACCCCGCTGAACCAATAGATCAGAATATTAATCGATCTTCTTGTTTTACCAATTGAGCTCCGCCGCATGGGCGGGGCTTTGATGTCGTCAGCTGCTGACCTTGCCGGCATATTCCTCGTCGGTGACGTGCTCCATCCAGGTGACGGCACTTCCGTCAAGGGACTCATGCACCGCGATGTGGGTCATGGCGGCGGTCGGCGCGGCGCCGTGCCAGTGCTTTTCTCCCGGTGAGAACCATACTGTGTCGCCGGGGTGGATTTCGCGGATTGGTCCGCCCTCGGTCTGGACCAACCCGACGCCGGAAACCACGTATAGCGTCTGGCCGAGCGGATGAGTGTGCCATGCCGTGCGCGCGCCCGGCTCGAACGCGACGTTCGCGGCGAGGACACGCGAGGGCGCGTTCGCGGTAGCGATGATCGGCTCGACCGAAACCATGCCGGAGAAGTATTCCTTGGGTCCAGGTTTTGCCGGTCGCGACCCTGCTTGATGGATATCCATGGTGATCCTCCCTGAGTTGCCGCGCACGCGACGGCGCTCTGAGCGCTGTCGTGCCTCTTCGCTGATTACAGCATCCTGTGAGCTCGCCATCAATAATTCATTGAATTTGCATACACTATTCTTGAGATTCCACTCGGCATTCCTGAGCTTCCGCTTGGGGCCAACCGGGCTGGCGAACTTATTGATTGGTCATGGACGCATCCTTGTCCCCGCCTCGCCTTCTGCCAAGCGGCGACGCCGCCATCACGGTGGAATTCGGCCCCAACATCGACGAGCAGACGAACCGTCGTGTGCTTGCACTTGATCGCGCGCTTTCAGACACGCCAATCGACGGCGTTACGGAAACGGTGCCAACCTATCGATCGCTGCTTGTTCACTACGATCCCGTTCGGATCGGTTTCGAAGAACTTGGGGAACGCCTGTCGGCACTCGCGCGATTGCCCGTGCCTCCGACCACCCCGGCGCGGCGCTGGCGCATCCCCGTTGTCTATGGTGGCGAGAACGGCATCGATCTGGAAGATATCGCGAAGACGTTGAACATCACGCCTGAGGATATCGTGGCGCGTCATGTCGCCGGCGACTATCGTGTCGCCATGATCGGATTTACGCCGGGTTGGTCCTATCTTAGTGGCCTCGACCGTTCGCTACAGATGCCACGGTTGCAGAACCCGCGCTTACTTACGCCTTCCGGTGCAGTTTCGATTGGCGGTTTTCAGACGGGTATCCAGTGCCTCGCTGGACCCAGCGGCTGGCGCCTGTTGGGACGAACCGCTGTGCGTACCTATCAGCTCCATCGCAATCCTGTTTTCCTGCTCGAACCGGGAGACGCCATCACGTTTTATGCGGTCGACGGCAAGCAATTCGCGGAACAGGATCGCGCTGCCGAGCGCGGCGAGTTTGTCGCGCAGTTGGTGACTTCGTGAGCAAACTTGTTGTCACGGCGGCCGGGCCAGCGACCTCAGTTCAGGACGGCGGCCGCTATGGTGCGCAGCGCTATGGGTTGACGCCAAGCGGTGCAGCGGATCGCCTGGCACTGGCTGCTGGTAACTGTCTGGTCGGCAATCTACCCTTTGCCGCTGCGGTTGAAATCGGCCCGTTCAGCACAAGCTTCGCGGTCCGCGAAGGCAAGGTGCGCATCGCGCTCACGGGCGCTGCGCGGGATGCTGAAGTTTCAGGCCGCTCGATTTCGTTCAACGAATCCTGCACGCTCGCTGATGGCGACAGCCTGATGCTCGCCGCTGCGCGCGATGGTACCTTCAGCTATCTCGCGATCGAAGGCGGAGTGAAGGGTGAGCCGATGTTTGGCAGCCTCGCCGTTCATGCACGCGCTGGCCTTGGCAGTCCGTTTCCGCGGCCGTTTCGGGCTGGCGACGTGCTCGATGTGGATGCGGCAAAGGCTGGGGTCGAGCACGGGATCGAACTTCCTTCTCAAGCCGATGGTCCGATCCGCGTCGTAATGGGTCCGCAAGACGATGAATTTGGCGAGGCTATAGAACTGTTTCTTGGCAGCGAGTGGAGAATCTCGGCGACGAGCGATCGCATGGGTTATCGCCTCGAAGGTCCCATCATCAAGCATCTTTACGGCCATAACATTGTCTCCGATGGCACCGTGAATGGCAGCATTCAGGTTCCCGGCAACGGACAACCGATCGTCCTGATGCCAGATCGCGGCACCAGCGGCGGCTATCCGAAAATCGCAACCGTCATTACAGCGGACCTCGGTCGCTTCGCCCAAATTCCCATGGGTCGCAGCTTTCGCTTCAAGGCGGTCACCATCGCCGAAGCACAGGCTGAAGCACGCGCGATGGCGCGCCTATTGCGGGCATTGCCCAACCGTGTCTGTAAGGTGCGCAATACGGACATCAATGATGTGTTGCAAAATGCAAATATCGCCGGAACCGCGGTGAATGCATTCGACAGCGGGACGTGGCAGACTTGGCCGCCTTTGGAGCCATAACGGGTTCTCACTCCTCGTATCGGACGAACCATGACGATCGACCTCAACTGCGATCTCGGCGAAAGCTTCGGCGTTTGGCCGATGGGCGATGATGCTGCAATGATCGAGCTTGCGACGTCTGTTAACATCGCCTGCGGCTTCCACGCCGGCGATGCGGACACAATGAAGACGACTGTCGATCTCGCCAAAACACACGGCGTCAGCATAGGCGCGCACCCTGGCTATCGCGATCTGCACGGCTTCGGGCGACGGCCGATCGTCGGTCTTACGTCGAGGGAAATCGAAAACCTCGTCGCTTACCAGATCGGCGCGCTCCAGGCGATCGCCACCATGGCCGGCCACAGGGTCACGCATGTGAAGGCGCATGGCGCGCTGTCCAACGTGGCTTGCGAGGACGACACGACCGCGCGCGCGATCGCCTCCGCGATCAAGGCGGTCGACTCCGATCTCGTCTTCGTGGTGCTTGCGAACTCGCGTCTCGTTAGGGCCGGCGAGGCTGCCGGTCTGCCGATGGTGCATGAAGTGTTCGCCGACCGTGCCTACGAAGACGACGGATCGCTGGTGTCGCGGCGCAAGCCGGGTGCGGTGCTGCATAACGCGGACGATATCGCTCGCCGCGTTGTGAGAATGCTTCAATCCGGAGAGGTTATTTCAATCACCGGCAAGACGATCAAGATGCGCATGGACACCGTCTGCATTCATGGCGATACGCCGGGTGCGGTCAATATCGCGCGTTCATTGCGCAAAGCGCTCAAAGACAACGGCATCGCGGTCGCGCCGTTCAGGGCAATGAAATAATAGCTCCGTCAGAACGGATGGACAGCGAGCGAGCCGAATACCACTGCGGCGATCAGGGCGAGCGAGCCATAGAGTGCAAGTGTCTGGAGCCGTAACACGGTTCGCTCATTCAGGCTACGGGCGCTAACGTTCAGGCGGTCAGATCGTTGTTGCATCTTCGGCCCTCCGGCTCAACACGGGCTAACAATGAACGACGGTTCCCATCAGAGGCAAGGTAGTAGAGGAAAATAACGATACGATTCTTCAAAACGCGGCATATCCAGACAGAAATTCTCCCCTCCCCGTTGTACGAAAAATTCAATTCGCGGGTGGTCCAGATGCTGCGCTGCGAGACGTGCTTTTACGGCTTGAGGATTATGGCTCCTGTCGTCCGGCGACTTTCCAGCTCCGTTTGAGCTTTCGCCGCGTCCTTCAGTGCGTAGGCATGATTGATCTGAATGTGCAGCTTGCCATTGATGACGGCGGCGAACAGCGTATCGGCGCCTTCAAGAAGCTCACTGCGCGTCGCCACATAGTCGTTCAGCTTCGGACGCGTGGCAAACAGTGAGCCATGATTGGAAAGTTCGGCCAATGCAAACGGCGGCACCCGACCTGAAGCGTTGCCGAAACTGACGAATAGTCCGCGCGGCCGCAAGCAGGATAGCGAGCCTGGAAACGTGGCCTTGCCGACGCCGTCGTAGACCACGTCGCACAATTCGTTGCGGCTGATCTGTTTGACGCGCGCGACAAAATCCTCCTCCTCGTAGAGGATGACGTGATCGCAGCCATTGGCCAGCGCGAGGTCCGCCTTGGCCTTCGACCCTACGGTGCCGATGACATTCGCGCCAAGCGCCTTCGCCCACTGGCAGGCGAGAAGCCCGATGCCGCCCGCCGCGGCATGGATCAGCACACGATGACCGTGCTCGACCTTGAAGGTCTTGTGCAGGAGATACCAGACCGTCAGCCCCTTAAGCATCAGCACCGCGCCCTGCTCGTAGGTGATGTGGTCGGGCAGTTTAACCAGCTTGTCCGCCGGGATATTGCGGTCGGTCGCATAACCGCCAAGATCAAAATAGTAAGCGACGCGGTCACCGGGATGAAAATTGGTGACCCCCGGTCCAACGGAGACGACTTCGCCAGCCGCTTCATTGCCGATGATAAACGGCGTAGCCGGCATCTTGTAGAGCCCGCTGCGATAGTACACGTCGATGAAATTCAGGCCGATCGCATGTTGTTTGATGCGAACCTCGCCTTGTTCCGGCGCGGGTAAGTCCACGGCCTCATAGACAAGCGCCTCGGGACCGCCGACCTGATGAACGCGTACCGCCCTGGTCATCGTCCCTCTCCCTGCCTTTTGCATCAAGAGCGAAAGACATTGGACTGATGTTGTCAACCAGCGAAACGCCTCCAGGAACTCAGCCGCCCGTCTTCTCGCGATTGCGCCTCGCGAGCACGTTGAACATTTCCACCGCCGCGGAGAAAGCCATCGCAAAGTAGATATAGGCGCGCGGGATGTGGAAATGAAATCCGTCGGCCACGAGCGCGACCCCGATCAGCACCAGAAACGCCAGCGCCAGCATCTTGGTTGTTGGGTGTTTGCTGACAAACCGGGAAACCGGTCCCGACGCCAGGTACATGACGAAACATGCGATGATGACGGCTGCGATCATGATCTCGAGATCTTTCGCCATGCCGATCGCGGTGATGATGGAGTCAAGAGAAAACACCAGATCGATGATAATGATCTGCACGATGACCCAAAAAAACGCGCGTGGTTTCGGCGCTTCGCGCACCTCGTGTTCTCGAACTTCCACCTCTCCATGAATCTCGTGCGTGGCCTTGGCGATCAGGAACAAGCCGCCGCCGACCAGGATGATGTCGCGCCAGGAAAATGCGAAGTCTTGCACCGTTAGCACCGGCTCGGTCAGGCCGATCAGCCAGACCAGAACGGTCAGTAGAGCAATGCGGAAGATCACCGCCAGCGCCAGGCCGATCTGGCGCGCGCGCTTTGCCTGCTTGGGCGGAATACGCGAAACGATCACCGACAGGAAAATGACATTGTCGATGCCCAACACGATCTCGAGCACAGTCAGCGTCAACAGTGCAGCCCATGCTTCGGGGCTGGTCAGCAGTTCAATCATCAATTTCTGGCCTCAGGAGACGGATCACGGCATCGCCACAGACGATGTAGAGCGCAATGGCGCAAAGCACGGCGGTGACCGGCATTGCCACATTGAAATCGTTGGCAATGGTCATCATCGCAAGCGCAGCCCATACAGCGATCAGCGACAGATTGAAACCGCGAAACCGCTTCACCCGTACCGGATGTAATACCTTGAAGGGAACGAAAGTCAGTACGATAAGCGCAGCGATGGCGAACGCCGACGCCGCCGGCGATGGACGCAGCAGAAACAGATAAAACGCCGCGGCATTCCAGAGCGCCGGAAAGCCGCGAAAGTGGTTGTCCTCTGTCTTCATTCGGCGATCGGAAAAATAGAGTGCGCTGCTGATCACAATGCCTACACCCAGCAACGGTGCGGCGAGCGGAAGCAGCAGGCCGCTCGCGGTAATGGCATAGGCCGGAACGAATACGTAAGTGAGGAAGTCGACAACCAGATCCAGGGTTTCTCCGGACCAGTTTGGCTGCATTGCTTCGACATTCAGCCGCCGCGCCATCGGCCCATCCAGGCCATCGATCAGGAGCGCGAGACCAAGCCAAGTAAACACGGCTGTCCAGTGCTCTCGCACCGCTTCCAGCATGGCGAGCAGCGCAATTCCGGCCCCACTAGCTGTGAAGACATGGACGAACAGCGCGGCAGCGCGCGACGTTCCGGGTCCGGGTGGCGGGGCCTGCCGGCTTGGTTGGCTCATTTGCACATCTTGCTATCAGGAATCGGACCGGTTTGTATAATGGTCGTTGCGGCGTTCCGCCGCGCGAGCGATTGGAAACGACTCCTGCTGGCTACGGCAATGCTCGTCTGCGGGCTTGAAAATGTCGCTGCGAATGCCGATTGTTGATCCATGAATGAGAGTACGAAACCGGTTGCGATCTTTGATGTCGCGGTGGTGGGTGGGGGGCCTGCCGGATTGGCTGCCGCGATCGCCCTCTCCCGTGCAGGTGCACGGACGGCGCTGATCGCGCGGCGCGTTGGCTATGGCGATAATCGGACGACGGCCCTGCTCGGCGGTTCCGTCGATCTTTTGCGGCAGCTTGACGTATGGCCCCGCTGCGAGGCCGATGCCGCCGCGCTCCGTGTCATGCGGCTCGTCGACGATACCCGGCGTCTTATCCGGGCTCCGGAGGTGCGTTTCTCCTCCGACGAGATCGGGCTCGATGCGTTCGGCTATAACATTGAAAACCGCACGCTGATGGCCGCCATGGAGGCGCGAGCCGTGGAAGCGGAAAACCTCACGCGGATCGACGGCGAGGCCGAGCACGTCACGCCGGACGATACTGTCGTCACCATCGCAACCCGGCAGGGAGAGACGTTAACCGCTCGTCTGGCTATCGGCGCCGATGGGCGGCAGTCGCTCTGCCGCAAGGCTGCGGGCATCGGCGTCACACGTCGCGCGCTCGATCAGGCTGCATTGACGTTCAACGTTGCGCACAGCCGGCCGCACAAGAACATTTCCACCGAATTTCACACGCCGCATGGCCCCTGCGTTTTCGTGCCGTTGCCCGGAGACCGCTCCAGCGTCGTCTGGGTCGCCTCTCCGAAGGAGGCGGCACGGCTCGCTGCGCTAACCGACGACGAGTTGGTCGAAGCCGCCGAACGGCAATCGCATTCGATCCTGGGACGGCTTCAGGTCGGCCAAGGGCGGAGTGTGTTTCCGCTAGGGATCGAGCAACCAGCGCGCTTTGCAAGCAACCGCATTGTACTGGTTGGCGAAGCCGCCCATGTACTACCGCCGATCGGCGCGCAGGGGCTGAACCTGGGCCTGCGTGATGCCGCCGATATCGCAGACGTTGTCCGCGACGCTCTCTCTTCCGGAAAGGATCCGGGTGCATCTCAGACTCTTGCGCGATTTGAAACGGCGCGGCGCAGCGACGTCCTAAGCCGGTCGTTCGCGATCGACATGGCAAATCGGTCGCTGCTGAGCGATTTCCTGCCGATCCAGACTGCACGCGCGCTCGGGCTGCACCTGATCAGCAAGGTCGGCCCGCTCCGGCGCCTTGCCATGCGCGAAGGTCTTTCGCCGTCGTGGCGGCAACGTCCATACGGAGAAACCGGATTTGGCTCAGCTTGAACGGCCGCCTCGGCCGTCCCGGTTAGCGGAACCCAATTCACTCGGTTTTGCCTCTAGCTTAGGCCGCAATCCTGGTCTATTCGACCAAGGATGATGAAAGCGCGTATCGCCAAATTCCAGATCGGCCAAATCGTTCGCCATCGGATTTTTTCGTTTCGTGGCGTGATCTTCGATATCGATCCGGTCTTCAACAACACGGAAGAATGGTGGCTCTCGATCCCGGAGAATGTCCGGCCGCACAAGGACCAGCCGTTCTACCATCTGCTTGCCGAGAATGCGGATTCCGAATACGTGGCTTATGTGTCCGAGCAGAACCTTCTGCCAGACGATTCCGGTGAACCAATTCGGCATTCGCAGGTCACAGAAATTTTCGTCAAGGACAAGTCCGGGGGCTATCGCCCTCGCAACCCGTCCCTGAACTGAGGGCGTAGTTACTCGTCAACAAAAAAAAAGCGCTCCGCGAGGAGCGCTTTTTCATTTGCGTGTTTGAAAAAATCTATTGCTTGGCGGTAGGTGCGCCGGCGCTCTGCTGAGTAGCTTCGAGCTTCGCGCGTGCCTCAGCGGCTCGCTTTTGCAGTTCTTCCTGGAGTTTCTTCTGGGTCTCCTCGAACACCTTGGGGTCGGTCGGCGGGCCGTCATAGGCCTTCGCGAATTCAGCGAGCGGCAGCGGCAGCGTCAGCGGAGCCCCGTTGGAATTGATCGCCTGCACAATCAGGTTCTGGCCCTTCTTCATGTGGCCGAGCATATCCGCTGTCAGTTCATAATCAGACATGCAGCCGTTGGTGAAGCAGATCACGTAAGGGCTCTGCTGCGGCGGATTACTGTCGATAATGATCCGCGTTCCGTGGACCAGTTGCATCCCGAGCGGCAGCGTCACGCGAAGAATCTTCTTCGGCTCGCCTTCGGGCTCGATGATGACCGCTGCGATCACAGGTTGGCCGGATTCGATCCGTCCATCCTTGCCGGTGAAACACACCTGCTTGGCCTTCTCGTCCTTCCCCTTCAGGCAGAACTTGGTCCAGGGCGCATAGATCAGCTGTACCTGCTGGTCGGCTGGCGCTGCCTGAGTCGCCGGCGCTGCCTGAGTTGCTGGCGCCGCCTGAGTCGCTGGCGCTCCCTTTGCGGCCCCCGGTTTGCCTTTGGATGAGGCGGGCGCTTGCTGAGCGAAAGCGTCCGACACAAATGGAGCGGCTACGAGCGTCACCGCGGCGAACAAGGCAAAGGCCCGTCCGCGAGGCAAAGCGGACGCGGTCAAGAGACGAAAATTCATTGCGGAAAACCCTTTCCTGAACGCCAGCGGTCTCGATTCTAACATTCGCATTTCGTTTCAGCGAGCCTTACGAATGTTTAGAATCGAAGGACCGCTTGCAACCCAATTGCTGGTGGAGTTTCGAATTCGACATTCGCGTTCCCGACGCGGTCGGCTGGCGAAAATATCGAATTCACTCCACTAGGACCCGCCCCCGAAGGGCGGGCGTCGGCGCAGACCATTCGGCGGCTGTCTCTTAGTGAAATGAGGCGGTTACGTGACGGTTCGCACTATCATGGACAATTGCCCGCCTTCAATACTAGGGCGCATAAAAAGATCAATGGCAACATACGTTTTTTGACATCCCTTCAAACCGCGTCGCGGCGGTTGTGATAAAATTTTCTGTGCGTAAGTTCGAATCAAAACGGATCCGGTTTTTTCGATCGATACCGCGTTACCGCGGCCGGACAGGAGTGTGTCTGGCGCTCGCAGTCGGGCTGCTCGCTGCCGGATACCAAGGAGTTGCGGCGAATCCCGGCTACGCCATCGCAATGCATGGCAAACCGGTCTTGCCGCCTGATTTCAGCCAGATGCCCTATGCCAATCCGGACGCTCCCAAGGGTGGTCAACTGGTTCAGAGTGTTCCCGGTAGCTTCGATAGCCTCAATCCCTTCATCGTCAAAGGCGTCGCGCTCCAGCAAATTCGAGGGTTCGTGGTCGAGAGCCTGATGGCCCGAGGCAACGACGAACCTTTCACGCTCTATGGCCTGCTGGCGGACAAGATTGAAACCGACGATGCCCGAACTTACGCCACCTTCCACCTCAACCCGCTGGCGCGTTTTTACGACAAACAACCCGTTCGTGCCGAAGACGTGCTCTTTTCCTGGCAACTCCTCCGGGACAAGGGCCGCCCCAATCATCGTCAGTATTATTCGAAAGTTGCAACGGCAGAGGCGATCGATGAATGGACGGTGCGTTTCGATTTCGGTGGAACCGTGGATCGCGAACTGCCCCTGATCCTTGGCTTGATGCCTATTTTGCCGAAACATGCCATCGATGCCGCTACTTTCGAACAGACCTCGATGACACCCCCGTTGGGGTCTGGGCCGTATCGCGTGACCTCAGTCAAGCCTGGCGCCAGTGTTACGCTGACGCGCAACCCGGACTACTGGGGGCGTGACCTGCCGGTCAACCGCGGCCTGTGGAATTTCGATGAGATCAGGTTCGATTTTTATCGAGAAGCCAATAGTCAGTTCGAGGCCTTCAAGCGCGGTCTGTATGATTTTCGTGTCGAGACTGAACCGCTGCGCTGGCACGAAGGGTACAATTTTCCGGCTGCGGGCAATGGCCAGCTCGTGCGCGAAGCCGTCAAGACCGGCCTGCCCGCTCCCTCGGAATATCTGGTGTTCAATGCGCGACGGCCGATATTCTCCGATATTCGTGTCCGCGAGGCGCTGACGCTGCTATTTGATTTCGAGTGGATCAACCGAAATTATTTTTTTGGACTTTACAGCCGTGCTGGCGGCTTCTTTGCGGGATCGGAGCTATCCGCCTACGCACGCGCTGCTGACGAAGGAGAGCGGTCGTTGCTGGAGCCGTTTCCGTCGGCCGTGCAGCCCGACATTCTCGACGGCAGCTACCGCCTTCCGATGACCGATGGTTCGGGCCGGGACCGCGAGGCCTTGCGTGCCGCCCTCGCCCTTCTGTCGCAAGCGGGTTATGAGTTTGACGGCACGGTTTTACGTCACCGCTCAACCAAAGTGCCCCTCGCCTTTGAAATCCTGGTGACCACCCGTGATCAGGAGCGAATCGCGCTGACTTACGCGCGTGATCTGAAGCGGGCAGGCATTGACGTGTCCGTGCGCTCAGTCGATGGCGTACAGTTCGATCAGCGTCGGCTCGGGTTTGATTTTGACATGATCCAGAATCGCTGGGATCAATCGCTGTCGCCCGGCAATGAACAGTCCTTCTACTGGGGTAGCGAAGCCGCCGACACTCCGGGTACCCGAAATTACATGGGCGTGAAGAACCCGGCGATCGATGCCATGATCGCAGCCATGCTCAAAGCCCGGCAGCGACCCGACTTCGTAGATGCGGTTCGCGCACTCGACCGGGTCCTGATGTCCGGATTTTATGCAATTCCGGTCTATAACGTTCGAGAACAATGGATCGCGCGCTGGAATCGGATAGAACGACCAGCAGCGACCGCGTTGACTGGATATCTCCCTGAAACATGGTGGCGAAGGCCGCCGAAGCCGGGCAAGTGACCTCGTGCTCCAGAACAATCCATCGCCCACGCTGGATGAGCTATTCGACCGTATCCGTGCCCGGCAGCCGGATCAGCCGGCGCTGATTGATCCGCCCGACAAGTTGCGGGTTACGGGACAACCGCCGCGGCGTCTGACCTTTGCCCAGGCAGATCGGGCCGTATCAGCGTTGGCGGCCCACTTTATCGACGCCGGTTTGCCGGCCAATTCGGTCATAGCAGTACAATTGCCGAACACCATTGAATTGGTGCTGACAGTGCTTGCCGCCTATCGCGCCGGTCTGATCGTCGCGTTATTGCCCCAGCTTTGGCGGCAGGCTGAACTTACTGTTGCGATCAACCGAACGGGAGCGCGCGCGATCGTTGCCATGGGCAATATCGACGGTGTCGATCATGCCGATCTGGCGATGAATGCGGCTGCGGAGGTCTTTTCCGTCCGTCATGTCTGCGGATTCGGCAGCAATTTGCCGGAAGGAATGGTTCCACTGGAAATTGCCATCGATAGGAAAATCGACAACTCGCGGCTCGCGGTCCAGGATTCGCGCCGCGCCGCGCTGGTGACGTTCGAGGCCTCGGGCTCGGGTTTTCTCGCGGTGCCACGAACCCATGTAAACCTGATCGCCGCCGGGCTCGCCGTGTTTCTTGAGAGTGAATTGCCCCAGAGCGCAACAATTCTCTCGGCTCTCGCACCGTCGTCGTTCGCCGGGCTGACTTCATCGTTCGTGATGTGGCTGCTCAGCGGCGGCACGCTGGCACTGCATCATCCCTTCGACGAGGATGTTCTTGCGCAGCAGATCGAGACCGAACGTTGCGACACGCTGGTCACGCCGGCTCCGCTGGCATTGCGGATGGCGGAAGCCGGCGTTCTGTCATCCATGCCGAGCTTGCGTCATGTCGTCGGGCTCTGGCGGGTTCCGGAACAGGTGGGGTCGAGTGCGCTCTGGCCCGACAACGGGTGTCAGATGACGGACGTCTACCTGTTCGGCGAAGTGGGTCTTTTCGCGGCTCGCCGGGCGGAGGATGGCTCCCCTGCCCCAATCATGCCCGGTCCTTACCGGGCGCCGCCTCAGGTTCCCATATCATCGACGGCCGGCGAAATCGTTTTGACTCCGAACGGAACGCTGGGGCTACGGGGACCGATGGTTCCGATCGCGGCTTACGCCCCGTCGGAACGGCCGTCCGATGCCCTCGGCTCGCTGTCCCAGCCGGACTTCGTGGATACAGGCTATGCGGCACGGATCGATCGCGCCACAGGCGCCATCGCCATCACGGCCCCGCCCGCTGGTGTCATGGCCGTAGGTGGTTACAGGTTTCTTGAACCGGATCTCCAGGAGTGGGCACGACGGCTCGGACCGAGCGCCATGCTGACCGCGCTTCCCGACCGTCTGAGCGGCCATCGCCTTGCCGGGCGAGCCAGCGACAATACTCGCGCTCGCGAGGCGCTCACGGAACTGGGGTTGAACCCGTTGATGGTGGAAGCGTTTCGCGATCGTCGGGTGACCGACTGATCGAATCCGGCACCATTCATTGACGCTGCATTAAGGGCAACAAACTAGGATTGTGAGCCTTGGTACGTATCCGGGTTCGTGAAAGATGTCCCAGCAAGGCCCGCTCATCGTTATCTCACACGGCGAGCGACGAGCGTCTCTAGTCATCCCATCATGCCAGAGCATCTTTCCCGTCATCGACATCGATTGGTCGGAAGCTTCCGAGGGCATCGAACTCCTTCAACCTGCAGCCGTCTTTGTCCCCACGACCGAAGGCGCGGCGGGTGGGGGATTGGATCGTCTTGCTGATCAGCTTGCTGCGATGCAGCCTTACGTTCCCCTGATCGTCGCCGATCCCGAAATGCCCTGCCCGGACAACGCGCTTCCGTTCTCGCTCCTGAACGGAGGGATCGATCGGTTCGACAGGCGTCTCAATGCGGCGCTACGCGTGCGAACGCTTCACAAGACCGTACTTCGGCGGCTTGCGAGTAATCCGGCGGTCCCACGCCTGCCGGATTCGAACCCGATCGGGGATGCGACCGTTCTCCTGATTGGGCGCGGCGCCGCCTATCCCACGCTATCGGTTGCTTTTGGCGAACGGCTCGGCGTCGTCGGGGCGCTCAGCATCGAGGTAGCGGCGAAGCACCTCAACGCGCGCGATCTGGACGGAATCATTATCAGCGAAGGATTCTCTCAGCGTGTGGTTGACGCGCTGTTGACTGTACTGGCTGAAGACTCGCGCTTTCGTAATTTGCCGATCGCGGTTACGTCCGGCGGCTCGTTGGCGAACTATGATCTTCCAAATCTCGAAGTGATGTCAGGCGAGCCCTATCGCGTCGTAAGCACATTTCTGCCGTTGGTTCGACAGCAAGCTTTCGAAGCCCGTCTCCGTCGTACGCTAAGGTCCATGGATGCGGGTGGTCTTTTGGACCCACGAACCGGCCTTCTGACCCTGGATGCCTTCCACCGTGAACTAAACTCGGCAATCCATCAGACCCGATCCAGCGCGGCAAACATCTCTGTTGCCCGCTTCTCACTTGGTCAGAAGCATGAACGCTCACTATTCGATGCAGCTCGTATTCTGAGCCGGCTCATGCGGCGAATGGATTTCGGTACGCTCGAAACCGACGGCTCGATCGTTGTGGTCTTCGCCGACGCCGATTTGCGCAACGCCCAGATGATCGCGCGACGGCTTTCGAGCGTGATGAAGCATACGACCCACAGTGTTAAACGAGCAATGCGAATCGATCCCCAGGTCGCCCTGACGGCATCAAGATCCGATGACTCCGTAGCGTCGCTTCTGAGCCGCTTGAATGAGAAGGCGCGTGCTGCGTCATGATAGCCGTTACGCCGCCTTGCGATCCTCCGCGAGATTGGCAAGCTGGCGCATGATTTCGGTGGTACCCATCAGGCGTTCCTCCGGAGTTTCCCAGTTCTGAAAGAACACGACTTTCATGTCGGGGCGAACCTTTGCCGCCTGTCCATGCTGGCGGATGAAATAAACCAGCCGATCGGGTTGCGCGAACTTGTTGTCCCGGAAGGAAATCACGGCGCCTTTCGGTCCCGCATCGACCTTCTCGACATTGGCACGGCGGCAATAGGCTTTGATCGCTGCGACCTTGAACAGGTAACGGACTTCGTCCGGCAATTGGCCAAAGCGGTCGCGCAGCTCCGCGGCAAAGTTATCGATTTCATCATCGGTGTCGAGGTCGGCAAGCCGACGATACAACGATAGCCGAACTGCCAGATCAGCAACGTAGTCTTCCGGGATCAACACCGGCATCCCGATGGTGATCTGCGGGGACCAGCGATCGTCGGCAAGTTCCGTCACGCCGGTTTTGAGATTCTCGATCGCCTCCTCCAGCATCGATTGATAGAGCTCGAATCCGACTTCCTTGATGTGGCCCGACTGTTCCTCGCCGAGCAGATTGCCGGCGCCGCGAATGTCGAGATCGTGCGATGCAAGCTGGAACCCGGCCCCCAGGGTTTCGAGCGACTGCAAAACCTTCAGCCGGCGCTCGGCCTGCGCCGTGATCTTATGCTTCGACGGCAGCGTGAACAGCGCATAGGCGCGCAGCTTCGAGCGGCCGACCCGGCCGCGCAACTGATAAAGTTGCGCCAGCCCGAACATGTCGGCGCGATGCACGATGAGAGTGTTGGCGGTCGGAATGTCGAGCCCGGACTCCACGATGGTCGTCGAGAGCAGGACATCGTACTTGCCGTCGTAGAAGGCCGATATGATGTCCTCGATCACTGTCGGCGGCATCTGACCGTGAGCGACAGCGACCTTCATTTCCGGCACGTGCTTGTCGAGAAAATCCTTGACCTCGGCCAGATCGCTAACGCGCGGTACGACATAGAAGGCCTGGCCGCCGCGATAGCGTTCGCGCAGCAGAGCCTCGCGGATCATCAAAGGATCGTGCGGCGCCACGAAGGTGCGGACGGCGAGCCGATCGACCGGCGGCGAGGCGATGATCGAGAGGTCGCGTACGCTAGTAAGGGCCAATTGCAGCGTGCGCGGGATCGGAGTGGCGCTCAGCGTCAGAACGTGTACGTGCGCTCGCAGTTGCTTCAGCCGCTCCTTGTGACTGACGCCGAAATGTTGCTCCTCGTCGACCACCAGAAGTCCAAGGTCTCTGAACTTAATGGATTTACTAAGTAAGGCATGTGTGCCGACGACGATATCCACCGAGCCGTCAGCAATCCCCTTCTTGACCTTCGTCAACTCCTTCGGCGACACCAGCCTCGATGCCTGCGCGACATTGACGGGAAAACCACGAAACCGCTCAATGAAAGTTTTTGTATGTTGACGTGCAAGCAGTGTTGTCGGCACAACGACCGCGACTTGCTTTCCGTCCAGTGCGACAGCAAAAGCCGCCCGCAAGGCCACTTCGGTTTTGCCGAAGCCCACGTCACCGCACACCAGCCGATCCATTGGCTTGCCGCTCTCGAGATCCTCCAGCGACGCTTGGATGGCGCCGAGCTGATCCTCCGTTTCATCGTAGGGGAAGCGCGCACAGAATTCATCGTAGAGACCGGACTGTACCGGCAGCTTCGGCGCATCACGCAAATGCCGCTCCGCGGCGATTCTAATCAATTCGCCTGCGATCTCACGAATGCGGCTTTTCAGCTTGGCCTTGCGGGCCTGCCACCCACCGCCGCCGAGCCGATCAAGTTCGACATTGGCGTGATCGGAGCCGTAGCGCGATAGCAGTTCAATGTTCTCAACCGGCAGGAATAGTTTGGTTTCGTTGGCGTAACGCAGTTCCAGACAATCGTGCGGCGCACCGCCGACTTCCAGCGTCTGCAGGCCGACAAAACGCCCGATACCGTGCTCGACGTGAACAACGAGATCGCCCGTCGCAAGGCTGGTTACTTCCGAGATAAAATTATCGAGTTTACGGCTGGCCTTGCGCGGCCGCACCAGACGATCGCCAAGGATATCCTGTTCGCTGATGACCGCTACGGTTTCGGTCTCAAATCCCGATTCTATTCCGACGACGGCCAGCATGACCTCATTGCGTGGCGTTGCCTGAACCGTGCGCCAGACATTGATGCTCGTCAGGTTGAGCAGCTTGTGATCCCTGAGCATGCTCGCCATGCGGTCGCGCGAACCCTCGCTCCACAACGAAACGATGACTTTCTTCCGCGTGGCCTGCAAGGCCAGCACGTGGGACACGACGGACTCGAAAACGTTGAGGGTAGCGTCTGCCCGTTCTGGCGCAAAATTTCGCCCCTGCCGTGCGCCCGCATCGATGACATTGAGAGTTTCGTCAGGCATCGCGAACGGCGTCAGTCGCACCAGCGCCGCTTCATTGATCCGTTTCGTCCATTCATCTGGCATAAGATAAAGACGGTCAGGCGGAAGCGGCTTATAGGGCGCGCCGCCGCCGGCGTGCTCAAGGGCCTCGCGGCGCGCTTCAAAGTAATCGGTGATCTGCTTGAAACGCTCGCTTGCGGCGTCTTCGCCCTGCGGTTCGATGACGATGGCCGCGCCGTCAAGATAATCGAACAGCGTGTCCATGCGTTCGTGAAACAGCGGCAGCCAGTGCTCCATGCCTGGATATCGCCGCCCTTCGCTGACAGCCTCATACAACAGGTCATCGCGTTCCGGTGCGCCAAAAGCCGCGACGTATCCCATTCGGAAGCGCCGAATGGTTTCGGTGACAAACTGGAATTCGGAGATCGGGACGAGATCGAGCGAGCGTACGTCGAACAGCGTGCGCTGGGTTTCCGGGTCGAATGATCGGATCGACTCCAGCGAGTCGCCGAAGAAATCGAATCGGACAGGCTGGTCGAGACTGGAGGGAAACAGATCGAGGATGCCGCCGCGCACGGCATATTCGCCGGGTTCGCGAACCGTCGAGGAACGATTGTAGCCGTTGTGCTCAAGCCATGCGACGATTGAATCCATCGGCACCACATGGCCGGGCGCGACCGACAGGGCCTGAGACGCAACGATCTCGCGCGCCGGCACGCGTTGCAGGATCGCGTTGATCGTCGTGAGCACGATCAGAGGCGCGTCGCTGCCGGTCAGACGAGACAAGCGCGCAAGCGTTGTCAGGCGCTGGGCAAGTACGCCTCCATGCGGCGAGACTCGATCATAGGGCTGGCAATCCCACGCCGGAAACTGCATGACCGAAATATCAGGCGCGAAGAACTCCAGCCCGCGCGCCAGCTGCTGCATCCGCGGGCCATCCCGGCAGACCACCGCCAGGCTAACTGCCGAGACCTGCCGCCCCGCCTTGGCCTTGATGGCTCGCGCGAGGTCAGAGACGACAAGCCCTTCGGCGCCTTCCGCGACATTCGCGAGCGTCAGTGGACGACCCGGTGACAGCGAGTCCGCAGGTGATCGGGGAGCCGCTTTCATGCGGCCTGTCCCGGCCGAAATGACTTTATACGATCAAACAGCGCGGTCCGATACTCGGAAGCCAGCGGAGCGCCGTCGCTGAGTGCTGCGTATAGGTCCGGGTCCGGAACCTCGATCAAGCTTTCGAGATCGTTTAATTCCGCGTCCGTCAACGAACCAATCTCCTCATCAACGAATCGGCCAAGAATCAAGTCCATCTCGCGCATCCCGCGATGCCAGCAGCGATACAGCAGCCGTTTTCGGCGGTCATCCAGGCCACGGCTTGATCGTGTCGATCCTGTCATCCATCAATTCCAATCAAACGCCAAAAGCCCGGACGAGCCGGGCCGGCACCATATAGCCTTCGCGATAACGGATGTCAGCACCTGTCTCGCGCATTGCATAATCAGAAATTTGCATTCAAGGCTTGCAACCGATCCAGTTCACTTCGTCGAGTCGCTTGATGCGCCCTGCGCTGCTCAATCCGCTCTTTGTACCGGTGACCAGCCTGTCTGGCGTCGGCCCGAAGCAGGACAAGCTGTTCCGGTATCTGCTCACACGCGATGAAACTCCGCGGCCGATTGATCTGCTGTTTCATCTGCCTGCAAGCGTCGTCGATCGCAGAGCCCGGCCCAAGATTCGCGACGCCGTCCCCGGCACTATCGTAACGCTGGAGGTGACCGTCGACCGGCATCGCCCCGTGCCGCCCGGGCGCTCGCGCGCGCCGCATCTGGTCTATGCCAGCGACGAGACCGGGGATGTCGTACTAACCTACTTCCGCGCCCAGCCAGGCTATGTCGAAAAGCTGCTTCCCATAGGCAGTAAGCGTTATGTGTCCGGTACGGTTCAGACGTTCGACGGTGCACTTCAGATCGTGCATCCCGATCGTGTGGTCGATGAGGCGGGACTGGCAAAGCTCTCAGGCATCGATCCCGTCTATCCCCTCACGGAGGGCCTGGCGCTGGGTTCGTTGCGGCGTGCAGTGGCGGGAGCCTTGCAAAAGCTTCCCGTTTTGCCCGAATGGATCAGTCCGGACATTTTGCGCCGGTGCAGCTTCCCGCCGCTTCAGGAAGCGCTCCATCGCGTTCATGTCCCGCTGGAATTGACGGATATTCTGCCGGAAGGCCGGTTCTGGTCACGCCTTGCCTTCGATGAACTGCTTGCCGGACAACTCGCGCTGGCACTGGTGCGGGCGCAGCTTCGCCGGCCGGCTGGAAGCCGACACGCCGGCGACGGGCACCTGCGCAACAGGATCATTGACGCGCTTCCCTACGCCCTGACCGCATCTCAACAGCAGGTGGCTGCCGCGATCAGCGACGACCTGCGGCAGCCGGTGCGGATGCTGCGGCTGCTTCAGGGAGATGTCGGTTCGGGCAAGACGGTTGTCGCCCTGCTCGCTGCGGCGGCGGTGGCCGAAGCCGGCAAGCAGACGGCTTTGATGGCGCCGACCGAAATCCTTGCCCGTCAGCATATCAAGACCATCGCGCCGCTCGCCGAACAGGCTGGCCTGCGCGTTGCGATCTTGACCGGCCGCGAGAAAGGCAAGGAACGGCGCGAGATCACGGCACGCCTCGCCGATGGCGACATCGACTTGCTCGTCGGCACCCACGCGCTGATTCAGGATGACGTCGCGTTCAAGGCGCTAGCGCTTGCGGTAGTGGACGAACAGCACCGTTTCGGCGTGCGCGAGCGTCTCGCACTAACCGCCAAGGGCGAGGCCGTGGATGTTTTGGTGCTGAGCGCGACACCAATTCCGCGCACGCTCGTTCTCACTTATTTCGGCGACATGGACGTATCCGAATTACGCGAAAAACCCGCTGGTCGGCAGCCGATCGATACCCGCGCCGTCCCCGACAACCGGTTGGACGAGGTGATCGATGCGGTCGGCCGCGCGGTGAAGGCCGGCAAGCTGGTTTACTGGATCTGTCCGTTAGTCGAGGAATCCGAGACCGTCGACCTGACCGATGCGGAACAGCGCTTCGACAGCCTCAAGGCACGCTTCGGTGACAAGATCGGCCTTGTCCATGGCAAGATGCGGGGCCTTGAGAAAGATCGCGTGATGACGCAATTCGCGGCGGCCGAAATCAATCTGCTGGTCGCGACAACCGTTGTCGAGGTTGGCGTCGACGTGCCGGCAGCGACGATCATGGTGATCGAGAACGCCGAACGCTTCGGTCTCGCGCAACTTCATCAATTGCGAGGCCGAATCGGTCGCGGTTCGGAACCCTCGACTTGTCTTTTACTTTACCGGGAGCCGCTAGGAGAAATGTCCGCCGCCCGGCTAAGGGTAATCCGGGAGACCACGGATGGCTTCCGGATTGCCGAAGAAGACCTGAAGCTGCGCGGCGAAGGCGACGTGCTCGGCACCCGCCAAAGCGGCCTGCCCGGCTATCGCATCGCGCGCTCCGATGTCCACGCGCAACTCATCACGTTGGCCCGCGACGAAGCCCTGCGCATTCTGAAGCAGAATCCAGAGCTCACGGGCGCGCACGGCGAAGCGTTGCGATGCCTGCTGTATCTGTTTGAGCGTGACGAAGCCCTGCCCCTGCTCGGCGCGGGTTAAAAGCGTTTTCGAGCGAATTGGACACCGGTTCGCGTGAAGAAAACGCGTCAGATCGAAATCATAGAGCCCCGCTTCTGACTCTGTCAGAAGCGGAAAGGCTCCAAGCGTCAGTCAACCTTTGCAGCCGTTGTGGGCGCAAGGCTCGACGTATTTGCAGCGCGCGCCGCTTCGGCCATTCCTGCGAGAGCTGCGAGCTTCTTCTGCGAGTCGGAATTGGGCTGAACGACGCCGGCAGACATGATCAGAGTTGCCGCCTCCTCCGTGGTCATGTCGATCTCGACGACCCTGCTCTTGGGCACGTAGAAAAAGAAACCTGTCGTCGGATTGGGGGCGCAAGGCAGGAACACGGAAATATGTTCCTCCTGAGCGGGGAGTCTGGCGGCAACGTTCGTGCTTGGTACTTGCGAAATGAGCACAATGGACCACATGCCGGGCGACGGAAATTCAACCAAACCAACTCTGCGGAGGCTCGATCCAGATCCGGAAAAAAGCGTTTCAAAGACCTGCTTGAGTCCACGGTAGATCGCCCGCACCACAGGCATCCGGCCGAGTACTTTTTCGCCAAGATCGACCAGTGTCCGGCCGATCAGGTTGGCTGTCAGGAAGCCGAGCATCGTCAGCGCGAACACCGCAACGATCAAGCCTGATCCCGGCAATACGAAAGGCAGGTACGTTTCAGGCCGATATGCGATTGGGACGAATGGCCGTACCAGGTTGTCGACCCAGTTTACGAACCACCAGGTCAGGTAAAGCGTTATGGCCACCGGGCCTGCGACAATCAGTCCGGTCAGAAAGTAATTCCGGAATCGCGCGATGAGCCCGCGAGGCATATCCGGATGGTGGTCGCTTGGTACGCCGCTCGAAGGGTTGTCACGCGTCATCGTGGTTCCAGATCAAAGGACGTCCAAAAGGCTGATATCTGCTCATATAAGCATTCTAGCAAACTTTGCATGCCGCGTGATGGACTGCCCTGTGGTCTTCTATCTTATTCGACAGTGACGGATTTTGCCAGATTGCGCGGCTGGTCGACGTCGGTGCCCATGACGACTGCGGTATGGTAGGCCAGCAATTGCATTGGAATCGCATAGACCAGCGCAACAAAAGTGGCTGCCATATCGGGCAGGATAATCGTCACCAAGGACTCGATGGTCGCCTCCGCCGCCCCCTTCGCGTCTGTCATGAGGATGATGTTGCCGCCCCGCGCCGCCACCTCTTGCATATTGGACACTGTCTTTTCGAAAACGCGATCATAGGGGGCGATCACCACCACAGGCATGTTCTCGTCGATCAGTGCGATCGGTCCATGTTTGAGTTCGCCCGCGGCGTAACCTTCCGCATGGATGTAGGAGATTTCCTTGAGCTTGAGCGCTCCCTCCAGCGCGAGCGGGTAGCTGGTGCCGCGTCCGAGATACAAGACGTCCCTGGATTTGGCGATTTCGCGCGCGAGCTTGTCTATCTGCGGTTCGGTGGCGAGCGCTTCCGACATCAATCTCGGAATTTCGATCAGTCCATGCACGAGCCGGGATTCATCCTCTTCGGATAATTCGCCGCGCGCCTTGCCTGCGGCGATCGCGAGAGTTGCAAGCACCATCAACTGGCAGGTGAAAGCCTTGGTCGATGCGACGCCGATCTCCGGACCTGCCAGCGTTTGCAGCATCGTCTCGCTTTCGCGTGCGATCGTCGACGTCGTGACGTTGACGATCGAGAGCGTGTGCAGTCCATGCTGCTTCGCATATCGCAGCGCCGCGAGCGTATCGGCGGTTTCACCGGATTGCGAAATGAAGATCGCGAGATCGCCTTCGCCCAGCGGCGCTTCACGATAGCGAAACTCGGACGCTATATCGATTTCGACGGGAAGCCGGGCTAGCCGTTCCAGCCAATATTTGCCGATGTAGCCGGCATAGTTAGCGGTTCCACATGCGATGATCGAGACCCGCTTGATCTCGCGAAAATCGAACGGGAGATCCACTGGAAGCGATACACGCTCGGTCGCCATGTCGATATAGCGGGCCAGCGTGTGTCCGACCACCTCAGGCTGTTCGTGGATTTCCTTGGCCATGAAGTGGCGATAGTTCGCCTTATCGACCAGAGAGGTTGAAGCGCTGTGCTTGACGACCTCGCGCTGAACGATGGTGTTGCGGTGGTCGTAGACGGTCGCGCCGTTGTGCGTCAAAACAGCCCAGTCACCGTCTTCGAGATAGCTGATCGAATCGGTGAGCGGCCCGAGCGCAATCGAGTCTGATCCCAGATACATTTCGCCGTCGCCATATCCGATCGCCAGCGGAGGCCCGTTGCGCGCACCGATCAGAATGTCATCGTTGGCTGCGAAGATAAAACCGAGAGCGAATGCGCCGCGAAGCTGCGACAACGTGGCTTTGACCGCCTCTACCGGATTGACGCCGGCGGCAAGATAGCCATCGACCAGATGTAGCACTGCTTCAGTATCGGTTTCAGTTTCAAAAACCGCTCCTTTTTTTTGAAGCTTCTCACGCAGTTCGCGAAAATTTTCAATGATGCCGTTGTGAACGACGGCCACGCGCTCGGTTGCGTGCGGATGTGCGTTGTTCTCGGTCGGTCTGCCGTGCGTTGCCCAGCGTGTGTGTCCGATTCCGACCTGCCCGATCAGCGGCTCGGTCAGCAAGCGCCCGGCCAGGTTTCGCAGCTTGCCCTCGGCGCGACGACGGGCCAAATGCGCTCCTTCTAGTGTCGCAATGCCGGCGGAATCGTAACCGCGGTATTCGAGACGCCTGAGCGAATCAACCAATTGATCCGCCACCGGACCTCGCCCCAGAATCCCTACAATGCCGCACATGCGGATCAATATCCCCAAAAATTCAGAAAATTGCGAAAGACCGGGCCCTCTTAACGAAAACCCGGAACGTACGGAAACAATAATTATTGCCGATTGCGACAGTGTTAAATCGGCCGGAGCACAAACCGCCAGCGTACAAATGTCCCCTGCATTTCACGCATTCAGCTGGCCGGCTTCTTTGTGAACGAAGCATGTCTCGTAAGAAACGGGAGCCCCAGCGGCGACCTAGCCATTGGTAAGCATTCGATAACCTTGATTGTTTGCGAGCCGACAATCCGCGGCCTCGAGGATGCGCGCCGAGTGCCTCCTGTGGCAGGCTAAAAGCCGCTTGGCAATTTAGCGCCCGATCGAAACAATTTTAGCAGTTTCTGCAACGGGAGCCCAAGTCCCTTTTGTCACTCTGTGTGCATGAACAGTGAGGCGTACATGAGTGAAGTCGAGTTTGATCGATTGCTTAGCGCAGTGAGCGCGGTGATCGCTCCGCGCATCGAAGAAGCCGCGCAGCCGGATATCGACCACGCGCGTTTCATCAGGCCGCTGCAAGCCGCCAACGACAATGAAGTCGCATGGCCGCTCCTTCCTTTCCCCGAGGGATGGAACGGTGCCTGCTGAACTACATTAAGCTGGACCGACGTATCGGTAAAATATAATATCTATCAATTAGTTGTCTTAAGACTTTGATTGTGTTGTGGCAGGCATGTCAGGAGGTATTTGTGCGGGTCTCCGACAGTTGATAAGGCCTGTTTTCATTGTTAAAATTTGATTTGAAATCCGTTCACTTGGATTGGAATTGACCCCAAACTGACCCTGGGGACCCACCTCCAAGTACGCGGTTTAGGCCAAAACTCACGCGAGAACTCGTCGATTGTGGCCGCGGGCGCTGAACGTACGGTCTTCAATAGTGCTGTCCCCGGCTTCGGACTCCGCCTCACCGCTATTGGAACCGCCCTTTGGATCGTGCGGACCAGGAACGGCAGCAAGCGCGTCAAACTAACGTTGGGGGTTATCCGGCCAAAACGCTTTCGGCGGCCCGGACCTAAGCGCACGGCGTCCTACAGGGTATCCGCGACGGCAAAGATCCCCGCGCACAAAAAGCCATCAGACAGGCCGCGATCGCCACTGGCGAGACCACTGTCGCGACCCTCTCGGAGCGGTGGCTGAAAGAGTATGTCCGACCGAAACTGAAGCCCCGCGCGATTTCCGACTACGAGCGGTTGCTCGAGCACCGGATTATTCCCGTCTCGGCGCCCTGCCCGTTACAGCTGTCACGAAGCGACGTCATCGCGTTTCACGCCACCATGGCGAACACGCCACGTCGCGCGAATTACACGATCAGCACGACGCGCGCGCTTTTCACCTTTGCAGAGGAAATCGGTCTCCGACCCCAGGCACAAACCTGCCAAAAAAATCAAGATGTTTCGCCAAGGTGTCCGCGAACGGTTCCTCAGCGAAGAAGAGATCGGTCACAGGGTACCCGCCACAACGCAAAGATACCCCGACGTCGCCACGGCGCTGGAAAGCATCGAGGCCACGGCCTATCGTACCAACCAAGCGCTCAGCGGCGTGTCGTCGTCGATTTCAAACGACCTGGCGTCAGGCCTGACCAACATTCGTTGGGCGCGAAGTCGGTATCCAATGGGTTTTCCGATACGTCTCTATCGGTAATCCGCGCCATTGAGCAGATGATCATCAAGCTATACGTCGTGGGTCCCTTGATGCGTTCGCTGCAAGCGGGTCTCGGCGGATTCCTGGGTGGATCGTCATCACAACCCCTTGGTCTAGATGGTTTGGCCGCTGTACATCATGGCGGATACGGACCGGGCGATGCCATCTCCGCGACACGCTATATCCATCCTGCATATTTCAATAATGCGTCGCGCTTCCACTCCGGAATTGGGCCTGGCGAGCGGCCAGCTATCATCAAGTACGATGAATCCGTTCTGACGCCTGGGGAGATGCAGCTTGCGCCAGCGGGCGCGTCACCGAACATCACCTTCAATGTCATTGAAGATAGCAGCCGCGCTGGGCAACGCGAGCAGCGGCGGAATGGCAACGGTGATATCGACATCACCCAGTTCGTGGACGCGATCACTGCGAAGAATGCGGCGAATCCGGGTAGCTCGACCAGCCGTGTGCTCAGTCAACGCGGTCAATTGGCGAGGCGCTAAATGGTAGCCAGGAAGGAAGGGCCTACTTCCTCGGGTCCGCACTCTTGGTTGATCGAGATTGCGCCTGGGCGATGGGGGCAGCGCTTCAGTGGTTTGGTCGGCGGGCTGATGATGTGCGCTGTCTCGCCAAGGCTACAAATCGCGACAACACTGCCGCCAAATCTGCTTGTCTCCGAATATCGTCGAAATGTTGCTGCCTGACGGAGCCACCGGGCTCTGAAGTCGATAATTCCGCTTCTCCAGACTCCCATACCAAAAGGTCAGCTTCTTACTCGTCACGACGTAAGTTCAGATCACGACGTAAGTTCAGACTGCAAGAAGGATTCGGTCGGTCGCTTGGCGACTTCTCGAAACGGATCGCAGACGGATCAGACGGGATGACGCTTGGTCGCCCGGATCGATCTTCGACCTAGCCAATTGCTTAGGTTGATCAACTGGTTTATGCCATGCTGGCGTCCGTAGGTTGCACACCTGCGCATTACAACTTAAATTTTTTTAAAAATCGTGAGGTAAGATATGAACACTACCACAATTGATAAGGCCAAGCTTGCCAAAGGCATTCCAGAATATCATCAGCTGCTCGCCAGTAACGCTGATTGGATTGCTCGATGCGCTGACGATGTTCGGCAACTACGAAACACCCCTCCATTTTCGAAAGTGTCCGACAAGGACTTCGAGGCGTTCGTGAGCGGTCTGGTTTTTGGGCGTGGCGGGATTGTCGGCGCAACCTACAAGCCGCTAATGAACGAGTTAACGATCTCCGAGATTTACGATGTGTTCGCACATTTTGGCATTTCCGTCGACTTGGCGACGAGATCTCTGGAATACAAAGCTACGGGTTCAGGTTGCTCGTTTGATTTTTGGAGTATTTGCTTGAATGAAACGAAGGAGCCGTTCCCGACTAAGTGAATTCGCGGAAGCGGGGTCGGCACCCAAGGTGCTCTGGCTTCTTTTTCGTCAACACATGATGCAAACAAAGCCCGCCAAACAGCGGGCTCTGTTTCGTCACCAGCGGCGCCAGCCGTAATACCCTCTTGGGCCATAGTAGCGGCGCGGACCATAGTAGCGCGGTGGGGCGTAGTAACCCCGTGCACCGTAGTAACCGCGATTTGGAACACACCGTCCCCATGGGTTCATATGCCAGCCCGGACCACCGCATCGCCATCCAACTTGGGTGACCGTACCGGTATCATGAAGCGGCGTAATAGGCATCGCTTGCGCGGACGCAATACCGAGGCCGACTGCGAAAGCTGTAGAAGCAAAGAGTTTCATGTGTTTACCTCCAGGACCGGAAGATAATTCCCGTTTTCACTGAATGCTCAATGAACGCAGGACACTCGATTGGCATCGAGCGACGCGCAGATGGCGCTGTCGATCTATCCACTAAACTATCGCTTCGCCTTCCCCGCTCCAGCGAGGTTTCATCTAGGAATTCGAGCTTGTGCCGATCGAGACTGGCGCTTAAGCAAAATGTGCTCTTGCAAGGCTTTCGCCTGAACCGCGAGCGCCGTTCGACCCATCAATAAAGCGATCACGCGTACTGGCTTATCTTCTGCTGCCAGCTTTTCTAACGTTTCAACGTCATCCGGCGTCCAAGACTTTCCGGCGTTACGAAGAGTTTTCACCACGCGCGTGCTCATGCCCTTGCGATCAACGTCATCATACTGCCGAAGAAAGTCTAAGGCAGTATTCGCTATAGCAAAAGAGAAATAACGTTTTTATTGTTACGCTCGGGACGGTCTTTCTGCCCTCTGATGCCGGGTGGCTGGGAGATCCGCGCCCAGAAACGGCGCCGGCGGGCCTGTCTTGCATTCGTCACAGCCTAAGGCTGTAATCGCGTCTCAATGTTTTGGGGATGACTAACGTGGCTACAGGTACTGTGAAGTGGTTCAACGATCAAAAAGGTTATGGTTTCATTCAGCCCGACAGTGGCGGCAAGGACGTGTTCGTCCACATCTCAGCGGTGGATAAGGCCGGATATAACGGCCTGGCAGAGGGCGCTAAAGTGTCCTACGAGATCGTCGCGAACCGCGGTAAAGAAAGCGCGGAGAACCTGCGGATAGGTTAGTGAGCTGAGCCGGATGTACGCTCGCTCGCGATGTGGATGGCCCGGGCAATGCTTCGGGCCATTTGCTTTCTGGTCACGGCGAGGTCCTCTTGACACTAGCGTGATGAGTTGGTTGCCAGCGCTGGCTGGTCCCTCGGCTATCGGGACCGAAAGCCGAGATCTGAAAACCATTGATCAAGGAGATGATACGCGGGATCGGGTTTCACCTTACAGAAGGTGTCACTTTGGAATGTTGATCTCGGACATGAGCGAACCTCGAATCCGGTTTCGATAGCTACGCAGAATCTCCCATCGCGGACGTAACCAGTTGCGCAGGTTCCACTCTCAGTAAGATAGATATTATCAGCCAGAGCTGGCGTCACAGACATCAAAACGGCAATGGCAAAAACCGTCTTCATGCCACGACCGGTCAAGCTCCAAAAGTGCCGTCCGGTGCTGGGCATGGCCATTCCTCTTATCGCTCGTGCGTCACGAGGGACGCCGCTCCGAATTATCGCCAACGTGCCGCAAGAACAGTTCGATGCTGCCGTCGATAGCTTAGGATGTTCGAACTTGTCGGGCTTCTTCATTTCATTTGCCTTCCTGAGACTGGTCCCCGAGGCGGCCCGAGGTTCGCGTCACAGTCACCTGGCGCACCCGCGACCTATCATCACTGCGGCTCGCACTCAACGGTGCCGCTAGGGATGTCGAAGAGGCGTATCCTTTGGTCGCCGTGCAGAAATCGAAGGACATGCCGTCACGCTCGGCATGCCACCCATACCGACCGCATTCCGTTTGCTTGATCCGATAAGTGGATCCAAGCCAGGTCAGAGTATTTTTGACGTCGTCCACTTTCAGAACGGAGCTTTTTCCCTGAAATTTACATGCGTAGATGTAGGCTTCGCCCGCTTGCGGGACGGGTTCGGCACTCTTGGGAGACGGTTCATCTGGCGCCGCGGAGGCTTCAGTTTTCGAGTGGAAGCAGGAATGCTCGTAAGTAAATTGAAGCCCAGAGACAAAATCGCTACCTCTACGACTTTCGTCACCGTCTTCTCCCTCTACAAGGCGGTGGATGGCTTCAGAGGGGCGCGACGGATGCTTCCCGACACCAACCGGCGGGCCTGCCTTGCATTCGTCCAGCTTAGGTCTGTAGGCGGCACCTTGCCTTCACTTCCTCGCTTCGTAGGGCAGAAAGTACACACCCTCGCGAGTGTCCAGGCGTTCCTGTTCCCAAGCCTTACGCTCCTCGTCGGTAGCCGGGATGAATGCAAAGCAACTCTCAGCGCCCACTGTTTCGCCCACTCCGGCGACGCCTTCTTCCCCCAAAGGATCTCCAGATGAATTTTATCGGCCAGAATAAACTCGCGAGGAATTCGGATTAATTATTTGATTGTATTGATGGAGGCCACGACCGGAATTGAACCGGTGTACACGGTTTTGCAGACCGTTGCGTAACCACTCCGCCACGTGGCCCCTAGGTTCGGGCTTATTATAGAGTGACAGTTACTTACGCAACCTTGCTCATCTTCCTCGGCACAAATTTCTGAAACTGCATTCCGTAGCATTTCTGAAACTGCCGTCCACGTTGCGTTCCTCAACGAACCCCGTCTCGGCTTTGTTGCCGAGCATGGGTCGAAGAAGAGGCCGGTGAAGAAGGGCTAGGATTCCGCGCCTACCGCTCTAGGATGGAGCGATGGACTACCTACTCCGCCCCACGGTCATCGACGGCGACAAGCTGAAGGACGATTATTGCGTCTTCCATAAGGATCGATGCATCGGGAGGATCAGACGTGCCGATGAGCGGTCCTGGCAAGGTGAGAGATGGCAGTGGAACGTGAACCCGCCTCTCCCAATACCATCATGGTGCAATGGCGACGCCGTTAGTTTGGACGAGGCCAAGAGCGAGTTTAGGGCCGCCTGGGAGCGGTTCTATGCGTCCCTGACGCCCGAGGATATCGCGTCCTGGCACCGCACCGAGGACCTCGCCAAGGCTAATGCGTCGTGGCGAAAGTAAGCTGGGGGCGCCGCTTCCAAGATCCGATCACAATGCCGGACGGGAGCACGATCCGGACCATTGGCCAAGCAGCAGAGTACGCCACCGGACTGCCCAAGAAGGTCACCAACACGGAGCCCTGGCAGCGCGCCGCGAAGGTGCTGCACGAGGCAGCTGAGCACGGCGGCCCGTTCGTCTTCATGGCCCGGATCAACTTCTATCGGGCTGTATACGGTGACGAGCCGCCTCCGATCGGAAACCCGGAAGGCAAGAAGAGCCGCAACTGGGGAAAGCGGAAGCTGGCGAGAGATAGGTGAGCGCGCCGGAAACGCAAAAAGCCCCGCCACCGGCCGAAGCCGATAGCGGGGCAGTTTGAGGACGCCCCATGGCCTGGGACAACATCGCCTCGAAGACGATTCTTTTGGACTCGCGCGCGGAACCCCACGGCGGTAGGATCCTGCATTCCTTTTCGTCTAAAGCGGGAGGAGCAGTCTTATGTCTACGAGGCGAAAACCCATCGAGGTCGGAGAGCGGGAAGAAAAGACGGCGTCAGCACCGGAAGACGACGCTCTCTTAAAGAAGATTTCTGAGGCTGACGGATCTCCGGAACTTTACAACTGGATCAATTCGCCAGAGCTTCAACCTCCGAAATGACGGGACTGTCGGTTTTCAAATTCCGCGTTTTTTAAAACCCCATTCTGGTGACAGAGCAGGCAGCACCCCTCGGGTCGCCCCCCGCTCCGTACCGGGAGAACTTAGCCTATGAGCCAATTCTACGTGCCAAACGCTGCGACTATGGATGTGTGCCAACAATCGATCAGCAGCCGGTCGAAGGTCACCGTGAGTGGCGTCGATATATCTGACGGGCGGGACGTGCAATTACCGTTGCCCATGCCCCTGGTATGACGATGGCACCTCGATCTCTCGCTCCCGTCTAAACCCCGCCCGGTTGACAGCGCAGTCGGCCACCTCCCGAGTTGAGATCGGAGGTCCACCGCTACGCACAGCGCAGCCCGCCATGTCGGCCTCGGTCGGGCCGTTGTAGCAACCAGACAGCAATAGGATGGCAGCAAGCGCCATGATCATCGCAGGCATTTCTTTGCCCTCGCAATTTGCGCTTCAGTGGCGCCGGCCGCCCGCGCCGCCTCTTCGGCCTTCTGTTCTCCCAGAAGCCGAACGATCTCGCGCACATCGGCGCAGGTGATTATCAGCCGGTTGCCACTTGCTGGCTCATCGGCATTGGCCTTCCCGCAAAGCAGGCAGACCAACCCGAACGCAATCCAGACATTGATTGCGAGTAACAGGAGCCCGCGCGTCATTGCAGCGCCAGCCTCGAGCCATACGGATTGACGATGGCGAACCCGGCGATCGATCTCGGATGCACCCGGGTCCGATGCCGGCCGCTGTTCGCGTCGTAGACCCACCAAACGTTCCCGCGCATATGACGTTCGAGCACAAACACATGACCTCGCCGCGCTGCGACCATACCGGGCGCTGGCATTGCTCGAGGGAAGCGCAGCCAGTTGGCCGCGAGATTGAGCGACGGGATGATCCGACCGAAGACGTGGAGCGAGGCACCGCAACCGCAGTAGCGCCTAGGGCAGCCAGATGGACGCCCGCCGACCACCCTCCCCACGCCTTCCGCCATGACGCGGTGAAGGCCGGGAGGGATGTGTTGATATTTTTCCGAAATTACTCGTTTGTGTTGAAAAGTGCGGTGATGATGCCTCGGCCGCGCATCGACCGCATGTGTCATCAGGACGCACAGAATCGCAGCGGCGAGAATTCGCAGGATCATGGTCTCTCCGTAATTTGCGGATAGGTTCAAAGAGCTGGTTGCGATCCAGCAAGGGGCTGCCGATCGATGACCCCCATTACCCCTCGGAGGTCGGCAGTCCCGATCTACCGGACAGTGAAAATCAGGTTCGGCGTCGGGACGCAGAGCGGTTTGATGAATTTCTGAAGCAAATTGCAGCCGTAACAAACGTCAGCGCGATAGGCGATCTGACCGCTCGGAAGCGCGCGCGGCAATGCAAACGTGCGATTGAGGTATCCATCGCGGACGCTCTCTGAGGTCGCCGCCGGCGTGGGATCATAGTTCGCCAGTATGATCTTGGTCTTCGGGTCGAATAGAACGCGCTGCGCGATACCTGGGCATTCCCGGTTCACCTTCTTGAGCCGCCATTTGACGGTGACCTGATCGCCGTCGTTAGCCGGCGACGGGACCACAAAGCTCGCACTCTCGTCGTATTCGTAAGGTGGCGTCGTGTCGAACGCCATGAAGACAACTGAGCCGGCAGTAAAGGCTATGAGGACCGCGAGAGCTCTGCTGCTATAGACATGCATTTTCAGGATCATGGCTTGCCAATCCACGGTCCGAATAACGATTTCCAATAGGTCGCGGCAAATCCAAGCGCTGCGCCCATGATGGTAATTGACCACATAAAGCCCTTTCCGTTCTGGACGTAGCCTTCCATGCGGGCGATGCGTTCTTCGAGTTCTTCCTTCTCCCGGGTGAGGGTATCGACCCGATATGCCAGCACTTCGATGCTCGGCTCTTTATTGCGATCTCCCCCCGGCATTTCCCAGGTTGGCGCCATTCCAGCATTCCCCATTAACCCAGTGTTGAATGCTGGCGTGCCTCATGACTTCCAGCCGCTTGTTGCCGACCGACAATCGGTTAGGTCCGGTTTTGTCGCTCGCGGCGACAGGCCGGGCCGACCTACTTCCCATCAACGCCCAGCAGCTCGTATACGGGATCGCGCGGAGCTGGTGCTGGCGTTGGTTCTATAGCTACAGGCGGAGATGCAGCGAGGTAAGGAACCGGGGGGACGGGCTTGCCGGTGACGTGGGCCTTCACCCTGGCGAGGAAGCCGGGCTTCTTCTTTGGCGCCTTGTGAGGCGCCGGCTTGTTCGTCTTGGCGTCAAGTCCAGGCGGCCGCGCTGCTGGCCGCTTCCAGCCGCATCCGCCGACACCGGCTTCGACGTTACCGTCAATCCAGTCCTGATCGTAGGAAGTGCGGCCAGCGACTGCGTATTTTGGAGGTTCGAAAACTTTACATTCTCCGTCCTTCACAGAGGCCGGAAGTTTGGTCCCAGCGCAGCCCGCGAGCCCGGCAGTCAAGAACAGCGCCGCGATATTCCTTGGCGCGAGAAATCGCCTTCTGGTCTTGCTTTGCGATGTCAGACAATGCGCGATCATAGCCTCTGCTCCAAACTTTGTAGTGCCAAATGCCGTATGCGGTCGCGAGAGTCATGACCACCACACCGATGACAGCCAGCTTGGTCCCCCAACCGGCAAGCTTGAATGCTGCGAAAAACGCGGTCATTGGCGCGCTCCAGTCTCGACTGATGTTTTGATCGTCTTCATGCCGACGAAGGCGTTGTAGGCGAGGAAGGCAAAGCCGCAGCCGGCGAGCGCGATCCACAGCGAGATCGGAACGCTGCTGAGCCATTCCTTTGCCGTTTCTAGAAAGCCCGAGTCCGTCGGCAGATTGTCTTTGTGATCGGTGAAGAAGTCCCACGCCTGCGAAATGTAGTTGCTGATCGACGTCACTATCGCGGAGAAGAACGCTGTGATGGACGCCCAGATCGCAGCGAGAAAATTGCGGCGTGTCGGCACCACCTCAGGCGCAACAGCCGCCACCGTCTTGAGATTTCCGGACCTTCGATCTTCGGAAACCGGGCGAGTGAAGCCTTCCGCTTCCGCCGCGCTCAACTCCGCCTCGATCTCCGGAAGGTCATCCATGAACATTTCGGCCGACGTCGGAGCCTTCATAGTCAACGGTCGATCGTTCAAGAAGCCCGAGAGCGCTCCGGATATCCCACTGCCCCAGCAGCCATCGATGATGCCGGGGCTGTAGTTCATCTTCTTAAGGCGCTTCTGAACAGACATGACCGCAGCCTTGATACGCTCGGCCTCGCCCTCTTCCGAAGCCTCGTCATCGACATGCTCGTCAGCCTCATCGGGAGCGTCTTCGAGCTCAGGATCTGCGAAGACGTTGGCGACGGGAGCCGCCTCGTAATTGGCGAGCGCCTTCTTCGCCTTCGCCAGGAACGTCCGGCATTCAGCCAACCCGTTCTTGCCGCCATTGATGATCTTGCGGACTGCGACAACGTCGTCCCGGTCAGCAGCCGCATTACAGCGGCCGTCCTGCGCCCATTCCAGGTATGCCGCCATGAACGCGCTGTCTGGGTTGTGCAAAAGCTCAGGATGAGCGACGAGCGGCAGTCCGGTCTTCTTCTGCATCGCGACGTAATTGCTCTTACCGGTCGCCTGCATCATACCGCCGCCGCGGTACAGCCAGCCATCGTTCGGCCCGGTATTGTTGAACTCACGCATCTTGGTCGGGTTGCCGACCCCATAGACCCGGTTGAAGAGCACCGGGCCGCGCTGGGCGACGGGCAGCGCCGCGATGCGCTTTGCCTCGGCCGGCGTAACCTTCGCGCTATGACGACCAACGCCGAAGATCTCAGAGATACGCGCGGCACTATAGGCGCCACTCTCGCTGAGGATCCGAAGCCCCCCGGTCTCGGTCATGATCTGCGCGAGGAAATGGCAGGCCCGTAGTTTTGTCGTCAACCCCGCCTTCTGGACGGCGGCAGGCCAGCTGTTGACCACGGCCGTAACGAGGTCCGAGCGCGCGCCGGAGCCGGCAATCGCCTTGATCTGCGCGGCAGTGATCATTGAATGCTCCAATAAAAAGCTGCCCCGAAGGGCAGCCCCGATCAGGATGAGAGCTGCTTTTACGAAGCGAACGCGCCGTCGATCTCTTCTCGCGTGGTGATCGTACCGGCGTCGATCTCGGCCACGACTTGCGCTTCTTCAGCAAAGCACGAGTTGACGTATCCACCGACCGCGGCGGCAACCGCGATCATCTGAGCAGCCGATAAACTCTCGGAGAACGAGCCGTCGGCGAGCTTCCACTGGAAGTTTTGCGCATTATCCACCTGCGCAAAGAGAGCGGCTGCTGTCAGTTTGGCCTGTGTCTCACGGTCGCTCGGATAGGTTACGCCTCCTACCTGACAACCAGCGACCTCTTTTGCATAGCGGACAGCTGCCGCGTAGCCTTTGAGATCAGCGAACATGCCGTAGGACGTCAGAACGTCCTGCAGCGCAGCGGTGGTCTGCTCGCCTTCGATATCGCGCGGCCATGGCCGAACGATCCGGCCTTCGGAGACATAGGCCAGATAATCTTCATCGGTGTTTTCAACGGGCTGCTGCTTCGGCCCGGAATAAACGCGGCCATCGTCGGCAAGCCAGTACCAGTGCGAGGGATGATAGATCATGCGTATTGTCCACCGGACGATGCAGCGCCCGCAACGGTACCGGGAAAGTAAGTCCCAGCCCCTTGCGTATTGATGACGCCGTTCAGTTGCGCGACCCACTTCTGGCCGGTGACATTGCCAGGATTAACGAACGAAGGCGGCGGAATGCCAGCTTGAAGAACGCCGCAGTCATTAACGAAGGCGCCATAAGTGACCGTAAGTGGTGCTGAAAACGTAAAAACGACGCCGGTATTGAACGGGATATAACTGGTGTTCGTCGCGTACCAGAAAGTCCCGCAATTCCCTGAAAAGGTGTGGTTGCCTGGGTCGACCGTGCTTCCGCCACCGACCGCTGCGAAGACTTCGCCGCTGATCGCGCCGCTCACTGTATTGTTGGTGAACAGCTGGCCACCTTTTTTTGCCGAAAATCCACGCTTGCCGACACCGCCGGCCTGCACCTTTAGATAATTCACCGTTAAAGTATTCGGCCCCTGCACCAAGACGCAACTTTCAGGAGCCAAAGTGCCATCGATCACAACGTTCGAGGGGGTGACCGAATTTCCGGTCAAAATTATATTCGGTCCACTGTAAGTCGGCGTTGAGACGTACGAATAGGTTCCATCCGCAACGTGAATTGTAATCGTGTACTGACTTGGCGGATAGCTGAAAGCTATATCAAAAGCTTTTTGAATAGTCTTCAGCGCTTTGCCGCTCGTGTTCGCCGTACCGTCGTTACTATCGTTTCCGGTGCTATCGTTCACATAGAGATCGACGTTGCGAACCAACGCGGCGCGGCCGGATGCCGATACGAGTTGGAACGACGTTCCGTCATAAACATATTCCTGCACCGAACCGGAGATGATGTCGCTGTCTCGAAGGATTGTGCCATCACGGCGAACCACCGCTTTGGCACCGAGACCGTTGACGTTGAGCGTGCTAGCGCCCGTATTGCTGTTTGCCGCTTTGATCCGCAACGTCAGACCGGCCTTGTATTCCGCCAGCGCGGGCGACAACGAGACGACAAGGGCGTTAGTCGACCCGCTATCGGCACCGTAGATGGTCTGGCCGCGCTGGATCAGATGCTTCGCTGCGCGCAAAAGCATATCGTCGGCATTGTCCTCCGTGACAACCGCCGGGCCGCCTCCCGTGTTGCCATTGCCGCGCACCAGCGCGCGCAGGTTGGCAAGGATCGAATTGAAGAGCGCTGCCTTCAGCTTGGTGCCGTCATTGACGTTCGGACCGGTACAGTCCTTCATCCAAGTATCGGTCGAGCCGATGCTCCGATCGTCGGCCGGCCGCGACGTCGTAAAGTTCGGCGCGTCTGCCGGGCCAAGGATGTCGGTCATGTTGGATTACCCTTCGGTTTGATAGAGCGTGACGATATGGGCGTGAATGACCCGATCGAGGATGCACTTCAGCGGCGTGATGTCTGGATCGCAGGCGAGCGAACCCCCGATCTGGAAGTTGCCAATGAACGGTCCGGTTTCGAGCGGTGCAACGTAGGCCGGGCTCTCATTCAAGAACACAGTGATCAACACCGTCGCGGCGCCGATCGAACCGCCAAGGCTCGAGCAGCCGATCTCGAAATCTCCGAGCGCCGTGCCGCAGTCATCATCGGTCGTCGTGCAGGTGATCGACCAGCCCGCCCTCGCCGCGATCTCGGCATAGTATTCGCAGCGTGTTCCTCCGATCGCCGCGACCTTGGTGCAAAGGTCGGGAAAGGGATCGCAGGGGTCGGGAAGACCGTACTCGATTAGCCATTGATCGTTGGTCTCGACTTTCGTCGCACACCAGAATTCCTGCCGGAGCGCGCATAGGCGTGTCTCGATGTAGTGCCGCACTGCCGCGATCGCCGCAGAATAGCCGGCCTGCACAAAACCCGTAGGCCACTTGAGCGGCAGGCCCACAAGCGCCGTGAGCCAGGCGAAATAGTTGTCCGGCGTCATGCCGTCGCTTACGGGCCAGGCCCGACCCCGAGGCCACAGCGCGCAGGTCGCGCGGAAGCTCTCGATGAAGGTCGGGCATCGAAACAACTTGTCCGGTTCTGTCATGATCAAACGAACGTCACGGTCCCGAGCGTCGCCGTCGCCCCGATCGCAAGCGTCGTGTCACCCGTGGGAGAGACAAGATCAAAGCTCGTGACGCCGGTCGCATTGGCGATGGCCTGATAGATCCAGGCGAGCGAGAACTGAGCTGGCGAGGCCAGAAACGGCATGCCGCCGTGCACCGTGTCACTGCCGGCAACCCGGCCAAGGCGAAGGAATGAGTCGCGGAGCTCGTCCAGAATGGCTTCGCGCGTCGCCGGGGTATCGGGAGTGAGATTATCGATTGTGACGTTGATCGGATGGACGACCGGTGCGGCCACCGTCAGGATGGCACCCGCCGGCATCACGGTTTCGATGTAGTCTTGGACGCGCTGGACGGCCGTCGGCGATGGGATACCGTCAGGGAATAGCCCATCCATGAAGACGAAGACCCGCACCGTCCCGCCGCCATTCCAGAGCCGCTCGACAAAGACCCGCGAGACGCCGGAGACCTGCCGCGCCCAGATCACGTAGTCGGCGGCAGAGCCTCCGTGGGGCGGGTTACGCTTCCGAAATAACAGCCGCGCCCGATAGCTCTCGATGCCTTCGACATCAGTCCCTTCGACGATGTCGCCGGAGCCAACCGCGGCCGTGGCACTACCTGGCCCGCTGACGCCCGAAGTGATTGCCAGCGGCGTGCCTTCTTCCGCATTGCCGGCGGCGCCATCGGCCACAGCGGTGACTGGAAGCTGCAGCGTGCCGGCGCCGACCAGGACGCCACCCGACGTCACCAGATAGGTCAACCCATCGCCGCGCTGGAATGCCGCGCCGTCCGCCACGGTGATGGCCCCGTCAGACGTGAGCGTGATGTTGCCTGACGCAGGCGCGGCAGGAAGCTGCGGCAGGCCGTACTCAGTCCCGTGCAGTCGCAGCGTTTCGATGTCCGGCGACGTCGAGACGAAGATCATCTTCGAGATGTAGGACGCGAAGCCAAACACCTCGAAGGCCATCCCGGCGATGACCTTGGCCGACGCGTAGATATTGTTCGGCCACAGCCAGGCATCCGAACCGGGCAGATAGGTTCGAAAGCCCTGCCGCGCGCGTTGCAGAAGGTCCGAAAGCGACGGAATTGCAAACATTGAGACGTCCTTGGCCGATCAGATCAGCGAGAGCAGGCCGCTGTTGTCGGGTATGGAGAAATCGAGTTGGCCGAATGTGTTTGCCGGCGGCGATGCATATTGCGGGAACGGCAGCGGCGCCGGAGACGTCATGGATTGCTTCCAGATGTCCTCGAAGCGCTGATCGTAGATCCGGGCGCCGTCGCGGCCGTAAATCTGAATCGCGAGATGCAACCGATTGAAGGCAAACTCCGCGGTCGCCTGCGCCTCGATGCGCACCGCCGCGCCCTGATTGATCAGAGGGGCAAGCGCCTCAAGCGACAGTTGCTCCGCCCATTGACGAATGCGCTCCGTCAGGATCGATCGCTCGAAAACCCAGAGCAGCGATCCCAGGTCAGTTTCATGGAGATCGGCGCGAACATCGCTGCCGTCCCCCCACCAACCGCGGGGATCATCGCTCGCGACCAGGTAGCGGAGCGGATGCTCAGCAGCGATCCTCTTGTCGGTGAACAGTGCGAGGACAATGGCGGTGTGCAGTGCTGCCTTGGACCGAAGCCCACCGAGGTTCTGCGTCTCGTCAGCATCGGCCAGCGCCCAATCTGCGACGCCTTCCGGCGGCTGCCAGACGCTGTCCCACAGAAGCGTCGGCTGCGGCGCATTGCCTTCGTCGATGCGGACCTTGAGCATCAGCCAGCCTTCGCAAATACATTGGCCGACGGCCCCGCCTCGGTCATGACTTTTGAATAACCGCCACCCGCCCCGTCGCCACCGAGGTAGATGTTCTGCCCCTTGATCGTTACCTTGTTGCCTTGGGACTCGATCTCAACCGCGCCGTCCTTGGCCTTGACCGAAATCCCGTCGCTGCCTTTGGCGAAGATGACATTGCCCTTGTCGTCGTAGAGCACAGCCTGCCCCGCCTTCAGATCCTTCTGGCGATGGTCCTTGTGCTCGCCGCCGAGGAACATCATCCGGCCGGAGCGGCCGCCAAGGGCCAAAAGCACGCCCTCGCTATCCGTCGGCGGGTTTGATGCGAAGCCGTGCTGTCCGATACGAACGATCTTCTGTGGCTGATCGGAGGCTAAGCCGCGCAGGTCCAGCTTCTGCTGTGTGCCTCTGTCGTCGACCTTCACGACGCGCGCGCGGCGCATCACAGACCGAATGGCGTCTTCGTGTTCAAAGATCACAGCTCTTCACCGCCGCCACTTTCGCCTACGTCCCCGATGTTCCATTCGTCGCCCGACTGATTGCCCTTGCCTCCGCCGGCGCCCTGCCCGCCGTAGGCGCGCGGATCGGTGAGCGACAGCGTCGCAATGCTCCCCGCCTCGCTCTGCGCATATTCGACCTGCTCGATCAGCATGTCCTGCGCAATGTCCAGAAACGGGCTCTCGGTCCAGACCAGGTTGCCGGGAGTCCAGAGCTGGCCCGTGTCATCACGAAACCCCTGCACCCGGATCGATGCCTTCAGCGCATTGCCGGCGGCACGATCCTTTCTGTTCTTTGCCCTTTTCTTGACCAGCCCCTTCGTGGTGTCCTCATCCTCGATACCGATGAAAGGACGATAGCGCCCTACAGCGCCGTCCATCTCCTCCGCCTCAAGTTCGAGGTTCTGTTCGCCGTGATCAAACGGGCGCTGGCCCCGGATTTTGTACGAGGAATGGCGATTGGCGCCGCTATGGTTGGCTGTGCCCTCGAGGATGTTCTGCCCCTCGATCAGTGCTCCGCCCTGGCGCGACGTTCCGGCTTTGGTGATGTTGATCTGGCCGTCTGCGGTCCCGGCCAGCGTCATGCCCTGCTGGCGGCACATCTTCTCGATGCACCGGAATACGCTCTCGCCCGGGGTGAGTTGATACTGGTCGACCTTCTCCAGCTGCTGATCGGAGACGAACCCAGTCTTCTTGAACTTAGAAGACAGCTCCTGGCCGATTTCCAACGGAGTCTTGTTCTCGAACCGGCCGGTTTTGTGGTCGGCGCTACTGTCGATCAGGTCGCCGGAGCTCGATCGACCGCTGACGTCGATCTGGGCTTCAGATGCGGACATCTTCGGCTGCTTGCCGTCGACGAACCCGGTCAGCAGAAGATCGGCGTTGGCGTATATCTCAAGCTCGGTCCCAACGGCGAAGATTGCGTTCGTTGCCGGTGCTCCTAATTCCGCAGCGACCGTGAGGCTGAACGTCCGCGCCGCCTTGTTCATGGCAGCGGTGACGCGCACTTCTTCAAACGCCGTGTAGCGGGCGCCACCAACGACGACCGATAGGACTTCCGGACCCATTGATGATCTACCGCGCTAGAGCTTCGAATTCGGCGGGCATGAAGGACGGGTGCACGACTCGATTCCGTGCCACCAGGTCGACCGACCTCGTCGGGTCGGAATACAGCCGCCACGCCCAGAACAGCGACGGCATCGGCAAGTTGGCCGATACCGATATGACAGGCGCAAGGTCGAGAACAGCGCGCGACAGAAAATCAACCGTCACATTCCGCAAGCTTGCCATCGCATTGTAGAGGTCCGACTGATCCGCGGTCAGTCGATCCATCTCAGCCTCGAAATACTCCGCCACGTTCGCGCGTAAGGTCAGTGCCGCTGGCCGGTCCGATAGTTCCGTTCGAACGATAGCCTCGCAGTAGGCCGCCAGAGCAGCCAGGCGCAGGTTTCGATAAGAGGCGACAAGGTTGACCGCCAGCGCCCGGCCTGAGGCAGTGCGAGACGACGTATCGACGTCGACCGGAGCCACCTGCGACAGCGTATCGAAGGCTTGTACCGCAGCCGCCGGAGGCATGGCATCGCCAAGCGCGCGCGCGATCGCGACAATGCCCGATACCGCGACAGACGGCTCCGAGACAATGACCGCCGGCGCGGCGTCAAAAGACGCCTGAATCGTGTTTCTGATACTCGCACTCTTAGACGCCAACACCGGCTCGGAAGTGCGGACACCTTCCAGAGCGGCGTAGCTATCCTGCACAGCCTCGGTCGTCTGATCGACAACAAACCCAGGCTGGCCCGAAACTCTGAGGAACGCTGCAAATGACGCCGCCAGAGCTACGCTCAGGTTATCGGCGGCAGCAAAAGTGAGGTTCGCCCGCATGGCGACGGAGCCGAGCGCGCTCGAGGCCCCCTCGCGAACCAGCCGCATGCCGATCGCAATGTAACCGTGGCGATCCTTGTCCCGGCGCCGCTCGGCGGTCAGGCAGCGCGCCGAGACCGGCCCGTGCGAGGGCAACACAAGCACGCCGGCGCCGCGCGCCGCGCACGCGTTAATGAGGGATGCTGCATCGGTGTCGGCGCTATCGGAGGCAACATAGGCCATCACATCGAATTCGCGGCGAAGCTCTCCGAGGTCCTCCAGGTACGGGATATCCCGCATCGGGAATTCATGGATGCGAATGCGTCGGCCCGCAGCTTCCGCATCACGTTCCACTTTGAACGGAACGCCCTTGAAGCTTGCCGGCCAGAGCGTCGTCAACCAGTCGCGCGCGATGGTCACCATGCTACGGCGCTCCCGCTTGGCCGGACGAAGCCGCGCCGGCGTCAGGCGACGAATGACCTGCAGAGCCGGGGCCGTTCGAGTTAAATCCCCCTTGCAGTTTCACATTCAAATTCTTGGCCTGTTCAACAACCTGCAGAAGGCTGCTGCCCGCCTCGACCGTGAATTTAATCTCGGCCTGGCCATGGACGTCGACTGATGTCGGCCCCTTATCGCCGCCAACGCCCGTGCCATAAGTCATCGTCGGCGATAGTTCCGGCGAACCCGACAGCGAGGAGGATTGGTCTCCAATATACTTTCCGTACCAATTGTACTTCGCTGCCTGGCGCCTATGGCGCTCGCGCGTGCTTTCGTGGGTAATTCCGGAGGCCTCATTTGCTCCTTCAGCAGCCCAGTAGGCACCAGCGCCGACTCCTACCGCACCAAGCAACGGCAATGCCGTTCCGACCTTGCTCCAGATGGAGCTGCCACCAGCCTTTGCGGGTGCTTTGCCTCCTGGGACAGAGTCAAAGACCCCCTTCCCACCTAGTGCAGCAGCCGCACGCGTCAGCGCAAGGGCAGAACCATCAAGCGCAGCGGCTGAAGCGCTTAAACCAAAGCCGCCCATCAGTTTGCCGGTGAGAGCTCCCGCGCCAACGAGACCCGCATATCCCGCGTAACCTTCCGCCGTTAACATTCTGATGGGATGTCGTCTCTGCTGTTCGGCCAACCATTGAGTGATACCGCCCGCGAAATTCGTCCCCTTCGTCAGCAGGCCTCCCTTTCCGCCATTATCGAGCGAACTGCCAATAGCCGACTCGAGGTTTTTGACCGCACCCTCGAACCTGCTGACCGCGCCGTCAAAGCCAGCCATTCGCTCGTCGGAAATCTTTTGCGCATATCCTTCGGAGCCTTTTGTCAGCTCCTGAATCATGTGTTTGAACGTCTCAGGATCTCCGAGCGCACTCGCAATACGGCCTCCTTGCTTCGCACCGAAGATTGCGTTGGCCAGTTGGAGGTTACCTGGGATCTTCGTCATCAAATCGGCGATGAAAGCGTTCACGTCGGCTGTGCCGACCATCGACGATGACCGAAACCGATTAGCCATGCCAGCGATGCTTTTCTTCGATTTTGCATCGCTGCCGCCGAGCGTATCGGACAGAACCTGCATGACGGCGGGTGTAAACTTCGCCGGATCGTTAATGAGTGCCTGATTTGTGAAGATAGCTCCGATACCAGCCTGCGCCTTTTTGTTCAGTTTGACGCCGTACTGCGCCGCAACGTTTTCAACAAAGGGCTGGAGGGCAAGATGATCCGGGGTGTGCTGATAGTTCTTGTAGTTTAAGCCGTTGGCCAGCAGCGCCTCTTTCGCCCCACGCGTTGGCGATTGACCGGCAGCCATCAACGCCCGGAATGCCACGCCGCTTTCATCGCCTCCCATGTTTGCCTTCTTCGAAATGCCAGCAAACGCGAGCAGCGTTTCTTCGCTGATCCCCGACAGGCGGGCTGGTGTTGCCCCAAACTTATAGGCTTGCGTGATATCTTCCGGCGTCATGCCGCTGATCTTCGCAGCCTTTACCTGGAGGTCTGCAGTCCTCGTTGCAGAAGCTAGCGCAGCAGCCGTGGTTGAGATGTCCTTTTTGAAACCGAAGATGGCACCTTCCATCTGCTTGACGGCGTCCGGAAGCCGGAGATCGAGCGCCATGCCAAGGTTTCCAGCCGGATGCATCAACCCCATGACCTGATCTTTTTTCAGGCCGCGCGCCGCGAGCTCGCGCTGGGCTTCCAGAACCTGAATGTCATTGAACTTGGTCGTCGCACCCATATGCACAGCCTGATCGACCAGTGGTCTCTGCTGGTCGTCCGTCAGGCCCATGACCGCCTTGCCAAAGCGACGTTCCTTGTCGAATTCCCGGTACGTGTGCAGCGTCTCGCGCACTCCATGGCCAATGCGGTGCGCCGCAAGATGACTGCCATAGGCAGCCGCGCCGGCAATAACTAGCCGACGATTGTGCGACCGTTCGGCAGCTACGGCCTGCCGGTCCAGCGCTCTGCTCGTCCGCTCAACCTCGGCACGCAACCGCGCCTGATGCGACGCAGCCTGACTGATCGGAACGCCCATTGTTTCGAGAGCCCGTTTGTTAGCAATCAACGCCGATTTCTGCCTCTCGAAGGCATTGGCCGCTGATGACGCTGCCGACTGGGCCCGCTCATAAGCCCGCGCCAGCGACCTAGCGTCGCCTTCGCCTCGCTTCATGGCCTGCGCGGCCTGCGTCACCGCGGTCTGAGTCGCAATGAACTTGGCCCTGGCATCAGAAAATCCGCCGCGTGATGCGTTGAACCGATCGATCGCCGCCATCTGAGCTTTGGCTCGCTCCAGCGCTTTCGCCATCCGATCAACCGCTTCCGCGGCCTTCCCGGATTTGCCGATCTGATCGATCTTCTTGGCGATATTGTCGAAGACAGCGCCGGTCTTGTCCTGCGCGCTGATGACGGCTTTGGCTTCGATAATTTTGGCCATCGATCACCGTCGCTTTTTGTTAGACCACGCGACCGCCCGCGTGTGCCAGTAAACGATCTCAGAAACCGTCAGGACTTGGAGGTCGGCGAAGCTGTTTCGCCCGACTTCGCCGAAGGCGAGCTCGTCTGCGAGGTCGCGGAGCCCTCGCTCACCGGATCGTCGGGCCGGAAAAAACCCAGGATCGCTTCCTTCACGTCGCGGGCAAGGCGAGCGTTGCCCTGCTCGAGGATGGCAGGATCCTTCGGCTCTACCAGACAGGCCTTGACATATTGCGCGATGGCTTCCGGGCTCTCGACCATGAAGTTCGCACCGTCGCGCGTTCCAGCGATCGTGTAAGGATCGCCATATGTTAGGTAGTCCGAATAGCGCGGCTCACGCAGGACGATCTGGGTGACATCGCCCTCCGGAGATCGGAGCGGCTTGCGAAGCTTGATCGTGACTGTTTCTGCCATGACCTAAATCGTCTCGTACTTCTCGGCGGCGATACCGAGGCCGGAGATTTCCCCGGTCGACGTGTTTTCCTGCGGGCTGCCCGTAAAGAAGCCGCCAGACAGCAGGTGCGTCACGCCGGTGTCCTGTTCGATGAAGGTGAAGCCGAGATTCACCTGCCGCAAGACAGACTCGTCCCACTTCATCGGATATCCGTTGTTGTCCACGAAACGGTCGAAACTGATTTCAGCCGTCCGCACCTTTGGTCCGACGGTGCGATAAACGGTGCCATCTTGGTTGACGCCAGCGGCAACTGTCATGTTTGAGGGATCAAGCTTGATCTCGCCTCGCGCCGAGTAGGCCACGCCGCCAATGACCGTGGAGACACGGCCGCCAGAAGTATGCATTGTCGTTTCCTTTCAGGAGATTGTTGCCACCCGGGCGGCTTAGGCCGGATACTACAGGAACGTGGTCACGTTCGCCGCGAACACGCGGAACTGGTTGACCACGGCGATCGGCAGGTACGCGTCGATTCGATTTGGATCGGCCGACCGCTCCACGACAAGCGCCCGAGCGAAGGCCGTCGAGTTCTCGACTAGACCTCCCGCTTCCAGCTCCTTGTAGACGTGGATGCATTCGGCCTTGATGATCTGCGGCGTCACGATCCCGGGATTGTTGGTCGGGTTGTCGTCAGCGAGCGCCTTGCGGCCGAAAACCTGCGTGATGCGCTGGCGATTGTAGCGCACGAAGTAGACCATCTGCGCGCGGGTCTCGACGTCCAGCCAGGTGATGTCCGGCTGCCCGTAGCTGTTGTTCTGGTAGGTGGTGACGACACGATCGAGCAGTACCGTCCCGTCGACCAGGACGCGGTAGCTGGCGATGCCATCCTGATAAAGCTGGTTGCGCTGGGTGATTGAAAACCAGTCGGACCGCGACTTCGGCGGCTTGATGCCGACCAGGTAGAGCGTATGAAGCGGGAGACTGATCCGATATGCCTGATCGACCTCTCCGCCGATATTCTTATCCATCGCAATCCGCGCGCCGACCGCTGCCGCCCAGCGCCAGGGCGGTGAAGGCGAATTGGCGACGCCCATGATCGAGACGTTCGGATCGTTACGGGCCGCGCCGGCCGCAGCCAGGTTTGACATCGTATCGAACAGCGACGTGACATAGTGGCCATACAGCTGCTGCATCGGCGACCATCGGCCCGACGTGGCGCCAAGGAAATCCTTGATGGTGTCGAGCGAGGTCGCGTCCGCATAGGGCGCGGCGATCCAGTCGTATTCCTGGTCACCCAGAGCGGCGAGCGCGGCGCCGAGCGCAGGCACGCCGGTGCCCGCAGTCCCAGCCGCGATCGTCAGATACTGCGCCAGCGGGCCTTCATCGCCGATCAGGTTCTTCTCGATCGAGAGCTTGGCGCCCAACGTTCCTTTATGACGCACGGTCAACGTGACAACATTGTCCACTGCCGCAGCCGTGACCGGAAACGCGAGCGGGCGGCCGAACTTGACGTAGCCCTCGCCGATCGCAGCGACCAGGTTGGCAGCGACGTCATCCTCATCGTCGGTCGCAGCGACCGCGACTTCGATGCGCTCGGCGGCAACGTACAGCACGACGGTGCCGGTCTTGCCAGCGATGCCGGCGGCAACCGTGACCGTGAAGGTCTGGTTAGCGCCGGACGGATCGTCGATCGGCAGCAACCAGATTTCACCGAATGGATGATTCTGCCGCGCCCAGATCGCCATTTCAGCCAGCATAGAGCCCGCGCCCAGCAGGCCTTCCTCGTTTCCGTCGAGCCGGATCGGCGTGTTCAGCACGGCCGAGCCCGCGGCGAGCTTCTGACCGATCAGCAACAGGCGGCTGGGTCCGGAATACGGCGACTGACCTGCATTGATCTCAGCATAGAACAGCGGGACGCGCAGGTTCGCCGGGATCGTGTTGAAAGCAACAGTCATGGATCAGGTCTCCTTTGCGGAACGCGCGAGGGCAGTCGCCACCGTTGCGGCAGGCTGAGCCGCCGTCTGATGGTCTTGCCTTGCTATCGGGGTTTTCTTCCTGAGCGCTGCGGGTGGCGCCGGCGGCTCGCTGATCTTCACGTCGCCGCTGATCAAAAGGCGCTCGTAATAGTCGACACGCGGAACCCATGCCCCTTCGGGAGGCATCGGGCGTGAGCCACGTTCAGGCATACGGACGCGCCCGCCGGGGGCGGGTTTGACGTAGATCATCGGCATGGAATGCCCTTTGCTTACGGTTGATGAAGTTCGATTGTCGCTATGGCAGAACGTGACGGACGCACTTCGCAGCTCGCTCACCAGTTCCAGATTTAACCTCCGGCGGGCGCATCAAGCTTAATTGCAAGCTTTAGTTGTGCACTCGCCCGTCTTCTTCTTTGATCTCGTCACCGGACGACACCCAGTCCGGCTCCGCGCGGAGCGAGGTCGTCGGCGTATCCCCATAATTCCGCCGGCGGCCTCGAACCTGCCTGCAAGATTGCGAAGCCGATGAGCCGCAAGCCGAAAAAGCCCTCGTCGAATGTCAGACCTAAGCGGCTGTCCGAAGCCAAACTTCGCGAACTCTATGAGCAGGTCCTCCGGCTCCGCGAGCTCGTCCGAAAGATGAGCAAGGGATCGAAGCGGAACAGCTAATTCAAAAGACGTAATTGACTCCTCCGCCATACGAAGGGTGAAATACGCCCCAAACGGGGGTGAGTAAGATGTTCAAAACTATATTGGCGGCTTTGTCGGTATCAATATGCTTGGCATCTGCAGACGCTGAGGCGGCGATTATTCAAATCGATTATACCGGCACATACACGGGGTCTTGGTCAGGCAACTATCCACCCGGCCAGCCTGGCTACGGAGGCCCAAATTCGGGCAGTTTGGGATCCGGTCAATTTTCGTTGACTTTTGTTTTCGACACGTCCTTAGCCATCCCTGGTTTTTTTACCCCTGTCCGTTTGGATAACTTGGACATGGGCCTGATCTCGTCCCCAAGTGTCGGATACGGGAGCCTTTCGCCCTTAGGCCTTTCCGCTGGCGATACTTACGCTTCTGACACGGCATCGATCGGATAAACTTCTCAGATCGTGCTCAACCGCGACTACACTGGCCTTGCTACTCGATCCATTAGTATGACCGCTGTTGATCCTCGCATCCCAGGAAACATTCTGACCCCCTTCAGCATTGAAAGCACAGTTCCAATAGGTTTTGGGGGCGCGCGTTATGGTTATGGAGACAGGTTTTTTGGCGGCGGTTTCGTCGAGTACAACCTAACCCCCTACACGATCAAAGTCACAGTTGATGGCTTAGCCGCCGCCGTCCCCGAACCCTCCACCTGGGCAATGATGATCTTGGGCTTCTTTAGCATCGGGTTCATGACCTATCGTCAGCGAAAGACCATGACGAAGAGACGCCTCTCCTTCGGTGAATCCCGCGCCTCGGTTTGAATGGTTTGGTCGATTATTTTTAGACCGACTTGACCGCCCACCGCTTGGTGTTCGGCGCGTTGCTCAGGGACACGTAGCTCTGCCACTGAGGCGGGCCTTCCTCGAAGATGTCCTCAAGAACGGACCAAGCACTCGCGGAGTAGCCGTCATAGACCCCGCCCCCAAGCTGAAACAGCGAAGGATACACCGCAGCAAAGTCGCCCTTATTATTGGCGAAGAACCCTACAATGTTTCGCTCATTGAAGTCAGCCACGGCAGGAAGGCGTTTGGATGCAGCTTTAAGCTTATCCAAGTCGGACGTTCCGCTTGCCGTATAATCTGGCGAGTAACCACCCTCATAGCCGCACATACGCTTGATGCCGTGCTTGATGCTCCACGACTTCCACGTCGCGTATCGAGGGATGGCATAGGCTAGCGAGTATGTCGCCGTTGCTTCCGCAGTGGCTAAGTAGCTCGCAGCGATTGCAGTGCGGTCCTCATCTGTGGTTGCCGCTGCGTAGTTCGCCGCCAGGGTCGCATCGTCTTCACTGCCGGGGGAGTAATACTGTGCGCATACGACCTCATTGACCCATAGCTTGGCAGCTTGTCGTAGGAGGCCAGAAGGCAGAGGCACGGCGCTCGCTAGCCAGAGTGTGCCGAGCATCCTGTCGTCTTGTGCGTCCGGTGAGACGGCCGTCTGCACCCCGCAAGCTACGTGGTACTTAGAGCGGTCGGCCGAGTATGCTGCCGAAACTTGCTGCCCCACGAACGATACGCCACGACAATACCAGTTGTAGTAATCGGAGCCCCAACCATATGCCCCCGACTTAGCTTGTGCATATGTCGTCTGATAGAACCCACCTGCGGTATTGAATACCTCGTTGGCACCCTCGTAGCACGGGATCATCCAGTCGGGTGCATTGTCACGGGTGTAAGCAGCAAGTGATGGGATGTAGTCTGTCGCAGCGTCGAAGGGGAACATCGGCGTGATGAAGTGCGGATGTGCACCGACCTCAGCGCAAAGCTGCATGAGCAATTCAGGAGGGACACCGTTGTCCAGCCCCATGCTCCCAAGCGCAACGTCCCCTCCGAACTTGATCCACGCATCGAGTTCCGCATCGTAAACGAGGTAGGCCATCCTCCCGCTGACGGGGAATGAGTTGCCACCCTCTGACAAGGCCGTCCCATACGCACTCAATATGTTCTTGTCGCCCGTCCCTCCGACGTTGAGGGTTGATGCGGCAGCATTGCTGCGGTCAAACTTGATGCATACTCTTGCCTTGTCCACCAAGCCACTCCAAGTTGGTGGGGCGGCCACAGTGAACGCACTGCTTGAGCCTGCCGTGGTTCCCGCATAGGATGACGCTCGGTTCTCATACCCCGCGTAGTACACATAGCTGACGGGCTTCCGGTCGGACCAATCAACAACGTTCGATGTGTTGCCTAGTTGCCAGTTGAGGAAGCGGATACGTCCGAAGTTCGCCTCAACTAAGCGCTCCTTGAACTTGACGCCGAATACCTCGCCCGCATTGAGCCTGGCTTCATCATCGACGTGGAATACGCGAAGGTTGGACATGCCCGTTGACGTGAGGCCCGGCGCAAAACGACGGCTTGCGTCATCAGGAGGCAACCACTCGTAGCGTCCATGTCCTGATGCAGGTGTCGTCAAGCCTCCTTCCGCCTCACTCACGGCCACACCAAGATATGCCTGTGAGCCTGGGGGGCCGTCCCATGTCATAGCATAGCGCCCATGGCGAGCCGCTTGGGTTGGTGCGTAGAGGACAGTATAGACACCGCCGCCTACAATGGTGGTCGGGTAGCCGTTAGCATCGAGGGTGCTTGGTTCAGGATGCCCCGAATTATCAATCAAGGTCCACTGCTGCGCCTCCTTCATCAGGTTGAGGAAGGGGTATTCGCCGCCGATCTGTAGGAAGTTGAGGTTGACTTGAAGCCTGCCACGATTGTGCGCTGTCGCGAATGGAGCCGTCATTATACGTTACCTATTGCTGTCATGTAGGCTTGAAGACGCGAGTAATAGGCCGTCACCTGGGTTGGCGTGAGAGACGCACCGACGCTTGCCGCCGAGACCTGCTTATTGCCAACGCCGTTACCGTTGACGCCACCCAAGTGCAGTTCGCTGTTAGGTAAAGCACTGGCAGTACCTGATCCTCCCGTGCCGTGATTAGTGAGGGTCCCATCTTGCCCGTGGTAGGCCGTTCTTACGGTGTTGCTGTCGCGCGATCCTAGATAGAAGCCCTTGCCGCTCGTGGCGTGACCATAAGGGTCTCCGCCAGCCGTGGTGTTGACCCTAAGGCTGTTGCCGAAAGGTCCTGTAGGCGTGTCAGTGTAAATGAATATCCAGTCGCCTGTGCCTGCGAGTGTTCCGAAGTCGCCGGACGCGCTATCAATGGCCTCGTTGGTCCATACCATTGCGTGGGCCGAGTTGAGTGTAAGAACTCCCCCAGCGGTAGACGGTGTGTATTGTGTGCTTTGTCCGTAGGAGTTGGAGCACTTGATGCCCCTATCCGCAACGAAGGTGGGGACATTCCCGGAAATATCCTCCAACGCAAAAGAAGACGACACGAGGTTCAATCGTGCGACGGCGAGAGAGGATGCCGCTGTTAGCCAGAGAGCATCAAGCTTTGGCCATACGCCGTCCGCCACGAGGCCGTTAATGAGGTCAGCTATAGCGTCATCGTGCGCCTTATCGGATTCAAGCCCTGCCGAGGTAACACGGGCAAAGTATGCCTTAGCCTCAACGGTGTCGGCGCTCTGATCGTGAATAGCTAGGGTCTTGGTCTCAACGTTGGACCAAGCGCTATACTGCCCGTCAGATGCCCGCCGCGTCCGTACTCTCCAGTCATAGGTCCCGGATGCAAGAGGACCCTGCGTTAAGCTCAAGTCTCCCGAGGTGATCTCATCGCTAGTGATGGTGTGCGAAGCGGATGCTGCTAGGGAGGACCAATCGCCGCCTGAGACTTGAAGCTGAGAGTGTATGCTGTCTCCCGCGACCGCAGACTCATCCAAGTACACATCCCCGGCCGGATACGCATTGGAGACGCTAGAGGTCCATGTCAGTGTTGGGGCGGGCGGCGGTGATGCAGGTACAGTCGTTGGCCGTCTAAACTTCGGCCGGATCGCAGCGGAGACGAACATGGCCGTTACTCGCTATGAGACCCAACCAAAACGGTGATGTTGCCGGCGACACTCGTGATCACCTGAAGCTTCTTGTTGGCGGTCGGGAGCTTCCGCTTACCTCGCAACGTCACTTGGACCGGTCCGCTTTTGGCGCTCAGATACCAGGGCCCAAAGATAACTGTCCCGGACGTTTCCTCTTTGAAGGTCACCGTCATGTCGGTATCGACGCTTAGAATAATGTCGTCGATTACAAGCTTTTGGCCACTGACCGGAGCATCTGTGATACTCGCCACGGCACCGCTTTGATCAGCGCTTGCAAACGGCACACCTGCGAGGCCCCACACAGTCGCAAAGGCCGAGCCGCCGTCGAGGGTCTTAAGGTTGCCGCCGACTGCAGCGACAATCGCGGCCTGCCCGGTCGCCGTCGCAGGATCGGCAGTGATCTTAGCGAGGATCGATGCGAGCGTGCCGTTGCCGGTGTCCTGCTTCGCTGCCAGCGCGACGATGGCAACGAGATCGTCGATCGTCTTGACGGTTTGGATATCCCCATTCCCGTCTTTAACCGCTATCGTCATATGACCTGTCCTACATATTGGCTGTTACGAGGGTCGCCGAAGTCCAAGCCAGTGAAGGCAAGCGTGTCGACCGTGGACTGAACATCATTGTCAGGGTCGCTGTCAGAGCTTGCCGTGATATCGATGCCCCTGAGCGCCGGCGCCGTAAGTGTCGACATCGCACCGATGATCGCCGCGACGACATCCGCTCCGCTCGACCCGGACGGCAGCGCGACCGCGACGCTCTTCAGAGGTTCAGGCAAAGCATCGATGCCGTTCGGTTGGTCATCGCCGGTGCTGTAGACCTGGACTTGATCGTCGCTGACTTCGCAGGTCAGCGTGAGCAGGCGAGCGGCAATCTTGACGCCGGTGTCGTCGGTCACCTGACGATGACAGTCGTACTTTCGGATTCTCGCGATCTTGCGAAACAGCACCGCCATCGGCGCAGGATCGTAGGACAACCGCCGAATGGCCTGGAATTCGAGAAAGTCGAGCGAGGCTTCGTGTCGAGCATCCGTGTCGGGATAGCCGACGATGAAGTCGTTACCGTCCTTGACGCTTTGCGTCATACCTATTTCGAGCACGACATCGATCATGCGCCGAAATGGCGGTCCGCCGTTCTGCTGTGACAGCGCATCGCCTTCATCATTGTCCGTCAACAGGATGATGGTCGGCTTGACATCGTCGAGGCTCGTCTCCGGCGCGAAATCCGAGATCCTGCTGTCGTAGACGCGGCCTTGCGCGATGGTCGGACGATCGCCGGGCGAGCCAGAGAGTGCCTCGACAACACAAAGCCGCAACGCCGTGCGCGCCAGCGTCATGATGATTTCCCGGTCAGGTGAAAGAACGTGCGTATCGTGTCGCCTGGCATCACTTTAGCGACTTCGAACATTTCGCCTGTCTGCACGCGGACCACCCTATCGAATGGCTGCACCGGCCAATTCAACAATCGCTGATCGACCGAGACGCGGGGTGCGGAGATATCGGCCCGATGTGCATGGTCGTCAGACACCCCGGCGCGAGCTTGCGGATATACCGATTTCGGCGGTGCAACGAATACACCGGTGACGGTGAATTCCTCCCGGCTTTCGTCCGCCACCCGCGGCAGGTTGACGCTCGCCGCAGTTTTCATGGCGCGGAACGTGATCTGCTCTCCGTGCCGCTGATCGAGCGCACTAGAAGCCATCCGCGCCGCGACATTGAAGGCACTCGACATTCAGTCTAGTCCGCTCACTTATTCGCTGCGGACTTGCCGGACTGGCCATCGGCCGAATGATGATGAGCCTTTGCGGGCTTCGGATTTACCGAATACGCAAAGCGATCGGCAATCAGGTGCTCGCCATAAGCACGCGGAACTTCGACGGGCTCATGAGGGCTGACAGATTGCTCATCTCCGCCCGTCACATCGCGCGGAAGGATGCCGCCGTGAGGAAATGCAATCGTTATCGTGTCGGATTTTGCCATTGCCGGCTCCTTTCGGGTTTGACTCTGGGGAACGCCCGCAAGGCGCTCGCCGCAGCCAAGCCGCGCGGACCTCGCCCTGCGAGGGCGAGACCGCGATCGGCTGCGTTGCAGGGATCAGGTCAGGGTAAGCTTGCGCAGCGTACCGGGCTTGGTGCAGAGCGAAATCGAATTCATTTGCACCTCGATTTCGCGGCCCTTTCCATTCGGCTTGGGATACTGCTTCATATAAAAGGGCAACCCGAGCGTGTTGACCGTCTCCTCGTAGTCGGCCGGCGCAAACCGGGTGATGAAGAGGTCCGGCACGCCTTTGACGACGACGCGGGCCTCGGTGTCCGCGATGTAGGGTGCGCCGAGATCGGTCGTTGCCTTTGCGCCGGTCCTGTAGCGCTCCCATGTGGCGCCACCGAACTCAAAGGTATCCGGCACATCCTGCCGAAGCACTGACGCACCACCGTTGTAAAGGAACGTCTCACGCACCGACTTGTGGGTCCAGAGCGCCTTATGGAAGGAGCGCCCCGTGAAGACGTGGATTCCGGAATAAGGCTCATCGAGAGAATCTTCGATCGAATAGACAACGTCCTGAAACAGGCTCGCGACAATCGTGGTATCGACATCGAGCTCGAGCGACACGGCGCTCGGGACCGACAATCCGAACCGATTGTAGAGATCGTGCAAGGTGGCGCCACTCTTCGAGGTAACGATTCCCTTGATCGCGCCAACCCGCTGGTGCTCCAGCGTCATGGTCAAATCCTGCGCGTGACGCATGCCTTTGCGCTCGACGCGATCCTGAATCGTTTCGAGCTGATCGCCGGTTCCAAAGGCGCGGACATTCTGCACCTCATCGGCCAGCACGGCATCGTCCCGCTGATAGTGCTGGATATCAAATGGCACCAGCTTGCGATCATCGCCGCCGGTCGTTTCACCAGGGCCGCCGCGCGGGCTTGGCTCGACCAGTGACAATTTGCCGTTGCGCTCTTCGATGGAGATACGCGTGGTGGTGACGCCATCTTCTTCGAATAGACCGCTCGCCGAGACCTGACCTGGACGGTACGGCTCATTGTTGATCGCCGCAGTAAGCGATTCGATGGTGAAGCCGTCACCATCCCAAACGTCGACAACTTGAGGCATGTGGCCCTCCTCCGGGCGATAATGTTTTGCCCTTTAACGGGCGATGAGGTTTTGCCCACTCTACCGGGCGATGATGTTCTGCGCGGCGAGCTGGCTGAGCTTGGTTGCAATCTTGCCGGCGTCGTTGACGGTTGCGTCGTACACCAGCAGCAATTTTTTCACCTCGGCGAAACGACGGATGACGACAGCCTGAACGTCGGCACTGGTGGCATCGACGCCGTAAGCCAGCACAGCCTTGGCAGTTTCTGCGCCTTCGGAGCCACTCACTTCCGCATTGGCCGAGATGACATATTTGCCGCCGCTCGTGATGGCGCCGAGCACAGTGCCAGCAACCAGCTTTCCGGCACCGGACTTGATGGTGACGACCTCGCGGGAAATTTTGCCGTTGCCTTCCGATAAAACGAACTCAAGATCGCGCGGGCCTTCAGTCTTGTTATCCATGGATCAGCCCTCCTAAGACTGTTTGCGACGCGCGGCATAAATGCCATTCGTGTCGATGGTTGCCTTCTTCGCCGGGGCGGCTGCGCCTGGCTGGGCCAAGCCCGCGGCTTCGACGCGCTGCGCCGAATAAGTCGCAGCCGTCGTCGACGCGGTTGACGCCGCAACATTGGCGACGACGAACGCGGCGACATCCGCACCCGCCATCGCCGGCGACTTGACGGCGAGGTCGAGCGCCGCAGCCATCCGGCCAGCGTCGCCCTTGATGCCCTCGGCGCCGAGCGCAGCGTTGAACCGTTCGGTCGCGGCTTTTTCGCCTTCGGCTTTGCCATCCGCGCGAGCGGCGGCGACTGCGGCATCGTGCGTGGCCTGCGAAATACCGGCTTGATTGGGATCGCCGCCGGCTGGCTGGTTGTCTTTCGACATCGTGCCTTCCTTCTTGGTTACGTTGAGCGCCGCGGCGCCGGTTTCGCTCTCCTCGCGAGCGTCATCGACCGCGCCCACAACAGCGTTGTGAACGGCGGCCAAAAGGCTTTTGACCATTGGTCAGGATCTCCGGTTGACTTCCTTGATGAAGGCCGCAAAAGCCTCCTGCCCCGGCCCGATCGCGTCAACGAGGCCAAGATCAAGCGCATCCGCCGATGCGTAGAACTTTGCCTCGGTGTTCAATGCCTGCGCCTTGGTCATGCGCTTGCCGCGACCTTTGCCAACCTGTTCAGCGAAGCGATCGCGGATCGCATCCACCTGCGCCTGCCAACGCTGGAGTAAGCCTGCGGGCAACGCTTCGTAGGGGTTGCCATCCGTCTTGTGCGCACCGGACTGAATGAAGGTGACCTTGATGCCGTCCTGCTCAAGGTTGCCGCTGAAATCGGCATGAAGCATCACGGCGCCGATCGATCCGGCGCCACCAAATTCCGGCATTACGATCTGCCGCGCCTGGCTGGCGAGCAGGTATGCTGCTGAAAACGCGAAATCGGTCAGGATGGCGATGGTCGGCTTGACGGCCGAGAGCGCCCGCATGGCGGCCGCGGTCTCGAACACGCCGTTGACCATGCCGCCAAAGGAATCGATCTCGTAAACCACACCCTTCACGTCGGGCCGATGTGCCCGTGCGATCTGCGTCTGGAGGCCTTGATAGGATGTTTCGCCGGAGCTACTGCCGATCCACCCGCCCTTCTGCACCAGCGTGCCTTCGATCGGGATGATCGCAACGCCCTCCACCATATCGAATGGCGCGACGCCCGCCCGATCATAGCCGCGACCTAGGCGGTCGCCGATGACACCCGCCGAAGGGCGACCGTTGGCGAAGGCGACGTGATCGACTCCCCCCTTGCCATTAAGGACGGTGACGTTGAAGCCGGTCAGCTTCGGCCCGAGCATCCGGACAAAGGTCTCGGCCTTGCGCGGATGATATAGATGCGGCTGCTCGAACAGCATATTGCAGAGGCGTTCATGGGCGAGCGACATGATCGTTCCTAACGCACGAAGCGCAACCGCTTCGCGAAGCGCGACTGCTGACCGGACTTGGCGGCGCAAGCCCGCTCATATTGAGCGCGCACCGTCGCCAGCCGGTCGAGGTTCGCGCGGCCCCAGCGAACCTCATGGTTGTCGTCAAAGCGCGTCATGACGACGCCGCCACTGGTGGCGATCTTAAGTTCGGCGACGCGCAGGGCCGTCGCGATCGCGCACGGATCGTCGATATCGACTGATATCCCATCGATCAGAACCATGGTCGGCATCAGGCGTCCTCGCGGCGGCGCTTGACCTGCTCGTCATCGGAGGTCTCATCCTTGGCCGATGCCGGATTACGAATGAACGGCGAAGGCAAGCCGGCATCGATGTAGCGCTTGTGCTCGCGCTGGCGCTGCTCGAACACCTCGTCCGGATCCTTGCCCAACTCTGCGCATTCATCGGCCAGCGTAGTGGTGCCGTTGAACAGCCGCTCGCTGGAGCCCTTCGCGCTCTTGAAATCGTCGGCGCTCGGCTTCGCCGGACCCTGCCAGAGCGCCCAGGTCAACCGGTCGCGGTTGGCCGCGAAGACCTCGTACCCGCCCCTGACCTGAATCCGCCCTTCGCCGACTTCCTCATCGAGCCAGTTTTCATAGAGCGCCTGGCAAGGCGGAGCGGCGATGCGCTCGCGGCGGCGCGTGACAACCGGCCAGATCGAGGAGTTTTCCATGCGGACCGACGAATAGGTGGCATTCTCGTGGTTCATGGTCAGGCCGCCGAAGGTGATGCCGATCGCCCGCGCCATGTCGCGCGACAATTCGCGGCTGACCGGCAGGAATTGCGGTCCCGGGGTCTGCGTTGACAGCAGTTCCAGCTTCTCATCCGGCGCTAGATGCGAGACCTGCGGCGCGTCGCTGATTGCGATCTCGCTTTCGGCGGCGCGATCGAGCACGCCGAGGAAGTAGTCGCGATACTCATCGGCGTAAGACAGCGGAGAGTCCGAACCCGGCCCGGCCGGCGTATCGTCGCTCATTGCAGTGATGGCTTCGAACGCTTCCTTCGATGGCGTCTTACTGGTCAGCACCGCCGCGAACACGGTCTGCATGATGGCCGTCTGGATCGTGGTGTCGACCAGCAGCTCATGCTGGATGTGCTGGCGAAAGGCCGATGCAAGGCGACTGATGCCGCGCACATCGCCGGCATCCATCGGATCGAACACATGCGTCACAAGCTGGCGGCCGGTGCGATCATAGGCCCGATAGTCGCGCTTCACGGTAATTCCGGATTCCTTTTCCTGAATCCGGTAGGCGACAGGGCGACCGTTCGGATCATGAATCACACCCTGAAATAGTCCCTCAATATCGCTGGTGTCCTGCACCAGCTTGGTCGGAGTCACCATGCATAGCTTGGTGCCGGCCACGATACCGTATTGCCGCCGCTGCGCCGGGCTCATGTAACTCATGACGCCCAGCGCCTCGCCGTAGGCCATGTCCCAACGCAGTGCGATATCGATCATCTGCGGCAGAGTAAACTTACCGCGTAGATCACATTCGCGCGGCGACCAGGCAAAGCGCTTCCAGCGTCGCTTGATGGTGCGCACCAGCGCGGCCGCGTCTTCCGCTCTGTAACCAAGCCCAGACAAATCGGGTTGCGGATTCAGCACCAGCTCGACGCCGACGGTGTCCGCGATGACCTGATCGGCAGCACCACGTAGCCGTCCGGAGTTCTGAATCAACTCCATGGCTAATCCGGCGGCGCGGCGCCAGGCCCTACGAACGTCATCGCGATGATCGCGCAGCGGCGCGGCGCGCATTGAGATGACCCGCGACTTGGTATCGCGAAGATATCCGGCCCGAGCACGCGGCGGCCGCGTCTCTCCGGTCGGAGCGACGACGCGACCCCGTATGCGGTCAAGCAGCTTCACTTTCGATGCTTCCATTTACTGCGCCGCGTCGCTTTGCGTTGCTCGCGTTCGGCGGCCGATGCCATGGTCCGCTGCCGCTCAAATGGGCCCGCCGCGGCTTCGAACAAATCTGGCTCCGGCGCACGACCGTGAACGAGCAGCAAGAGGTCGGCCCAGCGCGCCTCGTTTAGACGACGCTTGTGCTCCAGGTGCCATGCCAGCGCGAAGGCGTAGACTGTGGCGTCAAACCAGTCGTTCACGCGACCGATGATCCGCTTCCATTCGCGCGGCGCATTGGGCCGGATCAGGTTCCGGGCACGACGGCTAATCGTGGTGCGGGCCTCCTCGTCAGGATCGACAAGTCGCTCCGCCGTCATTTCCTTGGCAAATTCTTCGTCGCAGAGCTCCGGCGTCAGGTGCAGCGTGTTGCGCGGCCAGCGTCCGGCCTTGTCCGGCCCTTCGACCAGGTTCGCGAGGCCGGCAACGACTTCAGTTTTCACATCGTAATTGCCGACCGGATAGAGCAGCACCTTCGCGATGATGCGCTTGCGCTGATCGCGAATATCCTTCTTCACTGGCGTGCCAAGCCAGGGCAGGCCCGCCTTGTGTCGACCATCCAGAGCGTAAACGTTGGGCCGCTTGGCGCAAAAGCGATAGACGCGATCGGTCGCGAAGCCCGAGTCGACACCCGAGAGATCAATACCGACCTGCGCGCCGCCGGCGGCCTCATACTTGCGGCCGAGCGCATCAGCCAGCGCAATCCATGCGTCGTCGACCTGATCGGGTGCGCCTACGAATATCTCGCGATCAATCAGCCAGCGCTGGCCGCGGGGACCGATCGCATAGACAGCCCACTTGATGCCGTAACTCTGCACATCTGCCGCGGAGACGATGAGACCGGCGCCAACAGGAACCTTTCCTCGCGGATAAGGCTGCTTGCGCACGGCCTCGACAATCCTCTCCCACTCAACCGCGACGCCGCTGGGATCGTACGGTTCGGCCAGATCCTGCTGATAGAACACCCGCGACTTCGTGGTGTCGCCCTGCGCTTCCTCCCAACGGACCCAGATATCGGCAAACCGCTCCCGCGGCGCGTAGCCCGCCCACAGGTGATAGCTGGGCTGCCATTCGCTGCAGCGGCCCTCGCAAGGCGGGCACCGCCAACGATCAAGATCGGCGGGTTTTATAACATCTGGCACGGGCTCGGCATCTTCCCTGACCCGCCGAGCAATCCATACGCCATCGGCGAGCATGTCATGCTTGTGGCCGTCGAGAACGACTCCGTCACAAGAGAGGCATCGCATGTGTACCGGGAGCTTTTCAGCGTCATCGGCGGGGCGCACCTGCTCGAAGTCCAATGGCTGGAACGCGCGACAATGAGGACACGGCACATAAAAGAAGCGCTGGTCGCCATTCTCGAAATCAGCGGTGATCGCGCATTCGCCGGCGAGTCCGGGCGTCGAGCCCTGCCATTCCTTGGCGAGATCGCCGTAAGCCTTCTGTCGCGCGCGCGCCTGGTCGCGCGGACTACCGCGACCATCGACATCGCGTGGATAGCCGGTCACCTCGTCCATCGCGAGGTACTTGATCGAGACCATCTGCAGCCCCTTGGAAGAGCCTGCATTGACGATGACGCAGAAACCGCCCGCGTATCGCTTGTACGCCGTCGTCGAGGCTTTTTCGTCGCGGCTGTTGACCGGCGCGACCTTGTGCTTCCATTTGGTCGATGCGTCGATTGTCGGATCAAGTTTGACCCGATTGAACTTTGTGGCCTCCTCAAGGGTCGGCAGCACGATCATCATGGTGCCGGGCGCACGATCGACGATGAAGCCGAACCAGTTCTCGATGGCGGTCGACTTGCCGAGCTGCGCGGCCCAGCGCGAGGTGACGCGGCGGGCTGGGTGATCGGGATGCAGGCAATCCTGCGGTTCGCGAAGATACGGCACGCGGGAGGTGCGAAACTCTCCTGGCCAGGGAGAGCCCGATTCCGCTGATACCATACGATTGCGATCCGCCCATTCGCTGATGGTCAGATCCTCAGTTGGTCTGGTCGCAGCGGCGAAGCCGCCGAACAACACCTTCGCGCCGGTCGGCAATAGCGGAAAGCGTAGCCGCGGATCGTGAAAGCTCATTGCAGCGCCGCCTCAACCGGTTCGTTGTCACCGTGTTGGGCTGCGAGCTCGGCGCGGTCGATGTCGTCCAGCTTCTGCAGCATCTCGCGATGAAACACCTCAGTGCCTTTTCGGGCGAAACCTTTGAGAACCAACCGGGCGATCCGCTCGTCCCAACCATACTTGACCGAGGCGGCGGCGGCTTCGCTGTCGATCGCACGGTCAAACGCGCTCTGCATTAAGGCGACGGCATCGCGCGCGCCCTTGTCGACCTCGGTAACCAAGGTCAACTCGCCGCGCCGCTCGGCGAGATCCATCTCGCGCATCTCGGCATCGGCTTGCGCCTTGCGTGCCGCGCCGTCCGATTGCGTTCCAGCAAAGCGGCGCGGCTGACCGGGCGCCGATGACGACGATAGCAGCGGCGCTGTTTTCCGAAGTCGCACGTTCTCGGCGCGGTGCGCCGCCAGGGCGCCGAACTCAACAAGGTTCGACTTGCCGGCGTGCCGAAGCGGCAGCGCCTCCGCATGCTGCTTCAGATAGCGCGACAGCGTCGAACGATCGACGAGATCGCCGGCAGCGCTCAGCCGCGCTGCCGCATCCGTGATCGAAATCCACTCGCCGTCATCCATTCCGTGTCATCCGTGCGCGAACACGTGTGAAACACATGATCGCGTGTACCGATTTCAAATTGAGCTACTAGCGAAATCCCAGGCCGCACTAGCGCCGTACTGCACCGCGCAAGGAAATACGGTCCCTTTTTGTGCGACGCGGTCAGCCCAGGACGCGATAGAGTTCATGCGCTATGCGGTCGGGCAGCTGGCTTTCGACCGTGGCGTAGAATGCCGCCTCCGATGAGCCTGAGATCATCTCGGTCGGGATGAACAGACCCGACTTCACACCATGCAAGGGATATCTACCCTTGCCTACTCGTCTGACGACAGCGCCTCCGGCAACCATCCCGCTCCGGTTTGGGAATTGACCACCCTTCATGAAGGCCCGGGGATACACCTGCCGCTTGTTCCAGGGCGCGGCGCTGACACCCTTGCGGGTTTCGCGCGCCTTGAAGAACATCAGTCGGACATCGCCGCCTCGCGCTTTGATCTCGTAAGCGCCGCCGTTGAACGCGCGTTTCGACTTGACCGCATTGCGGATGGTCTTTATCGCCAGCCCGGTTTGATCGACCAGCACCCGCCGCATCTGGGTTCTGGCCTTGTCGCCGGTATGATTGACCGCGCGTATAAGAGCCAGCGGCGCGTTCTTGCCCGCGGCATGAAACAGATTGCTGGTTCGGGCGATCGCCGTGGTATCGAACCGGATCGAGAGCGTCATTAGCGCTTTCCCAACCTCGCGCGCGCTGCACTGACCTTGGCCCGGAACGCAGCGGCATCGGCCCCGGCCGATTGCACGACAAACCGCGCGCTCGACGCCGCGGCTTTGACATCGCCACGGACGAGCGCCTTGACGCCAGCTCCGATCGCCTTGGCGCGCGCGCCGCAACCACCACAAGCCAATTTCTCAACCCACAAAACGTTCGGCGGATAACTTATGCTCGAAACGACAAAGCCCCGCTCATCGGCGGGGCTTTCCATAGCGCTGCAGTCCGGGTGGCTACGGGGGTGGCTGATGCGCCTTGCGCGCTATCTGATCGGTTCGAACTCGCCGAGAGGCAGATCAACCGGGGTCGAACGACCGAAGACGTTGACAAGAAGCGTCACGCGTTTCGATTCGTCAAGCTCATCAAGCCGAGTGCCGGGTTGATATCCATCGGGCAATCGATCGACGACAGCCGGAAAGGATGCAAACGGTCCGCGTGCGATGCGGACGTTGTCACCAACCTTGCAGCAGAGCAGCGCGCCGATCGTCACGTCGCCAGGAATCACACCATTTACTTCGCGACCACGAAGATTATCCAAGTCGGATTTACGGATCGCTACGGGCAGATTTCCTTCGCACCAAATCCCCCGCACACCGACCAGCCGAAACAGCGGGTGCCAATCATCAGCTTTCATATCCATCAACACCAGCAGATATCCAGGCAGCAACGGCACGGTCTTTGGCCTCATAATGCGGGCCGAACTTCGCCTCTGTTTTGCTGAGAGCAGCTTACGCGGCACCACCTTCATCACTGTCGTCAGGGGGAAATATGTTTCAAACCCATGGCGATGCAGCAGTTCGGCAATCGCCCGTTCACGTCCCGTCATAACCTGGACGATATGCCACACCGACGCTGGCGAGGCCGTCGTGGTCATCGCCTTCACGCCAACGATATCGCCGACCTTCCATTGCAGTGCGTCCGCTTTGTTCATCGCGAGCTCCAACATTCGATCCCCTCGATTGCTGGCCGTTCAAAACAATGGTTCCGATTGAGAACCATTTCCCTTTCGGGAGGGTCCGGGAGGGTGCCTATGCCTCTCGGAATGATCCTCCCGATCTCACTTAACCCTGTCTCCCAAGGGTTTATTTAATCAAATGGGACCATTGGGAGGGTTGGGAGGATTATTTATGTTTACGTTCCGCGTGCGGGCGCGCGCACGCACGCGCGCATGTGTAGTAGAAAAAGCTCCCAAAGCTCCCGAACCCTCCCGAATGCCGCAACATCAATGCGTTAGCCGCGAATCAAATCCTCCCGTTTTGGGAGGGTCGGGTGGATCAGAACTCCATATCACCGGGATCACTCCCTCCTTTCTTGCCATCAGCGTCGACGACGTTCTTTGGGTTACCATTGTGATCGACAAAATCGTCGACGCACCGGATCAGTTTGATGTCGAGAAACCACATCACGTCGGACTGTTTGCGCTTGAAGCCGCGCTCCTCCATCGCCATGGAGAAGCCTTTTTGCTTCCAAGTCGCCTCGCCTGAGGCCTTGCACCAGGCTTCAAACACCGCATAAAGCGCGCTCGACTGAACCCGATCTCCATGGCTTTCGGTGATGCACGCCGACAGGAACCGGCCGAGCGGATCGGAAGCCGACCGATAATCGGCGGTCGCCGCCGCGACGGCGTCTGGTGTCGCGAGACCCTTGTCGCACCAGGACCGCAAGCCATCGAGCAGCCGGTTGAGAATGCCGGAGGCCTCGCGGCGCAGCTTATCGCCGAGGTGAACGTCGCGTTCCTCCTTCGGGATCGTGACGTTGAAGGGAATGAGCTGCATGCGGCGCCAGATGCCTTCGTCTGCACCCGAGATCGAGGGCCGGTAATTGCCCGAGATCGTCAGCTTGAACTGCGGATAGAACTTGAAGAAGTCGCGGTTCAAATGCCGCGCCTGGATTGGTTCGCCGCCGGTCGCCAGTTTGATCAGCGCTTCGGCGAGTTTCGAATTCTTTTCCGGCTCGGATGTTCGCAACATCCGAACCGCTGGCAGGATGGCAAGATCAGGCGTGGCCTGCCCCGCATTGCGTGCCTTGCCCTGATCGAGGAATGTTTCAATCGGAACGGTCTCGCCATAGTCGCCGGCGACATGGCTCCAGGCGTCGATCAGCACCGATTTGCCGTTCGATCCCTTGCCATAGAAGAACGCCAGCTTTTGTTCGCTGACGTCACCGGTTAGCGACAGGCCACCCCACTGATGCAGGAATAGGCGCATGGCGACGTCCGGCTGCACGCGCGCCAGAAACGCATCGTAGGCCGGGCATTGTGCCGCCGGATCGTAATCGACCGGTGCAAGCTTGGTGATCAGGTCGGCAGCGTCGTGCGGGCTGAACTGAACGTAGTCGCCGCCGTCGGCCGAGCGGCGCACGGTCAGCGTACCGTTGTTGACGTTGATCTTCATCTTGTCGGCGTCGAGCCGATCGATTGAAACCGCAAGATAGGGCGCGCCGCGCTTGGAAAGCGCCCCCAGCTTATTGACCGACTCGGATGCACGGCCCCAGCTCGCGATCTTGTCGGAGTAGAAGACAGGCTGATCTTTCTTGACGTCGAAGATGAAGTCACGGCCGCCGCGTTCGCCGCCGTCCTGTTCGCGCAGGCCGGAGCTACGTACCGCCTCGGCTTCCTCTTGGATTGCGCGCACGGTTTGATGTTCCGCGATCTTGACGACATCGTCGGCGCCGTCGCGGCTCCATCGCTTCCCGTCCCAGGCCAGCCAGCCCAGCGCGACGTTCCAGATCAATTTGCCGCGGCAGCGATCGCGGAAGCGCTCGGCATTTCCGAGATCGGTGAGAGGGTAGAAGGCAAGCCGCAGGTTGAAATCATCGGCGTCATCACCGCGCGCGTTGCCGTCGATATCGCCGTCGCCCCCCTGCCCCCCTGCAGCAGATGCATCCGGCGACACTCCCGTTTGGGAGCATTCCGATTCGCCCCCTGCGGCGGGGGGCGCGGCGGCAGAGGCCGGCGACAACGGTGGCGACGGGTAATCGGATGGAGTGGAGGAAGGAATGTGGACGGCCGCTGGTCGCGGCCGACTTTGACGTGCAAGCGCTCCGCGCCGCACGTCGCGCAGATCATGCGGATGCTTCTGTCCAAGCTTCACCGCGGCCGCGATCGTCTTCCGGACCGCGCGCAAGCCGTCATCGCGGATCAGCCCGCACGAACCAGCCGCCTCCTCGAGCGCAGCCCGCGCGAAATCGGCGTCAAGGGCATCCGATGTAACTGCACGGCCGAGCCGCTGGCTTGCCGCCTTGAGCACCACGCCGCGCAGATCGCCTTCGGCCTCGCGCACGCTGGCGATCGCAGCGTCCAGCTCTGTCAGCCCCCAGGCGCGGACGGCGGCCGCCTCAGCCGCGGGATCCAGCGGCGATGGATCAAACACCGGCGCGGAATCGATCAGGGCAAGAACGGCCGCAGCGGTCATTGCCTCTCCTCGTCAGTTCGCCGATTGGCGATCTCGAGAACGACGTCGCCATGGCAACACGCGTCGAGCGGACACCAGCAAGCGACATTGTGATTGCGCAGCGTCTCCAAGTTCTCGGAGATGTAGGTGAGCGCGCTGCGCTGGCTTTCGACACTGGCGTGGCTGGATATGGCAAGATGACCGGAGGCCAGCATCCGATAGAGATGCACGCAATCGGCTCGGCTGCCATCCTTGCCAACAATAAACGGATTGCCGAGCGGGCCAGGCCGCGCGACGTTCACGGCCCGCAGCCCGTTAGTCGCTAATGAAGTGGCTTGAAGATCGAAGCCCTTGCGGCGTGATAGCTGAATGCGGACCGGTGCCAACCTTTTTACTCCCCCGATCTCAGCACATCGTTGAAGTCCTGCTCGTCTGGCGCAAACGCCGGACGAATGGCGCGCCCTGGGCGAGCGTAGCGGCGGCAGCCACGCTCCATGGCGTAGTCCGTCAGGACGCGTTCGCTGTCGCCGTCGCCGAGCAGAATGAGCTCTTCAACGTCGCCCGCGATCGCAAGGCCGGAATCGTCTGGATCGGGCATCGGGCCGGGAACGCGTTGTGCGCGGCCGTCCGGTCGCTTCAAAGTAAGATGCGGCACCGTCTCGGTCGCCCGGCCCGCCATGTTGCCGAGATCGCCGGCGGCCCAGCATGCGGTGGATGTCAGATCCCGGCCCTCAAGCGCGTGTGCGGTCCACACCGCCAGCACCGTCTCGATGCCCTCTCCGACGATCAGGCGCCGCGCAATCGCGCCAGTCGCGGCCGGCGCGATCAGGATGTGCGCGCCGGTCTTGGAGCCGCGCATCTTCTTCGCCGGAAGGATCTCCCCGGATTCAGGATCAATCAATGAAACCTTCGTCGGTGGAGAATCCGTCGTGAGCCAGGTTATATGCAAGCCGCCGAACCGGCCATCGGCCCGAATGAAGGCGGCGAGCATCGCCGGTCCCGTATGCAACGCGCGCGGCGAGCTTCGGCCGTGGGAATCGATGGTCTCGCCGTGCCAGTAGATCATTTGTGGCTGGTAGCGCAGGCCTGGGCACGATGCCGGCACCTGCAGACCGCGGCCGGCGAGATAGGCTTCGACGTGCGTGCCGTGGATCGGCGATGCATCTTCCCATCTCGCCCATAACCGCCTGCGCTCATTCTCGCGGTAGCGTTCGGATTGCGCCTCACGCGCCAGGCGCTTGGCCTCGCGCTCCTCGGTCAGCCGTTCCGCGGTCCGTTTGTCGATCGCGCGGCGACCGCCGAGCCATTCCACGGCGCCAGCGAAGTCCACTCCCTCGACTTTCTCGATCAGCGAGATCACGTCGCCGCCATCCTCGCACACGGCGCAGACCCAGCCGTCATCGCCCTTGATCTCGAAGCGCTGCGAGGTCTTGCGGCCGCCGCAGATCGGGCATGGCCCGACCAGGCGCCCGCCGGCGCGCCGCAGCTCGACATAGCCGGAGGCGATGTCGCGCACCGGATTGCGCGCCTTGATGTCCTCGAGCTGCTCGGCCGTGAACTTGGTCGTCATTTCGACAGCCGCTCCAGCAATGTGGAATCGGACATGATCTTATCGATCAAGCGAACGATGCCCGCGAAGTCGTCGCGGCGATCGACGATCTCCACGCGCGGCGCGCTGATCATGCCTGCAGCCACACGGCCGTCCTCGCCGATCTCAAGACGTTCGGCCTCGAGGAGCGCGGTGCGCTGCATGCGCGTCAGGGTCGTTTTCCCGGGAGGGTTCACAGCCGCAGTCCTCAAAACGGAATATCGTCGTCCATGTCGGACCTACGACCTGACGAAATCCCGCCGGAATTTCGCTCCGGCAGCGGCTTACCATCCGAGCGATCAGCATTATCATTCGGCGGCGGAGCGGAACGGTTTGGCCCACCCTCGAGCGAGAGCGTCGCGTTGAAACGCAACACGATCTCGGTCGTGTAGCGATCGACGCCGTCCTGCGTCCACTTGCGAGTTTCGATCTGGCCTTCGACCAGGACGCGCGAGCCCTTCTTAACGTATTGCTCGATGACCTTGCAGAGGCCTTCATTGAAGCAAACGATGTTATGCCACTGCGTGCGCTCCTTGCGCTCGCCCGTATCCCGGTCGCGCCAGGTTTCCGATGTTGCAATCGAAAAACTCGCGATCGGCCGGCCATCCTGAGTGCGCCTAATCTCGGGATCGCGACCGACATTGCCGAGGATGATCGCTTTGTTGATACCGCTCACGAGCTTGTCCTCTGTCCATTTGGCCTGAGATCGGCCGCGTTGAGCCAGTCGTTGATCTTGATGACGGCAAGCCGCCGCGCGGCCTCGAAGTTCGCTGCCGGTCGCCAGCTGCTGGCGCTGGCATCGGGCAATGACAGGCGAAAGCAGGCGCTGAACCGTCCGCGCTCTGTCGGCATGATTTCGCCGACCTGGACACGGCCCAGCATCACCGCTTCACGGCCGAGCGTGAGCGACTGGAACGTCACCACGCCGTCGTGAGATTCCCCTGCCATGATTTTATCCCGGTCAGCCCGCTTTGCGCTTTTTCGAGATTGCCTTCTTTTTTCGCACCGCCCGCTTCGCCGCCGGACGCCGCGCTGTCTTTTTCCGTGCCGACGATTTGGCCGCAGCCTTTGCCGCTCCCCTTCCCGATTTTGTTTGCGGTTTTGGCTTGCCCGCCGGCGGGCCGTCATAGCCCTTGGCGCGCAACTGCGGCGGCAGCCAGCCGGTCGGCGGCACGTTTTCGATCGCGAAGGCGACGATATCGCCCTTGGAGTTCTTCTCCTGTTGTCGTGCGAGATCAGGCCCGCAGGCTTCCTCGATCGCCTTCAGGCACAGCGCTTTGTTGATGCCCCCGAAATAATCGGTCGCATCAAATGCGCCACGCAAGGCTGCATTCAACGCCGCCGGATCGAGCGCATCGCAGATCGCGCTTGGGCCATGGTCAGAACGATCGGAAGTAGCCTTATCGAGCGGTCTATTCTGGAAATCGAGCGCGGCCGCGGCGTATTGCGCCACCATTTCGTTGCGCTGTTGTGCCGTCAGCTTGCGGATTCCGGCGAGGACATCGCTAAACTCACGGGTGCCGTAGTCGATCGCATCGCGATACAGGCCGGTAATGCTGATCTTGACGCCGCTATCGTGAGAGCTGCTGGTACCAGCCAGCAGCACACACAATGCAAGATCGGGATCCTGCATCAACGCGGTTGCCGCACCCTTGGTGAGCTGCACCGTCAGGCGGTGCGTGAGCGCATTCGAAATCGCCGGCTCCTCGGGCTCCGCAGCCACGTCCGCGGCCTTCCCGGCTTTCGTCGTCTTCTCGTCGCCGACCGGCTTGCGTTCCTCGGGGCGGATCCGACCGAACACAAACCCGAGCACGCCGTCATCGAAATCGACGATGACGCCGGACCGTGCTTTCTGCCTGTCGGTGAATGACCGACGCATGATCTGTGTTTCGATTGCGGAAAGCTCGGATTGAACTACCTCGCGTCGACGATCACAGTCCTCGCTGTAGTCTCCGGATTCATGTTCCTCGGCATCGATCGCAGCGATCGCCGCCTTCAGCGCTTCGACACGATCTTCCTCGCCATCGTGATAAATCAGCTTCTTCGGCTCGGTCTTGTTCCACCATCGCGCACCCTGGGGCAGGTTTGATGCGAGTTCAGCCCAACTCCAGCCTTCGTCCCGCAGCGCCTGAAGGGTCAGTTCGAACTTCGCCGTTGCGAGCTGGCTGAGGAGCGCGGCATCCGAGACGACATGCCGTGACCCGAACAGGTCCTCGGTGACAATGCCGCCGGCGAGCCGATATTCCTCGGCGCCGACAAAATCGATCAGCTCGCCGATGTCATCGGCCGATGCGCCGAGCTCCTCGCGGATTGTGGATTGCCATAGCCGCCCGGCCTTCTGCAGTTTGGCGAAGACCTTGTCCTGCACCTTGTGATCGTAGCCGAGCGTGAAGGCCTTGGCCTCATCGGCCTTGATGGTCCCGTCGCGCCAGGCTGCACGGACCGTCGGCGACAGGTGACCGAGCGCCAGTGCCTGCCGCACCTGCTTTTCGCTCAGGCCATACTGCGCCGCGATCTCCTCATCGGTCCGCCGGTCCTTCAACCTCGCGAAGGCTTCATACTGGTCGATGGGATGGAGTTGCGCCGCCGTCACCGCTGTCGTCAGCGAAAATTCAAACGCGCGCGCCTCGTCGACTTCATGGAGCGTGCAGCCGATCAGATGATCGCTGGTCTCGCCATAAATCTTCTGGAACGCCTTCAGGCGACGGTTGCCGTTGGCGACCGAATAGAACCCGTCCCCACACTGCTTGACAATCAGATCCTCAATCTGGCCCTGGGCGTAGAGGTTCGCGGCCAGCGCCGCGATGCCATCGTCCCGGCCAGTAACGCGGGCGTTGATGCCGGCGCCATCTTCGTGGCCGAAGCGCAACCTGTTCAACGGCACATCGATATGCATGTCAGCCTTCTCCCTTGTTCTGCTGTTTGTCTTCCCGCGCGCCATATGCCGCGCGGTACCACGCACTGAACTCCTCGACCCGGCAACGGCTGCATGGTCGTGTTTCCCCTGTCACACCGATGACAACCCTTCGCCCGTCGCAGCACCCGCATGTCATGACGGCTGCCTCTTGCTGGAGGCGCCGTACATCGCGCGCTGCACCGCCCGGTTTTTGATGGATGCGCGGGACTTGTTCAGCTCCAACCAATTGGCTTTCGCTGCATCGATCTTGGCGATCTCGTTAGCCTCGTCTGGCGACAGGTAGTCACGCCACGGCCATTTCGATTCACGCTCGGTGCAGCTCACGCTCGACCTCCGCGCGGGAGAGACGATCCATCGTGTGCCGGGTGAAGTCGCAGATCCAGCGAATGAATCAGGTTGGCGCTATCGGCCCATTGCGCGTGTCCCAGCCACGCGCCGAGAAATTGCCGCAACCGCTCGAGGTCTCCGCTCGCCCGAAACGCCGCGATCTTACGGCGGGCACGAATAACGCTGTCGCGCCGCAGCAGTTTGTGCGTCGGCCAGATGCGGTAGCCGAGGAAATTCACCCCGCGCGAAGTATTTGCGATCGACCATTTCGAGAACCTCAGGCCCAGTTCGCAGCGGGAATAGTCCTCAACCGACTGCTTAACGGCCCGCAGATGCGCCGAGCCGCGGCCGAGCACCACAAGGTCGTCCATGTAACGGTACCAGAGACTTTCCCCTAGCGTCTGCTGCAGGTGGCGATCGAGCGTCGCACCGGTATAAATGTTGGCGAAGATCTGCGACGTCAGGCTGCCGATCGGTAAGCCGATGCCTATGCGCGGCACCATCGCCTCGACCAAGTTAAGCGTGGCGCGACAGCTGATCTTGGCTTCGATCAATCGCCACAACACGTCGCGCTGGATCGAGGCAAAATAGCTGCGGAAGTCCGTCTTGAGAAAATAGAGCGGCCCAGCCCGAGATTCTCGCCGTAGATCGCCCTGCAGCAACATGACGCCAGCATGCGTTCCCTTGCCGGGGCGACAGGCGAAGGCGCGCGGCAGCAATGCGCGGTCGAAGATCGGAGCGATGATCAGGCACAAGGCCTGCTGGGCAACCCGGTCGCGGAACGGGAGGGCCGAGATCAACCGCTTCTTCGGATCGAACACATAAAACTGGTGCGGCGTTCCGGAAACATATCGGCCTTCGCGCATGTCGCGGGCGAGATCGGCGAGGTTCAACGCCGAGAATTCCTTGAACTCCAGGTAACCGGGGGTCAGCCGCTTGCCAGCCGCGGTCAGTCTATAGGCCGCGTCCATCGTGCGAGGCGACGTGATCAACCCGATCAGATTGCGATAACGCCTGGTCATGGCCGCACACTCCCGTTCAGCAAAAAACCGGCCGCGGGTCTCGAAAGGCTCCGCCCCCTACGCCCCGCTCTGCCGGATCTTGGAGTGTGTTCGCCGAAGCAGGACACGCGGGCTAACCACAGACCTTGATCTCGCATGATCTGCCGGCGTGACCGTGATCGGCGCCGAACGTCAAACGTGTATCCGTCGTCACTGCGGCCCCGGGCGCCCAAATTGTCGTTCGAGTTCTCCGGCCAGTTGTCGACGTTCGCGTAGCGCGAGCCCGCGTTGTCGCCATTGATCCAGGAGCCGCCGAATATGGAAGCGCGCGGCTGCATCATGTCCCCGCCTGCCCCATCGGGCGCGACGATGCGCCCGAATGATGTGCGCGGCCGTCGCTGAGCTTCTTCTGCCATGCGCCCAGCATCCGCCCCGGCTCTGACAGCAATACCAGCGCAACCTCGTGCTGGTGGGGTGTTAGAATTCGGACGGAGGCGAGCGCGAGAAAACGCAGGTGCGACCGCAGAGTTGCGAATTCGGCATCAACAGCATGTAGCCGCGATACCTGCCGCGACTTCGCGGCGTGATAGAGGCCACCGATCGGCATGAACAGCGCCGCAAGCACAGTGTCACGAAGAACGCCGTGCTTGCGCGGGCTGCGTTGCAGGATCGGGTAGAGGTAGCGCACGAAAGCCTCGTATTTTTCTACGATCGCCAGGGCGTCGGTTGCGGTGTTGTCGTCCCTGACGATCGGCATGCGGGTTCACATGGCGCTGCTGTCGCAGCGCCTATCCAAGCTGCAAGTGGTCACTGCGGCCCCGGGCGCCCAAATGGACGCTCGAGTTCTCCGGCCAGTAGCCGACGAACGCGAAGCGCGAGCCCGCGTCGTCGCCACTGATCCAGGCGCCGCCGAAGATGGAAGCGCGCGGCGTGTCAGGATCGCCGTCGTGACCCCACGCCCACATATTGCCGGTCGCCTGCATCAGGCCGAACTTGCTGGTGCGGGATGCATCGAGACCAGTGACCTTTGGATCCTTGTCCGCGGCAGATTTCTCGGTGACGCCAAACGCCGCGGCAAAGAACTCCTCGAGCGACAGTAGGCCCTTGCCGTGTGAGCCCAGCACCGCGACGGCGGTCGCATAATCGAAGGCAGTAAAATTCTTACTGGCCGCGCCAGCGCCGATAGGCAGGTCATCACCATCAGCGATGGTCACGCCAAACCGGCTGGTGCCGTTCGTGTGATCTGCGGCAGTGAGATAGATGTCGCACCAGAATTTCCGCCCATGATGCTCGACCAGTGTCATGCCGCGCGGGTCGGGGCACGCTGGGCGAAAGTTCAGATCCCACAGCGAGCACGCGTTGATCGCCGGTACATCGTCGCCGCCGGCGCGGGCAGAGGCGTTGCCACCCGGCGCGAAGTGGAAGCCTCCGATCTGCGATGCAGATTGCGGAACGGAATCCGCGGCGGCGGCCACGGCCGCGCCATCGACAACCGCGACGACGTAGTCGCGGCCTGGCAAATAGCCATCGACCGGTAGGGTAACGATCGTATCTTCCGCAAAGCTCACGCCATTGACAGACGTTCCGGCCTTGATCGCGATCGTGGCGCAGTCCAGCACATTCAGGCAAGGTGTTTCCGGATCGGCCTTGGTCAACAGCGCGGTCGCCTGCTCGATCGTCTTGACGTTCGCATTCATGTGTCACGTCTCCATGTTGGCCGGCGACACGCCGGCGGGGTTGGTGAGAATCTCAGCAAGGGTGCTATGGATTAGCTGCGCTGCGCGGCCGAGCGGCGACGCCGGCGAACCGTCCTGATTGCGTTTCATGGCGTGATGAATGACATCGGCCGGGCAGCCGTGCTGCAGCAGCATCGACATCAGGATCGCGCCATCACTCACCAGCACGTCGACTGGCGAATTCACCTTCTGCGCATTGAGGAAGACTTCGACCACCGGGCCGAGCCTGTCGAGATCGGCGCAAACCAGTTCGCGACCCAGCCCGACCTTGTAGCGCTGGCCGTCGTGTTCGATGGCGATCGTTTCGTGCGACCGGCGATTGGCGAGGCGACGGCGGCTCATGGATTGAGCCTGTCTTTTGTGCGCTGAACCAGGTCACCGAGTTCAAGCTGCCGTTTTGACACGCCAGCTTCGCGGAGAATACCGAGAATAGCTTCGGCAACGTCATAGACATCTGGCGGCGTCTTGTCGCCGAACTGAGAAGCAACAAAGCCCGCGGTGATGCCAATCGCACATGAAAGGCAGGATACACTGAGAGCGATCTTGTCGGCAGGGTCGTCGACGATAGCGGTCATCGAATAGATGTTCTTTCGCGTACGCTCCATCATTTCGTTGGAGAGATCGCGAAGAATGGCTGGCGGAATCTTCCGATCCATCACGCCGCCTCTCCTGTAAACGCGAGTTCATTGCCCCAGCTGACCCAACCCTTGCGCGGCCGCCGCGCGTAAAGCTCGAGGTATGGACCCTCGACCAGGCGTTCGATCCGCTCGTAGGTCTCGTCCGGCTTGCGGGAATGCTCCGCGATCGGCGCGACGATCAACTGACGTACGTCGGCATGCAGCCGCTTTGGGCTGCCGCGTGTCGCAAGCCAGCAGTCCTCCGGGTTGGCGCGGGTCCAATAGCCTTGTCCCATATGCCAGCCCTCGCCTTCGGTCTTGGCCCAAGTGAAGGCGGTCGTCTTGTGCAGAAAGCCGAGAGCGTCGATCAGCCCCAGCGCCAGATGCGGCCCCCAATCGACCATCCACATCAGCAACACGGCGCTGTCGGCAGCGATATCCTTCACAGGCGCCAGGTCCGCCATGATGCGGTCGATCAGACCGGTCGTGTAATGGATGTTCGCCGATCTCCCCTCACCCGCCGCCGAACGAGTCTCGAAATGCCAGGGCGGGTCCATATAGATCGTCGACGCCCGGAAGCCTGAACGCGCGAGCGCGGCGAGGTCATCAGCCGTCCCGCCGTTCTCGGTGCGCGCCGCGTGTTCGGCCCGCCGGCGGTTGATCTCTGCCGTCTTGGCTGCAGCGTCGATCGGATCGACCACGATGGCCCGCCCCGCCGCCATCTTCTCGCGGACACCGGCGACCATGTCCTCAAAGGCAGCTTCCTCTAACGCCGCCGCACGCTGCGCCGTCATCGACAGCTTCTTGTCGACGCCGATCTCGGCCAATGTTGCGACCGACTCGCCGTCGTCTTTGCGCCGGCGTCCCTTCTCGATCAGCTGACCGGCGTCGCGCGCGGCCGCGAGCAACACGCCAAGCCGCCGCTCCGCTCGCATCTGAAATGCGGCAGCATCGGCCATCAGTGCGCGATCGCGAATCTGTTTGGCGTAGAGCTTCACGTGTTCAAGCTCATCACGGATCGCCAGCACCTGGTCGACGCGGATCGCTTCGGCCAACGCATGTCGAGCGCGATCGTATTGGGCGAGCATCGTCATGCGGCTTGCGCCTCATACAGCACCGCAGAGGCGCGCGCCTTTGCGTCGGCCGTGAGGTAATAGCCCTGGCCCCACATGACCTTGATTTCGATCGAAAACGGGAGGAGCTTCCGACGCATCTTGCATATGAAGACGTCGATGATTTTAACCTCGGCCTCGTCCTGGTTGAGCCCGTGATACAGCGCGAGCATGGCGGCTTCCCGCCGCATTAAACTGTTCTTCATCAGCAAGCCGAAGATCGCCGATTCCGATCGCGTGAATCCGAAGATCGGCGGCGACTCAAAACGCAGCCCGATCATTTCTTCGAGCTGCCGGCAGCGTTCGCGTAGCAGTTCGTTTTCGCCCTCTAGCGTCGTCACGAGATCGTCGCGCAGCGTCATGCGACCACCCGGTCGATCCGGTGCAGGTATCGCGCCATCACCTCGCGCCAATACAGCGTCCGGTCGCTCTTGGATTTCGCATGGGCCTTGGCGAGACCGTCGTCGCCTTCGATGCGAATAACGGCTGTCAGTGCATCGAGATCAATGGCCGGCCGTTCGACTCCGATGATCTGCGCGACGGCGAGAATCTCGGCCGCCGTGATCGGCGCGCGCCGAGCATGGACAAGGCATTGCAGGACCTTGCGCGAACGGATCACGCCGCAGCGCTTGACCAGTGACTGGATAACGCCAACAGCGGCGGTATCGCCCTCGGCAATCGCCGACGATGGGGAGATATTGCGGATGCGGACACCGGCGCGCCGGCAGACGTTTGCAACATCCATGGCGTCGGGATCGCCGGCCGCCACCAGCGCACGGTAAATGTCGAACGGCGAAACCTTGATGCGGTCATTGTTGTGGCCAACGAATGCGCGTGCCCGATCGACGACGGAATCGGCTTCGACGAGGTAGACCGGGACCTGCGGAACGCCGATCGACGCCGCCACGATTGCACTATGCTGACCGTCGACCACATGAACCGCGGCCGGACCGACCTGAACGCCGATAATGGGCTTCATCCGGTTCCAGGAGAACGCCGCAGCGAGTTTGCGGATCAACCGCATCGATCGCTCCGAAAGATCGCGCTGGTAAGTCGAATCCACCAACAGCTCGGTTGGGGGCAACCATTTCAGGGACGGTCGCGGGCCATCGAAACGTCCCGGAGTGACATCGCTCCCGAGAGCGATCGGCCTGATCCGTCGAAGCTCCCCCGTCGCGCTCACGCTTGTCGCTCCCGCTCAGATTTAAATGCGAGGAAGCCGTCTCCGCGCAACAGCGGCAGCGTTGCACCGACCACCATCAGCCAGGGCGACGTCGCATCGCGCGTGCCGGCGCGGAACGCTTCGATCGCGATGACCATCACCATGGCGGCGTTTGTGATGCGAACGTCCTCGGCTGGCCGCGCGTCGGCGTGGCGGACCTCGTCAGCAACCGAACTGAATTCGCCTCGGATGAACGGGCGATCCGAGTTCGGCCGGGTGATGATTTCCTCCGCCAGCACGATCAGGTTCGACAGGGTCGCGGACATCGGCTTCATGATCGCTGCACACCCCTGAGCCGCATATCCGTGGATTCATGCCGCACCAGATCGACCAACGCGCCCATCACCGCTCGACAGCGGTCCCGCCGCGCCTCACTTTCGGCGCGCGCGGCGATTGCCATGGCGATCACCAGCAGGCGTGCGGGAACGAGAATGCAAATCGAATCAGGGTCGCTCGCCGCGGTCAGCAGCTCGCACTGCAGGCGCTGGGCGTCAGTGGCCAGACGTGCGGCATCGTGCCGGCCATCAAGAAAGGCCGTGGCGCAGGCAATGACATGCCCTGCAAGAAAGTTGGCCTGTTCGGGAGCGGTCATAACATCAGCCATGACGCACTCCCGCAGCACGGACGCCCGCCGGCTCCGAGGGGCTAAACCGGCGAGCGCCCGCATCCGGCCTGGAGGCGCCGCCGGAATCGAGTTGATGGTGAGTAGGCCGCCGCGCGATCGCCTCGAGCTGATCGCGCGAATACACGCGATGCAGATCTCGGCACAGATACGGCGCATCACCGAACGGCCGCGCAAGGGGATCGGCCGACGGGTCGCTGCGCCGGCCGATCCCGGGTTCGCGCCGCAGGCGCGATACCCGAACGGCGCAAACAAAACCCAGCGCCGTGAAAGCAAAAAGTATGACCATGATGATATGAAGGGCGCTCATCGTCGCTTACCTCCAGGGAGAATGCCGTGGCCGATTTCCTCTTTGATGCAGACATCATCGCTCGCTGGGATGCCGCCCTCGAAGACAGGCCGCTTGCGGTCACCGAGATCGAATGGCCCGGACTGCCCCAGATCGAGGCGTTCGCAGCCGACGCTCTGAATGTCGGCATGTGCGTTCGTCTCCGAGCCCGCGATCGAGGCGAGTTCGCCTTCACCATCAATCCGGTTGCCGCTCGGCATCTTGCCCAATGCATCATCAGCAAGGGCATGGAGGCCGGCTGGCTCGATGCGGACGGCAATGTCGTGGCGCCGAAAATGCCGCAGCTCGATTCCTAGCGGCGCGCCAAGGCGCGGTTCGATCGTCGGCACGATGTGGATGCCATCGATCGCTGCAAGGTCTGGCGTGATCGAACGGGCTACGGTCATCTGATGCCCCTTTCCAACGCTTCGAGCCGCCGCGCGGCATCGGCCTGCTGCTGGCGCAGTTTTGCGATTTCACGAACGGCGCGGAGATTGTCGGCCCAAGGCGATTTGACCGAGGCAATCAGCGCGGCATGGACGGCATCACCCACGTCGCTGCGCAGCAGCGCCGCCAGCGCCTGACCGTCGGGAGCGCCCTTTCGCGCCAGCCAGCGCTCAACAACCTTCACTGAGCGCCGCGATCTGTGCGCGATTTCAGCGGCCGTATCGCGCGGAAAAAGTCGCTGCAATTCCAAGATGATCGAAGAAAACCACCCGCAAGCTTGAGGGTTTCTACCCTCATCGATGAGGGTCGGTCTTTTTGACACGCGAGACCGCGCCGCTACCTTGCGGGTCATGCGTGTTCTCCAGTTTTTGCGTAGTGCATCGAATCGCGGACAATCCGCAGGGCTGTCACCGCCAGTGACGGGCCGCCGCGCGCGGCATCCGCGTTTACGTTATTTCCAATGGAAGGTAGCCCTGCACCCTCTCCACAACCAAGAGTTACCCAGCGAAATGAATTTCGGAGCTGGGAAGAATGAGAGATGCCTTCACCGAACTGATCGATCCGGCCTGCGTGGCCGACGTGTTTGTCGAAGGCGTCGGGGAAATCGAGCGCATCGGCGCGAATTGCATCCGCATGACACTGTTCGCCAGCCGAAGCATCGGCCAAGGAGATCGCGAGCGCATCGTCGTTGCGCGCCTGGTGCTGCCAGAACTGGTTTTCAGGCGCTGCTTGCGGCAATGCGCGGCCTTCGTCGACGGTGCGGCCGCCCTCGACGAAGATGTTGTGCTCGAAGGATCGTGCCACTGACATTAGGCCGCTCCCTCCGGAGTGAACAACGCTGCAAGATCGGGCCGCAGTTCGTGCGCCGGAATGCCGGTGACCTTGACCACACGGGGCAAAATATCGAGGTCAATCTTCCGCCTGTCCTTTTCCCATCGATTGATTGTGTTCCGGCTCACCGAGAGTTCTCGGGCTAAGTCCTCCTGCGACTTGGGAGGTTTGAAGTTGTTTCGGTAGGAGGTGAGAGGGTGAAGAGGATCGGTCATGATTTCGATGAGTAACCGATTCGGTCACTTTCAGGGAAGCGGAAATGTAACCGATGCGGTCCCTGCATTTAGAGCCATCCACAACTACGATGCCGGGATGGTTACACGTACTGCCAGTCCGCGCCGACTTCTCTACGTTGTAGAATGGCGGAAGCACCTCAACGTCAGTCCCGAGACGATTGCCGAAGCCTTCGGCATCGAGCGCGAATCGGTGCATCGAATGGAGCGCGAGCAGAACCGCATGAATGCGGAGAAGATCGCGAAATATGCTGATGTGTTAGGAATTCTACCCGAGCAACTCTGGCGCCCACCAACAGGCAGTGGCGCTGGTGGTGGCGAGATCGGCCTCACGACCGCCGAACGCGAGCTTGCGCTCTCGCTTTTAGCCAAACTCAGTTCCCCAACAGCAAAGCCCAAGAAGCCCAAGCGCAAGGGGGGCGCGCAATGATCACCCCCCGGCTGGCGTTATGGGTTTCAGCCATGCTGCTTCTAGTTACCAGTGCTTTCGCATCGAGCTTGACGCCCAGTGAACTTGCTGCTGCGCCGCACTCCCACCTTAAAAAAGAAGTCCGTCTTAATCGCGTCACATGCATCGATGATCCGAAAGGATCGATCGTCTGCGTTGCTCAGGCGCGAGGAAAACTACTTAAGATAGACGCCGTCTCCATCGGGGGGATGACAACCCCGGATACGGTCCAGCGCTTAACGGAATACTGTCAAGGCACCGCAAACCTCGCAAACAACGACTGCTCCTTTTCGGTGTCGTTCATCCCGCAGAGTGCTGAGCGCGTCCTTGCCGAAACAGACGAAGGTTCGTTACCGGTTGTCACTCTGTTCGCCCAAGAAATTGACCTCGCGCGCGGCGGTCAGTGATTGGTGAATTGACGTAACCTATACGGTTACTATTCCAGATTGACGAAATGTGACCTTATAGGTTACATCTCCCCAGCCTAAGTCGGGAGACTCGTCATGGACACCAACGCCCAAAACAACGTCATTACCCTACCCCTCCGCGAATCCAGTGACCTTGTCGACCGCATGGTCGCCGACCTCCTCCGTTTCGAGGCGACAAATACCGAAAGCGACGCCATCCGTTCGCTGATGTGCACCCGCCGCTACAGCTACGGCGATATTGCGAACTTCGTCGACGACGCGCTGGCAGCCGCCCGGCAGGCAATCGTCACGGCCGAGATGGCGAAGGCGTCATGAGAAACCAGCCACGACCCGACTTCGTCGCCAGAGTGCTGGATGCGCTGCCGGCCGACGGCGCGCCGATCTCATCGCGCGGCGTCTTCCTCGCGATCGGTGAAATTTCATCACCGTCCTACGTTCGCATCGTCTTGCGCCAGCTCGCGGTCGCCGGCGCTGTGATCGCGACTGGCCCGAGCGGCCAGCGCGTCTATCGGCGGCTGCCGGCGGAGCGGTGTGAGCGTTGCCGCAGACGAGACGAACAAGGACGACTGCATGGAGCGTCCGATCTGCTCATCGATGCAATCGGCGGGCAGCCGACATGGCCTGACAGCCCGACTATTTCGCCATCACATGAATGCGCGGGGCATGCATGATCCGACTCGGTCTTTTCGCGCTCGCCTGCGTCGCGCTGATCGCGGTCGCGATCGTCCTCATCATCCTGTATCCATGGCCCGTCGTGGGCGCGGTCGGCCTGGTCGGTCTATTGTGGTGTGTCGGACAGGCGATCGAGGCGCTGATCGGACGCGCGCCATGACCCGCCCAGCCGTCATACCCCCAGGCCTTTGGCCGCCCCGCATGGGCGTGGAATTGTCCGCTGGCTATTGCGGCGAGGCCTCCGCTGAGGTTTTCTTGCGCGAGGTCCGGGCCGGCCGATACCCTGCCCCGGTCATCAAGCGCGGGCGGCGGCAGATATGGGCGAAGGAAGATCTGGACCGGGCGATCGCCCCGCAGGGCGACCCCGCAATGCTGGCGGACGTCGCCGAGGATCTGTGACCGTGGAAAAGCCGCTGCCGCGATTCGTCATCGGCAAGGCGGTCGGTGATGAAACCCGCTTTTATTGGACGCTGCCGACCTATTACCGCAAGCTGGGATGCCTGCTGCATAAACAGAACGACACAGCGCTCGGGACTGAATACGAAAAGGCCTGCAAGCGCGCGGTTGCGCTGAATGGTCTGTTCGACGAATGGGACCGCGCGCGCCTCGGCGAAGCACCGGTCGCGCCGATCGCCGGCAAGCCCGGCACAGTCGACTGGCTGTTTCGGATCTACAAGGGCAGCTTGGACTGGAAGGAGCGCGTCTCGAAGCGCACCGCCCCCGATCACGAGCTCACCATCCGTCTGTTTTGCGACATTCGCGGCAAGTCCGGCGTGCGGATCGGAGACCGGATGATCGCCGCCATCAGCCCGAACGCGGCCGACAAGGTCTACGAGAAGGTTCGCACCACGCCGGTCCGCAAAGGCAAGGCGGAACGGCCGCGCACGGCCGAGAAGGTTGTCGCCATCTGCCGCCATGCCTGGTCGGTGGTTCACCGGCTGCATCCCGAGTTCTTCAAGGAGAAGGTGCCGAATCCCTGGGAAGGCGTGGCCATGAAGCACCGCCGCAAAGCCGTGAAGGCCGCCGTGACGCGCGACGATGTCTATGCCTTCGCCTGGGGCGCCGTGAACAAGGGCTATCCCGCCGTCGCGGCCGCCGCCGTGATCTGTTTTGAATGGCTGCAGCGGCCGGAGAATGTGCTGGCGGGCTACGTGAGCTGGAACGACTACCGCGGCCGCAACGCCCCGACCATGATCCGCATCGAGCATCACAAGACCGGCGAGATGGTGCTGCATCCGCTCGAAGAGACCACGCTCGATGCGGACAACCAGGCAGTCCGGACGCTGTTCTATGAGGAGGCGGAAGACATCCTCGCCAAGGTGCCCAAGAGCGGCCTTGGCATCGTGATGCGCGACCGGCCGGCAGGCCCGATCAAATGGGACCCTTTCAGCATGGGGCGGCTGGTGCGAAGCCTGCGCGACGATCTCGGTCTGCCGAAAACGTTCACGCTCGACGCCTGCCGACACGGCGGCATGACCGAGCTCGAGGAAGCCGAACTCACCGACGGTCAGGGTCGTGCCCTCTCAGCGCATCGCAGCAAGGCCTACGAGGGCTATGCCAAGCGCACCGCCAAACGCGCGCTCGCTGCGACGCGGAAGCGGCATGCCTACCGCATGACGATGAGCACCGAAGATTCGACGGATTTTGAAACTGAGAAAGACTCGGCAAGACCTAGAGGCAGCAGTGTCTCGGTTTGAAATTTGAGATACTGATCAGACGGCGTCAGCAAGTTGAGCTTTGAGCAACATCTGGAGATAATTCGTAAGCTCAGAGAAATCGTAATGGCCAGAGTCCCAAGCTCGATCAGCAGCTTGAAGACCAGCGTAATAAGGTGCTCGGTTCTCACGGATACGCTCCGGAACGATTTTCTTGCCCCGTAACAGTTCTCCGTATTTCAAGCAGATGAGATAATAGCAGGCTGCTCTAGCAGTTCTGCCATTACCTTCGACGAAGGGATGTATCCAGTTGAGCCGCCAAAGAGCATAAGCAGCGATGGCCGTGGGGTGGTCCACCACCGTCCAGTTCTCATGGATCACCGAAAGCATTTGGTCGATGCAGTTAGGGACCTTCTCAAAATGAGGCGGATTATGGTTCCCTACATAAATCGGCTGCTCTCTAAATCGCCCTCCAAACTGAGCAATGTTTGCGACAGCGACATGGTTTAGAGCCCACAGCGTATACTTGTCGAAACTTTCGATACCTTTTTCGATACCGATTTCTATGCAGTTGGACAGAAGGTCATACTGTCGGAGTAGATTTTGTTCTTGGATTCGCTGGTAAAGCGCTTTGTTATCTTTCTCTCGCACCGACATAGAATCGCCCCCCTCAAATCTCTAACGGAGACGGATGTGCTCTGAGGCCTCCCGGACGGACTCTTTGGTAATTTCATCATTATCCAGCGCGTTGCCAAAAGCGAAGCTGATCCGCTGTTCCCGTAAATCGTGCTCCGAGACCGGCTGTCCGCGCGCCTCGTCCATCATCTTCAAAAGCTCCGGATCAGCCGGAGGTACAGCTAGAAATTGCTTTCGATCGGCCATGGGTTGTCCTCCTCTGACAGTCATCGTTGGATCATAACACCGCAATGAGCCCGAATAGGGACTCTTTTCGACGCGCCTCAACGATTCGTGCTCAACATTACCGGAACTGTGCATCTTGTTGGTTACACAAATGCCACTCTCGCCCCTGCTCTGCAATTCATGTATGCTTAGCGCCAAGTAAATATAAGGGGATGGTTCAATATGCCGCGAGGCCCCAAAGGCGGAAAACGCCCCGCAGGCGCCATCGGTGACGCCGTCATGATCGCCAAAATCGCGACCGGCGAGATTGAGGACATCACCACGGAGGACGGCAAGAACGCCGCCGCCGTGGCGCTAGGGCGCATGGGAGGCAAGGCACGGGCGGCGGGCATGACGGCCAAGAAGCGCTCGGAAATCGCTAAGAAGGCAGCTCAAAAGCGATGGAAACGAGATTAGCGCTTCCATCAAACTTCACGACGTTACCAGACCGGCGTCGGTCCCGGCCGAAAAACAGATCGATTCACATTAGGCAGGCTTGGCTTTATGTTTTGTCAGCCAACAGCTTCACAGCGCCCGGGCCGATCTTGCAACGGTCCACGATGGCATCGCTAGCTATGCCCACGATTTCGTCAACGTGCTGAGATGCCGGCGCGGCTTTTCTTACGGCTCCTAGCGCCTCACTCTCAGTGTCAAACATCGCGATGTAGAGGACTATAGCCCCTTGAGGCGCAGGTCCAAGGTCAGTAATACGGGCACGGACGAGATACGCTTTCATAGGGGCCGGAATTTCGTTCCTTCGCAGTGACTTGTTCAGTTTCAGAAGTCACCAAGTCCTATAAAACCGTGCGGTTCTTCAACATCAAACAACCCTCGCTTCAGAATGATCATTGAAAGCGCTTCCATTCGAGTCTGCTTTGCAGACCGTTGCGTAACCACTCCGCCACGTGGCCCCTCGAATCCGGATCAATATAGAGCATCCTCTGCTTAGGCAACCTGCTCTCTGCAGTCCGCGAGCTTCTATGGTTTGATAGTTCCGGCGCCAGACGACGGGTCAGGCGCGCTGGCGCCGATTCCGGCGGCGTTTTGGTCCGGGAGCAAGTTCGGGCATCCTACCCTGCACCTCCTGATATTTTGTCAACATCCCGTCGAAGCTGGCAAGCAATGTCGTCTCGATGTCAGGCCGACCTTCGAGGTTAGCGAGCATTATCGCTGCGGCCTCGATCGTGGCGAGTCCGTCGCGGCGCGGCTCCCTGCGCAGTTTGCCGTAGCGAGAGGTCCAACCGGGTGCAAGAACAACGCGCTGGCACTTCAACATCCACGGGTTGCGCCACCACAGCGCCTTGGCCTGGCTCCAAGTACCATCCAGCAGCACGACACCCTCAATATCCGCAAGAGCCGCGCGTTGATCGGTCTCCATCTGGCCGTTGCGATTGATGGCGATGATGGCACGGTCGGTATTGGAACGGTCGACCCTGACCGAGCCAAGGTAAAGCACCGCCCAGCGCGATGGGTCATGCACCGGTCGGCCCAACGCCCTGGAGAGACTGGGCCAGGACAGACCGATCTTCAACACGGCGTCCTGGAAATGTAGCGCGGTTAGCCGAGCAGTTCCGAGCGTTTTATCTTGCTCCTGTGGATGCTGCAGAAGAAGCAGCGAAGTCCGGATTTTGATCGGCTTAATGCCGTCGCAAACGCATAACACTGCCAATTTGTGACAGCGCTGGCATTGCGGGAGCGCGTCACGTCCTGCAGTGGAGCTCTCGGGGTTGCTGGACATTGCTCGCTATACGCCGCGCCGATCCAGCCCGCAACAACGATCGCCTCCCTATTCGGCCGGCGCGGCAGCGGGTACGGCCTCGCCTCGTCGTCGCAACCGGTCGATCAGAAGGTAGATGACCGGAGTCGTATAGAGGGTCAAAATTTGCGAAACGAGAAGCCCGCCGATGATGGTGATTCCGAGCGGTCGTCGTAGTTCCGTGCCGGGACCGACCGCGAGCACCAGCGGTATCGCAGCGAAAAGCGCGGCCATGGTGGTCATGATGATTGGCCGAAAGCGCACGCTACAAGCCTCGAAGATTGCGTCCGCGGATGATAATCCGCGTTGGCGCTCAGCATCCAGCGCGAAATCGACAATCATGATGCCATTTTTCTTGACGATACCGATGAGGAGAATGATGCCGACAAATGCAATGATCGTCAGTGGCGTATTGGTGATCTGCAAGGCCAGAAGTGCTCCGAGTCCAGCGGACGGCAGGGTCGAGATGATCGTGAGCGGATGAGCGAGGCTCTCGTAGAGAACCCCGAGCACAATATACACGGCGGCAAGCGCGCCGAGAATCAGTAGTGGCTGCCGTCCCGACGTTTTGCGGAAATCAGCCGCGTTGCCCTCGAAGTTTCCACGAATACCCTCGGGCATGTGCAACTCATCGACAGCGCGTTGAATATTGGCGGTAGCGTCCTGAAGTTCCACGCCCGGTAACGTGTCGAAAGACACCGTCATCGACGGGAGCGACTGTGAATGAACAACAGCGAGCGGCGACAGATCACGCTGATAGTGAGCGACGGCAGACAGCGGCACCTGAACTCCGTTGGCTCCGGCAACAAAGATGCGCTCGAGGTTGGATGGGTCTTCCTGAAGTTGTGGATCAATTTCCAAAATGACCTGGTATTGATTGCGCTGGGTATAAACTATCGAAATCTGCCGTTGCGAGAACGCGTTGTTGAGTGCGTTGTCGATATCCTGAACCCTGACTCCAAGGCTGGATGCCTTTTTCCGGTCGATGGACACGGTCAGTTGCAGACCACCTGCCTCGCGGTCGCTTGACACGTCAGTAATTCCCTCGACCGTTTGCATGCGCTTGGTGACAAGGGGCGCCCACTTCTGCAACAACTCGAGGTCGGTACTGTAGAGCGTGTATTGGTAGTTTGAATCGCTCTGGCGTCCTCCGGTGCGGATGTCCTGGGCGGCGAACATGAGCAGCCTGATGCCTGATAGGTCGCTAAGATTTCGGCGCATCCGGTTAATTACCTGCGGGGTCGTCAGTTTTCCCCGTTCAGCGGGCGGCTTCAAGATGATGTACATGAATCCTCGATTTGAGCCTCCGAGCGTGCCGCCGCCGATGGAAGAGCCGATTCCCTGCACGGCAGGATCTGCCATTACGATATCCATAGCGCGCTGTTGAAGTCCGAGCATGGACTGAAAGGAAACGTCGGCGGACGCGTGCGTGACACCAATTATGAAGCCGCTGTCGTCGATTGGAAAATAACCTTTCGGCGTCTTGATATAGAGAGTCACCGTCAGGGCGATAGTCGCAAAAAACACCAGCAACGTCAGGGCGGGAAAGCGGAGCACGACGCGCAGCGTGCGCGTATAAAACGCCACGATTCGCGAAAGCAGGCCTTCAACCAGCCGGTCGAACCGGGTCGCATTCGTGGACGTCGCGCCTTTGATGTAATGGGCGCAGATCATCGGCGTTACCGTCAACGACACGATCGTTGACACCACGATCGCGAAGGTGAGTGTGAGCGAGAATTCCCGCAACAGCCGGCCAGCAACGCCGTCCATAAAGATCAAGGGCATGAATGCGGCAATCAACGACAGGCTGATCGAGAACACGGTAAAGCCGATTTGCCTTGCTCCTTCGACCGCCGCCCGGTAAGGCGGCAAACCCTGCTCGAGATTGCGGTACATGTTCTCGATCATGACGATGGCATCATCGACCACGAAGCCGACCGAGATGGCCAGCGCCATCAGGGATAGGTTGTCGATGGAGAAACCTGCCAGCCACATCCCGACGCATGTACCAGCCAGCGCCAATGGAACTGATATGCCGGCCGCGACAGTCGGCGTAAGACGTCGAAGGAACGTAAATACCACCACCATCACCAGAAAGGCGGTGGCCAACAGTGTCCATTCCATGTCCTCAACGCTTGCCCGGATCGTGCCTGTGCGATCAACGATGATGGATACTTCGACACCGCCAGGAATCCACTTCTTGAGTTCGGGGAGCAGCGCCCTCACCCGGTCGACAGTGTCGATGACATTGGCGTCGCCCTGCTTGGTGACCTGGATCAACACCGCCGGCTGCTTGTTGAACCAAGCGATCGAGCGGCTGTTTCGCGTGGCATCCTTGACATCGGCCACGTCCGAGAGCCGAACGAAATTCCCTCCTGAATTCTTTATAATGATGTTGCGAAATTCGGTGGCCGTCCGCATCTGCCGGTTAGTCGACAGCGTCTCGCTCTGACGGTCGCCATTGAAAATTCCGACTGGGCCAAGCGGATTGGCGTTCACGATCGCGGTCCGGACATCATCGGTCGAGATGCCTGCGTTTGAGAGCGCGACCGGATTGAGAGCAATCCGCACAGCCGGCTGATCAGCTCCACTTACGGAAACCTCCCCTACCCCCGGGACCTGCGAAACGCGCTGAACAATAACGGTATCAGCTACGTCATAGATGGCGCTCGTCGACATAGTCTTTGATGTTAGCGCTAGAACGAAGACGGGTGACGCAGCAGGATTGGCCTTGCGGAATTTCGGCAATGTCGGCAGATCCGTCGGCAGATCGGCGAGCGATGCGTTGATCGCCGCTTGCACGTCGCGTGCCGCGTGATCGATGTCGCGCCCGATGGCAAACTGCAATTGAATGCTCGTGGCGCCCAACGCGCTCGTGGACGTGATTTGCTCGACGCCGGCGATCTCACCCAGGCGGCGCTCCAGCGGCGCGGCAACGGTAGCAGCCATCACCGACGGCGACGCGCCCGGCCGGTTCGCCGACACTCTGATCATCGGGAAATCGACATTGGGAACCGAAGCTACCGGAAGGACGGCGTAAGCGACAACGCCAATGAGAAACAGGCCAATGGCGAGCAGCGTGGTACCGACCGGTCTTCGAATGAACGGCTCGGAGATCGAGGCCATTATCTTATGTCCTCGGTCGCACCAGGCAGCGGCTTCGAACCGCCAGTAGGAACGGCTTGCTCGATTCGCTTGTTTAGCCGATCGAGCCCCAGATAGATCACCGGCGTGGTGTAAAGCGTGAGCAACTGACTGAGCAGCAGGCCGCCGATGATCGAGATGCCAAGTGGAAACCGCAACTCCGAGCCGGTGCCGCTTTCGATCGCCAGCGGCAACGCGCCGAACAGCGCTGCCAGTGTGGTCATCATGATTGGTCTGAACCGGAGCAGACACGCCTGCACGATAGCATCGGTCGAAGACATGCCTTGACGGCGTTCTGCCTCGAGCGCGAAGTCGATCATCATGATCGCATTCTTCTTCACGATGCCCATCAGAAGAATGATGCCGATCAGACCGATAACCGACAGATCCTGTCCGAACAGCATCAAGGCGAGAATGGCGCCGATACCCGCCGAAGGCAGTGTTGAGAGGATTGTAATTGGATGAACATAGCTTTCGTACAATACGCCCAGCACGATGTAGATCGTGACCAGTGCGGCCAAGATCAGCCAAGGCTGACCGGCAAGCGCTTTCGAGAATTCCGCCGCATCGCCCGAAAACATGCCGACGATACTAGAGGGCATGCCGATGCGGGTTTCGATGATCTTGACCCGTTCTACGGCGTCGCCCAGCGCTTCGCCCGGGGCGAGATTGAAGCTGAGCGAGAATGCGGGGAATTGCGCCTGATGAGAGATTGCCAGTGGTGCCGTCGTCCTGGTCAGCGTCGCAACTGCAGACAGCGGGACCTGAGCGCCGGCAACACCCGGCAGAAAAAGCTTGGAAAGGATTGAGGGGTCGTTCTGATACTGCGGCAAGGCTTCCAACACGACGCGATACTGGTTGGCCTGTCCATAAACGGTCGATATTTGCCGCTGAGCAAAAGAATCGTTCAAAGTGTCGTTAACAGCCTGAAGGCTAACGCCGAGTTGACCGGCGCGTTCGCGATCGATGTTCAGCGCGGCTCGAAGACCTGCGTCTTGCGCTTCCGACGATACGTCCCGAAATAGCGGATCGCGACGTAGTTCCTTGACCAGCTTTTGGGTCCACTCCGAAACGTGGGCTGCGTCCGTTCCCGTCAGGGTATATTGATAAAGTGAGCGGCTGGCCCGTGTGCTGATCTGAATATCCTGCACCGGTTGAAAATAAACCGCCATACCAGGGATCGAAGCTACGCGCGTCTTCAAACGCGTGATGATTGCAGCGACGTCGTCGCGGCGGTCACTCCGTGGCTTCACCGTCATCACCAGACGGCCGACATTCGTGGTCGGATTCACTGAACCGGCACCGATGACGGATACAACGCCCACGACGTCCGGATCCTCCTCGAGGATGCCCGCTACCTCGGCTTGACGCCTTCCCATTTCGGCAAAGGATACGTCTGGACCCGCCTCAGTTACCGCGGTTATCGACGCCGTATCTTGCAGAGGCAGGAATCCCTTTGGCGCGACGACATAGAGCATCATTGTTGCGACGACCGTCGCAAAAACAACGACCAGCGTTGCCCTCTGATGCTGAAGGACCCATAACAACGTCCAGTGATAGAATGCGACAAGCCGATCAATACTGCGGTTGACCGCCGCCAACCCCGGAATCGGAGCTCCTTCCTCCGAGTGTTTTAGCAGCCGGGAACACATCATCGGCGTCAGAGTAAGCGACACCACGGCGGACGTGACGACCGCGATCGTCAGTGTCAGTGCGAACTCGCGGAACATTCTTCCGACCAGCCCGGACATGAACAAAAGCGGGATAAACACCGCGATTAGCGAAACCGTCAGCGAAATCACGGTGAAGGCAATCTCACTCGCGCCCCGGAGCGAAGCCTCCATGACGCTCTCGCCGTTCTCGATATGTCGAACGATGTTTTCGATCATCACGATGGCGTCGTCGACCACGAATCCGGTGCCGATCGTCAGCGCCATCAGCGACAGGTTGTCGAGGCTGAATCCGGCGAAATACATGATGCCGAAACTGGTGATCAGCGACAACGGCAGCGCCACGCCCGCAATCAACGTCGCCCGGAGCGAGCGCAAGAAAAGAAGTACGACAAGCGTAACGAGGACGATGCTGAGAATGAGCGTGAACTGCACGTCGTGGACTGATGCGCGGATTGTCACGGTCCGGTCGCTGACGACGGTCAGTTTGACACCGGCCGGAATTGCTTTCTGGACCTTCGGAATCTCCTCCCGGATCTGGCGGACAACCTCGATCACATTGGCGCCGGGCTGGCGCTGGATATCGATGATGACCGCCGGCGTTCCGTTATACCAGCCGCCGGTGCGGTCGTTCTCCAGTCCGTCGACGATCCGGGCGACATCGCCAATCGTGACCGGAGAGCCGTTGCGGTAGGCGATAATGATCGGTCTGTATGCGTCGGCCGTCGTGATCTGGTCGTTCGCTGCGATCGTATAAGCTTGCTGTGCACCGTCCAGCGCGCCCTTGGGGCCAGAAACGTTGGCGTTGGCGATTGCGGTCCGCAAGTCCTCCATTGAAATGCCGTAGGCGGCGAGCCGCGCGAGATCGGCTTGGACACGTACCGCGGGCTTCAAACCTCCGAGCACGGAAACGCGGCCAACGCCTGAAATCTGACTGAGGCGTTGGCTCAGAATGGTGTCCCCAATATCGCTCAAGGTGCGCAGCGAGACCGTGTCGGAGGTCAGGGCGAGCGTTATTACCGGCGCATCGGCAGGATTCACCTTGGCATAAACGGGCGGGTACGGCAGGTTTTTCGGCAGTACTCCCGCGGCAGCGTTGATGGCCGCCTGCACGTCCTGCGTCGCGCCGTCGATATCCCGATTCAGGTTGAACTGTAAGGAAATCTGACTGAGCCCGAACGAGCTTGTCGATGTCATCGACGACAGCGACGGGATCTGACCGAGTTGACGTTCCAGCGGCGCTGTCAGTAATGACGCGACGACATCGGGACTGGCGCCTGGGAGCTGAGTTCTCACCTGTACTGACGGGAAATCGACTTGCGGCAGCGCAGAGACCGGCAACGCCCAATAGCCGAGCGCGCCTCCGATCATCAGCGCGATCCCGAGCAAGGAGGTTGCAATCGGACGACGAATAAACGGTTCCGAGACACCCATGTCTAATCAACTCGTCTGGCAGCGCACTGCCGTGGGTTCGCTTCTCAGTGCCGTGCCTCCGGAATCATGGCCGAGCCTTTGGTCCGCCGCCAGAACTCCGCTTGCCGCGACGCTCACTGTTGTCGCCGCCTCGGCGAGCGCCGTGCTCATCGTGCCGCTTCTGCGGCGCGAGATCGGCCGTCGGCGCCTGATCGTTCTGGCTGATCGTCACCTTTGCTCCGTCGGAGAGATTGGCAAATCCCGTCGTGACCACGCGATCAGTAGGACCAACTCCCTTGGCGATCACAGCGTCCTTTTCGTCCTGCTGCTGCACCGTCACTGGTTTGGCCGTTACGATGTCGTCGTCTCCGATCACGTAGCTGAAGGTTCCGAGCGGACCGCGCTGCACCGCCGACGTCGGTATAACCGTCGCCTGTAATAGCGTTTCAACCTTGATCCGCACGTTCACGAATTGGCCTGGCCAGAGCTGAAAATGCTCATTTGGAAACTTGGCTCTCAGCCTCAACGTGCCGGTGGTCGGATCGACCTGATTATCAATACCGATCAGCTCACCCGTGTCGGCTAGTGTCGTGCCGTCGCTTCCGAATACATCGACTTCGATAGCACCCTTGGCTGCTGCTGCATTCACCCGCGTAATTTGCTGTTGCGGAAGGCTAAACTGAACGGAGATAGGCTGAAGCTGCGTAATGACGACGAGTCCGGTCGTATCCGTGGTATTGATGATGTTGCCACGATCGACCTGGCGCAGGCCGACGCGACCGGAAATCGGCGCGACGATCTTGGTGAAGCCGAGCATCGCTCCCGCGTTGTCGATCGCGGCCTGATCGGCCTTGACCAGCGCCTCCTGTTGAGCAACGACCGCCCTTTGGGTATCCGCCTGCTGCTTCGAACCGGCATTGGAGACGGCCAGCTGCTGGTAGCGTTTCAGATCGAGGAGCATATTGGCAAGTTGCGCTTCGTCCTGGGCCTTCTTCGCAACTGTCTGATCGTACTGGGCCTGGTAGATCACGGGATCGATTTCGCCCAGCACGTCGCCCTTCTGAACATCCTGGCCTTCGGTAAAATTGACGGCGATCAGCTTGCCGTTGACCTGAGAGCGTACAGTAACGGTGTTCAGAGCCCGGACCGTTCCGACGCCGTCGAGGTAGACCGGCACATCCTGGATCCGCGGCGTTGCAGCCAGTACGGGAATTGCGCGATCGGAATGTTCTCGACCTCCATCACGCTTCGTTTGCTCAAGCGCGATCCAGCCAAGATAGGTGAGTCCTCCGAGGATCAGAAGCGTAATGACGATCCACACCGGCCGCCGCCGGCCGCCGGCCGCCGCCTGGCCAGGTATCCTTTCACCGGCTGCTTTCGCGGTTTCGTCGAGACCCGGTTTAAAGAGCATTGCCCGCCCTCTCGATTCTCGGCTCCCAGCCCCCGCCCAGGGCTTGATAAAGGCTCACGATTGCCTGTAACCGCGCAAGCTGCGCTTGCGCTAGGACGTCTTCCGCCTGAAACAGTGTCAATTGCGTGTTCAGCACGATAATAATATCGGCGGTGCCTGCCTGAAGCTGCTGCTCGGAGAGCTCGAATGCCCTGCGCGAAGTGGCCACGACCTCCCGCTGCAAGCGCAGTCTTTCAGCGGTCTGACGCACGGCAATCAGCGCGTTGTCGACATCGGCGAACGCCGAAACCACCGTCTTGCGGTAAGTCTGAAGCAGCTCGTCCTGTCTTGCTCTCGTGGTTTCGAAATTGCCGAGAATTCTACCGCCGTCGAAGATCGGCTGCGTCAGTCCGCCGGCGAGGTTGAAGAATGCGGCATTGGGGGTGAACAGCGCGACCAACGCCGGGCTCTGGTAGCCGCCCTGCGCGGTCAACGTAATGCTCGGAAAAAACTGCGCCCGGGCGCTACCGACATTCGCGGTAGCCGACGCCAGTTGCGCCTCCTGACGGCGGATGTCCGGGCGCTGGGTCAACAATTCGGATGGTAGCCCCGGCGTTACCCGTGGTGCAGTGATCCGGTTGAGCGAACCGCCCTTGACGTTCACGCTTTCTGGTGGGCGAGCCACCAGCGTCGCGAGCGCGTTGATGTTTTGTGCAAGCGTCTGCCGAAGCGGCGGAACGGTCGCGCGCTGATTCGCCAACACGCTTTCCTGCTGCGCCACGTCCAGGTCGGTTCCGGTACCGGCACTCAGCCGCTGTTTGAGTGCATCCAGGATACGCACGGCGCTGGCGATATTGCGCTCGGCGACGCGAATCCGGTCTTGTGAGGCAAGGACCTGAAAATAGGCATTCGCGACGCTGGCGAGCGTCGTCAGCGCGACCACATCGCGGTCAAAGCGGCTGGCACTGGCCGTCTCCACCGCGGCCAACGCGGCATCGCGGTTTTTGCCCCAGAAATCGATTTCGTAGCTGGCGGCGCTCAACGTGCCTGAGTAGTTCACGATCTCCCGGCCCCGATTTGTCAGGCCGCTTAAGCTCGACCCCGACGTACGGAAATAGGCTTCCTGTCCCCCGATGCTGACGCTCGGCAATAGCGCCGCACCCGCTATCCGGGATTGCTCGTCGGCCTGAACGATCCTTGCCGCCGCCGCTGCGATATCGAGATTGACGGTCTGGGCTTCCTCCATCAGGCCGGTCAATTCAGGAGAACGAAAACCACGCCACCAGTCGAGCTTCGGCAGAGCGTCGGCCCTGGTCGTCTGCGCAGCCTTGTACCCGCTAGGGATCTCCAGCGCCGGATCCGGAATATCCGCCGTCAGAATGCAGCCAGCCGACAACGCGGCCGCCACCAACACAGGGAGGAGCATAGCGGAACGCCAGATCCACATCGCGCATCTCTGAGGATGGCTAAAGGCCGTAGCAGGGGAAAAAGTCACACCGGCCCCCTGGGGGAAGACAGAAACGGCGACAGGTATTGACATGATATCACTGCGCCGCAGTCCCAACCTTTTCTGGAATAAAGCGACGCGGCCACCGGCAGTCATACTTTCTCTGAGATCGTCCTTATTCTAGCTGTCCGAACAGGTGACGGACAGTCCCGCCCAGCCAAGAACATTAGATGCGTTCCATAGGCGTCACTGCTCTGATTTATCAGAAAAGGCCCGATTTCAGGGCCTTTCTCGAAGTTCAGGCTACATACGCGTCCAACAATCTTACGAAGATTTCATGCGGCGTTGCGGGGTCCCGCCCGTTGGCGGCAGGGATTTTTCGGTCCGAGACCGTCTCTCTGTGGGATGCGATTCTACGCTCCCTTGTACCTCCCTCGCCCCTCAACTAGGGTTGCCTTGAAATCCTCCAACAGCCCAATGAGAATTTTGCATCTCATGAGAATCGATAACGACGTCGTAGAAGCGATCGGAAATACGCCTCTTATCAAGTTAAAGCACGCCTCAAATGCGACCGGATGCACCGTTCTCGGCAAGGCCGAGTTCATGAATCCGGGCCAGTCTGTCAAGGATCGCGCCGGGAAACAGATGATTCTGGAAGCTGAAAGGCGCGGCGATCTCAAGCCCGGCGGCCTCGTGGTCGAGGGCACGGCCGGGAATACCGGCATTGGTCTTGCCGTCGTCGCCAGCGCGCGCGGGTATCGCACGATGATCGTGATCCCGGAAACACAAAGCCGCGAAAAGAAGGATATGCTGCGGCTGTGCGGAGCCGAGCTTGTCGAAGTTCCGGCGCTTCCCTACAGCAATCCGAATAATTATCAGCACATCGCAAAGCGTCTCGCTGACGAACTGCGCAAGTCCGAACCCAACGGCGTCCTGTTTGCCGATCAATGGAACAACCTCGACAATCCCAAGGCGCACTACGTTTCAACGGGCCCCGAAATCTGGGAGCAGACCGGTGGCAAGGTCGACGGCTTCATCTGTTCGATCGGCACGGGCGGCACGCTGGCCGGAGCGAGCGCTTTCCTGCGGGAAAAAAAGAAGGATATCGTCATCGGTGTTGCGGACCCTCGCGGGGCGGCCATGTATGAGTTGTTCAAGAACGGCGTGGCCAAGCCGACCGCGGGAGGTTCGATTACCGAGGGAATCGGGCTCGGACGGGTAACGCCGGTGATTGCCGACGCTAAAGTTGACGAAGCTTACCTCATCCCAGACGAGGAGGCCGTGCCCGTCATCTACGATTTGCTTGAACATGAAGGGCTTTGCCTTGGCGGCTCGACTGGTGTCAACGTCGCCGGCGCGATTCGTCTCGCGCGCCAGTTGGGACCCGGTCACACCGTCGTGACGATCCTGTGCGACTCCGGCAACCGTTACCAATCGAAACTTTTCAACCCGGACTTTATGCGCTCCAAGGGCCTTCCCGTGCCGCAATGGCTCGAGAGACAAAGCACCGTAAAAATTCCCCTCGCAGCAGTTTAAAGCCGTTCCGGTCTCACCGCAGGATCTGGCTTAGAAAGAGCTGGCTTCGCGGGTGTCGCGGGTTGGCGAAGAAACTTGCCGGGGTATCGGACTCGATGATCTGGCCCTCATCCATGAACACGACGCGGTTAGCTACTTCTTTGGCGAATCCCATTTCGTGTGTGACCACAAGCATGGTCATGCCTTCTCTAGCCAGATCCACCATCGTGTCGAGAACCTCCTTGACCATTTCGGGATCCAGGGAGGACGTGGGTTCATCGAACAGCATGACCTTGGGGTTCATCGTGAGCGCGCGCGCGATCGCCACACGCTGCTGCTGGCCTCCGGACATCTGCCCAGGATATTTATTGGCCTGATCAGGTATTTTGACGCGTTCCAGAAACTTCATTGCCGCAGCCTCGGCATCTTTCTTCGGAGTATTGCGGACCCAGATGGGAGCGAGCGTGCAGTTCTCGAGCACTGTGAGGTGCGGAAACAGATTGAAACTCTGGAAGACCATTCCGACCTCGCGCCGCACCTCGTCGACGCGCCGCAAATTGGGTCCCAGCTCAATTCCATCGACGACGATGCGACCCTCCTGAAACTCCTCAAGAGCGTTGATGCAGCGGATCAGCGTTGACTTTCCGGAGCCTGACGGCCCGCAAATGACGATGCGTTCGCCACGGGCCACGTCGAGATCGATGTCCCGCAGCACGTGGAAACTGCCGAACCACTTGTTGAGACCGATGATGGAAACGATGGCGTTCGCATCTGTCATTGATATTTCCAAAGCTCAGGTTCGTCGATGCGCGTTCAGTCGATGCTCCACGAATAGGGAATATCGCGACATGCTGAAGCAGAATGCGAAGTAGATGAGTCCGGTGAACGCGAACCCGGTGAACAGCGTAGTTGGCGTCGCCCACGCGGGATCTGCAAACGAAGCTCGCAAGCTCCCGAGCAGATCGAACAATGCGACGATCGAGACCAGCGAGGTATCCTTGAACAACGCGATAAAGCTGTTGACCAATCCTGGAATGACGTGCCGCACCGCCTGCGGCATTACGATCAGCCCGGTGGTCTTCCAATAGGATAGTCCAAGCGCATGGGCGGCTTCTGCCTGTCCGTTCGGGATCGCCGCGAGACCGCCGCGAATAACCTCGGCATTATACGCCCCGGCGAACAGCGCTATGCCGATTAGGACTCGAACCAGCCCATCGACGGTGAAGTTTCCGGGAAGAAAGAGCGGCAACATGTAGGTCGCAAAAAACAATACGGTGATCAGGGGAACGCCGCGCCAGAATTCGATGAAAGCGATTGAGAACATCCGGATCAGCGGAAGGGTCGAACGCCGTCCCAGAGCCAACGCAATTCCGATCGGTATCGACGATACGATGCCTGTCACCGACACCACCAGCGTTACCAGCAGGCCGCCCCAGAGACGGGTATCGACAACCGGAAGTCCGCCGCGATCGAGACGCATTGCGGCGATAACCAGGCCAATGCCGACAAATGTTGTCAGGCTCGCGAGTAACGCTCCCCAGCCTGCACGGAAGCCGCCGCTGAAAAGGAAGAGCAGCAGCGAAACGATCGCAGCAGTGCAACCAAAATCGTACCAGACCGGCTGACCAGAGCTCTGGAGCCGATCCCGGAGCGAACTCAGCGGCGAGGCCAGCCAGTTCAGTGCATCGCCAATTGATGCAACGGCATTTCCCAACAGTCGTAAGATCGAACCGAATTCGCCTGCTTCCCCTGACGCGGCGAGCTGCCGCCCGGCATTACCAACGCTGTCAGCCAAGCTGGACAGAATCCCGGCGGTCCAGCTCACGCCAAATCCAGTGATGCCTCCACCGTGGAGAAGAAAAAATGCTGCGACCGGGAAAGCGATGAAGAACAGGCTGGCATTGAGACGTTTGGCCGGCAACCGAGGAATGAGAAGCGGCAGCAACAAGATGGCCGCCAACAGAAACGTCAGATTTACCCGCCACCGTTCGGGTTCTGGGTAAAAGCCGTAAATGAACTGGGTGATCTTCGCGTTGACGAACGGCCAGCACGCCCCGATTGATTGACTTGTATCGGTAACCAAACACGACGTTCGATTCTGACCTTCCCAGACCGCATCAACGAAGAAAAATCGAACTGCTGGAACAAGGACGAACCATAGCAGCGCAGCTCCAGTCACCGTAAGCAGCGCGTTGCTCGGGGAACTGAACAGACGGATCCAGAGAACACGGGCCAGGCTCGTAGTCCTGATGGGTGCGTGTCGTTCCGGAACGAGAGCGGCGCGTATAAACGATGGTGCGGGCCGAACGCTCATGCACCCCCGCTCCGTGCAACGCGCCTGGAGTAGACGCTCATGATCCCGCTGGTCACCAGCGAAATCAGCAGATACACGCCCATCGTGATCGCGAGGATCTCGATGGCTTGACCGGTCTGGCTAAGCGTTGTCCCCGCAAACACCGAGAACAGTTCCGGATAACCGATAGCGACAGCCAACGAGGAATTTTTGGTGAGGTTGAGGTACTGATTGGTCAGCGGCGGTAGAATGACCCTCATGGCTTGCGGGACCACGATCAATCGCAGCGTCGATCTGCGCGAAAGTCCGAGCGCGGCGCCTGCTTCCATCTGTCCCTTATGCACCGAAAGAATCCCCGCGCGCACGACTTCCGCGATGAAGGCGGCCGTATATGTCGAGAGCGCAATCGCTAGCGCGACAAACTCCGGGATCAGGCGCGCGCCGCCAGAGAAATTGAATCCCTGGAGAGTTGGCATTTCGAACGCGAAGGGAGTACCGAAAATGACCATCGCGGCGGCGGGAAGACCGAGCAGCAGACCAAGGGCGTATGGCCATACAACCAAAGCTCGCCCGCTCCGAAACAACTTGCGACGGGAATGGCTTCGCAGCAGCATGCAGCCGATGATCGCAACCACCACCGCGACGGCAAACGCGATTAGCCCCTCCTGCCCGACAGGCTTGGGAACCACAAGACCACGATTGCTGAGGAAGATACCGTCAATGACTGAGATGCTTTGCTTTGGACTCGGAAGCGTCCTCAGTACCGCGAGATACCAGAACAGAATCTGAAACAGTAAGGGCAGGTTTCGAACCAGTTCCACATAGCCGCCGGAAATGCGGGATATCAACCAGTTCGGCGACAACCGGCCGAGCGCCACCATGAAGCCGATTATCGTTGCGAAGAAAATACCAACTGCGGCGACCACGAGCGTATTCACAAGGCCGACAAGGAAAACGCGCGTGTAACTGTCGGTCTCGGAGTATGGGATCAGGGTCTGGCTAACGCCGAATCCCGCGGTATTCGACATGAAGCCAAGCCCGGATGCGATATTCTGCGCGTCCAGATTTGCTTTTGCGTTGGCCACGATCTCATAGCCGATCCACGCAAGGACGGCGACGAATACAGCCTGCAACGCAAGGGCACCCCAACCAGCCCGCCCGCCAAGCGCACGTCGTAGCCTGAGAAAAAATTGCAGCGGCGGTTTTCGAGGCGCGACGGTCATTCCTGACGCTGACGCTAGCGGATCGGTGGCGCGTACTGAATGCCGCCCTGCGTCCAGAGCCTATTGAGTCCTCGTGTGATGCCAAGCGGGGATCCGGCGCCGACGTTACGATCAAACGCTTCGCCATAGTTGCCGACGGCCTTGATGATGCGCGAGACCCAATCCTTGGTTACGCCGAGTTGCTCGCCGAAATTGCCGTCGGTCCCGAAAATGCGCTTGAGTTCCGGATTCTCCGATTTTGCCATCTCGCCAACATTCTTCTGCGTGATACCAAGCTCTTCCGCGTTGATCATCGCAAACAGCGTCCACTTCACGAGATCGAACCACTGGTCATCGCCCTGACGCACCATCGGCCCGAGCGGCTCCTTCGAGATCACCTCCGGCAGAACCGCATGATCGGCGGGATTAAGGAGCTTCAACCGCTGGGCGTAGAGCTGTGAAATATCCGACGTAAACACATCGCATCGACCGGTTTCGTAGGCCTTTATGGTTTCGTCGGCCGTGCTGAACGCGATAACCTCGTATTTCATCTTATTGCTTTTGAAGTAATCGGCGAGATTCTGTTCGCTCGTGGTGCCGGTCTGAACGCAGACGGATGCGCTATTCAATTCTAGCGCCGAATTTACCTTGAGAGATTTCCTGACCAGAAAACCCTGCCCGTCGTAGTAAGTCACGCCGGTGAAATTTCCTCCAAGCGAGGTATCGCGTGAAAGTGTCCATGACGTATCGCGCGACAGCACATCTATGTCGCCCCACTGTAGAGCGATAAACCGGTCTTTGGCGGATAGCGGGACGAACTTGATCTTGCTCGGATCGTTGAACACGACTGCTGCGATTGCGCGGCAGATGTCCACGTCAAGACCGGTCCAGTTTCCTTTGTCGTCAGGGGTGGAAAACCCTGGCAACCCCTGAGTCACGCCACACGACAGCACGCCTCGTTCCTTGACTGCCTCGAGCGTGGTCTTCGCCTTCGCGGATTCCTGTGCGGATGCCGATTGTAATGTAATACCAGCGGCGATGGCGAAAATGGCAGCAAGTATGCATTTCATGGCAATGCCTTTCAAGAACGTCAATGGATTGTCAGTTCGTGCCGTTTAGTCGCTCGGTTGAGTGCGGCCAATCGATTCGTTTCTCCCACCAGAATCGGGCCAAAGACGGACTGCGTCGATCAACCGATGTTGAGAGCAGATGGAAACTCGCAGCGGCTCTCCACCCTCGGTCGGCAGGGATTGAATTCCATCACGGAACGACTAGCGGTGGACTCTAGCGTCCGCATCCGTTCCGCGATCCGCCTTGCGAAGGTTGGAATCAAGGAGCCACTAGCAAATATATGTTGCTAGTGGGGTTTTAAATTTGACGTTCAGCTCCGCGACACGTGGGGGTTGACGGGGGTCTTTCCCTTCCTGTTACTACCCGACCACTCCGGAACTGCCATCCGGAAAGCACAAAATGCCTGGTTCAGCAGCGGGAAGATATGAACTTGTCGAAGGGCGACAGACCCACGGATTCGCTTCGAGCGGAAACCAGATTGGTCGTTTCCGGTCGAGACACGGCGTCCCAGAAAGGGTTCGTCAATCCTCCCATCGTTCGCGGCTCGACCGTGCTTTACCCGACTGCAAGCGATCTTTACGCTCACCGCGGAGAATTCCAATACGGACGGCACGGCACCCCTTCAACCCGCGCGTTGCAGGATGCGTTGGCGGCGTTGGAAGGCCCGCAATGCGCAGGCATAGGCCTCGTTCCTTCGGGGGTGTCTGCGATTTCTACGGCGCTATTGTCCGTGCTGAAGGCCGGCGATCATGTTCTGGTCTGCGATAACATTTATCGTCCTACGCGACAATTCTGCGATGGGATTCTGACGCGCTATGGAATCGAGACCACCTATTTCGACCCACTGATCGGTTCGGGAATCGCCGCGCTGTTCAGGCCGGAAACCCGCGCGGTAATGGTGGAGGCTCCAGGCTCTCAGTCTTTGGAGATGCCCGACGTTCCGGCGATCGCTGCCGCGGCGCACGCCCGCGGCGCGCTTGTGATCGACGACAATACGTGGGCAACCCCCCTCTTCCGCCGCGCACTCGAACAAGGCGTGGACATAAGCATCCAGGCGGCGACCAAGTACATCGGAGGACATTCCGACCTCATGTTTGGTACCATAGCCGCCAATGCCAAGGCCTGGCCGGCGCTCGCCGAAACCATCAAGCTGCTCGGTCTATGCGTCGGTCCTGACGATGTGTTTTTGGCCTTGCGGGGATTACGCACTCTTGCGGTAAGGCTTTATCATCACCAGCAGGCCGCGATCGACATGGCGCGGTGGCTTGCTCGGCGGCCGGAAGTTGCAAGTATTTTGCATCCCGCATTACCGGACGATCCCGGTCATGCGATCTGGAAACGGGACTTCACCGGCGCTTCGGGATTGTTCAGCATTGTCCTTAAACCCGCGCCACAACAAGCAGTCGATGCGCTGCTCGATACGCTGAAGCTGTTTGGCATGGGTTACTCGTGGGGTGGCTTTGAGAGCCTCATCATTCCCTTCGATTGCGCTTCGTATCGGACCGCGACGAACTGGACGCCGGGCGGGCCGACGCTACGACTACACATCGGCCTTGAGAATTTGGACGATCTCAAGGCCGATCTCGAACGGGGATTTGCGGCCTTCAACGCCCGGCAATGAGGCTTCTGCCTCGCGCTTTTTGTTGTTTCTCACGTTGATGATTGGCGTCCATTGAGAATGATGAAGTACACGTTGCGAAAATAAACAATGAGACCGAGAGCCTGGCCGGCGATGAACACCGGATCTCGCCGGTAAAGGGCGTAAATCAAAAGAAGAATCCCGCCTCCTATCGAGAAGAACCAGAACGCCACGGGGATCACGCTCTTTCGTGCGCGTTCAGATGCAATCCATTGCACGACGAACCGCATGGTAAAGAGACCCTGCGCAACAAAACCGAGAACGACCCAGCCGTCAAAATTGGATACGAACACGTCGTAGAAATAGGTCGTCAGCATCTCGAAGATGTCAGTCATGACGCATTACCTCGGTTGCCACGGGTGTCGATTTCTTACGGCGGATCAGCCACCACACACCGGCGAGGTCGATGATTCCGATCCACAGGCGATCGAAGAATCCATAATTCGACACGCCTGAACGTCGCAGCCGGTCGATCACGTCGACATAGGTGATGTCATAGCCCTCTCGCCGCACCAGCGCCGGGAGGAAACGGTGCAAGCCGTCGAAATAAGGGAGGGACAGAAACACCTCCCGCCGAAAGGCCTTCAGCCCGCAACCGGTGTCGCGCGTCCCGTCGCTCAGCACCCAGCTTCGCACCTTGTTGGCGATTCGCGACTGGAATTTCTTGAATCCGGTATCCTTGCGGCCAACGCGTTGGCCGGCGGCGAGACCGATGCGTCCCTCACCCTTCTCGATCGCCATTATGAGTTCCGGCAGAAATTCCGGATTGTTCTGACCGTCGCCATCCAGCGTCGCAACGATCGAACCGCGCGCGGCCCGCACCCCGGTCCGAACCGCCGCCGATTGGCCCGATGACTTTTCGTGACGAATCTGGCGCACATTCTTCCGCCGCGTCATGATCGTAGCCAAACGCTGGGCGGTTGCATCGGCGGAGCCGTCGTCGACATAGACAATCTCGTAGTCCCACCGGCCGTCCAGCGCGGCAGAGATCTCGTCGATCAAGGGTGCGATATTGTCCGCCTCGTTGCGCACAGGCACAACTATGGAAATCGTCGGCGTAGTCGTGCTGGTGGACATGTCGTCGTTCATTGTCCGATTGGTCCGCTAATCAGAGCCCGCGAAAAACTGGCCTATAGCGTTTTCGAGCGAAGTGAAATCCGGTTCGCGTGAAGAAAGCGCGTCATCAAAAAGACAGAGTCTTTCACCGTTTCCGCGAAGCGGTGAAAGACCCTAGCCGCGTCCGCTTCTTATGGCGCGTAAGCGCTGCGGGCAACACTTTTGAGATGGGAAATTTCGGCGAGCGAAGAATTTTATGCTGTCTACATCAATTGTAAGAACAACATCCGGCATAGGTGGCTTATCGTCACGTCGTGTGGCCACCCTGATATCTAACGCGTTCCCTCAGAGCGGAAGATGGCGATCGAAATCGTCTTGCCCCGTGAGAAATTGAAACCGTCGATGCGCGTTGCAACATTATAGCGCAAGCCGATCGCCTCGGCGCGCTGCGCGAAGGCTCTTTCGGAACGGGATTCGACAAGCGCGAACCGGCAGCTTCCATAGCTGAGAAAATCGGCGGCCCCGGAGCCGTCGGTCAGCAGCGTCGACGTCCCCGTCATGAACACCAGACTTGGCTCATGGTAGCCAGCCGCCGCCGCTTTCGGTCCAACACATTCGACATTTCGCAGCGCGCGCGCGACTTCGGGACTCGGGAATAATGGTGTCAGCGCAGCGACTATGATTCCGTAGACGGAAGCGCTCAGGAACAGCGCCGCCAAAATCGCATTCAGCAGGGAGCGTTCCGCGTTATAGTCATCGTAGAGCCACCAGGCGAACAGCCCGGAAATCAAAGCCGCCGCGGCGAACGGCCACGCCAGGAAGACCGGCTGACGCGTTAAGGTAATGGTTGCGACGATTGCGAGCACGAGGGTCATCGCAGGGATGGCAAACCACCACGCCGTGCCCTTCGTCAGCCATGATCGGGACAGGACGTGGCGCTCCAGTGCCCAAACCGACAGGATCGCGACCGCGGGATACAGCGGCAGCACATAGTGCGGCAGCTTCGTCAAAACGAGTTCAAACACGATCCATGACGGAACCAGCCACGCAAGCAGAAACCGTACCTCCGGCTCTCGCCGCGTGCGCCAGACCGCGGGCGCCGCCAGCCCTGCGAGCGGTGCGCCGGGCCAGAAGGTAATCCAGAACAGCAGGAAGTATATGCCTGGCGGTGCGCCATGTGATTCTTGAGCCGCGAATTTGCTCAGCATGTCGCCGCCGATCGACTGCGTAAAAAACGTGTCGCCTGCGCGAAGAAAAATCGCAACAAACCACGGCATGACGAGGACAAGCATCCACATCAGCCCCCAGACTGACCGTAGCCGCCAAAGCCATGACGCAGAGCGATCGAGTATAGCGAGGGTCCCGATCGTCAATCCCACGAACATCAGGATCAACGGACCTTTGAGCAGGATTCCCCCGGCGAGCGCGGTCCAGAAGATCGCCGGATGTATCCAGGACGGATGCTCGGGGTTCTCGCGCCGCTGAGATGACAGATAGATTCGCGCAAGCGCACCCATCGCTGCAACGATTGTCAGCAACAGCATGGCATCAGTCTTAGCGAGCCGCGCTTCCACTCCGAGCAGGACCGAACTGCACATGATCAGTCCAGCCAAAACAGCGCCCCGTCGCGTTATGAAAGCGAGCGCTGCCCAATAGGTCAGAAGCACCGCGCCAATCGCGCCGATCAGGGAGGGCACTCGATAGAGCCAGATGCGGATCTGCGCGCGCGGCAGGCCGAGAGATGACGCCGTCTCGACGGCTGCTGCCTGCAGCCAGTAAATGCCGACCGGCTTCTTGTAACGCACCTCGTCCTGAAAGCGGATGTCGACGAAATCGCCGGTCTCCACCATCTGTTTGGTCGCTTGGGCGAAACGGGCCTCGTCGCGATCGATTGGTGGGATGTTGAAGAAACCAGGCAGAAAGAACAGCAGGCCAACAATCGCCAGAAATAATACCGATCTGCCCTGACTGGCGGCGACAGAGTCGAGCACGTTCGCCAGACCCCGTCCCCTACCCACCGGGTTCTTCGGCTCGCGCGGTTGTCCAAATTGGGGATGGGGAAGGGTCTTGGCCATGGGATTTCCGCATACGCTGAACCCGAGGCAGGGACAACCGCTGAGCCGGCTGCTACTGAATTCTGACCGTAACTGTGTCCGCGGTGCCAGCCGCGTCCATCACGGTCAGCCGGACGAAGCCCGGCCCAGGAGGGTCGATCATCCGCTGGCGACGGCCGTCGATCGCTCCGACCGCTTTCCCGTTGACCAGCATGGTCATCGGCAGGCTGCCGCCGGTCACTTTCACCGGCAGCGGAGACAGCGTTCCCTGCCCTGCCCCGGCATCGATCCGCGAGCCGTTCAACGGAAACTGGATATGGAGCCGGCGCTCATTGTTGTCCGTCCGGATGAGTTCATCAGCAGAACGAAACCGGCGCAATGGAAGTGGAAGCTTTGCATTATTGGCGATGGTCAGAGTTCCGTGCGGAGCCTTGGGGAGCGGGGCAAGCAAGCTGCCGGTGCGAGCGAATGCATCGAACAGAATGGGCGCGGCCGCGACACGTCCGATAAGACCGGGAACCGGGGCGCCGTCAGGGCGTCCGACCCAAACGCCGATCGTCATGCGGCCGTCGAAGCCGACGGACCAAGCATCGCGATAGCCGTAACTCGTGCCGGTCTTGAAAGCGATCCGGTTCCGAACCGCGTTTTCCGGTGGGGGTGTTCCCAGCAGGACATTGCCCACCTGCCAGGCAGCAACGGGATCCAGCAGTCGCAAAGGCTCGCGGACACCAGAGTCGCGGCGCTCGAACTCGCGCAAAGGCATTACATTACCCAGCCGGGGAATGCCGGAATAGACTTGCACCAAGTCATGGAGCGTGACGCCGACGCCGCCCAGTCCCATCGCCAGACCCGGAGCTTCGTCCTTGGGAAGCACCAGACTGGCGCCCGCCTGTTTTAGTCGCGACGACAGGCGGCTGGCGCCGACACGATCGAGCAGCTCGATTGCCGGAACGTTGAGCGATAATTGCAGAGCCCGGCGCACCGGAACGGTGCCCTGAAACGTCATATCGAAGTTTTCCGGCGCGTAGCTGCCAAATCGGACCGGATGATCGTCGATCAGGCTATCCGGATGAACAACCCCGTCTTCGAACGCTAGTCCATAGATAAATGGCTTCAGGGTCGATCCCGGCGAGCGCACCGCCCGTGTCATGTCCACCTGCCCGGCAAGCCGCTCGTCGAAATAGTCCGCAGAGCCGACATGGGCCATCACATCGCCGGTGGCGTTGTCCACTGCGACGATGCCGACCGAAATTTCCGGCCCGAGTGCAGCCGCGCGGTCGTGCGCCAGTGCTTCGAGCTGCCGCTGTAATCCGGACTCTAGCGTCAGCCTGATGAGGTTCGAATTCTTGTTCGTGGCCATCGCCTGATCCGCCGAATGCGGCGCCAGCATTGGAAACGGCTGGCGCATCCGCATGACAGGCACCGCCATCGCCCGCTTGGCATCGTCCGCATCGATGCGGGCATCCTCAACCATACGCACGAGCACGCGGTCGCGGGCCGCACGCGCTGCGGCAGGATGTCTGTCGAGGCGTCGCCGTTCCGGCGATTGGGGCAAGGCCACCAGCAGAGCCGACTCCGCCAGCGACAGCCGCTTCGGCTCCTTGCCGAAATAAGCAAGGGATGCCGCGCGAATACCTTCGAGATTGCCTCCGAACGGCGCGAGCGTCAGATACAGGTCGAGTATTTGGCTTTTGGGGAGTTCGTACTCGAGTTGGAACGCACGGACCATCTGATGCAGCTTGGCGTATATCGAGCGCCGCTGGCGAGGCTCGATCAGCCTGGCAAGCTGCATGGTGATGGTCGACCCGCCCGAAACGATGTGGCCACGGGTCAAGAGTTGCAGCGCCGCGCGGCCAAGCGCGAGCGGGTCGACGCCAATGTGCGAATAGAACCGCTGATCTTCATAACCTAGCAGTAGGTTGAGATATCCGGGATCAACATCGGTGCTGGCATCGACCGGCAATCGCCACCGGCCGTCGGCCATTGCGAACGCGCGCAGCAATTTGCCGTTGCGGTCGAGCACCGTCGTCGAAACCTCGCGCGCGTTCGCCAGCGGCAGAGGTCCCAACGAGATGATCCAGCTCGCGACAGCGCCGGTGGTTACCATAGCGACGATGGCGAGGGCTGACGCCGCCAGCTTCACCCGCCGCCAGCGACGCGACTGTACCGCCGTTGCAGGGGTGTCGGGCGCGGTCATTTCGCGGAACGTACCTCCACACGGCTAGTGCCGGTGCGGCCGTAGCGCGATGGATTGTACATGTCTTCCACGTACGCTTGCGGCAGAACGTATTTGCCCGGTGATACAGCGCGCACGACATAGGCCACGGTGAACACCGCCTTGTCATTAGCAGCGCGATCGACGGCTGCGGTGAACCGATCGTCGCGGAATTCAGTGCTGACCGGTTCCTTGCCGTCCTCGATCCAGTCGAGCGTACCGGTGTCGCCGGACGAAACCAGATGAGGATTGTCGATTTCGAATCCTGCCGGAAGATAGTCGGCCACCATGATGTGGCCGTATTCCGGCTTGGCTTCGGTGATCCTGAGAACGACGGCGAACCGTTCGTTCTGCGTGGCCTGCGCCGGATCCGCGGGCGTTCCGTCGAGATTGAAATAGTTGCGCTCAATCACGAAGCCATTCGAAGCAGCCGGTTCGGGAGTGGCGGGCGCGCCGGCCACGGAAATCACCGCCTGCACCGGCGCCTCGCCCGTGTTGGTGATCTTGATCGGCTTGTCGGCCACCTCGGCTGCCTTGTAGCTGCGATAAAGCGCGGCATTAACGGGCGCGCCACCGACATCGAGCGACATTGATTCTTTCGCAAGCGCCCGCGCTGCCAGGACCAGCCACGCGTTCTCTTGTGTTGAGGTTGAGGGCGTCAACCCCCGCGCTGCCTCCACCCGCTGCACCGCTTGCGTGACCGTGGCTCGCGGCGCATTGCCCTCACTTGCGAGCGATACCAGCGCGGCAGCATCGCGCAGCGCCGAGCCGTAGTCCGGCCGGCCGAATTCGATAGCCGGTCTGGGCGCCAGACTTTGTATCGCTGCGGCATAAACGCGTTCCGCCCGCGCCCGGTCACCGACCAGCGCAAGCGCCGCGGCGAGTTGCGCCTTGGCGATGGGTGTCGCCAGATTGGTCAATTTGGTATCGGCGAGATAACGCAAATCCCCGATCGGGGCAGCACCGTTTCTGGCAAGAACGTAAAGTCCGTAAGCCAGGTCGCGACCGCCATCCTTCTCCGGCTCGGCTGCATTCACAACCGAGTTGCGGATGCGGTCGAGCGCGCTTTTGAACGGGACGTCAGGGACGGAGAACCCCTTCTCCCGAGCGCGGGTCATGAAGTCCATGACGTAAGCGTCGAGCCAGGAATCCTCGCCGCCGGACGACCATAAGCCGAACGAACCATTGGAGCCTTGCCGGGCCAGCAGGCGCTCGATCGAACTCTTGATGCGATCGTCGACACTGGTATCCATCGCGAGGTGTGCGTTGGCGACGAGATCGTTGACATAGAGCAGCGGCATCGCCCGGCTTGCGATCTGCTCGGAGCAGCCGAAGGGATAGCGATCGAGCGCCTTCAGGACACTCGCCGCATCCAGCGCCGACGACAGCCCGACGGACACCGATACTCCTCCCGTCCCCGCCACGAGGTCGGAGAACATGTCCGAAGTCAGCGTCAGGCTCTCGCCTTTTGCCAGCGTTCGGACAGAGCGGCGCGCCAGGATCTGGGTCGCCGGCTTGACCTCGAGATCATAGTGCCGCGCGACCGTCAGGCCGTTCGGCCCCTTGATATCGATGTCGAATTGGGCAGCGCCGGAAGAGCCGCCGGCACCAAGCGTCAGCGCCATCGATCTGCGCTGCTTGGCCGCGAGCTTGATCGTGGTCTTGGCGTTGCCCGCCATCTTCACGGGCCCCGAGGTCTTGACGTTGATAACGTAGTCGCCGGGCGGACCTTCGACATTGTCGAGGTCGAAAGTCAGGGTGCCCTGATCGCCGGTCAGCAGAAAGCGCGGCAGCGTCGCCGTCAACACCACCGGATCACGCACCGTGACATCGACCGTCGCACGGCCGAGTTTGGTTGCACTCCAGGCGACCGCCATCACTCGCGCAGTGCCGGCGAATTCCGGAATGTCAAAGCTGACCTCAGCCGTGCCGTCTGCTGCTACCGTGACGATGCCGGAATAGAGCGCGAGCGGCTTCTGCGTCGGCGGGCTGCCCTGCAACTCCGCTCCGGCCGAATCGCCGCCGGTCCTGAGTTGGCCGCGTGTCCCCTGCATGCCGTCGATCAGTTGTCCGTAAAGGTCTCGGATTTCAGACGTCATACGACGCTGACCGAGATAGTAGTCGTCGGGCGCGGGAGGCTTGTAGTTAGTGAGATTGAGGATACCGACGTCAACCGCAGCAACGACGATCTTGGCGTCTTCGCCGGGGCTTAGGCCACCGATCTTCACAGGCAGCCTTAGCGTCGTCGACGGCCGCGCCAATGTCGGCGGCGAGAGATTGACCGAAAGGGTGCGCGGGGTCCTGTCGATGCCGAACCATTTGATGCCGATCGCTCGTCCGGGCATCCGCTGTGCGGCGACGTCGAGTGGCCGCCGAAGCGTTGCCACCACATAGGCCCCGGTGCCCCAGTCCTTGCCGATCGGAATTTTGACCTGCGACGTACCTTCCTTGACGTCGGCGATTTGGGTGGTCAACAGCCGGTCGCCGAGAACATTGATCGTCAGTTTGCCGGCGGTCCGGGCATTGACCGAAACGACCATGGTGTCGCCGGACTGGTGATCTGGCTTGTCGATCGAGGTTTCCAGTAGGTCAGGCGTGTCGGCGCTGCCGTCGGAATACCAGCCGACGTCAAATTGAATGGATGTCAGCGGACCATCGGGATCGGACGATTTAACGTCGAGCCGGTAGCGTCCCGACTGTGGAGAGAGTTCGATCCGCGCAGGCTTGTCGGCGGCAATCGTCAGATCTCCGTCGGCCACCCGTCTGGTCGACTTCACCGGCTCGTATTCCCAATACGAATTCTGACGATACCACTGATAGCGACTCTCCAGCTTGAGCAATTCGTAGCGGAGACCCTTGCGGGCAAGCGATGTTCCGTCTGGTGCGACAAAGACGACATCGAAGCTGGCCTTGTCTCCCTCTGCGACGTTCTTGTCGGCAAACAACGGTTTGACGCCGATCATGGCGCTGGACGGTTTCACCGGAAGCACGATTTTCCGCTCGACCGCGCGTCCGCCGGCCTCCGCCATGCGAACGAAAATCTGTGCTTCCTGCTGTCGACTCGACGAGGACGGCGTTGCGAGGCTGACCGGGAAGGTTGCGACGCCGTTTGCATCGGCTTCGGGCAGGTTCTCGATCGGCGTGCGCTCGTTACTGGTCGCCTCGTCGTCGCCGGGCACGCCGAATTGATATCCGGCATATCCTGGACGGCTTTCGGCAGGTACCACCAGCAAATCGCCTTCGATCTGCAAGCCGGATGCGGGAGCGCCATAGAGGAAACGGCCGTCGACCTTGAGTTCTACCGGGGTATCAGCCGCAATCTGTTTCGCCTTGGTTGTTAAGTCGAATTCAATCCGGTCTGGGACATAGTCTTCAACCATGAAGGTGGTTTCGCCGACTGACGGTCCTTTCGGGTCCGTAAATGCGCGAACCCGCCATGTCCCGGTCGGGACCGCTGAATTGAGCGGCAGGCTCACGCTTCGTCCGCCCGCGCCTTGATCGGCCAGGATGGCTCGGCGGAACTCGACGCCGTCGGGCCGTTCGACCACCAGCGTCAACGGTCCGCCGGTTACCGCGTTACCCTGCCCGTCCCGCACCAACGCCGTGAGATACACAGTCTCCCCGGAGCGATAGACGCCCCGCTCGGCATAAATGAAGGCATCGGCTCCCGATGGCACGGCGCGGCCCGAAACCCCGCGATCCGTCAAATCGAATGCATTCGACTTCAGGCTGAGGAATGCATAATCGGTCTTGTCGGTGCTGACTGTCAGCAGCGCAGGTGACTGCCCTCCTTCGCCTCGAGCCAACCCAGGCTCAAACAACGCGTGACCTGACTCATCCGTCTTGCGGGTCGCAAGGATTTCATTGTTGCGTGCGACCAGGCGGACTTCCGCTTTGTCCACAGCATCGGTTGTCGCCAGCGAATTGACGAATACGTGGATGCCGTCATTGCCTGAATAGGCGGTCAGGCCAAGGTCCGAGACGATGAACCACTGAGTCGCCAGCGAGCTGGACTCTTCGTCCTCCATTGATGACGGCCCCTTTGGCGCGGCCGTCATCACATAAACGCCGGGTTGGAGGTTTCCGAGCGCTTCATCGACTGGAAACGCGGTCGTCACATCGGCGTTCAGCGTGGAGGCCGTCGCAACCTCGCCCGACCAGACTTTGATCCCGCGTTCGTTGCCGAGATTAAACAACTGATAGCCGCTGAGCGTCTTCTGAAAATCGCTGTCGACAACGGCATTGATGAGATTGCGGTCGCCGATCCGGAACACCTTCACGGTCACGGTCTGGGTGTTGACGCTGACCAGCGGGATGCCGCGCTGGCCAACGCGCGGCAGCACGTAGGCCCGTCCTGTGAAGCGGACGAAGGGCTTACGGTCGCGCACATAGACGTTGAATTCAGCGGATTTCGGCAGACCCTCCTTCACGGTCGATGGCAGCCCGGAGCGCAGATGGATGTTGTATCGCTCACCGTGCTTGAGGCCCTCGACACAGAGCTGTCTGTCTTCCGAGGACAGCGCCGGCTGGTCGACCCCGGCCAGCGTCACGAACGGTGAAAAGTCGGTCCTCTTGGCAAGATCCTCAGAGAACTGGAAGCAGACTCGAGGCGATGCCGAGTCCGAATCCACGGTGTAATCGAGCAGCCGAAAGCCGTGGTCGTCTCGCATTTTTTCGTACTGCGCGCGAACATCGGCGACCTCGCGCAGATCAAGCGAAAGCCGCAACGTGTCGAGGGCTGGCCGCCACAGCTTTCGATCCGAAAATGCGCGTCCGAGGACCGCTAATGCATCAGCCTCGACAGCAGAATCGTTCGCTCGCTGGTAGGCGAGATAGGCGGCGGTGGATGCTCGTTCGAGCAGAAAGGTTTGTTCTTGACTTGTGGTGGGTCTGATCTGGAAGATTGTCCGTGCCAGGCGCAGCCAGTTGCCGCTGTCGGCTGGTACGACCGTTGCGATCTGGCCGAGTATCTGAAGACCGCTGCGAAAATCGGCTCGTTTGAAGGCCGCGTCGGCATCGGCGCGCAAAGTCGGGGCCGATTTGGTGATAGTGCCTGCTTCGCTCTTGATCTGAGCCTCGAGCTTGATTGCCGCGTCGGCAAGATCATCCCGCTTGAAGGCTTTATCTGCCGCCAGGGCAGCTGATCCAAGCCCGATGAGTAAGGTCGCACAGAGGGCTACGGCGCGAACCATCCTGGTCATAAAAAGCTCCTGCGCGCGTAAATGTCGCTGGGGTGGCCCCGGGTCAGAGTTCTGCGCTGTGCGGCATCGAAATCGAATTTGACACTTGCAATCCATGGGCCGCGAGTCCGAAACACGATCACGGCCAAAACTCCACTAACAGGTTATACTTGCTGTTGGTCGTTCGTTTTTAACTTCGCGACACCGGCCTGAACGGGATGCGAATGTCAGAATCAAACCGCCCGTGCCAGAAAATGCACCAAAATGTAGCAGATTCATTGCTTTATCCCGTGTCGCTACAGTATAAGTCCAGCGCAAAGGAATTCCGATTCATCGTCCTCGGACTGCCCGTACGAGGCGTCTGTACGCACTCGAGACGAACGGATCGCACGTGTTTGTCGCCCGCCCGATCGAAATGGTTCGGATCGGACTTGGCGCGAAGGCGGTTTTTTCATATTGCGGTGAGATGAAGCTTTTGGGAGATGAAGCTTTAAACGGTCCCGTAGCTCAACTGGATAGAGTAGCGGATTTCTACTCCGCGGGTTGCAGGTTCGAATCCTGCCGGGATCGCCAAAAACCGGCGCAGTAAACACCAGGTTATTTTCACTCGCTAAAACGGAATGTCGTCGTCCATGTCGCTGCGGTGGCTACCGGCGGCCGCGGCGCGGCGCGGCGCTCCGCCTGACGGACTTCCGGACCCGAAGTCGCCGCCGGAATCGTCAGATCCGAAGTTGCCGCCACCGCCGCTGTTGCGGCCATCGAGCATTGTCAGAGTCGAATTGAAATTCTGTAGCACCACTTCGGTGGAGTATTTTTCGACACCGCTTTGGTCGGTCCATTTTCGGGTCTGCAACTGACCCTCGATGTAGACCTTGGAGCCTTTCTTCAAATACTGCTCAACAACCTTGCAGAGGCCTTCGTTGAAAATCACGACGCGATGCCACTCTGTTTTTTCCTTGCGCTCGCCGCTGGTCCTGTCGCGCCAGGTTTCAGAGGTTGCAATCCGCAGATTGGCGATCGGCCGTCCGTCCTGGGTCCGCTTGATTTCCGGGTCGGCTCCGAGATTGCCAATCAGAATAACTTTGTTCACGCTACCCGCCATCGCCGTTCTCCATGTCCCCAATTCCCGATTGCTAGCTCAAAACCGGTGCTAACCCAAACGGATGTTGCCGCTTCAAAATCGAGCCGTGACGGCGTTCAAGCAGCCTACACTCCCCTCGCCGCGCCGAGAGGCTCATCGCCGGGTTATCCACGGATCGAGTATGGTATAATGTTCTTTATTTGTTCTCAAGAATAAGCCCAAAAGTCCGCGCAGACCTCTCGCCGAGATACTCCGCCCGCGGGGACAACCAATTTGACCTAGAGTGTTGCATTTGAGAGACGGCAATTTGCCGCGCCTGAGGGTATAACTGATTCACAAGTTTCGGGGTAACTAGCAGCGCTCGCGCTTTAGTTGTTGAAATTAAAGCAAAAATCCGGGGATTGAAATGAACAAGTTTCTGATTGGGGCCGTCGGTGCTCTCGCTATTGGCCTTGGTGCCGCGCCCGCCACTGCGGCCGACCTTGCCCCGCGTCCATATACGAAGGCCCCTCCGATGGTGGCCGCGATTTACGATTGGAGCGGCTTCTACATCGGCGCGAACGGTGGCTGGGGATCGAGCCGCAATTGCTGGGACTTCACGACGCCCGCAGGGGTTGTCGTGGCGCGTGAAGGTTGCCATGACGCAACCGGCGGCACGGCCGGTGGTCAGATCGGCTATCGCTGGCAGAGCAGCAATTGGGTGTTCGGGCTGGAAGCTCAGGGTAACTGGGCCGATATAAGTGGTCGCCGTGCCAGCCTCGCCTTCCCTGCCTTCACCAACGACAGCCATCTGGGTGCGTTCGGCCTGTTCACTGGCCAGGTCGGGTATGCTTGGGATGCCACGTTGCTTTACGTGAAGGGCGGCGCCGCCGTGACCTCTAACCGATACCGGAGCCTTGGCACCCTGACTGGCGTTCAGGTGACCAACAACGTCAATAATACCGACTGGGGCGCTACGGTCGGCGTCGGCCTCGAATATGGATTTGCGCCAAACTGGTCGCTCGGATTCGAGTACGATCACATCTTTATGGGTAGCAACAGATATACCTTCATCAACAATGGTGTTGCAGGGGCCGCCGGTACGCTGTTTGGAACCGACAATATCGGCCAGGACGTGGATCTCGTCACGGCGCGCATCAATTACCGCTGGGGTGGCCCAGCCATTGCACGGTACTGATCGCGTCTGATCCGACGTTCTTGGAAAACTTGAAAGGCCGGCTTTTTGCCGGCCTTTTTGTTTGAGCCACGGGTCGCAGGCAACCCCGCCAACGGGCAGCCTACTGATACGCCGTGCTGCTCCTCCCGATGAAATCGGGGATGATCGCTGACGCCCTCTGGAAATCGCCCGCTGTTCTATCTACGTTCCACAGACTGCTACAGATGGCGCCACTCCGGGGATTGCCCGGCGGGGCGCGCCCAAACGCGGTGCGGCTTCTGCATCCGGAAAAGCCTGTCATGGACGAAGTCATCAAGGCGAAGCGGCAACAATTGAGTCCCGCGAGTCGCGCCATCACGATTCGCGGCGCTCGCGAACACAACCTCAAGAATGTCGATCTGGAAATCCCACGCGACAGGCTCGTGGTGTTCACCGGCCTCTCCGGCTCTGGCAAGTCCTCGCTGGCGTTCGACACCATCTATGCCGAGGGTCAGCGCCGCTATGTCGAGTCCCTGTCGGCTTACGCGCGTCAGTTTCTGGAGATGATGCAGAAGCCCGACGTCGATCAGATCGACGGGCTGTCGCCGGCGATCTCCATCGAGCAGAAAACGACTTCGAAGAATCCACGCTCGACCGTGGGGACCGTGACTGAGATCTACGATTACATGCGGCTATTGTGGGCGCGCGTCGGCGTGCCCTATTCGCCTGCAACCGGCCTGCCGATCGAAAGCCAGACGGTGTCGCAGATGGTCGACCGGGTATTGGCGCTACCCGATGGCACGCGGCTCTATCTGCTGGCGCCGGTCGTTCGCGGCCGAAAGGGCGAGTATCGAAAAGAACTGGCAGAGTATCTCAAAAAGGGTTTTCAGCGCGTCAAGATCGACGGAGCTTTTTACGAACTTGCCGATGCTCCCACTCTGGATAAAAAGTTTCCGCACGATATCGACGTGGTAGTCGACCGCATCGTTGTAAGGCCGGACCTGGGCCAGCGGCTGGCTGAGTCATTCGAGACTGCCTTGAAGCTCGCAGAGGGGCTGGCGGTGATCGAATATGCGGACGCGCCTCCTTCACCTCTCGCCGGAGAGGGCGAAAAGAAGAAAATCGCGAAGATCCACGACAAGAGCGGTCCTGAACGCATCCTGTTCTCGGAAAAGTTCGCGTGCCCCGTGTCCGGCTTCACACTCCCTGAGATCGAGCCGCGGCTGTTCTCGTTCAATAATCCCTACGGCGCCTGCCCGAAATGCGGTGGTCTCGGTATCGAGCAGCACGTCGATGAAGATCTCGTCATCCCGAACAGGGAATTGACGCTGCGCAAAGGCGCGATCGCACCGTGGGCAAAATCGTCGTCACCATACTACTTGCAGACCCTCACCGCGCTTGGCAAATTTTACAAATTCGCTCTGGATACCAAATGGAAGGACTTGCCGAAGAAGACGCAGGCCGCGCTTTTGCATGGCTCGGGCGACAGTGAGATCAAGTTCTCCTATGAAGACGGCGTGCGCTCCTACGAAACCAGGAAGCCATTCGAAGGCATTATCCCCAACATCGATCGTCGTTATCGCGAAACCGAAAGCGAATGGGCGCGCGAGGAGCTTGGAAAATATTTCTCCGACGTGCCGTGCGATTCCTGCAAGGGCTATCGGCTCAAGCAGGAGGCACTGTGCGTCAAGATCGGGGGCAAGCACATCGGCGAGATCAGCGAACTGTCTGTTCGTCTTGCCGGCGAATGGTTCGAGACCGTTCCGACAGTGCTCTCGGTGCAGCAGAACGAAATTGCCGGCTGCATACTCAAGGAGATCCGCGAGCGACTGTCGTTTCTGCTCGACGTTGGCCTTAATTATCTTACGCTGTCACGCGCTTCCGGCACGCTGTCAGGCGGCGAGAGCCAGCGCATTCGGCTTGCTTCGCAGATCGGTTCAGGCCTGACCGGCGTACTGTATGTGCTGGACGAGCCTTCCATCGGCTTGCACCAGCGCGACAATGCCCGCCTGCTTGAAACTCTGAAGCGGCTTCGCAATCTTGGCAACACGGTGATCGTCGTAGAGCACGATGAGGATGCCATCCGCCTCGCCGACCATGTGCTCGATATCGGACCCGGCGCCGGCGTTCATGGCGGCCATATCGTCGCGCAGGGCACGCCGGCCGATATCATGCGCAACCCGAAGTCGCTGACCGGCAAGTATCTCACCGGCGAACTGGCGGTCGAGGTGCCGGATCGGCGGCCGCCCAACCATCGCCGCACCATCAAGGTGGTCAATGCGCGCGGCAACAACCTCAAGAACGTCACCGCGGAAGTTCCGCTCGGTCTGTTCACTTGCATCACGGGTGTTTCCGGTGGCGGGAAGTCGACACTGCTGATCGACACGCTTTACAAGGCGATCGCGCGGAAGCTGAACAATGCGAGCGATCCCCCCGCGCCCCACGACCGCATCGAGGGTCTGGAGCACATCGACAAGATCATCGACATCGACCAGTCGCCAATCGGGCGTACACCGCGCTCGAATCCTGCGACCTACACCGGCGCCTTTACGCCGATCCGTGAGTGGTTCGCCGGCCTGCCGGAAGCCAAGGCTCGCGGTTATGCGCCAGGCCGCTTCTCCTTCAACGTCAAAGGTGGGCGCTGCGAGGCCTGCCAGGGCGATGGAGTCATCAAGATCGAGATGCACTTCCTCCCCGATGTTTACGTCACCTGCGACACCTGCAAGGGCAAGCGCTACAATCGCGAGACGCTCGAGGTGGTATTCAAAGGCAAGTCGATTTCCGACGTGCTCGACATGACGGTCGAGGAAGCGGCCGAATTTTTCAAGGCGGTACCGCGCGTTCGCGAAACCTTCAAGACGCTGCATCGCGTCGGCCTCGACTACATTCATGTGGGGCAACAGGCCACCACGTTGTCTGGCGGCGAGGCGCAGCGCGTCAAACTCGCGAAGGAACTGTCGAAACGCGCGACCGGCCGCACACTCTACATTCTGGACGAGCCGACAACTGGTCTGCACTTCCATGACGTAAAGAAGCTTCTTGAAGTGCTGCACGAGCTGGTCGCGCAGGGCAATACAGTTGTGGTGATCGAACACAATCTTGAAGTCATCAAGACCGCGGATTGGGTGATCGACCTTGGCCCCGATGGTGGGGACGGTGGCGGTGAGATCGTTGCCTGGGGACCACCGGAAGACATTGCGAAAGCGCCGCGCAGTCATACCGGAAATTTTTTGAAGCCGGTGCTGAAGAAGGCAGGAAAGCCGAAGCGACATAACGCGAGCGAAGCGGCTGAATGACGCACGAGACGCAAACTTGTGAACGATAAATTCATCTATAAGGATTTGTTCTTATGCATATGATCTGAAACGATATTTTTCAGTCAGTTTTTGTTGTGATGGATGCCTGTTCCGGTGATGGAACATTTCCGAAAGCCCCGTTGCGGAACTCGCCACCTATCGCCACGTTTTGTTCGTGAGCGAAAGCCTAAATTCGAATCCGACATGGAGTTGTGAAGATGTTTAGTTTCAAACCAGTACTGGTGGCGGCCGTCCTGGCGGTTGCAGCACCGCTGGCCATTGCGTCGCCAAGCTATGCACAAGGATTGGGAACAAAGGCTCAAGGATTCGCCGGTGGCGGCGGACACATTGGTATGGGCGGAGGTGGCCGACACATGGGCGGTGGCGGCTGGCGTGGCGGGCATCACATGGGCATGGGTGGAGGCTGGCGCGGCGGCGGTATTGGCTGGGCCGGCCGCGGGTGGCGTGGAGGTTGGGGTGGCGGGTTTTATCCCGGCTTTATTGGTGGCGGCTTGCTGGGCGGCCCGTGGGGTTGGGGTGGAGGTTGGGGTTGGGGCGGTGGTTGGGGATCGCCTTATTACTCGTACTCTTCCCCCTACTACGGCTCCCCATATTACGGCGATGACGATTATTACGATGATGGTCCCACCGCGGTCCAAAGCAACGGCTCTGGCAGGGATGCCTCCTACTGCCAGCAACGGTTCAAATCATACGATGTGCGTTCCGGAACCTATTTGGGCCACGACGGCAAACGCCATCGCTGTCCGTAACTAGCTTGCCCCCTTCATGGGCCCCGTCAGGAGCGGTGCCAAAAGCACCGCTCCTTTTTCTTTTATCTTCTTCGCTTTGCCGTTCCCGGCACACCTTAGCTATTTATCCGCTGAACGGTTGGTCGCGCGTAGCGAGTCGCGTCTCTGAAGCAACCCCTCGCGTGCAATAAATAGCTGTCTTGTGAACAGCGGGCGAAATTCGTCGGTGGGACGACATCAGAGACTTTTTCCGTTTCGGAATCCGTGAACACTCACCGATACTTGAAGTCATCCAAGGCGCGATTCGACCCTTGGTTTTCCCTTCTTTCCACCATATTTAGTATTTGATTCAAGAATCTGCACTAGTCCTTGACGTGCGCAAGGGAGTCGTCCTAGCTTAGATTTCGGTTGGCGCGAGTATGTTTCGGGTTCCGCCGGTCGCTCCTGAAAGGTTCCAGAATGGGCACTTCGTCCGCCGGTTTGGGCAGCGGAGCGCGGACGTGTCTGCGCTGAGCCGAGGTGTCAGGAACACCAAAAACCAGATCGAAACTGGCGCAAATGGGGATGTGAGGCGTTGAGTCCGAGATAGCCACGGGCCGCAGGTCCTCTGGTCGGAATCGGACTTCCAAACAGGGCCGGAACCACTGGCCGAACTGCGGGCGCAAGAGTCCGCGAATGGAAACCGCCAACGCCGCCGAAGCGGTGACGGACAGTTACGGGGCACGAAACAATGCGATTCGAACGGCGCTATACCAGGGACGGTCAATCACCCTATGCCGGGATCGATTTCCGGCTGACCACGAGCGAGATCCGTAATCCGGATGGCTCCGTGGTGTTTCGCCTCGAGAATGTGGAGGTGCCGGAACCGTGGTCGCAGGTCGCTTCCGATGTGCTGGCGCAGAAATATTTCAGGAAAGCCGGCGTCGCGGCGCGCCTCAAGAAGGTCGAGGAGGAAACGGTCCCTTCATGGCTGTGGCGTTCGGTCCCTGATACCGACGCGCTCGGCGCCCTCCCCGAGAACGAACGCATCGTCGGTGAAACCTCGGCCAAGCAGGTGTTCGATCGGCTCAGTGGATGCTGGACCTATTGGGGCTGGAAGGGCGGTTACTTCACCTCTGAAGAGGACGCGCGGGCTTTCAACGACGAACTGCGCTACATGCTGGCGCGCCAGATGGTGGCGCCGAACTCGCCGCAGTGGTTCAACACCGGCCTGCACTGGGCGTATGGCATCGACGGCCCCGGCCAGGGCCACTACTACGTCGACTTCAAGACCGGCAAGCTGACCAAGTCGAAGTCGTCATACGAGCACCCGCAGCCGCATGCCTGCTTCATCCAGGGCATCGAGGATGACCTCGTCAACGAAGGCGGCATTATGGACCTGTGGGTGCGCGAGGCGCGCCTGTTCAAATACGGCTCCGGCACCGGCTCCAACTTCTCGCGCCTGCGCGGCGAAGGCGAACGTCTCTCGGGCGGCGGCCGTTCCAGCGGCCTGATGAGTTTCCTCAAGATCGGCGACCGCGCCGCGGGCGCCATCAAGAGCGGCGGCACCACGCGCCGCGCCGCCAAGATGGTGGTGGTCGACGCCGATCATCCGGACATCGAGCAGTATATCGATTGGAAGGTGAAAGAGGAGCAGAAGGTCGCCGCTCTCGTCACCGGCTCCAGGATCAACCAGAAGCACCTCAAGGCGGTGATGCGCGCCTGCGTCAACTGCGAGGGCTCGGGTGACGATTGCTTTGTGCCGGAGAAGAACCCGGCGCTGCGCCGTGAGATCAAGCTCGCCCGCCGTGCGTTGGTCCCTGACAATTACATCAAGCGCGTCATTCAGTTCGCGCGACAAGGCTACAAGGAGATCGACTTCCCGGTCTTTGACACCGACTGGGATTCGGAGGCTTATCTCACCGTCTCCGGCCAGAATTCCAACAACTCGGTGTCGCTGAAGGACAACTTCCTGCGCGCGGTCGAGACCGACGGCGACTGGAATCTGATCGGCCGCACCACCGGAAAAGTGACGAAGACGCTGAAGGCGCGCGACCTCTGGGAGAAGATCGGCTTCGCCGCATGGGCCTCGGCCGATCCCGGCCTGCACTTCAACACCACGATGAACGACTGGCACACCTGCAAGGCATCCGGCGATATCCGTGCATCGAATCCGTGCTCGGAATACATGTTTCTCGACGATACCGCCTGCAACCTCGCCTCCGCCAACCTGATGACGTTCCACGACACCGCCTCGAAGCAGTTCGATGTCGATGCCTATGAGCACACCGTTCGTCTCTGGACCGTCGTGCTGGAAATCTCGGTGCTGATGGCGCAGTTCCCGTCCAAGGCGATCGCGGAGCTGTCTTACGAATTCCGCACGCTGGGTCTCGGCTTCGCCAACATCGGCGGCCTCCTGATGACCATGGGCCTGTCCTATGACTCGAAGGAAGGCCGCGCACTGTGCGGCGCGCTGACCGCGATCATGACCGGTATCGCCTACAAGACCTCCGCCGAGATGGCCGGCGAGCTCGGCGTCTTTCCCGGCCACAAGAAGAACGCTGGCCACATGCTGCGCGTGATCCGCAATCACCGCCGCGCCGCGCACGGTCAATCCAACGGCTATGAAGCGCTCGCGGTGAATCCGGTGCCGCTCGACCATGCCTCCTGCCCGCAAGCGGACCTGATCGCCCACGCGACCAGGGCGTGGGACGATGCGCTCGCGCTCGGCGAGCAGCACGGCTACCGCAACGCGCAGGTCACCGTGGTGGCGCCGACCGGCACGATCGGTCTGGTCATGGACTGCGATACCACCGGCATTGAGCCCGACTTCGCGCTGGTGAAATTCAAGAAGCTTGCCGGCGGCGGCTACTGGAAGATCATCAATCGCGCGGTGCCGGAGGCGCTGCGCGCGCTCGGCTATCGCGAGAGCGAGATCGCCGAGATCGAGGCCTATGCGGTTGGTCACGGCTCGCTGTCCAACGCGCCGGGTATCAACGTCTCCACCCTGAAGGCCAAGGGTTTCACCGACGAGGCCATTGCCAAGGTGGAGAAGGCGCTGCCGACCGCGTTCGACATCAAGTTCGCCTTTAATAAATGGACGTTTGGCGAAGACTTCATCCGTGACACGCTCGGCGTTGATACCGACGCCCTCGCCTCGCCGACCTTCGACCTGCTCACGGCGATCGGTTTCAGCAGGCGCGAAATTGAAGCCGCCAACGTGCACATCTGCGGCGCGATGACGGTGGAAGGCGCGCCGCACCTCAGGGCCGAACACTATCCGGTGTTCGACTGCGCCAACCCCTGCGGCAAGATCGGCAAGCGCTATCTCTCGGTCGAAAGCCACATCCGCATGATGGCGGCCTCGCAACCGTTCATCTCGGGCGCGATCTCGAAAACCATCAACATGCCGAACGACGCCACGGTAGAGGACTGCAAGTCGGCCTACCTGCTGTCGTGGAAGCTCGCGCTGAAGGCCAATGCGCTCTATCGCGACGGATCGAAACTGTCCCAGCCGCTCAACTCGCAGCTCATCGCCGATGATGACGGTGACGACGACGCGATCGAGGCGCTGATGGACAAGCCGATGGCCGCGCGCGCCACGCAGGTGGCGGAGAAGGTCGTCGAGAAATTGGTGGAGCGCATCGTCGTACTGCGCGAGCGCGAGAAGATGCCGGACCGCCGCAAGGGCTACACCCAGAAGGCTGTCGTCGGCGGGCATAAGGTCTATTTGCGCACCGGCGAATATGACGACGGCCGCCTGGGCGAAATCTTCATCGACATGCACAAGGAAGGCGCGGCGCTACGCTCCTTCATCAATAACTTCGCCATCGCGGTTTCGCTCGGCCTGCAATACGGCGTTCCGCTGGAGGAATATGTCGACGCCTTCACTTTCACTCGCTTCGAGCCGGCGGGACCAGTGCAGGGCAACGACTCGATCAAGTACGCGACCTCGATCCTCGACTACGTGTTCCGCGAACTCGCGGTCAGCTACATGAGCCGCTACGACCTCGCCCACGTCGATCCGTCGGAGACCGGCTTTGACGCACTCGGCAAGGGTGTGGCCGAAGGCAAGACGCCGGAAGGCCAGCATGCCACCCGCTACGTGTCGAAGGGCCTGACCCGCTCGCGGACCGATAATCTTGTCGTCATGCGCGGCGGTTCACCCTCCTCCCTCGCGGGAGAGAGTCGGAGCGGAGGGGCCAACGTCACCGCCCTCTCCTCCTCGCGCGTGGGCGACACGCTCGAAGGTGCAACCGCGCTGAAGCAGGAGACCGAGCACGACCTCTCGCCGACCGAGCGGCTGGAACAGCAGCAAAGAAGCAAGGCCGCCGCCGCGCATGCAACCGCACCGACCAAGGCCGAGCGCCGCGCCGAAGCGAAAGCAAGAGGCTATGAGGGTGAGATGTGCTCGGAGTGCGGCAACTTCACCTTGGTGCGCAACGGCACCTGCATGAAGTGCGATACGTGCGGAAGCACGACGGGGTGTTCGTGAACGAAGGGCATCGGTTGTCGTCGGCGGTGATGCGGACGATAAAAAAATAAGGGTCGCTAGTGAGAGCGGCCCTCCATCATAGGTCGATTGAAGATGGGGATAAGTGGGCTGCGATAAGGCCGAATCCGTCGATATATTCTAAGAATGGGTAGAATTGATTCGTTCGCTCGAAATACCAATGCCGAGGTAAACCTCGGCATTGGTATCCGTGAAGCACTGTTGAGGTACTTACGGGGGCATCGAGAAAGCAGAAGCTTCCTCTCAGTAGCAAGAGCAGTTAAGCGATTCTGCAGTCCGGCGTCCAGCGGAGCCTCAACGTTTTCCAACGCCCAATGGGCAGAAAACGAGACAAATGGCTAAATACGACAGGAACTCAGGCAAAGCTTGGACGGCCGGCGAGGTAAAACAACTCCGCCAAGAAGCAAAAGGTAATACGCCAACGCGCGTGATCGGGCTGCACCTCGGTCGCACGGAGACCGCTGTGCGAGCGAAAGCTTCGGAGAACGGGATTTCACTCAAACCAACGAACCAATCCCCGTATAACCGCAAATAGTATTGGGGACGGCTGCAAGCCGTCCCTTTCAAATTTAACCTGTCACTGAAGGCAAGATGCTAATCTTAAAGGATTGACCACATGGAATCTGTTTCTGTGAAGTATGGTTCTCCCGACAATCCACTTAAGCTTGGCGATATCACCATCGAATGTTACGTACTCGAAGACGGAGAAAGAGTTCTTCTATATTCAGACATTCAGAGCGCGATGGGGTTTGCCAGTGGCGGCTCAATGGTCGCGGGGAAAAATCGACTTGAGTTGTTTGCGTCCCGCAACCGTATTGCTCAGAACATTCCGCGACATATACAACTTAAGCTCGAATCTCCGATTGAAATCAAAAAGCCAAGTGGAGCAAAAGCCTATGCTCTTCCTGCGGAGGTCCTACCCGCATTGTGCGAAGCTGTTGTGGCAGCAGCACGCATGGGAGTTCTGCAAGAGCAACAGCTCTTTATTGCTCATCAATGTGAGGTGCTGCTGAGTGGATTGTCTCGCGTTGGCATTATCGCGCTTGTTGATGAAGCGACTGGGTATCAAAGATATCGCGAAGAGCAGGCTCTTCAGAAGATTCTAGACGCATATATTTTACCGGAACACCGTCCTTGGATGAAGGCCGTGCCTGTCGAATTTTTCCAAGAGATGTTTAGGGTGTTCGGCTGGCAACATAAGGCAGGCAATCGCGGTCCAAGGTACGCAGGCAAGCTTGTCCGCAATCTAATCTATCGTCATCTACCAAAACCTGTCCTGCCCAAGCTTGATGAGATGAATCCCTCCTTGCCCAACTACCAGCGCAAATACCGGCATCACCAACTTCTAACTGAAGGATTTGGCTTAGAGCACTTTCGTTCTCAAATGAGCGGAGTCATGGCACTCTTACGCGCGTCCAACAATCGTAACGAATTTAATCGACTTTATTTGCGAGCCTACGGCGGCCAACTCGATCTTGATCTCGGCGATGGCTAGCCAGCATCAGGCGGAGTAGCGCAACGTAGTCCGCCGCACTTCTTCCTCGATGGCGTGATGGCGGGTTACGCCTCCGGCTGACTCGCCCTGCGGTTGGACAACTGCCCTTGGGCAAACCCATTCCAAGCTTGATTGGCTCACGTCCAACCATGGCAAAGGCGCGTCGGTGCGCAGACAACCTCACAAGCCCAGCAGCCTCATCAAATGCCGAGCTGTTTGATAACCACCAACCCGGCGAAGAAAGCAACCAGCAGGACTGCGCCGCCTATCACGTAGATGTTCTTGCGGCGTTTGCTCATATTCGGCGCCCCGTTGTATTCTCGCGTCGAGCTGCGCCATTCCCGAAAATCATTCATTGTTCGTACCTTTGTTGTCTCGGCCCGTAAGCCCCGTGCATCGTCAGCGCCTAGAGTCTGTTTCAACTGCGTTGAATCAGACTCGTCGCTTATCCTTTTGTTTGAGCATGATCTTTTCCGAAAACCGGTTTCCACTTTTCGGGATCATGCTCTAGCGCACACTCACCCGCAGGTCCACACCGGTCCGATCGGCGTCTGCGTCCAGCACGGGCCGATGCTGCCGCCGTTGTAGCGGCCGCGATAGAATCCGGGCCGGCCGAAATAATACGGTGTGCCATACCAGTAATAGTGCGGCGTCGGCCCGATATACCAATGACGCTGCTCACGGCGCGCATTGCGTAGCACCGATGCCTCCTGCTTGAACAGCGGAGCCGCGTTGTTCAGCGGCTGATGATACCCCGGCAGAAAGCCGTAGGTGTGCGGGGGATGCGGGTGTTTTCCATGTCGGTGCGCCGCCTCCGCGGAAACCCACGGCAGCGGCAGAAGGAGGATGACAATCGATAAACACAGGAGGCGCGACATGAGCCGATCATAAGCATTCGGCGGCGGCGTAACCATTCAAATCCTCGAACGCCGCGCCGTTGTGTCCTCACCTGCCCGCGTGCTCAAGCGCGCTGCCCTTGCGGGCTGCGATGCGACCGGTCTTGTTGCTTTTGATTTTATATTGCGGATCGTCTTCGGATGCGCGGCGGGTGTGGCCCTTGTCATCCTCTCCCCACAGCCTGAACCCGCCCTCGAACGCATCGGCATTATCGCCACGGCGCGATTTCGGCGGCAGCTTGTCGAGATGCGCGACATTGCCGCCGCCGATCAGCACCTCGTCCGGTTCGAGCGCGGCCGTGAGTTGCATCACGATATCGGTGACGTGCTTGCGCCATTTCTTGTTGCCGCGGCGTTGCCGTCCGGCCTCACCCGCGTAGTCCTCGTAGGTCTTTCCTTTGCGATATGGCAGGTGGCCCAATTCCATCGGCTCCAGTTCGCCATCTACAATCATCGCCGAGCCAAGCCCGGTGCCGAGCCCCAGAAACAGCATCCGCCCGCCGCGATATCCGCCGAGCGCCTGCATCAGCGCGTCGTTGACGACCTTGGCCGGTTTGCCGAACGCCTTTTGAAAGTCGAAGCCCTTCCACCCCTCGCCGAGATTGAAGGGCTCGCGCAGCGGGCGATTGCCGCAGATCGGGCCGGGATAGCCGATCGAAATGACGTCGTAGGACCAATCCTTCGTCAGCGCCTTGACCTTGCGCACCATCTGCTTTGCCGTGAGATCGGGGCCAGATTCGAATTCGCGTTTGATGCGGTCCTTGCTGGTCATCATTTTGACGTGGGACCCCCCGATGTCGATCGCGAGAATGGCTCGGTTCATCTGGCTGGAGCGTGCTGATTTCATTGTTCGTCCTCAAAACACCTGATGCACGCCAGCGTTCCTTCCAGGATGCCGATCAAATGCGACAGAGCTTTCCAGTTGCGTCCACCGCTTGCGGCCGTTCGCATTCAGGCCTAACTAGCTGCGGTATCCTGCCTTTTTTCCTTAGCATACTCGCTCTTCCGGAGTGCCTCTTGATGACCGACGCCCCCTACACGCCGCCCAAAGTCTGGACCTTTGACAAGGAGAATGGCGGCAGATTCGCGTCCGTCAACCGTCCGACCGCAGGCGCGACTCACGAAAAGGTGCTGCCCGTCGGCAAACACCCCTTTCAACTTTATTCGCGAGGAACGCCGAACGGCCAGAAGGTCACGATCATGTTCGAGGAGCTGCTCGCGCGCGGGCATCCAGGCGCGGAGTATGACGCGTGGCTGATCCAGATCGACGGCGAGCAGTTCGGCTCGGGCTTTGTCGAGGTCAATCCGAATTCGAAGATACCGGCCCTGATTGACCGCTCGAGACCCGAGCCGCTCCGCGTGTTCGAGTCCGGCGCGATCCTCCTGCATCTTGCGGAAAAGTTCCGCGATTTCATTCCGAGGGCAACGGCGGCGCGCGCGGAATGCCTGTCCTGGCTATTCTGGCAGATGGGCAGCGCGCCCTATCTCGGCGGCGGCTTCGGGCATTTCTACAACTATGCGCCGGAGAAAATCGAATACGCCATCAATCGCTTCGCGATGGAAACGAAGCGGCAAATGGACGTGCTGGACCGGCGGCTCAAGGACAATGAATATCTTGCCGGTACTGAATATACCATCGCCGACATCGCGGTGTGGCCATGGTATGGCGGCCTGGCCGAGGGCAGGCTCTACGGCGACAGTGCCACCTTCCTCGACGTCCAAAGCTACAAGAACGTGCAACGCTGGACCGCGCAGATCGCCGCTCGGCCTGCGGTGAAGCGCGGCCGCATCGTCAACCGCACATCCGGTGATCCCGCAAGCCAGCTTCACGAGCGTCACGACGCCTCCGACTTCACCACCCGGACGCAGGACAAGCTCGTGAAGCAGGGTTGACGCCCTGCCCTCCTCATCTACAGCCAATCCGAGCTGGAGGCTCCTTCAATGCATGGAAAGGTCATCGTCATCACTGGATGCTCCGGCGCACTTGGCAAGGTCGTCGCGGACGCCGCCATCGCGCGCGGCTCCAAGGTGGCCGGCATCGACCGCGCTGCTGTAAACGGCGGTGCTACCGCTGACCGGATCGAGTTCGACGGCGTCGATCTGACCGACCCAGAACAAGCCTTGCGGGCCGTGGATGCGGCGGCTGCGCATTTCGGCCGGCTAGATGCCCTCGTCAATATCGCCGGTGCATTCGCGTTCGAAACTATCGCGGACGGCGACTCCAAAACATGGCAGCACCTCTACGCGATCAACGTGACGACCGCGCTGAACACCTCGCGGGCCGCGATCCCGCATCTGGTTGCATCCGGCGCCGGACGTATCGTCAACATCGGCGCGACCGGAGCATTACAGGCCGGCGCTGGCATGGGCGCCTATGCTGCGTCGAAAGCGGCCGTGCATCGGCTGACCGAAGCGCTTGCCTCCGAGTTGAAAGGCAAGGTGACCGTCAATGCCGTCCTGCCCTCGACGATCGACACGCCAGCCAACCGCAGGGACATGCCCAAAGCGGATTTCGCGACGTGGGTGACGGCGCAGGAACTAGCGAATGTCATTCTGTTTCTGGCAAGCGATGCGGCAAGCGGAGTCACCGGCGCGCTACTACCGGTGCGTGGACGCGTCTGAACGCGACCTTCTCCTCTTGCAAACGGTCTAACCGGGTTTTTAGTAACCTACGGTTCTTCGACTCTTGCATTTCTCTTGTGGCGTGTAATTATGGCAGTTATGCTATCTATGGTAGCGACGATAAGAAGTTCCCAGCCCTAGGGTTTTCTACAGGGATCAGCAGATGCCTGGCCGCAGCAGCTATTCCTACGAGGATTTGCTGGCTTGCGGCCGTGGCGAGATGTTCGGTTTTGGCGAACCCAAACTGCCATTACCGCCGATGCTGATGTTCGATCGCATCACGGAAATCACGGAAGGCGGCGGAAAATACAGGCGCGGACTGGTGCGCGCTGAGCTCGATATCAAACCGGACCTCTGGTTCTTCCAATGCCACTTTCAGAACGATCCGGTGATGCCCGGCTGTCTTGGTCTCGATGGGCTTTGGCAGATGGTGGGATTTTATCTGGTCTGGCTTGGCCGCGACCGGAATGTGAAAGCTCGTGCCCTCGGTCTCGGCGATTTGAAATTTGCAGGTCAGATTCTGCCGCATGCGCGCAGGCTTTCCTACACGGTGGACATCAAACGGGTGAGGCGTTCGAGGCTGGTGATGGCAATTGCCGACGGCACGGTAAGCGTTGACGGCGATATGATCTATTGTGCCAAAGATCTTCGGCTCGGCCTGTTCAAAAGCCTTCCAGGGTCGCCGACTTAGCCGACCGACTGATAAGATCCGGGCCGTTGAGTCGGCCTGAGCGTGCAACGTGGAAACCTCGCTTTATCTTCCGGTCAAACGTCATCTTGAAAGCCTTGGCTTCACTGTTAAGGGCGAAGTCGGCGGCTGCGATCTGGTTGCGCTCAGCGGCGATGATCCGCCGATCGTCGTGATCGGCGAGCTGAAACTGAGTTTCAATCTGGAACTCATTCTTCAAGGCGTCGAGCGCGCAGGCGCATGCGATGAGGTCTGGCTTGCCGCCAGGCTGTCGATGAACGGCAAGGGACGCGAGAGCGACGCGCGCTATCGGAACCTGTGCCGGCGGCTAGGGTTCGGAATGCTCGGGGTGACACACCAAGGGAGCGTTGAAGTGCTGGTGGCGCCCTCCGCTGTCAGTCCGCGCCGCAATCCCAAGAAGCGCTCTCGGCTGGTCATAGAGCACCAACGCCGCAAGGGCGATCCAGTTGCCGGCGGCAGCACGCGGACGCCGATCATGACAGCGTATCGCCAGCAGGCACTGGTTTGCGCAGCCGCAATGGCTACCGGTCCATGCCGCGTGCGGGATCTCAGAGTGGAAGCTCCGGATGCCGGAAAAATCCTCCTTCACAATGTCTATGGATGGTTCGACCGCATTGAGCGTGGAATTTATGCCTTGACCGACGCCGGCAGAACCGCGCTGAAGCGATGGCCTCAGGGGCCATCCGAAGTAGTACCGATCGCCGAATAACCCCCGGGCAAGTCAGAACCCCATGCAGGGTCTTTAAGGCAAAGCGCGGCTGCATGTCGCATGTTGCTTTATGCGCAACTTGGCAATGTGCAAAGCGCGTCAAAATGCATAGCTGTTTTGCCACTTTAGATCCCGTATGAGTGCATACCGAGTCTCCTGACCTAAAGCAGGATGAGGTTTGATTGTACTTTCCGCTTCTTTTTGAATCGAAAAGTGCGGATGCCGGAGACAATGGTTCGAAGAACCGTCGTTCTTTGAACGACCACGGTCATGTCGCGTTGAGGCGTTTCACGTCAATTTTCATGGGCTGAGTTTGCCCAACCATTGAGGCGAACGATGAGCGAAGGCTGGCATACAAAATTTGGCATCCGGCGGGTTCGCCACGATCCTCCCACGTTGGAGGAAGCCATCTTCGCGGCCATGGGGATCACCGACGATCTCGACTCGCAGGCGGAGATTGCGGCATCGCTGATTGGAATGCCGTTCGATGTCGTTCACGCAGAGGTCAAGAAGACCGCTCGTGCTGTTACGCGGTCGCCTACGACGCGCGTGATTGCGGGTGAGCAGGGCGCGTTGCGCTCGGTCGTGGTCGAGCGCCGCGTAGTTCGCAGATTTGCCAACGACAGGCGATTATGACGCGAGTCGAGTCGAGATTAGCTTAGCTGCAAACCGCACTATTCTTCCGACTGCCTGCTGACGTTCTTCGCAGCGCTGAAAATCGTGTTACGAGAATGCGAATTGTCGCTGCTAAGAAGGATACCAGATGCCGAAAAGTTGCGACCTGCTTTTTTTGATAGTTGTCACACTGAGCATTGCGGCGCCCGCCGCACACGCTTCGCAAGTTGCGCGAGAGACCGACGTCGTCAATCTGCGGCTGGGCGAACGCATTCTTGTCGATGATGGATCTTGTCCGGCGGGGCAGATTAAGGAAATCTCCGGTACGAAACTGACCCCGGCCGGCGTTGTTCCGGCACGCAAGTGCATATCGCGGGTCGGCTCAAAGCGGTGAATGCGTACCTCCGTCGCATTAACATCGCCTTCGAACGTGACTCTAATCGGAAATGAAATCCCCGCATTTCTGGATGGTGGTGTCCGAAGCGCCCCAGGGCATGATCGGTACTGAGGACGTCGAATTCTGTGGCGAGCCCTCGATCACTCGGTCGGAATAAACCATATAGACCAGCACGTTTCGTTTTGCGTCACAGCCCCGCACGATCTGCATCTTCTTGAACAGCAGCGAGCGCCGCTGCCGGAACATGTCTTCGCCCTGCTTCATCTTTTCCTTGAAGCGAATCGGCCCCATCTGGCGACACGACAGCGAAATATCCGAGACTTCCTCCGCCACTCCAAGCCACCCCTTGATGCCGCCCTTCTCGGGTAACGTGAAATGGCAAGCAACGCCTTCGATCTCAGGATCATCGACGCCATACGTCGCAAGCTTGTCATTCGGTGTCAGCAGCTTGAAAACCGTCGAGCGACGAAAGATCAGATCGGGCTCGTCTGCTGCATGGGCGTATGTTCCGGCGAACACCGCCACCGTAAGGACGATGAAGGCCAAAAAGGTCCGAGCCGTTCGGCGCTTCTCATCATGAATCTGAGCTCGAAATGTCATCAGGTAGCTCCGTTTGCTGAGTCCGACCTATGTAAGTTCTTCAAGTTCCCGAGAAAAGATCTCGACCGCCGAGCGAGCCGAGAATTAGATTCGTGTGAAGGATTTTGCATTATTTAAAGGAAGCCAGCCGGAAAACCGACACAGACCGGTAGGAAGTGAAGTCGGAAGCGCTAAATCTGAACCATGATTCGAGGACAAAGGCGTGAGTGAATATCTGTCCTTCCTGCGCACGATGCGGTGGACCGCCAATGTTCCCTCGGTTTGCGTGGGTACATATCCTTGGTCGGTACGCCTCGGGATTGGACTGCTGATCGCCGTCCTGACCGGACTTGTATCACCCGCGCGCAGCCAGATCTTCTGGCAGGACGATTATCCGGACTTTTTTAACGAAGGATCTCCCCCGCCGCCCGTCACGAGGCCGCAGGCGCATGGAGCTAAACATCGCCGGCTCCCAAAGCCAGAATCGGCGGCTAAAGTCACGCGGAAGCCAAATGGCCCCATCATCATTGCCATTTCAATCCGGCGGCAAATGCTCAAGATCTATGACGCCAACGGCTTTTTCGCCGAAACCCCGGTGTCGACTGGAATGAGCGGCCACGGAACTCCAATGGGTGTTTTCAGCGTCATTCAAAAGCAAAAATGGCATCGCTCGAATATCTACAGCGGCGCGCCAATGCCCTACATGCAACGCATCACCTGGTCTGGCATCGCGATGCACGCGGGCGCGCTTCCAGGTTATCCTGCGTCGCACGGATGCATCCGAATGCCCTTGGACTTCGCAGTGAAGATGTGGAATTGGACCAGGATCGGCGCTCGAGTCATCATCACTCCTGACGAGGTGACGCCCGCTGATTTTTCGCACCCTGTGCTGATAAGCCGTCGGCCAGAGCCCGTGCCGGCCGAGGTGAAAGCCGACGCCAACGCCGCGATGTCGCAAGTCAAAGTTTCATCGCTTACATCCGGTTTGCCTGCGACCGGTGGATCCATCACTGCGACGCCTGAGGCGGCGGCCGCCGAGCCGATCAAGGGAGATTCAGGCAACACGGGGGACACCGACGTCACGGTAACGGCGGCGGCCAACCCTGTCAGCGATACGGTGGTTTCCCCCGCCGAAATCCCCGCAGGGTCGGAGGATCAACCGCAAACCTCTCCTGCGAGTGCGGAGAAGGCTGAACTCGCGGCGATCTCCGCACTGAAGCGGAGCGGACGGATCGCGGTCTTTGTCAGCGGCAAGGACAGCAAGATCTATGTGCGGCAGAACTTTACGCCGATATTCGATGCTCCCATCACGATCGCCGCGAGCGATCGGCCTTTGGGAACACACGTGTTCACCGCGGAAGTCGCCAAGGACAGCAAGGCTGACTTCCGCTGGTCGGTCGTGTCGCTCCCGGCGCTGGAGCGTCGCGCCGACCGAGTTCACGTTCTCAAAGGTCGGTCCGGCCAGAAAACGACCGTGGTCAACGCAACGGTCAGGCCGACCCCTGTTCCGGATAGCGCCACCGACGCGTTGAACCGCATCTCCATCCCTGAGAACGTCATGGCGCAAATCGCTATTGCCTTTTCAACGGGAGACTCCATCATTGTCTCCGATCAGAGTATTGCAGGCAGCGAAACCGGTGAAGGCACCGACTTCATCGTCGGGCTGCGATAAAGTGGCGGTTCAATTGCTCGGGCTTTCGCTCGGCGCTATTGCCATGGTCGCGTACACGGCGGTATCAGAGGAAGCAGCCCAACTGGGGATAAATGCCGTTTCCGTGGAAGGGGTCGTCTGTAGCTGCGCTAGAATGAGAAAGCGGGCGATTCAACCGCGATAACCTTTGAGGTGATCGAGATGCGCATGACGACAGGGCTGATCTTTGCAGGCGCGGTTTCGTTGTGTGCGACCACGGTCGCCTGGTCGCAGACGCCCGCACCCAAGGGAGTCCAGAATGCGGCCGCGCCGGTTCCCGCGCGGGCAAGCGGAGTGCAGGTCGCCTGTAACGGAAGCCCCGACGCACTCGGTGTTGCCCGCGTGGTCCAAATTGATACGACCGGTGGTCCTGGCTTCGGATTCGAGCATTTCAAGCAACTCGACTTCCTGCGCGACAAGGAAGTGGTGCTGACGTTTGATGATGGTCCGTGGCCCGGAAATACGCCTGCCGTGCTGAAGGCGCTTGCCGATCAGTGCACCACCGGAATCTTCTTCTCGATCGGCAAGCACGCGACCTACCATCCCGAGATCCTGCGGAATGTCGCCGCCGCCGGACACACGGTCGGCTCGCACACATGGTCGCACGCTAATCTCAACAACAAGAAGCTGTCCGAGGCGCAGCGCAAGGACGAGATCGAGAAGGGATTCAGCGCCGTCAAATGGGCGCTTGAGGCTGCTCCTGCCCCGTTTTTCCGTTTCCCTGCGCTACAGCATCCGCCAGAGATGGTGACCTACCTTGGCGAGCGCAATATCGCGATCTTTTCCTGCGACGTCGACTCATTCGACTTCAAGTCGCACAAGGCTCAACAGGTGGTCGACAACATCTTCAAGAAGCTCGACAAGGTCGGCAAGGGTATCATTTTGATGCACGACTTCCAGAAGCATACCGCCGAGGCGCTGCCGGAGGTTTTGCGCAGGCTGAAGGCCGGTGGATACAAAGTCGTGCAGATGAAGGCAAAGGCGCCGATCGAGACGCTCGCGCAATACGACGAGGAACTGAAGAAGGATACCAAGCTGCCGACCGTGAGTTCCCGGCCGGTCAACAGCGTCGTCCAGACGATCTCCGAATAACGCGCGACGATCCGGAAAGGCTTATGCTTCGCATCGAGGGCTATGTCATCGTGTCGGCGGACGGAATGCTCGCCGATGCGAGCCATGTGATGCCGCAAGCGCTGAAATTCAGGGGCGATCTTGAGTTTTTCACCGCAGGACTGGATCATGCGGACGTCGTCGTTCATGGACGCAATTCGTTCGAGGATCAGCCCAACTCGCCGCTGCGCAAAAGGGTTAGACTAACCCGCCGCGTAGCCGCTCTTGAACGTGATCCCGAAAACGAAAAGGCTACCTTATGGAATCCCGCTGGCGCGTCGTTCGAGGACGCCTGCGCTCATGCCGGAGTGCGCGACGGAGTGGCCGCGATCATCGGTGGACCTTCAGTATTCGAAATGTTTCTCGATCGTTATGATACGTTCTGGCTGTCGGAAGCTCCGCACGTGAGGTTACCCGGAGGCGAAGGCTGCTTTCCCGGCGTCCCCGATAGTTCTCCTCAAGCTGTGTTGGCGGCACATGGACTTCAGCCTAGCGAGGTCCGGATTCTCGATGCGGAGAACGACGTTCGCGTTACAGCATGGCGCCGCGTTTGACAGAGTAGATTTCCCGCAAGACGCTTCATCCTCTCAGTGGCCGGGCTTGTCTAACATTACGGAGGAGCTGCCGTTATCATAGCGGACCCGGCTACTGTATTGGAGAGTCCGGCACCTTATTGGAGGAAAGCGAACAGCGCGAACAATCTCTAATTGAGGCTCAAGTTAGGATTATCTACCATCTGGCTCGATAGTTAGAGATCATTCGCCTCTTGAAGGGATAGAAAATGAATCCAGCCATGCAGATGATGATGCCCATGATGGGCGGCGCGGCGCCCATGATGATGAATGGCATGATGCCGATGGGCGGCATGATGCCAATGAACGGTATGATGGCGATGCCGACCATGATGTGCCAGATGACTTGCACAATGACGGCCAATGGCATGACTTGCGAGATGACACCCATGGACGCGTCGATGAAGGACATGTTCATGCAGTGCTGCCAAAACATGATGAACATGGCGAACAACGGCATGCCCATGATGATGTGTTGCGGCGGGATGGCGATGATGTGCGTCATGCCGGCCAAGGCAGCCTGACGATATCGAACGGTCCGGTTGAGTTCGAACAAGGGCTGGCTGATCCTGCCCTTGTTTTTGTTTCAGGCTGGGCGAGTGGTGGCCGTAAATATCGCGGGGTTGTGCCAGCGTCAGCCGATCATCTGCGCATAGGTCATCACGAGATACAGAACTGCCTCGTCTGTGCCGAGATTGCGGTATGCGTGCGGAACGTCCGCCTCGAACAGCATGGCGTCTCCCTCTCTCAGAGTCGTTGGCCGCGCCGATCCGACGGCGATTTCGACAGACCCTTTGGCAACGACCAGATTCTCGCGTGTCCCTGCCGCATGAGCTTCGGCGTTTTCGCAATAGAGTGGAGCGAGCCGGAGTTCATAGAACTCAGTTCGTCGTTCGCTATCGAACGGAAACAGAGCCCGGGAGGTGAACTGTCCCTGATTGGATGACAACAGTTTCGATCCATCGCGCCGCAGAACGATGATTCCTTCGGGATTGCCAATGGCGATCAGGCTAGCGAACGGAACGGTGAGCGAGGTGCATATTTTCCAAAGCAGACCGATGGTCGGCGTGCTCTTGCCCGTTTCGATCTGGCCAAGCATAGCGCGGCTCACGCCCGATTGCTTGGCCAACCGCTCAAGCGACAAGCCTTGCCGTAACCGGATGCGGCGCAAATTCTTTCCGACAATCACCGGCAGTTCAATGCAATCCAGACCGCCTCCATCGCCTTGATGGTAAATCTGGCTCGTGTCTAGTTTGCTCATGCGATGATCGGGCTGGACTCCGTAGATCTGGGCCTTGATATCCATGTTTGGAACCCAACGAAGACGACAGGCACCGTCAGCCACATAAACGGAAGAACGAACGGGATGTTGAATTGGCTGGCCGATGACAGACCACAAGCCTCTCCGGATTTCGCTGCGCGCCTGCGCCGCTCCAGATAAGGTTGAAAATCAATGATAGCGGCACTGCTTTTTCCCACGGCTTCACCATTTCAAATGCATTGATCGAGAGTCGTTTCACCATATGTTGGCGAAGCGGAGTGATCCTCACAATCGGCAGCAAAAGAAAACGATAAACTTCGCAGAATGCGCCGTCTTGCGACAGAGTCATTCTGAGCAATGCAACCGTAGAAGTTAATATCACCCACGTCAGCACACACGAACGGGCGGCACAAATGAGCATTCCGCTCGCATTCGTGTGGCGGTCATCTGGCCTCTCCGGGAATACTGAAGCTTCGCAACCTCATCCTCCTCGGATTAAACCGCTTAACGCACGCACCTAAGAGCGGATCGCGCGCTCTTGCGCCTCGACCACCGCAATGGCTGTCATGTTGAGGATCCCGCGCGCCGTCACTGACGGGGTCAAAATGTGGGCGGGATGCGCGGGACCGATCAGGATAGGTCCGACAAGCAGGCCGCTGCCGAGCACCTTGATCATCTGATAGGCGGCGTTCGCTGCATCGAGGTTGGGCAGAATTAGAACGTTGGCGACGCCGGTTAACCGAGAATGCGGCAAGATCAGTTGTCGTGCGGACTCCGACAAGGCGGTATCGCCCTGCATTTCACCGTCAGCCTCGATATCGGGATGACGGGCGATGAACAGTTCGGTCGCTCGACGCGCCTTGCGCGAGGATTCCGTATCGTAGCTGCCGAAATCGGAATGCGACACGAAAGCGATCTTCGGCGTGATGTTGAAGCGCTGCACATGGACGGCAGCCTGGGATGCGATGTCCGCGAGTTCGTCAGCGGACGGGTTTGGGCGCACCTGCGTATCCGCGATGAAATAGGCGCCCTTGCCGGTGATCATCAGCGATAGCGCGGCGAAGTCGCTTGCCCCGGGCAGATACCCGATGATCTCCCGAATGTGCCGGAGGTGCCGCATATAGCTGCCTTCAACGCCGCACAGCATCGCATCGGCTTCGCCTCGCACCACCGCGAGCGCCGCTATTACGGTCGCATTGGTGCGGATCGTCGTCCGTGCGACGTCCGGCGTCGCGCCGTGCCGGCCGGCAACATCGATGTAGGACTGCACATATGCTCGGTAGCGGGGATCGTCCTCGGGGTTGATCAGATCGAAATCCCTGCCCGCCTTGATCGCGAGACCGAGACGCCTGAGACGCGTCTCCACCACGGACGGGCGACCGACCAGGATCGGGCGGGCCAGTTGCTCCTCAAGCACCTCTTGAGTGGCTCGCAGCACACGCAGATCCTCGCCCTCGGCGTAGATCACCCGAAACGGCTGCTTCTTTGCCTTCGCAAATACTGGTTTCATGACGAGGCCGGACCGGAAGGCAAAGCGTTCAAGCCGCGCGTGGTACTCGTCGAAATTCGTGATCGGCCGCGTCGCAACTCCCGAAGCCATGGCAGCCCTCGCGACGGCGGGCGCGATGCGCAGGATCAGGCGGGGGTCGAATGGACTGGGAATCAAAGAGCCCGGTCCGAAACCATGAGTTTCGCTGTCAAATCGGATAGCGGCGTCGGACGGCGGTTCGCGGGCTAGCCGGGCGATGGCATCGACAGCGGCTAGCTTCATATCCTCGTTGATCGCGGTGGCGCCGACGTCGAGAGCGCCGCGGAAGATAAAGGGAAAGCACAGGACGTTGTTCACCTGATTAGGAAAGTCGGAACGTCCAGTGCAGATCATGGCATCCGGCCGCGCCTTGCGCGCCTCGTCCGGCATGATTTCCGGAACAGGATTGGCGAGCGCCAGCACCAGGGGCTTATCCGCCATCTGCGCGACCATCTCCGGCGTCAACACGCCGCCGGCCGAGACGCCCAGAAACACATCCGCGCCCGCAATCGCTTCCGCCAGCTTGCGCTTGTCGGTCTTCTGCGAATAAACCGCTTTCCACTTGTCCATTCGGGTATTGCGGCCGTCGTAAACAACGCCGTCGATATCGCAAACCCAGATGTTTTTGCGCTGCGCGCCCATCGACACCAGCAGATTGAGACAGGCGATAGCGGCCGCCCCCGCGCCTGACGCGACGATCTTGACCTCTTCGAGCGCCTTGCCATTCAGCAACAGCGCGTTGGTGATGGCGGCAGCGACGATGATCGCGGTGCCGTGCTGGTCGTCATGAAAGACCGGAATCTTCATCCGGGCCTTCAGCCGCTCCTCGATTTCGAAGCACTCGGGCCCCTTGATGTCCTCAAGGTTGATTCCGCCGAAGGTCGGCTCCAGCGCCGCGACCGTCTCCACCACGCGCTCGATGGTATCGGCAGCGATCTCGATATCGAACACGTCGATGCCGGCAAACTTCTTGAACAGGACCGCCTTGCCTTCCATGACGGGCTTGGAGGCGAGCGGCCCAATATTACCAAGACCGAGCACGGCTGTGCCGTTCGATACCACGGCGACTAGATTGGCCCGGCCGGTCAGCGTTGCGGCTTCCGCGGGATCGGCGACGATCTCCTCGCAGGCTGCCGCAACGCCCGGTGAATAGGCAAGCGCGAGGTCGCGCTGGTTGGCGAGCGGTTTTGTTGGCTGAATTTCGAGCTTGCCGGGACGCGGGTTGCGGTGGAACGACAGCGCGGCGGAGCGGAGATCTTCTGAATACGACACGGTAAACGCTCCCCGGAAGCTTCGGTCGGCCGGTTGGCGGAGCGGATCTGACAATAGCGCGCTACCGGCTGCCAGTCCCAAACACGAATGTCAAAATCCAAGCTTCGTCAGCAATTTGCCTGCGATTGCTCGATGCTACTCTCGCAGAGATGCCTGCGGAAAAGAGATGCCGAAGCTAGAATCGAACCGCTAGTCTTTTGGCAGATTGAGCCGGATATGAAGCTCGCGCAACTGCTTCGGAGCGACGTCTGATGGCGCGCTCATCAGCAGATCCTCGGCCTGCTGGTTCATCGGAAACAGGGAGATTTCGCGCAGGTTGGTGGTGCCGCAGAGCAGCATGACGATGCGGTCGACGCCGGCCGCCATGCCGCCATGCGGCGGTGCGCCGTATTGAAACGCGCGGTACATGCCGCCGAAGCGCTCGACGACCTCGGTCTCACCATAACCGGCGATCTCGAACGCCTTCACCATCGCTTCCGGCCTGTGATTACGAATGCCGCCGGAGGCGATCTCGTAGCCGTTGCAGGCGATGTCGTACTGGAACGCCTTGATCGTCAGCGGGTCCTGGGTGTTGAGCGCGTCGAGCCCGCCCTGCGGCATCGAGAATGGATTGTGCGAGAAGTCGACCTTTTTATCTTCTTCGTTGTACTCATACATCGGGAAGTCGACGATCCAGGCCAGCTCGAACCTGTCCTTGTCGATCAGGTTCAGTTCCTCGCCGAGTTTGGTGCGCGCGAGCCCTGCGAACTTCCAGAATTTTGCCGGATCGCCAGCAACGAAGAAGGCCGCATCGCCGGCTTTCAATTTAAGTGCCGCGCGAATGGTCCCGGTGCGCTCAGGCCCGATATTGTTGGCGAGCGGGCCTGCGCCCTCGCCGTCCTCGCGCCACATGATGTAGCCGAGGCCCGGCTGACCCTCGCCCTGCGCCCACGAATTCATGCGGTCGCAGAACGCCCGGCTGCCGCCGCCCGGCCCCGGAAGCGCCCAGACCTGGTTCTTCGAATCCTCCAGCATCCGAGCGAACACCTTGAAGCCCGAGCCGCGGAAATGCTCGGATACGTCCTGCATTTCCAGCGGATTGCGCAGGTCGGGCTTGTCGGTGCCGTACTTGCGTAGGCTTTCAGCAAACGGAATCCGCGGCCAGTTCTTTGTGACCGGCTTGCCCTTGGCGAACTCCTCGAACACGCCGGTGACAACCGGCTCAACCGCAGCAAAAACATCGTCTTGCTCGATGAAGCTCATTTCAAGATCGAGCTGGTAGAACTCGCCCGGCAGGCGGTCGGCGCGCGGGTCTTCGTCTCGGAAGCACGGCGCGATCTGAAAGTAGCGGTCGAAGCCGGACATCATCAAAAGCTGCTTATACTGCTGCGGCGCCTGCGGCAGCGCGTAGAACTTGCCAGGATGAATGCGGCTCGGCACCAGGAAGTCGCGTGCGCCTTCCGGCGAGGAGGCCGTCAGGATCGGGGTCTGGAACTCGAAGAAACCCTGTTCCTTCATGCGCCTGCGCATCGAATCGACGATGGCGCCGCGGGTCATGATGTTCTGATGCAGCTTCTCGCGACGAAGGTCGAGAAAACGGTACTTAAGCCTTATGTCTTCGGGGTATTCCTGCTCGCCGAATACCGGCAGCGGCAATTCGGCGGCAGGGCCGAGCACCTCGATTTCCGTAATATAGATTTCAACGCTACCGGTCGGCAGTTCCGGATTTTCGGTGCCTGCCGGACGGCGGCGCGCCTTGCCGTCGATCCGGACCACCCATTCGGAGCGTAGCTTTTCAGCGTCGGCGAAAGCCGGCGAGTCCGGATCGGCTACGCACTGGGTCAGCCCGTAATGATCGCGCAGGTCGATGAACAGCACCCCGCCGTGGTCGCGAATGCGATGGCACCAGCCGGACAGGCGGACCGTCTGGTCGATGTGGCTGTCGCGGAGCGCGCCGCAGGTATGGGACCGATAGCGATGCATGGAAATCCTGCAGGAATGCTTCAGAGGCGGAATCGGAGGCCGGACCGGGCCGAACGGTTGAGCGTCAGGGGTTTACCCGAGCGGAAGGAGCGCGGCAACCGGATGGCGGAACCTGAAAGAGCGGCTAGTGGTCCGATTCTAACATTCGCCCCCCTTTTTTGGACGCGGCTTCTTGCGAACGTTAGAATCGAAAGACCGTTAGCAAACATAAGATGTTAGGGGAGTTTTTGAGTTTGACGTTCGCGTCAGGGCGCACGTTCAAGTGGCTTGCGAATGTCAAATTCACTCTACTAAAAGCATTTTTTGACCGCAGAAGTCTGCAAAACCAAACGCAGTGCGCGCGGAAAGCGGGGCGACAAGGGCAAAGAGACGGGCTATGGAGCGTTCATGGACCTGATTACGACCACTGCGGAACTGACCTCCGTCTGCGCTCGCTTCGCCAAGTACCCGGTTATCACCGTCGATACGGAATTCCTCCGCGAGACCACCTATTATCCCCTGCTCTGCGTTATTCAGCTGGCGAGCTCCGACGAGGCCGTTGCGATCGACACTCTAGCAACGGGAATCGACCTGAAGCCTTTTTTCACGTTGATGTCGAACGAAAGCGTCCTGAAGGTCTTCCACGCCGCACGACAAGACATCGAAATTATCTGGCACCAGGCCGGCATCATTCCCCATCCCGTCTTCGACACACAGGTAGCTGCCATGGTGCTCGGATACGGCGATTCCATCGCCTATGACGCGCTGGTCGAACGCGTCACGGGGCATCGTCCGGACAAGACCCATCGATTCACCGACTGGTCGCGCCGGCCCCTGACGGCGGAACAACTCGAATACGCTGTAGCGGACGTCACCCATCTCCGCGACGTCTTTGCCGCTCTCGATGCCGATCTCAAGAAGCGTGGCCGCAGTGATTGGGTCAGCGAGGAGATGGAGGTTTTGACTTCGCCAAAAACCTATGACTTCCACCCCGAACGTGCATGGGAGCGATTGAAGACCCGCGTTCGCAAGCCGAAGGACCTCGCCATTTTGATGGAAGTGGCAGCATGGCGCGAACAGGAAGCCCAGAGTCGGAACATTCCGCGGTCGCGGGTGCTGAAAGACGACGCCGTCGGTGATATCGCGACCCACGCTCCCGCCAACCCGGAGCGGCTGGCGACGCTGCGCTCGCTGCCAAAAGGTTTTGAAAAATCCCAGTGGGGCGTCGATATCGTCGCGGCCGTCCAGCGCGGGCTCGCACGAGACCCGCACGCGCTGCCGAAGATCGAGAAACCGCGCAACAATTCGAACGGCGCTGCTACGGTGGAGCTTCTCAAGGTTCTCCTGCGCATGACGTCCGAGCGCCATGCCGTTGCGAGCAAGGTGATCGCGACCGTGGACGACCTGGAACGGATCGCAGCCGATGACGAGGCCGATGTCGGTGCGCTGCACGGCTGGCGGCGCGAACTGTTCGGCGAGACCGCCCTCGCGCTAAAGCACGGCAGGCTGGCTCTGGCGATCGAAAAGGGCCGGGTGTTGCTTGTGGAGCGAACTTAGAGCGTACCTCGAGTTTCGCACAACAAGTTCAGAACGCACATCACGGGACCGACCTCCGGGCTACCAGTTTGCTGATCCGCGGACCGTCCATTTCCATGATCCGGAACAACCATCCCTCCCAGGTAAACTCGTCACCGATAGCTGGTATTCGACCTAGCAGCTCAATCGCGCAGCCTGCCACGGTATGAAAGTCTCCATCGGGCTTGCGAGCGATGTTCAAGTGCATCATCGCTTCGTCAATCGGCATTTTTCCATTGATGATAAGCTGGCCGTTGTCGCCTTCCTGTATGTCCGCCTCCTCGCCGGCGTCCGGCAATTCTCCCGCAATGGACTCCAGAAGATCGGTACGAGTAATAATTCCCTGCAATGTGCCGTACTCATCAACGACAATGCCAACGCGAACGGGTTGCGCCTTGAAACGCTCGATAGCCTGCAGGATCGGCGTGAACTCCGCGAATACTAGTGGTTGTTGCAGAACCACGAGCGGATCAACTTCAGCGCCTTCAAGCGCCTGATCGAGCAAGTCCTGTTTTCGCAGCACGCCGACGATCTCGTCGATGCTCCCCTGCCCGATCACGACGTGCTCATACGGGCAGTCACGGACCACATTGAGAATTTCGTCCCGGTTGTCATTTGCGTCCGCCCAAACCACACTCGTCCGCGGCGTCATGATGTCGCTCACATCGCGACTCGTGAGACTGATGACCCGCTCGACGACTTCCCGCTGGGTTCGAGCAAGCAAGCCAGCTCGCTCAGTCTCTGCAACGAGAAGTCTGATCTCGTCAGGCGAATGAAGCGATTCCTTTTCGCTGGCTGCGCTGAGGCCGAACAAGCGCAAGACACCGTTGCCGAGCCCGTTCAATGACACGATTGCCGGCTTCAACAAAAACCCGAACAGGGAGAGCGGACGCACGATAATCAACGCAGTGGTCTCGGTTCGCTGCAAGGCCAGGCTTTTGGGAGCGAGCTCGCCAAGCACGATATGCAAAATCGTAATGATCGCGAAGGCGACGATAATAGCGATGGCGTGAGCGCCGATTTCGGCTCCGGTGCCGAATGGCAGTATCAACAGCGGCTCGATCAGGTGCGCCAACGCGGGCTCCCCGATCCAACCGAGGGCCAATGATGACAGCGTAATCCCGAGCTGGCATGCTGCGAGATTATAATCCAGGTGTTCGACCGCCTTCTGTAACGCACGGGCGTTTACACGTCCTGCAGCAACCAGTTGCGCGACGCGGCTGCGACGCATGGCCACCAGCGAAAATTCGGATGCGACGAAAAAACCATTCGCCACGACAAGAATGATGACTGAGAGAACTCCGGCTAGACTGGCTGAATTGCCATCACCCACAGCGACATCTCCTTATGAGTGTTCCAGCACGATAGTATTACGAGGCGGATGGCCGATGCGCGCAGAGAAAACGCCGCAGACGGTGTCCCCACGAACGGGCTAGCGGAGGACGATCGAGCCCGAGCGGCCAACAAGGCGCGCCAGCTGTTTGAACCGGCCGCCCACACGATCCGCGACCAGATCGATCAGCCGGTGCTCGAACACAAGCGTCAGCTTGCGGCCGCTGCTTTTAAAATGGGTGGCGGACAACACACCTGGCCGAGCCGCCGAAATCATATGTGCGACCCGAAAGGCTGCGCCCAGAATGCGCGCTCTCTCATCCATAGGCGGAGTTACCAATTCGCATATCACCGGGGATGGTTCGTTCACCTCATTTAACCCGGCATAGCGATAATATACTGACAGCGCGACGAACGCTCGTCCTTGATGGTCGATGCTGCCAAAATTGCCGTGCATGATCGAATCGAGCGTCTGCTCGCTGCGGTAGTCCGGATGTATGCGCCAGCCGATATCGGAAAGCAGGCAAGCGGCGTGACGCAGCCGGCGATCGTCTTCGGTCTCATGAAGTTTCGCAATCTGGAACAGTCGATCAGTCCATTGGATCAGTTCCTCGGCATGGCGTGCGGAACGTGAGAGCAAGCCGTTCAGCGACTGCGCGGCGCAGATTAATCCATCCCGCGAGCGGTCAGCGGCCGGCAGCATCGAATAAAGCAGACCTTCGCGGACACCATAGGTCGAGAACACGATGGTTTTTGGCTTCGCAATCCGGATGATATGTTCCAGGACGAGAGCGGCATAAGTCAGCAGCGGCTGGCGCGCCTCGGCAACGGCCTCGATATCTGCCAGCGTCTGGGAAGCCGCTAGACGACGCAGCCGCCGGACGAAATCGAGCGCGTCTGCTGCGGGAATGGAATAGCCGTGCATGACGCGAAGTGGATAACCGCTCTGGATGATGTGAATGCGAGCTAACGCTCGCCACGTCCCGCCGATCGCGTAAAAGGTACGGCCCTGTCCGGTCTTTAGCGGCACCGCGCCGGCAAGCGCGGCTTTTACGATTCGGTCTGCGCGCTTCAACGATTTCTTCGACGCATCCTGCAATGCGAGACTGCCCAGCGGGAGCGTTATTCCACGACCGATGCGATGACCGCGCACGTCGGTCAATTCCAACGAACCGCCACCGAGATCCCCCACGATCCCGTTCGGTTTGTGGACGCTGGAAACCACGCCTAGCGCTGCGAAATAAGCCTCCCGCGATCCCGACAGGATTTCAATCGGCACACGGCAGATGCGTTCAGCCTTGGCTATGAAATCAGGACCATTTGTGGCATCGCGGCAAGCGGCGGTTGCGATGGCGTAGACGCGACCGACCTTCATGACCCTGCACAGGGCGTGAAAACGCCGCAGCGAGGTCAGCGCCTTGTTGATCGGATCCTGCGCGAGCAACCCGGTGGATTGCACCTCGCGCCCGAGCCCGCACGATGCTTTCTCGTTGAAAATCGAAACGAGGCTCCGCTGCAACGCTTCATAGACGACGAGACGTACGGAATTGGAGCCGATATCGATAACAGCGACGCTGGAGCCAGGCTTGCTTGGGCGCGGATATTCTCGCACAGGCCTCCTATGCGGGTGACTGCCGCTCTGCGCGACGCGTGAGGCGGCGCGGCGAAGATTCCTTGAGCGACTTTCCACGGCCGGACAGACTCGGATTCGTCATGAAATAGTTATGCAGGTTGAAGGGCTCCTCGCCCTTCGCGGCCTTCATACGCGTTGATGATCCATCCGGCAACAACTGCCAACTCTGTTCAGTATCCTTCAGGTTCGCGACCATGATCTGCTCGAGAACCTGCTGATGCACCGTCGCATTTTGTAAGGGGCATAGTACTTCGACGCGGCGGTCGAGGTTGCGCGGCATCATGTCCGCAGACGAGATATACACAGCAGCCTTTGGGCCGGGCATCGGTTGCCCCATTCCAAAACAGTAAATTCGTCCGTGTTCAAGAAACCTGCCGATGATTGATTTGACGCGAATGTTTTCCGACAATCCGGGAACTCCGGGTCGAAGGCAGCATATGCCGCGCACGATCAACTCGACAGAAACGCCGGCCAGGGATGCTTCATACAGGGCGTCGATGATATCGGGATCGACCAGCGCGTTCATCTTCATCCAGATCGCGGCCGGTTTGCCGTTACGGGCAAACGTGGTTTCGCCTCGAATATGATCGAGAATCCGGTTTCGCAATGTCAGAGGCGATACGGCCATTTTTTCGATATCGCTCGGCTCGGCGTAGCCCGTGATGTAATTGAATACGCGCGCCGCATCACGGCCGATAATCGGATCCGATGTAAAATAAGACAGGTCGGTGTAAATGCGCGCGGTCACGGGGTGATAGTTTCCAGTGCCGGTGTGGACGTAAGTCGCGAGACTACCGCCTTCCCGGCGTACAACCAGCGACAGCTTGGCGTGCGTCTTCAGCTCAAGGAAGCCGTAAACCACTTGGGCGCCGGCGCGCTCGAGATCGCGCGCCCATCGGATGTTGGCCTCTTCGTCAAAACGCGCTTTGAGTTCAATGAGCGCCGTAACCGACTTACCAGCCTCCGCGGCCTCCACCAGCGCCCGCACGATCGGCGAGTTGTTGGAGGTGCGGTAGAGCGTCTGCTTGATCGCGACCACGTCAGGGTCGCGCGCAGCCTGCTGCAAGAACTGCACGACGACGTCAAACGATTCATAAGGATGATGAACAATCAGGTCTTTCTGCCGGATTGCAGCGAACACGTCGCCGCCGTGATCGCGCACCCGTTCCGGGTGGCGCGGGACGTACGGCACGAATTCAAGGTCTGACCGATCGAGCCGTGTGAGTTGCGACAGCTCGTTCATGGCCAGGACGCCATCCACCAACAATACTTCGTCGTCGGCCGCCGATAACGCTCGCTGAACGAATGCCCGTAGCTCAGCCGGCATTGCGGCTTCGATCTCGAGCCGGATGACGGAGCCGCGGCGGCGGCGTTTCAATGCGGTCTCGAACAGGCGAACCAGATCCTCCGCCTCCTCCTCGATCTCCAGTTCGGAATCCCGGATGATGCGAAACGCGCCCTGTCCCTTGACGGTGTAACCTGGAAACAGTCGGTTGATGAACAGGCTGGTGGCGCCTTCAAGCGTGATCAATCTGACGGGGTCGTCCTTGCTGGCCGGCGGTAGCCTCAGAAACCGGTCGATCTTGCCCGGCATACGGATCAACGCATTCATCGGCTTACCGTCAGAGGTGCGCGCGAGCTGTAGCGCGATGGTGAAGCCGAGACTTGGAATGAATGGAAAGGGGTGGGCCGGATCGATAGCGAGCGGCGTCAGCAAGGGGAAAATATTGTGCAGGAAGTGATCCGCAATCCAGCTTCGCTCGGCTTTGGTGACGTCCTTGCCATCGATCAGGACGATCCCGACTTCGGTCAGCACATTACGGAGATCTCGCCAGATCGCCTGTTGATCGCTCGCGAGCCTTGAGACCGTCTCGTTGATGAGAACAAGTTGCTCCGACGGCGGCAGCCCGTCCGGGCTGCGCTCGGTAATCCCTTCCCGGACCTGCGCCTTGATACCGGCAACGCGAACCATGAAGAACTCGTCAAGGTTATTGGCGGAAATCGACAGAAAGCGGACGCGTTCGAGCGCGGGGTGGCCGGGATTGACGGATTCTTCAAGTACGCGACGATTGAAATGCAGCCAGGACAGCTCCCGATTGATGAACCGTTCCGGGCTGGTGCGGATTGCGGAGTCCAGTTGCGGCTCCCGCCTTTTTTCTTCGGTAGCAATAGTTTGAGCTGAATCCATTGATATGACGGTTCCGTATCTCGTTGGTCGTGCGGGCACGGCGGCGCAGCTGCAAACCATGGGCCAGCTCAATGACCTTTCCATGACATTTGATGTTACGGAAGGTCGTGACGTCAAGGGTGAGCCGGAGGGATGCGGAGCCGTATGGCTTCAGTCCTGATTACGCAGCAGTTCGGCGGCGAGCGCGCGAGTCACAGGTCTGCCAAGCCGTAACGATTCGGTATCGAGTTGTTCGACGGCGAGGCGAGCGGCAGCAAATGATCGTTCGGTCCGGGTTGCGATATAATTGACGACCGCTTCGTCGATGTTCATTTGGCGGTCCGCGGAGAACTTCACGATCAGCGCCCGGAATAGCTGATCGTCAGGCGGCATCAACGTCACGACCGGCACCGCGCGGAGTCGCGAACGGAGATCACGCAACCTGATCTCCATCGCGGCCGGAGTGACTCGCGCCGTGATCAGCACGAACGCGGCCTCTTCACGGGCGAGATTTATCAGGTGAAACATTGCAAGCTCGTCGAAGGCTTGCGGATTAATGTCCTCTACGACGAGCGCCCCTGTCGCCAAAGCAGCTGGTACTGTCGCCGCAGTTAGGCTTCGCGCGCTTATGGAGCGCGCGCCCGCCTGCTCCGCCCAGATCGTCGCGAGATGGCTTTTGCCGCAACCTTCGGGCCCGGCCAGCAACATGATCCTGTTCGGCCACTCCGGCCAGCTCTCAATCAGCGATAGCGCCGCCGCGTTCGCGTGACCTTCCAGAAAGTCGTCCCGCGAAAAGCTTTCAGCGTGCGGCAGCGCGAATGCGAGCTGACGGGAGGGGGAGCGGTCTGCCACGCATCTACTCCACTACAAACTCTACACCGGACCACCAGCACCAACTTGCGCGCACCGTGCCATCTCATTTCGGATCGATGGTGCTCATGTGACGCACCCACTCAACGAGATAGAAAGAGACGGAAACCAGGGTCAAGACCGCAATGGCGACCATCAGAAGGGTATCATAGGGCGAGGAATCAAATCCGAATCCCAGCGCCGCCAGCACCAACGCCGCGAACCCGACCTGTGCCCCCGTATTGAGCTTCGAAACCAGCAGCGGCTTCATGGGCACCGGCTTGTTGAACAGCCACGACACGATCACGGCCCCGACGATCATGATGTCGCGCGAGACCACCAGGATAACGAGCCAAATGGGAACGGCCCCCAGGATGCCGAGCGTCACGAAGATCGAGACCAGCAGCGCCTTGTCGGCCAGTGGATCCAGAAGCGCGCCCAGTTCACTTGCCATATTGAAGCGCTTGGCTAAAAACCCGTCCACCGCATCGCTGATGCCGGCAACCACAAAGATGGCAAACGCGATTTCCATCTGATTGGAGGCGATAGCCCAGATAATGACTGGCACGAGCAGAATGCGGCCGAGCGTAATGATATTTGGAATACTCACGCGACGTTTCCCAGGCTCCGGATGGTTTCCGCACAAAACCTTCGGGAGACAAGGCTTTGCCGCAGGGATCGGCCCTTGTCTACATAGTATATGCGGACAGCCCGTGCGAGCCATTGCGCAAGTCCGCAATCCGACGTAACCAGCCGGAAAATGTCTTCGAGCGCTGCTGCATGACCGACAAGAACGATGGCCTTACCTATGCCGGGGCAGGTGTCGATATCGACGCCGGCAACCGGCTGGTTGACCTCATCAAGCCGATGGTTCGCGCGACCGCTCGCGCCGGCGCGGATGCTGAGATCGGTGGGTTCGGCGGGCTGTTTGATCTCAAGGCCGCGGGATTTACGGACCCGATTTTGGTCGCGGCCAACGACGGGGTTGGAACCAAGGTCAAGATCGCAATCGAAACCGGTATTCACGACACCATCGGCATCGATCTCGTCGCCATGTCCGTCAACGATCTCGTCGTGCAAGGTGCGGAGCCGTTGTTCTTCCTTGATTATTTTGCCTGCGGCAAGCTTGATCCCGAAACGGCCGCGGCGATCGTGGCCGGGATCGCGGAAGGGTGCCGGGAGGCGGGTTGCGCTCTGATCGGCGGCGAAACGGCTGAAATGCCGGGCCTCTACAAGGAGGGTGACTATGATCTTGCCGGCTTCGCAGTCGGCGCGGCGGAACGCGGCGCCCTGTTGCCAGGCCGCGATATCGCTGCCGGAGATGCGGTGATCGGACTTGCGTCGTCCGGCGTGCATTCCAATGGCTATTCGCTGGTCCGCAAGATTGTCGAAGTTTCGGGAACCGCCCTCGCCGCTCCAGCGCCTTTTGCCCCGGTTACGACCTTGGGAGGCGCGCTGCTAACCCCTACCCGGCTTTACGTCAAATCCTGCCTGCGCGCGATCCGCGAAACCGGCGCGGTGAAAGGGCTTGCCCACATCACCGGAGGCGGCTTCACCGACAATATTCCTCGCGTACTGCCCGAAGGACTCGGTGTGCGGATCGATCTCGCCAGGTTGACGGTACTTCCGGTGTTCAAATGGCTGGCGCATCAGGGCAGCATAGCCGAACGCGAAATGCTTCGAACCTTCAATTGCGGTATCGGAATGATCGCGATCGTGCGCCGTGATGCGGTTCAGCAAGTCGTGGACGTGTTGGCGCAGGCCGGTGAACGCGTTTCGTTGCTCGGTGACGTGATCGTCGCGGGCGATGAAGGCCGTGTCATTTACGAGGGCCACCTCGATCTCGCGATGTAGAACGCCCCCGCAGGGAATGAGAGCATGAAACGCCGTGTCGCCATCCTGATTTCCGGACGCGGATCGAATATGATGGCGCTGGTGGAAGCCGCGAAAGCCGCGAACTTTCCGGCTGAGATCGCGGTCGTCATTTCCAATAAGGCCGACGCGGCGGGCCTCGCCAGAGCTGGAGCAGTCGGCATCGAGACCCTCGTCATTGAAAGCAAGCCATTTGGCAAGGATCGCGTGGCGTTCGAGGCCAAACTGCAATCCGCTCTGGACGACAAGCGCATCGAATTCATCTGCCTCGGCGGTTTCATGCGGCTGTTCACTGCTGAGTTCGTCCAACGTTGGCATGGGCGAATGCTCAACATCCATCCCTCGCTGCTTCCATCATTCCGAGGACTCGACCCCCACGGTCAGGCCCTGCGCGCAGGCGTGAAGATCTCTGGCGCCACGGTTCATTTCGTTGTTGCGGAAACAGATGCCGGCCCCATCATCATGCAGGGCGCGGTGACCGTCCGCGACGACGATACAGCTGAGATACTGGCCGCACGCGTGCTGGAGATCGAGCATCGTATCTACCCGGATGCGCTGCGGCTGGTCGCGGGTGGTGGCACGCGACTGGATGGCGACATCTGTAATACGTCGGCAAAGGCCAGTCTGGACGATAGCCTGATCTCGCCGTTGGTGATCTGACCAAGTTCTGTCGGATCAAACGAGTCCAACACGCCTCTCGCGACCGGGGAGCACATTGCCGAGCCGACCGCGGGATCGCGCCCAACTACGCCGGAGACCGGCCCACGTGTCGCCACCAAATCTATCCACGCTTTAGAAGCGCTTATCGGCGGCCCACGTGCGATTGCGCCAGATCGCCCCGGCGATCAGTACGATCATAACTCCTAGTACGCCACACAATACCTCGCCTCCGGGTCCGCCGGAGGCAAATTGCGGTGCGATGCCGAACCACCCCAAGACTGTATCCAGAAAGGTACCCGCGCCCGTGTCGAAGAATTGATGCAGCTGTGGCGCAACCGCCGGATCGGTTGCGATGACCTCGCCCGCGATCCAGCCCAGCAACGCCGATCCGGCCCAGACCAGAAAGGGCAAATGCGTCAGAAGCATCATGATCAGCGCGGCGCCCGTCACGATCAGAGGCACGCTGACTGCCAGCCCGATGATCAGCAGCGGCACGCTGCCATTCGCCGCCGCCGCGATCGCAATCACATTGTCGAGACTCATGACGAAGTCGGCGACCACCACCACCCGAACGGCAGCCCAGAGATGGCTGGTCGCCGGGATTCCCTCTTCGCTCTCTTTCTCCGGCACCAGCAATTTGGCGGCAATCACCAGCAGCGCGAGCCCTCCTGCCAACTTGAGGTAGGGCAACCCCATCAAGGTCGTGATGATCCCGGCGAAGATGATGCGAAGGCCGACCGCAGCGCCGGCGCCAAGCACCACTCCCCAAAAACGCAGTTGGGGAGGCAGCCCGCGACAGGCAAGCGCGATCACCAGCGCGTTGTCGCCGGACAGGACAACATCGATCCAAATGATCTTGCCGACGGCGAGCCAGAATGCCGGATCATCTACATCGTTTCGAAACTGCTCGAAGGCCGATGCGATCGTCGTTAGATCGAAGACGTGCAGAAGCGAATCCAACGTCAGCTTCCCTTCGATCGAGCGCCGCCAGATCTGGCCTAGCCGACTATCTCGTTGCCGGAGAAGAACTGGGCAATCTCGATCGCGGCTGTCTCGGCGGCGTCCGATCCATGAACGGAGTTTTCACCGACCGATTTCGCATGGAGCTTGCGGATGGTGCCATCGGCCGCCTTGGACGGGTCGGTTGCACCCATGATCTCGCGATGCCTGAGGACCGCATTGTCGCCCTCGAGCACTTGCACGACCACTGGCCCGGAAATCATGAAGTCGACGAGTTCTCCGAAGAAGGGACGCGTCTTGTGCACGGCGTAAAACGTCTCGGCCTGCTCACGGGTCATGCGGATGCGCTTTTGGGCCACAACTCGCAGTCCAGCCTTTTCTATCAGGGCGTTGATCGCGCCGGTCAGGTTTCGCGCGGTCGCGTCCGGCTTGAGAATCGAAAAGGTGCGTTCAATCGCCATGATATCGTCCTTGATTCAGCGGTCGTGGGAATTGCGGCGCTTATATCGGCGTGCATCATTCACGGCAAGCGCGCTCGGCAGGCCGCCGGAGGGCTGGTAATGCGGCAAAACAACCCGCGTCGGGGATTGCGCGCACTGAAAATCGCGCGATTTTCGTGAAAATGAGCGACAATAATGGATAACAAAGCGCGCAGGCGTTTTTCACAACGCATGCGATGGCGAAGCTGCTATAAACCCCCGCACACCCTGCTATTGCGATGAACGAACAGGCTTTCGATAGATGAGTGGATTCAAGGAACCCGGCTTCGCGGACCGCCAAAAGGCGGCGCTGGAGGCCCGGAAAAATATTCTCGACAAGTTTCGCGCCAAGCCCGGTCCCGACGATCCCGCCGTAAAGCAAAGACAGGCCGAGCGCGAGGCCCAGGCGGCTGCACGCGAGAAGGCGCGGCAAGCCCGCGAAGTCGAGAAGGCCGCGCAAAAAGCCCGTGAGGCAGAGGCCGCTGCGGTCGCCGCCGCGCAACTCGCCCGGGAGAAAGAAGAAGCCGCCGCCGCCGCCGCGGCGCTTGAGGCCGAGCGCAAGGCGGCGCGCGATGCCCGCTATGCCGCCAGAAAGGGACGGAAGAAGTAGCCAGCAATTTAGCGGACGTTGGTCCCGGACCATTGCCGTATACCGGCCGGCGGCAAACTGCCGGAGACGAATCGGCCTGATGACGTGTCTGGTCTCTACCTGAGAATAGACCCTGACGGAAAAGTCACGGGGATGGAAATTCCGGGTCGTGAGACAGACTAAGCCGCGGGCTCAATGTCGGCGAGTTCGGCGCCTTCCTGCACGATATCGCCGACCTTGCATTTAAGCTCCTTCAACTTACCGGCGTAGGGCGCGCGCAAGGTCTGCTCCATCTTCATGACTTCGAGGGTGAGGATGGGTGCACCCTTCTCCAACAGCGCCCCCTCTTCCGCGAGCAACGCGACCACTGTGCCCGGAAGCGGTGCGACGATGCGATCTTCGCCGGTCTGCTCCTCATCGTCTTCGCCAAAGGGATCGACCCAGTGCAACTCGAACCGCCCATTGCGTGTCCGCAAGTAGAGTTCGCGTCCGTCGACGACGAAGACAACATGGCTTCGTATTCCATCGAGCGTGAGGATCATGCCTTCTCGGTCGTCCGCAGCAAACGCGAATGCAAGATTCTTTTTTCCTAGCCGGATTTCGTACGGGCCATTGCCATAGACGAACGTGACCGCGTGCTCGGCCTGACCCTGACGGAATACGAACCGCCGCCGACGTCGGCCGACCACCATCCAGCCCGCCGTTCGCCAGGGCGATGCCTGGTCCGTTGGAGACATCTTGCTTTCCGCCAGTAGGACAGCGGCGACGGATGCCGCGAGTTCGGTCTCGCCCGGTGCCGCTGAAGGCTGGGTCAGGTCTTGAAGATGACGCTCGATAACCCCCGTGTCGACCGCGTTGGCGCGTACGTCCGCATGCGTGACCAGCGCGGATAGAAACGGAATGTTGGTGACGACGCCGCGGACATCGGTTTCTTCGATGCCGCGGTTGAGCCGGCAGATCGCGGCTTCGCGGGTTGGTGCCCATGCGACTATTTTGGCGAGCATGGCATCGTAATTCGGCGAAACCGCATCGCCTTCACGGTAGCCGGCATCGATGCGCAGGCCATCCACCTCCGGGGGCGTATGCCACGTCTTGATGCGGCCGACAGATGGCATGAAGCTCTTATTTGGGTTCTCGGCGTAGACTCGCGCTTCGATGGCGTGGCCATTCAGTCTGATCTGGTCCTGCGTCAGCGGCAGTTTTTCGCCGAACGCGACCCGAAGTTGCCATTCCACGAGGTCGATTCCGGTGATGAGTTCGGTCACGGGATGCTCAACTTGTAGGCGGGTGTTCATTTCGATGAAGAACACGTCCTTGCCGTCAGATACGAACTCGACGGTGCCCGCGCCGACATAACTCACCGCGGAGGCGGCCTTGCGCGCGGCTTCGCATACCTTGTCGCGCTGCGCGGCGTCGAGTGTCGGCGACGGCGCTTCCTCGATCACCTTCTGGTGCCTGCGCTGTAAGGTGCATTCACGCTCGAACAAAGACACCAGATTGCCATGGCTGTCGCCGATCACCTGCACCTCGATATGCCGAGGGCTCTCAACGTATTTCTCGATTAGCATCCGGTCGTCACCGAATGCCGCCTTGGCCTCCCGCCTGGCGCTGACGATAGCCGGGGTCAGTTCCGCAGCCGAACGCACGATCCGCATACCGCGGCCACCGCCGCCAGCGGACGCCTTCACCAGAACCGGATAGCCGATCCGGTCCGCAGCGCCCTGCAGCGTGGCTTCGTCCTGCGCGTCGCCGTGATAGCCTGGCACCAGCGGCACGCCTGCCTTTTGCATCAGCGCCTTGGCGTCCGACTTCGTCCCCATTGCGGTCATCATCGCCGCTGTCGGTCCGACGAACACGAGGCCGGCATCGGCGCAGGCTTGCGCGAAACCGGCATTCTCCGACAAAAACCCGTAGCCCGGATGGACGCCTTCCGCGCCGGACTTGCGGGCCGCGTCGATCACTTTCTCGATGTCGAGATAGCTGTCGCGGGCGGGTGCGGGTCCAAGCAACACGGCATCGTCGGCCATGCCAACATGCATCGCGTCGCGATCCGCCTCCGAATAGACGGCAACGGTGCGCAGACCCATGGCTCGGGCGGAACGGATTACGCGGCACGCAATCTCACCGCGATTGGCGATCAGGAGCGTGCTGAAACGGCGATAATGCGGACGCTTCGCCATGATCACATCCTGAACAGCCCAAACGTCGTTGGTTCGATCGGCGCGTTCGCGGCCGCCGACAATCCAAGTCCCAGCACGAGGCGCGTGTCGGCAGGATCGATCACCCCGTCGTCCCATAGCCGCGCGGTGGCGTAATAAGGATTGCCCTGGTTCTCGTATTGCGCGCGGATCGGTGCCTGGAATTCGCGCTCCTCCTCCGCAGACCAGGTGCCGCCTTTGGCTTCGATATTCTCCCGGCGCAGCGTACTGAGAACCATCGCAGCCTGTTCGCCGCCCATCACCGAGATGCGCGCGTTCGGCCACATCCACAAAAATCGGGGCGAGAAAGCGCGGCCGCACATGCCGTAATTGCCGGCGCCGTAGGAGCCGCCGATCACCACCGTGAACTTCGGCACGCCCGCGGTCGCAACCGCCGTGACAAGCTTGGCCCCGTCGCGCGCGATGCCGCCCGCTTCGTATTTCTTACCGACCATGAAGCCCGTAATGTTTTGCAGGAATACCAGCGGAATGCCGCGCTGGCAGCACAGCTCGATGAAATGTGTTCCCTTCAGCGAGCTTTCGCTGAACAGGATGCCGTTGTTGGCGACGATGCCGACCGGATATCCCCAGATATGGGCGAAGCCGCACACCAGCGTCTGGCCGTACAGCTTCTTAAATTCATCAAACTCCGAACCGTCAACGATGCGGGCGATGATGTCGCGCACATCGAACGGCTTTCGACCGTCCGCCGGCACCACGCCGTAGATTTCCTCCCGTGCGAACAGCGGCTCGCGCGGTTCATGCATGTTAAGCGCAGCGTGTTGCGGTGGCTTCAGGGTGGAAACGATACGGCGCGCAATCCCGATCGCATGGGCATCGTTTTGCGCATAGTGATCGGTGACGCCGGATTGGCGCGAATGCACATCGGCACCGCCCAGCTCTTCAGCGGTAACGACCTCGCCCGTGGCTGCTTTCACAAGCGGCGGACCGCCTAGAAAGATCGTGCCCTGATTGCGGACGATGATGCTCTCATCCGACATCGCAGGCACATAGGCGCCGCCCGCGGTGCATGATCCCATCACGATCGCGATCTGCGGAATGCCTGTCGCCGACATGTTGGCCTGGTTGTAGAAGATGCGGCCGAAGTGACGCTCGTCCGGAAAAATTTCGTCCTGCTGCGGCAGGAAAGCGCCGCCGGAATCCACCATGTAGATGCAGGGCAGATTGTTCTGCCGCGCGATCTCTTGCGCCCGCAGATGCTTCTTCACGGTCATCGGATAGTAGGTGCCACCCTTGATGGTCGCATCGTTGGCGACGATCACGCACTCGCGGCCCGAGACGCGCCCGACGCCGGTGATAATGCTCGCAGAATGCACGTCGCCGCCGTACATGCCGTTCGCCGCCAGCGGCGACAGCTCGAGAAACGCGGTGCCGGGATCGAGCAGCAGGTCGACACGATCGCGGGCCAACATTTTGCCGCGTGAGGTGTGGCGGGCGCGCGCGGTCTCGCCGCCTCCGCCCGCGACGCTCGCGAGCTTGTCGCGCAACTCGTTGACCAGAATTTTCATCGCCTCGACGTTGAGCGCGAAATCTGACGACGTTGGATCGACACCGGAACGGAGCGCCATGACAGTCCAGAATGCTTGGCAGGCGTGAAACGCGCGCCTTAATCCGGCCAGGGTGCCCGGCCCTTCCGGGTAAGGTCAACCTTGGTTCGGTCCATCCTCCCGCTTAATGGGTCCAGGGTTCGATGCGACGAAACGCAAAATTGTCCGCGTAGGCGGCTTTTCGCTCCGGCTTCACCTTTGGTTCTATCACTTGATAGGGGATGCCTTTGCGCTCGCAATAGGCGATCGCATCCTCCTTGGTCTCGAAGCGAAGCGTGATTTGCTGCTTCATGTCGCCGGAACTGGTCCAACCCATCAGAGGTTCGATCACCCTTGCCTGCTCGGGCTCGTAGTCCAGTTGCCATTCCTTCGTTCTGGCAGCGCCCGACTGCATCGCATTCTTGGCGGGCTTAAAGATACGTGCCGTCATGGATCACTATAACCTGCTGCTAGCGGGCCGATCCGGCAGAAAAGCCGGCGGACACCATCGGATATAATCGTTATGTCGCGGCCTGACAATCTGGTGTTTTCGCGGCGCAATGGCGCCGCGGCCCCTTAGGCTCGCCTGAGGTTCGACATGACGACGGTGCCCACGTCGGTGTAGACGCCGACGAGCGGTCCCATGATCCGGTGCAAGCCTGTCTTGGAAACCACCGTGTCATGTAACACCAGATGATCGATGCCCGTGGTCAGGAAGCAGCGCATGGCATCGCGCGGCGTCTCTACGATCGGTTCGCCCTTGACGTTGAATGACGTATTGATCAGCACGGGAACGCCGGTCAGCTCCTCGAATTCCTTCAGCAGCCGATAGAGTGCGGGGTTCGTGCTCTCGCGTACGGTCTGCACTCTCGCCGTGCCGTCGACGTGAACCACCGCCGGAATCCGGTCGCGCCATTCCGGCCGAACCGCCTTGGCGATCAGCATGAACGGTGAATCCTCGTCGCCCTCGAAGACATCGGTCATGCGCTCGGCCAACACGATGGGCGCGAAAGGGCGGAACGGCTGGCGGTGCTTGACCCGGCTGTTGAGGATATCCTTCATATCGGCCTTGCGCGGATCGGCGATCAGGCTGCGATTGCCGAGCGCGCGCGGGCCGAACTCGGAACGCCCCTGAAACCAGCCGATGACCTTCTGATCCGCCAGAAGCTTCGCGGTTTCGGCGTAGACATTTAAGCTTTTCACCGCCGCCGTCTGGACCTTGACGATCGAGCGCTGGGTTGCGGCCTCGACCTCGGCGTCCGAATAACCGCGACCGACATAGGCGTGCTCCATCACGAAGCCGCGCTGCTGCTTCTGCACTTCGAGCCAACCGTAGAGAGCGCAGCCGATGGCGATGCCGTCGTCACCCGCCGCTGGCTGAATCCAGACGTTTTCGAATCCGGCCTCCCGCGCGACGCGTCCATTGGCCACGCAGTTCAGCGCCACGCCGCCGGCGATGCAGAGGTTTTTCGCGCCCGTGGTTTCCCGAAGCCAATTGGCGCGGGCAAGCAGCACCTTTTCTGTGTCGTCCTGAACCCGCCATGCCATATCCTCCCAATGCCGCATGGAGGGGCTGCTGTCCCATTTTCCGCCACCTTCAGCGATGTAGGGCTGGTTAAATTCGGCCGACCAGCGCGGGACCGTGAGACGATTGTCGGTGATGTCCATCAGCGACTTGATCTGCTCGCGGCGTCCGTACGGTGCGAGCCCCATCAGCTCGCCGCATTTATTCCAGTCGCCGAATACATAAGTGGAAGCGCGGCTGTAGAGCGCGCCGAGCCCTGGCATGTTGTAGAATTCGTCGCTGAAAAAGCCGCGGTCCGGCTCCATCCAAACCTTCTTCAGGCATTCGAGCGACTTGCCGCTGAACTGGTAGTAGCTCTCCGACTCGCGCGCGAGCGGCGATGCGGTGTCACTTTCCGGATAGGGCTCGGTCACGTCCGATCGATAGCTGCCGACGCCGTCGACGATCATGATTGCGCCCTCATCGAACGGGCAGGCCGCAAAGGCGCTATAGGCGTGCGCCAGATGGTGTGAGATTGACACCACCTTGTCAGAACGCGAGCGGAAATACGGATGGTCGTGCGCGTCCAGCCGCTCCTCGGGGGGAAGGAATCCCGGCATGTCCTGATAGATCAGCCGCTCCTCCATTTCCGGAACGGGAAGGATGTAGCAATTGCGAACCACCAGATCGATGTCGCCGATGGCGATGCCTTCGGCTCCGAGACAGTAGTCAATGACCTCCTTGAAGAATCCGCTGGCGTGCTTTTCGCGCGTGATCCGTTCCTTGGCGATAGCGAAAGCAACGGCGCCGTCTCGAAGCAGGCAGGCGCTCACGTCGTGATCATAGGTGTTGAGACCGAGAACATAGGTGTGCTTTTTTGACATGAGCCTCTGCGGAGCAATCTCGAGGGAGGATTCGGGCGCCGCCTCGTATTCGCGAAGCCCAACCTGGTGATGCGGCTAACATGACGCCATCAAGGGAGCCACGTTTATGCCTGCCCTTTTGCGTCGCTTCTGCGGCACAGGAAGTTCACGACGGCTCGACCAGAAAACTTGGATTTAAAATGCACGCAACTAAAAGTTGTTATATACAACCATTGATTGTTATATGGTGAGTATCGCGTCTTTTTCGCCATCGTTGCGTGAACCTTAACACGTTAGCTGCCGACCCTTGACTGAGCGGAAGCCGACCCTGGTCTCGATTAGCGGCAACGCTCAAGTTCGTTGGAAATGTTATTTTATCATGCACCAAACCAAGGCAAACTGATTGCCTTAGATTCGCGACAATGGTTGTTCCGAATACAAGGTCTGCTTCACGACGGTGCCAAACAGAGTTGGAGATTCACTTGATGATTCAAAAAAGTTCGAGCGCGCAACGTAGCATCATCACTCGCGTCCTGGCGGCAGCGGCGATGGTTGGCGTGTATTTTATCAGCGTTGCTGGCGTGTCCTCGGTTCTGGTCGCCGGATCGACTACTTCGGCGGAAGCGCGCGGTGGTGGTCGCGGCGGCGGCGGCCGTGGCGGCGGCTGGGGTCGCGGCGGCGGCCGTGGTCGCGGCGGCGGCTGGGGTCGCGGCGGTGGCTGGGGTCGTGGCGGCGGCTGGGGTCGCGGTCGCGGCTGGGGCTACGGCGGCTTGGGCTACGGCTTAGGCTACGGCGCTGGTATGGGCTATGGCGGGTGCTACTTCAGCCCGCGCTGGGGCCGCACGATCTGCCCATACTGATCGTCGCTCGGCAAGTATCAACGGGGGTGCGCCGGTTGGCGTGCCCCTTTTTTTGAATGCGGATGCTTTCAAGACAAAATATGCGTCGCCTGTGTCTGACGCATGAATGCGATCATGCTGCCTTGGAGCCTTTCCGCTTCTGATGGAAAATTCAGAGGCGAAGCTCTCAGATCTTAATCTGACGCGTTTTCTTCACGCGAACCGGTATCTGCACGCACCGGTGGTTCATTCAACACCTTCGCGAACTAGGTCTGGTTCGATCTCCCTTATCAAGGAACGGGAGTACCTAGCGGATCTTCGACGGCGCCTGAATCGGTAAATTCAGTGCCTCTGCCTGCCAGAAGTTCTTTTAGGTGGCTGCGAAGTAGCTCCGCCTTTTCATATCTCAGCGATGCAACCGTGATCTTATCGATTGCAACGATGATTTGGGTGGCTGCGTTCACGCATGAAATTCGGCCGGATGCGTTATCAATGCCCGCGAGTGTTTTGCCCAACCCAGTTTCCAGGATCTCAGCTTCGACCGCATCCAACGTGAGCGGATCACCACCATCAATCGCAAGGTCGATCTCGATGCCGTTGCCTTCGAGCGGCTTCCGAGCACCTAGCACCCAACTGCTCATTGTTTCGTCCTTCCCACCATCGTGAACGCCCCATCAACCTCGCTGATCCGGATCGATCGTCTCCAATCGACAGCCCTTATAATGTCTCGGCTTTCCCACCTCCATCTGGTCCTTCTGGGAGGTTTCGTCGATCGAAATTGCTCTGAGATACCGATTGGTCGGGACAACTCTACTCTATCCATGGTCCGGTGACGAACGGAAAGCGATCCTCATTCGCGACGCCGTCGCGTTTCTTTGCGGGCTACTTTAAGAACGTTGGCGTCAAAGAGGACAAGAGTCGGAATTTCCCTAACTTCCGGCATAGCACCGCCGATGCCTTCCGCCGAGGCGGGTATATGGATGAACCGTTCGTCTCCCTCCTCGATCACACCAAAGCGACGACTGCAGGAATCTATGGTGTGTTGCCGCAAGGTGTGTTGAGTGAACGCCAGAAGATCATTGAGGCGATCATACCCCACAATCTCTCAGAAGGCTGCTTAAAATATGTCTCCTCCCCGAACCTATGTTGACCCGAGCCAAGATCAAACGGCCGAAGAAATCGAGTACTACTATCGCAACGCCAAGATTGGTGATCGAGCAGCGATTAGAAACAGCCAACATGGACGCCTTGAAATCAAGATCACGACTGTGAGCAACATCAATCCAGAAGTTGGAAGCATACATTTGAATGACGAGGCCGTATGGGGTGGCGTCGCTTATTCTGTGGAGAGTGGAAAGAGCTTTTACGCGCCTAGCAGCCCGTCATCGCTTGTCGTTCCAAATGAAGCGATTACGACTTGGGCTAAGGAAAATCCGCGCGGCACACCTGATTATTGACTGTTGAGGGCGATGCGCCGTCATGCGTCGGCAAAACGGTTATCCTGATTTTCGCGAAATTGATCATCATACGCCGTGCGACGGAAGCTGCTATTTCCTTACGATAGTTGGCTTGCACTTGGAGCTCACGGGTCACTGACGGCGGACGATCACGAAATATTGCATCCTTATTTCACGACGCTTTACGCCTAGACATCTTTAGGTTGCCTACGCTATATTTATATGGAAATAACGTGTGGAGCATCACAAATGTCCGACAATGCTTCCAAGTCTATCACTCCGACAACCGTCGCTTGTGCTCTCAAAAAGATTTGTCGGCTTTCGCAGGAATTGGAACGACATCCAAAGCTAAAGGTAATCTGGCAGACCGATAACGCTATAAAGTGGGTCAATTCACCGGAGTTGCAGCGGCCAAAGTAACGGGCCGCAACCCGCTCGGATCAATCCGGATCAAGGCGCGGCGCGGGATGATCTGCTCAAGCCTCAGCACATGTCTATTCGACGGCACCTGAATCGCTAAATTCAGTGCCGTTGCCCGCCAGAAGCTCTTTCAACTGGCTGCGCATCTGTTCTGCCTTGTCATGCGTAAGAGTAGCTATCGCTGTCTTATCGACCGCGATGACGATTTGCACGCCTACGTTCACGCATGAAATTCGGCCGGACGCGTCATTGACGCTTGTAAGCGCATTGCCCAATGCGGCTTCTAATCCCTCAGCTTCGACTAAGCCCAGTGTGAGCGGATCACCGCCGTCGACCGTAAGATCAACCGCCACATCCCCTTCGGATGGCCTCTTGGCTACAAGTGTCCAACTGCTCATTTGGCCATTCTTCCTCTGCTATTTCCCGAATGCTTTTAGGCCAGATGATGTCCAGTTTTCGCCCAAGGCCAGCTTGATCCCGTCTTTGGTCACGCACCCGACGAATGGGCACGGTTCATTGGCTTTGGATTGATTCAAAGCTGCTTCCCCGCCCTCTTCCTTCTGAGCAGCGTTCAGCCTTTGCTTCAATTCGACGGCTCTGCCCATCGTTGCCTTGAAACGTCGGGAGCTTCAAACCCGAACCGGGTCAAAGTTACGGAAACTGCCCCGGAGAACTGTTATGGATTGTAACTTTTTGCTATTCGAAAGTCGTCGTAAATTATTGATTTATTTTGATAAATATCAAACAAAATGGTCGGGGCAGCTGGATTCGAACCAACGACCTGCAGTACCCAAAACTGCCGCGCTACCAGGCTGCGCTATACCCCGATCTGCTGGGAAACGATGTCGTTACATGCTTCCGGCCGGCCCAGCAAGTCGCTCAGAGCCTTTCCGCTATTGTCAGAGCCTTTCCGCTATTGGCGGAATCAATGGCCATTAAAGAGCGGATGCGAGACCCGGTTACCGCGCGCGATGCCGTACTTTTTCGCAGTCCCTCCGATCACCTCGAGCACAGCTTTGGCCGGGCCGCGTGAAGAGATAATTCGGGTCGATAGCGGCTCGGTGTTCTCTGCGATCCGCAGGATGCGACCACTCGGGCCGATAAAGATCATGTCGAGCGGGATGTAGGTGTTCTTCATCCACATCGTCACCTGCTGCACCGGAGAAAAATCGAACAGCATACCCTGCCCGTCCGGCAGATGCTTTCGATACATCAATCCGGTGGCCTTCTCCTCGGGGGTTGTCGCCATCTCAACCAAGAACGTCCTTACGCCGGCTTGGGTTGCAATTTCCAGCGGCTGGAGTTCGGCTGCGTGGACGTAGGAGTCGTCCGGCGCGACCATGACAATCCAAGAGAACAGGGCGATCCATAGACCGGAGCGGAGCCACCCTAGACCGATATTCCGCAGTTGTAGCATCAGACAACCTGTCAGAACTATGATCACAATGCGTCTCGCCGCAAACCGCCGCCACCTGGAACAGCAGGCTTGTTGTGGGTGCAAAACACGATTTCCGGAAAGTCAGATCTCAAGCCATCCCCGCGCAACGCAGCTTTGGCGGTAGCTCCGCCGGATCAGTGCGAGGACACGCTGGGAGCACCGGTTTCCGGCTGAACTTCCGCCGCCATCATACCCTTGCTACCCGGCCCAAACCGAACCAGAACGAACTGTCCCGGCCGAAGCTCTGTTATGCCGAAGCGCCGTAGCGTTTCCATGTGGACGAAAATATCCGGCGTTCCCTCGCCGCGCGTCAAGAACCCGAAACCGCGCAGCCGATTGAACCACTTTACCTGCGCCCTCTCTAAGCCGCTGGTAGGCGTTATGCTGACGTGGGTCCGCGGCGGCAGCATCTGCGCCGGGTGAATCGCGGTGGACTCGTCCATCGAGGTGATTCGGAACGCTTGATAGCCCCTCGCCCGCTGCACGCAGTCACAGACCAGACGGGCCCCCTCATAAGCCGTCTGATAGCCGTCTCGACGAAGCACGGTGACATGCAAGAGCACGTCCGGCCAGCCATTATCAGGGACGATAAATCCGTAGCCTTTTGAAGCGTCAAACCATTTGATGACGCCGCTGATCTCGACGATGTTGGCGGGAGATTCCCCAAGCCCGGCGAAAGGCCCGGCACCCGACTCTCGATCTGTTGTTCCGGAAAAGTCCTTTGACCCTAAGTGATCGCTCACCGTCGGTCCCGCAAATTTCCTGGATTCAAAACCGTCCGACCCCATGACGCAGGCCCCCACACATTTTACTACGGTTGTCGTCTGTTCGACGACGTTATACACAACTGTATATATCCAAGCGAATCTTAGGAATCAAAAGATAACACTCTCGTTGGCGTCGCAAGACAAAAGATAAATTGACGACACCTATAAACAGACTTGCACACGCACGAATCAGTTACTCACGGGTTTTTGATCCTCATCTGATTGCCGATCAGGTTCGGCCCTAACGAGCATCCAATCCGTTGTGGGCAGTTTTCATCTAATAAGAAGCCAGACGTTTTGCAGAAACATCGCAGGATAATTCACTGGACCGGTGCACGCGCGAATAGTTCCCTGCGCCAAGACGTTTCCAAATAGCCACAAGCTGGCCCCGTGTCCGTGATTGTTTTGAATCTTTTTTTGGAAATTCTCCAAATTCAAGGGACGCCCAACGACAACGACCTAAATCCACACGCACGAAAAAAAACAAAAAATTATTGGCTCTAAAATGAAGCATCGCAGCAGGTCCAGCGTCATTCTATTCGCGAAGAGGCCGCGAATAGACCGCTTCGCTGCGCACCGATTAACCGTCAAGGCGACGAAATCCTGCGGTGCATCCGTTGTCCCGGAGAGATTCCATCTCGATCTCTCCGGGGGTCAACTCAGATCACCAGCGTCGATGACCACCCCCATAATACCCACGGCCTCCACCACCCCAACCGCGACCTCCATAGTACGCGCGGCCTCCGCCCCAACCACCGCGATAGCCCCAACCACGGCGATAGCCCCAACCACCGCCATAATAACCGGGTCCCCACCCGCCATAATAGGCCGGACCGCCCCAGCCCCAACCACCGCCATAGCCGGCGCCGTAAATGCCCGGTCCATAGCCATAGTATGGACCGCCGCCGTAGTAACCGTACGGTCCGTAATACGAATTCGCCATTGCGCCCGCTGCCAGAGCGCCGACGGCAAGACCGACTCCGAGGCCCGGTCCAAATCGCTGAGCCTGAGCTGGCAGCGATATAACGGCGCTGCCGAGCGTTGCCACGGTCGCAATCATGATCAACTTCTTCTTCATGTCGCTATCCTCTCACCAAAAATCGACGCAATAACGCGCGTCTATTTGACTTGGTTCTATTTAACTTGGTTGCAATGACGTTGGACTTGGACACATCCTAATTCTCAGGAATTATGGTTTATGCCGTTTTTGCGTTAGCTAACGAGCAAGCCGCTGAAAGAGTTCCACTAACGTGGAAAAAGGGCGCTTAATTGGCGCTCCGCTCATCGGAAATTGCGCGCAAAAAGCGACCGCCCCGATCTGGTTTTGCTACGATGTATCAACAAGCAGGCACCCGCCTGCTGTCTGGACCCACCGCTCATCTCATGCGTCTTCAGGAGACAGTCACACATGCGCTACCTTCACACCATGCTGCGCGTGCGCAATCTCGAGGTCGCGCTGAAGTTCTATGTCGAAGCGTTGGGACTGAAAGAAGTCCGTCGCGTCGATAACGACAAAGGCAGATTCACGTTGGTTTTCCTGTGCGCCCCCGACGACGAGGATCTGGTGAAACAGTGCAGAGGCCGCGGCGCACCGCTGGTCGAATTGACCTACAACTGGGCCGAGGAGACGTACGGCGAGGACCGCTTTTTCGGTCACCTCGCCTATGAGGTCGACGACATCTATGCCACCTGTGAACGATTGATGAAGCTCGGGATCACCATCAATCGCCCGCCCCGCGATGGCCAGATGGCGTTCGTCCGCTCCCCAGATCTGCACTCGATCGAGCTGTTGCAAAAGGGTGATGCTCGCCCGTCGGCCGAACCGTGGAGCTCGATGCCAAACACCGGTCATTGGTGAGAAGTTCAGAGCGGCGCTACTGTGCCTGATCGTGCTTTCGCGCGATTGCAACGAAACATCACCGCGCGACCTCGTACAGCCCTTACTGTTCGGCCCTGTAGCAGGCGGGAACGATCGTGCGCAGTTCACGTTCTCCTTAACGTATATGACATTCAAGGAGACGGCGGATGGGAAAGGGACTTTTGCTCTGGCTGATTGGCGTACCGATACCGGTGATACTTCTGCTGTGGCTATTCTTCGGTAGCTGAACGCGCACGCCAGACCTTCGTTGAAGGCCTCGCTTTAGCGAGGCTTTTTTTACCGTACGCCGGGACGTCGCGACTACGAATGCGCTTCGCAACGGCGCATCCGTTCGACGCAGCACCAGCACCATATGGATGCCAATCCTGCTGCCGCTGACATATGCGCAACTTGACGATCCCTCAGATCCAGATAACCCCTGTGCGTATCCTCGGCACGCTTTTCGCGCGCGGATGGTCTCGACTTCTTGATCGGCTATCTCCGTTGGTGATGAGCGAACCGCGCCCCTGCGCCCACGTGGAAAAGCCAATGACCGACACCCCTGCCCATTATTTTGGATGCTCCATTGGACGGGTAGCTCGTGTTGGACGGGTAGGTTCGTGTGGGGCTCGCCTTTCAGTCGAAGTGGGACCCGGCGCAACCCGGTCCCCACGGTGGAGATGCTTGCTCCTCCGGGAAAACGCCACTATACGTTTCGCGACTGCAGCCGGTCGGTTCATGTCGGCCGGAAACTCCGTCTGATCAGATCAATATAGGATATTGATTTGACGGTAGGATCGCAGCGGATTGAGACTGAAACGACGTGCGATTTGCCGCCGAAAAGTTCAGCTCCCTTCGTCTATCGGTTAGGACGCCACCCTTTCACGGTGGAGAGAGCGGTTCGATTCCGCTAGGGAGCGCCACGCTCGACAAATTCTCTAACATCTTCAAATCGTTAGTGTCGGGATTGGCTAACCTGTCCGAGCGGTTAGCCAGTGCTGACATCGCAATCTGTGCCAGCCGCTTCTGATTCGCGGCCTTCGTGTAGGTCTCGATTTCCTTCAGGTTCTTGTGCCCTGTGATGGCCTGAATCTGGTGCGTAGTACATCCGACATCAGCAAGGTTGGCGCAGATCGCGTGGCGCAGCCCGTGCGGGCTTGAATTGGTTGGTAAGCCAGCCTTGTGCGCGGCGTCGCGAATCCAGTTGGTCGTGCCCTTGGCGCTACGATCCTTATTCCATTTCGTGCGCAGGAATGTCGGCTGATCGCGAGGAATGTCTTTGAGGTACGCCCAGAGTGTCGGGTGGACCGGAATGTTGAGCGTTGTCTTGTGCCGAGACTTCACCGTAGTGATTGTAATCCATCCATCGGCGATGTGCTTCCAACCGAGCCGCACGGCATCGCTGCGGCGCAAGCCGGTGTATAAGAAAATTTCTAAACCAAGGCGCTGTGGTGTGTCTGGTGTCCAGCGTTTCCGATAGGCGTCGATATCGGCTTCTGTCCACGATCGATATGACTTCTCGACGTACCTCACATGCTTGGCGCGGCTGATCGGGTTCACGTCCAACAGTCCAGCGCCGATTGCGTACTCCATGACGGTGTGGAGTCGCTTGCGTAGGCCGTTTGCCGCGGCGGGCCGGTCCGCCATCTTGTCGATTATCGCATTGATATGTTTGGTCCGAAGTCCGGCGAGCGGCTTGGTACCGTGCTCCGCTCGGAAGCGCTCAAGGATACGTCGGTAATTTGCACGCGTGGACTCGGCCAGCGACTTGTACTCGGCCGAGCCGTAGTAACCCATGATGGCAGCCGATACGCTGCCGGGCGCATTGCGATTCAGTTTAACAGGCTGGGCCGTCTTGGCCGCGTGATACGCCTTCCAAAACTCATGGCTATACAGCGGCCCTGGCAATGGCACGCGCTTCTCACCGGGCTTGCGCAGGTACAGGCGTTGCTTGCCGTGCCGATCAGTGTACGCGTGGACGTGTTTGGGCTTCTTGGTCGCCATGGTGCAAAACGCTATCCCATTCGTTGTCAGTATTTGCCTCAGGCACGCCGTCAAACAATCCGTCTAAAGCCGCACGATCCCATACAGTTACGCCATATCTCTCTAGCGGTTTAGGAATAGCGCCTGCCCTCACCTGTTTGTCGAAGTGGCTAGGGCTAATTCCAAGATACCTCGCCGCGTCAACCCTGCGAAGGCCGCGAGGGATGATTCCCCCGCGCGTATTATCGTTGGCAGGACGATGTGTGGTCATGCGGCGGCTCTGGTTAAAGGGCGGCGTAGTTGCAAGCCCCTGTGATTATACCACAGTCACGCCGCACCAGCCTTGCGCGGCCAGCCGCAACGTTGCTGAGCGGACCGCGAAGGTGAGCGGCACCGTGGGGTGCCGGTGGGTGGCTATTTCGTCGCTTGTGCCTGTTCGGCCAACCCGTTGGTTGAACGCGCGTCGAAGCCCGGAAACAGTTCTGCGGCCCAGTCGAGCGAGGCAAGATAGTCCATGTCATGACCACCAATCGAAAGGCCCCAGTTGGACTCTGCGAACAGTAGCTGCAGCCACGCCAGCCGTAGGGCACGAGTGAGCAGTTTGCGTATCTCGTATCCCTCGACGACTTTGTCAGGCAGAAGCTCCCAAACGCTATGCAGATCACCGACCAGCGCCGCCGCGCGCGCAAAGGCGGCATAGGTCGAATCGTCGGGCGGCAAGTGAGAAAGGTCGGTAAGGAGCCCGTCAATCCTTTCCCGTTTTGCTTCGCTCTGCTGCGCGCGATGGCTTCGCACGTGCATTACGAGCTGATTGGCGATTTCGTTAGAGGTGATAGGATTGATGGCAGCCTGCGGCATGGATGCATGTCCTTGCTGGGGTTAGGCTGTGCTTGGTGTTAGCGCACCGTGCGCAGCCGCTTGTTCTTCAAGCGAGGTTTGTGTAGTACGCTTTTATGGCGAAGGCAACAAAAAACGTACTACGAAAACGACCAGGCCGCCCTGCGACAGGGCAAGACCCCGTGACCGCTATTCGCCTGTCAGCAGAGTTGCGCGAGACGGTCGACGCGTGGGCCACGCGCCAGCCCGATAAACCGTCGCGCAGCGAAGCCATTAGGCGGTTGGTTGAGATGGGGCTTAAACGTACCCCGAAATAGCCGGGTAAAAAGCATTCAGCCCAGAAGCGAAATCTTGTTCACCTATCGTTTCCACTTGTAGAATGATTCTAATCGACGATTCGTCGAGCGACACTGGGGCAGAACATGAAACTTTTCGAGTCGGGTGCGATGGGCTTACTGGGCCTGGGTGAAGAGGCAAGGAAGGCGGCTGCGTGGAACAACGTAGCCCCGGCGACCGCCGCATTTGCAGTTGATTGCGATGGTCGCATGATAAGCCGCGCTGATTACGGCAAGCTCACCGAATACGGATGGGAAATCGATCACGTCCACCCGGTTGGTCTCGGCGGACCAGACCACATTTTCAATCTGCGAGCACGTCACTGGCGGGGCAACCGATCGGCTGGCGGCCTACTAGGCGGTCTGATGGGTCTTGGGCGCAACTTGTAAGCGGATCATTCCAGCTAATTGTCATATCGCCAGCCTGATGAGCCCTCGCGCTCGATTCGGATCTTACTAATGAAAGTGCTGTCGCGGTAAATGAGGGCAATAATGGATCTCAAAGACTTCGTAAAAGCTAGCCTCCAACAGATATTGGAAGGTGTTAAAGAGGCGCAAGCAAGCGATCCTGATGGCAATATTAATGCGAGTAACTACGGCGTTCCTGATGGCAAGAACGTGTTTTCCGCAAACGATCTCGGGATCTTCACGCTCGTTGAATTCGACGTTGCCGTTTCTGCAGAGACGTCCGGCAAGGGTGACGCTAACTTGAAAGTATTTGGCGTCGGGCTGGGTGGTGGCGGTGAACACAAGGCGGGAAGCGCCAACCGCATTGCCTTCGCAGTACCGGTCCGTCTACCGGATGGAGACAGGAAGCGAAAAGAAAAACGAGAGAGGCAAGAGACGAGATCCTTTAAACCGCCATCCGGATGGTAGGCGGTTTAAGGAAGCCACGACGAAAGTGTTCGGAGTTTATCGATTAAGTCAAAACCTATAAACTTGAGCAACAGATAAAGAGCGATCGTGCCGACCGCAAAAAATAGATTAGCAACGGCATTTACACCGACGTCCTTCCAAAACTTACCGCGAACAGCTTCCTTTAATGCGGATCGTACAGCTTCTTTTTTCTCTTCATCGGCATACGAAACTGCGAAGGTGGCGAGCATCCCAGCAGCCTTGTTCCAAGCAAGGTCTATCTGTCCGTCGTTCCATCCATCGTGGTAGATTTCAATGGTCGCCTGTGGGACGGGCGCGCCGATCTTCTCCTTCTGATCGATCAAAAAGTCGCGCTTACGCTCTTTATAAATCCCGTAGGCGATATAGGCGGTGATCAGGTCGTCTTCCTGTTGCGCCCTCGCCAGTATCCGTTCAAAAATCGGATTGTAATCCCCCAAGGAGCGTGACCTTTACTTGCCCTTTTTGGTCAACACCGACGCCGCCAGACTCTTTGCGGCTTTAAAGCGGCCTGCGTCTGCACTCCGGATTGTGATCGATCCGATTCGGCCACCCGCCTTCGTATTCGACACAATCGTTACGATCTTGCTTTGGGATGAGCCTAAGGTCGGCTTTGCACTCCAGCGGCTGCTCGTGTTTTCGCGCATTTTTCGTCTCCGATCCTTGAACAATAACATAGGTGTCCAGACCATCATAGCCAATATCAGAGACACGCTTTCAAGCCGACGAGACACAGCCTCCTCCGGGAGGGGCGCCTAATTCTGCTATGAACCTCCTGCCGAAAGCATAAAAGCCATGCCGGCAGCGACACCACGCTCGTAGTTTGTAGCGTTGGATGGCAGTAGATCAGACGCTGCGGCGGCAATCCGATATGCTGGGCCATTACAGGTTGAGGTAGCGTAGCACGCCGCCTCTAATCCGATAACAAGCGGGTCGGTGTATATCGCATCGGACATTCCGACGCGATCGAGAATTTTCTCGGGGTAGTAATTAAGGGTCGTTCCTGGGTTATTGTAGAGCATCATTTGACTCCTCGGTTAAAGGGGGACTAGTTCTGTTCTTAATGGAGCGAGAAAATGTCAGGAATCGACAGGAATACCGGCAAGCTCATTGAGGAGCCCGCCCACATAAGACAGGGTATAGAAACCATCCTGACCACCCCCATCGGAGCGCGAGTCATGAGCCGCGACTTCGGCTTTGACTGTATCGAAGATGACGGCATACCAAAACGCGGCGTGACTAAAGAGCAGGTCGAGCAATCCGCTCTGGCTGCGATCCGTAAGCAGGAACCACGTATCAGGGATGTTTCGGTCAAGTCGTCCTTCAGTGTGGACGGAACACTAACTGGAATTGAGGTTGGCTACTATGAGATCAAGACGGGCGATGCGGGGTCCGTGCTCGTGCAGTTCAATAAATAAATAGCCGCCCTCACGTCCTACTTGGCCACTCCAGCCTAAACCCTCACTTGCCTCAGCAGCTGCGCCGGCAACGCCGCCACGTCGACTCCAGGGATATGAGGCGGGACGTCGGCGTCTTTCTTATACCAATGAAAGTAACATTCGAACTTGTCGTGAATCGCGGCAATTGCCACCTTGCAGATTGCGCTGCGCAGCCAGTTCTGAAATTCAACCGATAGCTCGCCGTCGCTTCTCAATCGAGCCGCCACGATGCGGACCTTGGTGTTTTCGCTCCGAACTAACTTCAGGTTTTTGATGGTGAGTAGGCCAGGAATCACCGCGTCAAATTGAGCCAGCGCTCCTACTCCGTCTTGTGGCTGGAAGATTTCTATCGCCTTAAGCCTAATCCCGCGGCGAATGCGATCGCGCTCCATGTCATCAGTTTCCATCATCGCTTCACTCTTGATTTCCTATTCTACAAATGCGCGCTGCGTGCGCAGAACGAGAGAGCACGCTTGTCCTACCGACGAAATCGTTCGGTCTTCAAAATCATCAATGGTTCCAAAAGGAAGGAAGCGGCTCAGGAAAAAAACTGCAACGAGCGAGGAATCGGGCGTACGCGTACCCGCCCCTATCCGGGAGGGGCCAAAAGGAACCTAGACTAGGGGCGGGTCAGGAGGCCAGCCTCGCAGCCAGCGACTGCCGTAGCGCGACCCGCCGCGCCACCGCGCCACGCACTGCCACCCCACTGCGCACCTGCGCTCCTGCGTCAGCTGGTATTGTCACGATGCTGATCTCATGTGGGGTCCATCGTGTCACTGTTCGTACTGCAACATCATCGGCTCCGGTCGCGGGTTCGTCCGTATATTCGTCTTGAGAATATCCCACGCTCAAGTTGCGCACGATACCCTGCTCTATGAGCGCAAAAACCTCATCGGCCCGAGCACTGGTCCCAGTGTCTGGGAAGCGCAGCAACGCAACGCCCTTGCCGCTTGAGATCCAGGCCCGCTCAACAACTGCGAGCTGATCGGAGACGCCGCCAGCGCGATGGCCGTCGAGCACGGGCGCTCCAGCGTTGAGCCGAGATAGATCGACAGCTTTATCTGTGACCGCGAGGCGCTCCTCATACGGAGTCACCGTGTAGTCATCGAAATGGTGCCGGCGAACCGGCGCTCCGGTAGTCCAAACGACTTCGACTGTGCGCGCGGCAGGGTCCGCGGTGTTTCGTCGAAGCGCTTCAGTTCTTGTTTGCACAATTGTCCTCATAGAAACGGGCGGGCCGAAGCCCGCCCTTGAACGCTACACGCCCGGATTTTTCACAATTCCACGATGATCCAAAAAACCGGCTCCGAAATCTAAACGGACTCGCGTCTCAAGACCGTCAACGTCAAATCCGTGGCGGGTATCCAACTGCGGGCCGGACGCGCCTTCGAGATACGAATACTCAATCGACGGCACAGCGGCTGGATCGGCCGACACATACCAAGCCTTAGCGTCCGTCAATCGAGGCTCAACAATCAATGAAAGACGCTGCGCGAAGGGATTCACTTCATCGGTTGTCGCTGCCGCGAGCGAGGCTAAAAGCTGCTCTGCCTTTGTCTCTAGGGCTGCCGGGACCACGAGGAATTTAGGAGCGACGGCAATCGGTTCGCCCGCGAGTCCCTTTTGCATCCGTAGCGCGAGGCGTGCAGCAGAAAGCGAATCCACAGAAAGCGCAGCGGCGGTCAGGAAGTTTCCATGGCTGGCGTGAAAAACTGCGTTATTATCCGACATTACCGGATTGGACTCGAGCAGCTTCACAAGGAAATCCGCCTCAAATTCAGCCGACGCTGATCCCAGAACTCTGCCAATCGAGTCGAACGCACCAAGATCGTCGTTCACAAGGGCCTGGCGAGTAATCGCAAACACTTTACCAAAAGTGGCGACCCTATAACTCTCCGAACCTTCAGTCAGTGAGCCGCGCTTAAACTCTCCGTGTTCGTTGACCAATTCCAATTTCGGACCCGCCGAAAGTTGAATACTCGCTTTCGACTTGAAGTTTCTCGCCGTCGATTGCCGGGCGATTGCTTTGATTGCGGCTGGCGCGGCTGCGTATCCTGCACGCATCACCGCATGAGCGACGTCACCCATAATGATCGGGAAGTCCGAAGTGGTTGTAAACGCTCTGGTCAGGGCTTCGGCTTGAGACAAGCCGCCGGTTCGTTGGTGCTCAGACAACAGTGTCCGCGCGATCTCGGGAAGTGAGAGTCCAGCATAGCGCTCGGCTCCGGATAAAAGCGGCTGGCCCGGCACAGCGCGCGCGATAAGCGCGGACGCAATGGCGGCGCGGCGATCGTGCGTGGTCGCGTTTGCAGATACCATACTATCTATACGGACATCTGCGTCCGCAAAAGCCTGCAATAGCGCAGAGCGGCGCTTTTCGTTTCCGCCTGCGGAAGACAGCCCCAGCCGCTTCTCTTCCGGCTGAAAATGCCTCTCAAACTCGATCTGCTCGACCAGTTCAGCGTGCCTGGCTTCGATCTCAGCAACGTCGGATTCGGACATATCTGGAGTGATGGAATCCGCGAGTTTTTGCGCGCGCTTTATGAGCGTTTGGATGTTCAAGTTAGTGACTCCTATAGTGGGATAGCTTTGGCTCTAGTTTGAGCCAGATTTCGGAAAGATCGACTTCGACAACAACCGGTCCGTCGTGGATGTGTAGTTGGTCAAAAAGGTTCGGAAGAACGGGACGTCCGTGGCTGAAGGCGATCGCCAGAACAGATTTGACTGCCGAGGCGGTCAGTGTGACGTGGGCTAGAGACAGGTGTCGCAACACCGAAACCACGTAAGCCCCGTGCGCCGAAAGCAATCGGCGCGGGCCGGGTTTCACCGAAAGTTCGTAGCCAGCCGCGGCGGCAAGTGTGCACCAATACGTGGTAGTGTTTGGCGGCGTGCCGGTTAAGGCAGCGATTTCTTTCAGGGTGAAGGCCGGTTCTCTGAGCCATGCGGGCGCATCGATGCCGACCGTCACCGCGGGTCCGGTCATGCTTGTGTCCTTAGGTGTTGGGAATGGTGGGTTTTAAAAAACGCGCCAAAGCGCGTACGTCGGCTTAAGCCGGGAAAAGGGGTGCCAGTACATCCGTGGCATCGCTAAGTTTAACGAGGAACAAGAGCAATGAGGCTCTTACCTTATAAGTTCGGGGGGCAGGATTTTTTCGGTTTTAAGCAGCGACGCTCAAATATTTTTCAATTACCTGGTCAACATACTTTTCGGCCTTCGCTCGGCTCACACAGAGTGCATCCGCGATTTCTGTTGTGCTGGCACCGCTTGCGGCCATATCCATGAGAGCGCACACGGCGGTGCCTAGTTTGGCGCGAATGCGCTGGCAGTCGATGGCGGAAAGCCTTTTGTCTTCTTCCGAAGTGTCATCGACTGTCCAATCGGGGGTCGCCCCGGAGTGCTTGCGCACGAAGCCTGTCACGCCTGCAATCGGGCGCCACTCACCTTTGATAGGCTGGCCGTCATCGTCACGGGCTGTGACAATGAAAACCTCTTGAGTCGCTTCCCGATAGTGTTTGCCGGGTTCTTTTTTCTCCATCTCAACCGCCGCCATGATCGTATCGGCGTCGACAACGTCCCTCTCCGTGACCTCGGCATGGACCGTGCTTACGGCGACGTTGTCATTCGCGGCTGCGAGGCGCGGCAGTTGGTTTAATATCTGCCATCCTGCTAGGCCGCCCAGAAGGCGGACGTTGCCGGCCTTATGCAAGCGCTGGCCTTGAGGCCAGGAGCCTGCCTGATAGTTGCGTTCGCCCTGAGTGGCTTGCTCCGCTACTTGCCGGCGATGTTGCTCGGGAGTTCTGGGTCGGTTGTCGTTGTGATGGTGCATTGTCGTTTCCTCGTGGAAATCGCCGGCGGTACGGCTCTGAGTCCGACTGGCCGCGAGTGTCCCTTGCGCGCGTGAGTCAATAAGATTGAGATCGTCCCTTGATTATAAAAAGGGGTGGAATCTGCTCTAGTTGACGCGCGCGCAAGGGACACTTGGTGACACTTGCTGTTACTGCAGCGAGTCGGAAATGATCTTTCGCACCTTCTCTCGTTTTGCCTTCTCATTCTGGGCATGTTCCGCGAACAGTTTGTGGACTGATGGAAGAACCTGCCACATCGATGAGTCGCGCCGATGCGATGGCACAGGCTGTATCCAGCCGAAGGCATCTAGTTGTTCAAGAACCGCCCTGGCCTCGTCGTTATCCATTCCCCGCATCAGCCGGTCACCACGTCGGACTTCGCGGATCGTGATCGTATCCAGCTTATGCGCTAGAATGTAGCCTGCCGTTGCCAACACGTGATCGTGCCGGTCTGCCATGCCAAGAATATCGACGTAAAAGGCAACCGCATGAGGGAAGAGAAACTGCTCCAAGAACTCACTGGCGCGTCGAGCTGTGTCTTCCTTGATAATGGAGGCCGGCCGGCAGCCCTCGCTCTCGATGCAGTGAAAGACGATGCACAGGCGAGCGAAAAGGCCGTCATATTTTCCGAGATGCGAGGCGAGTTTCTTGTTTACTGACTCCCACGCGCATTGCATGTCGAAGTAACGCTGCGCGAGAACTTCGCAATTCCTGTGCGGCTTCATCGAATTGCAGTGGAACATCAATATACTTCCCAAGGCTTCCCTCTCCAGATGGCCGGCGTAGGCGCGTTAGGCGGGCAATCATCGCGTCGTACGCCGCGGTAGCCTCAGGCATCGGTTTATCGACACCCGCACCAGCAGCCCCTAGAACGATCGGAAATAGCCGCTGTAGCAAGCCGTCATCGTGCGCTTCTGACGCTAACGCGCGTATTGGTTCGGGTTGAATTCCGCCGAGCAAAGAGACGGAAAGATTCTCGATCAGGGCGGCACCGCGGCTGATGCGGTTTACCGTATACGGACCGCCGTTGAACGCCTGCAACCAGAAGCCCCGATCTTTCGCGGCGCCACGACCCGAAGAATATTTGTCCATGCTGCCGAACCATCCGGACAGTTCGTCCTGTAGGCACAAGACGCCATCTGGACTGTCCTTCAGGACCTCCTGCGCGGCTTCGATGGTAGTGTCCTCAAGACGTAAGCGAACGTGCTTTGGGGTCACAGTGTCTTTTTTAACGTCTGGAGATAGCGCATCATACTTTCGGCGCGCTTCTTGGTAGGACCTAAACAGATCGCGATCTATCCGCTTAAGCGGTGCAGCAGCGGCCGAGATCAGAGGCGACTTCTTCGTTGAAGGATCACCGATTGGCGCGACCCAAAGGCGGGCTGATTCCAACCAATTCGGATCATGACGCTTGACCCGAAGTTTGATAGAATCGGGAATTGCCGCTGCGCACACAGCGAGTGCCGCTGCGGCTAGGCCACCGGGATCGACTCCCATCAGCTCACCCTGAACCCTGGCGAACTCCTCGATGATCGGAGGCAACAGACCAAACGGAAGCGGCGGATGCGCGCGACGCTGCCAGAGGTCAACAGGTGCGCTTTCGGAGGCCATGTTGTCGTTGGCGGGTTGCGGTGCAGTGGACTCGATAATTTCCTTCGCGGCCATCGCCTGCCGCATCCATTCCATTATTTGTGGGTCGATATCCTCCTCGAATGCGACCCAGTTCTGGGTTGTCTCGCCGCGGCACGGGATTGTCGAAGGATCGATCCACTTGTAAGGCGTGGCGACGAAGGCGGGTTTTTTGGCCGCAGGCGGATTGATGGCGCTGGCGACGTTGTCGTCTCGGGTTTCAATCTTAGCTTGGGCGTCGGTCAAGGCACTCGCCTCCGCTAAGGGACTTTGAGATTTCCGCGATAGCAGCGCGATCGAACGCCGTGTTGCGCGCATATGCCCGCAAGCTGCCGTCGTTTGCCCGAACGATTTTGACGTCAAAAAGCCGGACGCCGGGAGCGGCCTCGATTTCAGCAAAACCGATTGTACCGCCGCCTGATGGCGCCGGTCGGTAACTTAGGATTTTCATAATGGGTCTCAGGTTTGGTTACGTCTTGCTCTCGGCGAAAAGGAAGGCCGATCGAGCGTAGTGGCTCGGCATAGCGCCGGGCTATCAGGCGGCCTTGGCGGCCGTCATCTTGACGTTGTCGTTGACCGGCCGCGAAGCGATCCTGTCGTTGATCCAGGACTCGACCTCTTCACGAACGAAGGCGATTCGCCGTGGGCCAAGCTCAACAGCCTCGACGAACACGCCGTCGTCGCGGAGGGCGTTTATCATGGAGCGCGACATACTGGTCATTGCGCAAACGGTCTTGATGGAGACCAGACGCGGCTGGTCGGCAGACGTTTTGGGAGACATCTAAAACCCTTTAGCAAGGGCTGCGGCTCGGCCGCGAAAGCGTTCGGCGGAAAGGGCCAATCACGCTGACAGCAACGGCATTGCCGTCACATATTGGTAGATAAGACTCGAAGCCGCCAATGACAATATAGGCCGCTCTCGCCTATTCATCGTTCCGGCCACGGTTAGCCAGTGGGAGAATTTCTTCAAGGATTTCAATGGAGGCATTGCTGGCTAACTTAACCAGCAATGCCTTGATAAGACTTGATAGTTGCTCTCCGCTAGGGAGCGCCAAAGGCCATTTCTCCCCCAGCTCCTAGCGCCGGTGTCTAATCATTTCCCTCGCGGACCTTACCGGTCCCACTCAGGGCGGTGGCTTCGCGGACGGGCCACGGGGAAACTGCTCTCGCAGCCATCACGCGCTACCATTCGCGTTTGTCACCTTTCGATTGCTTGAAGGGCAAATCTAAATCATACGAAGTTTCAATTGTCGGCGCGGGATGGTCATCAGGATGTACAGCCAAGCATACTTTAAACGACCATCGCTTTCACTATCGCAATAATATTCGCATTCTTATTGACGCACCCGCTTCAGCTATTGCTATCGGCGTTTGACTTAAATCTTAGCGGTGCAAGCCTCCTCCTCACGAAGGGTAGCTATCTATTTTATATCGAGAACCACTTGAACGGTTACGGCACGGAGTTGGATTTCTGGCTTCTCGAAATATTTGCCTGGCTTGCGCTTGCGGTTTGCTGCGGGCGGATTGTGGCTGGACTGTTGTCACCGCAGCTAATCAAGAGCTTTGGCAGCATAGTCGAGGGACTTCGAAAGTCCCATCGTTCATTTAGAGTATTGGTAGCGTCCAACGTGGTCATGGGCCTCGTGGGAATGATAGGCGCGTTGAACGCTAGCTCGGCGTATCACGCTAATCTGATGCGAGCCTTGATGCTCGCGTATCCACGAGTTTACATCTGCCTAAGCGCGATAATGTTTTGCTGGGCGTCGACATTTTTCGGAGAAGGAATATTGCTTCTCCGATACGTTCTGACCAAAAAGTGAGCCACCCGTATTGGAAAGCATAGGAATCCCGTGGAACGCCTCCGGGTCTCACCTCAGGCCAACATCTTGAAACCGCTCAGTCGTCTAGCTCCGCTAGGGAGCGCCAAAGGCCATTTCTCGCCTCAGCTCCTAGCGCCGGTGTCTAATCATTTCCCTCGCGGACCTTACCGGTCCCACTCAAGGCGGTGGCTTTGCGGACGGGGTACGGAGAAAACTGCTCTCGCAGCCGTCACGCCCTACCATTCGCGTTTGCTACCCTTAAAAATAGAGCCCGCAGCCTCACCAACCTTACCAAACCAGTGCTTGTCAGCAGAAAGGACTTCCTCGTTGTAGTAGTCGTCCAGTTCTGCGTACCTGGCGTTCCAATCGAAGATGGTCTCGGTACCGTGTTTCGGAGCGCCGTGCAGCCGGTTCTCGCTGATGTCGGAACGGTAACCGCCAAGCTCGGAATCAAATCGCAGCAGCTTCCAGGGGACCGGGAAATGGTCTTTGCCGATACCGAGAAATCCACCGAAACTGAGGACAGCGTAAGCGATTTCCCCGCTGGTCTTGTCGATCATGACACTTTCGATTTTACCAATCTTCTTGTTCTCAGCGCCGTAGACAGCTTTCCCCGACTCTTTATCGCTGGCGGTCAGATGGCCAGTTTCGTGATCGTTACTCATGGACATGCTCCTTTGCACAAGCATGTGCTGAGTAGACTAATCCGCCGACTGACCGTTCGTTCCCTATTTGGTCGGCCTGTCGCAGGGGTAAGGTCGCCTGCGAGTTTTTCGACGGGAAGTTTCGATAGGGTTGGTTCCCTGATGGCTAAACGGGGCGCTGCACTTGCACCCGGTCAGCCACGCGTATTGGAAAGCACAAGAATCCCGTGGAACGCCTCCGGGTCTCACCTCAGGCCAACGCCTTGAACGGCTCAGTCGTCTTGGTCCGCTAGGGAGCCGCCAATGATTTCAATAGGCTAGCTCGACAAGCCCGTTTCGTCTCCAATGGATGGCCAATAAACCGCTGTGTACACTTCTCACGGCACTGGCCATTGTCGAGCTAGCGATATGCAATGGGCGTTGCCGTTTACTGGTCGTCAGCTCAGAAATCGCTCGCGTGCAATCACCGCTCGTCGCTCAAACTATTCAGATTGCGGTAGCGCAACAATTCAGGTTCGCCTTTGCGCGATCGCAAAGACAGAAAGATTTATGGGATGCAGGATCCGTCCGGAGAACCGACAGCTGAAAAGAGACGGTGTCTCGGCGCTGCAGACGATTATCCTCAAGCTAGAGCAGTATGAACCCGCCCCGGAAGGACATCCATAACTCTAATGTGCCGAAGCTCTGTCGGAGCTGTGATGTACGGCACAAGGGTATGTGCGGCGCGCTCAATGCCGACGAATTGGTGAATTTCGCCAAATTCACGCGTGTCGTAAAGGTATCCGCCGGCGAGGTTCTCTTACAGGAGCAAGGACCGATCAGATCCTATGCCAATGTCATGCGCGGCGTGCTCAAGCTGACCAAGACTCTGGCCGATGGTCGCCAACAAATCGTCGGACTTCAATTCGCGCCCGATTTCGTCGGACGACTTCATCAAGAGGAGAGTTTTGTTCGGGTCGAAGCCTGTTCGGATGTTGAGATCTGCAGCATAACCAGGAGCGCGCTGCGGAAGATGCTCGAAGAAAATCCGGCCCTCGAAGCAAAACTGCTGCACCAAGCCCTTCGCGAGGTCGATCAGGGTCGCGAGTGGATGCTGGCGCTTGGACGCAAGACGGCACGCGAAAAGGTAGCCAGCTTTCTTATGATGATGGTTCGGCAGATCGATCCGTTTGCAGGAGGCGACGGCGTCACGGCTTTCGATCTTCCGCTTTCGCGCGCCGAAATTGGCGACTTTCTCGGCTTGACGATTGGAACGGTTTCGCGCGAGCTCACGCGGCTGCGGCGAGCTGGAGTGATTCAAATTTCCTCGCACCGCCACATCGACATTCTGGATCTCGAAGCGCTTCGCCAATGTGTCGGTTAAACGGAACGGTCCTCGCGCGGGAGCCTTATATGGCGCCATAACCCGCCTTGGTCTCGTGAAGGAGCATGGGTCGAAACGGCGGCCGGTTATCGCCCGCATCAGCTTCTATCGAGCCGTTCATGACGCTGCGCCGCCGCCGATCGGTGAGCGGCGGTCGACACGGTTCAAGGTAAGCGAGCCGCAGCCGAAAAAGAAAGGCCCAGCGCCGTGAAGCGTCGGGCCGAGTCAGAGAAGGAACGGGCCCAGGGCGGGCCTGGATATCGCCGGGGTCTCTACCGGCAATTCACTCGTTTAACATGCCTGCTATTTTTATAGTTTGTTCTAGATCAATAAGGCGCTGCGCCCACTCCAGCGCCAAGCCGAACCCCAGCATCAGCAACGCCGCAGCGCATAGTGCGAAGAGATATCCATTCCTGGGTCTGACCGCCCGGAGCATCTGTGTGAGAGAATAACGGCGTCTTTGCGCTAGATGAAAAACATGCGCGTGATTGAATGTATTCTTGGCTTGTCGAAAGCAAAACGGGAGATCGACATGCCAACCGACACAATCATTGTGACCGCATTCGTTGCCGGCGTCATAGCCATATTCTCGCTAGCTTTAGCTTATGGCGAGCGTCAGACCGAGAGCCGCCGGCGCGAACACCCGCCAGCGTAAGCTCGCAGAACTGCATGAATTGGCGGTGACCGCGGGCAGGTATATCGGTCTCACCGGTCACCGTCGTGAGAGACGCAAGATCAACCGTAACTGGGAAGCTTGACATGTCTGATCATGGCGAATTGACGTACTCGACTGCGGAAGGAATGGATTATCCGGCGCACGAGGAAACGTATAAGTCCTTCATCAAATTGGGGACGATCGGTGCCGCGGTTGTGATCACCGTCGTTGTGTTGTTGGCGATTTTCCTCCTCTAATCCCTTCGCCCCATTCAAAACCCGCCGGAGCCCCCGCACCGGCGGGTTTTGCGCACCGAAAACTAATCCGCGCCGCGCAGCCGCTTCATCGTGAACTCGATCTCGACGACCGGCAGCTCCAGGGAGCGCCAACGGCTAACTTGCCCTTTGTTTTCCTTAGCGCCCTACCCCTCGCGTTTGTGACCGCTGAATAGCCGTAGCTTGAAACCCACCGGGAGTTCTGATTAGTTTGTGCATGCCTCACGGCCTGCCGTAAGCAGGTGTGAAACTCTCCGGCACGACGGAAACGGGCTTGTCTTAATCTGGCGTACTAGGCGCCCAAGCGGTCGTGTCGTGCATGTCGATGAATCAACCAACACTCAAGCAACTCGCTGGTGTTTTCGCGCGCTATGCCAACTTCACGCTCGGCGGAGGAAGCGCGACAACGGCCGTCATACACAGTGAGGTCGTTGCAAAACGGCGATGGATTAGCGAAGAGCAATTCGCGCTGTCATTCGCCCTTGGTCGGCTAACGCCCGGCACCAATGTTCTTGCCTTCTGTGTCGGTGTCGGCTGGATGTTGCGACGATGGTCCGGTGCGGTAGTGACGTTGCTGGCATCCTCCATCCCCTGCACTTCGTTCGTGGTGATCATCACCATTCTATTTTCCCAATGGCAAGAAAACGCATTCGCTCAGGCGGCGATCAAGGGCGCGGTTGCAGCGGCCGTCGCGGTTACGGTGAAGACGGTTTGGACCATCGCGCATCCGTACTTCAAGACGGGTAAACGACTGCGCGTGATCCTGATTGGTGCGAGCGCGTTCCTTTTGAATGTTGTCGTCGGCATCTCGCCCATTTACGTGCTGGTCATCGCCGCCGTCGTGGGATGCTTCCTGCCATGAATATACTGGTGCTTTATCTTGTGCTCTTGAAGGGCACGGTGACCTCCTTTGCAGGACTCGCGTCGTTGCCGGTCATCCAAGAGGCACTGGTGAATCACTATCATGTCCTTACCAATGAGCAGCTCAACGAAGCCGTCGTCATTACCCGCAGTTCGCCGGGACCTGTCGGACTCTATATCGTGAGCGTCGGATATTTTGCGGCAGGGATTCCGGGGGCCGTCGCTGGATGGCTTGCTATGATTACGCCTGCGCTCCTCATCATTCCGCTGGTTCACTTCGTGGGCTGCAGAATGGAACACTCACGCGTCAAATCGATCTTGCAAACGGTTGTGATCGCGAGTGCTGGGCTACTGTTAGCTGCGGCGATTCCGCTGGGGCATGACGGCTTGACAGGTCCCATTACCATCGCCATTGCGGCTGTCTGCTTCGTTCTTTTGCTGGCGACGAAACTCGATACGCTATGGATGATGCTTGGAGCCGCGCTGATATCGCTTGCTGCGTCGTCTGTAGGGTTGGTCGCCTATCTCTGAAGCTAAACCAGGATGCTGTACTGGCACCCCGAATGCTTTCGGGTCTCATTTCAGGCGAACATCCTGAAACCGCTTAATCTCCTGGTCCGCTAGGGACTGCGGCCCTTAAGTCTCGCCGATTCATTTGGTGACGCCAGCTGAGATGCCTTGAGGTCCGCACGCAACGCTACTGTCATAGACATGACCAACCACCATCGTTCGCCACCATGTTGCCGTCCGGACAGTCACATCGGGCAGCGAAAATATGGCGTTTCCACCGGTACCGGCTCCTTTGAGCTAAGTGTGATCTTGTTTTCTCCGGAGATTTTCACGTCGAACTCCATGTCCGATACCGCGATGCCGTCCGAGCACGCTGCAATCACTCGCACATCCCGCCCGTCATCGTGCAATGATTTGATGGTGCATTTTTGAAATGTGCCGGTTATTTGCTTTCCATGAACGATTATACCGCCCGCGTGGAGATCAGCATCTTGCTTGAAAGCAAGCTTGTTATTCTTTTTGGTAAATATGTCACCGCAGGTCGAGGAATCAATCGCCCAAGCTCCGTTCAAATCCGCAGCCTCTGTCGAAGCCGATTGCGCAACGAGCAATACTAACAGCGCTAACAGCACCAACGGGTTGATGGTTCTCATGCAACTCTCCGATCTACTGGTCAGTTGGCTATCCAGCACCCGACGTGACCTTTGCCGATCATCGGAGTGCGATAGCGGACCTTTTCGTTGATCTAAGTCAATAAACTGTAGCGTCATCAGTTTCGCTAGCTGTTGCGGGCCCCAATTGCGCCACCGATGATTGACGCGCGCGTAGCCGTAACCCGCCTCCCCGATTTCGCACTATAGTATGCACAGCATAACTGCATTTCATATGCGCGCGTAGTCTTCCCCCGACAATCATACAGTGAGGCGTGGATGTTGATTTCTGATAGGTTGACAGTTTCTATATGGGATAGGGATCGGCTCCGCTGGACGAGGGACGATGAAAATCACGCTGGACATTTCCAAGCTTGTTGAGGAAGGCAAGCTAACGAGCGAGGAAGCCGAAAAGCTCACGAAGCTCGCTGCACATGATACAATCTCTCTCGGCATCAACATCCTCGTCGGGTTCGCTGTCGTCGCTATTGCGGCGGGTGCGGTCGCGCTGGCGCCTGCGCCGTTGACGGCGATTAGCTTCGGGCTCACACTTTTTGTCGCAGGTTGCGTAATTGCGCTTAATCGCGTGCAGCATTGGATGATTTTCGGGCAGATTTGCCTTGTCATCGGCGCACTGATGTTAGGCGGCGGCGCTATCGCCTATCGTGCCGACCTCCTTGCCACCATGCTGATTGTCACGGGTGTTTTCTGCCTCGCAGCTATCATCGCTCGCTCCAGCCTCTTGATGGCGCTGGCGGTGCTGGCCGCTTCGGCTTGCCTGGGAGCACGCACGGGTTATAGCCACGCCAGTTATTCGCTAGCCATTTTCGAACCGACGCTCACCGTGGTCGTGTTTTCTATGGTGGCCCTGATCGCGTATCGAGCCTCGCGACGTCTGCCAGCCGAATATGCGCGGCTCGCGGTCACAGCCGCGCGAACCTCGCTGCTGTTGATCAATTTCGGCTTCTGGATCGGCTCACTATGGGGCGATCCACTGATGCTGATACGTTCGCTCGCTGCCAAGGACGTATCCTCGACGCTCATGACCAAACCCGTCATTCCGGCCATGGCATTCAGCGTGATGTGGGCGGTGGCATTGCTCGGTGCTGGATTCTGGGCCGTTCGGGCAAATCGACGCTGGTTGGTCAACCTCGTCGCCGTCTTCAGCGGTATTCATTTCTATACTCAATGGTTTGAGCGACTCGGGGCTACGCCGTTGTCGGTGCTGCTGGGCGGGCTGGTGATGCTGGCAAGCGCCCTCGCGCTTTGGTTGTTTAACCGACGTGTCGCAAATAGTTCGTAGCGGGTTGCGACGCGCCTGAACTGCTTCAGCTAGCTTAAGAAGCGCTCGATGATGTTGTGCTTCTTGTTGAGACTGGCGTCGTAAGATGCCGTTCTTTTCAGTTTCGCTTTGGCGGAATGACGACGGTAGCTTGCACTGCGTCCGAGGGCGAAGTTCCTGGATGGAACACCGTCGCTCTTTCTGGTCTTTTCGAAAATGCTGCGATGAGCAGACAGACCTCCGCAGACGCCGCCAATGGATGCGTGCGCCCCTGTACAAAATGTCGCAGCTCAGTCATACTTGGTAACTGGCTCGAAGGGAGACAACGCAACGTAAGCAATGCAACGTTAGCAACGCAAGGAGGCAACGTGATGAATGAACACGACCGCTCCAATCAGTTGATCGGGGGCATAGCCGTTATCTGCGTGATGTTTTTCGGCAGCATGGCCTTGGTATGGAGCAGTACCGGCCGGCTTACGAGCGAAGCGAAGGCGGCACCCGCCCCTGCACACCAGGCTGCGCCGCACGCCGATGCAACCGCCGGACTTGAACAACGCTTGCTCCTCCTCGAAGCCAAGATGAAGGCTCCGCCAACATCTGATGCTCAGCTCGATGCTAGGATCAAGGGCCTGGAGTCTCAGATCGCGGCCGTACAAACTAAGTTGGGCGCTTTCTCTGCGTCGGATTTCGATACTCTCAAGAGGAAGGTTGCCGAGACGGAAAATCCTGAGTCCATCAAGACGACCGTAGACGCTCTTCAAGCGGACGTAGGAAAGCTGAACACACGTCTCGATCAACTTTCGGAGCACGCTGCTTCTGCGTCTGCTCCGGAGACGAAACACAGTTCGCGGAAGTCGCACTCGAAATAAAACAGACGGGGCGGAGTTTGGCGCCGGGCTGTGACATACGGGAAATCAGGGCAACGGCGCACCTGTCGCTGTGTTGTTCCGTTGGCCTCCCGTGTGTAGCGGCTCGCTTAGGCCAGTGTCACCAAGCGCAGCCATGATGTCGTGAACTGACGGCTCCTGCGCGGCTGGAGCCGGCCTATCGTTTTGCCCAAGCAAAACTCTATAGCGTTTTCGAGCGAAGTGGATACCGGTTCGCGTGAAGAAAACGCGTCAAAAAAATGGAGTTCCGCTTCTGATGCCGCCGGAAGCGGAAGGGCTCTAGGAGTGAAGCATTCGCGCAAACACCTTTCCGAGGGCTTGCAAGCTCGGGAACAGGTCGAACGCTTCGGCCAAAAAAATGAATAAGAGTGCGTGAACAATATACAGACGGCCTTCGAACCACGTGAGCGCGCGTTCAAACAGGCCCTTTGGGTATGGAAGCGTGGCAAAAAGGAAAACGGTCGCCGGTCCAAGAATAAACGCCCCAAGAATGTCGCTTGGATAGTGGAGCCCGACAATGATCCGGGGAATCGCGACTATCGCCGCGACCCAAACAAAGCAGAACAGCCCGACCCACCGCTTTTCTACAAAAACCACAGCAGCGAGACTAAAAAACAAGGTCGCTGTGTCGCTCGGAAACGAATTCGTTCGGTCCCATGGTGTTCGCGGAATGACAGTATCCAGAGGAATTGCCAAGTCCAGAATTGGACGTATGTGAACTGCGGTGTGAAACTGTGACCAAACAGAAAGCATTGTCGCCAAACAGACCGCCAGCAGCCCGGCTAGCATACGACCGCGACGCTCCGGCTGATCACCGGAAAACCACAGGGCGACAAGAGAAAAGAACACCGGAAATCCCCTGAAAAGCGAATTGTTCGCGAGGTCCCAGAGGTTGTTGCTTCCTCCACCGAATGCGTTGAGCGTGAGCAGAACTTCTCTATCGAGACCCGTAATTGTCATAGTCAATAATTCATCGCATCAATTGAAACGGTGATCAGAACGAACGCAAAGCTACAATTTCCACGGCCCTGCTATTACGTGCAATCCGCTGCCGGTCAATAAAACAATCACGGTTGGCGGGTCGCTTCTAAACATTCCTTTTCCCCTTCAGTAAGCCTTCTTGCGAACGTTGGAATCGAGGATCACCCGCGTGTTGCTGTGCCTCACCCAGCGCCGTGAATGCTCATTAACCTTTGATTAACCAGAATCCGTCGACGCTTTCTCAGTCTCAATTCCTTCCTCCGCTGACGAATCGAAATCAGCGGATGATGGGTTCGGCTCTCGTTCTTTATTGCGGCTAAATGCAGCCGCGCAGAGTGAGGATTTTTTGATGGCTGATAGCGATAGCACCATCGCATGGCACCGCGCTCAATTGAAAAAGCATCGCGAAGCTCTGCGTGACATTGAGGTTCGCCGTTTCCGCTTTGGTGAAACCGCGGATCCGCGAGTGCGCGTCGAGACGCTGCGGATAGCGGCTAACCTACGGCGCAAGCTCACCGTCTCAGAGAAGGTCATCGGCGCTTACGAGAAACTTACACGGCGTCCGCTGACGACAGATTTTCGCAGTCTTGCCAACGTTCAGTGGAGCAATTGGAACAGTGCGCCCTGTAACGGAGAGGGTGTGCAGGTCTGAACGGCGACGTCTTGGTACGGATTGCCTGCCCCGTAAAGCAGGCTGGTTTGACCATGGCACCGTGCCGGTCGGGATTCCGGCTGCTGGTGATGAAGTTGGCATCTGCGTTCTCGGGTATCCTTTTCTAGTGGCGGGGACGAGCCGCGATCTCCGGCAAGTCCGACCATTGCTTCCTGGAGCCTTTCCGAAGGTCGCATTGATCAACGCGTCGTGAGATGACGCGAACTTTTGAACCGCGCAGCAGTCGGCATTTTTTGCTGCTTTTGGAGCCGTCGCGCGTTAAGCTGGTGCCCCGAGGGATGCGCGTTTCCGTTTCATGGAGCCCAGCCAATGACGACCCCTTCCCAAGATTTCGAACGCCTTCAGTTGAAAGTGAGCACGGAAGTCCGCGAGCATTGGAAGGCCTTCCTTTTCGAAGGCATCCTGCTCGTGCTTCTGGGGTTGGCTGTCATCGTCGTGCCACCCATGGCGAGCCTCGCCATCACGATCTTCCTCGGTTGGCTGTTTCTCGTTGGCGGCGTCGTCGGACTTGTCGCTACCTTCTGGGCACGAGGGATGCCGGGCTTTTGGTGGTCGTTGCTCTCGGCTGCGCTGTCGATTCTCGTCGGCATCCTGCTGGTGGTGCAGCCCGTACAGGGTATGTTGACGCTGACAATCTTGCTCGGCGCCTACTTCCTCGCCGAGGGTGCCGTCACGATCATGTACGCTCTTGAACATCGCCGCGAACTCTCGCTGCGGTGGGGCTGGCTGCTGACCGCGGGAGTGATGGACATCATCATAGCTGGCATTATCATCGTCGGCCTCCCGGGATCGGCGGCCTGGGCCATCGGGTTGCTGGTCGGCCTCAATATGATATTTGGCGGTACCACGTTGATTGGAATGGCGCTCGCCATGCGGAATGCGCGTTAGAGCGTTTTGCCTTCTGACAGACGTCAGATGAAGGCGCCAATCCGCAAACCTGATTACGTTACGAAATTCGACCCAGCTGCATCAGCAGCCGCGGCAGATGCTTTTAATCTTGCGTTTGAGGGCAGCATCCGCCGGATCGACCGGTGTCGGGTTCTCCGTGTCCGCCCTCTCCGGCGGCAAGTCGCTCGGGCGCGGCTGGCGATGACCGATCGGCGCGTCGTAACGCGAGGACTTGTCAACGCTTGAACCTGGTGACGACCCGTCCCTCGCTTGATACTGCCCAAGCGCCGCGGGCGCACCGACCAAGACCCCAAAAGCCGCCAACGCGATGATCTTGTTCATTTCGCTGCCTCCAACGTCCGAGATCGGCCTGTCAAGAACGGTTGAGAACGCGCAAACGTTCCGTGATTGATCCGTGACAAGCCAGCCGAACAGACGAACCTCTACAATACCGGCGGATAAAGGTGAACGCCGCCACAATAGTCGGTAATACGATAACGCAATTTTGGACCATGTTCACCTTCCCCGGATATTAAATCTGAGCGCGATAGATAATCCGGTCCCACAGGCACCTTTCCGTGCCCGCCGGGAATATCGAGAACATAATCCGGCTGACACAAGCCGGACACGCGACCACGTAGCGCACGCATTAAAACCTGGCCTTTTTCCAGGGTGGTTCGCAGATGTGCGGTGCCCGGCGCGAGATCCCCGTGATGCAGATAGTATGGCTTGATGCGGCATTCGACGAAGGCGCGCATCAGCGTCTCCAGCGTTGCTGCGTCATCGTTGACGCCGCGCAGCAGCACCGACTGGCTGACCATGGGAATGCCAGCGTCGACAATCCGCGCGCAGGCCGACCGCGCCGCCGCGGTCAGTTCGCGCGGGTGATTGGCGTGCAGCGCCAGCCATGTCGTGGCGCCGTCCGTCCGCAGGGCCGCCGCCATCTCGTCAGTGACCCGAGCGGGATCGGCCACCGGCACGCGCGTATGGACGCGGACGACCCTGACGTGATCGATTGCGGCAAGTTCGCCCATGATTTCGGCCAGCCGCCGCGGCGACAGCATCAGCGGATCGCCGCCGGTCAGGATCACTTCCCAGACTGCCGGATGCGACCGGATGTAATTGAGCGCGCCCGCGGTTGCGGATTTCGATAGCGCAGTTTCCTTGGCAGGTCCCACCATCTCGCGACGGAAGCAGAACCGGCAGTAGACAGCGCAGACGTGAACGAGCTTGAGCAGCACCCGGTCGGGATAACGATGAACGATGCCGTCCACCGGGGAATGGGCGTGATCGCCGATCGGGTCGGCGCGTTCGCCCGGTTGTGCAGCCAATTCATTGGCGCTTGGGAGATATTGCCGCGCGATCGGATCATCGGGATCGGTCGGATTGATCAGGGCGGCGACGTGCGGCGTGATCGCGATCGCATAGCGCGCGGCAACCTTCTCGAGATCGGCCAGCCCTGATGCGGGCGCGAGGCCATGGGCGATCAGGTCTTCCGGCCGCCGTAATGTCGAAACGACGCTCCTGTCGGTCTTGACGCTCATGCATCCTCCGCGGGCGGCGCCCATACTACCTGATCGATTCTCGACGCTCCGCTTGCCAGCATCACCAGCCGATCCAAGCCCAGCGCCACTCCGCCCGCTTCCGGCATTTGGGCCACGGCCGCAAGAAAATCTTCATCCAGCGGATAGCGCTCGCCGTAGCGGCTTTGCTTGTCGTTCATCGCTTGCACGAAACGGATGCGCTGTTCTGCGGCGTCGGTCAATTCGCCAAAGCCGTTCGCAAGCTCAACGCCGCAGGCATAGATCTCGAAACGCTCGGCGACACGGTTGTCGGACGGACTGACGCGCGCGAGCGCGGCTTCCGGCGCGGGATATTCGAATAGCACCGTCAACCGGCCCTGCCCGAGATGGGGCTCGACATGCTCGACCAGCACCTTGCTGAAGATATCCGACCAATTATCGTCGTCCGTGATCCGCACCTTCCCCTGCGCCGCCGCAGCCAGGGCCGGGCGGTCACCCTCGCGGCCGATGACGGTACTCAGGAGGTCGATCCCCGCGAAGCGGTCGAAAGCGGCGGCGACCGTCAACCGCTCCGGCTCGACGAACGGATCGGCCTGCCGGCCGCGAAATGAAAATCTCGGAATCCCGGTCGCTTGCGCCGCAATGGCGATCACGGCGATACAGTCGGCTATGACGACGTCATAGGAACTGCCAGCGCGATACCACTCCAGCATGGTGAATTCGGGCAGATGCAGCACGCCATGCTCGCGATCCCGAAACGCCCGCGCGAACTCCACGATCTTCTGTTCACCGGCCACCAGCAGCTTCTTGCAGGCGAATTCCGGGGAAGTGCGCAAGTGGCGCGTGACTCGGTCGCCGCCCGGCATCGTCAGCGTGGTGTTGAGCGCGTGAAGGTGGGTTTCGTTGCCCGGCGACACCTGCAAAACGCCGGTTTCGACCTCTACGAACCCCCGCGTGTCGAACCAGGCCCGCAGCGCCTTCGTCACGGTCCTGCGCGCTTCCAGAAACGGCCTCCGGTCCGCGTGCCTTGCCCGGTCCCACCAGGGTGAAATCCGATTCATCCATCCTCAGCAATCGACCGGAATTAGCCGCAACCCACTGGCGCGAGCGAACCAAATCAGTATGTTGCGGCCCGAAGCCGCCTCAACGGCCGCAGGACGCCCCCGTCCGGACCGGTCTCGAGCCAAACCTTAGGAAATCCAGCCGTGAGAGTCATCGCCAGTTCTATTCGCAAGGGCAACGTCATCGAGCAAGACGGCAAGCTCTACGTGGTCCTCACCGCGGAGAACATCCACCCCGGCAAGGGAACCCCGGTCAGCCAAATCGAGATGCGGCGGATCAGCGACGGCGTGAAAATTTCCGAGCGCTACAAGACCACAGACCAGGTCGAACGCGCCACCATCGAGGATCACAACTTCACGTTCCTCTATGAAGACGCCGACGGCTTCCACTTCATGAATGCGGAGACCTACGATCAGGTTCAGGTGCCTAAGGAGGTCGTGGGCAACGCCGCGCCCTACCTGCAGGAAAACATGGTGGTGAAACTGTCCCTGCACGACATGGTGCCGGTGGCGATCACGCTACCGCAGCGGGTGACGCTCGAAGTGGTCGACACCGAGCCGGTCACCAAGGGGCAGACCGCCTCCTCATCCTACAAGCCCGCGGTGCTGTCGAACGGCGTCCGCACCGGCGTGCCGCCCCATGTCGGCGTCGGCACGCGGATCGTGGTCATGACCGAGGACGGCTCTTACGTCGAGCGCGCCAAGGACTGACAACCTAACAAGCACTGATCCCGAAGGCTGTCCGAGGAGTCGAGGTTCCCGCAACGCAATGAGGCTTTGCTGCGGGGTGCTTCCCTCCGTTATGCTCGTTGCATGACAATCCTCGATTCTCACATCCGGCTCAGCCGGCGCAGCGCGCTGCAATGCCTTGGAGCGTTGGCAGCGCTTGCGCCCTTCCCCACTCTTGCCGCCCCGCCTCAGGGCTTCGAGCCATGGCGCGACGGCTTTCGCGCCCGCGCGCTGGCAAAGGGCATCTCAGACGCGACTTGGAGCCGCTGCATGGGCCGGATCGAGCCGGACATGAGCGTGTTCAAGCAGATGCGCAACCAGCCGGAGTTCCACGAAAAGACCTGGCAATACATCAACCGTCGCGTCTCGGACTGGCGGATCACCGCAGGCAAGGAGGCGCTTCGGAAGAACGAGGCACTGTTCGCGCGGATCGAACACGATTTCGGCGTCGAGCGCGGCACACTGCTGGCACTGTGGGGGGTTGAATCCGCGTTTGGCGATCCGCTGGTTCAGAAGAACCACATGCGCCCGGTGTTTCCTTCACTGGCAGCGCTCGCCTGGAATGAACCACGACGGCGCAGCTATTGGGAAACCGAACTGATCAATGCATTGCGCATCGTGAACAAGGGTTGGAGCACGCCCGAAGAGATGCGCGGCTCATGGGCCGGCGCGATGGGACACACCCAATGGATGCCCGAGGTCTGGCTCAACGTCGGCATGGACTACGATCACGACGGCCGGGTCTCGCCATTTGGAAAACCCGACGACGCGCTGGGCTCGACCGCGCGCTATCTGGTCAACCGTGGGAAATATCATCGCGGCGAACATTGGGGTTATGAGGTGCGCGCACCCGGCGGCGCGAGCGGCAGCCGCAGTTATGCCGCGTGGGCGGCGGCCGGCGTGCAACGCGCCGACGGCAAGGCGTTTCCGCAGCCGAATGCATCGGCCAAACTCTGGGTCCCGGAACCGGGCGGCCCGGTGTTCCTGCTTGGGCCGAATTTCTACGCGGTTCGCAGCTATAATCCGTCGATGAACTATGCATTGGCAATCTGCCATCTCGGCGATCGCATTCTCGGGGCGTCGCCTTTCCTTCATCCATTCCCCGGTTCGGAACGTGCGCTCACGCTCGCGGAAGTGCAGGAAGTGCAGACGCGCCTGACCAAAGCCGGATTCGATACCGGCGGCACCGACGGCCGCGTCGGCAACGACACCATGAAGGCAGTGAAGGATTTTCAGACCCGCGTCGGATTGCCGACCGACGGCTATGCCGGACTCGAGGTGCTTGGACGACTGCGCGCACAATAACCTGGCGCCTTGCCCTCCAACGATTGCGGTCAGCGCAACAATCGATCAGCGAATAACCGCTGGCCCGGGATCGGGCGTCGCCACATCCACCACGCGCAACTGCACACGCTCCGCGCCCTGCCAGCGGTCCACTGCCAGCGATCCCGCCACATGCAGCGGTTGTCCCCGCATTTGCGCTAGCGTGTTGCCGAGCGGCTGGCCGACCGCGCGAAACGCGATGCCGTTTACGATAGCCCCGTCTCCGGATTTGAATCGCAACCGAAGATGCGCCTGCCCGACCTCGTCGGCATGGATCAACTGGTGCGACGGCAACGCCACCACCGGCTCGGGGTTGCCCGCGCCGAACGGTCCCGCGCGATTGAGTGTCGCCACGAACTCGGGCGTCGCCGCCCTCGCGCTGACCGCGCCATCAATGAAAAGCTCGCGGACGTGGCGCGACCGCGCGACATCGGCAGCGAGCGCTGTTTCCATGTAGGCGCGGAATTCCGCGAGCCGTTCTTTCCGAAGCGTGACGCCGGCCGCCATGGCGTGGCCGCCGCCCTTGAGCAGAACGCCGTCTGCCACGGCCCCCCGCACCGCCTTCCCGAGATCGACGCCGCCGATGGAACGGCCCGATCCGGTTCCGATGCCGCCCGGCTCCATCGCGACAACGAAGGCCGGTCGGGAAAACTTGTCCTTCAGCCGCGACGCGACGAGACCGACCACGCCCGGATGCCAGCCCTCGGACGCCGTGACGATGACAGATCCTTTGTCCTCGAGACCGAGCGAGGCCAGCGCCTCGGCTTCGGCCTGCGCTTCGGCCGCCTGCTCGATCACGCGGCGCTCGGTATTGAGGCGATCGAGTTCGGCGGCGATCCGCGCAGCTTCCGAGACATCGCCTTCCAGCAGCAGCCGCACGCCGAGATCGGCGCGTCCGATGCGGCCGCCGGCATTGATGCGCGGTCCCAGCATGAAACCGAGATGCCAGGCTTCCGGCGGACCGTTCAGCCGCGCCACGTCCATCAGCGCGGTATGGCCGACATGATCGCGGCGGCGCAGCGCGATCAACCCCTTCGCGACGAAGGCGCGGTTGAGGCCGGTCAGCGGCGCGACATCGGCGACCGTGCCGAGCGCGACATGATGCAGCATGTTCAGGAGATCCGGCTCCGGCCGCTCGTCACCCCAGAAGCCGCGCTGGCGCAGCTCGCGGTTCAACGCGACCAGCGTCACCAATACGAGACCGACGGCGGCGAGATGTCCGAGCCCGGAAAGATCGTCCGGCCGGTTCGGATTCACCAGCGCCTCGACCTCGGGCAGGTCGTCGCCACATTGGTGATGGTCGATTACGACGACCGACATGCCCCGCTGTCTTGCGACCGCCAGCGGCTCGATGCTCGTGGTGCCGCAGTCCACGGTCACCAGCAACGTCGCGCCCCTGCCCGCGAGCGCGTCGATCGCATCGACGTTCGGACCATAGCCTTCGAAAATGCGGTCCGGGATATGGATTAGCGGATCGAGGCCGCAATGTCGCAGATGCCAGGCGAGAAGCGCCGCAGAGGTCGCGCCGTCGACGTCGTAATCGCCGAAGATAGCAACCTTCTCGCCGCGCATCGCGGCATCTGCGAGCCGCTTGGCGGCCGCCTCCATTTGCGTCACGGTGAACGGATCGGGCATCAGCCGGCGGATGGTGGGGTCGAGAAAATCCTCAACGGCATCGATTTCGACGCCACGTCCGGCGATCACCCGCGCCAGCATTTCCGGTAGCCGATGGCGCTGAGTGATCGCCAGTGCGCGCGCCGTGCCGCGCGGATCGAGGCGATCACGCCACAGACGGCCGGTCGCCGAATGCGACACACCGAGAAAGGCATCAGGCGCTTCGATCGGCAACGCGGAGGCTGGCAAGGTCATGATGTCGTCCGTGCCTTGCGAGAATATAGAAAGCAGGGGCGACAGCGTAGCCTCTCCCCGCCATGAGCATGACTCAGTCCAGGTCGAACTTGTCCAATTGCCGGTGTGCGGCCTTGATACGGCGCACCGTTCCGCTCACCGAGCGCATCACCACCGTGTCAGTCTTGATCACGTCTTTGCCGAACCGGACACCCGACAGCAGCGAGCCCGTCGTCACGCCTGTAGCGGCAAACAGGCAATCGCCTTTCACCATATCCTCGATCTCGTATTTCTTTCTCGGATCCTTGATCCCCATTTTCAGGGTACGCTCGCGGAGCACCTCGCTGTCGATAATGAGACGGGTCTGCATCTGGCCGCCGATGCAGCGGAGCGCCGCTGCCGAAAGCACGCCTTCCGGCGCGCCGCCGCTACCGAGATAAATGTCGATTCCCGTTCGCGGCTCCGCGGTGTGAATGACGCCGGTGACGTCCCCGTCGCTGATAAGGCTCACCGCGGCGCCGAGTTTGCGAAGCGCGGCGATCTTCGCCGCATGGCGCGGCCGGTCAAGCAGGATGGCAGTGATGTCAGTCGGCTTGACGCCCTTGGCCTTGGCCAGATTGATGATGTTTTCTTCGACCGGCGCGTCGAGATCCACCGTGCCCTTCGGATAGCCGGGACCGATCGCGATCTTGTCCATGTAGCAGTCCGGTGCGTGAAGCAGCGTGCCGCTTTCGGCCATCGCGATGGTGGCGATTGCGCCCGGCATGTTCTTGGCGCACAGCACAGTCCCCTCGAGCGGATCGACGGCGATATCGACCTGGGGGCCGCGTGTGTTGCCGACTTTCTCACCGATGAACAGCATCGGCGCCTCGTCGATCTCGCCCTCGCCGATCACGACCGTGCCGTTGATCGGCAATTTGTTGAGTTCGCGTCGCATCGCATCGACCGCAGCCTGATCGGACGCCTTTTCCATGCCGCGCCCGCGCAGCCGCGCCGCCGACACCGCCGCCCGCTCCGTCACGCGCGCGATCTCGAGCGTCAGGAGGCGCTCGCGCACCTGCTCCGGCGGGACGGAATTCTGTGTCGGCATCGTCTCAACTCCCTCGGGCAGCGTGGAGGCCCCTGCGTCGGCACGAAAATCCTCGTTCAATTCTTCTCGATTCGTATGACCTGCGGGCGGCCCGTGATGACCTTGTCAGCCCGCACCGCATGGAGCGCGCGATGCACCGCATCCTCGTGGGTTGCATAGGTGATCAGGAGCACCGGAACCGGCGAAGTCGGCGTGTCGGATTCCTCGTCATCCAGCTTGCCGTTGGGATGACGCTGGACGATCGATTCGATTGAAATCTTCTGCTCGGCCAGCCGCGTGGCGATGGTCGCAGCGGTGCCGGCGAAATCGCGTGCCATCAGCCTGATGTAATAACCGCCCTCGTGGCGCTCCATCGGTGCCTTCTCGGTCGCGCGCAGCTTCGCCGTGGGACGGCCGAACGGCAAAGCCCGAATGCCGGACGCGACATCGGCGATATCTGCCACCACGGCGGACGCAGTCGCGGCTCCGCCGGCACCCGGACCGACAAGCGTGATCGGAGGGATGCCGTCGCCATCGATGGTCACCGCGTTGGTGACGCCCATGACCTGTGCGATAGACGACGTCTTCGGCACCATGGTCGGATGCACCCGCTGCTCGATGCCTTTTGAGGTTCGCACCGCGACCCCCAGCAGCTTGACCCGGTAGCCAAGTTCCTCAGCGGCGCGAAGATCCTCCGGCGCGATCGAGGAAATGCCTTCGACATAGACCGCGCTCTGCGCAACACGCGTGCCGAAAGCCAGGCTCGCCAGGATCGACAGCTTTTGCGCGGTGTCGTGCCCGTCCACATCGAACGACGGATCGGCTTCGGCATAGCCGAGACGCTGGGCGTCCTTCAGGCATTCGGCGAACGACAGGCCTTCCTTCTCCATCCGCGTCAGGATGTAGTTACAGGTGCCATTGAGAATGCCGTAGACGCGATTGATCGTGGTTCCCGCAAGCCCTTCGCGCAGCGTCTTGATGACGGGAATGGCGGCGCCGACCGCGGCTTCGTAGTTCAACGCGCCGTGGTGTTGTTCGGCGAGAGCGGCGAGCCGCAGACCGTGCTTGGCGATCAGCGCCTTGTTGGCCGTCACCACCGACTTGCCGGATTTCAGGGCCGCCTCGATCGCCGAGTGCGCCGGATCGCCTGAACCGCCCATCAGCTCAACGAAGCAGTCGATGCCGGGATCGTTCGCCAGCGCCAGGGCGTCCTTAGCCCATGCTATGTCGGTCAGGTCGACGTCGCGTTTCTTGGTTTTCGAGCGCGCTGCAACAGCGACGACGCGAACGCCGCGTCCGCAGCGTGCTGACAGCGCGCGGCTTTGCTGTTCTATCAGTCGGACGACGGCGGACCCGACAGTTCCGAGCCCCGCGATGCCCACTTTCAGTGGTGCGACCATAACAAACCTGCTGGAAAACCGGCGTGCAGGGCACGATCCGAGCGAAAGACCGGAAAGCCGTTCTCCGGACTGGCGCCTACCGCCGGTTGGCGAGAGGAACCACGTTGTGCAACGTTTCAATGCCGCTTTCAAGGAAGTGGCGAACGCCCCGTGCGGCCTGGCGAATTCTCTGCTCGTTTTCCACCATGGCGATGCGGACATAACCTTCGCCGTGCTCGCCGAAACCGACACCGGGCGAAACCACGACGCCCGATTTCTCAACCATCAGGGTCGAGAACTGCATGCTCCCGAGATCACGAAAACGTTCGGGCAGCGGCGCCCATGCGAACATGGAGGCCTGAGGTGGCGGAATCACCCATCCGGCACGGCCGAACGATTCAACCAGTATATCACGGCGCTTGCGATAGATCTCGCGCATCTCCCGGATGCAGGTGTCGGGGCCGTTCAGCGCCGCCGTGGCCGCCACCTGCACGGGCGTGAAAGCCCCGTAATCGAGGTAGGATTTGACACGCGCCAGCGCCGCGATGATGCGTTCGTTGCCGACCGCGAAACCGATGCGCCAGCCGGCCATCGAAAACGTCTTCGACATCGAGGTGAACTCCACGGTGACGTCGAAAGCGCCGGGCACCTGTAGCACCGAAGGCGGCGGGTTATCGTCGAAATAGACTTCGGAATAAGCGAGATCGGACAGAATGAAGATCTCGTGCTTCTTCGCGAACGCGACGAGATCCTTATAGAAATCGAGACTCGCCACCTGTGCCGTCGGGTTCGACGGGTAGCAGACGATCAGCCCGATCGGTTTCGGAATGGAATGGATGATCGCGCGCTCGCAGGCGGCGAAAAAATCCGGCGTCGGCGACGACGGCACGGAGCGGATCACGCCGCCAGCCATCAAAAAGCCGAATGCATGAATCGGGTAGCTGGGGTTTGGACAGAGCACCACGTCGCCCGGCGCGGTGATTGCCTGAGCGACGTTCGCAAAACCTTCCTTGGAGCCGAGCGTCGCCACGATCTGCGTATCGGGATTGAGCTTCACGCCGAAGCGGCGGGCATAGTAACCCGCCTGAGCCTTCCGCAGGCCGGTGATGCCGCGCGAAGCTGAATAGCGGTCGGTCTTGGGTTTGCCGAGGGTTTCCTTGAGTTTTTCGATGACGTGGCGCGGCGTCGGCAAGTCCGGGTTGCCCATACCGAGGTCGATGATATCGGCTCCGGCGTTCCGTGCAGCCGCCTTGGCGCGATTGATCTGTTCGAACACGTAAGGCGGCAGACGGCGGATGCGATAAAACTCTTCCATAAGTCCTGGCTCCAGGCCGGATTGACGAGGCGATCGCCCATTGCCTCGATGAAGTCGACGAAGCTTCAGCAGAAAACGTGTGTATTCAAAAGCTTGGCATATTCAAGCGTTAGCTCTCCGACGTCGAGGTCTGACGTTTCAGGCGCAGCCTTCTGCTTGAATCATCTCTCTTAACACGGACACCCTGCTCTGCCATCACTTCGCGTGTTTTATAGCGTTTTCGAGCGAAGTTATCTGGGTTCCGAGCCGTGGTCCTGTGAGGCGTGAGCCTGGTGGTCGCGCGCGTCGATCAGTTCCTTTTCGACCCGCGCCTGCTCGGCACGATCCATCGCCGCATGATCTCTTGGGGCGGGAAGGTCATGCACCGCAGGATAGGATGATACGTCGTGGGACCGTTCCGCCGCACCCGACGGAGCCTCGAAAGGTAGATCGGCAATCGATGTGCAGCCTCCGAGCGCCTGCGACATCAACGCCAATGCGGCGGTGCAGGCGATCACGGGTCCCGCACGTCTGCTCGTCCGTCGTTGTGATGCTACCGTCACGCTGCTCACATCGTCCCGCCCAAGCTTGCGCCGGTAAATGTTTGTTTTATCAAACCTAATCGTAGGCGAGACCATTATGCTTCCGAAAATATTAAAACTTCGAAATCCAAGAAGGTGCGGCCATTTCAATCGAGTCATCACGGCCCATGTATGGCGGGATCAAGAAGTGTTGTCGCACGGCACCACATCGAATCAGGCAACAAGTCCCCAAGACTATGTCATGATCCAATGCCCGCCATTGGCAACCTGCGTGACGGAATGATGAACAAGCCCTCAGACGCGTCCATGAGCGAGGTATCCACCGATACCAAGCCGAAGACGGGGTTCGACTCCGACACCTTCGCGATGAATCTTGCGAATGCCATGCAAAACGGTGGCAGGGCGCTGGCCGCTTATCTTAAGGCTCGTGAGCACGACCAGACCCCCGACAACTCGCCGACCGAGTTCGCCGAGTTGATCAAGACCGTCAGCACGGTCTGTGAATACTGGCTGTCGGACCAGACCCGGGCCGTCGAATTACAGGCAAAGCTCGGCGCATCCTATATGGAGCTTTGGGGTTATGCCGCGCGCCGCCTGGCCGGCGAAGAGGTCAGGCCAGCCATCGAGCCGGAACCGCGCGACAAACGCTTCGCTGATCCGGAATGGCGGTCGAACCTGATCTTCGATTTCCTGATGCAGGCGTATCTGTTGACGACGAAATGGACGAACGAACTGGTTCGCGACGCCCAAGATCTCGATCCGCATACCCGCAAGAAGGCGGAATTCTACGTCACGCAGTTCACCAACGCCGTCGCGCCATCCAATTTCGTGATGACCAACCCCGAGGTGCTCCGCGAAACCTTCGCCTCCAACGCCGACAATCTGGCGCGCGGCATGAAGATGCTGGCGGAAGACATCGAGGCCGGTAGAGGCGCGCTGCGCATCCGCCAATCAGATTCCGCCGGGCTCGCGGTTGGCGTCAACCTGGCGACGACGCCGGGCAAAGTGATCTATCAGAACGAACTGATGCAACTGATCCAGTATTCGCCGAGCACCGAAAACGTGCTGCGGACGCCGCTGCTGATCGTGCCGCCATGGATCAACAAGTTCTACATCCTCGATCTCAAGCCGGAGAAATCATACATCAAGTGGTGTGTGGACCAGGGCATCACCGTGTTCGTGATATCCTGGGTTAATCCGGACGGACGGCTCGGGGAAAAGACCTTCGAGGACTACATGAAGGAAGGTCCGCTCGCCGCGATGGATGCCATCGAAAAGGCCACCGGAGAGACAAAGGTGCATACCGCCGGCTACTGCGTCGGCGGCACTCTGCTTGCCGCTACGCTGGCATGGCTTGCGAATAAGCGGCGGCCGCGCGTGAGGTCGGTGACCTTCTTCGCCGCTCAGGTGGACTTCACCCATGCCGGCGATCTGCTGATATTCGCTGACGAGGATCAGATCTCCGCGCTCGAACGCGACATGAAGCGGTCCGGCGTGCTGGAAGGCAGCAAGATGGCGATGACCTTCAACATGCTGCGCTCCAACGACCTGATCTGGTCCTACGTCGTCAGCAACTATCTCAAGGGCAAGGCACCACCCGCCTTCGATCTTCTGCACTGGAATTCAGATGCCACGCGGATGCCGGCGGCCAACCACTCCTTTTATCTGCGAAACTGTTATCTTGAGAATCGCCTTTCCACCGGCTCGATGGTGCTCGACAATACCTTGCTCGACCTTTCGAAGGTCAAGGTGCCCGTCTACAATCTCGCGACCCGCGACGATCACATCGCGCCGGCGGAATCGGTGTTGTACGGCTCGCGCTTTTTTGGCGGTCCGGTACGCTTCGTGCTGTCGGGATCGGGCCACATCGCAGGTGTGATCAATCCACCCGCGCGCGGCAAATACCAGTATTGGACCAACGACAAGCTCCGCAACAAGACTCTCGCCCAGTGGCTGAAGGGTGCGGAGGAACATAAGGGTTCGTGGTGGCCGGACTGGCTCGCATGGCTGCGAAATATCGACGGCAAGGAGATCGCGGCGCGCGAGGTCGGGGCCGGCGCGCTACCACCGATCGAGGATGCACCGGGCAGCTATGTCCGCGTGCGCTCGTGAGATACGCAGTTGATTTGATGCGCTTTCTTCACGCGAACCGGATTTTACTTCGCTCGAAAACGCTATAAGTCGCGGCTTTGCGGGCCACGCATCAAGAGAGCGGTCAATATGAGATGAAGGATGACTGCCAGCCACAGAAGGACGCCGTTCAATCCGCCTGCGAAACCGAGGTAAGCCAAATATAGGGGCGACGGCTCCGCTGTAGATCAACATGCCCGCGCGTGGCGGCCACCTTGGCCAGCAGGCTATCCCCAAGGCAATCAGCGCAGCGACACCGGAAAGCTGCTCGTCCAGCAACAACTGGTCCACCAGCGACGGGGCGATCAGCAGTGCCAATCCCGTTGCAGCTTCGCTGACGGCAGTGAACGCCGATGCGCCCTTCATTTCTTTCCAACGTTCGCGGATGGTTTTTGAGGCTTCGCCTCGCCAATGGAATCCGGCTCCGGCGCCGGCATTGGTCCGAGCTCTGCCTTGGCTTGCGCCGGATCCTTCAGCACTGGTCCGAGCTTGAACGTCAGCTTGTTGATCTTGCCCGTGAACTTGAACGGAGGATCGTAGCGATACTCGAGCATCGCGACACCGGTGCGGGTGTCCTGGCCGACGTCGAAGGTCTCGTCCTCCGAGAACCCGACAGGCGTGCCGTGTTCAATGGGTTTTCGGTCTACTTCCTTGCCGTCAACTGAAAGTACGCCCGTGCCGCCCGTTCCCAATCCCGGCCCATCGGGCTTGAAGTCGAAAACGATGGTGTGCTTGCCCGCGCTCAACTCCGGTCCCGACCAGATCGTGCGCTTCAGGTTGAGAAGGTTATAGAGGAACACAGGCTTGCCCCGCCGAAAGCCCGCCACACCCTTGCTCAGAAACAGCCCGTAGCCGCCGAAGCGCCCGCCTTCGGTGACGATCATGCCTTCAGCGCCGCCCTCGGGAATCTCGATCTCGGCGGTGATGGTATAGGACTTGTTGAGGATGCTCGGCGCAGCGCTTGCCGGCACACCGGTCAGTCCGCCCGAATAGGTGAATACCGTCTGCCCTGCGGTCAGGCTTGGACGCGGCGTATTCCAACGCGCGAGCGTCGTGTTATCGAGCGGCAGCACGTTGTACTTCTTCGCCTCGACATCGAAGATAGCTTGCAGTTCCTTGACTTTGTCCGGCATCTCGGCGGCCAGATCATTAAACTGGGTAGGGTCTTCCTGGACGTTATAAAGCTCCCACTTGTATCCCGTGATCACATCCGGTGGAGGCGCGCTGCTTAGCTTCCATGGAAGCGTCATCGGTGTCGTGGCCGCAACCCATCCATCGTGATAGATGGCGCGATTACCGAGCATCTCGAAATATTGAGTCGTGTGCGTCGTCTTGGCGTCGGCGTTAGCGCTGTCCCATGTGTACGCCATACTCACCCCTTCCATAGGGCTCTGTTTGAAACCGTCGATCGTCTCAGGTTGCGAAATGCCGGTCGCTTCGAGGATGGTTGGAGCGATGTCGATGACATGATGGAATTGGCGACGGATAGCTCCGGCATCGTTGATATGGCCAGGCCAGGACATGACGACGCCTTGGGCGGTCCCACCAAAATGCGACGACACTTGCTTGACCCACTTGAATGGAGTGTCCATCGCCCAGGCCCACGGCGCAGCAAAATGCGGGAAAGTCTTGTCCGAGCCCCAGAATGGGTACCAGAGGTACTGAGCCTTTACCGGCACCGTGACACCATTGAAGGTCGTGAACTCGTTGGGCGTACCGTTGATCATGCCTTCGGCGCTCGCGCCGTTGTCACCGCCGATATAGATGATCAAGGTGTTGTTCAGCTCTCCGAGATCTTCGATGGCCTGGATGACGCGGCCGATCTCATGGTCTGCGTAAGCGAGGTACGCCCCATAGACATCGGCCTGCTTGATGAAGAGTTTCTTCTCCAGCAAACCGAGCGAGTCCCATTGCGGCAATTCCTTCGGCCACGGCGTCAGCTTGGCATTTTCCGGCATAATGCCCAGGCGTTTCTGGTTGGCGAAGATTTTCTCGCGCACTTTGTTCCAGCCCTCATCGAACAGGTGCATACCGCCGATCTTCTCGATCCACTCCGGTGTCGGATGATGTGGCGCGTGGGTTGCGCCTGGCACGTAATAGACAAAGAACGGCTTGTCGGGCGCAATCTCCTTGAGTTGCTTGATGTGCTGGATGGCTTCGTCGGCCATGGCGGTTTCCAGATTCCAGCTGGGATTGCCCTGGAAAGGATAGATAGCCGTGGTGTTGCGGAACAGGTTCGGCTGCCACTGGCTGGCGTCACCGCCGACAAAACCATAGAAATACTCGAAGCCCATGCCGTTAGGCCATTGATTGAAAGGCCCTGCCTGACTCGACTGGAACGAGGGTGTGTTGTGGTCCTTGCCGAACCACGAGGTCGCGTACCCGTTCGCTTTCAGGATGGTGCCGATGGTGCCCTTCTCGATCGGAATGATCGAGTCGTAACCCGGGAATCCCGTCGATATTTCACCGACCACTCCGAAGCCGACCGAATGATGGTTGCGGCCGGTGATAAGGGCCGCTCGCGTCGGTGAGCACAGCGAAGTGGAATGGAAATTGGTGTACCGCAGGCCCTGTGCAGCGATGCGATCCATTGCGGGCGTGGGAATAACACCGCCGAAGGTGCTCGGTGCCCCGAAACCTTGGTCGTCCGTCATGATGAGCAACACGTTGGGAGCGCCCTTCGGCGGCACGACACGGGGCGCCCACCAGGCGGTTGACTCCGAGGCCTTCTCCTTGATCATCCCGCCGAATGCTGGCGGGGGCGGTGGAATCTGCTTCCCGTCGATGGTGGTCGTGGCACCGGGTGAACCTGGAACACCCGTGACCTGCTGAGCAAATGCCGAGACAGAACTCAGGACGAAAAGACTCGCGCCTGCAAGCAAACTACTGAGTTTCATTGAATGCCTCCGCGGCTCAAAAAAGAAAGCCTGAATGCACCCAACTTGCCGATGTTGACTTGGATCAAAGCACAAATTGAGGAGGGATCAGCGCCAGCCGCCGATCGAGGATGCGCCGGACAGCTACGTCCGCGTGCGCTCGTGAGATGACCCGCTTGCGCCCGATGGACTACCAATAGCATCCCAAGGCGCGCGCGAGCATGCACGCCAAGCCCAAGCGAGTGGGCCCTCGTTCAAATTGGAACAAGATCAAACACGGGCACGCTTGTGAGACAATGCTTGAGCCGTCAACGCGAGATGCTGTAGGCATCACGTAGGACGTTCGCCTCCAGCTCCAGCTCCTCCAGCCGATACTTGATTACATCGCCGATGCTGACGATGCCGGCTAGCTTGCCGCCATGAACTACCGGCAAGTGCCGCACGCGTTGGTGCGTCATCAGTTTCATCACGCGAGTGACGCTTTCGTCCGGGGACACGGTGGTCACACCGTGCTGCATGATTTCCTTCACACGCATCGACCCGGCTGCCTCGCCGTAGCGAAAAAATGCGTCAACGATTTCACGTTCGGAAATGAGGCCAAGAATTGCGTTTCCACTCGTCACCACGAGCGCGCCTATATTTTTTGCGCGGAGCCAGCCCGCCGCGCTCTTGATATTAGCTTCCGGACCTATTGTTGTGACGTCAGGGCCCTTCCGCCTCAGAATGCTTTCGATGGACATAGCTTCCTCCATCGTGCGGCTCAACGCCTATCGCATTGATTTTGCGTGGCAGTGCCGGTCACGCTCCCCCGATTGGGATGCATTGACCTAATATATCATATTGGCGGGAAGCAGTCAGCATCTGGTATCGTGGAACCGATCAATCGTTGTCTAACTGATGCGTGATCGGTTCGGGTCAAAAGCGCCGCTTTGATCGCCCGCTCGCCGCTTCCGGTCTGCCCCGAGGAACGGAGATTTCAGAGTTGGACAGCAGTCCCAAAGGGCGAACAGCAGAAGCACGAATTTATGACTTACGACGCTGTCGCGCCCGACTTCTGCGCCAATATTGCATCAAGGTCTGGTAGCAGGACGATGCCGTCCTGATCGCTACCGGATGAATGCACGACAAGCCACTTGCACGGCGCTCCGCTCTCATTGGATGGAGCATGCGGAACATCCTCAGGCATATAGACCTGGTCCTCAGCCTTGACGACGAGACGATGCTCAAGTGTGTCGCCATAGTAGACGGCGCATTCACCTTCCAAAAGGTAAGCAATCGTTTCGATGCCCTTGTGGTAATGGACCTTTGCCTTGGCACCCGGAGGCATGGGCAGCACATTCAAACAGACCTGCTTTGCTCCAGCCGTCTCCTTCGATACGCCGGCTCCGTAGGTAAAGCCCTGCTTGCCGACATAGGTCTTGCCGGGCTGGATCACTCTCACCGCGTCTGATGATCCTGGCATTTGCAATCTCCCACAAACAAACCGACCGGACGTAACTTACCACAGAATTCGAAACCATTCGCACGCACGCCGGATGGGCTAGCTGGAAGCATTTCTGAACCGCTCAAATGACTGCTTCTCGTCATTTGCGACCGGGTCGGGTCAGCCAACGCGGGTTGCTGCCTTCCGAAAGATCGAAAGAGTAGCCATGAGATTGCATGGTGCCGAAGGGGAACGCTAACCGCCTAGCTTCTGCATCACTGCGTCGACGTTCTCGTCGATCGTGAACGTCGGATTTTGAGGATTTGCCGTGTGAATCCACGTTTGCGTTCGGTCTGCTGAAGTCGGGGTAACCGCGATGATATGAGTCACGTTGACGAAGATTTCATGGCTGGTGGCGGCGTCGGTGAACTTGACGAATTTGTTCATTGAGATTTCCTGGCTTTGTGATCAGCGATACTGCGGAACCCGCAGCGGCTCATAATAGCCCTCTGGAAAGTGCGGCTGAAATATCTGGCGTTCGTCACTCCTCACGGCGCTTCTAATCCGTCCCCGCATCCTTCAGCCCGAGCATCAGCCGCATGTTTTGAACCGCCGCGCCGGATGCGCCCTTGCCGAGATTGTCGAGCCGCGCGACCAGGACGGCCTGCCGGTGCTTGTCGCTGGCGAAGACATGAAGCTCGAGCCTGTTGCTGCCGTTCAGCGACTCCGGCTCGATCCGCCCGCTTTTCGCAGCAGCGCTGTCCAGTGGTATCACCGAAACATAGGTGCTGCCTGCGTAACGCTTCGCCAGCGCCGCATGGAGTGTCGCGCCATCGGGTTGTCCCGGCAACGTATCGAGATGCAGCGGGATCGACACCAGCATACCCTGCCGATAATCGCCGACCGATGGTGCGAAAATCGGCCGTCGCGTCAGGTTCGCGTATTTCTGTGTTTCCGGCAGGTGCTTGTGCTCGAAGCCGAGCCCGTAAAGCTCGAATGCCGGCGCGGTCCCCCTCTCGAAACTCTCGATCATCGATTTGCCTCCGCCGGAATATCCGCTCACCGCATTGATGGTGACGGGATAGTCCTGCGGGATCAGGCCGGCATCAGTCAGCGGCCGTAGCAACGCTATCGATCCGGTCGGATAGCAGCCGGGGTTCGCAACCTTGCGCGCCGCCTTGATCCTGTCCGCCTGATCCGGCGTCAGTTCCGGAAAGCCGTAGGTCCAGTCCGGCGCGACGCGGAAGGCGGTCGAGGCGTCCAGGACTTTCGGCGCGTCAGCACCCATGTCGTCGATCAATGCGACAGTTTCCTTCGCCGCGTCGTCGGGCAAACAGAGGATGACCAGATCAACTTCCGCCATGAGCGCGCGCTTGGCGGCCGGATCCTTCCGCTTGTCCTCAGGGAGGCTTTTGGCATTGACGTCGCCTTGCCGATCAAGCCGTTGACGGATTTCGAGGCCAGTCGTTCCCGAGGCGCCATCGACGAACACTGTCGGTCTGCTCGCCTTATCGCCGCTTGAAGCGGTGCTTTTCATCCTGGTGTCTGCGCCGGTCATGACATTATCCTAGCATCCGCGAGCGCGCTCGCGTCTGCGGCTTGTAACTCAGTTGTGGTGGTTGCGCGACAGCCGGTTCTCCGTTCGTCAGAGCGGAGGCTGCTGAGACTCAGATCGCGCTCCAGACCCATTCGACGGTCCGTGAAATCAGGTCGCCGAACAGCAGCAGCACCGCCGACCAGATCAGCGCTGATGTCCAGTTAGCGAACTGAAATCGCAAGGACGGCATTTCGAAAATGCCTGCGGCGAGTGGCACGGTGGCGCGCAGCGGTCCAAAGAACCGCCCGATATAAATCGATGGGACACCCCATTTCTCAACCAAGGCCACGCCTCGGGGCAGAAGGCCCGGATGCCGCGACAGCGGCCAGATCGAAGCGACCCGTTCCTTGAAGGTGAAGCCGATCCAATAGGACAGCCAGTCGCCGAGCGCCGCGCCGACCGCCCCAGCTACCCACACCGGCCAGAAATTGATCTGACCAGGCCCCATCATCGCGCCGATGGCCACCAACACGCCCCACGCCGGGACCAGCAGCGAGATGAAGGCGAGCGATTCGCCGAAAGCAAGCACCAGAACGACAGCGGCAGCCCAAACCTGATGATCGCGCACGAAGTCGACCAGGCTACGTGCGACGTCTTCCATTCCACAGCGCCTCTCGCCAAATCTCAATGCGGCCAGGAAACCTCTTCCCCGCCAAACCCGCCACAGGTAAGCCACCCCCGTCCGGCGACTTCAAGTCACAAAGACGCGGACGGCACGAAACCACCATGGCATAGTCGGCGTAGCCGATTCCTTCATACGTAGCCGTACGCAGTATCTGAATAATTATGGCCAAATCACTGAAATCGAACGTTAATAAGAAGAAGCCTGACGATCTTTTCGCGGCTTCGGACGTCAAGGGCCGCTTCCCCGCCCGAGCTTCAACACCCGTATCGGGAGCTGAGGCCGGCTACACCGCCGCTGACATCGAGGTGCTCGAGGGGCTTGAGCCGGTCCGCCGCCGTCCCGGAATGTACATCGGCGGGACTGACGAGAAGGCGCTGCACCACCTGTTCGCGGAGGTGATCGACAACGCCATGGATGAGGCGTTGGCCGGCCACGCGACCTTTATCGTCGTCGAACTGACCGCCGACGGATTCCTTACCGTCACCGACAACGGGCGCGGCATCCCGATCGACCCACACCCCAAGTTCCCAAAGAAGTCTGCACTCGAAGTCATCATGTGCACGCTGCATTCGGGCGGCAAGTTCGACTCCAAGGTTTACGAGACCTCCGGCGGCCTGCACGGTGTCGGCGTCTCCGTGGTCAACGCCCTCTCCTCGCTCCTTGAGGTGGAAGTGGCGCGCAGCCAAAATCTGTACAAGATGACCTTCGAGCGCGGTCACCCTCGGGGCAAGCTCGAAGACCTTGGCAGGATAGCCAACCGCCGCGGCACCACCATCCGCTTCAAGCCGGACACCGAAATTTTTGGTGCAAAGGCCGCGTTCAAGCCGCAGCGCCTGTTCAAAATGACGCGCTCGAAGGCGTACCTGTTCGGCGGTGTTGAAATCCGCTGGCGTTGCGCGCCGGAGCTGCTCAAGGGCCTCGATGACGTCCCGGCGGAAGCGACCTTTCACTTCCCCGGCGGCCTGAAAGACTATCTCGCCGCCGCGATCCACAAGGACACCCTGGTTCATCCCGACATCTTCTCGGGCAAGTCCGGCCGCAACGGCGCACACGGCGCTTGCGAATGGGCGGTGGCGTGGACCGCGGACGCCGACGGCTTCCTGTCCTCCTACTGCAACACGGTGCCGACACCTGACGGCGGTACCCACGAGTCCGGTTTACGCAGCGCGCTGCTGCGTGGACTGAGGGATCATGCCGAACGTGTCGGCCTCGGCAAGCGCGCCGCGCCAATCACCTCTGAAGATGTGATGGTCGGGGCGGCCGTGATGCTGAGCGTGTTCGTGCGTGAACCGGAGTTTCAGGGCCAGACCAAGGACCGCCTTGCCACCGCCGAAGCCTCGCGGATCGTCGAGCAGGCGATCAAGGATCCGTTCGATCATTGGTTGTCCGGCAATCCGGTGCAGGCCAACAAGCTGCTCGATTTTGTGATCGAGCGCGCGGACGAACGGCTGCGCCGTCGTGCCGAGAAGGAAACCTCGCGCAAGAGCGCAGTGAAAAAGCTGCGCCTGCCCGGCAAGCTTGCCGACTGCACCAACACCGCGACCGAAGGTTCGGAACTGTTCATCGTCGAAGGCGACTCGGCCGGCGGTAGCGCTAAGCAGGCGCGCGATCGCAAGACGCAGGCCGTGCTTCCTCTACGCGGCAAAATCCTCAACGTGGCATCGGCGACCAAAGACAAGGTCGTCGCTAACGCTCAATTGGCTGACTTAATCCAGGCGCTGGGCTGTGGCACTGGGACCAATTATCGCGAGGAGGACTTGCGCTATTCGCGGGTCATCATCATGACGGACGCCGACGTCGATGGAGCCCACATCGCTTCGCTGCTGATCACGTTCTTCTACAGGCAGATGCCGCATCTGATCGACGAGGGTCACCTTTACCTCGCGGTGCCGCCACTCTATCGCCTGACTCACGGTAGCAAGACGATCTACGCCCGCGACGACGCCCACAAGGATGCGCTGCTCAAGAGCGAGTTCAACGCCAACGCCAAGGTCGATGTCGGCCGCTTCAAAGGGCTCGGCGAGATGATGCCGGCGCAGCTCAAGGAAACCACCATGGACCCGGCAAAGCGCGCAATGTTGCGCGTGATGCTGCTGGCGGACGATCGCGAGGATACGGCGGATTCGGTCGAGCGTTTGATGGGCACCAAGGCGGAGGCGCGCTTCGCCTTCATCTCCGACAAGGCGGAATTCGCCAGCGAGGATATGCTGGACGTTTAAGCATTATCACGGGGTACGCTAAGTAGTTGACTAGATTCCAGCGGCAAGTTGCGGTCATATTCACGGACACCTCAACCGCATGGAGGCTACGCAATGGGTTCAACCGTGATTTCCGCGATGCGTTATCGCGATCCGCACAAAATGATTGATTGGCTGTGCGATACCTTCGGATTTACTCGCAAAGCCGTCCATGACGACGGCAACGGCGGTGTCACCCATGCCGAACTCACTCTAGGCGACGGCATGATCATGCTGGGATCGGCGCGCGACGACGATTTCGCCAAGGTTCAGAAGCCGGCCACGACCAATCACCTGGTGACTCAGAGTGCTTACATCGTGGTGCCGGATGCCGACTCCGTTTATGCTAGGGCCAAGGCCAACGGCGCCATCATCGTTCTCGAGATTTCCGACAAGGACTATGGAGGGCGCGACTTCACCTGCCGCGATCCTGAGGGCCAAGTCTGGAGCATTGGCACTTATAATCCGTGGGTTAATTGACGGCCGGAGACCGAGGTTCGATCCTCTTGTGAGGTCGAAAGCCATGTGCAGCGCCGCTATGACAGTCGGCGGAGTCCTTCGAGTCGAGAAATCAGCGACGGAAACTTTTGATCTCCGATACGCTACCGTCGCGATAGGTCAATTCAACCGATATGGTTTTCGTTGCAGGCGGCAGCTTCAAATATGGCGTGGCGTCATGCGGAATTGCGACGGGATCAAGCGGATCGCAGGGCGGCATCTTGAGCGCGCGATCCGGCACCGACGAGTCGATTCCGATCCTCACCTCGCGGATCGCGCAGCGATATGACATCAGGTGGGTATAATAGACGAGTAGCCCATTAAACTGACGAAACGACAACCAGCTCGTGGCAGTCATGTCGAGGATTTTCCGCTGATCGCGGACCAGTGCGGCATCCGGATCGAACCGGATCGGAAAGGGGCCCTGCACTTCGCCGTTGGCATCGACATAGCGCATCTGGATTGTCGCGGCCGGCGCGTCGGCGGCAAGCTCGATCGCGGGATTTGGCATGCGCTTTCGGGTTCGTGGATCGAGCGTATCGAGAAAGCCGGTTTCCTTGAACTCGCCGCTGTCACCCATGCGCCAGGAAATCCCGAGCGCGGGATCGGCGATCGAGAACACGACGGTCCACCCGCCGTTGTGGCGCGAGAAATTTGCAATCGGTGCGTTGACCGCTTCGTTGGTCGGCGGCTTGAGCGGTGCGACGGGTAGCGCCGCGACCTTCTGGGTAGGTTCGGCGTGCGCCGTCGGCGGCTCTGCTTTGGCAGGACCGTTCAGAAAGACATCGTCGACCATCTGATCGAAATAGACCGGCACTTGCTTGTGCCGCACCGTCTCGGCCATTTCGCTGACGGTGCGGCGGGTGCGCTGCGCCACCTGCACCATGGTCTCTCCGGGCTGCACCAATTCCTTCGCGAAGATGCGGGTGAATACCGAGTTCGGATTGCTGTCGCTGTCCGACAGGCGATCGAGCGCCGTCTGGCGGGGGCCGGCCGAAAACACCGAGAACACGCCTTCCGGCAGTTCGGTCATCGGTGCGAGTCCTGCGCCGCCGGCAACCGCGCGCGTGCCCTTGCGCTCGAACGGATTGTTGCGGCAGGCATCGAACACCAAAACCGACGTGCGGGCCTTCCTGTTCTGCAACCTCTCAACGATGCGGTCGGCGAGGATCGAAGCGTCACGGACTAGTTCCTCCTGCCCTTCGGTGGCGGCCGGAACATCGGTCGGTAACAGATAATTCTGGCCGGCGATTTCGAAGCCGTGACCGGCGTAGAAGAAGAACGCGGTGTCGCCGGCCTCGATCTGCTGATCAAACGCCAGCAGCGTCTGGCTGAATGCCTGACGGGTCTGGTTTTCCGCCACCATCACGCTGAAGCCGAGTTGCCTCAACGCGTCACCCATGGTTCGGGCATCGTTGACGGCCTTCTGAAGTTTCGAAACGTTCCTGTAGTCGTTGTTGCCGATCACGAGTGCGATACGCTTTGCGGCCAGCGCAGGACTTGCGAGCATCAGGAACGCGGATGCAATGCCCAACAGCGCCGCGCGTTCGACCGAAATGCCCCTCATTCCAACTTTTCCATATCCTGTGTTTCAGCGATCACCGCGCGCAAATTGGATTATGCCATAGTCGGCCAAATATCGACCGCGGTTCATCCCGGCTGCCGGCTGCTTTGCCGACCGGAGAAGCCCCGCCCGCTGAGAATCCCTGTCCGAATCAGACAAAAACATTAGGGTTTTTCGGCATTTCGCCATTTCCGCATTGACTTTGGCTGGTTCGTCCCTATGTTCCGGCCAACGCGGCCCGGGATCCGAACACGATTTCCCGGTGAGCCGCCCGTCAGCGTAAGTCAGAGCCCCCTTCGCTTTTAAGAGCACGCCGTTAAGGGGTTGAGCGCGACAGCCTTTTACCTTCGATTCCGAACGGCGGTTTCGGCGAGCGTCCTGAATACGAAGTTCGCCCTGCATGGACGCGGGTGACGAGCGAGCTTCGTATTCGAGAGGACGCTCGAATACGAAGTATGCTAGTGCGGTTTGGTTCAGAGGTTCTCTTGATGAATCTGCCGCACTTCTGAAGAGAACTTCTGAACACCGCACTAGAGGCTCAATGTCTTTTTCTCATCTCGGTTTGTCCGACAAGGTGCTCGCCGCTGTTGCGGCCGCAGGTTATACCTCCCCTACCCCCATTCAGGATCAGGCTATACCCCACGTGCTGGCGCGTCGCGATGTCCTTGGCATCGCTCAGACCGGCACCGGCAAGACCGCCGCCTTCGTCCTGCCCATGCTTACATTGCTGGAGAAGGGTCGTGCCCGGGCGCGAATGCCCCGCACGCTGATCCTCGAGCCGACACGCGAACTCGCCGCTCAGGTGAAGGAGCAGTTCGACAAGTATGGCGCCGGCCAGAAGCTCAACGTGGCGCTCCTGATCGGCGGCGTTTCCTTCGGCGATCAGGATTTGAAGCTGACTCGCGGCGTCGATGTGCTGATCGCAACTCCGGGCCGCCTGCTCGATCACACCGAACGCGGCGGCCTGCTGCTCACGGGCGTCGAACTATTGGTGATCGATGAAGCCGACCGGATGCTGGATATGGGTTTCATTCCCGACATCGAACGCATCTGCAAGCTGGTGCCGTTCACGCGGCAGACCCTCTTCTTCACTGCGACGATGCCGAACGAGATCCGTCGCGTCACGGATGCCTTTCTGCATAATCCCGAAAAGATCGAAGTCTCCAGGCCCGCAACCACGGCGGCGACCGTGACGCAATCGCAGGTCAGTTGCAGCCGCGAACCGCACGAGAAGCGTGAGCTGCTGCGCCACCTGTTGCGCGAAGCCAAGGAGCTCAAGAACGCAATCATCTTTTGCAACCGCAAGCGCGACGTCGCCATTGTTTATAAATCGCTGCAGAAACATGGCTTCAGCGTCGGCGCCCTTCACGGCGATATGGATCAGTCGGCGCGGACCGCTTCGCTCGATCAATTCCGCAAGGGGGAACTGCCGCTGCTTGTCGCCTCTGACGTAGCTGCCCGCGGTCTCGACATTCCCGAAGTCAGCCACGTCCTCAACTTCGATGTCCCCCACCATCCCGACGATTACGTCCATCGTATCGGCCGCACCGGCCGCGCTGGTCGCGCCGGCACCGCAATCACGATCGTCTGTCCCGCGGATTTCAAATCACTCGCAGCCATCGAGAAGCTGACCGGTCAGGCTATACCCAAGGCAGACCTTCCCGGCTATGATGCCGGCGCGAACGAAGCAGTCGCGGAAGCCGGTGCCAGCGAAGCGGCTACAGGAAAGCCTTCTCGATCCCGCCAGGCACACGACAAGGGCGGCGAGAGTCATGCACGCGGCGGAAAGCGCGAAGCCCGCAAACCGCGCCGTTCCAGTGGGGATCGCCAGAGGCACGAGGCCCCTGCCGCGACGGCCGCAGCATCCATAGCCGCGCCGTCGCCGCCTTCAATCGGACGCGCACCCGCACCACGCCGGGAAGCGATCTCCGAGCCGGGAGACCACTCACACCTGCCGGCGTTTTTGCTCCGCCCGATCCGCGCCCGCGGCTGAGCCTTTCGGCCGGCGCGGTTCTTCACTGGCCGGCTCGTTGAAAACACCGTTTACCGCGCGTAAACCCCCTGCTGCTATCTTTAACCAATATTCTACGTTTATATTTTTTGTCGTTTTGAGACGACGATTGCACAAATCGTCGGCGGGGCCGCATCAGTGGTTGAGCTAGACGAACATGAACGCACCATGGCGTTCGCCGAGGTGGCGCTCGGCCAGATCCGATCGTTGCGGCAGACCGCGGTCCCACGCAACTACGAAATCTGGTACGTCTACGCTGCCGGATATAATCGCTCCCTCAGCAGGATCATTAATGAGACGCTGGCGCGCAACGGCACGCTGAGCGATGCCGACCTCGAACAGATCTACGAAACCTATCTTTCTCCGATGAGGACTACCGCACGCATCGATAAGCTCGGTGCGCGGGTCATCAATGAGATCGACGACGTGATGGCCCTCATCGCCGACGTGCTCGGCATGACGGCCGGTTTCGATGATAGCCTGAAGAGCGCCGCCGAGAAACTCGGCGCTGCCGGTAGCCGCGAGCAGGTCAGGGCGGTCATCCAGGCGCTGATGAAGTCAACCCGCGAGATGCAGGAAACCAACAAGGCGCTGGAGAATCGGCTGGATCTCTCGAAGGTCGAGATCAGCAACCTTCAGCATAGTCTTGAGGCCATCAGAGCCGAGAGCATGACAGATCCTCTTACCGGTCTCGGCAACCGCAAGTATTTCGATCGAGCCGTGGCGGATGCCGTGGCGCGGGCGACTAGTGAAGACAAGCCGCTGTCACTCCTGATGCTCGACATCGACCACTTCAAGTTGTTCAACGACAACTATGGACACCTGACCGGTGACCAGGTCTTGCGGTTGGTCGCAATGTCATTGAAGCAGACCATCAAGGGCCAGGACATCACCGCGCGTTACGGCGGTGAAGAATTTGCGGTTGTGCTGCCAAGCACCGCGCTGAAACAGGCGTTGGCGGTCGCGGACCATATTCGCCGCGCCGTGATGGCCAAGGAATTGAAGAAAAAATCGACTGGTGAGATCCTGGGTCGCGTCACGGTCTCTATCGGTGTCTCGATGCTTCGCCGCGGCGACACCCCGGATTTACTGATTAAACGCGCCGATGCCTGTTTGTACGCTGCCAAGCGCAACGGCCGCAACCGTGCCGTTTGCGAGACTGATCCAGAATATTTCGCTGACGCCGAAATCGCATGGCCCGACGCCTCTTCGCCCGCCAAAAACGCCGACCGTGATTGTCCGTTGTAATAGGCTTGAGTATCGCGACTAGCCGTCGATTTTAGCGGGCGCGAGCTGCACGGATTCACCGCACCCACAGGCTGAAACCTGGTTCGGATTGTTGAAGACGAACTGGGCTTGCATCTTTTCAGCCTTGTAGTCCATCTCGGTGCCGAGCAGGTACAGCACCGCCTTGGGATCGACAAGAATCTTGACGCCCTTGTCTTCAACCACTTCGTCCGTCGGCTTGATATCGTGGGCGTACTCCACGGTGTAGGATTGACCGGCGCAGCCACCGTTCTTGATACCGACCCGAAGGCCGACGATTTCCGAATCGGCTCGCGCCGCAAGTTCCTTGACCCGATCCGCGGCGGCGTCAGTCAACCGCATGACCTGTGGACGAGGCCGGGGTTTCGGCTTGGCTGCTGGTGTGCTTGGCGTCATGTCTGTCATCTGGTCAATCCTGACGGCGATTCAAGCCCGATCATAGCATCGGGACGGGTGTAAGATAGTCACCACATATTCAGGACGAGGCGAGCCTCGTCGGTCATCCGATCGGGCATCCAAACAGGTTCCCAGACGATGCTGACATTGACCACCCCAACGCCGGGAACGCTTGCGACGGCGTTTTCAACCATGGTCGGCAGTTCAGCCGCCGACGGACAGCTCGGCGACGTCAGCGTCATCTCGACGTCGACAGCGCGATCGTCCTTGATGTCGACTTTGTAGATCAGGCCGAGTTCATAAATATCGGCCGGAATTTCCGGGTCGAACACGGTTTTCAGCGCGGCCACAATCCCCGTGCCCATACGCTCGGTTTCATCCGGCGCCAGCGCTGAGCTGGTCTGCATGTGGCAGGTCTTGTTTACAACCATTTCGGCTACGTCGCTCATGAGAACAACTCCCGTGCCTTGATCAGCGCTTGCGCCAGATGATCGACTTCCTCGCGGGTATTATACATACCGAATGAGGCGCGGCAGGTCGCTGAAACGTTGAACCGCTCTAAAAGCGGCATCACGCAATGCGTCCCGGCGCGAACCGCGATACCGGCGCGGTCGATCACGGTCGCAACATCGTGGGGATGCGCACCCTTCATCTCGAATGAGATCACAGGCCCCTTGTCGCGGGCAGTGCCGATGATGCGCAGCGAGTTGATCTCCCGCAGCCGCTCCTGGGCATAGGTCAGAAGATCGTGTTCGTGCGCCGCGATGCGCGCCTTCCCGATCGAATTGACGTAATCGATTGCGGCGCCAAGCCCGATCGACTCGACGATCGCGGGCGTGCCTGCCTCGAACTTGTGCGGCGGATCGCCATAGGTGACCCAATCCTGCGCGACCTCACGGATCATCTCGCCGCCGCCATTGTACGGGCGCATGGAGACGAGATGATCATGCTTTGCATACAGCGCGCCGATACCGGTCGGACCGTAGAGCTTATGGCCGGTGAAGACATAGAAGTCGCAATCAATGTCCTGCACGTCGATGGCAAGATGCACCGCAGCCTGGCTCCCGTCCACCAGAACCGGGATGCCGCGCGCATGAGCCAGCTTCACAACGTCCTTGACCGGAACGACTGTGCCGAGCGCGTTCGACATCTGCGTGATCGCCACGAGCTTCGTCCTCGGCGACAGAAGCTTTTCGAATTCCTCGATGAGGAAATTGCCTTCGTCGTCGACGGGAGCCCACTTGATGACGGCGCCGTGGCGCTCGCGCAGAAAATGCCATGGGACGATGTTGGAATGATGCTCCATGATAGAGAGCACAATCTCGTCGCCCGCCTTGATGTTCGGCTCGCCCCATGAAGATGCCACGAGGTTGATCGCCTCGCTGGCATTACGGGTAAAGATGATTTCCTCGGTCCGTCTTGCGTTCAAAAACTGCGCGACCCGCGCGCGGCCGCCTTCATAGGCTTCGGTTGCGGCGTTGGCGAGATAATGCAGCCCGCGATGGACGTTGGCATATTCAGTCTTGTAGGCCTCCGTCATTCGGTCGAGCACGGCGTTTGGCTTCTGCGCCGAGGCGGCGTTGTCGAGATAGACCAGCGGTTTGCCGTAAACTTTCATCGCCAGCGCCGGAAAATCCTCGCGCACGCGCATGACATCATAGGAACCGTTGGCAACCGCCGGATGCGTCATATCACTCCACGTCCATATCCATCGTTCCGGAGTCGGGCCTTGAACCGCTCCCGTGTAAAGGAACCGCTCTCGTCATTGCGGCTTGCGATAATTGGCGTCCGCCGGTTTTCGCGGTGCAAAGCAATACGAGACCCTGTCCATTCACCCTCTTGCCGCGAGCCACCGCTCGGCGGCCTCGATAACAACATCACGCAAGCCATCATCGGCAACGGTTTCGACCGCTTCGCCGACAAACGCTTGAATCAAAAGCGCCTGCGCTTCCTTTTCCGAAAGACCGCGTGCACGCAGATAGAACAGCAGGCTTTCGTCGAGTGCGCCGATTGTCGCGCCATGACCACAGGTGACGTCATCAGCGAAAATCTCAAGCTCGGGCTTGTTGTCGGCTTCGGCGCCATCGGATAGCAACAAAGCCCGCGTCATCATCTTGCCATCGGTCTTTTGCGCATCGGGCCGCACGATGATCTTGCCCTGAAACACCGAGTGCGCCTGATCGTCCAGAACGGCGCGGAACACCTCGTTGCTGCTGCAATGTGGTACGGCATGATCCAATACCAGCGTCGTATCGCCGTGCTGGCGACCATTGAGCAGATTGACGCCGTTCACGTCTGCGTGAGACCCCTCACGGGTGAACTTGATGAAGCCTTGATATCGGCTCACCGCCGCGCCGCTCGTGAGATTGAGGGAGTTGAAACGCGCGTTTGCGCCAATCGTGACGATCGCGGTGGAGATGTTAGCGGCATCATTGGCATCTTCGACAAGGCGAACATGTTGCAGTTCGGCGCCGTCGCCAATCCACAACACAACCGAGTCATGAGCCTGATAGGCAGCGGCACCCTCGGCTGCGACGAAACTTTCAACCAGCGTGGCGCGTGCGCCATTTGCCAGCCGCAGCAACGAACGCGTGAATGCCGCGGTGTTGGATTGGGTGGTGATATGGACGATATGCAGCGGCTTGGTCAGCTTCGCATTTTCGGCCACATCGATGACAACGCCATCGGTGGCCATCGCGGTGTTGAGCGAAATCATCGTATCGGATGCCGCGGTGGTGATCAGCAGATCGGCGCGAGCGGCAACGTCATTGCTCTCCAGAATGTCACGTAGCGCCCGCACCTCAAGGCCAGTTTCGGGCGCCTGATCGGATAGCTGCGGCACGAATACTCCGTCAACCAGCACCAGCTTGTGCATAGCGTTCGCGCCACGCGCGATGACAGCCTTGGCCGCGCGCGCCAATGCTGCCTGATCAGGCTCGGCAGCAAGCGGCGCAATCTCGCGCAACAGTGTGCGCAAGTCGGTGTATTTCCATTCTTCAATGCGCCGGTACGGCAGACCTCGCCGAGCGAAATCGTCGAATGCGACCTGTCGCGCTTCGCTCACCGGACCGGATCCCGGCAAACGGTCACGCGCCGCGGCAAACAGTTCTGTGGTCGCGCGTTCCGTAGCCGGCTTTGCCAATGCAACATCCATCATCAAATCCGTTCAGATCGTATTTTCCGCATGATCTCGTCCGAAACCGAAGGCCACGTCCGAACTATGCTTCCTCGAATTGTGCATATCCGGACGCTTCGAGCTCCAGCGCCAAATCCTTGTTTCCGCTCTTCACGACACGGCCCTTCGACATCACGTGCACGAAGTCGGGCACAATGTAATTGAGTAGCCGCTGGTAGTGCGTGATGACGACCATAGCGCGATCCGGTGATCGCAACGCATTGACGCCGTCGGCCGCAACGCGAAGCGCGTCGATGTCCAGTCCGGAATCCATTTCGTCGAGGATGCATAGGCTAGGCTCGAAGAGCGCCATCTGCAGCACTTCGTTGCGCTTCTTCTCGCCGCCCGAAAAGCCGACATTGATGCCTCGGCGCAGCATGTCCTGCGGAATGTTCAGGGAGGCCGCGACGTCACGCACCTTCTTCAGGAAGTTTGGCGTCGAATATTCGCTCTCGCCGCGAGCCTTGCGCTGCGCGTTCAACGCGGTGCGCAGGAAGGTCATGGTGGCGACACCGGGGATTTCCACGGGATACTGAAAAGCCAGGAAGACGCCTTTCGCCGCGCGCTCGTCAGGCTCCATCTCCAGCAGGTCCTCACCCTTGAACAGGATTTGACCGCCGGTAACCTCGTAGCCGGGCTTGCCCGCGATGACATGGCTCAGCGTCGATTTGCCGGAGCCGTTCGGCCCCATGATCGCATGAACTTCGCCCTTGTTCACAGTCAGCGACAGGCCGTGAAGAATTTCACGCTCCTCGACACGAACCTGCAGGTCTTTGACTTCAAGCAATGGCATCATTCATCCTTCGCTATCGTTACGTCATCGCGAGGAGCGTGCTCGTGCGGCGAAGCAATCCGGCGTTTCCATCGGTGGATCGCTTCGTCCAGCGCAAAACCGGCACAAAAGCCGACTTTGAAGCGAGCTCGCAGTGACGTGGGTTAACCCACACTTCCTTCGAGCGAGATCGAGATCAACTTCTGAGCCTCGACCGCGAATTCCATCGGCAACTGCTGCAGCACGTCTCTCACGAAGCCATTGACGACGAGGCCGACGGCCTCTTCCTGCGACAGTCCGCGTTGGACGCAATAGAACAGCACGTCTTCCGAAATCTTCGACGTCGTCGCCTCATGCTCGAACAGCGCCGAGGTGTTCTTGGCCTCGATGTACGGCACCGTGTGGGCGCCGCATTTGTCGCCGATCAGAAGCGAGTCGCAGGCGGTGAAGTTGCGCGCATTGGTCGCCTTGCGGTGCGCCGTGACGAGACCTCGATAGGTGTTCTGCGACTTTCCTGCCGCGATGCCCTTGGAGATGATCCTGCTCGTGGTGTTCTTGCCGAGATGCAGCATCTTGGTGCCGCTGTCGACCTGCTGGTAGCCATTGGAGATAGCGATCGAGTAGAACTCGCCGCGTGAATTGTCGCCCCGCAGGATGCAGCTCGGATATTTCCAGGTGATGGCGGAGCCAGTCTCGACCTGAGTCCACGAAATTTTCGAACGCGCGCCGCGACAGTCGCCACGCTTGGTGACGAAATTGAAGATGCCGCCCTTGCCCTCGGAATTGCCGGGATACCAGTTCTGCACCGTCGAATACTTGATCTCGGCATCGTCGAGCGTCACCAGTTCGACGACCGCGGCATGCAACTGGTTCTCGTCGCGCTGCGGCGCCGTGCAGCCCTCGAGATAGCTGACATAGGCCCCCTTGTCGGCGATGATAAGCGTACGCTCGAACTGGCCGGTGTTGCGCTCGTTAATGCGGAAGTAGGTCGACAGCTCCATCGGACAACGAACGCCCGGCGGGATGTAGACGAACGAGCCGTCGGAGAACACCGCCGAATTCAGTGTCGCGAAGAAATTGTCGGAGGTCGGCACCACGCTGCCGAGATACTGCTTCACCAATTCCGGATGCTGCTGAATAGCATGCGAGATCGGCATGAAGATCACGCCGGCTTTCTTCAGCTCCTCCTGGAAGGTGGTCGCCACCGAGACCGAGTCGAACACGGCATCGACCGCGACTTTCCGCTCACCCTCGGGGCGAACAACGCCTTCCAGCGCCTCGACCTCGCGCAAGGGAATGCCAAGCTTCTCGTAGGTCTTCAGGATCTCCGGATCGATCTCGTCGAGCGAGGCGATTTCTTTCTTCGGCTTCGGCGCGGAATAATAATAAAGATCCTGATAATCGATCTTCGGGTAGTCCACCCGCGCCCAGGTCGGCTCCTGCATGGTGAGCCAGCGGCGGTAGGCCTCAAGCCTCCACTCCAGCATCCATGCGGGCTCGTTTTTCTTTGCGGAAATAAACCGGATAGTGTCTTCGGACAGTCCCTTAGGGGCCTTCTCGGACTCGATGATCGTCTCGAATCCATACCGGTATTGATCGACGTCGATCTGGCGAACCCGATCGACCGTCTCTTGTACGGCTGCCATTCCTACCTCCGCTCGCGGTTTCAAGGACCGCGGTGGATTGAATTCTTGGTGGCTTGCTGCAATTCTAAGGAAGAAACCGTCTTAGAATAGTTCAAGCCCTGTTTCGTCTCTCCTTAGTAGTGCACCTGAAAGCTTTCGCCAAGTCTTAATAGCCCGATCGACGTCTGCCTCCGTGGTCTCCCAGCCCAGAGAGAACCGTAATGCGCTTCTGGTCATTTCCGGGCCGTACCCCATTGCTTCCAGCACATGCGATGGCTGCACTTTGCCCGACGAGCACGCGGAACCGGATGAGACGGCCACCCCCTCAAGGTCAAATCTGATCACGGCCGTCTCCGCTTTCAAGGTAGGCACACCGAAAAGTGTCGTATTCGGTAGGCGCGGAATCTCCTGCGAGAAGATCACGCTGCCTGGAGTTTGCCTCAAGCCGTCCTCAAGCCGGTTACGCAGGGTTTGAACTCGGGCCATGTTTGTAGTGCGGCCTGTTTCTGCCGCCATCACAGCGGCCCCGAAGCCCGCGATGCCGGGCACATTCTCGGTCCCGGCACGACCACCCTGCTCCTGACCGCCTCCCCTTATCAACGCACTCGGACGGATCTGGTTCTCCGCGAAAACCAATGCGCCCATCCCTTTCGGACCACCAATTTTGTGCGCAGAGATTGATAGAAGGTCGATATTTAATTCTTTGATACTAATATGAATTTTTCCGATAGCCTGAACCGCGTCAACGTGCAGCAGGCCACCTGCTTCGTGGACCAGATGAGCGGCTTCGGCAACTGGCTGAATGGCGCCGGTTTCGTTATTGGCCAGCATGATCGAGACCAGCGCCGGAGGCCCCTGCGCGAGCAATGTTCGCAAGCCGTCGAGATCCACCAATCCCGAGCGATGGACCGGCAGGCGCGCAACCCGATCCAGCGCAAACCGGCCCCCTGCTAGGACCGAGGCGTGTTCGATGGATGAAACGATAAGATTATCAATATCTTGTTTATGTTTTCCGCTACTGGGCGTTAACGCCAAGGTGTTGGCTTCTGTCCCGCCTGACGTAAAGATAACGTTGTGGGGTCGGCCTCCTACTGCATCCGCGACGCTAACCCGCGCATCTTCTACTAGCCCCCGCGCTCGCCTGCCTTCCGCGTGAACGGATGAAGGATTGCCGAAGAGGTCCCATGCCGCGGCCATTGCGGCGCGTGCCTCGCGCCGAAGCGGCGCGGTTGCGTTCCAGTCAAGATAAGTTCGCTCTTGCATGTGGTTGCGACCATACGACATTTTCGGCGGATGCGGACATAGCCGCGCAAGATGCTTGCTTTTCGCCCCTCGCCCTATGCTAGAACGCGGCGGTGTTCACTGGCCACTTTCTGCACTGCCGTGCGGTGGGCCTGTTGCCTCGTCGTCAGGCTACGAACAGAACCAGCCCGTGGGCGGCCGACTTGCCAAGGATTCCGATGCCTGAAGTCATTTTTACCGGTCCTGCCGGCCGTCTCGAAGGTCGCTATCATCCGGCGAAGCAGAAAAATGCCCCGATAGCGATGGTCCTGCATCCGCACCCCCAGTTTCGTGGCAGCATGAACCATCCGATCGTCTATCAGGTTTACTATGCTTTCGTGGCGCGGGGTTTTTCTGTGCTGCGTTTCAATTTTCGCGGCGTCGGCCGCAGCCAGGGCTCGTTCGACCACGGCACCGGCGAATTGTCGGACGCCGCGGCGGCACTCGACTGGGCGCAGACCATCAACCCGGAGGCACGGGCCTGTTGGGTGGCCGGGTTTTCCTTTGGCGCCTGGATCGGAATGCAGTTGCTGATGCGCCGGCCCGAGGTGGAAGGCTTCATCTCGATCGCACCTGAGCCTAACCGTTACGATTTCTCGTTTCTGGCGCCCTGCCCATCGTCGGGCCTCATCGTCCATGGCGAGAAGGATATTGTCGCGCCAGCCAAGGATGTCACGACGCTGGTCGAGAAATTGAAGACCCAGAAGGGCATCGTGATCGATCAGCAAACCATTCCAGGTGCGAACCATTTCTTCGAGGACAGGATGGAGCCGTTGATGGAGACGGTTACCAGCTACCTCGATATGAGACTCGCCAACATCCGATAGCTCATCACGGCGAAGCCGGCCCCCCTTGCGAGGCCCACCCTCGTTACGATCCCGGTTCCGCGCAGCAGTTGCTTGTTGGCCCCGCCTCGGACTCACATCGGCAGGCGACGGCTCAGGGTCGCACGATCACGCCTCCGGTCATCGGCACCGGCACCCCGGTGGTCGCCGGATAGCTCAACGGCAAGCCTTTCAGGCCTCTCGCCGCGAGATAGCCGAAGGCTTGCGCCTCCATCGCATCGATCGACCAACCGAAGGCATCTGCGGGCTCGACCGTTGCAGGCGCAATTCTTTCCCGCAGCATCTCAAGCATGATTGGATTGCGGGCGCCGCCGCCAGCGACGATCCACTTTTCTGGCATCTTCGGCAGCAGCGGAATAATCCGCGCTATGGCCGCTGCGGTGAAGGCCGTCAGGGTTGCGGCACCATCGGCCGGCATCATGTCGTGCAGGACGAGCGAAGCGAAATCGTTGCGGTCGAGAGATTTGGGCGGGGGCAGCGTGAAGAACGGGTGCTTCAAGGCGCGCGCGATCCAGTCCGCGTCGGGATGGCCCTCTGCCGCCAGCCGGCCGTCGCGGTCGAACGGCTGGCCTGTCACGCGGAGCATGAAATCATCGAGGAGCGCGTTGCCCGGTCCGGTATCGCAGGCGATCAATGTATCGGCGCCGTCGATATAGGTGATGTTGGAAACGCCACCGATATTGACCACGCAGATCGGTCCCTCGCAACTGAGCGATTCCGCCAGCGCGCGATGATAGGCAGGGACGAATGGCGCGCCCTGGCCGCCGGCGGCTACGTCGGCCGCGCGAAAATCGTGCATTACCGGAACGCGGATCGCTTTCGCCAAGGCCGCCGCGTCACCGATCTGCACGGTCAGCCGCTGAGCGGGCCGATGCAGCACGGTCTGACCGTGGAAGCCGACGATATCGATATCCTCCCATACGATGCGGTTTTGCGCGATGAACGCCGCAACGGCTTCGGCGTGCGCCAAGGTCACGGCGCGCTCGGCTTCGCCGATTACGCCCGGCCGCGCGTCGCGCCGCGACAAACTGACAGCCTCCGCGAGCGCCTCACGCAACAAACCGCGCTCGAAATCCGTGTAGGGACGATAACCGGTCGGCCCGAACGCGGTTACTCGCTCACCGTCGGTTTCGATCAAGGCGACATCGATGCCGTCCAGAGAGGTACCGCTCATCAGACCGATTGCCGTCATCATCGCCTTGCGGTCTCCAGTTGCCTTCTGCGGGCCGGCTTGTGCCGAACGCACACTTCTTATAATGGCACACAGCGAAGCCTGGCGGCGGTGTCCGGCCATGATCCACCGGAATCGAGTTTGCGACAGAGCCTAACAAGAACGATCGGGGTCCTATAGCCATGGCCGCCTTCAAGTCCGATTTTCTCAACATCCTTCAGGAACGAGGCTTCATTCATCAGTGCTCCGACCTCGAGGGTCTTGATACGTTGGCCGCAAAAGGCGAGGCAACGGCTTACGTCGGCTACGATTGCACCGCGCCGTCGCTGCACATCGGCAACTACCTGACCATGATGATGCTCTACTGGCTCCAGCAGAGCGGCAACAAACCGATCACGCTAATGGGTGGCGGAACCACCATGGTCGGCGATCCCTCCGGCAAGGATGAATCGCGCGCGATCCGCAGCGTGGCGGAAATCGAGTCCAACAAGGCTAGCATTCGCGGCGTATTCGCCAAGGTGCTGCGTTACGGTTCGGGCGCGAGCGACGCGGTGATGCTGGACAACGCCGAGTGGCTGACCAAGCTCAACTGGATCGAGATGTTGCGTGACATCGGTCGGCATTTCTCGGTCAATCGCATGCTGACGATGGACTCCGTTCGCCTCCGCCTTGAGCGCGAACAGGAGATGAGCTTCATCGAATTCAACTACATGATCTGCCAGGCTTATGACTTCGTCGAACTGTCGCGCCGGGCCGGCTGCCGGTTGCAGATGGGCGGCTCGGATCAGTGGGGCAATATCGTCAATGGCGTCGATCTCGGCCGCCGTATGGGAACGCCTCAGTTGTTCGCCCTGACGACGCCGTTATTGACGACGGCATCGGGCGCAAAGATGGGAAAGACCGCGCAAGGCGCCGTCTGGCTCAATGCGGACGCCTTCAGCCCTTACGATTTCTGGCAATTCTGGCGCAACGTCGAGGACGCCGACGTCGTCAAATTTCTGAAACTGTTCACGATCCTGCCGATGGGCGAGATCACGAAACTGGCTGCGTTGCGGGACGCCGAGATCAACGAGGCCAAAAAAGTGCTCGCGACCGAGGCGACCGCGCTTCTGCATGGTCGCCCCGAGGCTGAGAAAGCTGCCGACACTGCGCGCACGACCTTCGAACAAGGCGCGATCGCCGAGAGCCTTCCCACGCTGGATATTTCGCAGAGCGAGCTTGCAAGCGGCACAGGCGTTCTCGCGCTGTTCGTAAAGGCGGGTCTTGTCGCCTCAAACGGCGAAGCGCGTCGCCAGATCAAGGGTGGCGGTCTTCGCATCAACGATGTCGTCGTCGCCGATGAAAAGATGATGTTGACACCGGACCATCTTACACCCGAAGGCGTGGTCAAGCTCTCAATGGGCAAGAAACGCCACGTGCTGCTGCGGCCTGCATAGCGTGCCTGGAGGTACGGATTGTTTTTCGTCGTAGCTGCGTTCAAGCAGCCGATTTGGCAAACGTTCAGTTGCCGCTCGTTGACGGAAACTCGATCTGGTTAGCCGTTTTTCCGGTCTGGAATTCAAAAATCTTGCGTACCAGCCCGGGCGCCATGGCCGAGATCGGATTGACGCGCAGTTGCGGTTGCCCCGGGGATCCTACCACCTCATAGGTCACGCCGATCAGCCCCTCGTCGCTGCCGCCGCCAAGGATCAGCCCGACGACCGGAAGCTGCCCAAAAATGTTGTTGAGCCCGTACATCGGGACGAACGTGCCGCTCATGCGAACTTCGTTGGCAGGATAGTCGATCTGGCCTTCGATGGTCGCGCCGATGGTCGGCCCTTTGACGACGCCGTCGCGGACCGTGAGTTGTCCGTTCTGCCGGGTGAACTCCGCGCGCAGACGCGAAAATGAAATACCGTTCTGAGCGGTCCGAGGACCACCCGCCACGGCGCGATCCAGAGCCGCTTCGCCCTTGATCGCGAAATCGCGAACGTTGATCAGGCCTTGCTTGGCCCGAGGCTCAGCGGTGGGAGGATCCATGGCCAGCGCAAGCTGACCGCCAAACATTTTTCCGTAGGTATCGGTAAAGCGGAAGAATGCGCCCGCGTCGTCGGTCTCGATCAGAATGACGTCGCGGCCCTGCGGGCGCCCGCGCAGATCGCCCGACAGGGACGTGTTACGTCCGATCTTGCCGCTCATGGTGAGGCTACGGACCGATCCATTACGCCGGGCCATCTTCACGTCCGCGCTGCGAACGGCTTCGCCGTAAAACCCGGCGACGGCGCCGATCTTCAGGTCGATGTCGAAATCGACGCTCTTGGACTTGCTTTTGGCGTCGGCCTGCTTTCCCGAGATCGTCGATTTGAGAAAGCCGCGGCCGTCGAACACGTCGCCGCGCATGACGACCTTCATCACGCCGTCCGAGTTTCGCTCCACCTTCAGAGTAGCCCTGTCACCTTCTGACGGCGCATAAACCGGGAAGTTCACATTCAACAGATCGCCGTTTTGATCGACCTCCAACGATCCCTTTATCATGACGCCGCTGCCGTCGATAACGATGTCCTCCAGACGCGTGGATTGCGCTTTATGCACGACATTAAACGTCGCGTGCCCTGACTTTCCCGGTAGCTTGACCCAGCCGGGCAGAACGTTGTCGAGTTTCAAGGATGTGAGATCGGCATCGATGGCGAATTTGCTGTCCCTGTCGCGGCTAATCTTCCCGACCAGCTTGATAGGAATCGAACCGGTCGCTCCTGCGCCGAGATCAACTCCGAGTTTTGCGCGGCTCGCGTCATCCAGCGTGGTCTGCAATTTGATGTCTGCATCGCCCGCGGCCGGCTTGCGGTAGTCCAGCGAAGCAGGCTGGCCGTTGATCTTGACGTCGCCCTTGACCTGGTACCCCTCGTTGTTGGCGGCTACCTTTAACGCGCTCGCTTCAAGCTTCTGATTCATGACTAGCTTGTCGGCGGCAAAACCCGTGAGATCCGCGGTGATGGAATAGGTGGTGTCCTCCTTGGTGATCTTTCGCGTGAGCGGCAGGCCCAAAGCGATCTGTGCCGCAACCGTCCCCTTGCTGGAATTCGGATCGATTAAATTATCGGTGAATTCGCGGAGGCGGTCCGAGACGAGAATTTCGGCGGCTGCGGGGACCGGAGCATCGATTCTGAATTTCACTCTTGCCAGAGCGGGTTTGGGTGCCAAATCCGGCACCTCGAAAACGACGTCGGAAATGTTGAGCTTTCGGCCGGACGGAGTATCGGCGGCGGCCTGCCCGATCGTTACCGTCGCGGTTCTTCCTGTCACCCGCGCCTTTAAGTCGGCGTCATGGACCGAGGGCATTTCATCAACGGGATGCAGGGTCACATTGCGAGCAACGATGTCAACCGAAAGCCCGTCATCCGGCATCGGCGGCCCGCGTCGCGACAGGTTGTGAAGCGGCGAATTCACGCCGATTTCAATGCGCTGGAGAGAGCCTCGATCAATTCGCCCAATAACCCATTCGCGCAACTCCGGCACGATCAGAGCCGGCCACATACTCTTGAGGGCGGCGGCTGACATCGGCGTCCCGGCAAAGCCCAGCTTCAGGCTTGGTGCGCCCGAATAGTCGATGCTGCCGGTGCCTGCAACGCCGATTTCGCCGTTGCTGATATCGGCTTGAGTCAGAATGACCTGCTTGTGTTCTGTGTCGAAACGCAGGTTGATCGCAATGCGATTGAGGATCAGAGGCGCTTCGCCATCGAAGCCGGCGAGCACGATTGTGCCGCCGCTCAAACCCATCTGCCAGTCCGGAATATTGCCATTCGGAGGCTGGAGGCGGGCAAGCAGCGTAATTCTATTTTCGCCGGACACCATCTTGAACGGTGCCACCAGGACACGCCGTCCCGAATCCCATTCCATGTTCATTTCGATCTCATCGATCGCCATGGGATAATCCGGCGTGTCAGAGTCGATGATCGTGCCTTTGCCGGCGACAAGACTGCCGCGCAGATACGTGGGCAAGCCGTCGCGACCAATCTCGCCCTTCAGTTCGCCGCTGAGCGGCATGTCGGCGCTGTAAGTGAGGTCCTTGATGCGAAGAGCCAGCAAAATGTTCTTTGCTGGAATGCCAGCGGCTTGGAGATCAATCGGACGGACACCATTCGCGGGCGGTCCGACCGTGACGTGAAGCGACCACCCCTTGCTGCCGCCTTCGCTGACAGTGAATGCGACGCCGCCCGTGCCCGGCCTGCGAAGACTCAGGCTGATGTTGCTAAAGCTCCAACGGTTGCCGCGCTGCTGGTCGTCAACCACCAGTCTCCCGTTCTTTAGACCGATCTCGTTGAGATTTTGGCCATCAAGCCCCCTTACGCCGAGGCTGTCGAGCCATTCCAACCCCGCCAACAAGGTGCTCGCGTTGCCGCCGTCTTCTGAAATCGGCGGTACTGCGGTCGGGGCGTCGGGGAATTGTTGCGTTCCTTGTGTCGGCAACGATGTTTCGGAGGATACGGCTGTCGATGGCAAGTCAGATCGTCGCGTTGGCGCGACGCCCGTGGCAAGCGGCTTAGCGTTATCACCTGTCGAAACAGTGACTTGGCCGTCCGACGTAATTCTGACCGCAAGTTCGGCGTCGACCAGATTGAGACTTTCGGCACGTAACCGGCCGGTCAACAGCGCTATACCAGACAGTCTAACCTCGGCCTTGGGTGCGCTCGCGATGATGACATGATCGCGGTCACGGACGACGACGTCACGAATACGAACCGCGATACGAATTCTGCCGGCCCGCTCGATTTGCGTGCCGCCAATTTCCACCGTGTTGTCGTGACCAATGTTTTCCTCGATCGCAGCGACAAGCCAAGGCGTCATCATGTCGAGATTGACGGGACCAGCGCCGAGACGCCACCAGAGCGCACCGAACCCGCCCGCGAACATGATCGTCAGGACCAAGCCGGTGATCGCGAGCCGTCTGACCCAGCGTTCTCCCGCCAGCCAGTTTCTGAATTTCACGAATCGGTCGCCGACTCTGTGGAATCTGGAATCCGACCGCGACAGCAATTGACGTATGCGACGATTTTGGAGTTCGTCGTCGTCCTCGTCCCAGCCGGCACCCTCTCCTTGCGAGACCTGATGATCGCCGTGCAATTTCGGATTTCGTATCGGCGTCTTTTTAGCCATTGCCTCTCAGTGCCCGCTTGGTCGGGAGCTTTCGCCCTTATCGGTCCGCGCGCCGTTTCCGGACGAACGTTCCTGTGATGGCCCTTCGGCTAATCCCCGATTTGGCGTGTTACGCGTCATCCGGCTCCTGGTGCCCACTTGAACTGAATGTGGGGCGGACAACTCGTCGAATTCCTTGTAACCGAACCCGCGGTCGGCAGTCATGCACAGCGGCGGCGGTCTGACCGATTCGCCCTCGGCGCCTGCCGCAGTTGAACGGATACTGAGCGTTGGAAAGCGACGAAAGGAAGGCGTATGTCCAAGAAGATACGCAAGAAATCCTCCAAGTCGGACAGTTCTGGGACTGCCCGGGCTGCGACGGTCAACCGCATAAAACCGGCTCGCAACGTCGATATGACAGCGAGCGGGAAGCTCAAATCACGCCTGACTTCGCCCTTCTCACAAGCAGGTGAGCTTGCGGAAGGCTCCCTGGCGCCACCATTCAAACTCCCGAGGGAAGACGGCACCCACGTTTCGCTTGCCGATTTCGCCGGGACGAAGCTCGTGATCTTCTTCTATCCGCGCGCAGGCACTCCGGGCTGCACCAGGGAGGCCATGGATTTCACACGGCTGGCAAAAGAGTTCGCGGCCAGTGGAACGACAGTGATGGGCGTGTCGTCCGACTCCGTAAAGGCACAGGAATCGTTTCGAAACAAGCATAAGCTGTCCACTCCTCTTGTTTCGGACGAAAAGCACGACATGTTGGAAGCATATAACGCCTGGGGCGAAAAATCCATGTATGGCAAAACCTTCACCGGCGTTCTTCGTACAACCGTGCTGGTGGACGAAGCCGGGCGGATCGCTCGTATCTGGCGCCGCGTCAAGGTCGAAGGTCACGCTGACGAGGTACTCGCGGCAGCGCGCCGACTGTAAAAGCGCACCGCCATTTTCCGAAAATTAACCATGAATGGTTCAAATCAGCATCGAAGTTGAGCCGTCCGAAGCCCTGTTTCAGGTCGGCACAGGAGTATCGATGCCGTACCGTTCCAGTCAGTGCGCCGAGTACCCGCCGCATCGCACCCACGATCATGATCGACATCCTTCGCGCTACGCGGCAGCGGCTAGCTTGCCGGGAATGAGGGAAAAGCGGAGCGGTTACACTTTTGCTCATGGCGGCAGACAGGTTCGGTTTGGCCCGGTCGTGTTCTGGATTGCGGTCGGAACCGTCACGCTGCTCGGGATCTGGTCGGCTGCGACTGCGACCTATTTCGCCTTCCGCGATGATGTGCTGACGCGGCTCATCGCGCGGCAGGCGGACATGCAATATGCCTACGAAGATCGCATTGCCGAATTGCGCTCGCGGGTCGATCGTACCACCAGCCGTCAATTGATCGATCAGGAACAGTTCGAGAGAAAGCTCGACGAGATCATGCGCCGTCAGACGGTGCTTGAATCTCGCGCCGGTGCCCTGAGTGCCATATCTGAGGTTTCAGTAACGGGATCAATCAAAGGGTCGGCCCGGAAGGCGGGAAACGACGCTGACGCAGGCTCATCGCGGTCTGAAAAGCCCTCCCCGATCAACGATACTACTACTTTCGAGGCGCTACCCGATCGAGGCGCGCCCCTTGACTTTCGCCAGCCGGCCAATGCCCGTCCAAAACCGGTCCCGCTCATGAACGTCACCGGCGAGGACAACAGGCTCTTGCAGCTGAAATCGTCGCTCGATCGGGTCGAGAGCCGTCAGATCGCCGAATTGAGTTCGATCGCGGATGGTATGGATTCCCGCCTGCACCGGATGCGTGGAGTTTTCTCCGATCTCGGACTGAGCGTGGCGAAGATGGCGACCGCCACGCTGTATCCCGGCACGGGTGGGCCCTATGTGCCTGTCAAGCTGCGATCCGATTCTGATCCGTTCGAGCGTCAGCTTTACCGCGTCAACCTGACGCGTGCGCAGATCGACCGGCTGGATCGCGCGCTCGCCCTTGTTCCCTATCGCAAGCCGGTCGTGGGAGAGCTCGAATTCACGTCCGGTTTCGGCGTTCGCGTCGATCCGTTCGTTGGGCGACCGGCAATGCACACCGGGCTCGATTTTCGCGCTACGGCAGGAAACCCCGTGCGGACGACGGCGAACGGAAAGGTCATCTCCGCGAACTGGACGGGTGGCTATGGCCGGATGGTCGAGGTGGATCATGGCAATGGCTTGTCGACCCGCTACGGTCACCTTTCGGAAATCGATGTGAAGATCGGCCAAACCGTCAAGGCCGGACAGGTCATCGGTGAGGTCGGATCGACGGGCCGTTCGACAGGTCCGCACCTGCACTACGAAACAAGGATCGACGGGGAAGCTGTCGATCCTCAGAAATTTCTGCGAGCGGGCACGCGCTTGAACAATGGCTAGCCGAGAATGACGACTTGCTCGGCCTCGGTTTTGTGTGCGTGGGGAAGGCCCCGGCCTCCGATTTCCGAAGACCCTGGCCCGTCTAAACGTTTGATTTCCACATCGGCTGTTATCCTCGGGCTTGCAGATACTGCACGCGATAGGCCATATCCCCGAAACAATTTACCGCTTCGGGGCTTAATCCTATAGCGCACCGCAGGGACACCGAACCACAATGCCCGACCGAATCGCCGAAAGCGCCGATCGGATTGATCCGCAGACCAGCAAAGAGGTCGCGAAAGCGATCGGTGAGCGGCTGCGAACCGACCTGCGGCCGGAAGAGCCGGAACTACCTTTCCGGCTTCAGGTGCTGTTGCAGCAGCTGAGTGCGCAGGACGGCCACGGCTGACCTCCTTGCGCTGGTCTCGTTTCGGTTGAAGCCTTCGCCGTATTTGCTCCCGAACGCCCACAAACGAGTTGCGTTTGGCCGGCGCAGCGGTGAAAAACATCCATGCTGTCCATCACCGATATTTCGATCCGCATCGCCGGACGGCTGCTGATCGACCATAGCTCTGTTCAGATCGTGCCCGGCGCTCGTGTCGGCTTTGTCGGTCGTAACGGTGTCGGAAAATCGACGCTGTTCCATGCCATCCGCGGTGAGCTGCCGACCGAAACGGGGACCATTGCCGTTCCGCCGCGCTGGCGCGTCGGTAGCCTCGCACAAGAAGCTCCCGACGGCCCTGAAAGCCTGATCGAGGTGGTGCTGAAGGCCGACATCGAACGCCACGCGCTGCTGCATGAAGCCGAAATTGCTCGCGATCCACACCGCATCGCCGACATCCAGACGCGTCTCGTCGATATCGACGCCCATTCCGCACCCGCACGCGCGGCGTCGATCCTGAGCGGTCTCGGATTTTCAACGGCGGACCAGGCCCGCCCCTGTTCGGAATTCTCAGGCGGCTGGCGTATGCGCGTCGCGCTCGCGGCAACCCTCTTTGCTGCACCCGATTTGTTGCTGTTGGATGAGCCGACGAATTACCTCGATCTCGAAGGAACGCTCTGGCTGGAAGATCACCTCGCGCACTACCCGCGCACGGTCATCATCATCAGCCACGACCGCGACCTGCTCGACACATCCGTCGATCAGATCCTGCACCTCGATCGCGGCAAGCTCACTCTCTACAAGGGCACCTACTCCTCGTTCGAGGACCAGCGCGCTGCCCGCGAGATGCTCGATGCCAAGCACGCCAGGCGGCAGGCCGACGAACGCAAGCGGCTTCAAGATTTCGTCGATCGCTTCAAGGCCAAGGCCTCGAAGGCACGCCAGGCGCAGTCGCGCGTGAAGATGCTCGAGCGCATGAAGCCCGTGACGGCGCTGGTGACACAAGACGTGCGCGAGATTTCGTTTCCCGTGCCGGACAAGCTGTTGTCGCCGCCGATCATTGCCGTTGACGAGGCAGTCGTAGGTTACGATCGGGAATCGCCAGTCCTCAAGCGCGTAACCTTGCGGATCGATGAGGACGATCGTATTGCCCTGCTCGGCGCCAACGGAAACGGCAAGTCCACCCTCGTCAAACTGCTCGCCGGCAAGCTACAACCGTTCGCCGGCAAAGTGGTGTGCGCCGACAAGCTATCGATCGGCTATTTCGCCCAGCATCAGACCGACGAACTGGACCTCGACGGCTCGCCCTACGATCATGTGCGGCGACTGATGTCAGATGCCCCAGAAACAAAAATTCGCGCTCGCGTGGGAGGCATCGGCTTTTCAGGCAAGGCGGGCGACACCCTTGTTCGAAGCCTTTCGGGTGGCGAAAAAGCGCGCCTTTTACTCGGGCTTGCGACGTTCTTCGCCCCCAACATGATCATTCTTGACGAACCGACCAACCATCTCGATATCGACAGCCGGGCCGCGCTTGCCGAAGCAATCAACGAATATCCCGGTGCTGTCATTATGGTCTCGCATGACCGCTATCTGATTGAGGCCTGCGCCGACCGGCTGTGGGTTGTGGCAGACCGCGCCGTTACTCCTTACGACGGGGACCTCGACGATTACCGCCGCGCGGTTTTGTCGGCACGCGGCCTCCGCACAAACGGTCGCGACCGCGGGTCGTCTGGCGAGCGCGACGACGGCCGTGACAAGCCGCGGCGCGAGAGGATCGAACGGCGCGCGCCGCTCAAACAGAAGATTACGGCCGCCGAGGCCGAGATCGAGCGAATCACCGGCATCATCGAAAAAATCGACGTCGCCCTTGCGTTGCCGGATCTGTTCAAGCGCGAGCCCAAACAGGCGGCGCAACTCACAAAGGCACGGGCCAGCGCGGTCGACGCCCTGCAGCGCGCCGAGGAGGAATGGCTGGAGGCCAGCTCGTCCTACGATAACGCCCCAGGCTGACGGAAACCGTTGCTGAAAACTTTAGTGTTTTCGAGCGCCGCGGATGCTGGTTTGCGTGAAGAAAACGCGTTAAATCAAAATCATAGAGCAAGGATTTCAATTCTATTGGAAGCGGAGCTCCAGCTCACGCTTCTACCGTTTTTTCGCTCGCCGCTCCGGCTTCTGAGGTGCTGCTAGTTCAGGCGCCCGCTCGATCGAGGACAGACGTCCCGCCGAAAATGTATAAGTTCCGGCGCGTGGTCCTCTCAGGAACGTCAAGACTGCAACACGATCTCCCCCCGGATTGTTGGAGAGACTGACATTATCCGGCGCGACTCCGATGCCGCGCGTCACGTCGCATTCGGTATGACCTAACGCCACGGTACCCGTTGCAGTTGGCGGAGCAGCGGTAGCGTTGTCGGAGGGTGCACCGGATCCCCCTGCGCCGATCGGCGGCGCCATCCCCGTACAAAGACCGTCCGCACTGATGAGGTCGTCCGGCGCGACCGGCTTGTCCGGCGTGAGCGGCGGTGTTTCAATCGAAACGTTCTTGACGAATACTCTGCCGGATCGCGAAAACCAGTCCGCATCCTTCGACAGCAGATCTGACGACAAAATATCCGATGCGCTGCCGCAGCCCGATACAAGCGGCGCTATCAGAAGGAGCGACATCAAGGCCCTTCGGCGAAATCTGGGCTGTCTCACGACGAATTTTATCCCGACGGATCGTAAAAAACCTGTCCCACCACCTATTTGCGGCGTGACCATGACTGGACCTTAGTGTCTGAGCAGAAAGCTTCAAGTATCATCAAATTACAACCGCTCTATCTGGCTACTTGCGACGCTGCCAGCGTCCAGTTTCGTCAGGCTGCCAGTAGGTCGCCTCAAACCCTCGTGACTTGCACTCTGTCCAGACGGCCCTCGCGGCATCTAGCGCGCCACTATCGTCGCCATCGAAGATCAGCACCAGCCGTTCGTAGGTATCAGGACTGTCCGGAAGTGGGGCACTGTCGATTAGAAATCTGACGGTGGCCCGGTTGGGATTTCGGCCGTCGACCGTCAGGATAATCGGCTGTTCGCTGGCGTCCTCGATCCGCCACGTCGCATGCGGCAGGAAAGAATCGTCACGATAGGACCATAGATGAGCATCGAGCGCATCGGCGCGCTCCTCAGATGTTGTATGGACGACGGCGCGCCATCCGCGTTCGAAGGTTTTCTCGAGCAGCGGTGGCAGAACTTTTTCAAGCGACATGTTCTGCAAATGGTAGAACAGAACTTCCGTCATCGCTGCGTTTCGTAATGCTCCGCGACGAGGCGATCCAGCAACCGCACGCCGAACCCGGATCCCCAACTCTGATTGATGTCGGATTTGGGAGCGCCCATCGCCGTTCCCGCGATGTCGAGATGCGCCCACGGCGTATCGTCGATGAACCGTTGCAAAAATTGAGCAGCCGTGATCGAGCCGCCATAGCGGCCGCCGGTGTTTTTCATGTCAGCAAACTGCGAGTCGATCAGCTTGTCGTATTCAGGCGCAAGCGGCATCCGCCAGACCCGCTCACCGGTCTCCAAGCCTGCCTTGGTCAGTCGTTCCGACAATTCGTCATTGTTGGAGAACAGGCCGGCGTGTGCGGTGCCGAGCGCCACCATGATCGCGCCGGTGAGCGTTGCGAGATCAACCATCACCTTCGGCTTGAACTTGCGGGCGACGTACCAGAGCACGTCTGCAAGGACCAGCCTGCCCTCGGCGTCGGTGTTGATGATCTCGATGGTCTGACCTGACATTGACGTCACGATATCGCCGGGCCGCTGCGCGTTGCCGTCCGGCATGTTCTCGACAAGGCCGATGACGCCGACGGCATTCACCTTCGCCTTGCGCGAGGCGAGCGCATGCATCAACCCCACCACACAGGCCGCCCCGCCCATGTCGCCCTTCATGTCTTCCATGCCGCTGGCGGATTTGATCGAGATTCCGCCGGTGTCGAAGCAAACGCCCTTGCCGATGAAAGCGACGGGCGGTTCGCCCTTCTTGCCGCCATTCCAGCGCATGACGACCGTCCGGCTGGGCCGTGCCGACCCCTGCCCCACACCCAGCAGCGCCCCCATGCCAAGTTTGGTCATCGCCTTGACGTCAAGAACGTTGATACCGACCCCGATCGCGCGCAACCGGCTCGCGCGCCGCGCGAATTCCTCCGGATAAAGTACATTCGGCGGTTCGTTCACGAGGTCGCGCGCGATAATGACACCATCGACAACGTGATTGACAGGCGCGAACGCCTTCTTTGCTGCGGCGACGTCGGCGACCGCTATCGATATATCGGCGCGCAATACCGCATCGTCGCCGTCCTTTTTCCGCGTCTTGTAACGATCGAATTTGTAAGCGCGTAACCGGATACCGGAAGCCAGCGCCGCCGACTGATCCGGACCCATCATTGCGGATGGCAGCTCCGCAATGATCGTGACGCCGCCGTTATCGCTACGAATCTTTCCCGCAAGAACACCGCCGAATTTCAAGAAATCGCTGCTTTTGAGAGCCGACGTTTTGCCGGCACCCACAACGATCAGGCGATTAGCCTTGAGCCCCTCCGGCGCGAGAATATCGAGTGTCGTCGCGCTTTTGCCTTTGAACTGATTGGCTGCAGCCGCCCGTTTGACAAGTGCGGTTGACGACCCGAGAGCCTTGCTCGCGGCTTGGCCGAACTTCAGCGCATCATCGCAAAATACTACGAGGGTCCCGCGCGAAGCGGTCGAAACAGGAACAAAGCCCACCTTGACGGCGTCGGGCATCGGAAACCTCCAGGATCAGGGTGGTGCGGCCTCGAAATCGGGCCAGCGTGTGACTTAGCGACTATGACCTGTCAACGGCAACGCTGCCAAGGGTTCAACACCGTGTCAGCTTTCGGCGCCGTTGCTACAAATTCGCTTTGAGCGCAATTAACCCCCGCCGCCGTGGCTGCAGTGTCACATATTCCGGATTTTAACTATAATCGACGGACATTAAGCCTCGGCCATTTTGTTGACAGATCAAAGGGATGGTACTGAGAGACGAGTCAGGTAAAACATGGCGGGACGCTGGGGACGTCTCGGTCGCGGTCTGGCGTTGCCGGATGTGTTTGCCTGAAAGATTGGGGATCGTTCAGACCGATGGGGTCGATCGACAAGTATATTTTCCGGACGACGCTGGCGTCGTTTGTGGTGGTCCTGGTCAGCCTGACAGGGGTGATCTGGATTACGCAGGCGTTGCGTGGAATCGACCTGATGACAAGCCAGGGACAGACCATCCTGACGTTTCTGGGGATCACCAGTCTTGCTATCCCCGTGCTGGTGCTGATCATCTCCCCGATTGCGCTGATGATCGCGATCTCGCACACCCTCCACAAGCTTGCTACGGACTCGGAAATCATCGTGATGAACGCCGCCGGCCTATCGCCGTTCCGGCTCTTCCGGCCGTTCATCTATGCAACGGTGATTGTGGCCTTGCTGGTGGCGTTCATCGCGGCCTACCTTGCGCCTGATGGGATGCGTCGGTTGAAGCGATGGGATGCCGAGATCACCGCCGACGTTCTGGCGAACGTTCTGCAACCCGGCCGATTTGCGCAACTGGATCCGAATCTGACAATTCGTATTCGGGAACGACAGCCTGGTGGCCAACTCGCCGGAATTTTCATTGATGATCGCCGTAATCCTGAAGAGCGCCTCAGTATCATCGCCGACCACGGAACGGTGATGAAGAACGACCAGGGATCGTTTCTTATCCTGGAAGATGGGCACCTGGAGAGATTCGAGACGGGCAAGCGCGAACCGGCCATGGTCGCGTTTGACCGCTATGCGTTCGACATGTCGAAATTCTCCAATCGAGGGCATGACGTTATTTATGGCATTCGTGAACGTTACCTTTGGGAGTTGATTGCTCCCGATCAGAAGGACCCTCTGGTTCAGCAGATGCGTGGCCAATTCCGCGCCGAGCTTCACGATCGATTCACCGCCCCGATCTATCCGTTTGCCTTTGCAGCGCTGACCTTCGCATTCCTCGGAACACCGCGCACCACGCGCCAGAGTCGCAATTTCTCCATGGGAGCGGCAATTGCGGCGGTGTTCGGCCTTCGTATGGCAGGCTTCGCGCTTTCGGTCATGACTGTGAAATCGCCGATGGCGGCGCTCCTGCAATACCTGCTTCTTTTCGGGGCAATTGGTATCTGCTTGCGGGTGATTGTTGCTGGAATCGTGCTCGAACCATCCGCCGCGTTAACGGAGGCGATCAACAGATCGAACGAGCGGCTCCTCCGCCTGCTGGGGAAGAAACCGGCCCTCGCATGAGCATGTTGACGAACACGTTGGGTCGTTATTTTGCTGGCCGCTTCATGGTGGCTGCGCTCGGCGTTTTCGTCAGCATTTTTCTGCTACTCGTTCTTGTCGATTATATTGAAATGGTCCGGAGGACGTCGGGGCTTGCGTCGGCATCGGCACTCGTGGTTGCGGAAACATCGCTTTTCAGGGTGCCCCAGCTCCTTGAGAAACTGACCCCGTTCTGTGTCCTGATCGGCGCCATGACGTGCTATCTCGCACTGTCGCGGCAGCTTGAACTGGTGGTGGCCCGCGCCGCCGGCGTTTCGGCGTGGCAATTCATCTCGCCGGCGCTCGTGTGCGCGATCGTGCTCGGCGCCCTCGCCACCACGGTCTACAATCCTTTGTCTGCCAACCTGCGCGAATTGTCCAAGCGGATGGAGGCCGAACTGTTTGGCGGCGTCTCCGGAGGAGGTCTCCAGGACGCATCCGGTTTCTGGATCAACCAAGTGACCGACGACGGTCAGGCTATCATCAATGCGGCGCGCAGTGAGCAGCAAGGCGTGCGCTTGACGGGGCTCACCGTGTTCACGTTCGATCCCCATTCCAAGTTCGAGGAACGTATCGAGGCACGCGAAGCAGCCCTGGAAGACGGGCGCTGGCTGTTCAAAGGCGTTCGCCGGTTTACGCTGGACAATCCGCCGGTCGAGCAGGAAACCTTTGTCCTTCCGACCAGTCTGACGCCGGCACAGGTCCAAAACAGCTTCTCCACCCCCGAAACTGTGTCATTTTGGCAACTGCCGGGTTATATCAGATCCTCCGAGAGCTCAGGATTTGCAACCGCAGGATACCGGCTGCAATACCACAAACTCATCGCACAGCCGTTTTTGCTGGCTGCAATGGTGATGCTGGCGGCCTCGGTGAGCCTCCGCTTCTTCCGCTTCGGCGGGGTGCAAAAGATGGTTTTAAGTGGCGTGGGTTCGGGCTTTCTGCTCTATGTCCTGTCTAAGGTAACTGAGGATTTGAGCAAGGCCGAGCTGATGAATCCAATCGCTGCGGCGTGGCTGCCGGTCTGCGTCGGCAGCCTCACCGGCTTTTTGGTCTTGCTGCATCAGGAGGACGGATAGTGGCTGCAATCGCCACCCTCCGTAAGCGCTCGCCTGTTCGCGAGCGGCGCGTCTCACTGCGCCGCCGTCGGTCTGGTGCGTCCGTGATTCCGGCCTCGCTGACGGCGGCCGTTCTCGGACTGATTGCCGCCGCTGTGATTGACGTCGTCGCAACTACTCCGGCTGTGGCACAAAGCTTCACTTACAATCCTCGCCCGCCCAAGCCTACGCCGCCGCCACCTCAGAATGACGGGCAGATGCTCGTTCAAGCCACCGAGCTCGACTACGACTACAACAATTCTCGCGTGTCGGCCGTCGGCAATGTGCAGATGTTCTACAACGGCACGAGCGTCGAGGCGGACAAGGTCATCTACGACCAGAAAACCAAGCGGCTCCATGCCGAAGGCAACATCCGCATGACTGATGCGGGAGGCAAGATCACCTACGCCAATATCCTGGATTTGAGCGACGACTACCGGGACGGCTTCGTCGATTCGCTGAGAGTTGACACGGCCGATGCGACGCGCATGGCCGCAACCCGGGCCGATCGGACCAAGGGCAACTACACGGTATTCGAAAACGGCGTCTATACAGCCTGCGCGCCCTGCAGGGAGAATCCGAAAAAGCCCCCGCTTTGGCAGGTCAAGGGTGCCCGCATCATTCACGATCAGACCGAGAAGATGTTGTACTTCGAGGACGCCCGATTGGAATTTTACGGCGTGCCTATGGCCTATATGCCTTTCTTCTCAACACCAGATCCGACTGTGAAGCGCAAAAGCGGCTTCCTGGTGCCCACCTTTACGTCCTATTCTCCCTACGGGGTCGGGGTCGAGGTTCCCTACTATTTCGCGCTCGCGCCGGACTACGACCTGACCCTTTCTCCCCGATTCACCACGCGACAAGGCGTGTTGATGCAAGGCGAGTTCAGGCAGCGTTTCGTGGACGGCGCCTATCAAATCCGTGCTTATGGTATCAATCAGCTTGATCCGGACGCCTTCGGTTCGGGGCCCGGCAACCGGGACTTCCGCGGCGGTGTGGATACCAAAGGTCAGTTTGCCTTGAACGATAAATGGGTCTGGGGTTGGGACGGCGTTCTGTTAAGCGACTACTTCTTCTTCTCCGACTACCGGTTGAAGCAGTACAGGGACTTGATGCAATCGTTCCTGACTCTGCCGACCGAAGCGATTTCGCAACTCTATCTGACCGGCGTCGGTACCCGTAGCTACTTCGACGCCCGCGCGATTCACTACCTGAGCTTCTCGGGCAATCAGAGCCTGGTTCCGGTGGTTGCGCCTGTCATCGACTATTCGAATGTCATCAACCATTCGGTCATTGGCGGCGAATTCAGCTACAAGTTCAACTTCGTCAATCTCGCGCGTGATCAGGCGCAGTTCGATCCGATCTCGACGCTGGCGAATACCTCGTTCGTGTGCGCGCCAACGTCGGCTGACCCAGCGGCGAGAACACCGGCCAATTGTTTGCTTCGAGGCATTCCGGGAACCTATACACGCTTGACCGCACAGGCACAGTGGCGGAAGTCGTTCACCGATTCCTTTGGTCAGATCTGGACGCCGTTCGCTTCGCTTCGCGCCGACGCCATCAATGCTGACATCTCGAACCAGCCGGGCGTGTCCAATTTCATCCAGCCCGGTACCACGCAGGCACTCCGCCTCATGCCCGTTGTGGGTCTCGAATATCGCTATCCCTTCATCAACGTTCAGCCCTGGGGCACCACAACGATCGAACCGATCGCGCAGGTCATCATCCGTCCGAATGAAAGCTATGCGGGCAAGCTGCCGAATGAGGATGCGCAAAGCCTGGTCTTCGACGCCAGCAACCTCTTCAGCGTGGACAAATTCTCCGGTTATGACCGTGTCGAGGGTGGCGGCCGCGCCAACGTCGGCGCACAGGCGACGACTCAATTCGATCAGGGCGGCGCGATCAACTTTCTGTTCGGACAGTCCTATCAGCTGTTCGGCCTGAACTCGTTTGCTGTCGCGGATATCACCAATACCGGCGTCAATTCCGGCTTGCAGCGCCCGCAATCCGACTACGTCACAAGCGTGAACTATTCGCCCAACAGCATCTTCACGTTCAGCACCCGCGCGCGGATTGATGAGGCGACCTTGAATGTGCAGCGCTTCGAAGCCGAAGGCCGCGCCAGTTTCAGCCGGTGGTCCGGGAGCGTGTTGTACGGCGATTATGCGGAGCAGCCCGCCCTCGGCTTTCTCACAAGGCGCCGAGGTCTTTTGGGCACCGGTTCCATAAAGGTTGCATCCAACTGGGTCGTGCAGGGTGCGGCACGCTGGGACCTGGAAGCCAATCAAATCAACCAGTATGCAGTCGGCGCGGGATACGTGGACGATTGTTTTGTTCTCGGCCTCAACTACGTGACGTCATACATTTATTCCGCGGGAGCAACGCCGCCCCAGCTTAACCATGCTTTCATGCTTCAGCTTGGGCTGAGAACCTTGGGCCAGACCCGCGGAGGATCGACCGGCTCTGGCATCCGCTAGTTTCAAGTGGTGGTACTTTGAAGAAGCAGGCTGTGCCGCCTGATGAACTCAGACCTCGACGACAATAGACCTGCTAAGCGCGCATTGACATGAAAATGATCTTGCTCTTCCGGCCGTTGAGCCGTCTGGCCTTATTCGCGTTTCTTTCTTTCGTCGGCTTGAACTCGCCGCTGCTTGCCCAGTCGGTCGCGGTCATGGTCAACGGCGAGCCGATCACCACTTTTGATATCGAGCAGCGCATCCGCCTGATTAAGATATCCACCCACAAATCTCCGCCCCGGCAGGAGGTGATCGAAGAGTTGATCGGCGAAAAGGTGAAGATCAGGGAGGCCAAGAAGTTCGGCGTGAACCCGACTTCGACGGATATTGATCAGGCATACGCCAGCATGGGCGCGCGGATGGGGATGTCGCCCGAACAGCTGACAAAATCGATCGGCTCTCAGGGAGTTCGCCCGGACACGATCAAGGCGCGCCTGAGAGCTGATATGGTTTGGGGAAGCCTTGTGCGCGGCCGCTTCAAGGAAAGTCTTCTTGTGAGCGATCGTGATGTCAATGAAGCGCTGAAGAATAGCGGCGAGGATAAATCGAAAATCGAGGGGGTCGAATACCGGATGCGTCCCGTTGTCCTGATCGTTCCGCGCGGCGCGGCGGGTCCGGTGGTGGAGGCGCGGCGCAACGAAGCCAATTCTTTGCGCGAGCGTATTCAGTCTTGCTCGGAGGCCGTTCGCACCGTCAAGGCGATGCGGAATGCCACCCTACGCGATCCGATCACAAAAACGTCCGCTGACCTGCCACCTACGCTTCGAGATCTGCTCGATAAGACGCCCGTGGGGCATCTGACTCCACCGGAAATCACGCGGCAGGGCGTCGAAATGGTAGCGGTATGCGAAAAGAAGGTAACCAGTGTGGACACCCCGAAGAAAAAGGAAATCCGGGAAAAAATGTTTGCCGACAAGTATGAGAAGCGGTCCAAATCCTACCTGGACGATATTCGAAGATCCGCGATGATCGAATATCGTGAAAGTCGTCCGGAGAAAGGCGACAAATGACGTTTCCCGCGTGTCCAGCAGGGTGATGCGGCAGATGTCATGAACGGCGGCGTGTATTCTATCAAAAGCCGCGCTGGAGCCACCGCGTGGTGAAGCCGATTGCATTGACCCTGGGCGAGCCGGCCGGCATCGGACCGGATATCACGATCGCGGCCTGGCTGCGCCGCAAGAACGATGCCGTTCCTCCCTTCTATCTTCTTGGCGATAGCGCATTCATCGCGGCCCGGGCAAAGCTGCTCGGACTTGATCTTCCCTTGCTTGATCTTTCCTTGGCGGAGGTTGGCCAGAAAGACCTTTCCCAGATATTCAATGAAGCACTTCCGATTGTCGCCACGGGGCATCCGGCAACCGCGCATCCCGGTCATCCCGACGACAACAGCGCCCCCGCAGCGATTGGATCGATCCGTCATGCGGTCAACGATGTTGTAGCGGGCCATGCGGGAGCAGTGGTCACCAATCCGATCGCCAAGAGCGTGCTCTACCGGGCGGGATTCGCCCATCCTGGCCACACCGAATTTCTCGCCGAACTGGCGGCAACGAACTCCAACGCACCGCAACCGGTGATGCTGCTTTGGTCGCCTGATCTTGCGGTCGTGCCCGTCACTATCCACCTGCCCTTGCGCGATGCGATCACAATGCTGTCGAGCCGCATGATTGTGGATACCGTTCGCATTGTCGTTGCAGACCTACGCTCGCGATTTGGAATCACCAGCCCCCGCATCGCGGTATCCGGATTGAATCCCCACGCGGGAGAGGACGGCTCGCTCGGAACCGAGGATCAGACGATCGTTGCACCGGCCGTCGCAATCCTGCGCGCCGAAGCAATCGACGTCAAAGGCCCGCTTCCGGCCGACACCATGTTCCATGAGGCCGCGCGCCGGACTTACGACTGTGCCATTTGCATGTATCACGATCAGGCTCTGATTCCGGTCAAAACGCTGGCTTTCGATCGGGCCGTCAATGTCACGCTGGGACTGCCGTTTATCCGTACATCGCCTGATCACGGCACTGCATTCGACATCGCCGGCACGGGACGCGCCGATCCATCGAGTCTGATCGCTGCGCTGAGCCTCGCCGCGCGGATGGCAGCGTCGACACGTTCGGCATGAGCGCGATTGATGACCTTCCGCCGCTGCGCGACGTCATCAAACGTCACGCGTTGTCGGCGCGAAAATCGCTGGGACAGAACTTTCTACTCGATCTGAATCTCACGGCCCGGATCGCGCGCGCCGCCGGTCCACTCCAGGATGCGACCGTCATCGAGATCGGGCCGGGTCCTGGCGGATTGACGCGGGCGCTGCTTGCGCTCGGCGCGATGCGCGTCATCGCCATCGAGCGTGACGAACGCGCGCTTGGCGCGCTGGAAGAAATTTCGGCTCGCTATCCCGGCCGCCTCACGATCGTCAACGCGGATGCGACAAGCTTCGATCCACGACCCCTGCTCGGCACGATGCGCGCAAAGATCGTCGCCAACCTGCCTTACAACATCGCCACCGCGCTTCTGATCCGCTGGCTCAGCATCGAGCCCTGGCCGCCATGGTATGACGCCATGGTGCTGATGTTTCAGCGCGAGGTCGCCGAACGGATCGTTGCCCGCGAAAACGACGATGCGTATGGCCGCCTCGCCGTGCTGTCGAACTGGCGCACAGAGACCAAAATTCTGTTCGACATCTCGCCCGCGGCTTTCGTTCCGCAACCCCAGGTCACGTCTTCGGTGGTGCGGCTGATACCACGCGACAGCCCCGAGCCATGCGACCGCCGGATGCTAGAGCAAGTTGCCGCCGCCGCGTTCGGGCATCGCCGGAAGATGCTACGGCAAAGCCTGAAATCGTTGCCCGCTGATCCGGCGTCGCTGGCGGCTGCGGCAGGCATCGACCCCACGCGGCGCGCGGAGACGGTTCCAATATCCGGTTTCGTTGCGATGGCTCGTGAATTGGCGGACATACACCGCAATAGAACGGATCGGATCTGAGACGATGTTATGGCGTTGATGCGCCGCAATCGCCGTAAAGTTCGGTGTTGTTGTGCACATGTTATCTTTATCGCGAAGCCGCGAGACCACGCGCCTACGTTATGGTGGCCGAGCAGGTAAAAAATGTAGGCAGAAGAGAGGTCATTCAGCCTCAATTACGCCCCGACCATTCCGGATTTACGGCGCAGTGCGACCCAAGTCTTTCCTGACTATTAAAGAAAGGCATCGTGAATCTTGTCATGATCGGGGATATGCATGTCAAACCGTTTGGGGAAACGTCTCTCAACCCTTGGGGTAGCTTTGTTCACGGGCGGCATGCTTGCGATCACCGTCCATGGCTCGGCACGCGCGGACGATACCTGCCTCGTAAAACCGGGCGCGACGACGCCGCGCGGAGGTCACTGGCATTATCGCGTCGAGCCGGGAACGAAGCGTCACTGCTGGTATCTCGGCGAAGGGCGCGGCAAGACTGCGCTGGAAACCTCAGCAAGGCCGTCGCTGTCTGCCCCCGCGTCGGACAAACGGGCAATGAGGTCTTCCGCACCACCTCTCCGGCCGTCCATCACAAATGCTCATGCGGAGCTCGATGACGCGACAAGCGCGAACGATCCAGCAGACACCAACTCTCTGCCGTCCACGAGGGATTCTTCCGACGAACCTGCGCAAAACACGAATATCTCGCAACCGGCCACTACCACACAGTGGCCCGATCCGGCCATCAACGCAGCACCGGTCGCCAATGCGACGCAACCGCCGGTACAAGCCGCAGTCACGTCTGGTCCGCAGACGCCGAACGGCCCGCCGGTCTCTGCGGCAACAATCGAGTTTGATACTCAGGCGCGCGGCGAACGCAGCGAGCCAAGCCTTGCTTCAGCCGTCGTCAGCGTTCCTGAGGCTGAAATTCAGTCCCACTCGTCATCTATGCTGCTGGGTGGACTCGCTGGCGCGTTGGCCGTAGCAGGGTTTCTTGGATTTGCAGCTGTCAAGTTCGGGAATCTGAGCAGCCTCTTGCAAGTCCGTCACTCGCGATTGATCGAGGATTTGGTCGACCAAGGCTACCCTCCGCCCTGGAAACGACAGGGGCCCGATACGGCACAAACCTCCCGCAGTGACGTGCTGCGCATACGCCAGGACATCGAGGCGCAATCTCGCGACATCATGGAAATTCTGTCTCGGGCATCACGTGGAGCAACGACGTAGCGGCGAATGAAAAGGTTTCTAAGCGAACTCATCAAATCAAAGTCACAGCGCCTCGCTTCGGATGCATCACAGGCGAGGCTCTAAGTCTCAAGTTGCCGCTGCAATTCTCGCACGAACGCCGTCAATCCGGTTCGGCGTTCGCGCTTGAGCCGTTCAGCCTTCAGAATTGACTGCACCTCAGCAAACGCTTCATCGACATTCTGGTTGATGACGATGTAATCGTACTCGGCCCAGTGGCTGAGTTCATGCGTGGCGCGGTCCATTCGTTCGCGGATGACATGATCGGCATCTTGGGCACGGGTATGCAGGCGTCGTTCCAGATCAGTGGCGGACGGCGGTAGAATAAAGACGCTGACCACGTCGGCCCGTGCCTTCTCGCGCAATTGCTGCGTGCCTTGCCAGTCAATATCGAACAGTACGTCGCGGCCGGACGCCAGCGCTGCATACACTGGTGCGCGCGGCGTGCCGTAGCGATTGTCGAACACGACGGCCCATTCCAGCAGATCATTGTGCTTGACCATGGCCGCAAAGGTTGCGTCGTCGACGAACTTGTAGTCACGACCATCGACCTCGCCCGGCCGCATCGGGCGCGTGGTCGCAGAGACCGACAGGCTCAAGCCCTCGACGCGCTCGATCAGCAGCCGCGACAGCGTGGTTTTTCCGGCACCGGAAGGCGACGATAGCACGAACATCAGGCCGCGCCGCTCGACTCCGTCGAAACCCCGATCGTGAGCAGTCATCGATCACTCCAGATTCTGGACCTGTTCGCGAAACTGTTCGACGGCGTTTTTCAGTTCAAGTCCGACATTGGTCAGTTCGAGATCGTTCGACTTCGAGCAGCAAGTGTTGACTTCCCTGTTGAATTCCTGCGCAAGAAAATCAAGCTTTCGTCCGATCGGCCCGCCCCTGCCGATCAACTCGCGCGTCTGCGAAATATGCGAGGCAATGCGATCCAATTCCTCGCGGATATCGGCCTTCGTAGCGATCAAGATCGCTTCCTGATGGAGTCGATCCTGATCGAAGCGGTCCGATGTGTCGAGCAATGCGGTAATCTGCTCGGCAAGTCGCGCCTTCACTGCGCCCGGTTGACGGCCAGGGGCGGCCTCTGCCCTGCGCGCGAGACGCTCGATCTCATCCATGCGCTGCATCAGTACGCCGCCAAGCGTAGCTCCTTCACGCTCGCGCATATCCACTAGGCTGCGCAGCGCCTGCTCGAAGGTTTCAGCGACGGCGGTCTTTGCTGCGAGTTCCTCGGCATCGTCGAGCTCCGGTTCAACGACCTCCATAACACCCTTTATCGATAGCAAACCGTCAATGCTCGGCGCGAGCACGTCGATTTTGCCACACAAATCGCGCGCGACCTTCAGGAGAGATGCCAGAACCTGTTCATTGACGCGAACAAGGGGAACCGCGTTGCTGCGCTTCACCGTTAGATTGGCGTAGACCGTTCCGCGTGACAACACTTGTGCTGCGCGCTTCCTTATCGTCGCTTCTATATCGTCCCAACCGGTCGGTAGCCGCGTCCGAAGGTCGAACCCTTTGGCGTTCACGGATTTTAACTCCCATTCGAACGCATACGGCCCACTGGCGCCGTGGCTTCTTGCAAAGCCGGTCATGCTCGACAACGCCATCGCGTGGTTTCTCCGAAGCACCCAGATGTGAGATTCGTTTAACGGATCGTCCCGACGTTAGAGAATTTTGTGGCCGAGTGAAATCCGCTTTTGATGGAATCAGAATCGAAGTTCTGCGCTTTTGGTTGATGCGTTTTCACGCGAACATGGAAACCGGTTTCGGATAAGATGATGCGCGATCAAAAGGTGAATCAGACACCAAGCCGAATGCCGACGGCGGTCTGATTCGATCCCTGTTGCTGAATGATGTGCTGCGAAGGCTCTACAGCGCCTTACCGGTTTGGCCGGGTTCGCGCCCGCGGGGCGGGCTTCGGGGCAGGCTCGTCCTGTGTGGTGCCGGTTTCTGTTGTGGTGGGCGCGACAGCCGGCGCCGGCTCGTCCAGCGGCTCAACCGCATCGTTTTGAATCTGCTTTTCCATGGTCCGCAACCGAGCGACGTTCTTCTGGTGCTGCTCGTAAGTCTCGGTGAAGCTGTGCCCCCCGTTTCCATCGGCAACGAAGAATAAATCGCGGGTTCGCGCTGGATTTGCCGCTGCTTCGAGCGAAGCTCGGCCGGGGTTCGCGATCGGTCCCGGCGGCAACCCTTCAATCACGTAGGTGTTGTATGGAGACGCTTGCATAATTTCGCTGCGTTTGATCGGCCGCCCCAGCGTCCCCTTGCCTCCGACCAGACCATAAATGATCGTTGGGTCGGACTGCAGTTTCATTTTCTGTTTCAGACGGTTGGCGAACACGGCCGCGACCCGGCTGCGTTCATCCGCCTTGCCTGTTTCCTTTTCAATGATAGATGCCAGCGTAACGAGTTGATCAGATGTTTTGACGGGCACATCTGAGGCACGACGCTCCCAGATTTCTGCGAGCACGCGCTTCTGAGCTTGTTGCAAGCGCTGGATCACTTGCTCTCGGCTGGTGCCTCGCGGAAACTTGTACGTCTCGGGCAGCAATGTGCCCTCGCGTGGAATCTCTCGAACGGTCCCTGAGAAAATCTCATTCTCCGAAAGCCGTTCTATAATCTGTTCGGAAGTCAGGCCTTCTGGAATAGTCACGGGATGCTGCACCACCTTGCCTTCGACAATAGTGCCGATGACTTCGCGCAGACTGGCTTGCTTCTGGAACGCATATTCTCCTGGCTTCAGATCCGCGCGCGCCTTCAAGGCAAATACGCTTCCGATAAACGCCCAGCGATTGTCGTCGATCACACCTTCGCGCTGAAGAATTTCGGCAATGTCGTTCATTCCGGCGCGGGCCGGAATGTTGACGATCTTTTCATCCTGTAGCGGCCCCGGCGCTTCGATCTTCTGCTTGCCGTAGAAAAAAACGCCGCCGGCACCAAGCATCCCGATCAACAAAACCGTAATGATCGCGTTGCCCGCAACCACTAGCGGGCTTCGCGCGCGGGCAGAACGCTTCGGTGGCGGGGGTACCTGTTCGGGTTCAAGCGCGGCGCGCGGACTGCGCGGAGAGATGGGCGGCCTTTCAGTCATCGATGCAACATAAATCCTGTCGGTTTAATCGCGGCCGGCGAATTCCCTGCCCCGGCCAACAGCATGCGGCCGTCTCTAGGATTTATCATCGAATGCGGCGAAACAGTGGATTTGCGTCCATCACACGTTAATTGGCGAGGCGCCGCATGATAATTGATGCGTTGGTCCCGCCGAACCCGAACGAATTCGACAGTACGACGTTGATTTCCCGCTGACGCGCCTTGTGTGGGACGAGATCGATCGCTGTTTCCACCGAAGGATTATCGAGATTGATCGTTGGCGGGGCGATGTTGTCGCGAATCGCAAGGATGCTGAAAATAGCTTCGACTGCGCCCGCGGCACCCAGCAGATGGCCAATAGAGGATTTTGTGGAGGACATCGACGTGCTTGACGCGGCGTTACCCAGCAATCTTTCAACAGCCTTCAGTTCGATTTCATCGCCGACCTGGGTCGATGTACCGTGGGCGTTGATATAGTCGATATCCGATGGAAATATGCCAGCGCGCTTCATGGCAGCGGTCATGCTCCGAAACGCGCCGTCGCCGTCCGGGGACGGTGACGTGATGTGATAGGCATCCCCCGACAGGCCGTATCCCGTAATTTCGGCATAAATTCTCGCGCCGCGCTGCCGTGCATGCTCGTACTCCTCGAGCACAACGACACCAGCACCTTCTCCCATGACGAAGCCGTCGCGATTGTTGTCGTAAGGACGCGATGCCTTTTGCGGCGTGTCGTTGAAGCCGGTGGACAGCGTCCGCGCGGCGCAGAAGCCTGCCATGCCGATGCGGCAGATCGGCGATTCCGCGCCGCCAGCCACCATGACATCGGCGTCGCCGAGTGCGATCAGGCGGCTCGCATCGCCGATTGCATGCGCGCCTGTCGAGCAGGCTGTCACCACAGCATGGTTCGGTCCCTTGAGCCCGTGTTCGATCGACACGTATCCCGAAGCAAGGTTGATCAGGCGTCCCGGAATGAAGAATGGCGACACCTTGCGGGCTCCCCTCTCCTTCATGAGGACCGCAGTGTCGGCGATACCCGAAAGGCCGCCGATTCCGGAACCAATCAGGGTGCCGGTCGCGCAACGATCCTCGTCGGTTGAAGGATGCCAATCCGCATCGTCGAGCGCCTGTCTGGCGGCGCTCATCGCGAAGATAATAAAATCGTCGACCTTGCGCTGGTCCTTCGGCTCCATCCACAGGTCAGGATTGAAGGTTCCGTCAGTACCGTCGCCACGTGGAACGACGCAGGCGATTCGGCACGGCAAGTCGGTAACGTCGAACGTCTCGATCTGCTTCGCGCCGCTCATGCCGTCGAGTATGCGCTTCCAGGTCGGTTCGACTCCGCAGCCAAGCGGCGACACCATGCCAAGTCCGGTGACGACGACGCGCCTCATCTGGAAAACTCCAGCTTCCTTACAAATCATAAGGAAAAGCCGGTGGGCCGTTCGAACACGACCCGTCCGGCTTCATGTAAGATCGCGGAAGAGCGTCAGCTTTTCGCGTTCTTCTCGAGAAACTTTGTGGCATCGCCGACGGTCAGGATCGTCTCCGCCGCGTCATCGGGAATCTCACAGCCAAATTCTTCCTCGAAGGCCATCACGAGCTCGACCGTATCGAGACTGTCTGCGCCAAGATCGTCAATGAAGCTGGCACTCTCGACGACTTTCTCGGGCTCTACGCCAAGGTGCTCGACCACGATCTTCTTAACCCGCTCGCCAATCTCGCTCATCATTAAACCTCGCGCTTGTTCAATTGGACCCGACCGCAAACGAGCCATCGTGGAGCATTAAACTAGCTAATTCCTGTCGCTATTTGCAGTCGTGTAGGATTTCGGTCTTTTCCGCCTTGTGCGGGTGCGGACCGGCAAACGACGGCAGCCGCCACACCGCCAATATACAGGGTTTCAAATTCCTGCAATGGCGTTCTTTGCCCACCCGTTCTTGGTCCGGTTATCACACATCGAAAGCCTTGACCACAAGCCCCGGTAGACGGGCTAAAAGCGCCTCAAATCATTGCCATTCCGCCATTGACATGAATCGTCTGCCCCGTCACGTAGGCCGCTTCGTTCGAACTCAGATAGACCGCCGCCGCCGCAATATCTTCCGGCGTTCCGAGGCGGGCCGCGGGGACTTTCGTCAGAATCGTCTCTCGCTGTTTCTCGCTCAGCGCGTCGGTCATCGCTGTTGCGATAAATCCGGGTGCAATGCAATTGGCTGTCACCCCGCGCTTCGCGTATTCCGCGCCTAGCGTTTTGATCATGCCGATCAGTCCGGCTTTCGATGCGGTGTAATTCCCCTGCCCCGGATTTCCGGTGACGCCGACCACCGAGGTGATCGCGATGATGCGGCCGAAGCGTTTGCGCATCATCAGTTTTGTCGCCGCGCGCGCCAGGCGGAATGTCGCTGTCAGATTGATCCTGATCACATCATCCCAATCCTCGTCGCGCAATTGCACAAACAGGTTGTCCCGTGTGACGCCCGCATTGGCGACGAGAATATCGACGCGTCCCATCGCCTTCTCGGCATCCGGCACCAATGCTTCGACCTCCGCCGCATCCGATAGATTGCAGGGCAGCACATGAACGCGCTCGCCAAGCGTACCCGCCAGCGCCTCCAGCACCTCCCGACGAGTACCGGAAATGGCAACCGTCGCTCCTTGCGCATGGAGCGCCTTCGCAATGGCGCCGCCGATACCGCCGGTTGCGCCTGTCACAAGCGCGGTCCTATCGGTCAAGTCGAACATCGCTCCTCCTTTGTCTTGTTTAAGCCGAGCGGGCGGCTGCCAGCGCTTCCCTGGCCGACGCGATATCGTTCGGTCCGCCGACGGCCACGCCGATGGCGCCATCCGCTATGCGCTTGACGAGCCCGCTCAGAACCTTGCCGGCTCCGATCTCGAAAAAGCGCGTCACCCCGTGTTCGGCCATATAGGCGACCGACTCGCGCCAGCGGACGGTTCCTGTCACCTGCTCGATCAGCCGCCGGCGGATTTCGTCAGGGTTCGTGATCGGGGCGGCCAGTACGTTGGAAATGACTGGCACCGCCGGCGTGCTGATCGCCACGTCAGCTAGTGCCTTCGCCATCGCGTCGGCCGCGGGTTGCATCAGCCTGCAATGAAACGGCGCCGACACCGGCAGCAGCATCGCGCGCTTGGCGCCTTTGGTCTTCGCGATCTCGACTGCCCGATGAACCGCCTCCTTGTCGCCGGACACGACAACCTGTCCGCCACCATTGTCGTTCGCGGCCTGGCAGACCTGACCCTGCGCGGCTTCGTCGGCAACGGCGACCGCGGCTTCATAATCAAGGCCCAATAGCGCCGCCATAGCGCCAGCACCGACCGGAACCGCCTTCTGCATGGCGAGGCCACGCGTCCGCAGCAGCCGTGCTGTATCCGCGATGCTCAGGCTGCCCGCGGCCGCCAGCGCGGAATATTCTCCGAGCGAATGTCCGGCCACGAAGGCGGCATCCCGTGCCACCGAAAATCCGGCCTCGGCTTCGAGTACGCGGAGAGTGGCAATAGAGACTGCCATCAAGGCCGGCTGGGCATTCTCGGTCAATTGCAGGGTTTCAGCAGGCCCATCCCAGATGGTGGCGGTCAGCTTTTCGCCGAGGGCCGCATCCACCTCGTCAAAAACAGCTTTTGCGACGTGAAAAGCCTCGGCCAGCGCCTTGCCCATACCTACGGTCTGGGAACCCTGCCCCGGAAAAGTGAATGCCGCGGTCATACGCTCGCCCCTTGAAACCCCGGGCGGAGAGACACCGCGGGCCGAATGATGTCAAGACAGGTGGTTGCAAGGCTCATCAACTGCTTGCGGCGGTCTCTGAGCTTCGTGGTTTGATGGCTTAGACCGCGAGCCGGCGACGCCGTTATCTCTTGCAACCGGCCCGAATATCCGTATAACCCGCGCCATCCGCAGATCCCGGCCGGGAGCTGAACGGACGGTCTCAGCAATTTCACCTGTCAGGCGATATTGATGCGGCAGGGCCCATCGGCCCGTCGTCCCGTGCTTCCGCCTTCTGAGCTTATCCCGAGTCCTTTCCCAAGGTCTCGAAGGGCTTGCCGCCGGGGTCCGCGCCAACTTGAGGAAAGGACATCCATGCCTCTCTATGAGCATGTTTTTCTCGCGCGCCAAGATGCGAGTTCCCAGCAGGTCGAGGAATTGACCAATCAGATCACGGGCGTGATCACGGGATTGGGCGGCAAGGTCACCAAGACCGAGAACTGGGGCGTACGTTCGCTCACCTATCGCATGAAGAAGAACCGCAAAGCGCATTTCGTGCTGCTTAACATCGATGGGCCTGCCACGGTCGTCAATGAGATCGAGCGCCAGGAACGCATCCACGAAGACGTCATCCGCTATCTCACCGTGCGGGTCGAAGAACATGAAGAAGGTCCTTCGGCGATGATGCGCAAGGCCGATCGCGACCGTGAGCGTGACGATCGCGGCGGCGGTTTCCGTGGCGACCGCGGTCCGCGCAGACCGCGCGATGACGCCAACGCAGTGGTTGAGGAGTAAGAATCATGGCTGATGCCGGTGCACGCCGTCCATTTTTCCGCCGCCGCAAGACCTGCCCGTTCACGGGTGCGAATGCGCCGAAACTCGATTACAAGGATTCCAAGCTGTTGATGCGTTACGTCTCCGAGCGCGGCAAGATCGTGCCGAGCCGCATCACCGCTGTATCCGCCAAGAAGCAGCGTGAGCTAGCGCGTGCGGTCAAGCGTGCGCGTTTCCTCGGTCTACTTCCATACGTTATCCGGTAATTCACGGTCGCCGGCGGCGTCGCCGGCGTCTATCATCGTTATATTTCATAAGGCTTCCGGGTTATTCCGGGGGCCGATGGTTGGGGCTCGAACGAGACCTCTAACCGCTCGAGAGGAGCGGGACAGCTGATGACTATGAACCTCCTCATTGCGGTCGCAGCCGGATGCGCCTCCGCGCTGATGTTCGCGTCGATCATTTCGGGCGCGCTGATCTCGCTGCTGTTGTTCTATCTGGCTCCATTGCCGCTGATGGTCGCGGCAATGGGATGGGGTCCGACCTGCGCAGCTATCGGCGGCGCTATTGCTGGCGCCAGCCTTGGCGTCTTGTTCGGTCCGCCGTATTCCGCAGCTTTCGTGCTGACTGTCGCGCTGCCCGCGTGGTGGCTGGGACATCTGGTGCTGCTCGGCCGTCCGGTCATCGCGGATACGCCGCCGCAAAGCACCGACGCAGTGCCGCCCGCTCTGTACCCGGTCGACTGGTATCCACTTGGACGCATACTGATCTGGATTGCCTGCTTCGCCGCGCTGACCACGACCGCCGCGCTTCTTACGCTTGGCTCCGACGCATCGACGATTACGGATACCCTGCGGCGCGGTTTGGTACGCATCGCCAATGTGCAGGATGCAGCGTCACGCGATCGGGCCTCGGAGGTCGTCGATGCGTTTGTGGCCATTGCCCCCGCCGCTGCCGCAACGATTGCTATGGCGACGCTGACGCTCAATATGTGGCTGGCGGCCAAAGTCACCGCCACCTCCGGCCGGCTGCGGCGCCCCTGGCCCGACATGAGGACAACGACGCTCCCGCCGATGGCTCTGGTTGCGATGATGGTCGCGCTGGCGATGTGCTTCGTCGGCGGCTTGCCTGCGATCCTGGCCCAGATCGTTACCGCGTGTCTGATGATGACGTATGCGCTAGTAGGTTTCGCCGTGTTGCACACGATCACCCTAACGATGCGGAACCGTGGGCTATGGCTCGGCTCGGTCTACGCCGTCGTGCTGATGTTCGTATGGCCCGTCGTCACGATTGTAGGCATCGGCATCGCAGACGCAATTTTTGGATTTCGGCAACGTTACCTGCAACGGCACAGGCCTCCGCCGCTCGCGCCGAAATCGTGACTCAATACAGTTACTCAACACCGAACAAGAGGATCGAATATGGAAGTCATTCTGCTGGAACGTGTAGCCAAGCTTGGGCAGATGGGCGAGGTCGTGAAGGTTAAGGACGGTTTCGCCCGCAACTTTCTTCTCCGACGCGGCAAGGCCCTGCGCGCGACCGCCGAAAATCGAGCCAAATACGACGGCATGAAAGCCGAGCTTGAAGCTAACAACATCAAGGCCAAGGGCGAAGCCGCCAACGTCGCCGAGAAGATCAACGGACGCGACATTGTCATTATCCGCCAGGCTTCCGAAACCGGCCAGCTATTCGGTTCGGTCACCGTCCGCGACATCGTCGCTTCGTTGGCCGCCGACGGCATTATCGTCACCCGCCCCCAGGTCTGGCTAGATGCGCCGATCAAGACGATAGGCAAGCAGAAGCTGACGGTCGCGGTCCACCCGGAAGTTGAGGCTGAAATCACGGTGACTGTCGCCCGCAGCGTCGACGAAGCCGAACGCATCCAGCGCGGCGAGGACATCAGTACCCGACAGGAGGATCGCGACGCCGCGGCCGAAGCGATCGCCGCCGCCGGCGAATTCTTTGATCCGGAAGCACAACATGACGAGCCAGCCACGGGGGACGAGCAGAACACTGAGGAGAGATAAATCCCGTTCGCACGAGCGGCGCTCGCGTCTTTTTGTCAATCTCGTCAGAAGTTCCTAGCCGCCGTCGCAATCGCCTCAACAAGACTGTGGATGCGCGCTTATGCGTCCACATCGTCGTGTTTCGGGCGAAGTGGATACCGGTTCGCGTAGATTGATTTCAAAGCCGGAATGGCTCTATCGCTCAAGCCCATGAACAAGGCAAAACGGCCGGCACTTTCGTGCCGGCCGTTTGTTTTTTTGTATCCGCGGTCAGACCTTGAGGAGCGGCTCCTTCGACGTGAGCCCTCCGCCGCCAGGCTTGGGTTTGCGCGGCGGTGTCCGCTTGCGGGCGCCCGGAAGTTTCTCCGGTTTGGGTGTGACCGGCCCATCGAGGAACTCGAAACCGATCTTCTCGAGATCGACGCCCGCGACCGCTTCGTCCTTGACGAGAACAACGCGGACGTGGCCACCGCCCTTGAGCTTGCCGAACAGCACCTCGTCTGCCAGCGGCTTCTTGATGTGCTCCTGGATCACCCGCGCCATCGGCCGGGCACCCATTTGCTCGTCGTAGCCGTGCTCGACCAACCAGGCTTTGGCCGGATCAGAAAGATCGATCGTCACAAAACGATCCGCAAGCTGTGCCTCGAGTTGCAACACGAACTTCTCAACCACCAAGCCAATCACGTCGGTGCTGAGATGGCCGAATGAGACAGTGGCGTCGAGCCGGTTACGGAACTCAGGCGAGAACTGACGGTTGATCGCCTCGCGATCGTCCCCTTCCCGCTTGTTACGCGTGAAGCCGAACGCAGCCTTCGCCATGTCGGAAGCGCCCGCATTGGTGGTCATGATCAGGATCACGTTACGGAAGTTAACCTGCTTGCCGTGGTGATCGGTAAGCCGCCCGTGGTCCATGATCTGCAACAGCACATTGTAGACATCCGGGTGCGCCTTCTCGATTTCGTCGAGCAGCACCACCGAATGTGGATGCTGATCAACGCCATCAGTCAGCAGACCACCCTGATCGAAACCGACATAGCCGGGAGGCGCACCGATCAGCCGCGAAACGGTGTGCCGTTCCATATATTCGGACATGTCGAAGCGCAGCAGCTCCACGCCAAGCGCCTCTGCAAGCTGTTTGGCGACCTCCGTCTTGCCGACACCAGTCGGGCCGGAGAACAGGTAGGAGCCGATCGGTTTTTCCGGCTCGCGCAAGCCGGCTCGCGCGAGCTTGATCGCCGCCGTCAGAGCCTCGATCGCGCGATCCTGTCCGAACACCACGCGCTTGAGAGTCTGCTCAAGATGCTTGAGAACCTCCGCGTCATCCTTCGACATGCTCTTGGGCGGGATCCGGGCCATGGCCGCGATCGTCGTCTCGATTTCCTTGATCCCGATCGTCTTCTTCCGCTTGCTCTCGGTAACCAGCATCTGCGCCGCGCCGGACTCGTCGATCACGTCGATCGCTTTGTCGGGCAGCTTGCGATCGTGAATATACCGCGACGACAATTGCACCGCCGCCTCGATCGCATCGTTGGTGTACTTCAGCTTGTGGTAGTCCTCGAAATACGGCTTGAGGCCCTTGAGAATGGCGATGGCATCCTCGACCGACGGTTCGTTGACGTCGATCTTTTGGAACCGCCGCACCAGCGCGCGATCTTTCTCGAAATGCTGCCGGTATTCCTTGTAGGTGGTTGAACCCATGCAGCGGATCGCTCCCGACGCCAGCGCAGGCTTGAGCAGATTGGAAGCGTCCATGGCACCGCCGGAGGTCGCTCCCGCGCCGATCACCGTATGAATCTCATCGATGAACAGCACTGCGTTCGGATGGGCTTCGAGTTCCTTGAGAACCTGCTTCAATCGTTCTTCGAAATCGCCGCGATAGCGTGTGCCGGCCAACAGTGTTCCCATGTCGAGGGAGAATACGGTCGCGGCCGCCAACACCTCGGGAACTTCGCTGTCGACGATGCGCCTCGCCAACCCTTCGGCAATCGCGGTCTTCCCGACACCGGCGTCGCCCACAAAGAGCGGATTGTTCTTCTGCCGGCGGCATAGCACTTGGATCGCTCTGTTGATCTCGGCATTTCGCCCGACCACCGGATCGATCTTGCCGTCCCGCGCCTTCTTGTTCAGATTGACGCAGTAGGTTTCAAGCGCATCGCCCTTCTTCTTGGCATCGTCGCCACTCTTCGTTTCGGTCTCTTCGTCGACGCCGCGCACCGGTCGCGCTTCGGAGACGCCGGGGCGCTTGGCAATGCCATGACTGATGTAATTCACCGCGTCGTAGCGCGTCATATCCTGCTCTTGCAGGAAGTAGGCGGCATGGCTTTCGCGCTCGGCGAAAATCGCAATCAGTACGTTTGCGCCCGTCACTTCCTCCCGGCCGGACGACTGCACATGAATCACAGCCCGCTGGATCACGCGCTGAAAACCAGCGGTCGGCTTGGCGTCGTCAGCAGCTTCCGCCGTGACCAGATTCTCAAATTCGGTCTCGAGATAGTTCACCAGGCTGCCGCGCAGCTTGTCGAGATCTACGCTGCAAGCCCGCATGACCGCTGCCGCATCCGAATCGTCGACCAGCGATAGCAAAAGGTGTTCAAGCGTCGCGTATTGATGATGCCGCTCATTTGCGATTGCGAGCGCCCGATGCAGGGATTGTTCCAGGCTTTGAGAAAAAGTTGGCATTCCGCGTCCTCTAGGGTCTCTTGGCCATCATGATCGCCATCGCCCCGTCAGGCAACAACAACCTTCGTCAACAATATAGTAATATACCGTCCGGGGGGAAGGGTCCGTCTCCGCGAACATAGTGCGCGGCAACGCGAATCGCACAGAGGCTTGGGAATCATGAGCTTTGCCGAACCGCCGCGCTGATTGAACCGGCCTGACCAGAAAGCAAAAAAATCGTTCCGACTAATCGGGTTGGCGCAGTTACTTTTTTTCCATCACGCATTGCAGCGGATGCTGGTGCTTGCGCGCGAAATCCATCACCTGCGTGACCTTGGTCTCGGCAACCTCGTAGGTGAACACGCCGCATTCGCCGATACCGTGATGATGGACATGCAGCATGATCTGGGTGGCGGCCTCCAGATCCTTTTGAAAGAACTTCTCGAGGACGTGAACGACGAACTCCATCGGTGTGTAGTCGTCATTCAATATGAGCACACGATAAAGACTGGGACGTTTCGTCTTCGGCCTGACTTTGGTTATTACCGACGCGGCTGGATCGCCCTGGCCGCCGACGCGGTCTTCGTCTTCACTCATTCTTGGTGCTGAAGGGACATCCCTCACGCACGATCCAGATATTTGAATGACAGGCAGCTTCAACATGGCTCAAGCGTTCGATATCTTTTCACGATCAACGACGGCCCCGGCCAAGTTACCGCGCGCCGCGTCAAGCTGCGACGTATAGGGCCGCTTATCCCTGTGTGAACGTCGGCTGGCCCGGACGGTTTAAGTATGGGTTTGTATTCGCCTCACCGCAAGATCGTAATTTCTCCTGAAACGGCTAACGAGCGAGATCAACCGCCCAGTTGGTGGTTAACCGACTCCTTCTGCCCCTCCAGAAAGTCAGCAAAGCCCATTTAAGCTCCATTGACGATGGGTAAGCAATTTTGAACGATCGTCGCAATTTGTGCGGCTATTTACCTGCTTTCTCAGGACAACTTTACCACCCGTTTAGCCCAGAGGCTCGAAAATGCGCTTGAACCAACGGATCGGTGACAACTATGTCTGGGACGTCAATTTACAAACGGACTCGCAACTCAATCGGGCATTTTAGTCGCGATTCTCGAGGTAACATCGCACCTATTTTTGCGATCGCGCTTCTGCCGATATTAGGTTTCGTGGGCGCCGCCGTCGATTACACGCGGGCGAATGCCGCACGCTCCTCGATGCAGGCGGCCATTGATTCAGCGGTGCTCATGGTTTCCAGAGACGCTGCGGCGAACCCGACGATGTCGTCCCAACAGATCACGGAGGCGGTGCAGCGGTATTTTTCGTCGCTTTATACGGACAAATCCGCTTTCGGCGTGACCGTAAGCGCGACCTATACCCCGAGCACGTCATCGGCGGCGGCAACGATCCTCGCCTCCGGACAGGGCACGATCAAAACCGATTTCATGAAGGTCGCCGGCTTTCCGGAACTTAGTTTCGGCACCAGTTCCACATCCACATGGGGTAATTCGCGCATGAGGGTCGCGATGGTGTTGGACAATACAGGCTCGATGGCGTCCAACGGCAAAATGTCGGCGTTGCAAACCGCCGCGAAAGACATGATCGATTCGCTGTCCGCTTTCTCCAAAACCACCGGTGATGTCTATATTTCAATCGTTCCGTTCGCAAAGGACGTCAACGTTGGAACCGCCAAGGTCAACGCAGCTTGGCTGAATTGGTCGGAGTGGGAGGGTGAGCCGCCTATCATCACTCAGAATAGTTATCCAATCAACGTAAAGTACAACAACATCACCTACACATGGGCTGATATCGGCCCGGGTGCCCCTTGCCCGTTCGATACAAAAAACAACGGAAGCCCTCGACCAACTCAAAATAGTAGCATAGGCAAATTCAGCTTCGCTTGCATGGACCGGCCGGGCTCCCTCGCCAGCGCAACAGATCTCAGCAGCGTTAGCACCAATCGATATCTGATCCCGTCGGACCCCGGCGGAAAGTATTATGGTATGATTTGTCCCGGCATAGACGGCGGAGAGAAGTTCCCGGGGAAAACCAGCGTTTACTACAATGGCTGCTATACTAGCGTTGTCGATACGGACAATAGCATAGTTGTATCAACTGGATCGGGCGCAAGTTGTCCCAGCACAACACCCAACTGCTCGTGCTCGGGCAACGGCAAAAACCGCAAATGCACGCAGGTAAAATATAAGCACTACTGGCGGACCCATCCGACCGATACCGATCAGGCGAAAAACGCCGCTCCCGCTCACAGCACTTGGACCGGTTGCATCAACGACCGCGACCCGGATTACGACATTTCAAATGCCGCTCCCTCTACGGGCAGCGACGGAACACCCTCCACGAAATTCTACACCGAACAGTGGAAAGACTGTCTCCCAGCCACGATCACGCCTATGAGTTACGCGTGGGGCGATCTGAAAACACAGATCGGTGCGATGTCTCCCAGCGGCAATACTAACCAGAGTATCGGCCTTGCCTGGGGCTGGCAGTCGCTCAGCACGACCAACGGTCCCATCGCGGCGCCCGGAAAAGAGTCGGCGTACGTCTATCAGGACTATATCGTCCTTTTGTCCGACGGCCTGAACACGCAGAATCGCTGGTACACGAGCGCGTCCAGTATCGACGCGCGACAGGCGTTGCTGTGCCAAAAAGTCAAGGACAGCGGCGTCGTCGTCTTTACAATCCAGGTCAACATCGGCAGCAAGGATCCCCTATCGGACGTGCTCAAAAACTGCGCCACCGACGGAAATTTTCAGATGATCACGTCGGCGACGCAGACTGCCGACGCCTTTCAGAACGTTCTCACGCAAATCTCGCAGCTGCGCATCGCCAAATAACGCGCTCGCGGTAGCACAACAAAAAGCCCGGCCGATGATATTGGCCGGGCTTTTCTTATTTGAGATTTTTCTTAGCGCGCTGCTGGAACAAACTTCGCGGTAAAGTCCTCAAGCGGCTTGTAGGCTTGTTTGGCGAGATCGGCGTAGAGGCCACCGATCTTCTGAGACTCGTTCACGAACGTCTCGTAGGCCGTTTTGGCATATTCGGTTTGCGCCGCTACGGCTTGGTCCAGCGATTTCGCCCCAACGAGTTTCTCGGTGAATGCGTTGCCATCTTCAACCGTTTTTCGAGTGTAATCGCCAAAGGCTACAGCGATGGCCTGAACGCCCTTGTGAAAGCTGCTCGCGGTTGCGACAGCGGCGTCCAACTGTTCCTTGCCCTGCTGCTGGATCTCTTCAGTCGTGGTCATGATACTTCCTTTCGTGACAAAGCGGGAGTTGCCGCTGATCTGATACGAAAATAGTGCGATGCACAATAAATTCAAGTGTTATTGTGCATTGCACAATCGTTGCATTCATTCAAACCCGTCCAGCGTCATCAACAGTTGCTTAACTCTTTCGAAACTCCAGCCCCCTACGCTGGTATTCGAATCTTGAGCGTTTCCCGTGGCAAAGGCAAAAAATGCCATGGAACCAGGCTCTTAGCCAGAACGGCAATCTGACCTGCCACCTCGCCTAGAGAACCGGTTTGCGCTGAACGTCCAGATCAGTCGGTCGGGCACAATTTTGCCTCACGAACCGGTGACTAGAGTCGAAAATGGGGACGGGGAAGTACATGCTTCATACCACCTTGGCTTCCTCGCGCGCGATGCGCGTTGGCGCATTCGGACTTGCAGCGATAGTCGCGGTCGTTTTTACGATCGATCAGGCGAATGCGCGGCGTGCCCGTCACCACCATCGCCATCATCAGCAGCAGGAGCGGCATAGCTACAATCCGCCATTCGCTTCGATCGTTGTGGATGCCAATTCCGGAGCGACGCTGTCGTCCACTAATCCTGACAGTCTTCGTCATCCGGCATCTCTCACCAAAATGATGACGCTCTATATGCTTTTTGAGCGTCTGGATTCCGGCAAGATCGGCCTCGACACCGAGATGCGCGTCTCAGCGCGCGCGGCATCACAGGATCCGACGAAGCTCGGTCTGCAGCAGGGTCAGACCATCCGCGTCGAAGATGCGATCAAAGGACTGGTGACGAAATCCGCTAACGACGCGGCCGTCGTAATCTCCGAGGCGATCGCAGGGGACGAAGACGACTTCGCCAGAATGATGACGCGGAAGGCCCGCGCGCTCGGCATGACGCGGACGGTCTATCGGAACGCTTCAGGTCTTCCCGACGACGATCAAATCACCACCGCGCGGGATCAGGCGACGCTTGGCCGTGCCTTGCAAGATCGTTTCCCGCGTTACTACCGTTACTTCGCGACCACCTCATTCACGTTCCGCGGTCGCACCATTCGGGGCCATAACCATTTGCTCGGCAGCGTAGATGGCGTCGATGGAATCAAGACCGGTTATATTCGAGCCTCCGGCTTCAACTTGGTCACCAACCTCAGGCGCGGCAATCGCCACCTCGTCGGCGTCGTTCTTGGCGGTCGCAGCGGCGGTTCACGCGATGCGACCATGCGCCAATTGCTGGCCCAAAATCTCGAGATGGCTTCAACGCGGCGGACGGTTGCCGCTATTGCCGAAAGCAGTATGGCGGAGGCCAATGCGAAAGCGGCCGAAGATCAGGCGCGGTCACGGCCCACTAGCGTGACGCAAGTGGACGGTGCTGTTCAAGTCGCGTCCAATGTGCCCGAACCCGTCACGCTGCCGCCCGAACGTCCCGCTCGCTCGCTGATAACGGCTTCGAACGCTGCGCTGCCCCCGAAAAGGCCTGTGTCCGAACCCGCTGTTTTGACGAGTGGCGTTATCAAGACCCAGCCCATCGACGCCGTTCCCGGCGCCACCGAACCGATGAAGCCGGTGCGGGTCAAAACGGTGCAGGTCAAGGCAAAATCGGTCAGGTTGGCTTCGGCCGGGCCGGCACCCTCTGTGTCGCCGGCCGCCGGCAACGCCACAACGGATCACGATGGGGCACCGGAAACGTCGGGCTCTGTCGTAGCGCGGGCGAATATGCCGCCGCAACCTGCCAACTTCGGCAATGGTCAGGGCATCTTGGGCGTACTCCCCGCTTCGAGTCTTTCTTCTTCGACAAAGCAGGCGATGGCTCATGCGGATTCAGGAGCAGAGGTTCAACCGCGGACCGTTCAGAAGAATGGCGCGCTGAAACCAGTGGCATCGCATTCGGGTTGGATCATTCAGGTTGGCGCACTGGAAACGGAAAGCCAGGCGCGTGAGCGTCTCGATACGGCCCGAGGTCGCGCCCCCAAGATGTTGGGCAAGGCCGATCCCTTCACTGAGTCTGTAGGCAAGGGAAACAAAAAACTCTATCGCGCCCGCTTCGCCGGCCTCGACCGCGACGAAGCCGAAGCCGCGTGCCGCACCCTGAAGCGTTCGGATATATCCTGCATCACAATCAAAAACTGATCGCCCAGCCCGTATTGTATGCGAGTCAGGATTGATCCAGGCTAATAGCGTTTTCGAGCGAAGTTGATTTCGGTTCGCGGGAAGAAAACCCGTTTGATCAAAATCATTCAGCCCCGCTTCTGATTCCGTCAGAAACGGGACTCTAGGTCATCTGCGGCCGAAACCACCCGCGCAAACCACTCGTCAAGAATTAGCGGATAATATCCAAGCAACGATCGACCCGCCGGACAACGGCGGGCGAAAACGGGGCCTCGTCCGACAGAAAGATAGAAGCAACTCGCAGTGTAGCGTTTGGTAGCGTTGTTGGAGTTAGCTGCGATGAGTGCGAAGCAAAGTATCCTTGGCCGCGTTTACCCGGGCCGCCAGATACGTCGACCCCCCCTGATCGGGATGCAGTTTCTTCATCAACCCCCGATGTGCACGACGAATGTCGTCCTCTCCCGCCCCCGGCTCCAAGCCAAGGATCTGATAGGCCTCCTCGTTCGTCATTTTGCCGCCCGGCGACGCGTGGCTCCCCCCCCCTGCCGGATCGCCATGCGCGTTTTGACGCCAGGCGGGAAACCGGCGGTCCAGATAAGTTTCAAGTAACGCGCAGCTCTCCGCGTCAAAGCCGGTCATCATTGCGAGAAGCTGAGGCAGGTCGAAATCATCCAGTGAGCGGCCGGCGTCGGGTCCGTCAATGATCCGTCCGCCGAGACGACCGCTATCGTGATCCAGGACCATATCGAGGAACTGCGAGCGAACCTGGGAAGTATGTCCGGTGGTCGTATGCTGCTTTCCTGCGCCGAAAAGCCTGGCGAAAAAGGACATGCCTGACGATGACCAGCCCAAAAGTCCGACACCGAGAGCCGCCAGCGGTAACGCAAGCGCCAATTCTCCCTTGATGCCGATGAAAGCTGCCATCGCGAACGCTATGATGCCACCGGCGAGCCTGATAGCTCGCGCCAGTACAGCCGGATTTGCTGCCCGCAACAATTGAAGCAGCAAATACAGAAAAATGAAGGTGAAGAGGCCTGCTATCAGGGTCGGCATGGTGGATAAATAGTGGTTCGGCGCAGTCAAAGAAAGCGGTTGTAGGCAGCGGTTACAGAGGCATAGAGACGCTACGAAATCCGGGCTACGGAGCTAATTTCATCTGTCCCAATAGCCGGGTCGCACTTGTTACCGTCGTCGACAGCCGTTGCAAGGCTTCCCGGCCGCCTGCTGCATAAGCCGCTGCTGCACGAAGCAGTTCGCGCAACTGGCTCGCCGCACCGGGATCGAAACGACACCAGGCGCCGCCGGTCAGCCGCGCGATTTCGCGAAAGGCCTGCTCGGCAATCGCATCATGTCCTTCCTGGAACATGAACACAGGGACTTTCAATAATCCCAATTCCCCAGCCTTCGCACAAAGATCGTCGACCGGTTCTTCCATCGCGTCGCCGACAAATACAACGGCCTTGATACCGGAAGCGACCGCTTCGCTGCGGGCGTGCGAGAGAACTTTGCCGATCTGGCTGTTGCCGCCGCGGCAATCGATGGTGCTCATCAACCTTGCGAGCTTTGCACTGTCGGATATCCAGCCGCTCGAGCGACATTCGTTGAGCCCGCGATAGTAGACAAGGCGAATGTCGAGGCTACCGATGCCGACCGCTTCGCGAAACATGTCGGCCTGAAGGGCGCAGGCCATGTCCCACGTCGGCTGCCGGCTCATGGTAGCGTCGAGCGCGAACATCAGCCTGCCATGGCCGCCTGCCGAATGAGGTGACATCGAGCGCGCCTTGGCGACGAATGCGGCGATATCGGACGACGACGAGGATTTTACGTCAGGCAGCGGAGCGCTTCTGTCGGATAGCTGGCTCCGGCAGGTCGACGGGTTCGGGGGGTGTTTCAGCGACTCCGGATCGTAGGACATAGAGACTCGCAAGGATTAAAGGCACTATGTGGCGCAAACCGCTGACAATTCAAGCGGTGCGCATCTGCTGGAGAGCCGGCTGCCCGATCAAACCAAGCCCACGTCCGGTTCTTTCTCCGCCGGTCAACCGTGAGTGGGAATCGAGCAGTTCAGCTACCAGAACTCTTCCGGCTTTTGTCGAGGATTTATGTCATATGGACATGACATGTAAGGCAAAAGCCGTGCCGCCAATCGCGGATTATACCTTGCATCGCTCACCGTCGCCGCCAAATCGCTCGAAATCCGGCTGCGTCTGAATGGCGATGCAGGATCGAGCCTGATAAGGTTCGCTTTTCGCCGCAGCTCAAGCCGCGCCCTAAGATCTATCACCGAACAGCAATGCCAACCGCTCCTATCGTTGTCCGTACGCTTCCCTCGCTGCGCCGCGCCCTGGAGCGCCTGCGGGCTCGGCGAGCAACCATTGCCTTAGTGCCGACCATGGGCGCCCTTCACGAAGGACATCTGGCGCTGGTGCGTCAGGCAAAGCGGCGCGCGTCAAAGGTTGTCGTTTCAATTTTCGTAAACCCGACCCAGTTCGCGCCGCATGAAGATTTTGGATCGTACCCGCGAACTTGGAAGGCCGACATGGCCAAACTCGCCGAGGCAAAGGTCGACCTGGTATGGCATCCGGACGTCAGCGCCATGTACCCGCAAGGCTTCGCGACCCGGATATCGACTGAAGGACCAGCCATGGCGGGTCTTGAAGATCGTTTCCGACCGCATTTTTTCGGTGGCGTCACCACTGTCGTCGGCAAGCTGTTCATTCAATGCCGGCCGGATCTCGCCCTGTTTGGTCAGAAGGACTATCAGCAACTCAAGGTCGTGGCGCGAATGGCGGCTGATCTCAATCTTGGCGTGAAAATCATTGGAGTTCCGATCGTGCGCGAACGAGACGGGCTCGCGATGTCGTCACGTAACGTCTACCTGTCGATCGAGCAGCGCGCTGTCGCACCGACGCTCTATAGCGTCATGAAGGATGCGGCGGAGCGGTTACGAAAGGGCAATCATCTCGAAGCCGTCTTGGCCGATGGGGCAAGAACGATCGAGGACGCGGGCTTCTCGCTCGATTATTTCGAAGCCCGCCACGCCGAAACGCTGTCACCGGTTCGTTCGATAAAGGATGGTCCGGTCAGGTTCCTGGTCGCGGCGAAAATCGGGGCCACCCGTTTGATCGACAACATCGGCGTTTAGTTCCCCGCCCGCTTGTTCCAGCTTACAGCAGCCCCAGATCGCGCAATTCGCGGCGCAGGGGCTCGGGCATCGCCGCGACGCTCGCGGCGTTGCTGCCGAGGTCGGGAGGGGCATCCGCAACGGATAGATAACGCCACCCCTGAAACGGGCGCATCGGGCGCGGCCTGACGGCAACTACCTTCGGCTGCATGACCAAACGACATCGACCGACGCCGTCCCCGTCGCGGAACGGCTCGATGCCGATCAGCTTCTCCCGGGCCGCGATTTCACCTTTGATGACCCAATAAAGCGAGCCGCCCGCGAGCAATTCCTCGCCGCGTTTCGGTGTCATCCGGGTAATGTGGACATGATGGCGCGGCAACCCTTTCCGGGTCGCCTGCTTCATGCGCTCCGCTATCCAGCCCTTGAGCTCGTTTACGGATTCGCAGCCTACGGCGAGTTTGACCAGGTTGAGGTGCATGTCAGCGATAGTTGTTGAACGGAGCTTTAGTTCTGCGCCGATGGTGCTGCAGGAGGCGTAAGGCTGACGGGCGGTGCCGCGTGCGGCTTCGGTGCGGGTGGCTTCTTCGCGGCCGGATGCGGTTGACGCGGCTTCGGAGTTGCCTGCGCGGCCGCCGAAGACGAAGCTGGCGGGGCCGCCGCCGTACCCGTCGCCGGCTCGGGTGTCATGATGTTGATCGGTGGAATAGACGCGGCGGTCGGATAGTCGATGGTCGTCGGTTTGCCAGTCGGCTCCGATGCGAGCGTCGGCGTCGCCGGCGGATCGGGTTCGGCCGCCTGCGTCGCTGCCGCTGGCGCGTTCCAGGACGATGCGTGACGCATCACCATTTTTTCGTAGAGCTGCTCCTCCATGTTCGCTGCAATTCGACTGTGATCAGTCAGCGATTGGAAAGCCGGACATTCTGACGGCTGGCAATGATCGCGCGCAACCAACACATGGGCGACCAGACCATAACGGTCGCGTTCGATCGCTCGCCGCAGTGCCTCTAACTCCGGCGACATGGCGCTATTGGCGGCAGCGACGTCGCCGAACGACCTTAGTCGGCTGATTTCCGAAGCAACATAGGAAACGGCGGCTGCCGCCGTATCGGGCATCCCGAACAGCGCCTTCTCGCAAGCGCTCTCAATTAGTTCGCCAGCCAGCCCGTCGATGCAGAACAGCGCAGGCATCGCAACGTTCATTGGTGCGCCCCGGTTCTTCGGATCCAAAATCCGGCCGCCGTCTGACTCGAAGCCTCGGAGCGTAATAGCCGCCGTAACTCCGATCGCGAGTAATGTGATGATGGCCAAAACGCCGTTGGCAACCGACTTCTCGGCACGAATGAGCGTCAGGAATAAAATGAACGCGAAGAAAACCGCCCCAGCAAGCGTCAGCCACATAGGGAATGCCGGCGAACGCCAGAATTGATCGAGTGATGTCACCCAAGCCCAGTTCATGCTCGATGCCCCTCATGCCGAACCGTGAGCCAGCATAAACAATCGGCGAATGCCAATGAAGCCCGGCTATTCAATGATCCGGGAATACGGCAAAATCAGTCCAAACCAGTGCGTTACGGAGAGTTCTGGGCAAAATAGCTCGATCGTGCCGCTGATCCTAGCAGGCGGCGAGCTGGCTTTCCTTTGCGACGCGTTCGAAAGCCTCGGCCGAATTCTTGATCCGATACTGAAAGTCGTCGCCATCAGTGGGAAGCTGCCGGATCACCTCGTAAGTGCCGCTCGCAGCGGGGCGCGCCACGTTGCTCGCGGTGAAAAGGACCGTTTCTCCAACGATAAATTTATGCTTCAACGCCTTCTCCATCGACCCCAATACCGGTTTTCGCGCTACAGCGCGTGCGGCCGGTCAGGCTTTTAGGCTGCTATAACATGCCGCCGAGGCGTTTGGCGAGTCATAACGATACCATGAAATTGCCAATTTCGCAGGTTTTCCAGTAACGTAATCGCATTGCGGTTGTTGTCGGAGGGAGTCCGCGAGTCAGGGTTGTAGACGTTGTCTGCAGCACGGTAACCGTTGGCTGGCTGACGGTGGCGCCTAACGGCAAGCGGACGTCAGCTCAATCGATTTCGAATTTCTCGATCACCAAGGTTTCCGCGAGACCCTCCTCGGTCCACTGGCGAAAGGCGGGCAGCGCCATCATCGCATCCATGTACTCCTGCACCGGGGACGTCATTTCGATCGCGTAGGTCCGGAAACGATGGATCACCGGCGCATACATTGCATCCGCTGCGGTGAAGGATCCGAACAGGAACGGCCCCTCTCCCGCGGATCGTCGACGGCAATCGGTCCACAGTTCCTGGATGCGAGCGATGTCGGCACGCGCATTGTTGGAAAGCGCCTTAGCGCCGATCCGGCGATGCAGGTTCATCCCGCATTCGCTGCGTAGCGCCGAAAAACCGGAATGCATTTCCGCCGAGATCGACCGTGCGCGTGCGCGGCGTGCGGGGTTTGCCGGCCACAAACCTGCCTTCGGAAACCGTTCGGCGGCATACTCGATGATCGCGAGCGAATCCCAAACGGTCACGTCGCCATCGATCAGCGCCGGGACTTTGCCGGCGGGCGTTATATCGAGGATGCGCTGTTTGTCTGCCGGGCCTGCATAGAGGGGAATGAGCCTTTCTTCGAAGGCGATGCCGCCGACCCTGAGCGCCAGCCAGGGCCGCATCGACCACGACGAATAATTCTTATTTCCGATCACGAGCGTCATCGTCATGAATTTCACTCCTGCACCGCAAGCTGCGCGCCGGCGACCGCCGCCACAGGCTGCCCTTCGTTAGCTGCCTGAGAAATCGCGCGGCGTGAAGCTGAGATCGAGGACCTTCCATTGGTCGTATTTATCTGGCGGCAGCATCGCGTAAGGCTGACACGCCATCAGTGCTTTAATCGCGCTCTTCATCAAGGCTGGCCCCTTCGCCGACGCACTGGCTTCGATCAAGGCAGGCGGCGCGGCGATTGTCCCATCGATGGCGAACGGCACACGCAGCACGATGCGGATATTGTCGCTGGGCGAGAGGGACGCGGGCATCTTCGAACAGGTCTTGAGGTGACGCCGGAATTGCGCGGTGTCCATCGCCGAAATATCCGCCTTGATGGCTTCCGCGGCGCCGCTATCGTCGTCAATACGACCCGGCGGTAGGCCAAGCAGAACCCCATACCTCACGCTGATATCTGGTTCGGGCGCATTGTAAGACGGCGGCGCGGCATCCGGCTGCGGCGAAGGCTCAAGCGCCGCCTGTTGCGAAGCGGGTGGCATGGAAGCGCTTGAAGGCGGAACCGGTGACGATTGCGCCGAATCCTTGGCAGCCTCCGTATCTATCTGCGGCTTATTGTCTAGGCTATCCAACCTATCAGGCGGGAGGGTTTGCGACGGTTTCGGAATATCCTCCTTTGCGGGAAAACGAATCTCCTTCGACGAAACGATATCGACCGTAATCAGCTGCTGCGGGACATTGTCGAATGGGCGCGCCTCGGCCAAAAGGAAGCTGGCTGCCAAAGCCAAGTGAGCGGCAATCGACGCAACGGCGGAGCCTATGAACACCTGCGATTCCATCGTTCCGCCAGCCACGCTACCCGGACCGCCATCATAACAACCGATCTCGGTTCCGTGTGTAGCGATTTTTGAGTTGAGACCCCTACTGGACGACCGCTCTTGCAGAGCGTCCGTCATTGCGACATGGCATTGATCCATGACTACGCAAGATTCGCATTCGACGCTCTCCCTCGAAGAAGACATTCTGATGGTTCTGACGCGCGACGTCACCAGAACGCTGAGCGCGCCGGAGCTTGCACAAGCCATCGCCGCTGAATCCGACTGGCGCAGTCTGCTGATGCCGATCCGGCGCGCGGCTGTGGCGCTGGCTCAATCCGGACGCCTCGTGATCTACCGCAAAGGTAAGCCGGTCGATCCCCTCGACTTTGGCGGCGTGTACAGGGTGGGCTTGCCGCGCCAGGACTGAGCGGCTCTCTATTGTCGCCGCGGTCCCGGAAATAACGCGTCACTGCGTCCCGCCAGCCAATAGGCAACCAGACCAACCCATTCGTGGACGGCGGTATCCGCGCACGCGAGACCCGCGCTGAGCCTGTCGAATGGCATCGAGGCATCGATCCAGCCCCGCGTGCGCCAGTCAACGGGATAGGGTTCGACGTCGAAGCCCGCCTTGCGGAATACGCCGACAGATCGCGGCATGTGATACGCCGACGTTACCAATAACCAGCGTTCGCCGGGTTTTGGTGAAACAAGCTTGCGGGTGAACCGCGCGTTCTCATCAGTCGTGCGGGAGCTGCTTTCCAGCACGATACGCTCGGGTGATATTCCGAATGTCTCCAGCAGCTGCCTGGCGATCGGCGCCTCGGCAACGGAGTCCGCGATCAGATTCCCAGTTCCGCTACTGTAAACGATACGTGCCTTGGCAAATCGCCGCGCTAGTTCGAGCGCTGCGATCACCCGCTCCGCTGAACCATTGGTTTCGACGGCACCGCGGGCCGCCGATATTTCGGCATCGATGGCGCCACCGAGGACGATGATGCCGTCCGGATCGCGTCCGTCGTACTGCCATGCCGGAAAACGATCCGACAATGTTAGCAGCAGGACATTCCCGGCCGGCGAATATCCGAACACCAGCAGCGAAACGATACCAACCGTCAGCAGGCCGGTACCCGCGCGCCGCCACCTCATGAGCAGCAGACAAAGACCAACGCCACTGACGATCGCAATCGCGTTCGAGGGCAGCGTGATAAATCCGATGATTTTGGAGAGCAGGAAGAACATGCAATCAGCCGGTAAGCAGGGGACGTCCTGCATGCGCGAGTGGTAGGCCGAAATCAACAACTACGGTTTATCTCACGTCCTGCGAGCTAGTCCCATTTCGGAGCAAATCCGAAATCGGTCAGCCGTCCTTTGACACTGCCCATCGCCGATATCCGCGTCATCTCGTCATCGGTCAGTGCGAAGTCGAAAATCTCGATGTTCTCCGACAGCCTTTCTATTCGCGATGTTCGCGGAATCGCCGCCACGTTCTGCTGAACGAGCCAGCGCAGGCAAACCTGCGCCGCGGTCTTGCCGTAGGCGGCCCCGATCCGCGCCAGCGTTTCATCGTTCTTGATGCGGCCCTTGGCGACGGGACTGTAGGCAACCAGTGCCATGTCGTGGCTCCGGCATGTTTCCAGAACCTTGGCCTGATCGAGATACGGATGATACTCGACCTGATTGCAAACCAGAGGCTCCGGACAGAGCGCCGCCGCCTGCTCGATCAGTGCGACGGTGAAGTTCGACACGCCGATGTGACGCGTCATGCCGAGCCGCCGGACGTTGGCAAGAGCGCTCAAAGTCTCTGACAGCGGAATTCGCGGATTGGGCCAGTGCAACAACACCAGATCGATCTGCGCGAGGCGCAGTTGCTTGAGGCTTTCCTTGACGGACCGCTCCAAATCATTTGGCGCGAAGTGCGTAGTCCAGACCTTGGTCGTCACAAAAACATCGTTACGATCGACACCGGACGCGCGCAGGCCTTCGCCGACTTCGCGCTCGTTCTCATACATCTGCGCGGTGTCGATATGGCGGTAACCGAACCTGAGCGCCTGCTCCACGAGGCGCGCGCAGGTCAGGCCGCGAAGCTCCCATGTGCCCAATCCGATTGCCGGAATGCGCGCACCATTGGCTTCAATGAACTGCATCGCACCCCTCCGGTCATCGAGCCGAAAGCAAGCTAAACCTTATGCCGTTTGTGACAACGCTGCCAATCAGTCCGATGGTGCCCGAGCGCGTTCAGTCGATATGACCATCGAGAGCGGCGAATACGATTTCGGGCGCATGCGCGACGACTGCAAGAAGTGCGCGTGCGGGTCCGCGCGGCATCCGCTTGCCCTGCTCCCAGTTCCGGATGGTTTCAACCGGAACGCCCAGTCGCGCCGCGAATTCGACCTGTGTCAAACGCGCCCGTCGACGCAGGCTTCTGACTTCAGGCTCTGTAAACGGAGATGCGGCTGCCAGCGCAGACCTTGCAACGCCGTTCGGAGCGGCACTCGCGACCGGCATGGACGGCGCAAGCGGAAACTCTTTCCCATCGCGGATTTCAACGATCCGGCCGTCCGCTTTCAAACGCAAGCGCTGCATTATCATCCTCCGATTCGCAGGATCGTCGGTGATGTGCGTTAAGTCCGAGTGAACAGCAGGACCATCGCCCCGGCGATCAGCAAAGGCTATAACGAACGTAGATACACGTGCAGACGATGGCATACGTTGGTCGGAACAGCGCCATGAGCATACTACTGAGGGTTACGCTTCTTGTTTTTGTGGCATGGACCACTTCTGCATGGGCCAGCGACTGCCCGCGCCAGGGAACCCTCGGCACTTCGCGTATTCTCGAGGTCGATGCAGCCAAGTATCCCCGTGTCGGCCTCAAGAGCTTTCCTCAAACGCTTCCGCTTGACGACAAGGAAGTGGTCCTCACCTTCGACGACGGGCCGGCTGCGACAACACCGCGGATTCTGGCTGCGCTCGCTCGCGAATGCGTCCGTGCGACCTTTTTCCAGGTCGGCAGGAATTCGCAGGCGTCGCCGGGCCTCATCAAGAATGCCGCAACGAATGGCCATACGCTGGGACACCACAGCTGGTCGCATCCCCATCTCAATGCGATGACTTTTGCAGCCGCCAGAGACAACATCGACCGTGGGATATCCGCTGACGAAGCCGCCCTCAACGGCAAGGCGACGAGTGTCCCCGACACGCGGTTTTTCCGCTTTCCGTACTTCGAATCCACGCCCGAACTGCTCGAAATGCTGCAAGCCAGGGGGATCGTTGTGTTCGGCGCCGATTTTTGGGCCAGCGATTGGCGACCGATGACTCCGACGGATGAATTGAAGTTGATTACCAGCCGGCTGACGGCCGCGCGGAAAGGCATCATCCTGTTTCACGATACCCGTGCGCAAACCGCTGCCATGCTGCCAGATTTTCTGAAATACATGCGCGACAATGGCTACCGCGTGGTGCATGTTGTTCCGAAGCCGAAAGGCCCAAAAACGTGAACGCCGACGGGTGCTTGAAGACCCGCCAGATCACCGACCTCAAGCCGCAGCAGGCTCCGAGCGCATTGGTACGATTATTGGCGTGAGCGTGATAGTTCCCGCCAAATGGTCCATTCCACCGGCCTGATGAGTTAAGGTCGCGTTCATCGGCGGCCCGTAGGTTCGGCCGGAATGGATGCGCGAAGGTGTTCTGGATGGTACGGATATTAAAAGGAGGCCGGCGGAGGCCGCAGTGGATTCTTTGGCTCGGTCTGCTCGCCGCCACCCTCGACCTCACGGCATTTCCGGCTATAGCCGGCGATTGTCCCGGCAATTCCAATGCCCTCGGAACTTTTCGGACCCTGGTGGTGGACCCCCGGGAACATCCCCGTGTCGGCACCATGCAGTATCAGGAAACGTTGCCACTTCGCGATCACGAGGTGGTGCTGACCTTCGATGATGGCCCATTGCCGCCCCACAGCCAGCAGGTTCTCGATATCCTCGCGCGTGAGTGCGTGAAGGCGACCTTCTTCACAGTCGGGCAGATGGCACGCAACTACCCGCAGTATCTCCGCAGAGTGCTTGCGGCTGGACATTCTATCGGCACCCATTCGCAGAATCATCTGCTCAGCATGAATCGGATGCCGATCGAACGCGCTCGGCAAGAAATCGACGACGGAATCGCTTCCGCTGCAGCCGCACTGAGCGATCCTGCGGCTGTGGCGCCATTCATGCGCATTCCCGGTCTGCTGCGGGCGAAGGGTGTCGAGGATTACCTGGCTTCCAATGGCATTCAGGTCTGGAGTGCTGATTTCCCGGCGGACGACTGGCGGCACATCTCGGCCGAGCGCGTCTATCAACTCGCAATCAGCCGGATCGAAGCCAAGCGTAAAGGCATTCTGCTATTGCACGATATCCAGGCGCGGACGGTAGCTGCGCTGCCCAGAATCCTCCGAACGCTGAAGGAGCGAGGCTACCGCATTGTTCACGTGGTGCCGGCCACGCCGAACCAACTGAAGACGACCACGGAGCCGCAAGATTGGCGGATGCGTCCTGCGCCGGTAACGGTCGCGATCGCGATCGCGCATAGGCAAGAAGCTCCGGCTTTCAGTTTTGCCAACGTCGGCACCCTCCCCGCTTCGGCGATCTGGGACTCACACCTAAACCAAAAACAGCTTGTTCTTTTGCCAGAGGTTTTCGACCGGTCGCAGCGCTTCGTTCGCGGTGCCGGACCGCTGTTGCAGGAAAGAGCCGTCTGGCCGCGCAAACCGACGGTCGCCACTGACAACGCCACCGACAGGTTTTTCGTTTCTGGACAGAATTTTTTCGCGCTTCAGGAAAAATCCGCAGTGCCGTTCCGGACAGCTGTTCCTCTACCCACGCAAGCCCAACCAGTGGTCGGAACGGGTCGTCCTATCGAGGACAATGTGCAATCGATTTCAATCGATGCAAGCGCTGCGAAGCGCGCCATTCCGGGAAGCCAACCGGCGTTGCGATCCGCTCTATACTAGGGCATCGTCCGGGTTTCGGGGGCATGCTCGGACCGCTCGTTTGTCCCATTTTAGAAAGCTCGGAACTTCAGACCGAGCTTGCGATACCGGAAAACTCGAGCCGTCCATTAATCGCTTCCTTCAGCGTCCCTCGCGTCCAGCACGGAGTCGGACGATATCTTCGGCCTCCATCTGCGCCATATCGAGGAGGAAGCCGAGGGTATCCAGTCCATGACGCCGGGCAATTAGTCCAAGATCGGCAACCGCAACCGCCAGATAGCGCGCGGCCTCGTCCGGACCACCGTCGCCCGCGGTTTCGCCCAAGCGCGGCTCGTGATCGCTAGATTTCTCGTTCCGGTTTGGTCGTCCCCTCATCCCCCGAAAACTCCTCTCATCATGCCAGGTGGCAGCTGCATCCAGCGCCATTACCCTTCACGATAAAACAACTATAGGTTTATATTATAGATAAAATACAATTTCTAGGTGTAATCGAGCTGATAGGTTTTCACACAAGTCTATTTGACTTAAGGCCATGCTGCACCCATGTTCGCCCCGAAACAGCCGACGAGCCTCTCGCGAATCGGTTTGAAATTTATCAATAAGATATTGGAAGAACATGAATATCGTCATTGTTGAGTCGCCCGCAAAGGCGAAGACGATCAACAAATATCTGGGAGCTTCCTATGAGGTGTTAGCGTCTTTCGGTCACGTTCGGGACCTTCCAGCCAAAAATGGATCGGTTGATCCCGATGCCAATTTCCAGATGATCTGGGAGGTCGATCCGAAGGCAGCCGGTCGACTCAACGACATCGCCAAATCGCTCAAGGGGGCGGACAAGCTCATTCTCGCCACCGACCCTGATCGTGAGGGCGAAGCGATCTCCTGGCATGTGCTCGAGGTGCTCAAGCAAAAGCGCGCGCTGAAGGATCAGAAGATCGAGCGCGTCGTCTTCAATGCCATCACCAAGCAAGCCGTTACCGACGCCATGAAAAACCCGCGCCAGATCGACGGCGCGCTGGTGGATGCCTACATGGCGCGGCGTGCGCTCGACTATCTGGTCGGCTTCACTCTCTCCCCGGTGCTGTGGCGTAAGCTGCCCGGCGCGCGCTCGGCCGGCCGGGTGCAATCAGTCGCCTTGCGGCTGGTCTGCGACCGCGAGCTCGAGATCGAGAAATTCGTCCCGCGCGAATACTGGTCGTTAATAGCGACCCTGGCGACGCCGCGCGGCGATGCCTTCGAAGCCCGCCTCGTCGGCGCTGACGGCAAGAAAATTCAGCGGCTCGACATCGGATCGGGTGCCGAGGCCGAAGATTTCAGGAAGGCGATCGAGGCCGCCAACTTCACCGTGTCGACCGTCGAGGCCAAGCCGGCGCGCCGCAATCCGCAGGCGCCCTTCACCACCTCGACGCTGCAGCAGGAGGCCAGCCGCAAGCTCGGCTTCGCGCCAGCGCATACGATGCGGATCGCGCAACGGCTCTATGAAGGCATCGACATCGGCGGCGAGACCACCGGCCTCATCACTTACATGCGAACCGACGGCGTACAGATCGACGGCTCGGCGATCACGCAGGCGCGCAAGGTGATCGGCGAGGATTATGGCAACGCCTACGTTCCGGACGCACCGCGCCAGTATCAGACCAAGGCCAAGAACGCGCAGGAAGCCCATGAGGCGATCCGGCCAACCGACCTGTCGCGCCGTCCTGCGGACATGAAGCGTCGTCTCGATGTCGATCAGGCCAGGCTTTATGAGCTGATCTGGATCCGGACCATCGCGAGCCAAATGGAATCAGCAGAGCTGGAGCGGACCACTGTCGATATTGCGGCTCGGGCTGGTGCGCGCACGCTGGAGTTGCGAGCCAGCGGCCAAGTCATCAAGTTCGATGGCTTCCTGGCGCTTTATCAGGAAGGCCGCGACGATGAGGAAGACGAGGACGGCCGTCGCCTTCCCGCCATGAGCGAAGGCGAAGCGCTGAAACGCGAGAACCTCAGCGTCACCCAGCATTTCACGGAACCCCCGCCGCGCTTCTCGGAAGCCTCGCTGGTCAAGCGCATGGAGGAGCTCGGTATCGGCCGGCCTTCGACCTACGCATCGATTCTGCAGGTGCTCAAGGATCGCGGCTACGTGAAACTCGAGAAAAAACGGCTCTATGGCGAAGACAAGGGCCGCGTTGTCGTTGCATTTTTGGAAAATTTCTTCGCGCGCTATGTCGAGTACGACTTCACCGCCAATCTCGAAGAACAGCTCGATCGCATTTCGAACAACGAAGTATCATGGCAGCAGGTCCTGAAGGATTTCTGGGATGACTTCATCGGCGTGGTCAATGAAATTAAGGATGTCCGCGTTTCCGAAGTGCTCGATGTGCTCGACAATATGCTCGGACCGCACATCTATGCACCGCGCGAAGATGGCGGCGATCCGCGCCAGTGCCCCACCTGCGGCACCGGAAAACTGAACCTCAAGGCCGGAAAGTTCGGCGCTTTCGTCGGCTGCTCCAACTATCCCGAGTGTCGCTATACCCGTCCCCTCGCCGCCGATGGCGACGCTGGCGGCGATCGCGTTCTCGGCAAGGATCCGCAGAGCGGTCTGGATGTCGCGGTGAAGTCCGGCCGCTTCGGACCTTACATCCAGCTCGGCGAGGCCAGCGACTACGCCGACGGCGAGAAGCCGAAGCGCGCGGGTATCCCGAAAAACACGTCACCCGCCGACATGGAGCTGGACCTTGCAGTGAAGCTGCTTTCGCTTCCGCGTGAGATCGGCAAGCATCCGGAGACCGGCGCGCCAATCACGGCAGGCATCGGCCGCTTCGGTCCATTTGTCCGGCATGAAAAGACCTATGCGAGCCTTGAAGCCGGCGACGAGGTGTTCGACATCGGTCTCAACCGCGCGGTGACGCTGATCGCCGAGAAAGTCGCCAAGGGGCCGAGTCGGCGCTTCGGCGCCGATCCCGGCAAGCCCCTCGGTGAGCACCCGACACTCGGCACTGTCGCGGTGAAGAGCGGACGTTATGGCGCCTATGTTACGGCAGGCGGCATCAACGCCACGATTCCAAACGACAAGACCCCCGACACCATTACCCTGCCGGAGGCCATCGCGTTGATCGACGAACGTGCCGCCAAGGGTGGCGGCAAGCCGAAACGCGCGGCAAAGAAAGCCAAGCCCGCCGACACCAAAAAGAACGGCAAGGCCGGCGCTGTGGCAGAAAAGCCATCCAAAAAGGCAACTTCGAAACAGGCTCCGGCGAAGCCGAAATCTGAGGCTGTGAGCAAAGCACGTGGTTCGATCGCCGCGGCCAAGCAGCCGCCCAACCCTGTGAATACGGCCGTAAAAAAGAGCGCTGGCAAGAACGGCTGACGTGAGCAAACCGCGCGCCAGGGATTTTCCGGACCGCGAGACTATCGTCGCCTTCATCCGTGCACACCCCGGCCGGGCGGGGACGCGCGAGATCGCGCACGAGTTCGGCTTGAAGAATGCCGATCGCGCCGAACTCAAGCAGATCCTGCGCGATCTCGCGGACGACGGCACGATCGTTAAACGGGGTCGTAAGCTGCGTCAGCCGGAAATGCTGCCACCGACGCTGATGGCAGATATTACGGGACGCGATAGCGACGGCGAACTGATCGCCACACCTACCGAATGGGACGAGGAAGCGACGCCCGCGCCGAAGATCCTCATCCATGTGCCGCGCCGCGCGAAGCCCGGCACCGTGGCTGGCGTCGGCGACCGCGCGCTACTGCGCATCGAAGCGATGGAGCCCACCGAATCCGCACGCTATCGTGCTCGTGTCATCAGGGTGATCGATAGCACCCGTGCGCGTATACTTGGCGTCTATCGCGCCTTGCCCCAAGGTGGTGGACGCCTCGTGCCGGTCGACAAGAAGCAGGCCGGGCGCGAATTGAACATCGCGGAAGCCGACAGCGCCGGCGCGAAGGACGGCGATCTCGTGAGTGTCGAACTCGTGCGTACTCGCGGCTTCGGGCTTGCTTCAGGCAAGGTGAAAGAGCGGCTTGGTTCGCTCGCGACCGAAAAGGCCGTCAGTCTGATCGCGATCCACGCTCATGACATCCCTCAAGCGTTCTCGCCGGCTGCGCTCCGCGAAGCAGACGCTGCGAAGCTCGTATCGCCACGAGGACGCGAAGACTGGCGCCAGCTACCGCTCGTCACCATCGATCCGCCCGATGCGAAAGATCACGACGACGCGGTTCACGCCACGCCAGACGACGATCCAAACAACAAGGGCGGCGCCATCGTCACCGTCGCCATTGCCGACGTTGCTTACTATGTGCGGGTTGAATCGGCGCTGGATCAAGATGCGCTGAAGCGCGGGAATTCGGTCTATTTCCCCGATCGCGTGGTCCCGATGCTGCCGGAGCGCATTTCTAATGATCTTTGCTCCCTGATCCCGGGCAAAGAGCGCGGCGCGCTTGCCGTACGCATGGTGATCGGTCCCGACGGACGCAAACGTTCGCACACCTTTCATCGTATCCTGATGCGCTCGGCGGCAAAGCTGAATTATGCGCAGGTGCAAGCCGCGATCGACGGCAACCCCGATGACATCACCAGCTCCCTGCTCGAACCGATCCTGAAACCGCTCTACGCAGCCTATGCGCTGGTGAAGCGGGCGCGCGATGAGCGCGATCCGCTCGATCTTGAACTGCCCGAGCGCAAGATTTTGCTGAAGAAGGACGGTACGGTCGATCGTGTGATCGTACCGGATCGACTCGAGGCGCATCGACTCATCGAGGAGTTCATGATCCTTGCAAATGTCGCCGCAGCCGAGATGCTGGAAAAGAAAGAACTGCCGCTGATTTATCGTGTTCATGACGAACCGACGGTGGAGAAAGTTCACAACCTTCGTGAATTTCTGAGAACGCTTGATCTGTCCTTCGCCAAGAGCGGCGCGCTGAGACCTGAGCTGTTCAATCGGGTACTCGACCACGTCAAAGGCCATGACTCGGAGTCGCTGGTGAACGAAGTGGTTCTTCGTTCGCAGGCGCAGGCTGAATATTCGGCGGAAAACTATGGCCACTTCGGTCTCAACCTACGGCGCTACGCGCATTTCACATCCCCGATCAGGCGATATGCAGACCTGATCGTGCACCGCGCCCTGATCCGGGCGCTGGGCCTTGGCGACGGCGCATTGCCGGATTCCGAGACCGCCGAGACGCTGGCTGAAATCGCGGCGCGTATTTCCGTTACCGAGCGTCGCGCCATGAAGGCTGAACGCGAGACCGCCGACCGCCTGATCGCGCATTTTCTTGCCGATCGCATCGGCAATATTTTCGAGGCCCGTATTTCCGGTGTGACCCGCGCCGGCCTTTTCGTGAAACTGACCGATACGGGCGCCGATGGGCTGATCCCGATCCGCTCGCTGGGCACCGAATACTTCAAGTACGACGAGACCCGCCATGCACTGGTCGGTTCGCGCAGCGGTTCCATGCACAAGCTGGGTGACGTGGTCGAGGTTCGTTTGGTAGAAGCTGTACCCTTGGCTGGCGCTCTGCGTTTCGAACTCTTGTCCGGAGCTCAGGTGGGGTCGCGCTCCCTCCGCGCGCGCGCTGGACGGAAACCAAAGGCGCAGCGTGGTCGGGACGCGCGTCATCCTGAAGTCCAATTGAAGGGCCATCCAGGCCACAAACCGCGCAAGACGTCGCGCAAGCCGGGCAAGAGCAAGGCTGGCAAACCGAAGAAGGGCAAATCATGACGGCGCTTCCTCCAGATCCCGCGAGCACAGCCGCCAAAACCTGGACCCGGGAAGGCGAGAAACGCGACGCCTGGGCCGCGGTGAGGCGCGGCTTGTTCTGCCGCTGCCCGAGATGCGGCGAAGGCAAACTTTTTCGTGCCTTTCTGAAAACCGCCGACACCTGCTCGGAATGCGGTCTGGATTTTACCCCGCAGCGTGCCGACGACCTGCCCGCCTATCTTGTCATCGTCGTCGTCGGCCACATCGTGGTACCGCTTGCGTTGCTGATCGAGAAGGAGTTTTCGCCGCCGCTGGCGGTTCAATGGGCGATCTATTTGCCTATGACGCTGCTCATGGCGCTATGGCTGATTCAGCCTATCAAGGGCGGTGTAGTCGGCCTCCAATGGGCCTTTCGTATGCACGGTTTTGACGAGAATTTTGTCGACGATCATGTCGTCTAATCCGGTGGCTTGGCTCAGGTCAGCCGAGGCGCCGAGCGACAAGAGCGAAACGGTGCAGCAATTTCATGGAGCGAGCCAATCGTCACTCCGGCGCGTTTTCTTCACGCGAACCGGTATCAATCCTCGGGTCAAACCCGAGAACATGCTTCGCTCGAAAATGCTTTAATCGACGTCTTCAATGGCACCAGGCGTGCTACCAAAAGCTCTCTGGGCCAGCGTCGCTGCCATGAATTCGTCGAGGTCGCCATCGAGCACGCCCGAAGTGTCTGACGTTTGCACTCCCGTTCGGAGATCCTTCACCATCTGGTAGGGCTGCAAGACGTACGATCTGATCTGATGGCCCCAGCCGATGTCGGTCTTGGCGGCCTGATCAGCGGCGGCCTGCTCTTCCCGCTTCTTGAGTTCGATCTCGTAGAGTCTCGCCCGGAGCATGTCCCAGGCCTGCGCGCGATTCTTGTGCTGTGAACGCCCGGCCTGACAAACCACCGCGACTCCTGTCGGGACGTGTGTCAGCCGCACCGCCGATTCAGTCTTGTTGACATGCTGTCCACCCGCTCCGCCGGAGCGCATGGTATCGGTGCGGACGTCCGATTCCTTGATGTCGATCTTGATGCTGTCGTCGACAACCGGGAAAATCGCTATGCTTGAAAACGACGTATGGCGCCTGGCATTGGAATCAAACGGGGAGATTCTCACGAGACGATGCACGCCTGCTTCGGTCTTGAGCCAGCCATAGGCGTTGTGCCCGCTAACCTGGATTGTCGCCGATTTGATACCAGCCTCTTCGCCAGGCGTTTCTTCCAGATACTCGATCTTGAAACCGCGCTTCTCCGCCCAGCGTGCATACATGCGCAGAAGCATCTGCGCCCAGTCCTGGCTTTCGGTACCGCCCGCGCCGGCATGAACCTCGAGATAGGTATCGAAGCGATCCGCCTCTCCCGAAAGCAAGGCTTCGAGCTCGCGGCGGGCGACCTCCTTCTTGAGGGTCTTCAGGGCGTTTTCGGATTCGTTGACGACGGCCTGATCATTCTCGGCCTCGCCGAGTTCAATCATGCCGATCTGGTCCTCGAGTTCACGCTCGACGTTGCCGATACCGGTCAGCGAATCCTCCAGGGAGGTTCGTTCCTGCATCAGTTTCTGGGCCTTCTGGGGATCGTTCCAGAGGTCTGGATCCTCGGCGAGCTTGTTCAGCTCCGCCAGACGCGCGGTCGATGTCTCGACGTCAAAGATGCCTCCTCAGCAGCCCGACCGACTGCTTGATCTCTTCGACAAGTCTTTCGATTTCAGCGCGCATGGTTTTCTCTGCGGCTCACACTATCAACGATGGTTGGTGATTTAGCTGCGAAGGTCGCAAAGCGCAATCGTGTAGAGCATGAACAAACCGGAAAGACTGCGCGAGCAAAAGTTGAAAAGGGATCGTACTCATCAAAACCATAAGGCTGGAGCCGGTCCAACACAGTTGAACCGGACACTATAGCGCTATTGAGCGAAGTGGAATCCGGTTCGCGCGAAGAAACGCGTCAAATCAAAAAGATGGAGTTTTCACCGTTTCCGCGAAGCGGTGAAAGACTCTAGTAAAGCCCTCCGGTGCCGGGTCGGAACAAGCTGCGGTCCGCGTCGGGCAGCGGCTGTGGCTCGCGTCCGTTTGCATCAGCCACACCGATCACAGAGTAATTGTCGGGAGGCGCGGTGCCAGGCTTGAAAGCCTCAAGGATCGTCTTGCCGCTACTACCTGGCCCTGCGCGCATACCCGTCTTGGAATCGACGCGAACCAGCTTGATGCCGGCAGGAATGCGGAACGGAGTAGCGGGCTTGTCAGCAAGCGCAACCTTCATGAAATCATGTGCGATCGGAGCCGCCAGATGTCCGCCCGTCGCTTGACGGCCGAGATTGCGCGGCTTGTCGTACCCGACATAGATGCCGACGACGAGGTCAGGTGAGAATCCAATAAACCAGGCATCCTTCTGGTCGTTGGTGGTGCCGGTTTTACCGGCGATCGGCTTGCCCAGATCGCGCATGACCGTAGCGGTGCCGGCCTGCACCACGCCCTCCATCATTGAGGTGATCTGATAAGCTGTCATTGCATCCAGCACCTGCTCGCGGTGGTCGATCAGCTGAGGTTCAGACTGGTTCTTCCAGCCTTCCGGCGCATCGCAGCCGCCGCACTCTCGCGTGTCGTGCTTGTACATGGTGTGACCGTAGCGATCCTGAATGCGGTCGATCAGGGTAGGCTTCACCCGCCTGCCGCCATTATCGAACATCGAATACGCCGTCACCATGCGCAGAACCGTGGTCTCGCCTGCTCCTAGTGCGTAGGACAGATAGTTCGGCAGCTCGTCGTAAACCCCGAAGCGCTTTGCATATTCGCCTATCAGCGGCATGCCGATATCCTGCGCCAAACGGACCGTAACGGTGTTGAGCGAGAGCCGCAGCGCATTTCGAAGCGTTTGTGGCCCGTAATATTTTTCCTTGGAGTAGTTTTCCGGACGCCAAACGCCTGAGCCATGACCCTGATCGATCTCGATCGGCGCGTCGACCACGACTGTCGAAGGCGTATAGCCGTTGTCGAGCGCGGAGGAATAGACGAGCGGCTTGAATGAGGATCCAGGCTGCCGGTAGGCCTGCGTGGCGCGATTGAACTGGCTTTGATCGAAGGAAAAGCCGCCGACCATTGCCAGCACACGGCCGGTCCGCGGATCCATCGCCACCATCGCGCCGGATACTTCGGGCAATTGGCGCAACCGGTATTCCCCCTCGACGATCTTGCCGTCCTTTGCAATCAGGGGGTCGGCATAGATCACATCACCGGGCGAAAGCACTTGGGACACCTTTGTCGGCGTACGGCCTCTTGTCGACCCGGATGCAGCCTTGGCCCACTTTACCCCTTCAAGCGTAATCAGGCCCGTTTGCCGCTTTTTGCTTACGGCGCCGCCAAGTTCGCGCCCGGGCTGGAAGCCGATCCGCGCGGACTTGTCGTCGGACTCGAGCACGACCGCCAATCGCCACGGCGAGATATCGGAGAGTGATTTGACCTCGGCGAGCTTCACGCCCCAATCGCCGGAGATATCGAGCTTGCTTATCGCACCGCGCCAGCCCTGAGCCTCGTCATACGTGACGAGGCCATTTGCCATGGTCTTGCGCGCTATCACCTGCAATTCCGGATCGAGCGTCGTCCGGACCGACAACCCCCCTTCGTAGAGCTTCTTTTCGCCATAGCGCTCGAACAGGTCGCGCCGTACCTCCTCAGCGAAATATTCGCCGGCGAAGGTATGTGCCAGGTTGGTTCGGCTCGTGACGATCAGCGGCTGCTTGCGAGCCTTTTCCGCGTCGGCCTGGTTGACCCAGCCGTTTTCCAGCAACCGGTCGATGACATAGTCGCGTCGTTCGATCGCGCGGTCTCGGTTCTTGACGGGGTGCAGCGTCGAGGGTGCCTTGGGTAGAGCCGCGAGATATGCAGCTTCGGCAACGGTCAATTCATTGACTGACTTGTCGAAGTACACGAGCGAAGCAGCCGCGATGCCGTAGGCGCCAAGACCGAGGTAAATCTCGTTCAGATACAGCTCGAGGATCTTGTCCTTGGAATAGGCGCGCTCGATGCGCATCGCCAGCAACGCTTCCTTGATCTTGCGGGCAAAGGAAACTTCATTGGTCAGAAGAAAGTTTTTGGCAACCTGTTGGGTGATCGTGGAGGCACCCTGCGGTCTCCTGTTGCTACCGTAATTCTGAGCATAAAGCAGCGCCGCACGCAGCATCCCTTGGTAATCGATGCCGCCATGTTCATAGAAATTCTTGTCCTCCGCAGCCAAGAACGCGTTGATGACCAACTTCGGCACTGCCTGTATCGGCAGATAGAGCCGCCGCTCCTTCGCGTATTCGCCGAGCAGCGAACCATCGGACGCATGGACACGCGTCATCACGGGTGGCTCATAATTCTGAAGCTGGGAATAGTCCGGCAGATCTTTGGAAAAATGCCAGATCAATCCCGCTACTGCCGCGACCCCGACCAGAAACAGGATGGTTCCCGCTGCAAACAGAAAGCCCGTGAATCGCAGCAGCAAGCGCATTGTTGAATGTCCGTTTCGTTGCCGGGGCTTGACGATATCGGCTGCAAGCCTTGTCGCCGGGCGGACGCTTTCGTTGGCCGAAGCATCTGCCGGATGAGTATGCCGGTTCTGACCGATTCTGCGAACTTACGACGACTTTTCTATAGGGCGGCGGCTGTGGCCAAACTAGGGCTTCTAACCTTTAGCGCGCCACTTTTCGCCTCAGTCGGCCGGAGCGACTGACACCATCCTTTTTGCAAGGAACGTCTCGACGGCCTTAGCGACCGAACGGACCGTCCTGGAACGCCACTCTTCTGACGCCATTTGGCGAAGATCTGCCTTGTTCGAAACGTAACCGAGTTCAACCAGCACCGACGGCACATCGGGAGCCTTCAGCACCCTGAATCCGGCTGACTTCAGCGGGTGCTTATGCATCCGCGCGGAGGTTTTCATCTCACTCATCAACAACTGGGCGAAGCGATTGGAAAACGTGCGTGTTTCCCGTTGCGCGAGGTCGATCAGGATATCGGCCACCTCGGTCGGCTCCTCAGTCAGATCGACACCGCCGATGGCATCCGCCTTGTTTTCGGCTTCGGCCAGTCGTTCCGCTTCGCGGTCCGATGCCTTGTCCGACAGTGTGTATATCGTTGCGCCTTGCGCATCACCCTCGTGACGCGGCAATGCGTCGGCATGAATCGACACGAATAATGCAGCGCGGTTGTTGCGGGCGACGCGCAAACGATCGCCCAGCGGGACGAACGTGTCGTTCGTCCGCGTCATGACAACACGGTATTTGCCGCCCTGCTCTATGCGGTCGCGCAACGCTGACGCAAATGCCAGCACCAGATCTTTTTCGGCCTCTCCGGTTGAAGCGTGGGTTCCATTATCAATTCCGCCATGGCCGGGATCGATTACAACCACGAGGCGCCCGTCCGCGAGTCCGGTCAGGCCAGGCGTACCTGGGATGGACCCTGAAGAATCAGCATCCTTCGCCGGTTCCGGGCTGCTCGATCTCGCCAATAGGCCGTTGAATGCAGCACGGTCGACAGCCTCCAGTTCGACGACCAGGCGGGAGGGCTGACCGTTCGCGGCGTCGAGCACGTAAGCTTTCTGGATTTTCGCAGGTCCTGCGAGATCGAAGACAATCCGCGATCCGCCCGGCATAACCAGACCGTAGCGGAACGCCTTTATCAGGCCGCGTCCGGTTTCCCCGGCTTTGGGCGCAAGGCGAAAACTGACTTGGGGAATATCGATGACGGCCCGATAAGGATCAGTCAGCAGAAAGGCGTGAATATCGATCTTCTTGTCGAGATCGAGAATGAAGCGGGTCTGATTCAGATCGCCCGCGAGTCTCACTTCGGAGGCGACCGGAAAATCACCGGCGATCTCCGGGCGGACGGGTTCGTTCCCGGCGGCAAACGAAGCCGCGCCGGGAGCAAGTAACGCTATGGCGCATAGCCAGACGATTCGCAGATTTGCGCGGCCAGCCAACGAACCCATGCCTCCGAGCTGCTTTTAATCACAATAGATACAGTACGGTTAATCCGGACTTAATCCGATACCCTGTTATTGCTCGGAAGACTTCCCGGATGACGACACGGTCCCTTGCAAGCGACAGGCAATCCACGTATGTAAGTTAATGCTGACGGTTAAACTCACGGTTGTGTCGCGTTCAGCTTCCCGGTGCAGCGTTAGGGCTTCAGATTGTTCGAAGTTCCGGCGTTTTCTGATCCCTCCACACAGCCAGCGCAGCGCGCGGCCGAATTGAAGAGGTGTTTTTCAGGTTTGGGAGGGATCCGGTCCCAGGTTACCATTTGCACCTGGGGGCAGCTTGGAGAGGTCGTAACCGATTGTCCCGGCCTGTGGCCACGCGGTACGACAACCGACAAGGCGCTTTGGCGCCGCGTCGGTCCGGCAGCGAGATAGATACGCGGCGGTGTTTTTGCCGCCAACCTGTTCAGACGGGCTGACGCCTGATGCGCCATACTGAAAAGCTGACCATTTTTTCCGCAAAGACCGCACCGAGGCGAAGTGAAAACTTCGCGCATGGCGTCTCGTCGGGATCAGGGTCGGCACGGCGTTCCAGATCGCGTCGCAGCCTTCCCCTCACCCCCGAATCAGGTGGACCGTTGCGTTACCCGGCCGCGCGAGATGCGCGTGCCGTGCCAAGCGCCCTCCGCCCCCAAGAGCTTCAAAATGTCCAACAAACCCAACAAAATGTTGATCGACGCCACCCACCCGGAAGAAACCCGGGTGGTGGTGGTCCGCGGCAACCGCGTCGAGGAATTTGATTTCGAATCAGCACAACGCAAACAACTGCGTGGCAACATCTATTTGGCCAAGGTCACCCGGGTTGAGCCTTCGCTGCAAGCCGCGTTTATCGAATACGGAGGAAATCGGCACGGTTTCCTGGCGTTCAGCGAAATCCATCCTGACTATTATCAAATTCCGGTCGCCGACCGGCAGGCGCTGATCGAAGCCGACGAGCGTGCTCATCGCGAGGCAGAGGAAGAACCCGAAGATCGTCCCAACCGCCGCCGTTCGCGGCATCGCAACGCCCGTCGGCGCGATCACGGCGAACGCGTGCAAAGCACCATCGTCGAGGATGGGGAGGCCGCGGGGATAGACGCGACACAGTCTGATTTGCCGTCTGATGAAACAGCAGTGGGCGATCAACTCGGGCAACATCATGATCATCCCGACGCGGATGACGGAGCCGACGACGCCATACAGCGCGATCACGCACGCGCGCCTGCGCACGACATTGGATCAAGCTCTCTAAACAGCGCCGACAACTTACAGGAGTCGCATGACTTCGCTGGCGCGCTCGACTCCGACGATGTGGTCCGCGAGCATCGCGACGAAATTCAGGAGGGCTCTAGTGAGGATCTGGTCGCGGCTTCATCGGATGAAGACCCGGCCCCGATAGCACCGGGTCACGCGACCGGCGTCGAGCCGCTTGCTGACGATAGCGCTCAAAACGATCACACCGGACCGGCCGTTTCCACTGATGAAGCGCACAATGAAGTTCACGATCGTGAGAATGGTGACTATGCCGGCGGCCATCCTCATGAGGTCGGATTCCATGGGGACGAAGCTCGCGTCGACGATCGCGCGGAAGATGATGATAGTGACGATGACGAAGAAGAGGAGCAGGTTGAATCCGTCGGCGGCGATGATGCTCTCGAGGAGGTGCCGGAGCGGGGTTACCGGCCGCGCCGTCAGTACAAAATCCAGGAAGTCATCAAGCGTCGCCAGGTCATGCTGGTCCAGGTGGTCAAGGAGGAGCGTGGTAACAAGGGCGCCGCGCTGACGACCTATCTATCGCTGGCCGGCCGGTATGCGGTGCTGATGCCCAATACGGCCCGCGGCGGCGGCATCAGTCGCAAGATCACCTCGGCGCAAGACCGTTCGCGGCTGAAGGAGGTGGTACAGGATCTCGATGTCCCCGAGGGAATGGGAGTCATCCTGCGCACCGCTGGCGCTTCGCGCACCAAGCCGGAGATCAAGCGCGATTTCGAGTATCTGATCCGCATGTGGGAAACCGTAAGAGATATGACCTTGCGGTCCCAGGCTCCGACACTTGTTTACGAGGAAGGCTCGCTTATCAAGCGCTCCCTCCGCGATCTCTACAGCAAGGAAATCGACGAAATCCAGGTGGCCGGTGAAGCCGGCTATCATGAAGCGCGCGATTTCATGAAGATGCTGATGCCATCCAACGTCCGAGCAGTGAAGCAGTATCGCGACTGCCAGCCCTTGTTTTCGCGGATGGGCGTCGAGAGCCAACTGGACGCGATGTTCCTGCCGACGGTGCAGCTTCGCTCCGGTGGATACATCGTCATCAACCAAACCGAGGCGCTGGTATCGATCGATGTCAACTCAGGTCGCTCGACCCGCGAACATCACATCAAGGATACCGCGCTTAAGACCAATCTGGAAGCTGCCGAGGAAGTCGCCCGACAGTTGCGACTGCGTGATCTTGCCGGCCTGATCGTCATCGATTTCATCGACATGGACGAGAAACGAAGCAACCGCGCGGTGGAGCGTAAGCTGAGCGAATGTCTGCGCCACGATCGCGCGCGCATCCAGGTCGGTCGCATTTCGCACTTCGGTCTTCTGGAAATGTCGCGCCAGCGAATCCGCGCCAGTATGCTGGAAAGTTCGACAGAGCCTTGCTCGCACTGCGGCGGCACCGGCCATGTCCGCTCGGTTCCGTCGGTGGCGTTGCAGTTGTTGCGCAGCCTTGAGGAAGTTTTGATAAAAGGAGCGACGCACAACCTTGTCGTGCGGACGCGCATTAACGTTGCATTGTATGTGCTCAATCAGAAGCGAGGACATCTGCGCGCCCTCGAACACAGCTTCAAAGTTGGTCTCTCCCTGGTCGCCGACCCCTCGCTCGCGGGTCAACAATCCTTCGTCATTGATCGCGGCGAGCAGGTGCATACTCTGGAGGCGGCAAAAGCGCTGCTGGCCACGCAACTCGCCATAGACCCGCCGCAGGCCGAAGAGGTCCATGAAGACGAGCAGCCGGTCGATGTGGAAACGGAGATCGTGGCCGACGACGCCGAGACTCGCGCCGATGAACAGGCGGGCGGTGAAACCGAGGGTGACGGCCGCAAGCGCAGGCGACGCCGGCCTCGGCGTGAACGCTCTGGCGAAACGAGCGATAATCAGCCTCCGCAAACGGTCGACGGTCCGGACAGCGTCCAGATTGCCGCCGATTTCGCCGCGGCACGCTTTATGACCGAGGACGACGTCGAAACTGATGGAGAGGACTCTTCGGCGCAGGGCAGCGAGGTGCGAGCCGATCAGTCTCCGGACGGAGATGAACGGCGACCGCGTCGTCGTGGGCGTCGCGGTGGTCGTCGGCGCCGGGGTAGCAACGGTGCGAGTGCTGTCGACTCGATTTCCGACGAGTTGAACCCTCCGTCAGCATCAGAAGCCGTCGAGGCGGTTGCGGACTTCGATTCTGTGTCGATAGCGCCAGAAACGCAGACCAGCCCGTCCGAAGCTGAAACTCAGCCGCAACAGCACACCGCAGAACCGACAATCCGCACGGCTGAGGCCAGGAGCGAGACCGTTTCGGAATCCGAGAAGGCCGTTTGCCGTCGCTCGACCGTACGGGAAAAGGTGAGCTTCGCCTCGCAAGAAGCATCGCCCGCCGTTCCTGTCATTCAAAGCCATCCGGAAGCAGCGACACCGGAATCGCAACAGTCTCCCCCGGAAGTATCGGACGAAACCCGACCGCGACGTGCGGGATGGTGGTCTCGTCGGTTCGGCAGCGGAACCTGAACGAGCCTTTCTTTTCAACGGCAAGACGCCCGGCCAGACCGGGCGTTTTGGTATGTAGTGGAGCTGGCGGTCGCCACTATTCAGAAATGGCTGTAGGAAAGCCGCGGAAGTGCGACATCCTCGCCTTTTGTATCGAGCCATTTCGGAGCTGCGTTGCCCGCGATGATTTCTCCGATCGGAGTTACGACGACGCCAACGTTTCGTGCCGCCCGCGCGAAGTCGTCCCAGCGATCCTTCGCGACCGTACACAAAACCTCGTAATCGTCGCCGCCGCTCACAGCGGAGACGAAACTCGTCTGCCCCTGCTCTATCAGTCCGCGCGCAGCTTCAGAGAGTGGAACGGCTGCGGCATCAATGATCGCCGAAACTCCGGACGCGATACAAAGTTTTGCGAGGTCGCCCGCCAGACCATCGGAAACGTCCATCGCCGCCCGCGCATAGTGGCGGACAGCCTCTGCGAGAGGGATGCGGGGTTGCGGGACCCGATACCGGTCGATCAACGACTCACGAATCGCGGCGGCGTCGACCGTCACTTTGCCTGAGAGAATGGCGAGCCCGAGTGCGGCGTCGCCGATCGTGCCGGAGACGACGATACGGTCACCGGGCTGCGCGCGACTACGCAAGATCATTCCACCAACCGGCGCGCGACCGAACGCAGTGATGGACATCGTCAGCGGCCCTGGAGTGCCGACGGTATCGCCGCCGAGCAACGGACAGTCAAAGGTGATGGCGTCTTCGGCAAGCCCGCTCGCGAAGGCCGAGAGCCATCTCTCATCCGGCTCACGCAACGCCAGGGTCAGAACGAATCCGGCGGGCGTCGCACCTTTGGCGGCGAGATCGGACAGGTTGACACGCAAGGCTTTCTTGGCGACCGTTTCAGGCGGATCGCTGCTCCGAAAATGTACACCCTCGACAATAGCATCGGTTGTGACCACGAGATCGTCGTTGCCGCCTCGCAAGACAGCCGCATCGTCAGTGAGCCCCAACGCACCCGGATTGGTCGCGATCGGCTTGAAGTAGCGAGCGATTAGATCGTCCTCAACCGACATATTTCGACCCGTCAGGGTTCATGCGCAGCCGTAGCGGAATAGGCGTCAGCGAGTAAACTCGGCGGTGCGGAAATGGCGTGCGATCTGGTCAAGCACCGCATTGACCATACCAGCTTCATCATTTTCGACGAAAGCGTGTGCGACATCGACATATTCGGACACAACGACACGCGCCGGGATATCCATGCGATGCTCCAGTTCATATGAGCCGGCGCGGAGCACCGCGCGCAGGATCGCGGCGATCCGCTTCAGCGGCCAACTCTTCGACAGCGCATCGTCGATCAATGGGTCGATCCTGACCTGATCGCGAACCACGCCTGCCACCACGTCTCGAAAGAAGGCAGCCTCCGCAGGAAGATATCTGTCGCCTTCGACTTCGTTGCCGAGCCAGTGGCTATCAAACTCCGCAAAGACATCGTTAATGCCCGCTCCGCTGATCTCCATCTGATACAGCGCCTGCACCGCGGCGAGCCGTGCCGCGCCGCGCCTGTTTGCCTTCCTGTCGATACCTGCCTTGATGTTCGCCATCGCTCCGTTACGCCTTCGCCAATCGGCGTTTAATCCGCAGCATTGTCAACGCCGCCCGCGCCGCATGGCCGCCCTTGTTCAATTCGCCTGCACGCGCCCTCGCCCACGCTTGCGCATCGGTGTTGACCGTGATGATGCCATTGCCGAGAGGTACCCGCCGTTGCATCGACAGATCCATCAGCGCGCGGGAAGATTCCATCGAGACAATCTCGAAATGGATGGTGTCGCCCCGCACGACGCACCCGAGTGCGACCACAGCATCGTAAGGCTCGCTGCTCCGCTCGGCCGCATCAAGCGCGAAGACAATGGCTGCAGGAATCTCGAGAGCGCCCGGAACGGTGACGACATCATAACGGACGCCGGCAGATCGCAGTTCGGCGACCGCTCCTTCGAGCAACGCATCCTGGATATCGTCGTAGAACCGCGCTTCCACGATCAAGACATACGCGCCCGAGACGCTTGTTTGATCCTTAAGCGGTGCGTGCCTTGCCTCTGCCATTCATGCTCCGGTTAGCCGTGCCGGGCTCGCCCGGTATTCTTTCTGTCAAAGAGGCCCGCAGCCCGCGTATCATATTTCCGTCGATGAAGCGCACTTCATCTCGCTCAGGCGCGCGGCGTAACGCGCCATCAGGTCGACCTCGATATTGACCTCGCTGTCCGGGCGCCAGTTGCCCAGCGTGGTAAGGTCGAGCGTGCGCGGAATAGTGAGCACCGAGAATGCCTCCTTCCGAACGCTGTTCACCGTTAGCGATACGCCGTCCAATGTCACCGAGCCCTTGGCCGCGATGAAACGCGCTAAATTCGGGCTGGCGCAGAATTCAAAACGCGCCATGCCGTGTTGGTCATCGCGCGTCAGTATGGTCGCGGTTCCGTCGACATGACCCGCGACAATGTGGCCACCAAGCTCATCGCCGATCTTCAACGCGCGTTCGAGATTGAGCCGCGTTCCCGCCGCCCAGTGCTTTGCGGTCGTCACGTCGAGCGTCTCCGTCCCGACATCGACGTCGAACCAGGTCCGCCCCCCCGCGACGCCGGAGAGAACGACTGTCAGACACGTGCCGTTGCAAGCGATCGAGGCGCCATCTGCGATGGTGGTTTGATCATAGTGGCAGAGGATGCGAACTCGGTGCAGCCGGTTCTGCGCCGTGTGCGTCACACTTTCGATCTCGCCGACGTCGGTCACTATGCCGGTAAACATCAGAACCTTCCGAATCCAGGACTTCCGAGCGTTATGGCAGAACCGCTCGGTTCAAAGAATGGCGTCACTTCGCTCGTCATGCCCCACCATCACACGCGGCGACTGAAAGATGTAGATGCCAGACGCCAGGACAGCGCGACGGCTTTAGCGTAACTCCATTTAGATACGCTCGTAAATCGCGAGAGCGTCCTGATCCAGCGTTTCGCTCGCACGCATTTTGAATTGCGGTGACCCGGTAATGGTGGTCAGCGACAAGGCCCCGAGGGCGGCCACACCGTCGTCGCCGATCGGATCGGGACCGCGTAGCAACCAGGCTTCGTCAACCAACGCTGCCGCGACAAACGATGCCGCAACACGCGCTCCGCCTTCGATCATCAGCCGGTTGACCCCTCTTTCAGAGAGGGCGCGGAGAATCGCCACGAGATCGAGCCCGGGCGTTCCAACCGCGACCGGAACACGCATCACGTGCGCGCCAGCCGCGCCGAGTTTCATCGCCCTTGACGTTTCGGCAAAATCCGAGGTCATGATCCAAAGCGGAGTTTCGCGCGCGGACTGAACAAGGCGGCTGCTTTCCGGGATGCGCAGCGCGTGATCCAGGACCACACGCGGCGGCGAGCGCGTTTCCATGCCGGGAAGCCGGCAGGTCAGGAGAGGATCGTCAGCCAGAACGGTGCCGATGCCAACCAGAATCGCGCTGCATTGGGCCCGCAGCAGATGCGCCCGCGCCCTCGCTGCCTCGCCCGTGATCGCGACCGGTACGCCTCCGGCGGCAGCGATCTTTCCGTCGCTGGACACCGCGAGTTTAAGGATGATGTGGGGGCGTTTGTCCCGGACCCGCCGGAAATGCCCGGCATGATGGTGAGCCGCCTCGACCGCGCAAAGTCCGACATCCACCGATATACCAGCAGCCCGCAACCGCGCATGGCCCTGCCCTGCGACTTCGGGCGTGGGATCCTCGATCGCGGACACAACGCGCGTAATGCCGGCTGCGATCACGGCGTCGGCGCATGGCGGCGTTTTTCCAACGTGAGAACAGGGCTCCAGCGTGACATACAAGGTCGCACCTTGTGCCGCGCCCCCCGCCCGCCGCAGCGCCTCGGCCTCCGCGTGCGGGCGCCCTCCAGGCTGGGTCCAGCCGCGACCGACAATCACCCCGTCTTTCACGATAACGGCGCCCACGGCCGGGTTAGGTGCGCTCGCGCCCAAGCTGCGATGGCCCAGCGCAAGCGCTAGTTGCATGAAATGCAAGTCGGCGACCTTCTCCGTCCGGAGGTTAGCGCCGTTCTGCTCTTCCAGAATGCGGAAGATCATTTGCGCAGCGGTACCCGCCGCGCATCGTCCTCGCTGGAAAGTTCGCCCAGTACTGTCTCGAAATCCTTGGCCTCGCGGAAATTGCGGTAGACCGAGGCAAAGCGCACATAGGCCACATCGTCGAGGCTTCGCAGGTGTTCCATTACGATCTCGCCGATGGTTTCGGACGAAATTTCTGCCTCACCACCACTCTCGAGCTCGCGGACGATGGCCGAGACCATGGTTTCGATCCGCTCGGGTTCGACCGGCCGCTTTCGCAAGCTGATTTGCAGCGAACGCACCAGCTTGTCGCGGTCGAACGGCACCCGCCGGCCGTTGCGCTTGATAACCGTGAGTTCGCGCAGTTGCACCCGCTCAAAGGTTGTGAAGCGGAAATTGCATGCCATACAGACCCGCCTGCGCCGGATAACGGCCGAATCTTCGGTCGGCCGGGAATCCTTGACCTGCGTATCCAAACTGTTGCAGCTCGGGCAGCGCATCTCTCAACTCACCTTACCATCGCCGAAAAACGGCTCTTCGAAGCCGGGTTTCTGAGCGCTCTTACTGTCATATTAATTTATTACTTTCAAGGAGATGAGCGCATAAATTAATTCAGAAGATGACTCTTCGAAACGTCACCAAATTCATACGCAAGTTCATCTGTCCTGATAGATCGGAAAGCGATCCGTCAGCGCCTTGACCTTCTCCTTCACGGCAGCCTCGACCAGCGGCGCCTTGCCGTCCTCCGACTGTGCGATGGCCTTGAGTACTTCCGCTATCAGGCCGCCGACCTGTTTGAACTCGGTCACCCCGAAGCCGCGCGTGGTGGTGGCCGGCGTGCCGAGGCGCAGGCCCGACGTCACGAATGGCTTTTCAGGATCGAAAGGAATGCCGTTTTTATTGCAGGTTAGCCCAGCGCGAACGAGCGCCTTTTCCGAAATGTTTCCCTTCAATCCCTTGGGCCGAAGGTCCACCAGCATCAGGTGGTTGTCTGTGCCTCCGGAAACGATGTCGAAGCCGTGGCCACGCAGGCTTTCGGCAAGCGCCTTAGCGTTTTCGACGACGTTTTTCGCGTAGATCTTGAAGTCCGGACGCAACGCCTCGCCGAACGCCACGGCCTTGGCGGCGATGACATGCATCAGCGGGCCGCCCTGCAGGCCTGGGAAGATTGCCGAATTGAACTTCTTGGCCAGCGCTTCATCATTGCACAGGATTAGGCCGCCGCGCGGACCGCGCAGCGACTTGTGGGTGGTGGTGGTTGTCACATGCGCGTGCGGCACCGGTGAGGCGTGCACGCCACCGGCGACGAGGCCGGCGAAGTGCGCCATATCCACCATCAAATACGCTCCGACGCTGTCGGCGATCTCGCGAAAGCGCTTGAAATCCCACGGCCGCGAATAGGCCGAACCGCCGGCGATGATCAGCTTCGGCTTGACCTCCTCGGCGCGATGAGCCACCTCGTCCATATCGATCAGGTGATCGTCGCGCCTCACGGTGTAGTGTGCGGCCTTGAACCACTTGCCGGACATGTTGACCGGCGCGCCGTGCGTCAGGTGGCCTCCGGCAGCGAGGTCGAGCCCCATGAAAGTATCGCCAGGCTGCAGGAGCGCCAGAAAGACCGCCTGGTTCATCTGGCTGCCCGAGTTCGGCTGGACGTTGGCAAACCGGGCGCCGAACAGCTTTTTGGCGCGCTCGATCGCCAGCGTTTCGGCGACATCGACCCATTCACATCCGCCATAATAACGCGCACCCGGATAGCCTTCCGCGTACTTGTTGGTCATCACCGAGCCCTGCGCCTCCAGAACCGCGCGGCTGACGATGTTTTCCGACGCGATCAGCTCGATCTCGTGACGCTGACGGCCCAATTCGCCGTTGATCGCGGCGGCGATCTCCGGATCGGCCTCGGCAAGGGTGGCCGCAAAGAAAGGATCGGGGGCGGAGGTGGTTTTGGCGGAAGAGTCCATGCAGAATACCCTCGGGAGCGCAGCCGTAGTGCACGGGTGCGAACAGCAATAGCACGTGATCGAAGCGGCTTCCGCCAGATAGCACATCGAATCAGGGCGGCCAAGGTGTTGCGCCTCGGCTCCGAGGTTCAGGCAATATATGGTGGATGCGCAGGCGAAATTTCGGCGGAGAGCCTCTATTTTTCGAGGCGGTGCCGCACAGCGGCCAGCGAGGTTCCCACCTCCGAAATGGCTTCCAGCAGCCTCTCGCGGGGGACATTCAGCCGGCTCGCCCAAAGATCGGTTTGAGCGTTGTCATTCGGGTCCACCGTGCCCGCCGGTTTCTGGTAGGTGGATATCACGGTGGCGACTGAGACAAGCCGGATCATCCTGCAATTCTAGCACTCGAGCATCATCCCGCCACTCTGCCGAGCAGCAACGGTTAAAATCCGGTGTTTTATTCGATTAAAAGCAGCAGCCAACCGTGAGCGCGAATGCTCTGGTCTGGTAAACAAAGATTAAGACTCACATCGGGTTGGCCGCGACGTGCCCGAAACGCCTTCCACTTGTCCCAGCCACATGACAGATGATTGACGAATCCAGGTGCCGGCAGCGAGGGTCAAATCCGGTGATGAGGAAAAGTTCAAGTGGATCGGGTTTTTCAGATTTTCATTACTTCGACGGACGCCGATTTGAAGGACGAGCGTCAGGCCGTCAGCAACACGCTGGCAAAAGCAGGATACATGCCCGCCGGCATGGAATCGTTTCCAGTAACTGATCAACAGCAACTGGACTACATCAAGCGGATCATTGATCGCAGCGATTATTATATCATGATCGTCGGCCGCCGTTACGGCTCGCTGTCCGGCGATGAACTGACTTTCACGGAAAACGCATTTGAGTATACGCAATCAAAAGGCATTCCCATACTTGCGTTCCTTCCGGAAAACCCGGGCGGCATTGCGTGCGGCACTGAATCAGAAGCACCGCTAAAAGAAAGACTGGATGCTTTCAAAGCTCGTTTGAAGACCGGTCGTATCGTCGAATCCTGGAGCAACGAAAACGACCTTTGCATGAAAGTTGTGATGGCCGTCGCAACGGCTGTGAATTTGAAACCTGGTATTGGCTGGATACGTGGTGATCAGGCCATCAATCCAAAGCTTCTCCAGGAGCTAGAAAAGCTGCGAATCGAGAATACGGATCTGCGTCAAAAGCTTGCCGATCTCGATAGTGACAAGTCATCGCCTCGTTCGACTCCAGATGGGCTAGCCGACCCAGTTGCGGTGGAATTGCTTATCTATCGAACGGAAGAAGGGACACCGGACAAGGTCTCGCACCCGATTTTATTGGGCGACCTTTTTGCCGGGCTCTATGGCCATCTCCTCAAAAGCCCATCAGAAGCCTACGTGCGGGAGCTTATTGGATTCTGGTACCGGCAGAAACTTCACATTTCTGATTATTGCGAACTTAGCGACAGGAGCACGATCGTCATCCGGGATAAACTGGAAGCTTTGGGTTTGATCAAGTCCCGGTCGATCATCGCGGGTTTTTCCAATCACATCGCTTGGTCTCTGACTGAAAAAGGAAGACGTTTTCCCGAGTCGGGGAACATACCAATCGGCCACTCAGGCTCCGAAACTTAAAAGAACCTCACATGCCGTTGACCCCGAGACCCGGGATGCCTTTCGGCGGCAGGAGCAAGCCTTCGCGGATCAAAAAGGGAAGACTCGCCGCAGGCGCATCGGGGCACCGCGGCGGTTATTCGATCCGTCTTATCAGATGGTGCGCTCGAAAGGACTCGAACCTTCACGAATTTCTTCACTGCCACCTCAAGGCAGCGCGTCTACCAATTCCGCCACGAGCGCTTAAAAGTCGGTTCAGGCTGGCGCCCGACCCATCAATGGCGCCGATTTAACAAAACAATGGTGGAGGGACAAGGCCCAGCGAGACGTTCCTTCTCCGATCGAGGCCCGAAAGCGCGGCAATCCCCGTGCGATATTAACACCGGAAATCAGGACGTTTCTGCGTTCTTTTGATCCAGATGTCAGATTTCGAGCCCCTCCGCTTCTGACAGAATGAAAAGCGGGGCTCCATAATTTTGATCGGAGTAGCTTTATCGGCGGTCTGGCGTGCGAGGCAGCATCTGTTTGACTTCAACCGCGATGCGGTTCCGGTTGACCATCACAACACCGCTGGCGATCGGCAAGTTATTGGCCAGGATCTTGACCTCGTCCTGCTCGGTGGCATCAAGCTCGATAATGGCGCCACGGCTGAGCCGCATGACCTGATGAACGGGCATGGACGTGGTCCCCAGGACCACCATGAGATCGACAGATACTTTATCGAGCGTCGCCACGAAATGCAGACTCACCAACCGTGCGGATTGCTACCATCTCCAGACCACCACGTTAGGGTTAGCCAATGGTTAATGACCGTCAAACCCTCGATTTGAAGCTGTTTGCCGCCTCGCCCAGCGAGCCTGTGGAGTGGCGACAGTCCGATCATCCCGTGCCCTATCTGGAAGCTGTAGAGGCCATGGAAAGGCGGGCCGCGGCGATTGCCTCGGGCGAGGCTACGGAGCAGGTCTGGCTGCTGGCGCACCCGCCGCTTTACACGTCTGGCACCAGTGGGCGCAAAGCCGATTTGCTGAAGACCCGCTTTCCGCTATTCGCGACCGGCCGTGGCGGCCAGATCACCTATCATGGCCCCGGCCAGCGCATCGCTTATGTCATGCTGGATCTGAAGCGCCGCCGGCCGGACGTTCGGGACTTCATAGCCCGCCTTGAGGAATGGATCATCCGCACGCTCCACGCCTTCGGCGTCAAGGGAGAAAGGCGCGAGGAACGGGTCGGCGTCTGGGTGGTGCGCCCGGACAAAGGCCCGGGCCACGAGGATAAGATTGCAGCGATCGGCGTGCGGATCCGCCGCTGGGTATCGTTCCACGGCATCTCGCTCAATGTCGATCCCGATCTCAGTCATTTTGCCGACATCGTGCCCTGCGGTGTCACCGACCCCCGTTACGGCGTGACGAGCCTCGCCGACCTTGGTCTGCGTATCAGGCTGGCAGATGTCGATGACGCTCTGAAGCGCACCTTCGGCGAAGTATTCGGATCCTCGGAACTGCGTCTCACGGAGACAACGGCCTGACCGTCACGCGACGAAGGCCGCGCGATCATGGTCCGCCCTGTGGACAGGCTAGGCCTTTCGTTGCGGATCTTTGCCTACACCGTCGGAAGTTGTGAGAAGCGCTCGCCCGGCCGGATCATCTTCACGGCGTTCGCCGTCACAGCCTGGTCTTCGACCCCATCCACCCGAGCAAATTCCGGCCCGTTCTGGCACCGCGCCGTCATCTCTGCGACAGCCTCGGCCGACCCTGCGAACAAAGCCTCGACGCTGCCGTCACGCCGGTTACGTACCCAGCCACCAACACCGAGGCGGATTGCTTCGCGCATCATCCAGTAGCGGAAACCAACGCCCTGAACGCGACCGCGGATCACGACCTGGCGAACTACCTCATCCATCCAGAACTCCGGTCGGGCGCCGCCGGGCGGAAGCACGGCACGCAGTTTCGGTGCATGGAGACGCCATGGGAAACCTCAGGCGAATTCGAGGATGAGCGCATCCACCGCCAGCGTCGCTCCGGGTACGGCCGCAATCGTCTTGACCGTTCCGTCTTGCTCGGCGCGCAGCACGTTCTGCATCTTCATCGCCTCGATAATCGCCAGTGTCTCGCCGGCCTTGACCTCCTGCCCTTCGGTGACGGCGATCGAGACGACGAGGCCCGGCATCGGACACAGCAGCTTTTTGCCGTTATCAGCGGCCGACACCACCGGCATAAGCCGCGCAGCTGCCGCCTCGGTTTTGGTAAACACACTGATCGCGACTTCGCAGCCCTGATGCGCAAGCCGAAATCCGTTCGTGATCGGCCTCACCTGTATTGCGATCGGATGCCCGTCCAGCGTGCCCTGCCAGACCGGCTGGCCAGGCACCCATCGTGAGAGCAATCGATGCGCTTTGCCGGCACCCTCACCCGCGTCCACGAAGTAAACCGTTATGGCGTCGCCGTCACGAGAGACATCGAGCAGGATTTCATCGCGATCGAGCCAAACGGCGCGGCCGCCTTCCCTCGCCACCGGGCGGCCGTTCAACTGGCCGGAAATCTGTCGCTTGCGCTCGCCGAGCACGTGATCGATCGCAGCCGCTACCGCCGCAAGCCTGCGCGCGATCTCGCCTTCCGGCGCGCGCGCGGTGAAGCCTTTCGGAAACTCCTCCGCGATGAACCCGGTCGAGAGATTACCGGCGCGCCAGCGCGCGTGACCCATCAAGGTCGACAAAAACGGAATGTTGTGTCGGATACCGTCGATGTAGAACGCATCCAGCGCATGGGCATGCGCCTCGATGGCGGCGACGCGGGACGGCCCATGAGTCACGAGCTTGGCGATCATCGGATCGTAATGAACTGTAATCTCGCCGCCCTCGCACACGCCGGTGTCGTTGCGCACGGTGACATCGTTTCGGCTGATTTCCGCCGGCGGCCGATATTTGACGAGACGTCCGATTGAAGGAAGAAAATTGCGGAAGGGATCTTCGGCATAGACGCGCGACTCAATTGCCCATCCCGTCAGCGTCACGTCCTTCTGCGCTATTGGCAGTTTTTCTCCTGCGGCAATACGGATCATCTGCTCGACCAGATCGATACCGGTAATCAGTTCGGTGACCGGATGCTCGACCTGTAGCCGTGTGTTCATCTCGAGGAAGTAAAAGCTCTTGTCCTGCCCGGCGACAAACTCGATCGTGCCTGCCGAGTCGTAGTTTACAGCTTTGGCCAGCGCCACGGCCTGCTCGCCCATCTTGCGCCGCGTGATCTCGTCGAGCAGCGGCGACGGCGCCTCCTCGATGACTTTCTGATTTCGTCGCTGGATCGAGCACTCGCGCTCGCCAAGATGGATCACGTTGCCATGCTTGTCGCCGAGCACCTGGATTTCGATATGTCGGGGATCGACGATAAACTTCTCGATGAAGACGCGGTCGTCGCCGAACGAGGCCTTCGCCTCCGCCTTCGCCAGGTTAAAACCCTCGACGACCTGGGCGCTCGAATGCGCAATGCGCATGCCCTTGCCTCCGCCGCCCGCCGACGCCTTGATTATCACCGGATAGCCGATCTCGCCGGCGATCTTCACCGCGTGCCTGTCGTCCTCGATCACGCCGAGGAAGCCCGGCACCGTCGAGACCCCGGCCTTGGCCGCCGCCTTCTTGGATTCGATCTTGTCACCCATTGCGGCGATCGCGCCGGGATTGGGCCCAATGAAAACGACGCCGGCATCTGCAAGCGCTCGCGGAAACTCCGCGCGCTCTGACAGAAACCCGTAGCCGGGATGGACGGCCTCCGCACCGCTCTTGCGGCAGGCTTCCACGATTTTCTCAATCACGAGATAACTCTCGGCGGCCGGCGGGGCGCCGATCGGCACGGCCTCGTCGGCCATCACGACGTGAAGCGCGTCTCGATCCGCCTCCGAGTACACGGCAACGGTTTCGATGCCCATCCGGCGGGCCGATCTGATGATCCGGCAGGCGATCTCGCCGCGATTGGCGATCAGAATTCGTTTGAACATGCCTGGCGACCTGCAACCTTCGGGCGCGGTCCAATCTTCAGCACGGCGTACGCGATCCCGCCTACGACGCTGTCATGTTTCCTCGTACAGAAAAATCAAACAGCAGCAAAGACTTTTCAGCGGGAGCGAACATCGAGGAGCCTCGATATGTCACCTTTCCGCTGACTGCCTATGACCTCGCTATCCGCTTCAGTTGTGACTGCTCGATCCGGAGCGCTCAACAAAAAGGCGGGCAAGAAGCCCGCCGTTCGTCGATTTAGTAAATTCCGCGTCCCTTACATGCCGAGGTCGAGAACGTTTGGAAGGTGCGCCAGCGGCAAGGTTGCCGCGCCGATCAGGCTGGCGACCAGTGCCATCAACTGACGATTGCTGCGGCGTTTGCCACGCATCTGGTTCGCAATCCATTCCAGCACTTCAATGTTGACGCCCACTGCCCGGGTCGGCGCCCAGCTTTCGATATCGGTATCCGGAGCCAAAGCGATGCGGCGCGCCGGCACCGGAAGCCCTGATGCGGACGCCGCGTGGTGGACGATGGCTTTGGCGAACAGATCGTCGAACCGTCCGTCATCGCTTCGCTCGGTGGCAGCATCATTGATTTCAAATAGCGCTTCAGCCTCTTCCCGGCTTACCGGCTGGTTGTCTACGGCAGCAGCCGTCAAAAGGTGCACACACCAAGACGTATCAGTGGAATCAAGCATTCTGGAGAAATGAACGCGGCCTCCGGCGGTCGGCCCCTCCCCGGTGATGACCCCGTTACGGACCTTAGCAAGCGCTGCCACCACGTCCTTCCGACTCGCAATGGCAAAAATATCGATAGGGGCGACGACGGCGGACAGGTCGGAAAGCATGGGAATGGTTCTCTTTTCTGGATCAGATCAGCAATTTCATGAGGGCATGAATCGTTCGTTAAAATTCGAACAATCTGTCGCCATGTCTCGCGTTTGATGGTCAATGAGGTTGTCGCCCCCATGGCGACCCCGGTTCAAGACGATGGCAACACCTTCCGGGGCGGATGGGGCAACATCGGGACATCTGCGATCACAATCTCGTAGGCTTTAATTCGCTGTACCTGCCAGTCGTCGACAGGAAGATGCTCCGCAACGCTCGCCAGGAGAAAAGATATTGCCCTTTTTCATTACCGGTTCCGTTTCGTCTGGCCCGAGCTTATAGTCCCGCCACCCCCGTTTAACTGTGACACGAGGACGTGAACTTATGACTTTATCGATTGGTTCGACCGCCCCTGATTTTGAAGCCGAGAGTACTGAAGGCAACATCAGCTTTCACAAGTGGCTCGGCGATAGCTGGGGGTTGTTTTTCTCACACCCCAAGGACTTCACGCCGGTCTGCACCACCGAACTCGGCGCCGTCGCCCGGCTCAAGCCGGAGTTCGACAAGCGGGGCGTCAAGCTAATCGGCATCAGCGTCGACCCAACCGACAAGCATCACCTTTGGTCCAAGGACATCGAGGAGACGCAGGGTGTCGCGCCGAACTATCCGCTGATTGCGGATGTCGATTTCAAGGTCGCCAAGCTCTACGGCATGTTGCCGGCCAGCACGTCCGGCGACGTCAACAAGCGGACGCCTGTCGATAATCAGACCGTGCGCAACATTTTCGTGATCGGTCCCGACAAGCAGGTCAAGATTGTCCTCATTTATCCGATGAGCACCGGCCGCAACTGGCAGGAGGTGCTGCGCGTCATCGACTCCTTGCAGCTCACCGCCAAACACGGCGTCTCGACGCCGTCGGACTGGAAGCAAGGCGACGATGTGTTCTTTTCGGCCGCGGTTCCGGAGGAAGAGGCCCGCAAGAAGTTCCCAAAGGGATGGAAGTCGCCGAAGCCATATTTCCGGATTGTCGAGCAGCCGAAGTAACGCGAGCTGTATTCAATCGAGAACACGCAGGAAGGGACGCCGTAGTGGCGTCCCTTCTTTTTGTTGCTGAGACATTTCGTGCCCGTCAGCCGCCCGTCATTGCGGCCTTGAAGACACGACCTTATCCTGGGCTGTAATACGCATTCCTGTGGGATGCTTTGTAATTGCAGAACGCCTGCCGAAGAGAAGTCACCATGCACGTTCGCGCCGCAGTTGCTATTGCCGCCAGCAAGCCACTTGAAGTCACGACGGTGGAACTCGATGGCCCGCGTGACGGAGAGGTCATGGTCGAGATCAAGGCGACCGGCGTCTGCCACACCGACGAGTTCACCTTGTCCGGCGCGGATCCGGAAGGATTGTTTCCGGCGATCCTCGGTCATGAGGGCGCTGGCATTGTCGTCGATGTCGGCAAGGGTGTGACCTCGGTGAAGAAAGGCGATCACGTTATTCCGCTCTACACGCCAGAATGCCGGCAATGTCCGTCATGCCTGTCGCGCAAGACCAATCTCTGCACGGCAATTCGCGCTACCCAGGGCCAGGGACTGATGCCGGACGGCACGTCGCGCTTCTCTTTGGACGGCAAGCCGATCCATCACTACATGGGCACTTCGACCTTCGCCAATTACACGGTGCTGCCGGAGATTGCGGTTGCCAAGATCCGCGAAGACGCCCCTTTCGACAAGGTCTGTTACATAGGCTGCGGCGTCACGACCGGAGTAGGCGCGGTCATTAACACCGCGAAGGTCGAACCCGGAGCCAAGGCGATCGTGTTCGGCCTCGGCGGTATCGGCCTGAACGTTCTACAAGGGTTACGGCTCGCCGGAGCCGACATGATTATCGGCGTGGACATCAACGACGACCGTAAAGCGTGGGGCGAACGCTTTGGCATGACGCATTTCGTCAACCCGACTGACGTCGGAAAGGATCTTGTCCCTCACCTGATCGATATGACGAAGTCCGGTGCTGATCAGATCGGCGGCGCGGATTATACCTTCGACTGCACCGGCAACGTGAAGGTGATGCGCCAGGCACTGGAAGCCTGCCATCGTGGTTGGGGACAGTCGATCGTCATCGGCGTCGCACCCGCCGGCGCGGAAATTGCGACGCGGCCGTTCCAGCTCGTCACGGGTCGCGTATGGAAAGGCACGGCGTTTGGCGGCGCACGCGGCCGAACCGATGTGCCGAAGATCGTCGACTGGTACATGCAGGGCAAAATCCAGATCGACCCGATGATCACGCACGTCATGCCGCTCGACGACATCAACAGAGCGTTCGACCTGATGCGCAAAGGCGAGTCGATCCGCAGCGTTGTGATCTTCTAGAGCCTTTCCGCTTCTGGCAAGATCAGAAGCGCGGCTCCATAATTTTGATCTGACGTGTTTTCTTCACGTTGCGTGAAGCGATGTGATCTGTTCAGCCAAGCGGTGATAGAAATCCTGCATGTCCTCGCCGGCGAGCTCTTGACAACGGGCCAGGGCGACTGTCGCCTCAGGCCCCTCGCCTGTTTTGATCGCGGTCAGCAGCGCGCCGTGATGACGCTTCAATTCGGCGAACTCTGGCGATCCCGCCATCGTATCGTCGCCAGCGATTGCATAAATTTTTGTGGGCCGTGACTTGCCTTTCAACAAGATCTCGCCCGCCTCGAGCAGCGCAATTCCTTTGACTCGTCGGGCCACGTCTTCCGAAACCAGAAGATCCACATTAAGCGCTTTGCTTGCCGACTCGATTCGTGCCGCCACGTTCACAACATCGCCCATAGCCGAATAATTAAATCGTCTTTGCGATCCCATGTTGCCGACGCAAGCCAGTCCGGCATTGATGCCGACCCCGATCTTGACGCGCGAGTCGTCGAAGCCGCGCGCAGAGAATCCAAAGACGTCGGCGTCGTTGAGCGCGCCGAGCGCCGCACGCATCTTGAGCGACGCCTGGCAGGCCCGGGTTGCATGATCGGACACGTCGACCGGCGCGTTCCAGAACGCCATGATCGAGTCGCCGATGTACTTGTCGATTGTCCCCAGTTCATCCTGTATTGCGTCCGACAGTGGCGCCAGCAGCGTGTTGATGAAATCGACCAGTTCCGTCGCGGTCAGAGCTTCGGAGATCGGGGTAAATCCGCGAACATCCATGAACATCACCGAAATATCGCGGGATTCGCCACCGAGACGCATCCCCTGCGGTGAATTTTCAAGCTGGGTCAGCAATTCCGGCGCGAGATACTGACCAAAGGCCTGCCGTACGAACTTCTTCTCTCGATCGGAGGCAACGTGAAGCACGCGCTCCACGGCGATATAGACCGCCAGCGCCGCCAGCGACGGGAAGATCGGATCAATCAAGAGGCGAAATTGCGAGAAAGCGATCCACGATCCGGCAAGCCCCGCGACAAATCCCACCACGCCGGCATAGAACGAAAACCGGGCGCCGAACATCAGGACCAGGCCGGCGACCAAGGCGCCGAACAATACGGTCAAGACGATTTCCAGTCCGTTCGTCCAGTCCGGACGTTCGATGAAGTCCTGCGCGAGGATCTGCTCGATCAACTGCGCCTGGATGGCGACGCCCGGAACCGGTCCGCCCAGAGGCGTCGCGCGTGAATCCATCAAACCCGCAGCCGATGCGCCGACGAGGACAATCGCGCCATCGATCAGCGGCTTCACCGTAGCCTCTTTAGCGGGATCAAGAATGTCTTTCACCGACACGTAACGCTGCGGCCGGTCGCGACTGAAATAGATCCGGGATTCGCCGTTGCTCGTTAACGGCAACTTGAACGCGCCTACCCGCATATCGATCAGCGCGTCGTGGCCCGTGTCACTGTCCCCGCTCGCTCCCGTGCCTCGCACGATAATGCTTTTCTGGTTCTGAGCGACCCGCAGCGCCTCAATCGCAAGGCTGGGGTAGATGCTCACGCCGTCAGAAAACACCATAGGCACCCGGCGGACGATGCCGCCGCGATCGAGCGAACTTAAATTGATGCCGCCGATACCTGCCGCCTTTTCGTTGAATATCGGCAGGCTCGACACCGTGCCGTGAAAGGGCGCAAGCACCTTCGTCGGATTGACGCCGACAAAGGCCACCCCGGCCCGGCCGGGCGGGCGGTTGTCGTTGGCGGCTCTGGTGGCGGCAAAGCCGAGTACGACCCCCGTCTTGCCGATAGCATCGGCGAACGCCTGATCGTGGTCAGGCAGGTTCGCGAGCAGCTTCATGGTTTGGTCGAGATCTGGCGCGCCGGAATCCCGCAAATCGTCGACAAGCCGGCTCGGCGTAGTTCGATCCGGCTCGGAGAAAATGACATCGTAGGCGATCACGCCCGCACCGAGATCGGCAAGCCGACGGGTCAGCGCCGCAAGACGTGTCCGCGGCCAAGGCCACTGGCCGTATTCCGAGATCGAGGCTTCATCGATATCGACGATCCGCACCGGCAGATCGGTATAGGCGCGCGGTTTGAGCCGCTGATAGGTATCGAACGTACGCTCCTTCAATTCGGTGACGATACGCGGATCATAAGCGCGCAGCGAAGTAAGCAGCACAAGGGTCGCTATCGCTGCACCGACCGCGCGAAGATTCTTGTTACGCGTCAGCCGGCGCAGACGCGCCCACGCTAACATCGTCCGCACGCGCAAGGTACTGCGCAAACGCGTTGCAGCCTTCATCGGTCCGTCTCGGCTTCAAATACGAACAGACGAATATGGCCGATACAGTCTGAAAAGCCCGTCGGCTTGCGGCCCGTTTCTGCGGGCCTTCTGCGCAAGCTGAGATTGGCGCAATCAAGGGACGACGACAAAGGGTCTGAATCCGGTTCAATGATTCTGTGATCGGCTCGATAATCCGTGGAGACACAACGACATCGCGAAATGTTACCGGCACATTAGCGGAATCCATTCCGTTTGGCGTACAAAAATAGCAGTTGATTGGATGCAGCTAATAGGTAATCGCCTGATGCATCGGCGAAGAACGCGGGCGAATTCGGCGGTTCACCGTCGACTTCGTGCCGCGCGGCTTGGGCGCGAGACGTATCGGGGTTAAACCTCCGGCTCAGAACCGCGCGGCCGGTCCGATCGAGACCGAGAAGTTGTCGGTTGTGTAATTCGGCAACGACGAGTCGATCTTGGTGTACAGAATTTGAGTCCGCAAACCCACGTTCTTGTATACTTGCGCATCGAAGATCGCACCGTACCGTTGCTCTTTGTCGTTCCGTATTTGAAACGGATCGACGATCGGGTTAGGCGCATCAAAATTGGCCCAGCTGAAGCCGATCGTCGGCGCGAATACAAACTGATGCGGCGTGCCGAACACCGACAAGACAAACCCATAAGGAGAAGCCATGTCGATCGAATAGCGCTTGTATGAGTAATAATCGAAGACAGCACGATTTTGTTCGAAACCTACACGCGTCGTCCAGTGCACTGACCCGAAGCCCACGTCCGAGGTCACCACCGCCGATAGCAGGTCTCCGGTCTGTTGGGCGGCTGTCGGAAAGTTGGACGAATTCGAAAAATCACGATGCCGTTGCTCGACGAACGCCTCCAGAATGCCGCGATCGCCGAGCGTCGTGCGCGCGGAAACGCCGCCGCCGCCAGCCGAGAAATAATTGGCGTCGCCCAGCCAGGCCTGGTCTCCGATGCCGTAAAGTTTGAACGATGCGTTCTGTCCGATCGCGATGCGCGGACCGACCACGAGCTCGACCAGACCAAGGTTGAATTGGTTGAGTTTGTATTGGCGCGAATTGATGCCTAGGAAGCTCGCTTCGATGGCGTCTCCCCGCGTGCCGATCTTATAGGCGTAGTTGGCTGTAAGTGTCTGGAACATATTCCAGTCCGGACGCTTGCCGTACGCGCTGTTGAGGATTGCATCCTGACCCAGCGCGCGCACCATCAGGCTTGAGGGGCCGAGGTTAGCGTTGGTTTGGTACCGCAAGCCGGCGGTGGTAAATACGCTGAATTCGTAGCGCGCAAGCCGGCGGTCGATCTCGGTCAAATAGGCGCGGACCTGGACGCGAATGTCATCAGGGGCGTCGGCGGCCTTGATCGCCTCCTGAAAATAGCTGCGCGCCAGTTCATATGAGCCGAGCTTGAAGTACAGTACGCCCAATTCGAGTTTAACGCGCGGCAAATTCGGATTGAAGAACAGCATCCGTTCAAGGGCGCCGATAGCTGCTTCATAGTCGCCGCGTTTGACGGCTTGCTCGGCGAACTTGAAACTGGCTTCCAAATCGGAAGGGTTTTTATACATCTGCTGGAACAGCGCATCGTAATCCTGCTGAACCACGGATGCTGCGGAAATGGGAGACGTCGTCGATTGGGCCGCGGCACCCGAACAGCACGCAGTCATCGTAAACAAGACGAACGCGACTTTCGCGGTCTGAATAAGTTTCACGCCACCCACCAAAACTACTAACTTGATGCGAAGCTCCCTTCCATCTCCGTGGAAATATGGAGCAAATTCGCAACGTTATGGCGGCCAGATTAGCGACAGCCTCCCCGATTGGAACAACGATAGCCGCTGGCTGACACGATTTTAGAGCGACGTCACCTTTTTACCACACATTGATTCAATAAAATCAATAGCTTAGTGGCATAGGGCGAACGCGGTCAGAGCAATCCGAACTCATCCAACGATCGGCCGTTGGAATACTCCCGGAAGAAGGACGGCTCGCCAAATCGCGTGACATCCGGACCCCGCAGTTCCTATAAGGAGGCCTGCGCTCGTAGCTCAGCTGGATAGAGCATCGGATTTCGATTCCGAGGGTCGGGAGTTCGAATCTCTCCGAGCGCGCCACTTAACTCTAAGTAAAATAAATACTTTTCGTATTTCGGTTTTGTTCTTTTGCTCTTTTTCGTGTCGCAGGCTCGTTTCGCACAATCCTTTGTAATTCAAGGCTTTCCCGATTAGTCCCGACTGTTGCACGCAACACAAACGCAACACGGATGTTCCAAGTTCGTTCGCGAATCGTCGCACGAAGAACCCGCCAGCGTGACCGGCGGTTCTCCGTTGCGCGGCCGGGATCACTCTCCGGTAACCGCTCTTGGCGGGTATGCTTCTTTCCAGGCTGCGAGCAGCACGTCTGCACTCTGCTGAATCAGCGTGGCACTCTCAGCATCCCGTTGGCGACATCCTCGTCGATTGGATCAGTCGACGCCAAGACGCGGTTGAGAAGCGCCAACAGTCTCGAATGATGTGAATGTCGTTTCCCATCCTGAACAGGACGCGTTGATATTTGTCCGGGTCGCTCATATCCGCACCTCGCCCCAGGTGATGCGGGGTGCCAGAGCCTCGCGTTGCTGATCCGAAAGATTGATGAGCCGACGGCTGCCCCGGCCGAAGCCACGCTCGACGTCCACATGCATGCCATCAGGGTTGCTGTGGCCGTAACGGTCGAACGGCTTGTATCGTTGCCGTGCGGCCTCGGTGAGGTGACTACCGTCTGCCTCTCGGTCGTTGTCGCTGCCCCAGGCGCCATTCCCTTCGGATGCGGCGCAGGTCCAACCCAACGAAGGCTCGTTGTCCTCCTTTTCCGCTTCACCACCCTCGTCATTATCGGGCTCGCGACCATCGTGCTCGGCTCCCTCATCCTCGCAGACGTCCTCGCGATCATCGCAGCCGGGATCACCTTCACGATCGTCCTGGTTGCCTGACGCCCATTTCGTTTGATTGGTAGCTTCCACCGAGGCGAGGATCGGTTCAAGGTCCGCGTCGCCGGCCTCCACGTCTGACATCTCGATCAGCAGCTCGATCAACGCCTCTCGCTTTTTCTGGCTCCACGCTCTGAAGAAATCTTCCGGGCTGATGTCGGTTTTGACCAAGGTCCGTTCTTCGGACCTTGGAGACTCGCTCGCTGGCGATCTGCTCTTCCGCTGTCGGACGACGGGTTTTGCTTTGGACGCACGGGGCGACTGTTGTGTGGATTTGGTCATTGGGCTTTGCTTTCGCTTCGGCTTATCAAGGCCGTCGCCGGTGTCAGACCGGCAGCCGGGAGTTGATAACCTGCGAAAGCGACAGGCGGCTCGCGCTTTTAAGCCCTAAGGCTCTGGACATGGCGCGGCCCTCCCGGCCATAATGGCCAGGTTGGAGCGCACGCCAATGCGCTGCCTTCATTCGGTCGCTGCCCCTTCGCTGCCAGGCGAACGGGAGATTCCTACCAGGGAATGCGACCTGTAGCTTTCGTCCGGGTTATCAAGCCCACGGACATGCTCTCACTGATTTGCTTAAAAATCCATCCCCTCCGGGGCGCTTTTGCGCGTCTCATAACAGCCCTTTTTCGGCAGTCAGATCTCTGGGCGGCGCTGGTTTTGAAGCCGCTAGTCAGCATTGATGATAAGGAAAAAATTATGAACGAGCTCCACGACATGGTACGCGCCCGATCAAGTTTGCATTTCCAATCAAATGACCACTTCATTCAAGGAGAGTTGCAGGCCTACCGGGAGACACTTCGCAAAAAGGCTGAGAAGAATCGGGAAATTCGCGAGTTTTGCGCCAACCACCGCCGCCACCTGGCTGAAGAGCAGGCGCTGGCATCTGACGTAGCGTTAGCGCGACGGTCGCGACGAAACGGCTAGGAACGCTCTTCCACCCTTTGGCATTGAATCGCCCGGAACGGGACTGATTACCGCACCCGGCTCCCGAACCCGAATTGGCCCGCTGGCGCTTCCCCGGCGGGCCTTTTTGCGCCCGATAGAATGAGTTGAGCGTTCAGCTCCATGCAACTAAATCGTGCTAGAACGTTTATAAGCTCTCATCGTACGGAAGCGCCCAATGTCACCCGGCACCGAACTGCTCGAACTCTACTTTCTGATGATAATGGCTGTCGGAAGCTTAGCCGTACTTGTCGTGTCGCTCTATGGCATGTTGGGCTTGAATTGATCGCCGCTGCCCCAAGCGGCGGACCTGAACTAACCCGGCCGGAGCGGGGTTATTCTTTGGACCGCCAGGTTTGCCTGAGAAATGCGTAGACGATCGGGGCGATCGTGCCGCTGCCGAGTATTGTAGCGGTGACCGGTTGATTAAAGTAGATCGCCAAAGCGCTCACCCCCAAGCCCATGAATGCGAAAAGCCCCGCCAACAACTGGCCAACGTGCGCGTCGCGAACTACAAATTTCGACTGTCTCTGCTCGAGGTCGCGACGATGGCGTCCCTGCTCCTCGAACTGCACGAAGATTCGTTCAGCTCCCCCAGGCACAATGCGATTGAACTCATCCAGAGCCGCGGGTGGCGGCAACGGACCATTCCACCCCACCGTCGTGTGAACGACGGTTTGAGTCTGCTGATTGTGATTTTGATGAGGATTTGGCTGCTGCGGCGTAGGCACAGACGGCCGGTTACGCCTTGGCTTCTTCACGCGATCGCGCCTTTTCTATTCCGCGCTCCATATCGTTTCCAACATGGTTCCAATCGGAACGGAAGGCATCCTCTGACCGGCTTTTAGGGTACCCCGAGAGAGTTCCAACCGTGGCGGCAGAACCCATTTGGGCTAGCCCATGAAGGAATCCCGTCAGGACAGTCCTCGCTGTGGACCGGGGGGTATGTAGACGGCGAATTCTCAGCGAGCTGGTCATTTTGCGGACCTCAATCCAAGTGAGATATCGCCTATATAACGTCGAACTGTTAATGATTGTTCCGAAATTGCATTAAAACTCAGTTACTTAGGGAACCCATACAAACCTTAGCACCTCTCGCTAGCATATTGTACCGGGCCGGGGGGATGCAAGAGCTGTGTGAAACACACAGTGTCGCGTCCATTCAGGGATCATCGCTTGCGGTCCGTGAGCGGAATCGTCGTATGCCCCATCCCGTCAGGGCGAGGCGGCTTGCAAACATTGCCGCACAACGTGCTCGCCCGACTGTATGCCGAGGCGCCGGCTTCGTTCCTACGATCTCGAGCGGCGGCACCTGTCGAAGGCAGCGCGCGATGGTAGCGGCGAAGTTGACGCCCGAGTTTTTCGCTGATCATTCGAGTTCATAACTCCGGCGACTCCGCGGATGATACAATACCATTTGTCCGCTGGGACGGAACACATCGCATCAGATTGCCAAGTCGAATTCGGCGCGAAGCCGATTCACGACAGCCTCAAGGATGTTGATAAGTCCCTCGTCGGGTTCGCCATCCTCCTGCATGGTAGTCGCCTTCCAGGTCTCGCCATCCGGCTGAACCGTGATCGCCATACCCGTCGGCCACGCGCAGACTTCTTCTATCCCAACACGAATGAGAGCTTCCAGCTCTGCGGCAGATTTGGCGGGCCTTTTCATATTGTTCCTTCAAACCTCCCGACCCAACGCGCGGAAGGCCGGAAAGTTTACGGAAACACGATCCGGCAACGCAAGCTGCGCAACTATAGGCCCGATCTCGCTAAGCTGTCGTGCATGGCACGGCTGCGCCGGTCGGGTTGATATACAGCAACGGCTTAATTAGACCGTCTCCGCATCCTTCTAATGAAAGAAACGCCTGATTTTATTGCTTTTTGGTGTGTTGAAAATCTGATATTTTGCACACATGGAAACGCATGATGCAGATGTGCAGGACCTTCAGATCCGGTGTGCTGACGCCGAACGCCGTATTGCAGAGTTGAAGGCCGAACGGGATGAAGCCCGTCACCTCATTGACCAGATGGTAGAACAGGTGAGCGATGGCAACGCGGTCATAGAGCGCTGGAAAGAGGCCTTCGACATGGCCCTGAATGACAAGGGCGTGTGGACGTGGGATCCATTCATCCAGAGATACGACGACTTGGTGAGCCGCTATAACGAGCTCCTGGCCAAATGGAATAGGTTCGTTCCCACATACAACGCGAACGTCGCGCCACAGCCTATCGGCCGCCCGCTTGACGCATCGTCCGCACAATGCGCCCTCGTGCTGAGACTTCGCAGAACTGGTAAATCGTTCCGCGCCGTTGCCGACGAAACCGGGCTTTCATTGCAGACCGTCCGAACGATCGTCGGCCGCGATGCGGGCACGGACCGCACGTCCGCCCGCCGCTTGGAGCGCATTCAACCGGATAAAGCGGCCTCGAACCGCGAGCGCGCCCGGAAACGCACAAGGGACGCCTTACCGCGTGCCATGGCAGAGACGGTGGAGAAGGCCGAGAAGCTACTTAAGGAAGCCAAAGGACTGGGAAGGTAGGGTTCGACGCATGATTGAGGAAGACCCAGAAATTGAAGTTTCGCCGCTGGGTGGTCCGGTGGCTCGCGACGGCATGACCGTTCACGTCGAAATTTATCGGCTGGTGGAAGGAGATGAAGGTTGGACGCTTGAAGTGACCGATCACGAGGGGGGATCGACTGTTTGGGAAGATCGGTTTGCCACCGATAAGGAGGCATATGACGAATTTCACCGTGTGCTCGAAACCGATGGCATTCAATCGTTTTTAGAAGATCAGCCGGAGTCGAGAAGGCAATCGGCTGAAGAAGAGCATTGAAATGAAGAAGCCCGAACAGTTCGAACTACGCAAGCCGCTCACGCCAGAGCAAAAGAAGGCTCGTAAAGAGCGCCGGGAAGCCGAGGCTAGAATGGCCACAGCTGAGAACGCAAAAGCAGCAGAGGAATTCGCCAGAAATCGTGAACGCCTACGGGCGGAGCGGCTAGCTCGTGAGGCCGGTACGGCGGAGAATGAAAAGGCGAAGTTAGGAAAACAGGCAAACGATGCCGGCGAGAGCTAGTCACCTGCCTACTCATCGAGAGCGGATCATCTTGCAGATGCTGCTCGAACGAGGTCAGCTAGAGAGGAAACATATTCAGCCCGCGCCGGAAACGATCGACAAGATGAAAGCGAAAGGCTGGATCGAAGTCATTGAGCCTGCCGCCTATCGCATTACCCCGGCGGGAATCGCAGCGATGAAAACGAAGATCTAATTGAAACAGGCGAGCGAAAGTACTTTTGAAAGGTTCTAAGCGCTATACGCAGGGATGATCACATCCGCTCAGATTCGCGGCGCGCGAGCCATGCTGAACATGAAGCAAGCTGATCTGGCGAAAGCAGCGGATATTTCAGCGGCGGCGTTAAACAGCATTGAGCGAGGAAAGGCGATCCCCAGGACGTCGACATGGGTCTCGATCCGGCGCGCCCTCGAAGAGGCTGGCGTGGAATTCATCCCCGAAAACGGCGGCGGGGCCGGCGTGCGGCTTCGAAACGCTGACCACACGCATAGCCGAGAACCGCCAACCGGCGATCCCAAAGGAGCCCTAGCCGATATCCAGACGCTGGTCCGCGTTGCTCTGAGGAGCTCCGACCCGGTCGTCGTGCGCCGCGACTTAGAGTTGATCCTGACTATCACGGAAGAGGCGCTGAAGGTGAAGGCAGGACAATGAAAGATGCTCGGGAATGGGCTGAAAAGCTGCGGAAAAAAGCAGAGGAATGCAGGATGATCAGTCGGCTCGCAACCAATCAGGCGAAGCGCGATACGTTTGCTCGCCTTGCGGAAGGCCATGATCGCCAGGCTGACGACCTAGAGGCGCTTCTCGCTTCGGGTAATCTGCAAGATGTGCAACGGTAGGAGCCGGAAAATAATCACAACTAGGGTTTAAAAAGCCCGTGCTCGAACATCTCACTATTAAGGAACGCTCTTCCACCCTTTGGCATTGAATCGCCCGGAACGGGACTGATTACCGCACCCGGCTCCCGAACCCGAATTGGCCCGCCGTCTCCAACTCCCGGCGGGCCTTTTTGGTGGTCGCAGATTTTAAGCTGCGGCTGCCAAGAAGCCAACCCTCAGCAATACAGCGATGATCACGAGCAGGCCGGCCACGATTGCAAAGATGAAAAGCTGAGGCATACGCGCCAACGCGTACGACGTGCGTTAGTTGCTAGCAGCCTCGGGCGCAGCGTCCAGTTACTTCGGCGGCTGCAATTTCGGCGAGTTCGCCCACGCCTCGATATTGGCCGCGGCTTCGGCCTGCCGGATTTTCTTGAGATGCTCGTACCGTTCAGCGCTGTCGGGCATGCTTTCCGCCTTGGCGCGCTCGCCCTCGGCGAACTCCGAGAGGCGGTCCTGAAGCGATGTAGTCTGCTTGAAACGACGCCGCACCTGCATGGCGCGCTCCTTTCCGTGAGAGAAGGCGGAAGCGCACAAGCATTCTCAGTTGAAATTATGCCCCTCTAGGTCTCTCGAATAACCCCGCCGGAGCGGCGTGGAAGCCGTAAGGACTGCATCATGACGCGTAGTGCCGCCCTTTGCTGATTCCGATTTATTGAGTCATTAACGGAAATGCGGCTGGTTAGAGAACCATCCTCGGTCAACCCAAGCCAAATCTTGGAAGGCTTAGGAACCCATCCCACTCTACGGTGTTGCTAAATTTAGGATCATCCGGATGCAACGCCGATGACCATATTCATGAGCCAGGTCTTTTTGCCCACTGCACTAGCTTCCGTCGCGGCGGTGTTGCTGATGGGCTTCACAAATATGGTGCGAGGCGGAAGGCCCCAGCTCTCACAAAGCCTGATGCAGGCGCGGGTATTTCTACAGTTCATAGCAATTGTCATCACGATGGCAACGGTCTGGGCAATGGGCGGATCGGAATAAAAACGCCACCACGACAGAAGACAGGATGATTTCAAATGGATGAGATGGACAGACCAGATCCGATGCCTCGGGGACCGACCGACAATATATTCTATGTTCTCGGCTACGGTGGACTTCTACTCGTTATCGTTGGGGTAGGACTAATTGTGGCGGCCAGCCTCGGGCATTTACACTGATGCTACCGCATCGAGAATGGCTTGATGTCTATGTCCCTTACGCCAGCCTGGCCGCTCACTATTTAGCGGCCACTCAAGATCGCGCGTGACCTCCAAGGTAGCGCCCCCGAGCCCGCCCTCCCCGGCGGGCTTTTCTTTTGAAACCACATTCCCTCGCCTGCATTATACGGCCGGAACGGTTGATCGGCCGGCATCCCCGATCCCGCTCCCGACAGGCCCGCTGTGACTGCAACCGGCGGGCCTTTTGCTGTCTGATCTAGCCCGCTGTCTACCTTCCGGCGGGATTCGACCCGGTGATCCGTAATCTCGGAACGCTTCCCGACCCCAGGCATTGCTCCTTAAGTCTGGCGCAAAGAACATCCCCGACGCCAAGGAGTAACATTCATAAACAGGAGATCAGCATGGATGAAGGCAGAGAAGATGAAATGCATCAGGAATCGACTAACAACCTGTTCCTGGCTGCAGGCAGTTTCGGACTTCTGGCGTCTCTCATCGGGTCGGGACTCATTGTAGCGGCGGTTAGCTTCTAGCCTGCTTACGAACGGTCCAGCCAGCAGTTGGCGCTCGCATCCCGTCGGCGACACATGTCGGCCGGGTTCGCACATTAATCGGCACTTCGCAGCCGCTTCATCGTGAACTCGATCTCGCCGCCGGGTAGTTCGCGCCAATTCTCGATCTCGGACATGTATGCCGCCGCCGGCCAGCGATCCAGGAACGCCTCGCCGTCTGGCGCGCCTGCTCGCGCGGCTGTGTGAAGGTCTCCCGCGCATAGCCGTCGTCGGCTTTGGCTTGCCGGCGCCGGGCCGCCATCCGATCGGCAAGGTCTTTCGGGGTACGGACCATCGCGATACTCCACTTGCGACGCCGGAAATGTAAGCTCGCACCGGTATATCGCCTAGCTCTTGGGGCAATCGGGAACTGGCCCCAACCGGTAGCGGCTGGACTCCGATGGTGACCCGCTCCACTTTCGGTCATGACCACGAAGTCGCGAGAGCACCTTTCGGCACGTCAGTTCGCATGTCCGCCCGCCGGGCGCGGGAAGCCCGCATCGAAGCCGATAAGTTGGCTTGCATCGCTTGGTCGCAGCGCATGCTCGGCTTTCGCGGCCCCGCTCAACCCTCACCGATGCTGGGAGACGCTCTCAGTGCCGGCTTCCGCTATCTCGAAGTCCGATGCGCTGGCTGCGACCTGCATTCCGCCGTTGATCTGACGACCGTGCGTCGACCGAAGGCTACTCCTATCCATGAGCTCGAACGCCATATGGCTTGCAAGGACTGTTCGCAGGTCCGCGGCTACCGGTTCAAGCGCGGACAACTGGTTGCCTTGAGGCGATCACCGATCTCGGCGAACGAGCCGCCCTCGGTATGGTGGCCGGGCGAGCGATAGGAATGTGCAACCTCTATTCGATGACGAAGAACGCCGACGCGATCCGCCGGTTATTCGGAGCGATGAATAGCCACGTCGGCAACCTGCCCTCAATGCCCGGCATATTTCCAGATTATCCGGCGCCGATCGTGCGCAACGACAGCGAGAGTGATCGCGAGATCGTCATGGCGCGCTGGGGGATGCCGTCATCGCAATTCGCGCTGATGGAAGCCACAAAGAAGCGTGCGGCCAAGCTTGAGGCCAAGAGTCAGTCTGTCGACTTCAAGGAACTGCTGCGGATCGAGCCAGACAGCGGCGTGACGAACATCCGCAACACGTCGAGCATGCACTGGAAGCGATGGCTCGAACCTGACAACAGGTGTTTGGTGCCATTCACATCGTTTTCCGAATACGACACGATCGACGGCAAGAAAGTCCCTATTTGGTTCGCGATCGATGAGAGCCGGCCGTTGCTGGCCTTTGCCGGGATCTGGACGAACTGGACCTGCGTGCGCAAGGCAAAGGAAGGGTTGGTCTCCCTAGACGTCTTCGCTTTCCTGACCTGTCAGCCGAACGCAGAGGTTGGTAAGGTGCATCCCAAGGCGATGCCGGTGATCCTGACCACCGGCGAGGAGCATGATGTCTGGATGCGCGCGCCGTGGGACGTAGCCAAGGCGCTGCAAAGGCCACTGCCGGACGGATCGCTCAGGGTCGTTGCGACAGGCGAAAAAGAGGACGCGGAGTCGGTATGATAAGATTCGCTGAAGCCCGACCCTATGCCGATCCAGACGCGGCCGCCCGCAAGCTCATCGAGATCGCCTGTTCGATCGAACCGGTAGAGGATGGCCGCATCCACATCGAGAAGATCAACTGGCCATTCCTGAAAGAGCTTCGCGGGGCGCCAGCCGAATATGGAGCCGGAATGGACCGGGCCATTGCGAACGGCTGGTTATCGATGCACGAAAGCGGCACCTATGTGACTTTCACGCAAGCAGGGACCGACCTGCTCTCACGGTGAAGAGAGCATCACGCTGCGTAGCTAAGCCGCGAGCATCGATGAGCGAGACAATCCACCGCACCCCCGATTGATTGCACGGGCGAGAAATGGCTCGCGCGAGAAAATTGTTCGGCGCTAGAATTTGCAAGTTTCAAATGGTGGAGGTGCAGCGATGGCGGAACGTCATGACGGCAAGCAACTCACCCTTCAGGACCGTCTTTCAGCCTGGGCTGCGAAGACGCGAGAGCAGGCGGACAAATTGGAGCCTGGCCCCGCTCGTGATGCTCTGTTGAAAAAAATCGAGCAGGCGGAAAAGGCAGCCCGGTTTGATGCATGGTCCCGGTCGCCTGGATTGCAGCCGCCGGTGGATCCACGCGATCCGTCGGAGTGAACGGTGATCGCTAACCGAAGGAAACGTCCTCATGCGCATTGCGGGATAATAGCCCGCCGGTCACCCTCGGCGGGCGCGATGGATCAACCGACCCTCAGATTTTCCGCACTTTCCTTGCCGCGGTTCATGACGACCTCGTAGCTCACCTTGTCGCCTTCGTTGAGCGAGCCAAGCCCAGCCTTCTCCACCGCCGAGATGTGCACGAAGACATCCTTGCCGCCGCCGTCCGGCTGAATGAAGCCATAACCCTTCTGCCCGTTGAACCACTTCACAGTACCAATCGCCACTTTGTCGAACTCCTATTGAACGATCATGGAATATGAGCGCTCTGGTGGACTGCGACAAGAAGTTCTCACGCTGAATAAGCTCGAGATCGCCTCTGTGCTGCATTGGCCGCGCGAATTCTAAATGGCCGAGTGAATTGGAATGCGTCCGCTGTCAAAGTCATTGAGTGATCGGGGACGGACGGCCTTTCCTCCTCCGGTGCGCCGTCCACTCTAGACCCGTCGGCGAGCCTCATCGCCTGGCGGGTTTCAGTTTGTGTCCGGGTTGAACGAAACCGACAATTTACCCGCCGTTAAGCCTGAGCCGACGTTTCCAGGAACGAAGGCATTTGCCTCAACTTGTGCCTAAAACGAGGTGGCACATGATCCCGAGTTTTCGCGAACAGGCTGAGCGAGCCGAGCGGTTGGCTAGATCCATCAACGACCAGCAGACGTGTGACGCACTCTTGAACTACGCGCGAGAGTGTCGAGAGAAGGACTCTGCCCGCACCGACCAGAATGGAGAGCGGGTTTGGAGTAGTATCGAAAAGTGATTATCTGAGCGGTCTATGGACGAACGTCGCAGCACAAAGCGCCAGCGGGTCCTGAAGGCTGGCAGCATTCAAATTGACGGTGGCGACGCTATCGACTGCACCGTGCGAAATCTATCGCAATTTGGCGCAGCGCTCGATGTGCAAAGCCCGGTCGGAATTCCGAGCGAGTTCGTCCTGATGATCACTGAGGACGAACTTCGCTTCGCCTGTCGCGTCGCCTGGAGGAAAGCCGGGCGGATCGGGAATCAGGTTCGGTTAACCGCGTGCGGAGCCAGCTGTTAAACCGATAGGTACAGCAGAACGAGCAATATGCAGCCTTACGAGGCCGCCAATCCAAAATGGATTGCGCCACCTGGAATTCGAAGCTGCCTCAGGAGGTGTGGCCTGATCGGTAGGCAATCGCGGCGATGGGAAATCCTCATTGTCCATGAAATGATAACGCTCCCGAGCTGTTTCGTTCCACGTCCATGCCGCGCCGCATTTCCACTCATTGCGAGACGCATTTCGCGCCTGTCTCGAGAATCACATAGACTCGCTCATCAACCTGCAGGAGGGACCATGGCCAAAAAGGCAAAGAAGGCGCCGAAGAATCCCGTGAAAAAGACGGCGAAGAAGTCCGCTAAAGGTGGCGCTGAAAAGAAAGACGGCCGTTCAAATCCACGATCGTGGTCGAAGGACGATGTTAAGCAGCTCAAGACCCTCATTAAGCAAAACACCCCGACCCGTTTGATCGCGATGAAGCTCAAGAGAACCGAGGCATCGGTCCGCTGGAGGGTGCACAGCGAAGGACTGTCGCTCAGGCCGACCAACCGAAGCCCGCGGGACTAGCTTCTCACGTTCCAATAATCGACGTCTCCGGATGCGCCTGTTGCGTCGTCGTTCTGGTATACTTGCGTACCTGGCGTGGCGGATCGAAGATCGGAGCCAGGCGCTCATAAAGCATCGCTGCCATGGCCTCGCGTTTCGGGACAGCCTTTCGGTTCGCCTTCGCCATCTTGGCGAGCTCGATCAAATCGATGTTGTCGAATGCTTCGATCCAGGCCAGTCCGCGGTCAGACCAAGACGGATGCGCAAGAATGAGATCACTGACGCCCTGAATTCCAGACGCCGTCAGCGCCCGTTCATTCCCAGACGACTCCACAATGGTTCGCAGCGTGATGATCACATGTCCTTCGCCGTGCTCGAGGATCATCCGGCGGAGCGTCTGACCGGCCTTCGTCCGCAACGGGCCGGTGGGCTCGTGACACTGAGCAATCGTTATTCCGAGATCGGCGCAGATGCTCTCTATCGTGCTCATGCTGCCAGCCTTTTACCATTGCGCTGTATCAGGTGTAAGAGCGTCCTTGCTCCGGCGCAAGGTTCGCGGCTCACGCACCGTTCGGCGGCCCAGGCTGGGCCTCGGTGCGGAAAACATCGCAAGCTCAGTATCCCTGCCAGAGTCCAGGCGTGGCGATCTCCAGTAAGTGATCGTCGGGATCGCGGAAGTAGAGGCTGATCCCGCCCCTCGGCCACTCCGTCCGACCCTGCAGAGCAATCCCTGCAGCTTTAAGATGGTCCTGCCATGCAGCCAGCTCGTCGGCGGCGATGGAGAACGCGACGTGCATCGGACCTGATCCGTCGTGAGGGGGAATGGAGCCCCCTGGGGTCTCGATCGGCTGCAAAGATCCACCCTTCGGGAATAACAGCAGAACGCCATTGCCGCCCACGTCGTAGGCGCGCATCCGGTAATCAGCATGGATGCACGCAAGACCCATGACGTCGGTGTAGAAAGCAGCGGCTTTATCGAGGTCGGCCACGTAAAGGGCCGTTTCGAGCACGCGGGACAGCTTCGGCATGAATGCCTTCCTGTTTGTGCTCCCCGTCGACACAACTCGGCGAAGCCGCAGAACCAATTCAATTTTGGTCGTCCGGACTTCCCTTCATATCCTCACCGCGATCCTGCATCCCTGACAATTCACGTTCTGCCATGTGCCAGAACTCATCAACGCGATTCTCAGGCTTTCCGTGCTGTTCCCACAGTTGATGGGCACGTTTGCGAATTTCTTCTTCTGTTGGCTTTGGTCGCATCGCTGATTAGCTCCAGATGTTCGAACCCACTTCGTCCTAAAAAAGAACCTGTGAGAGAGTTCCTATCCACCACGCCATCAACCTGCTTTTCTCCCGCCACGGGCTAAGAATTCAAGCGGACCGTAAACCGCGCCTGCAAGACAGGACCATTATCATCGCGAACTTCAACCGCTAAGAGGCCGCCCTCTCCGTCGATCTGGTGACTACGGATGGCCTCCTTTGCGAGGTCCGCCAACGACAGCGCCGCCTCCTCCTGCGCGGAATGAACCGATGCGAGTTCGAGCCCTTCTTCGTCGAGCGTGAGATCATCTCCGTCGCAAATCAAAATAGTAGCGACGCATCGGAGTAGCCTAAGCCCATAAAGAGTCGACGGTCTGTCCACAGATCTAATACGGTTGCTCCCGGCTGCCTGGCGAGATCTCGAAGAGCTGCCCACGTTCCCCGCGGAGAACCGCAGCGACCACACTCGACCATCGCGGCTGCGTCTACTTGCTCCGGATCCGCAACCCTGATGGTCAAGCTGCCGCAATTCTCGCAAACGAGTTTGAAGGTGTTATTATCGATCATGTTAAATCCCCGACGATCAGAGATGTTGACCTTCGATGCTCGGTAACGGCCGTCAACGACGCAGCACCGTTCGAGTTCCATAGGAGCGGTTCCTCCGCTCGATTGGGCAATCGAATTTGGAACGTCGGGACCGTCGCCGGAATTGCCGCACCATGCCCAGGTACTTCTTCCATTTAGCAGGCTGGCTTCCAGCTAACGATCTGATCGGCCACGAATGCATCAACGACGAAGAGGCCAGGGAACACGGAAGCTTCATCGCTCACCGCGTCGGAACTGAAAAACCTGACATGGTGCGCGAAGAGAACTTCATCTTGGTGACTAACGAGGCAGGCGAAGAGCTGTTCAAGATCCCTATTGCATCGATCTTGAGTGCAGGAACCGAAGGTCCTCTAGCGTACGAAAGATAGGCAGCATGGCAACGAGTTCGATTACACCACTAGACTTGTATGAAGCCCTACGCGCTTCTGCTACCGACCTGGATGCTTACGGCAGCACGATGGGAAATGATGGGATCGTCGCGCTCGATGGTCGGTTCGACCTGACGGCCATGGCCGCCTATCTCAATGGGACAGCCGAAACCGACACCGAGAGCAATATGCAAACGCCATGAGTCACGCGACGTAAAATATGGCGTAGGACCTGTAGCGAAGCCTAAAGCCAGCGTTTCGAGACCAGCAAAGAAAAAGGCCGGCATCACTGCCGGCCTTTCCTTAATCAGTTTGACGACGCGATCAGTATCCCGGGGCAAGCGGAGCGCCCATCGGAGCACCCCAGTTGAAGCGGTAGTTCAGGCCGACCTTGATGGTGTGCTGGTCGTTGCGGAAGGTCCCGGCGGCGCCTACCGGTCCAACGAAGTTCACAGTGCCGAGATCGTAGTACTGGTACTCGATCTTGCCCGACCAGTTCTGGGTGAACAGGTATTCCAGACCACCGCCGACAGTGTAGCCGTCACGACCGCCGTTGCCGCCGAAGCCGTTGGTGAAGCGCGAATCAGCCCAGCCGTAGCCGCCTTTGGCGTATAGCAGCGCGGGACCAAAGGAGTAGCCGAGCCGGCCGGTGACCGAACCGAGGCCGCGGTTGGCGAAGTTGCTGCCGGTGTCGAGGAAGCTGTAGTTGGCTTCGATACCGAAGACCCAGTTCGGCGAGAATTGCGTGTCGTAGCCGATCTGACCACCGCCCATGAACCGGCCATCGTTATTGCTGAAGAGAAAACCCGGTGCGAGAACGTTGTTCTGGCCACCGAAGGCACCGCCGATGTGGCCACCGATATAGAACCCGGTCCAGTTGTAGATCGGAGCAGGTGGCGCGTAGGCCGGTGCCTTGGTGTAGGGATGAGCCGCCAAATCAGCGGCGGAAGCAACCGATGCGCTGACCAGTACGGCTGCTGTCGCAAGCAGAATTTTCTTCATGAGGGAACCCCAAAGTTGGAATCGATCGATAGCATCCATCCTAACGGTTTGACCTCGGTTGCGGCTGTAGCTGGTCTGCCACACAGCGTTGAATTCTTGACGCCGCGCAGACGCAAAAAAAGCCTCGCCATTTGCAGGCGAGGCTAAGAATTGATCGATTCCTGGACCGGACAGTTGCCGGCTGGAACAAGTAGACACGGCTCTCGCCGATTTCCAAGAAAATAATCGTTAGGCGCAGCGCGCTTCCTCAAAACATAGAGCTCATTGTCCACCTGACGAAGCCGCGCCAGCATCTGGGGATGATCGACCAGATGAGCCGGGGCCGTTGTGATTGGATGCTATCGAGCTGACCAGCTTGATAGCGTTCTCCATTTTCACAACTAATGTCGTGAAATACGAGCTCGGCTCGACCTTCACATTGATGCCCAGGTCCGAGCTCGGCCTGACCTCCACGTCGACCTTCGCCGGTGCGGCCGCAGCCTGCTGTCCGCCATCCACCGGAGGCGGCGACCAACTCTCGCCCTCGTTGCGAGGATCTGTCATAGGAAATGGAATCCGCTTTCCGTTGTGCAGGCGCCGAGGATCTCGCATTGGCAGCGGCAGGCCGTCGGGAAAATCCGGGATCTGATTGCGAGGATCGCTCGTCGGCATCGGAAGGATGGATCCGTCGGGCAAGCGCCGCGGATCGCCCTTGGGCATGGGGATCGGGCCTTCTAGCGGGGCCTGGTTGCCCTTAAGCCAATTCAGAAACTTGCCGCCGCGGGATTCGAGCGGGACATTACCGGTCTCGATTGTCGATGTGAAGCGCGACAGCGCATTGGCGAAACTATCCATCCGTCCAATGACGAAGCTTGTATTCCCCACAGTCGTGGCGAAGTCGCCCAGCTGCTTTTCGACTCCCTGCCACGCAATGCCGGCATCACGATGCTGCAGCTTGTCGACTTCGTCGACGTTCGTCTTCCGGTGGCGTGCTTTCTCGACAAGGGCTGCATCAAGAAGGTTGGTGATGATCTGATCGGACGTGTTCTTGGCCGAGAACATCTTCGTGGTTTCAGCCTCAACGATGCCTTTGTCGTGGGCCGACATGTGCTCGCCGAAGTGCACACCCTTTGCTTCCAGCCGTGGCTTGATATGCTTTTGCGTCCACTCGAAAGGATTTTCTATATAGGCATCCTCATCGATCAGGTTGCCATTCTTATCGAGCAGACCGGCCTTCTTCATCGCCGCACGGGATCGAGCCGTCTGCCGGCCGCCGATCAATGCGGAGTTACTGGTCGCAAGCTTCACACCAAAGCCCGACGTATGTGACGCCAAGATCGGGAAAATGCTCTCCATGTAGTCTTTGCCAAGACCGTATTTAGCGGCACCGGCCGCTGCTAGGTCTGAACGGAACTGGTCGCCGGTATAGTCCGCGTTCACGCTGCGCGCCTTCATCCAGGCATTCAAAAACGACTTAAACTGATCAGGCGTATTGGCAGCGCCTGTACCTTCAGCCGCTCGTACAACCTGCTCTAACTCATGAGCATCCCCGCCAGCGATCGAGTTGGCGATGCGGGCCTTGGCGTAAATCTCAGCGATCTCTTTCGCTCGATCGAATGTCCCAAGCCGCGCTGTGTTCTTGCGAAGATCTTCCAGCACGTCGGTGCGGGAGAGGGACGGATAACGCCGCGATATCTCGTCAGCCACCCGGTTGGCATCTTCTTGTTGCTGCGGCGAAAAGCCCGCGATTTCTTCCCTGATCTCTTCGCGATTGCGCGCGGCCGCGGCGTGAGCTCCAGCCTTAATGGCATGGCCCGTGGCGTAAGCGGCGCCGAACCCGCCTAGGACATGGCTGGCGGTGTGCCGGGCATAATGGCTCGCCCCGGAGAGGAAGCGTTTGTGAGCCCTCTCCGTCTCATCCATCCCCAGCCGGACTTCACGAAGGTTCGCAAGCGTCTTTGTCTTCCATTGATCGACCGCGCCGAAATAATGCGATGCGCGCATTGGACCGTTACGGGACATTGCGGCGTTGAAAGCGCCCCAGTCCTTTTGGATACCCGCGAGCTCTTTGCTAGATATCCGCAGAGCATCGATATCGCGCTGGAAATTCACGCCCCAGCCGGCCTTGCCGAACATAGGCGGCTTGATGTTTTCGAAGGCCTTCCCGGTTTTGGCGATGCCCTCGAACTTCTTGGCAAGCTTATCGAACACCGCCCCGGTTTTGTCCTGGGCGCTGATGACGGCTTTTGCTTCAATGATCTTCGACATCGGCGGGATCCTCAGTGCTGGCTACCGGCCCGGGCTAACTACCCGGACCGACGAAGGGCCGGCCGCGGAAACCAGGAAACCACGGCCGGCCTCACTGCCGTCGACTTCAGATGGCTGGTGGCCCATCGAAGTCAGCGACAGACGGTTGTCGTATCGGCTCGATCCGCATCATCGGCTCACGCTCGACGTCGACCGGGCGTTCCATCCGCAGAGCCGCGAGTGCTTCCTGCGGCGAACTTGTCTTGGTGCCGTCATATAGCGGTCCGCCAACGGAGCTGAGACGCGGAAAAACGAGCTGCTGCCAAAAGGGCGGCGTCTGGGACGATGTTTGCATTGGCAAATAGGTCACGTGACGAAATTGCCGTGCCACGCCTCGTTTGGCTGCCGCGCACGATTGGTCGACGAATAGCCGCCCCTCCCTGTCGGTCAGCATGTCCACGACCTCGGTTTTCAAGATCGTCTTGTCGCGGCATGGACGACAGCGAATTTCGAGATCAGGCTGGTAAATGGGAGCCGGCGGCTCAAATCCCGCCGGCATCGCGCCAAGGATCACCTGACGATCAATTTCCAACTGCGCCGCGGCTTCGATGACCTTAGCGACGATTTCCCAAGCCTGGAGCAAATTTACTTCGTACATCGCTTTGACCGCGACGCTTCGCTCCGCAACTGCATTCCATCTCGCTGCGAACACTTCCAGCTTCGCCGCATGCTCCGATGCATCGATCTGCCTTTCGAGCGACGTGATCAAAGCCTCGAGGCGACTCTGATCCTGCTCCGCGACCCGCTTCTTCCGAAGCCAGCCGGTGAAGAGTTCGTCGCTGCCGAGGTTCGCTGCCTCTTCGTTAGCAATGCGCTCGGCCACATCACGCGCAACCTCGAGATCCTGGCGCGCTCTGGCAAGCTGCTCTTCCAGCGAAGGCGGCTTACTTTTTGGCGAAGCGGGCATGATTTTCATTCAGTGCGTTGATCGATTCGAGGTCGGCAGTGGTCATGACGACCGGCCCATCGAACGAGCCGAAGCGTTCAACGATGCTGTCGGCCTCTTCTGCCGGCAGTGACACCTTGGTGCCCGGCGGGACGTATTGACCCTCATGCAGCAAGGTCACCGGCGCGATAATCGTTTTCATATTCATCGGGTGCTTTCCTTCAGGGATCGTGAAATGTGTTGGCCGCGCTCGAAATCCAGACGAGCGGGCGTCGCGCCTGACAGGACAGTCCGAGCTTTTTCAACGTGCATGTCCGGCTGAAGAGCGAGGATGATTGCGGACCGCTCACGGCCCAACGCCTCCGGGCAATTCAAAATCTTTGCAATACGTTCGCGCTCGGCGGTCGCGGTCTCAGCGTGTGTCATGTCCTTCGCCCTCTTTTTTCCGAGTGGAAAGATGATTCCTGAACCGCGACGTGCCAAGCTGCTAAAACGCGATTAACGCGATTGCCGCGATTTCTCACCGCCGGATGAAGTCCAGAAACGGCTTTCGCGACACCATCCATCGTGTGCTAGCGACCTTGAAACCAAAACCACCCGGTTCGCCGACGCGATTTTCCCGACACCAAGATCGAATCGTGTCTTTCGGGCGATGTGCCAACTTCGCCGCAGCAGCGAGATCGATCAGGTCGGAGGGCACTGCCACTTCGGTCGACATTGGTACCGGCGCGGCTGGCTGATCCTTCCCAGCAACGCGCGCGGTCCCCTTGGACATCCTGATCCGGAGCCGCGCGACGTCTGTCAAAACCTCGAGGAGACGGTTTTCCAAACGTAACAGTTCCTGCTGCTCGGCTTCGGACATCGCTTGGCCCTTCGACCCTTCAGGCTCTTTTTTCAGCCGCCGCCGCACGGCGCGCGCGTCGGTTACCAACAGGCTGGCCATCAGCCGACGGTCGACGTCGAAATATTCGGGCGCGATCCGCAGCGCTGTCCAGAACGCCGTTCAGCTCACCCTCAAGGCGCCGCCTGAGCGCCAGATCCTTCGTCACGCGCGCTGGCACAGATTGTAGGTCGCTGCGCATCGGACCGAGGACAGCGTCGACCACCGCCAAGCCCTCGTCCCGTCCCAATCCCTGCAAGGTCTTCAGACGCTCGGCGGTGCGAACCTCGATCTCCGCGGCGCGCGCATCGTTGATCCGGCTGTTGCCGGCGGACTTCGCAACCCGGCGCTGCTCGTCCTTCAGCCAGGCAACGTATCCGGCGATGCTGGCAAGTAGCGGGAAGCGACCCTTCCCGAGGCGTGGGATGGCCCCGTCACCCGCAAGCTGTTCAACGCGCTTTCGGGATATTCCCAGCGCCAAAGCCAGGATAGACGCTGTTACTTCGGTGTCTTCATCCAGTTTCATTGGGCACTCCAACGGAAGGGAAGTTCAACTTTTAGAATGCGTTACCTGCAGAGATCCTGGGCCGGCCTAGCGGCGCACCCCATGGCCGAGCCGATACGGTCCCTAAACGTTGCACGCAGAGCACGAGCCCTGCCGCCACCGTGCCTTGCTGACTCGGTAAAACCGAAGCGCAGTGTCCGGAGATGTGCGCATGCCGCGCTCACGAGCGGGCTTGCTAGGTGCTCAGGTGACGACCTGCCTGACTGGAAGGCGGCTGTGGACTGATGCGATGATCGCGACGCGCTTAATGGCCGTGCTTGTCGTCCCGCGTATCTTCGTCGTCGCAGACATCCATCTTCTTCAGGGCGGCTTCCGCTTCCTCCCTGGTCTTGAAGACGCCGAGCCCGACAATAGTGGACGGGGCCGACGGGTTCGTCAGGACGTTCGTCATGGTCGCGGGCCTCTTGTCGATGACGGTGCAGGTCTTCGTGGCTGAGTCGCGAATGACGTAGAATTCCTCCGGATGGACTTTCGTCTGCGCCAGCGCCGGCATGGCCGCAATTACGATGTGGGCGCTTAGGGCCAATCTCTTCATCGGAAAGTCCTTGGTGGAACAACCCACCAAACGCCACGCCGCTGTCGTTTGTTCCTACCGGAGCGTTAGGACCGGCTTCGGCGACAGACGACGCACCACCACGCTGCGACGATGGCTGTGCGGACAGCCCTGTCATGCCGCCCTCTCCGCCTTGAGCCTGAATTGATTGGTTTTGGTTGCCTCGAGCACACCCGAACCGCAGAGACGGGCGGCAATCGCGAGGCCAATCATGTTCAAACTGTCTTTGGAATGACGCCTGGCTCTCGGACCCAGAGCGGCCTTCGCTATTTGCAGAGCGCTGGCTCCAGACGGTGAGCGGCGGATGAGGGTGAGGACGAGCTGATCGGAGGTCATGCCGCGCCCTCCACTGTTTGGAGAGCTTCAACCGATGACGGTTCTGCTTCCAGACCATCCTCCTCGATCACGACGGCGTGGTAGGCCGCGAAGGCATCGCGGGCAGCGGCGATCGCAGCCAAGGCCGATGCGGTGAACGACGAGGGCGCGAAGGCGTACGCTTCGCGAGCTTGACCGAAGGCTTCGTCGAGCTCGCGGCCTATGGAGGTTAGGGTGGCGGTCACGCTCACAGCGTTGCCCCCCTACTAGCATAATCTAGATAGCAGTACCCCCGTACGGTACTTGGCGAGAGTGCCCGGTTTTGTTGGTTTTTGGCTCTCCACCAAGTACCGCTTTCGCTACTCAAAAGTAACGAAACCGGTACTGGTAATTGCAGAAAACGGTACTGGGGGAAAATTGTATTCATGCCGCTTTCGCCTCCCGGTTGTCGCTCCGAGCAGCACGTTCGGCAGCCTTGATCGCTCGCTGTCGGGCTAAAATGCGAAGGGCGTTTTCCACCCTGGCGAGGGCTTCCTCATCCGTTTTGATCGCTTTCCATTCGTTCGTCGGCATCAAGCCATCGGAGGTCCCAAGCCACGTCAGGCGAAACGTTGAGGCTAGCCTTCTTGCGCCATGCGACCTGCGACCCAGATCCGCAGCGATGATCCCGAGGGCGCCGGCCTCGTGTATCGAGTTCTTGATGTCCGAGCGTCGCATGCCCCGCATCTGAAGCGTGTCGTAAGGGGCTTTCAGCCGACCGTTTTCTTCGCCGCCGTGCTCGGCGTGTTCGATCATCAGCGCGTCGACAAGACGCCGGCACTGACGCGACATCGCTGACCACGCGGGGCTCGCAAGAAGATCCTTCGGCAAGGGCACGCAAAAGCCGGAGCCAGTCGGCAAGGACCTCGCTTTTCGCTTCCGCGAGTTATCAGCGCCTTTCCACACCCGGCTCATCGCACGCCGCCAGACGCTGATCGGATCAGCAATTCGCGGATTGCATTTTCGAAGGACTGACACTCTCGTGAGATCAGAGCCTCATCGACGCCCTTTCGGCGCATCACGTCGGCTTGCGTCCGCACTTGGCGGGCGATGTGTCCTTCCGCCGCGTCGCGAGAGAGCTGTGAGGCGTACTGAGCCTGCCTCCAAATGAGGTCCCTGCGGCGAGCAAGTGGGAATGGAAGGACGACGCTCATGCTCGCCTCCATTTGATCCGCGCAGGGAGTGCAGCAACGACGTTGCGAGCTGAAGGCCCAATCTCGCCCGCCTGCGCATCGCAGCAGCGCCTTAACGCCTCTCGGGTACGGCAGTACGATCGGCCACGCCAATCGCCTGTCGAGACGCTTCCTGAGCTATTGCGGTGCTGGAGAATCCACTGAATGCAGTGGCGACATTCGACGATGCGCCAACGGCTGTTGAGCACGGCTACCACGTGGGGATAATCGTCTGCGGATTCAGACACGACTGCCCGCGACGGCGAGTCAGATGTGAGGACGGCAGCGAAAGCGGCCATCATTCTGACGGCCCCGTCGTTCCAGCGTTCGCCAGCATTTTGTGAAACGCGACCTTCGGTACCTTCAGCAGCTTACCGATCCGGATCGTGGGAATGTCGCCCCGCTTGGCCGCGGCATAACTTCCGTTTTTGGTAAGACCAAGCAACGCCCCGGCCTCTCGAACCTCATAAACAAGCCGTCGGTCACTCTCTTCCTTATCTGTCATGGGTCGCACTCCAAAAGGTGTATTTATCCACCTTTGAGCATGTTCACGACCTGTTCGCAAGAAATAATGTTGGACCTCACCACTATTTTTGCTTAAGCCATCTTTCGTAATGATTGGCCTGAAGACATACGCTCCGTTCCTTGCCCTGCATCTGAGCCTTAGTGCCGATGCAGTTTATGAGCGGCAGCGCTTGCTCGTGCGATCGGGATATCTAAATGCCCCGCCGGGGCGTGGCCCGGGCAGTGGCGTGCGTGCCACCGATGATACAGTGTCCAAAATCATCCTCTCGGCCCTGGCGACGGACACGTTGGCCGATGTTGACGAGAAGACGAAATCGCTCGCTGCTAAGAAGCCGGAAAACGGTCACTGTTTTTTAACCGGAAATTTGAAGCTGTTAGATGCTCTCATCTACCTTTTCCAGACCCCCGATAAAATGAAGCGAGTACGAGGGCTGTCGGTAGATCGGACGCGCCTATCCGCAGAGTTGTCTTGGGATGAGCGTCACAGAAAAATGCCTCTTTCTCATCACTTCGGATTTGGTCCCTTCACGAAAGAGGAAGTTGAAAATTCCCGCTTCGGGCTGTCGACAACAGCATCCATAAGCGAATGGTCCCTTCGTTGCATCGCGGAGGATCTTAAAGATATTTCGAACGGGGTAACCCTCGTTCCGGCCGTAACCCGCCTACCCCTCCTGTAATCGCGAGGACTGATCTGATGGGTACCGTCCGCAAGCGAAAGTTGCCCTCCGGCCTCATCCGCTGGCAAGCATCCTACGTCGACGGCGCCGGCAAGCGCCGCGCCAAGCTGTTCGATCGCAAATCAGATGGTGAGGCTTGGCTCGTCGAAATTCAGCACGATGTGAAGCGCGGACTGCACACACCCGACAGTTTATCGCCGACGGTGAAGGCAGCTGCGGCCTTGTGGATCAAGCGCTGCGACGAGAAACGCCTCGAGGCCACCACGATCCAAAGTTACCAAGAGCACGTCGACCTACACATTGCCCCTTTCATCGGGGCAAAAAGGCTCTCCGATCTAGCAATGCCCGGCGTGAGCGATTTCGCCGATCGCTTGCGCGAAGCCGGCCGCTCTCCCTCAATGGTCCGGCGTGTGGTTCAGTCCCTGGGCGCAATCTTTCGGGAAGCTCGCCGACGCGGCCTGGCGGCGGTCGACCCCACCGCCGGGCTCGACCTCAATTTCTCCAGGCGGGAGGACCCCCGCCCTGTCATTCCGACCAAGGCCGAGCTGCAAGTCATCATCGCGGGCGCCACTGGTCGTTGGCGGCCTCTCATCCTGGTCGCGATATTTTGCGGTCTGCGCGGAAGCGAGCTTCGCGGGCTGTTCTGGTCCAATGTCGACTTTGAGGGACGCCAGATAATTGTCAGCCAGCGCGCCGATGCTTTCCACAAGATCGGCCGGCTGAAGTCGAAAGCCGGCTATAGGTCTATCCCCTGCCCCCCGATCGTGATCAATGCCTTGCGCGAGTGGAAGCTCGTGTGCCCAAAAGGAGCGCTGGGCCTCGTTTTCCCGACTGGCAATGGTCAGGTCGAATCCCACTCCAACATCGCCAAGCGCGGCCTGAACCCCATTCTGATGGCGGGTGGCATGACTGTCCGCGAGCCGGCTTTGGATGAAAACGGACAACCCACCATCAACAGAGGCGGCGACCCGGTTACGAGAGATGCCCCCAGATACGGCATGCACTCCCTCCGCCACGCCTGCGCCTCGCTCTGGATCGAAAACGGCATGAATCCGAAGAGGATCCAGACGCTCATGGGCCACAGCACCATTCAGATGACCTTCGATACCTACGGGCACCTTTTCAAAGATGCCGAGGCCGACCAGAAGGCTGCCGAGGACATACAGGTTCGGCTGCTGGGCAGCTGACAGCAACACCATCGCAACACCGCAGCGCTAAACTATTGATTTCTCTGGCGGCGCCTAAGATTTCGATTCCGAGGGTCGGGAGTTCGAATCTCTCCGAGCGCGCCAAGTCTCGCGGAAACCGGCGGGCTCCAGTTCTCGGATTTTGCTCTGGCAGGTTCCCTTTAAAAGGCGCGCGCCTTGGCTTGGGGTGTCGCATTGACGCGCTTGCGCCCTTTTTGACATAATGAGATCGGGACAAGACAAAATTGCGGCTGCGAGCGGATCACCATGAAAAATGGGCTGTATTCGATTCACATCGCCTTGCTTGATGGGCGTGTGGGCAAGGGCAGCGGCGTGTTGATGTTTCGCGATGGAAAAATTCTGGGCGGTGATGCTTATCTGTTCTATACGGGCAGCTATTTCACAAAAGAGGATGGCACTTTCAGGGGCGAAGTTCTGATTCAACGCCATACGCCAAGTCGCGACGCGAACCTGCTGTTCGGCAATTCGGAATCGGTTGGAATCGGCGTTACCGGAACATTCACTGATACGACCGGCACGATGAACGGCACAGCGCTGGTCGGAAAGGCGAGTCAGATTTTCGAGGCCACGCTGCGAAAGTTGGCGGAAGCAGATTGACCGATAGAGTCTTTCACCGTTTCACGGAAACCCCGGGGAACTCCTGATTATAGCCATTTGCTGTGCAGTCGAGTTATTCCGCGGCGAGTTCCATCGGCGCGACCTGCGGTAAAACGATGTGGATGCGCGTGCCTTGTCCGGAACCGGAATCAAGTTCGAGACGCCCTCCCAAACGGCTCGTTACGATATTGTAGACAATGTGCAGACCCAGACCCGTTCCTCCTTGATCGCGCCGCGTCGTGAAGAACGGATCGAATGCCTTGCGCTGCACATCGGGGCTCATGCCGCAACCATTGTCGGAAAATAGGATCTGGACATTGTCCCCGCCTACTCGCCGCACGACAATATCGACCGCGCCGCCCTTACCGTCCGGAAAAGCGTGTGCCACCGAATTAAGGAAAAGGTTAGTCAGCACCTGGCCGTAAGGCCCAGGGTAACTGTTCATGGTGAGATTGGGCTCGCAATCGACCGTCAGCGTCACATTGTGCTTGCGCAGGCCGGGACGCAGACTCATCACAACCTGCTCGGTGAGTTCGCCGAGATCGAAAGCTCGCTTGTCTGAATAATTGCGGTCGGCGGCAACCTGCTTGAATGACTGCACCAGCTCGGCAGCGCGATTGAGATTGGCGACAAGCTGAGACGCGGCATCGCGATTCGCCGCGATGAAATCGTTGAGGCTTGAGCGCCGCAACTGCCCACGCTCCACCTCCTCGGTGAACAAGGTAATTTTCCGTTCCAGCGAAGAGGCCACCGTCAAGCTGATGCCGACAGGATTGTTGACCTCGTGAGCGACGCCCGCCACCAGGCGACCGAGCGCCGCGAGTTTTTCCGCCTCGATCAGCGAGTTCTGTGTTTCGCGGAGATTGCGTAGCGCCGCCTCGGCCGCGTCCTTGGCGCGCCGCATTTCCTGTTCGCTCCGCTTGCGGTCGCCGATATCGAGCGCGACCGTGACGATATTTTCGACGTGACCGTCGGCGTCGCGGATAGGCAGCTTATTGACAAGCCATTGCCGCATCTCACCCGATGCATCCTTATACTCTTCTTCGTAAAAGCCGAGTTCCTTACCGCTCTCAAGAACCCTCCTGTCAGTCTCATCCGTCTTTGCCGCATCGTAACGCGACATAACCTCGTGCGTCGTTCGTCCGATCGCATCGGCGGGTTCTATTCCGAAGATGCCTGCCATGTAGCGATTCATCAGAACGTAACGCAACTCCGCATTCTTGACGTTAATCACCGCGGGCACGGTATCGATCACCAGTTGCAGCAGCCGCCGCCCTTCTGCGATCGCCTCCTCGGCTCTCCGCTGATCAGTGATATCGCGAACCACGCCTTCATAACGGATCATGCGACCGCTTTCATCGCGTATGGCAGTCGCGCTATCGGAGAGCCAGAGGATACCGCCATCGAACTGACGCACCTGATATTCGAACCCGCGAACGGTCCCATCGCGCTCCATTCGGAGTTGGTATTTGACGGGCACCTCGGGATCGACGTGAACCGTCTGCGCGCTGTTACCAATGCCACGGATGAGATTGTCGGGGGTGTCATACCCCATCATTCGCGCCAACGCCGGGTTGGCATCAAGCAGTTGACCGGCCGGCGTCATGACATAGATTCCGTCGACCGAACCTTCGAATAGCTTACGATAGCTTTCCTCGGCGAGGCGTTGCTCGGCAAGCGCTCGAACAGCGGCTTCTCGCGCAGAGTCCGCTTCAGCGAGCGTTCGGCGAAACACCTCGGCGGCCCGTGCGATATCCCCGATCTCGTTTTCTACACCGGTTGATGGGATCGACGTTTGTTTCTGGCCGCCAGCCAGCTTCCGGATCGCCCTTGCGATCGCCTTCAGTGGACGGACCGTCCGGCGGACCACGAACGCCGCCGCAAGCAAGCCAATCACTATTCCCACGCCGCCGAGAACGATGCTCTGCCATTTGGTTTCAGCAAGCGTCCGCGCAAAATCGCGCGATAATACCCGCTCGCGCTCTGCGCTGAGTTCGCGCAGTAGTTCCGTTACTCGCCCGATCAGCCGTCCTTCCGCACCCAGCACGTCCCTATCGAGATCTGCGATCTTTTGCTCCCGCAAGGATATCGCAATCACGGCATCGGCGTAGGCCTCAACAGCGGCACGCACCTTGGGCTCCCCGACACGAATAGCGCGCATCTTTTCAGCCGCCCGTTCCGCGGTCATGGGGTCATGCCCAAGCAATGCGGCGGCGACATCGCTTTGCGCTCGAAACAGTGTTCTTGATGCAGACTGATCGGCGGATTGCTCGATTATGAGTTCGAGTTTTTCGCGAAGCGGCGACAGCGTTTCGATCAGCTTTGCGCGGTCTGCAATCAGGTTGGCCGCCCGCTCTATACCCTTGCGGTAGGTCTCCAGCCGTGGTTTGACGCCATCGATCATCTCCTGCTGCTTCGGAGCTAGCTTGATGCGTGTCTTCTTGAGCAGCTCGTTCAATGACGATGTGGCGTCCCACACCCGGCTGGACTGAGTCTTTGGATCGGTGACGTAATCACGCGCCGCCAGCCGCAATTCGTTCAGGCGGCGGTCGAGTTCCTCGGCCAGGTCGCCTACGCTGTCCAACCGCTGCAGTTCGGCGAAGGTATTGTCGAGATGCCGCGTCGCGACGACATTGGCCACGCTGGTTGTCACTATGATCGCCAACACCAAAAAGAATCCGCCGAAGGTAATCTGGCCGATCGACAGGGACGACGATTGTATCCGCCGAAAAAGTGCTCTGAACCCAGATGGCATGGTGTTTTAGACCGGCTCCCGATGGTCCTATATAGGCCGGATCGCCGCTTCAGGGAACATGAGGATCGATCTGGCGGCAACGTCGCTCTGTGACAGGGTTACCCCATTGGCCAGGAGCGCTGTTTTAGCCGCCTATTCCGCCGCCATCTGCCGTGGCACCGGAGGAGGATTCGCGAGGTCGCGCAGCAACTTCGCATGCCGGGCCTTGGTGTCGGCCACCGCCTTCTCTTTGACCGGGCCGTAACCCCGGATACGATCAGGCAGCGACAGCAGTTCGATCGCGGTTTCGACGTTGGCCGGCGAAAGTCTGTCGAGGACAGCGGCCACATCGTTTTCGTATTCCGCAATCAGGTTTCGCTCCAACCTGCGCTCGGCGCTGTATCCGAAGATGTCGAGGGCGGTGCCACGCAAGCCCTTCATTTTCGCCAGCAAACGCAAAACCGGCATCATCCGTGACCCGTTATAGGATCTCTTGGCAGGCCGCCCGAGCGCATCCTTCTTACTGTCGAACACCGGCGGCGCGAGATGGAAGCTGATCTTGTAGTCTCCTTCGAACTGATCGCCGAGCTGCTTCTCGAACCGACCATCAGTGTAGAGTCGCGCCACCTCGTACTCGTCCTTGTAGGCGAGCAATTTGGCGTAATTGATCGCAACCGCACGCGGCAAGGCATCGCCGTAACCGCCGTCTCTCGCTGCCTGCCGGACCCGGCTCACCATCGCCCGATATTTGTCCGCAAGCCTCGCATTCTGATATCCGGCAAGGTACGCCGAGCGATGTACAACGATCTCGTCCAGCGACATGTCTTCCAGCACCTTCGGCGGAGCCGTCTCATCGATCCCCTTCATCATCGCGACAAGGCGCGCAGGGTCCACCACTGCAAGCCGTCCAAGCCGGAAGGCCTCCACATTCATTTTCACGGCAACACCGTTCACCTCGATCGCCTGCTCGATTGCCGTCGCGGTCAGCGGCAGCCAACCCTTCTGATAGGCGTAACCCATCATCATCATATTGGTGGCGATGGAGTCTCCAAGCAGGATTTCAGCCGGCCTGGTAAAGTCGAAGAAGGTCGAATCCTTGCGTAAGGCGGTTTCAAGGACGCAGCCAACCTTGGCGCTCTGGAAATTGAAATCGCGATCAAGAATGAAAGCGGCGGTCGGAATAAGGTGAGTGTTGATAAGACCGTAAGTGCGGCTCGATTCGCAGAGTGTGATCGTTTCCTTGGCTGCCGCGACCACTTCATCAGCGGCGATGACGAGATCTGCCGTGCCGGTGACGATGCGCGAGCAAGTCACCTCCGCGGGGTTTTGTGACAGCCGGACGTGGCTCAAAACCGCGCCGCCCTTCTGGGCGAGACCGGACATGTCGAGGATCATGCTGGCCTTGCCTTCGATATGGGCCGCCATACCAAGCAGCGCACCGATCGTCAGCACGCCGGTGCCGCCTACCCCTCCGACCCCGATGTTGTAGGGCCGATCGAGCGAAGGGCGCGTAACCGGTTCGGGCAAGTCGCCGATCTCGCCGAGGTCCGCCGGCGCACGCTTTCGCAATCGCCCACCGTCGATCGTGACGAACGAAGGGCAGAACCCCTTGAGGCAGGAATAATCCTTGTTGCAGGACGACTGATTGATGGTGCGCTTGCGCCCCATCTCGGTCTCCAGCGGCTCCACCGAAATGCAGTTCGATTGCACCGAACAATCGCCGCAACCTTCGCAAACTGCGGGATTGATCAGCACACGGCGTTGCGGATCTTCCATGGTGCCGCGCTTGCGACGCCGCCGCTTCTCGGCGGCGCAAGTCTGCACGAACACGATAGCCGAAGCTCCCTTGATCTCGCGACAGGTTCTCATGACCGCATCGAGGTCATCGCGATGCGCGGTCCGGGTACCCGGTGCGATGTCGGCAGCCCGATAGCTGTTCGGGTTCTCCGACACCAGATAGATGTCGCGGATGCCTTCGGCGTGAAGCTGAAAGGTTATCCGCTGCGGCGACAAATCGCCGTCGATATGCTGGCCGCCGGTCATGGCTACGGCGTCATTGTAGAGGATCTTGTAGGTGATGTTCGCCCCGGAAGCGACCGCCTGCCGGATCGCCAGACTCCCGGAATGGAAATAGGTGCCGTCGCCAAGATTGGCGAAGATGTGCTTCTCGTTGGTGAAAGGCGCTGTACCGACCCAGGGCGCACCCTCGCCGCCCATATGGGTATACGTTTCAGTGTTGCGATCCATCCATATCGCCATGAAGTGACAGCCGATGCCGGCTGTGGCCCGGCTGCCTTCGGGCACCTTGGTCGAGGTGTTATGAGGACACCCCGAGCAGAAATACGGTACACGCGTGACCGGGGTCGCCGGCTGCATTTGCGACGCCTGACGACCGTTGAACCAGTCAGCCTTGGTTCGAAGCATCTCGGCGATTTCGGGATTAAGGTTCAAGTGCAGTAAACGCTCAGTCAGGAATGTCGCCAGGGAAGCGACGCCCAATTCCTGCGCGAACGGCAGGAAACGCTTGTCGTGATCGTCCATCTTGCCGATGATGCGTGGCCGCACGTCGTCGCGCCAGTTGAACAGCTCCTGCTTGACCTGGTTCTCGACGATCTCACGGCGCTCCTCGACGATGAATATCTCCTCGAGGCCGACGGCGAATTCGCGCACGCCCTGCGGTTCCAGCGGCCATGGCATTCCGATCTTGTAAAGCCGCAGACCAATTTTCGCGGCGACCTGTTCGGTAATGCCCAGCTCGCGCAACGCCTGGCGGATATCCTCGTAGCTTTTTCCAGACGCCATGATCCCGAACCGCGCGTTCGGTGAATCCATGGTAATGCGATTGATCTTATTCGCGCGCGCAAACGCGACCGCGGCAAAACCTTTGTGATCCTGTAGACGCCGGTCCTGATCATAACGGTCGTCAGGCCAACGCAGGTTCAGTCCACCTGGCGGCATCTCGAAATCGGGCGGAATGACGAACGGCTTCATCTCGTCGGTCAGATCGATTTCGGCCGTCGTCTCCACCGTCTCGGTGATGACCTTCATCCCGACCCAGCAGCCCGAATAGCGCGACATCGCGATGCCGAGCAGCCCCATCTCGATCATTTCGTGGAGACTGGACGGATAGAGATACGGCATCAGCGCAGCGATGAACGCATGATCAGACTGATGCGGCAAGGTCGAGGACTTAGCGCCATGATCATCGCCCGCCAGGCACAGCACGCCGCCGTGTCTCGCCGAACCCGCAGCATTGCCATGACGGAATACGTCGCCGCAGCGGTCGACGCCAGGCCCCTTGCCGTACCAAATCCCGACGACGCCGTCATAGCGCGCACCCGGGGACAGATTGACCTGTTGCGAACCCCAGATCGCTGTCGCCGCGAGGTCCTCGTTCACACCAGGCTGGAATTTGATCTCGTGTCGTTCGAGATGACTGCGAGCGGCAAGGAGTTGCTGATCGTAACCGCCGAGGGGCGAACCGCGATAACCGGAAATGAAGCCTGCGGTGTTGAGGCCAGCGGCGCGGTCGCGGCGGATTTGCGCCATCGGTAATCTGACCAGCGCCTGAAGGCCGGTCATGAAGACGTGGCCTGAATCCTGGGTGTATTTCTGATCGAGGCTGATCGAACCCTGATTGATACCCATTGCGCCCTCTTCGTCCTTGGCCGCCTTCCTAAAGCTAGTGATGCAAATCCTTTAGAACCAGTGTTGTTATCTCATGAATCAAGCACTTGAGAAAAATCAGGTCGCTGGAACGAGCATAAAAACGAGCATAAAAAGGGGTCGTAATTTCGTTACGAGAAATTCCCGGACAATTTCGGCTTGTGTCGTTGCAGAGCTGTCTGGCGCAAGGACGTTATTGTAGCCACGAGCCGACTGAAACCGTCCCCCGATCGTCAAGCCTCTAAGTCCACGGTTTGGGATGACGAGGCACGTGCGACAAAATATGCTCCGAGCAAAAGGGACTATGCAGAGAACATCCGGTTCAGCTCGCCGGCCGGATAGCCCGAGCCGAGTCCGTCAAATGTGCCGCTGTCAGCAATATCCGTTGCCGCGCGCAGAAAACCTGCCCACGCCACACGCGCCAATGCCCCGCCGACGCTGATACGCCGCACGCCGAGATCGGCCGCTTCGGTAACGTTGAGACCCGGCCAGCCTATCAGCAGATTGAGCGGTTTGGGGTGAACGGCCTTTACCGTGGCCGCAATGTCGGCTTTCAACTTCAAACCTGGTGCATAAAGGCAATCGGCCCCCGCCTCCGCATAGGCCTGCAACCGCCCGATCGTCAGTTTGAGATCGGGCATTCCCCACAGGAAAGCCTCACAACGGCCGACCAGCAGGACGTTGCTGCGATCGGTATCGATGGCCTTGCGTGCGGCGCGGATGCGCTCGATCGCCAGATTGACGTCGTAAAGCGGTTTTGCCTTGTCGCCCGTGGCATCCTCGATCGATAAGCCGGCGATGCCCGTCTTCACCGCGCGCGACACGTGGGCTGCAACTCCTTCCGGTTCATCGGCAAAGCCATTTTCGAAATCGGCGTTGATTGGCAGATCGACCGCCGCGCACAAGGCGCTCAGATGGCCACAAAGATTGTCCAGCATAACGTGGTTGTCGGCTTTGCCGATCGACCATGCAAACCCGGCGCTGGTCGACGCGAGTGCCTTGAAGCCCAATCCCTGCAACGCCTTGGCGCTGCCGATATCCCAGGGATTGGGTAACACGAAGCAGCCGCTATCATGCAGTTTGTGGAATGCGACTCGTTTTTCTTCTGTCGACAGCATCAAACTCTCCTACCCATGTCGTTCATGACCGACCGGTGTAAGCGACTATGAACCTGTAGATACTCACTTCTTGATGCTTGGGTTGTGATTAACGTATGAATAAATAAACTGCCCAACCGGCATACTCGGGCGAATCAGGTTTCGCCAGATTCTGGACAGAGTCATGGCCGACGTTCCCAGTGCGAGTCACTAGAGCTGCCGCGCTGTCGCGGCCGAACCAGAGGACGATTAATGAAATCAATTTTTGCAGCAGCCTTCCTAGTTGCCACTGTCGCAACCTTCGGTATCGCCGATGCCATGCCGTTGGCTCCGCCAGCGACAGGCGTGAACGCTGACGTCATTCAGGTCGCCGGCGGCTGCGGTCGTGGCTTCCATCGCGGCCCCAACGGTGGCTGCCGCATGAACCGTGGTGGTTCCGTGGTTGTGGTCCGCCCGGCAGTTCGCCCCATGCACCGCCGATGCCGTTATTGGGGTGCGGGTCACCGCGTCTGCCGCACCTGGTGGTGAGACACACACCAATCCCGCATTCGGCGGGATCGAGTTTTGTATTTGACGCAAAAAGGGCGGGACCGATCCCGCCCTTTATCTTTTTAGCGACTCCGCCCCGGACCGGATTTCAGTCGGAGGTCGCTGGCATTTGCGATCCGACGTTCTGCCGTTTTCTCGCGTGCTGTGACCAGCTTAAGAGCGACGTCCGTCCTCATCGATCCTCACCTCGTACACAATAAAAAAACCCGCAGCATGCGCCGCGGGTTTTTTATTGTTCGCATCGTGATGTCTCAGTGCGCCAGAACCGCCAGAAGCAGTAATGCCACGATGTTGGTGATCTTGATCATCGGATTGACCGCAGGTCCGGCCGTATCCTTGTAGGGATCGCCGACGGTATCGCCGGTCACCGCCGCCTTGTGCGCGTCGGAGCCCTTGCCGCCATGATGGCCATCCTCAATGTACTTCTTGGCGTTATCCCAAGCGCCGCCGCCCGAGGTCATCGAGATTGCGACGAACAAGCCTGTCACGATCACGCCAAGCAGCATCGCACCGACCGCCGAGAAGGCTGCCGACTTGCCGGCTGCACCACCGCCTGCGAGCGCGTAGATCAGGAAGTAGACAACGATCGGCGACAACACTGGCAACAGCGACGGAATGATCATTTCCTTGATCGCCGCTTTTGTCAGCAGGTCCACCGCCTTGCCGTAGTCGGGTTTGTCGGTGCCCCGCATAATGCCGGGCTTCTCGCGGAACTGGCGACGGACTTCCTCGACGATCGCGCCCGCTGCACGTCCCACCGCGGTCATCCCCATCGCGCCGAACAGGTACGGCAGCAGGCCGCCGAACAGCAAGCCGACCACGACATAGGGATTGTTCAGGGAGAAGTCCGGGTTAACACCCTGGAAATAGGCGTGATTCGCGGCATCACCAATGAAGAACTTGAGATCCTGATTGTAGGCCGCGAACAGCACGAGAGCGCCGAGCCCAGCGGAGCCGATCGCGTACCCTTTGGTGACTGCCTTCGTGGTGTTACCGACAGCATCAAGTGCGTCGGTCGACTTGCGCACTTCTTTCGGTAGGCCCGCCATTTCGGCGATGCCGCCGGCATTGTCGGTTACCGGACCGAACGCGTCCAACGCGACGACCATGCCGGCCAGCGCCAGCATGGTGGTGGTGGCAATCGCGATACCGAACAGACCGGCGAGGCTATAGGTCACCAGTATGCCCGCAATAATGACGATCGCAGGCATCGCGGTCGATTCCATCGAGATTGCGAGCCCCTGGATAACGTTGGTGCCGTGCCCGGTTACTGACGCCTGCGCAATTGACTTCACCGGGCGATAATCAGTGCCGGTGTAGTATTCGGTGATCCAGATGATCAGTCCGGTGACGACAAGGCCGGCCACGCCGCACGCGAACAGTTCGAGGCCGGTATAGCTGACGCCCGCCAGAGGACCGAATCCGATCAGCCAATAGATGACGCCGCCAACGCCTAGCAGGGACAGAATGCCGGTGGCGATCAAGCCCTTGTAGAGCGCGCCCATGATCGACTCACTGGCGCCGAGCTTGACGAAGAATGTCCCGATGATCGAGGTGATGATGCAGATGCCGCCGATAGCGAGCGGTAGCGTCATCATGTTCACCAGCAACGGCGAGGTTGCGAAAAAGATCGCGGCAAGCACCATGGTGGCGACGGCGGTCACCGCGTAGGTTTCGAACAAGTCGGCGGCCATGCCTGCGCAGTCACCGACGTTGTCGCCGACATTATCGGCGATCGTCGCCGGATTGCGCGGATCATCTTCCGGAATGCCGGCTTCGACCTTGCCCACGAGATCGCCGCCGACGTCAGCACCCTTGGTGAAGATGCCGCCGCCGAGACGGGCGAAGATCGAGATCAGCGAGGCGCCAAATCCGAGTGCGACCATCGCGTCGACAACCGTGCGGCTGTTCGCGGCGTAACCCGCGCCGTGCGTAAGATAGGCGAAATAGATGGTCACGCCGAGCAGCGCCAGACCGGCGACCAGCATCCCCGTGATCGCGCCGGCCTTGAAGGCAAGCTCCAGTCCGCCGGCCAGCGACTTGGTCGCCGCCTGCGCGGTGCGCACGTTGGCGCGGACCGAAACGTTCATGCCGATGAAGCCGGCCGCGCCCGACAGGATCGCACCGATCGCGAAACCGACAGCCACCAGCACCCCGAGGAAGTAGGCGAGCAGCGCGAAGATCACGACGCCAACCATTCCGATCGTCGTGTACTGCCGGCGCAGATAGGCTTGGGCGCCCTCGCGCACGGCCGCGGCGATTTCCTGCATCCGCGGATTTCCCGCATCCGCCTTCAATACGGACGAGGTCGCCCAGATGGCATAAATGATCGAAAGCGCTCCGCAGAGCACAATCACTACTAATGCTGTCATTGAATTTGCCTCAGAATTCCGGAAGTTGCCCCGACAATGCCGCGAGCCCGCGAACGGACGTATTAAGGAGGTCCGCTTTGTCGCAAGGCGACATCAAATCGGGCGCGACCATGCCAAAATCGAACCCCCTGCGCAACGTCGGCTTGCTGCTAAACGATCGAATTCCGTAAGGAATTGCAATAAAATGCCGGGACTTACGGAAGGATTTCAAACGTTGCCTGGCGTGGTCGCCGGATAAGCGGATTGGATCAACGACCGAGCCATGATGCAGGCGAACGCAAATGATACCGGAGTCAGCCAGCATCACGGATTGCCACAGGATGTGGGGCTTCGGGCAGCCTAAGTGAGCCATCGCCTGATGCGCGCGACAGCGTCGTGCATCTCGGCGGCCGAACGGGCGTAGGAAAATCGTAAGAACGAGCGGCCGCGGACTGGATCGAAATCGACGCCGGGTGTCACGGCAACGTGTGCCTCCTCCAGCATCTTGCGTGCGAAATCATGGCTGTCTGTCGTGAATTTCGAGACGTCAGCATAGAGGTAGAACGCGCCATCCGCAGGCAGGAATTCGCATAAGCCGGCCTGCGGCAGACCCGCAATCAGGATTTGGCGATTCTCCTCATAGCCGCGCTTCACGATCTCCATTTCCTCGCGGCCTGCGAAGGCCGCCTCAGCCGCGATCTGCGACAGCATCGGCACCGAAATGGATAGATTCTGTTGCAGCCGTTCGATCGGCCGCACCAGTTGTTCCGGTACGACCATCCAGCCGACGCGCCAGCCGGTCATGCAGAAATATTTCGAAAATGAGTTGATGACCAGCGCACGCGGTGACAGTTCAGCCGCGGTTACGGCGGGAAACGCATAATCAAGACCGTGATAGATCTCATCGGAAATAAAGCGGATGCCTTCGCTTTCGGCAGCCGTCATCAGATGCGTCAGCGCCTCGCGCGACATCATCGTTCCCGTCGGATTTGCCGGACTTCCGACCAGCACTCCCTTCAGCGGTGTCTTGCGGTGTACCGACAACAGCGCCTCTCCGCTCAGTGCGTGACGGTTTTCACTTGATGTCTCGATCAGCACCGGCTCGCAGCCAAGCGCAGTCAGGATGTGCCGGTACGGCGGATAGCCCGGCACCGTCACCGCAATGCGGTCGCCCGGCTCGAACATCGAAAGAAATGCAAGAATGAAGCCGCCCGATGATCCCGTCGTCACGACGATCCGCTCAGGACTGACCGTGCAACCGTAAGACTCGTGGTAGTGTCGCGCGATCCGTTGCCGCAGCGAGGGGATACCGAGTGCAGACGTGTAATCTATCCGGCCGTGCTCCAGCGCGGCACGAGCCGCGTTCAGCGCGGTTCGAGGCGCCGGCGCCGACGGCTGCCCGACCTCCATGTGAATGACGTGTCCGCCTCCGGCCTCGATCCGCGCCGCCGCCGCCATGACGTCCATGACCATGAAGGGTGGAACCTGGCTGCGGCTAGATGCCGTCAGCACGCCGGCGGCCCGCTCTCTCGATGTCGCATCGACCATGGAAATCTGTTAATGCGCTTTCGCCTGCGGCGATCACCGAAGGCCGCGTTACCGCCGTATTCGGCGGGTTGTTAGGACATACAACGTATTCGAACCAGCGCCAATGATTCCGAAGGCAATGACTAAAGAAGAGATGACCCGGCGGCCCCTCACCTCCGCACGACGTCGTGTCTCGAAGCTGATTACGCTGGTCACCGCCTGCGCGCTCGCGAGCACCTCTATTCCGGTCCATGCGCAGCAATCCAGCGGACTGCCGATGTTGCGGGACAGCGAGACGGAGCAACTGCTGCGCGACTATACGCGGCCGATCCTGAACGCGGCGGGGTTACAGAAGCACAACATTCAGATGGTCATCATCAACGACAAGTCATTCAATGCCTTCGTCGCCGACGGCCGCCGCATCTTCGTGAACTATGGCGCGATCATGCAATCGATCACGCCGAACCAGCTGATCGGCGTGCTCGCGCACGAGACCGGACATCTCGCCGGTGGCCATCTGTCCAAGTTTCGCGAGCAGCTTGCTCGGACCCAGACTCAACTCATCATCGCAATGCTTCTCGGCGCCGGCGCTCTCGCCGCCGGGGCCGGCCGCGGAAGCAACAGCGCCGGCAGCAATATCGGCGCGGCCGCAATCAGCGCACCTCAGGAGATCGCGCGCCGAAGCCTGTTGGGCTACCAGCGCCAGCAGGAGGAAAACGCCGACCGCGCTGGCGTGAAATTCCTCAACGCCACCGGGCAATCCGCCCGGGGGATGTACGAAACCTTCAAGCGATTCACCGACGAAAGCCTGTTTGCTGCGCACGGCGCTGATCCGTACGTGCAGTCGCATCCGATGCCGGCCGACCGCGTCGCCGCGCTAGCGGAACTCGTTAAGACAAGTCCCAATTGGGACAAGAAGGACGATCCGGCGCTGCAGATGCGCCACGACATGGTACGAGCCAAGATATCGGCGTTCATGGAACGTGATGATACGGTATACCGGCGCTATCCGCGGTCCGACACCAGCCTGCCCGCCCGCTATGCACATGCTATCAGCACGTATCTGCATGGCGATCTTCGCTCGGCCATCGAGCAAATCGATGCGCTTATCAAGCAGCAACCCCAAAATCCCTATTTCCACGAGGTGCGTGGGCAGGCCCTGCTCGAGGGAGGCCGTCCCGCGGAGGCCATTGCGCCGCTGCGGCTAGCCGTAAAGCTCTCGCAAAACGCTCCGCTCATCGAAATGTTGCTGGGTCAGGCGCTCGTGGCCTCCAATAACAAGGCGAATGCCGACGAAGCCATTGCAATTTTGCGGGCAGCGCTGGCACGAGAGCCGGAGGCCCCGCTCGGTTATATGCAGCTTGCAATAGCTTACGGCCGCAAGGGCGACTATGCACAAGCCGATTTGGCATCGGCTCAGGCCGCGTTTCTGCGCGGCGACAACAAGACAGCGCGAGAACTCGCATCACGCGCAAAAACCCGTTTCGCAATCGGCACTCCCGGATGGGTCAAGGCGGATGACATCGTCTCAGCCAAGCTCCCGGACAAGAAAGATTAGACGGCTCCGCCACGCTGCCCCTTTCAAAGGATTTGACAATGTCCTCTCTCCGTTTTCTCGCTCCCGCCCTTCTTGCGCTCACGTTCGGTGCAGCGCCCGCCGCGTCAGCTCAGAGCTTCTCCGACAGCCAGCGCGGCGAGATTGAACAGATCGTCAAACGCTATCTGCTCGCCCATCCCGAAGTTCTGGAAGAGGTTTCGACCGAACTCGGCAAGCGCCAAGCGGCTACCGAAGCGTTAAAGCATGAGTCCGCGGTCACGGAGAACGCGGACGCCATTTTCAACTCGCAGCGCGGCGTGACGCTCGGCAACAAAAACGGCGACGTCACCTTCGTCGAGTTCTTCGATTACAACTGTGGCTACTGCAAGCGCGCGATGATCGACATGCTTGAACTTCTGAAGTCGGATCAGAAGCTCAAGGTCGTGCTCAAGGAGTTTCCCGTGCTTGGTCAGAGTTCGGTTGAGGCTGCGCAGGTTGCCGTGGCGGCGCGAATGCAGGATCCCACCGGAAAAAAATATCTCGATTTCCATCAGAAGCTTTTGGGTGGCCGCGGTCAGGCCGACAAGTCGCGAGCACTAGCCGCCGCCAAGGAAGCCGGATTCGACATCGCCAAGATCGAGAAGGATATGACAAGCCCCGAGGTGCGCGCCACGCTCGAGGAGAACTTCAAGCTTGCCGAGTCCATGGGCATGAATGGCACACCAAGCTACGTCATCGGCAAGCAAGTCGTCGTGGGCGCCGTGGGTCTCGAAAACCTCAAGGAGAAAATAAACACGGCGCGTTGTGGCAAGGCCTCCTGCTGATTGCTTGCTCCTGCTTCAAAGCAGTGCTCTCCGTAGAACGGGGCTTTGTCGTTCGCGCGCCATCGCCCGTTCATCGGGCATTCATAAAACAATCCCCGGAAACCCACGTTTGCGTCGGAACATCGCTCCTCATCGCGCCGTTGTTGAAGGCATCCCACGCACTGAGGAGACAGCGATGACCAAACACTTTCTCGTATCAACCGCCGCTGCGGCGTTGATTGCTGGAACCGGATTTGCTTACGCGCAAGGTATGAGCCAAGGCGCCGGCGGCGGATCAGCCGCTTCGCAAAGTGCACCGTCGACGTCCGGCGCGACCGATCGGCCATCTCCGAGTTCCGACATGCAGGCGAAGCCGACGGACTCTTACGAAAAGTCCTCTCATGAAAACCGAGGCGCTCGGAGCGACATGGATCACGACAGGTCGAACTCCATGCGGTCGCAGAGCAGTGATCCCGGCAAATCTGAGAAGAACATGCGGAGCGAGGACCGCAATAGAAAGGACGAGAACCGAAACCAGCGGGCTGAGGACCGAGACGGAAAGTCCAAGGATCGCGATCGGAATTCCGCAGAGCGAACCGGAAGGGATTCGGACTCTTCCAAGAGCGCTGGCGACAGCAACAGGAAGTCAACCACGACCACAGGTCAGGCGAGTTCCGGCGCCAAGCTTTCGACCGAACAACGCAGCAAGATTACAACGGTCATCAGGAACGAAAGGGTTCAGCCAGTCACCAATGTCAATTTCTCGATTGCGGTTGGAACCCGGGTGCCGCGAACGGTGAATTTCTACCCTCTGCCAACGGCAATCGTTGACATTTATCCGGCCTGGAGCGGCTATCAGTTCTTCTTGGTCCGCAACGAGATTGTTGTCGTGGACCCGCGCACCCTGGAGATCGTAGCGGTTCTGGATGCCTGATCTAAGTTCCTATTGGCGGCGCGGGTCCTCCATCCTGGACCCGTGCCGCGGGGGACCGCTCAACTGGGCGACGCCCACTCCGTACCAGGTTCACGTTGGTTAACGAATAATTTCCGTATGTTCTAAAAGATTCCTCGCGAATAGCGTGAGGTATATTGAAGCCGAATCCGAGAGTGTTCAGGCTTCCCCTTGGCTCCCTTGTTACATATAACGACCCGAACCCCGGCGCGCAGCGGCGGAGACCGTTTCGGGAATTCAGATGGCCAAAACGATTTACGTGCTCAACGGCCCGAACCTTAATATGCTAGGGACGAGAGAGCCGGACACCTATGGCCGCGCCACCCTTGCTGACGTCGAAAAGCTTTGCACCGAAACGGCCACCGATTTTGGACTGGCTGCGGATTGCCGCCAGTCAAATCGTGAGGGCGAACTGATCGATTTCATCCATGAGGCTCATGCAAAACAGGCGGCCGGTATCGTCATCAACGCCGGCGGCTACTCGCACACCTCTATTGCACTTCATGACGCGCTCGTTGCCGTCAAAATTCCGACCGTCGAAGTTCATATCAGCAACATCCATGCGCGCGAGGACTTCCGACATCATTCCTTCACGGCAAAAGCCGCGTTCGCAAGCCTGTCCGGCTTCGGGATTGATGGCTACCGACTAGCGATCAATGGCCTTGCCGCCAAAATCGGCGCGGTGAGCTCGTCGAAAAAGTAACCCTGACATATCAGTCATTTTCCCAGAAAGTTTCGGATCGAGATCATGTCCCGCCAGCCCGGAGAACCTACAAAAATCAAAACCGGCAACGAACCGCGCGAGGAGAGCGATGTGATCCGCGAGCTCGCTGCGCTGCTCGACGAGACCAGGCTCACGGAAATTGAAATCGAGCGCGACGGACTTCGCGTACGTGTCGCACGCAATGTCACCGTCGGGGCGGCAGTACCGGCCGCCTATCAGGCTGCGCCCGCCCCTGCCGCCGCGCCGGCTGCGAGCGTCGCCGACATCAGCAAGCATCCGGGCATGGTTCCTTCGCCAATGGTCGGAACGGTCTATTGGGCATCGGAACCCGGCGCCAAGCCCTTCATCGAGGTCGGCTCCAAGGTCGCCGCAGGTCAGACGCTGCTGATTATCGAAGCCATGAAGACCATGAACCAGATTCCGTCGCCGCGGTCGGGCACCGTCACGCAGATTCTGGTCGAGGATGGCCAGCCCGTCGAGTTCGGCGAGCCGCTGGTCATCATTGAATGACGCCGTTCGAACCGCGGACGCAGTAATGTTCGACAAAATCCTGATAGCCAATCGCGGCGAGATCGCCCTGCGCATCCTGCGCGCCTGCAAGGAGCTCGGTATCGCGACCGTGGCGGTACATTCCACCGCCGACGCCGACGCCATGCATGTCCGGCTCGCGGACGAAAGCGTTTGTATCGGACCGCCGCCAACGAAGGACAGCTACCTCAACATCCCGGCGCTGCTGGCAGCCTGCGAGATCACTGGCGCCGATGCGGTACATCCCGGGTACGGTTTTTTGTCTGAGAACGCCCGTTTCGCCGAAATTCTCGCCGACCATCGCCTGCATTTCATTGGTCCCAAGGCCGAGCACATTCGCCTCATGGGCGACAAGATCGAAGCCAAGAAGACCGCGAAGCGGCTCGGCATTCCGGTGGTCCCGGGCTCCGATGGCGGCATCGGTCCCGACGACGACGCCATGGCGATTGCCAAGGCGATCGGCTTTCCCGTACTGGTGAAGGCGGCCGCCGGCGGCGGCGGGCGCGGCATGAAGATCGTCAAGACAGCCGACGACCTGATGATAGCGATCTCGGCCGCGGGGAACGAGGCGCGAGCGGCGTTCGGCGATGCTTCCGTCTATCTGGAGAAATATCTGCAGAAGCCGCGTCACATCGAAATTCAGGTGCTTGGCGATGGCCGCGGCGGTGCCATTCATCTGGGAGAACGCGACTGCTCGCTGCAACGGCGCCACCAGAAGGTCTGGGAAGAAGGCCCCTCGCCTGCGCTGACGGCGGCAGCCCGAAACAAGATCGGCGAAACCGTTGCCCGTGCCATGAGCGAGATAAGGTACCGCGGCGCCGGCACTGTCGAATTCCTGTACGAGGACGGCAGGTTTTACTTCATCGAGATGAACACTCGCATTCAGGTCGAGCACCCTGTCACCGAGATGATCACCGACATCGATCTGGTGCTGGAGCAGATCCGTATCGCCGCCGGCGGCGACCTTCCCGCCACCCAGAAGGAAATCGTCGTGAGCGGCCACGCGATCGAGTGCCGCATCAACGCAGAGAATCCCGTCACCTTCCGTCCCTCCCCCGGCAAAATCACGCAATTTCATCCGCCGGGCGGACTCGGCGTCCGGATCGATTCCGCCGTTTATCAGGGGTATGTGATCCCGCCCTATTACGACTCGCTGGTAGGCAAGCTGATCGTTCACGGCAAGACGCGCGCCGAATGCTTGATGCGGTTGCGCAGAGCACTCGACGAGATGGTTGTGGATGGTGTGGAGACCACCTTGCCCCTGTTCCGGGCGCTGGTTCGCGAGGCGAGCATTATCGACGGCGACTACCACATCCATTGGCTGGAGCAGTACCTCTCCAGCGGCGGTCTGACAGGAGCCTGAACCCACTCCGCCCGGACTGAAATTATGTAGGGCAGAAGTGCGGAACCGACTGCGGATTGAGACGTTTAGCAAATAGCTGGTAACCGCGCGGGGGCGATTCAGACTGTCTCGATCCGAACATGATGCGATCACGGTGACGTCCACCAGATCGTCACGCACTGCGCTTGGCCAGCTGATCCTGCTGACGGCAGGTCTGGTGGTTCTGACGCTGATCAGTGCGATGTCCGTCTATTTTGTCAACAAGGCACGCCACGACGCACGCTGGGTTCTGCACAGCATGGAAATCGAGAATGAAATCTCGCTGGCCCTGTTGCAGATGCGGCGCGCCGAAAGCGCGCAGCGCGGCTTCCTGCTGACGCAGAGGCCGGAATTCCGCAGCGCCTTCGAGGAAGCGGGCAGCCAGATTTCGCCGAGTATCGAGCGGCTCAAGACGCTGACGATCGATAATCCCTATCAGCAGCAGCGGCTCCAGCAGATGATCCCGCAGACCTATCAACGGATCGAACAGTTGCGGCGGGGCATCGACCTGACGCTGGCGAACCGGCAGAACGAAGCTGCCGAGATCGCGCGCCAGGAGGCCGGCCGTGACACCATGGGGCATATCCGTAACCTCGCCAGCGAGATGAGGGCTGAGGAAAGTCGCCTGTTCTCGGCGCGGGTGACATCGGCCGATGCAAGCCAGTCGCTCTCGGCATCGATCACCAGCATCGGTTCGGGACTGGTCGTGGTGTTCGCAGGGCTGTCGATCTTCCTGGTGCGACGCTCAAGCCGCGCGCGCGACGTCGCCGAAGCCCAGTTGCGCGATAACAATCTCAATCTCGAGTCCATCGTCAAGGAACGCACCAGCGACCTCCGCGAGGCCAATGAGGAAATCCAGCGTTTCGCCTATATCGTCAGCCACGACCTGCGCTCGCCGCTGGTCAACATTATGGGTTTCACCAGCGAGCTCGAGGAACTGCGCGGCGACCTCTTCAAACGGATCGCGGACCTGAGCCGGCCCGGCGGCCTCCCGCCTCCGGCGACGGAAGATTCAGCGGCCGCCACCGAACCGGTTCTCGACGAACCGGACAAGCAATTGTCGCAGGATTTCACCGAGGCGCTCGGGTTCATCAAGTCGTCGATCGCCAAGATGGACCGGCTGATCAGCGCGATCCTCAGCCTCACCCGCGAGGGCCGTCGCGAATTTCATCCCTCTGCGATCACCATGCGCGACCTGATCGAGAGCATTGCATCCACCGTGGCGCATCAGGCCGCCGAGGCCAACGCTCAGATCCGGGTCGAACCATTGCCGGATATTGTCAGCGACCGCATCGCGATCGAACAGATTTTCTCCAATTTGATCGACAATGCCTTGAAATACCTCAAATCTAATGTTCCCGGTGATATTGCTATCCGAGGTCGGCGTAAGCTCGGTTTCGCGATTTTTGAGATCACAGACAACGGCCGCGGCATCGATCCGAAGGATCACCAGCGTATTTTCGATCTGTTCCGCCGGGCGGGACCGCAGGACCGGCCGGGCCAGGGTATCGGTCTCGCACACGTCCGTGCATTGGTGCGAAGGCTCGGAGGAACCATATCGGTCTCGTCAGAGCTGAATACCGGCAGCACATTTACCGTTACGCTTCCTGTCGCATGGATCGGCACCAACCGGGACAAACAATCATGACCACGCCAGTCACCATCATCATGATCGAAGACGATGAAGGGCACGCCCGGCTGATTGAGCGCAATATTCGGCGTTCCGGTGTCAATAATGAGATCAAGCCGTTCAGCAACGGTACGGAAGCCGTCAACTACTTGTTTGGGGCGGATGGCAACGGTATGCCTCATAAGGGAGAGGCGCTGCTCATCCTGCTCGACCTTAATCTGCCTGACATGACCGGAATCGATATCCTGCGGCGCGTGAAGGAAAACAAAGTTCTAAAGTGCGCACCAGTAATCGTGCTGACGACAACAGACGATTCTCAGGAAATCAAGCGTTGCTACGAACTCGGATGCAGCGTCTACATTACGAAGCCGGTGAACTACGACAGTTTCGCCAACGCGATCCGGCAGCTCGGTCTGTTTTTCTCCATCATCCAGGTACCTCAGGCCGCTCCATGAAAGTCAAGCCTACCCTGTTGTACGTGGATGACGACAAGGCGCTGGCTCGCCTGGTGGAGCGCGGCCTGACGCGCCATGGATTTTGCGTGGAGCATGCACCCGACGGTGAATCCGGGCTCGCACGCATCGCGCATGGCGGCATCGATGTGATAGCGCTCGATCAATACATGCCTGGCCTGGACGGGTTGGAAACACTAAGACGAATTCTGGCAATTCCCGACGCGCCCCCCGTGGTGTTCGTCACCGCCTCGCAAGACTCAAAAATCGCAGTGACCGCGCTCAAAGCGGGTGCTGCCGACTATCTTGTCAAAGATACGCTCGGCGAATTCGTTCCGCTGTTGCACCTCGCGGCTGAAGTGGCGATCCGGCAAGCGCTCGTTCGAAAAGCGCGCGACGAGGCTGAAGCCGAGGTCCGCGCCTCGCGCGACCGCTATGCGGCGCTAGCCGCCGAGCGCGAGATGCTGCTGCGCGAGGTCAATCATCGCATCGGCAACAGCCTCCAGATCATCGCGTCGCTGCTTCACCTGCAAGCCAGCTCAAGCCCCGAGGAAGACATCAAGGCCGCCCTTACGAATGCAATGGGACGGGTGGCAGCAGTGGCGCAGGTGCATCGTCGGCTTTATACCTCACACGACCTGAAGAGCGTCCTGCTCAACCAGTATCTTGAAGCTCTGCTCGAGGACCTCCGACGTTCCACCGAAGGCAACCAGCTGTCACGTCTCGACCTGAAGGCCCAACCGATCGAGATCGATCCCGACCGTGCCGTGGCCATCGGAATCATCGTCAACGAACTGGTGATGAATTCAGTCAAATACGCTTATCCCGATGGCCCCGGCCCCATCCACGTCGAACTCGCGACCAATGGGGATGATGTCGTGCTGTCAATCGCCGACGATGGCGTTGGCCTCAATGCCAAGACCGATCCGCGCTCGACCGGGATGGGCCAGCGGATCGTCTCCGCAATGGCGCAGAAGCTCGACGCTCAAGCCGAACGCGATCCGGCCCATGCAGGCACGCGTATCGTGTTGCGGTTCCGCCGGGGAATTCCACCAGTCACAGAACCCTTATCTGCGACCGCGGCCTGAGCACGGCAGCACCAAACCGCAAACGCGCCTGCACCTGGCGTCTGATTCAAAACGGCGCTCAATTCGTTTCCACAGAATTAGAAGCGAACTGCAGGCAAGGCAAATAGCGCGATCAAAAACACTGTGCAGTATCCGCTTGTTCGAGCGGGATCTGTTGGCAAACAGTCTGAACTTTTGGACGCGCTTTAGCAGATTATCGACGCGGTAGACTTAGAGCTCTGCTATAAGACTCTGGATGTCCCGCGAGACCGCCTCGTCCGAGATCACGCCCGAATTGCTGCTGCGCGCTTATGCCTGCGGCATTTTTCCGATGGCGGAAAGTGTCGACGATCCGACGCTCTTCTGGGTCGAGCCGAAGATGCGCGGCGTCATTCCGCTTGAGAGCTTCCGAGTCCCGTCGCGGCTCGCGCGCACCGTCCGATCAGACAGTTTCACCGTGACCGTCGATACAGCCTTCGACGCGGTGATCGATGGCTGCGCCGCGCCACAACCTGGACGCGACAATACCTGGATCAACCGTCGTATTCGCGAACTCTATGTAGGTCTGCACGAACTCGGCCATTGTCACAGTGTCGAGGTCTGGCAAAATGACCAACTCGCGGGCGGCCTCTATGGCGTCAGGCTCGGCCGCGCGTTTTTTGGGGAGAGCATGTTCCATGTCGTGCGGGACGCGTCGAAGGTTGCGCTCGTGCATCTGGTCGCCCGATTGATCGCGGGAGGCTTCGTCTTGCTCGACACCCAATTTGTGACCGACCATCTGCGCGGATTCGGTGCAATTGAAATCCCGCGCCGGCGTTACCGGGCCTTATTGGATGTTGCGCTGGAAGGCGACGCCGATTTCGGGACGCTGCCGCTTGACCAGCCGGTACCAGGCGCCGAAGCGCTCCGGATCATCGCCAGCCGCGGGTGACATCTTCGGCACTTGCCATCGACCGCACTGAAACGCCTTTGGCGCGCCCAGCGCGTGCCAGTGTCTTTACGCAGCTCGAACTGAATTCAGGAATTTCCCGACTTCGAGCTTAAGCCGGTTTCCGTCACTGGACAGTGACTGCGCCGCCGATAACACCTGTGACGAGGCTGTGCCTGTTTCCGTCGCACCGCGCCGTACGTCAGTAATGTTGGAAGATACCTGCTGGGTCCCTTGCGAGGCCTGCTGCACGTTCCGCGAGATTTCTTGCGTCGCAGCCCCTTGTTCTTCCACCGCTGCCGCGATGATCGAGGCAATCTCCGAGAGCTTCTCGATCGTGCCGCCGATCTCCCTGATGGCATCGACCGAATGCTGCGTCGCGGCCTGGATGCCTGAAATTTGCTGGCCGATCTCGCCGGTGGCTTTCGCGGTCTGCTCGGCGAGCGCCTTCACCTCGGAAGCAACCACCGCAAAGCCCCGGCCAGCCTCGCCCGCCCGAGCCGCCTCGATAGTGGCGTTGAGGGCAAGCAGGTTTGTCTGACCTGCAATTGTGTTGATCAGCTCAACGACCTCTCCTATGTGGCCCGCGGCACGAGACAGCTCACCGACGCGATCATTGGTTTTACGGGCTTGGTCGACTGCTTCATTCGCAATGCGCGCTGATTCCTGCACCTGACGGCCGATCTCGGTGACGGACGATGCCAACTCTTCGGTTGCGGCGGCAACTGAATGAACGTTGGTCGATGCTTCCTCGGAAGCAGCCGCAACCGTCGTTGTCAGGTGCTGGGCCCGTTCGGCTGTGGAAGTCAGCGTACTGGCCGAGGCTTCCAGTTCGGTCGAGGCGGACGCGACTGTTTCCACGATCTCGCCTATGGCAGCTTCGAACGAATCGGCCAGCTTGATCATGTCGGCCTTCCGCTGCTGGGTGGCAATCTCGTCTTGATTCCTCTTCGCTTCGGCTTCCTCGCGAGCCTTCTGCTCGGACACGACCTTGAACCTCTCGACGGCGGCAGCGACGGCGCCAACTTCGTCCTTGCGGCCAAGTCCTGGCAGCACGACCGAGAAATTGCCTTCGGCCAGTTCCAGCATGGATTTGGTCAGCGCCGAGATCGGTTTGGCAATAGTGACGATCGACAAGACGCAGGCGCCGATTAGCAGCAGTGCAACCGCGGCACCGAGCATCATCGAGATCCGTTCAGCCGACGCTCCTTCGCGTGCCGCCGCTGCTTTTTCCTCTTCAACGCGCCCCGTGGCGAACTCGACGACCTTCTCCGAGACTTCGGCCAACTCCTTCGCTGTCGGTAGGGCGACTTCCTTCGTCAGTCGGACAGCCTCATTCTCAAGCTTGGCAAGCCCTGCGCCGACATCCGCCTTCATGTCGGCACCCTGTTTTGCTTCGATCTCCAGCAATTCGCCGCGTGCTGCGCCAATCGGCTTGGCCGCATTGTTCAGATACTGGTCGGCAAGCTGATTCATCTTCTCAAGTCTCGCACGGTTTTCGGCCGACTTCGAAAGCTTAAGGGCTTCACTGATGAATCCCCGTGCAGCCTTGTAATGATTAACGACATCTTCTTGTGCAGCCAGCAGCTGCGCCCGCGTGCTTGCGAGACGAATATCACGGACTCCGATTATCATGCCGCGAGTCGATGATTTCGCTTCGATGCCTTTCTTTGCGAGCAGATTCTGATTTCCTGCTTTCTCGTTAGCTTGGCGCACCGCATCGCTACCGCTCATCTGAGCATAGATCAGTGCGACAACCATAACGACGCTGAGTAACGATGTGATCGCGAGCTTTGTGCCGATTCGCAGATTCTCGATGAAACGCATCGTAAGTAGCTCCAGAAAATTAGGCTGCGGCACTCGTATGGGCTGATTAGCAATGTTTCGAATCGCCGACGATAACGGGCCGATCGGAGCAATAGGCCCTCAGATGCGAATAAATTGTTAGCAACGGACGGATCACGAGAGAGCCACCCAAAATTGCCTCCCGGCCGGCCAACCGTAGTTGAGGCTTTCAGGACTATCGCCCGAATGGCGGGAACGAAGGATTGCCCTGCGGTTGCCGTTGTGGCGGAGGCGATGGCGCCGGTTGGGATGGCGGTGCCGGCTGACGCGACTGGCGCGCGGATGGCCGTGGGCGCTTGGTCGAAGGCGGCGCGGGCTTCGGCTCATCCGGCTGCGCGGCGATAACAGTCGTCTCCGGATCCTTGCAGTCGGTTAACCAGACGTCATAGATCGGATGCTCAACGCCATGCAGGCCTGGGCTTGACGCGAACATCCAGCCGGAGAAAATCCGCTTCACCTCGCCCTGAAGCGTGATCTCATCGACCTCGACAAAGGCGTCAGTATTAGCGGCCTCGGTCGCGGGCCGCGTGTAGCAAGCGTTGGTCTTCACCCGCAGCGCGCCGAACTGCACTGTTTCTCCGACATCCTCATCAAAATGGATGATGCGGCCGGTGATCTTGTCAAGGCCGGAAAATGCCGCCTTCTTGTTCACAACCTTCTCGGCCGGGGCCTCGGTGACGACCTCGTCGCCGGGTTGCAGCGTGGCCGGCGTTGGCGGCGCCGGTCGCGTGGAACTCTGTTCGGGAGCCTTAGGAGGTGAAGGCGGCGCGACGGCTACGCCACCTGGAGCATTGCCACTTGGGGCATTCTGCGGAACCACGGTGGTGCCGGGCGGCGGCGGCAGCGGCTGGGACTGAACCGGGCCGGGCGGTGGAGCACCTTGCCCCGGCGCAGGATGCATGGGCGCCGGCAGCACCCGTCCTTGTTGCGGCAAGTCGGGCACTTCTTCCTCGTCGTCCTCAGGCGCGACCTGACCCTGTGGAATCGCGCCGGGCGGACGCGGCGGGGAGTCTGAAAAAATATTACCAATTTGGGCGCGCGCAGAAGGCGCGGCAACGACGAGGGCAGCGCTCGCAAAAGCTGCACAACCGGCTATAACAATAGTTCGAAACATCATGCGCGGCTTTGTGAGGCTCGAATCAGGGCCGGACCATTGTACAGGGATTAAAGGCTCCGAGCCGCTCGCCGCATCCGGTTAACACGTCGATTGCGGCGGGGAAAGGGCGGCCTGCTCCGCGTCCACTGACGGCTGCTGCAGTGCGCTTTCCCCATCGAGTAACTGGTCGCGCGGAACGCAGATGCAGACGACACCGAGGGTCGAACCGCGGTCCCCTTTAGTGCCGGATCGGCACCACCCGCAAGGCGAGTAGCACGCCCCACTCCGCAGGTTCTGAGGATGCAGGTGCTCAGCGTGGATTTACAGCAACAGACGCGATCAATCGCTCGTATAGGGTTTTTGAGAGGATCGGGGGTTGGCGCATTCCGATTATTCAAGGGTATACTTGCCCCGGATTTGTCAGTTTTGAGTGTCGGGAATTGCCATGAGCCGGACGGAGGGGCTTTATATCGCGATGACGGCGGCTGCGCTGGCGCTCGGGGGCGCAACGGCGCAGGCTCAGCAGGTCGGCACTGCATCGGCAGTCAACCCCGCCGCAACCGCCAACCTGAAGACCATCGTCATCGGCCAATCGATCGCCCACAAGGAACACATCCAGACCAAGTCTAGCGGCTCGGTGCAGTTGCTGTTCCTCGACAAGACCTCGATGACCATCGGTCCGAACAGCGACCTCACAATCGATGAATACGTCTATGACCCGAAAGCCAACACCGGCAAGCTGGCGGCAACTCTCGGCAAGGGCGCGCTGCGTTTCGTAGGTGGTCAGATCAGCCACAACGGCGATGCCGAGATCAAGACCGCGTCGGCTTTGATCGGCATTCGTGGCGGCGTGATGATGACTGACGGAAAAGGCGGCATCTATTCCGGCTATGGCACAATGACCGTCACGTCCGGTGGCCGGTCCGTCGCGCTGGGCGCCGGCGAGTTCACACAGACACAAGCCGGTGCCCCCCCAACGCCGCCCGACCTACCGCCGCCAGGGTTCGTGCAGCAGCAGATCGCTATCTTCCAGAGCGCGGCCGGTCAAACGGGCGGCGTACGCGCAGGCGCGGCATCGGCGAAGAATATTGCGACGGCTGCGCAAAGAGCGACAGGATCCTCCAACGGAATGGTGACCGGATCGGGTGCTCCTCCCACGCCCGCTCCGCCCCCTATTGTCGAGCAACTCAGCGCGATTTCATCAGCTTTCACCCAGTCGATCCAGATCTCCAATCAGGCGGAGGCGGTGCAACAGATCGCACAGGATCAGCTTACGGACAAATCACCGCCGGACAATCACAACTCTCTACCGACGGACAACAACACGCCCCCGCCCAACGCCCGGCCGTCGGTGACGCTGCGCGGATATGTCGGCGGAGTGGACGTCATCAACGACAACCAGCCCACGATGAGACCGGTAAGTGGCACGTCCGAAATCACCCTCGACGCCGCCAATAATCGCGTACAGGGAAACCTGGATATCTACGCGTTCGACTCGAGAAATCCGTTCACGCAGCTTGCCGGCACAATTCACGCGCTGTTCGAGTTCGGGTCGAAAGGATCGAGCGGCCCGGCCAACAGCGCTTACGTAGACTACAACAATTTCTACGCGAATACGCCCAACAACAGTGTTGTCAACGGCGTACCGGTTAACGGCGTGATGGTGTCAGCCAACGGCGCAGCCACCAGCCAGATCGTCAACGGCGCAATTCCGAACCTGACGCCCTGTCAGTGCGAATATACGCGCTGGGGTTTCTGGTCGGTTGAATCGACGAGTACCAATCCGAACACCCAAACCCCGCGCGAAGTCCTCGTGGGCACCTGGGTCGCCGGCCGGCCAGTGGGCAGCATCAGCGACGTCCCAACGATAGGCCAAGCAACCTATACCGGACACGTCATCGCCAACGTGAATAATGCAGGCTTCGTCGCCGGAGGGTTCTCGAACACCGTTGATTTTGGAGCGCGCACCGGTGCGGTGAGCGTGACCAATCTCGACAACACCAACTATTCCGGCACCGTTAATTTTGACAACGACCCACGCAATTTCGGCGGTATGATCGCCGGTAACAACAACAATCGTAGCATGACCCTGCAAGGCAGCTTCTTCCAGGGTCCGAGCAGCCCGGTCGGCGAAATGGGTGGGCGCGTTGGGATTTCGGGAGACAACAATTATTTCGGCAGCGGCATTTTCGCGGGCACCAAGCGCTGACAGCGCTTGCTCGCAAAACCGGCTCGCATGACCGGCATCACCGCGTTGATGCCGGTTTTTCTAGTGCCCCGGTGTCCAGGGCTGGTAATCGCCGGTCGCCTTCGGACGGCGGCCGCTCGCCAGCGTCGAGCCGGACGGCCGATAGGCTGCCGGCGTCCCGGTCATGTTCGGCACATGCGGCTTCTGCCATTCGCGCGGCTGATAGTTCTCTTTGGTAGGTGGAACATCCACGATGTGATGAATCCAGCCATGCCATTCGGGCGGAATGCGGCTGGCTTCCGCAAGGCCATTGTAGATCACCCAGCGCCGCTCGAAGCCAAGCGTCGGGTCGATCTTCCCGCCGCGCGTCCGGTAATAGCAGTTACCCTGGCTGTCTTTGCCGACCAGTTCGCCAAATCGCGCGGTCCAAAGCTGCGTACCGAAGGTCTGGCTGTTCCACCAGGTAAAGAGTTTGAGGAAAAACTGCTTCATTGCCGCAAATCCGTCGCGGGAGTTTCACGGACCCTCCGCAAGGGTTCGCATTCCGACTGGTTTGATGCCATCCCGCCGAGGTCTTGTCCAGCCAACCGCGGCCAAATAGCGCGACCCGGGGTCCGCCGGCAGCACCGCAGCACCAAAGGGTCCAAATCTGCGGGTTGCACTTCGGCTGACACGCCTTTACCCAACCCTCCTCATCCAAGCGTGGTCTGGCATCATCCAAGGCGAGCAATAGCGCAGAAATGACGGGCCGCAGGTGTTCTGCGGCTGTTGACTGGCCCACTAAAACTTTGAATGTTGCCTCTCAGGCATAAAGAACAAAGGCTGTGAAATGTCCGAAGTCGTCAACAACATGGAAAAGCATCGCTACGAACTCGAAGTGGACGGGCATATCGCTGCAACCTACTATCGATTTCTGGACGGGGTTCTTGTCTTCACGCACACCAAGGTGCCGCCCGAACTCGAAGGCAAGGGCATCGGCTCAGAGCTGGTGAAGGGCGCGCTGGATCAGGTGCGCGCGGATAAATTCAGGGCTAGCGCTCAATGCCCCTTCGTGAAGGCGTGGCTCGAGAAACATCCGGACTATGCCGATCTGCTGAGGCCTAATTTGTGAGAAGGCGCGAGGCCCCGTCTCAGGCATGACCGCCGTCTACGACAACAAAGCCCTGAGCCGGTTTGAACTTGAAGCCGAAGGCGGCGTTGCTTTCGCAAAGTACCGCCTTGCGCCCGGTATGGTCGTGATCACTCACACAGAAGTGCCACGCGAACTGCGTGGCCGTGGCATCGCCTCGACGTTGGTGAAGGGCGCGCTGACGCTGATCCGGGCTGAGGGCCTCAAGGTCGCAGCCCGCTGCGAGTTCGTGGCCGCTTATCTCGACAAGCATCCGGAAGAAGCCGACCGAGTGGAATGAGGCCGCGTCTAACGCATGCGTTCGCAGCCTCATCAAAACGCACGCCTTTCTCTTATCGAGACGACGTGTCCATCAGCGGACCGTCCAGATGCGCTCTTCTATCCCATCAGTGCTTCATGTCGGGCGGCAACTTGCCACCGTTAGCTGCCAGTTGAGCCATCATCTGCTTATGCAGCCAGACGTTCATCGCCGCGGAATCGTTGGTGTCGCCCGGGTATTTCAGGTCCTTCGCCAGTTCCTTGCGAGCACTCAGGCTGGAGTCGACATCAAGCGCCTTCATCAGATCAACGATCGAGGTCCGCCATGCCAGCTTTTCCTTCTTGGCGGTGACGGCTTTGTCGAGAATGGCCGCGACATCGACGCCCTTCGATGCCGAGCCCTCCGACGAGGGCGCAGCACCGCTACCCGCCTCACCTGTCGGTGTTGCCGCTTCGGCGTGCGTGCCGAAGACGGCGCTCATGATCTTTCCAAATATGCTCATTGTGCCGCTCCCAATTGCTTCAGTCTTTGAACCAAATTCGCGGCGGAACCTCGCGTCTATTTCCGCCGGATCGCCAAAAGAGTAACCGGCTCACTGTGGCTTGCCAATGCGGACATGCTGGCAGCGCATTCGGCACCAGTTGTATTCAAACCTGCACGCTCCGCTGCAACAACAAAAACGGCAGGCAGTCGAACCAACGTGTGCCGGCATGCCGGTCACCCGGCGCAGAGTGACATCAAAATTCACTCAACCGTGAGCAACTAAAATCGCAGATCGGAATTAGAATGGTCTTACAGGTCGCGGCAAGACCAGGTTGCTTGCCCTTGCGTCTGGTCTTGATCGTGATCGTTTCCGAAGGGGCGAACTCGCGCCTTCCGGCGGCCAGAGATCGACCCGCGAAAGGGAGACAACGAACATGGCCACTTATCCTGTTGACATTACGTCACACTCGGGAATGGCCGGCGCAGACAGACCTGTGGTCCGTCACATCGGCTTACCCGACCTCCTCGATGCGTTGAGGTTGGGCTGGGAAGACTTCAAGGCGGTTCCCAGCCACGCCATCGTCCTTTGCGTTATCTATCCCATAATTGGCATTGTTTTAGCGCGAATAGCGCTTGGCTACTCGGTCCTGCCGCTCCTGTTTCCGGTCGCCGCCGGTTTTGCCCTGATTGGGCCATTTGCGGCGCTAGGACTTTATGAACTGAGCTATCGCCGCGAGCTCGGCCAAGAAGCCTCCGCCTGGCACGCGTTCGGAGTGCTACGGGCGCCGTCGTTTGGATCGATGCTTGGACTGGGCGGCTTGCTCCTGGTCATTTTCTTCGTGTGGGTGGCAGTGGCTCACGCGATCTACGTGTCCACCTTCGGTAACACTCCGGCAGCGGCAATGCCCGATTTCTTCACGCAGGTCTTCGCCACGTCCGAGGGCTGGCGCATGATCATGATCGGCGTCGGCGTCGGGTTCCTGTTCGCGGCCGTCGCGCTGTGCATCAGCATTGTGTCGTTCCCGCTAATGCTTCATCAACACGCCGACATGAGCGACGCCATGCTGACGTCAATGCGCGTGGTTGCGAAGAATCCGATCGCAGCTGCGGAATGGGGTCTGATCGTTGTTGTCCTGCTGACGCTCGGGTCGATTCCCTTCTTCCTCGGCCTCACGATCGTCATGCCGTTGCTGGGTCATGCGACGTGGCATCTCTATCGTAAAGCGATCGAGAGCCCTTTAACCTCGTCAGCACACGAGCCTCCGGAAACGGAGAAAGAAAAACGCTACGCGGCCGATTTTCCGTCCGTCTTGTTGCCCCCATACGGGCGCAAGCACCGGTTCTTCGATAGTTCGGATTGACGGAAAGACGCTCGTTCTCGCAAGGCTGTCTCGGTGTCGGGAGCTTTTGAACTGGCTCGCTGGCCAACCGAGGCAGCCGCTGCGTTCCACAGTCAGCATTCCTGGCAGACCAAGTCCGGACGTGAATACCGTCCACGCGTTGCAAGTGCCGGATCAGCATCCATTTCTGTTCCAGATCCAAGGCGGATCATACAAGGAAACGAGAGTGTCGTCGCCGCTACTCGCGCTAACGCGTTCCTTTTGGCTTGAAAACGCGCTACCCCTCGTCCCATGACACAGTTTGAATCCTCCCGCGCTACGGTCCATATCGTCGGCGCCGGCCTGGCCGGTTCGGAAGCCGCTTGGCAGGTCGCGAGTCAGGGCGTTCAAGTGATGCTGCACGAGATGCGACCGCACCGAATGACCGCGGCGCACCGGACCGACGGGCTGGCGGAGCTGGTCTGTTCAAATTCGTTCCGGTCCGATGATGCTTCCAACAACGCGGTCGGACTCTTACATGCCGAGATGCGCCAGCTAGGGTCGCTGATCATGCGCTGCGCCGATGCTAATCAGGTTCCGGCAGGCGGCGCGCTCGCAGTGGATCGCGATGGCTTTTCCGCTGCGGTCACCGAAGCCCTTGACGCCCATCCGCTGATCGAGATCGACCGTGCCGAAATCGATAGCTTGCCGCCCGCGGACTGGAGCAACGTCATCGTCGCCACGGGTCCCCTCACCTCGGCCCCTCTCGCCGCCGCGATCCGCGCATTGACCGACGAATCCGCGCTCGCCTTTTTCGACGCAATCGCGCCAATCGTTCATCGCGACTCCATCGATATGTCGAAAGCCTGGTTCCAGTCTCGTTATGACAAGGCTGGTCCGGGCGGCAGCGGCGCCGATTACATCAATTGTCCGCTGACCGAAGCGCAGTATCACGCCTTTGTGGACGCGCTGCTTGAGGGCGAGAAGGTCGACTTCAAAGACTGGGAAACCGATACCCCCTACTTCGACGGCTGCCTGCCGATCGAGATCATGGCCGAACGCGGCCGCGAAACTCTGCGCTACGGTCCGATGAAGCCGGTAGGCCTTACCAATCCGCACGATCCCACCACCAAGCCCTACGCCGTCGTCCAGCTGCGCCAGGACAACAGACTGGGCACGCTTTACAATATCGTTGGCTTTCAGACCAAACTGAAACATGGCGCGCAGACTCGCATCTTCCGTACCATTTCTGGTCTTGAAGGCGCGGAGTTTGCCCGCCTCGGCGGCTTGCATCGCAACACATTTCTGAACTCGCCGAAGCTCCTTGACACCCAGCTACGGCTGCGTGCCGAGCCGCGGCTGCGCTTTGCGGGACAAATGACCGGCTGCGAAGGTTACGTGGAATCCGCCGCTATCGGACTCATAGCCGGACTCTATGCCGCCGCGGATGCGCGGACACATACGTTTGAAGCCCCGCCGCAGACCACAGCGTTGGGTGCTCTGCTCGGCCACATCACGGGCGGCCATATCGAGACCATTGACGCGGGACCACGCTCGTTCCAGCCAATGAACATCAATTTCGGATTGTTTCCCCCGCTCGCTAGTCCACCAAACAAAAAGCCGGACGGCACTCGTTTGCGCGGCAACGAAAAGGCAATCGCAAAAAAACAGGCGATCTGCGCGCGCGCGCTGTCGGACCTCGATCGCTGGATCGCGAATGCACTTCGTCCGGCAGCAGCGGCATAGGTTCAACACGCCATCTCCAGGATCATTCATGTCACTTCCAAAGCAGGACGCAGCATTCCTGTCCACGAGCTGGACTGAAGGAGTCCTGCTGAAGCGCGACGTGTTTTCGACCGTGGAGCGCGGGCGGCTTCGGACAGCCTCCGGCGAGATCAACGCGGTGCTGCGGCGCCTTGATCAGGTGCCCTGGTGGTCGCACCTTGTGGCGAGGCATTTGTTCGAGCGGGAACGTAAGGCGCTGACACTCGCTCGCGATCTCGGCGTCGGTCCAAAACTTTTGTGGAGCGGCCGCAGCGCATTGGTACGAGACTTCATCGATGGCGTGGCGCTGCATCTCGCCAGACCCCACGGTGACCTATCCTACTTCCGATCGGCCAAGGCAGCGCTGCGCAAGTTGCATCGCGCCGGCATATGTCACAATGATCTTGCCAAGGAACAGAACTGGCTGCGCGGCAACGAAGGCAACGCCTATCTGACGGACTTCCAGCTCGCCGCGTGCTTCAAACGACGATCACGCCTGTTTCGCATCGCTGCTTACGAAGACCTGCGGCACCTTCTCAAACACAAACGCACTTATGCGCCCGACGCCCTGACGCCACGCGAGCGTAAGTTACTTGAGCGAAAGTCGGTCATTGCGCGCATTTGGCTGATGACCGGCAAAAAGGTCTACCAAGCCGTCACGCGCGGCCTGTTCAGTTTCACCGACCGCGAAGGCGGGGGCCGACGTCTTGTCAACGATGCTCCTGTGCTGGTCGCGCGCATCAGGGAAAATCCTGCGGTCCGTGATGCCGCCATTGTTGCCTTCGCGGACCGCCGCAGCGGTGTCGGACTTTACGCCTTTGTCGAGGCAGACCTGCCCGGGCTCGAAGCGCGGTTGCGTTCCAAGCTCGCCGCTGCAAACGAGCCGAAACCCCCCGAGCACATCCAGGTCGTTTCGCGCCTTCCACGCGGTGCCGGCGGCAAAGTGCGTACCGAAATCCTGCAACTCATCGCAATGAATCAGATCGATCTGATTGAGCCGTTGATCACTAGTCCGGAAGATCGTGAATTCTTCCGCGACATCCTGGGTAGCCGGAAAAACCTTCGAGACCGCTTCAACTTCGAATCGACCGACCGGGCGTTGCCGTCCTGACCTCGTTCAACCGCGAAACGGCCGAGTGCGCGATGCCCGCCACATGGTCCACAAGATACGCAGCCGCGATACGGGCCGCGGCACAAAGGGATTGATGTCAGGGCCGGTGACATCGTTCAGCGCGCGACGCGCAAGCGCGAGTGGAAGATAGACACCCCGAGACTGCGGCGGCAGATTGGGCAGTAGACCCAGCGCCACCTCCAGATGCGATCGTGCTTCATCGGCCAGTTTGCCAATGGCCACGCGAAGTGAAGACGTGTCCCGGCCCGCGAACATCTGTTCCAGATCGACGCCGTGCTGCTCCAGCAACGGCAGCGGCACATACGACTGCCGCCGCGAAACGTCAAAACCGAACTTGGCGATAACCCGCGCTATACCGTCCGCGAGACCAGCGTGTCGCGCCAGATGATCCGCCTCCTCCGATCGGTGTCCGACGACGCGCGAGGCGAGCGAAAACAGCGCGCACGATGTATCGCCGAGGTATCGTTCTAACGCCGTCATGTCCGGCATCGGATCGTTGTAAAGATCGAACTGATGCGCTTCGATCAGTCGCGACAACAGCTCGACCGGCAGACCATGATCCCGGATCGCTAGCAAAAGTTCTGCCGCGACTGGATTACCTTCAACGCCCCCATGTCCAGTGCTGCTAACCATATCGATCCACCATTGCAGGCGGATTTCGCCCGGCAACGGCTGGGTGATCTGCTCTCGTACCCTGACGATCTCCACGTTGAAAGCATAGAGAGCCAGCAGAGCACGACGACACCGGAGCGGTGCGAACAAAGTCGTCGCATAGTTGTCGAAGTCATGAGTTCGCACGAGTTCCGCACAAAACGCCGCGGACGTGTTCTGCGTTGTACCGTTCATGACACCACAATCATGCGCGCTAGAGTTTTTCACCTATAGGGAGCTCATCAACATGACGCTTGCCACTATACGGCGATCACGCCGTCAGGAGCTGCCTTGATTTAGCGTTTGTCATGGAACGGCTATCAGCGCCGTCAGGCGCTGCCGATGGCGGGAGGAAATCATGGAACGGCTATCAGCGCCGCCGCGACTCTGCGCCGTTCGCCCAGCATGATGTTGTAAGTCCGGATCGCCGGTCCCGTGAGCATGGTGTCCACTCCGATGTTAACGCGGCGCAGGGCTGTGCGCAGCTCGGTGGGAACAAGCCAGACCTCTGTCCCGGTACCGATTAACAGCGTATCGATTAGAGGCGAGCCCGCAAACACACGCGCCAGCGCATGACGGTCGATGTCATCCGCGCGCGTTACGGGCCACGCCCAGACGCCGTCCGGCAGGCAAAGCAGCGATCCGCGATGCGACATGGTGTCGAAGCGAAAGCCACCGTTGCCATAAGCCTCGATGACGGCCGGCCGCGGAAGATGCGGCACGCCCGGCGGGTCGGCACTCACGGCTTTGCTGGCTTCTGCGATTTAGCCGGCTTCTCGGGTTTGGCCGGCTTCTCCTCGACATCGGCACGGCTCTCACCGACGCCAAGGTAGATCAAAATCGGAGCCGCGATAAAGATCGAGGTGTAGGTGCCGACCAGCACCACGCCGAAGGTCATCACCGCGGTGAAGCTGTGGATGGCCGGTCCGCCGAACAGCAGCAAAGCGACCAGCGCCAAGGTCACCGTGACGTGAGTGATGATCGAGCGCGAAAGCGTCGAGTTGATCGACGCGTTGAGCAGTTCGGGCATCGGCATTTTCTTATAACGCCGCAGCATTTCGCGGATCCGGTCGTAAATAACGACGGTGTCGTTGAGCGAGTAGCCGAGGATTGTCAAAAGCGCCGCGATGCTTGTGAGGTCGAAGTCGACCTGCGAAATCGACATAAAGCCGATGGTCAGCACGATGTCATGGACGTTCGCGACCATGGCTCCGAGCGCAAACTGCCACTCAAACCGGAACCAGAGATACATCAGGATGCCGAGGATCGCCAGCATCAGGCCGACCATGCCGTAGGCAAGGAGTTCGCCGGACACGCGCGGCCCGACCACCTCGACTCTGCGATAGTTGACGCTGTCGCCCAGCGCGCCGCGCACCTTCTGCACCGCAGCCTGCTGTGCGGCGTCTCCGCCCGGCTGCTCTGCGACGCGGATCAGAACTTCCGTCGGGCCGCCGAACTGTTGAAGCTGGACATCGCCGAGGCCGAGACCGTTCAGCGTCGAGCGCATCGCCGCGATGTCAACCTCGCCCGTCTTGGCTTGCACCTCGAGCAGCGTGCCGCCCTTGAAGTCGATGCCGAAATTCAAGCCATGCGTGAAGAACAACGTGATCGCGACGATCGAAAGCACGGCGGAAATCGGAAAGCTGATGCGGCGGAAGCGCGTGAAATCGAAACGCGTGTCGTCGGGAACGATCCGCAGCGAAGGCAGCAGGCCGAAGCAACTGACGATGGTCAGTACGACGATGAGGGCACCGAGCCCGATTAAGATCCATTGGGTCACAGCCGGCTCCGGGTCATCAGATCGGCACGGTTTGCGGTCGCTTCCAGCGCACCCAGGTCGCGACGATCAGCCGGGTCACCTCGAATGCAGTGAACACCGTTGTAATGATGCCGATGCCGAGCGTTACGGCGAACCCGCGCACCGGGCCGGTGCCGATATAAAACAACACGGCGGCAGCGATGAACGTCGTGATGTTGGAATCCAGAATCGTTGCCAGCGCTCGCTTGAAGCCGGCGTCGATGGCTGAAATAGCAGTACGACCGCCCCGGATTTCTTCACGGATGCGTTCGTAGATCAACACGTTGGAATCGACCGCGATGCCCACGGTCAGCACGATGCCGGCAATGCCGGGCAGCGTCAGTGTCGCGTTCAGCAACGATAGCACGCCGAAGATCATGGCGACGTTGATGGCGACGGCGATGTTGGCAAATACCCCGAACAGCCGATAAGTCAGCAGCATAAACAGGATCACCATGATCGATCCGACATAGGCGGCGAGTTCGCCCTTTTCGATCGAATCCTGTCCGAGGCCGGGTCCGACTGTGCGCTCCTCGATGATTGTCAGCGGCGCCGGCAACGCGCCGGCACGTAGCAGGATCGCAAGATCGTTGGCCTCCTGCACCGTAAAATTCCCGGAAATCTGACCGGAGCCGCCGGTGATCGGTTCGCGGATGACCGGTGCCGAAATCACCTCATTGTCGAGGATGATGGCGAACGGCTGTCCGACGTTTTCGGTTGTCGCCTGGGCGAATTTTCGCGCGCCGTTGCTGTTGAAGCGGAAAGTCACGATCGGCTCGCCGGTACGCGAATCGAATCCTGGCTGAGCATCAGTCAAATCGCCGCCGGAGACGAGCACCTGCTTCTTGATGACGTAAGGCGTCTTGGGCGCCTGCGAACTCATCAACACGTCGGAATCGGCAGGCACCCGGCCCTGCACGGCCTGATCGGGAGAAACGCTCGAATCGACCATGCGGAAGTCCATCTTGGCGGTCTTGCCGAGGATTTCCTTTAGCCGCGTCGGGTCCTGCAATCCCGGCACCTGTACCAGAATGCGGTCGGCGCCCTGACGCTGGATCAGGGGCTCAACGGTGCCGAGTTCGTTGACGCGCTTCTCGATGATCTGAATCGATTGTTCAACCGACTGGCGGATGCGGTCAGTGATAGCAGCCTGCGGCACCGTCAGGCGGATCAGCCCGCCGTCCGCGCTGCTGACTTCGAGACTACGCTGGCCGTTCGAGCCGAGCAGACCTCCAAGCGGCTGCGATAACTCACGCAACTTGCCTAGCGCGGTCTGGAATTCCTCCTCTTTGCTGATACGGACCTCGACGGCGCCATTCTTGGCGGCAAGGCCGGTATAAGCGATCCGTGCGTCGCGTAGCGCCTTGCGGGCGTCATCGCGAACCTGATCAAGCTTCTCTTTTTTGACGTAGTTGGAATCGACCTCAAGCAGCAGATATGAACCGCCCTGAAGATCGAGTCCGAGCACGATGTGGCGTTGCGCCCATTTCGGCCATGTCTTGACCTGTGCCTCGGGAAAGAAGTTAGGCACGGCGCACAGGCAGATCGCGAGAGCGGTCATGATGATCGCCAGCGCCTTCCACCGTGTAAAATACAACATCGAGATAACTCGTCAGATTCGAGGAATGATCGCCTGGACCACCTAGCTCGCCGCGGCGTCGTCCTTGGAGCCATCTCCTTTAGCGGCGCCCTTTGCCGATTCACCTTTTGTCGGCTCGCCCTTGGCCGGCTCGCCCTTGGCGCGGACAATCGAAATCATCTGCCGCATCTGCCGCACCCGGACGCCGTCCGCGATCTCGAACTCGATCTGGTCGTCATCCACCACTTTGGTGACCTTTCCGACGAGACCGCTTGACGTGATGACGGTGTCACCTCGACGGATATTTTTCACCAATTCGTTGTGCTCTTTCGCCTTCTTTTGCTGGGGCCGGATGATCAGAAAATACATAATGATGAAGATCAGCGCGAAGGGCAGCAGCGACATCAACAAGTTGTTGGTGTCGGTGGCGCCGGCGGCCTGGGCAAAGGCAGGGGTAATAAACATTCGGGCTATTCCTTGGGAGCAAACCGGCACGAGCACAGAGTCAGGCCGATCAAGGGCAAATTCGCGCGGACTATAACGGCCACGGTCCCAATTGCAACGCCACCAGACCCTTGATCGGGCCTCATTATTCCGCTGCTTGCAGGAGCCAGGTCACCTCGCTAAGGGTGTGCGCTCAGGAAAGGCAAAGATGGCAAAAAAGTCTCGGAAAACAAGCCTTCGAAAAACCCCTCTTAAGGTACCAGGAGATCACTCCGGTCGTCGGGGGGGCGCGACAAAAGGTCGGAAAGCGGCCGTTGCGTCCGATGCCGCGGACCGGATCGCCTGTGCTCTCGAAGTGATCGCCGCCGCCACGACTGCCGCCGCTGAACGGACCGACAATCACGCTGCAATGACGCGCGCCGACGCATTCGTCTGGCATCCTGACGGACGATTGATGCCGGTTTCGCGAGTCAGCCGCGTCGATCTTGGCCTGCTCAAGAGCATCGACCGAGTGCGCGACATCCTGATGGAGAACACTGTTCGCTTTGCCAAGGGCCTGCCAGCGAACAACGCCCTGCTCTGGGGAGCGCGCGGCATGGGCAAGTCGTCGCTGGTGAAGGCGGCACATGCCAGTGTCAATGCCGAAGTCGGCGGCCTGCTCAAGCTGATCGAAATTCACCGTGAGGACATCGAAAGCCTGCCCAGCCTGATGGAACTGCTTCGCTCATCTGAGTTTCGTTTCATCGTATTTTGCGACGATCTGTCGTTCGACGGCAATGACGCTTCGTACAAGTCGCTGAAGGCCGCGCTCGAGGGCGGCATCGAAGGACGCCCCGGCAACGTCATCCTGTATGCGACATCAAACCGTCGTCACCTGCTGTCGCGCGACATGATCGAGAACGAGCGATCGACCGCGATCAATCCCGGCGAGGCCGTCGAGGAAAAGGTCTCACTATCTGACCGCTTCGGCCTTTGGCTCGGCTTTCATCAATGTAGCCAGGATGACTATCTCGCGATGGTGCGCGGATATTGCTCCCACTTCGGCATCAGGCTCGACGATGCTGAACTGAAACGAGAGGCGCTGGAATGGTCGGCCACGCGCGGATCGCGTTCCGGCCGCGTTGCCTGGCAGTTCACGCAGGAGCTCGCAGGCCGGCTTGGCGTGCGGATCGCGACGTAATCGACCTGCTGCAAATTCACAGCGCCGCCAGCAGCTCCGCGCAGACGGCGCAACCGACAACGACCAGCCAGGGCGGCGTTCGCCACACGAGCAACAACACAAAGGCAACCACAGCCAGTCCGAAGTCTCCCTTGGACAGAATGCCCGAAGTCCAGACCGGATTGTAAAAGGCGGCCAGCAAAAGGCCGACGACCGCGGCGTTGATGCCGCGCAGCATCGCCCTCGTCGCGGTCCGCCGCCGCAATGCGTCCCAGAACGGCATCACGCCGATGACGAGCAGGAAGGACGGCAGGAAGATCGCAACAAGACACAGCGCAGCCGTTTTCCAGCCGCCGATCGCCGCGCCGAGATAGGCGGAAAACGTGAAAAGCGGCCCCGGCACGGCTTGCGCAGCGCCATAGCCCGCCAGGAACGCATCGTTACTCACCCATCCCGGCGGCACCACCTGCGCCTGGAGCAGCGGCAGCACCACATGTCCGCCGCCGAACACAAGCGAACCGGTGCGGAAAAAGGTATCGAAGAGCCGCAAGTCCGCATTGCCGGAGACGGCCGACACGACAGGCAATCCCACGAGCAAAATGACGAATACCGCCAGCGCGAATATTGCAATCGCCCTGTTCGTCCGCGGTGTTGCACCGAAGTGATCCGCCGGTACGGCCTCGCGCTTCAACACGGTCATGCCGGCGATCGCACCGACAACGATCGCGCCGATCTGCCCCCAGACTGAATCGATCACCAGCGCCGTGACGGCTGCCAACGCCGCGACGCTGGCGCGCTCGCGATCGGGCGTCAGCGTTCGCGCCATGCCGAGAATCGCGAGCGCCACCACTGCGACGGCGGCCACCTTAAGGCCGTGCAGCCACCCGCTGCCCAACGCGCTCCCGAACAAGGATATGCTGTAGGCGAATGTAACCAGTGCCAGAGCCGACGGCAGCGTGAACGCCGTCCACGCCGCGACCGCTCCGGCGTAACCGGCGCGCGCCAGACCGATGGCTATGCCGACCTGGCTGGATGCAGGGCCCGGCAGGAACTGGCACAGCGCGATAAGATCGGCGAAGTCCTTTTCTTCAAGCCATTTCCGCTTGATCACGAATTCATCGCGGAAGTAGCCGAGATGAGCAACGGGACCGCCGAACGCTGTCAGGCCGAGCTTCAAAAATGCCGCAAATACCTCGACCGCGCGCCGCTCCCCACGCACATGGGACGTCATGCGATAGGAGCTGCCATGAGCATTGATTCCCACAAGTTCAATGGTCCCCGGCCCGACACCCTTCGTGCGCCAAATCCGTCTCGGTTGACGTCATCCTGAACCTATACTGCCGTAAGCGTTATATTTATCCGGAATTCACGATTCGATCGCGCAAACATCGTTGCAGCGAGTATCAAAACGGAGTTGGCCGCGAAGCGGACTTCGCGGCCAACTCAGGTGTATAATAATCTAGGCTAACGGAACCGCTGAGAATCTCATGCCCCATTAAGGAAGTTCAGTGGGTCAACCGGTGTCGATCCCTTTCGGATCTCAAAGTGAAGCTGCGGCGACCCCGCTTCGCCCGACTGACCCGATTTGGCAATGACCTGTCCGCGCTTGATGGAATCTCCGCGCTTCACCAGCACGTCACTCGCATGGGCATATGCGGTCACGTAGCCGTTGGAATGCCGAACCAGAACCAGGTTGCCATAGCCCTTAAGTTCGTTGCCGGCATAAGCAACGACGCCATCCTCGGCAGCCTTTACCGGTGTGCCCTCGGGTACGGCGACGTTGATGCCGTCATTGGATTTACCGTTGGTCCGGGCGCCATAGGCCGTGATCACGCGGCCACGCACCGGCCAGCGGAATGTCGGCAAAGCGCCGGTTGCCTCTGCGTCTTTCACCGCATGTTTGACCACGGCTGCTTCGGGTGTCGCCGTCGCAACCGCGAGGTTGACCTTCTGCACCGGACCAGCGGGCGCAGCAGCCGCGTGAACTGCCGGCATAGGCGCAGGTGTAGCAAGGGGTGCAGTCGGAACGGCAACAGGCTGCGTGGACGCCACAGCAACCTTCGTCGGCACCGTGATCTTCATGCCGGTCGTCAGTTTCGCGCCCGATTGTAATCCGTTCGCGCGAGCAAGCTCTCCGACGGAAACGTGATTGCGGCGCGCGATGCTCATCAGCGTGTCGCCGCGATTGACGTAGTGGGTACCGGACGCAGCCATAGCGCCCACAGGCTTCGCGGCCGGAGCAGTTTGGGTCTCCGCCACTGACGCGCGCTTCGGAATGATCAGCCGCTGGCCAGGTTGCAACCGGCGAGGACCGTGGTAGCCGTTGGCCTTCAGGATTTCAGCAGTGGATACGCCATATCGGCGCGACAATCCTTCCAGCGTATCGCTGGTGCCGACAATGATCGGGGTGCTGCCGCTATGATTCCAGCCGTCCCGCGCTGTGACAGCACTGGCGGGCTCGATCGGGTGCACGGGAGCTGAATGCGAAACGACGCTGCGTTCATTGCCCGATGCAACCGGATAGGATTTTGGCGTCGATATCGGAGGCAGCGGTTGGGATTGGTATTGCGCGCGCGAATACTGCGGCAACTCGTTGCGTTGAATTGGAGCCACGGGAGCGGCGGGCGCCGCAGGCACCGCGCCGGTCGTGTCACGCTGCCATCCGAAATTTGATTGCTGGGGGTCGATTTGAGCGAGGCGCGAGGACATGTCCGCGCTGCATCCGGCAAAACCGATGGACACCAGCGCCAGCACCGCTACTTGCGGTACGCGACGCGAGTAAAGCAACTCGACGACACGGGACATGTTACTCACTCATACGCAACTTGATACAAATTGAGTAAACACCCCCGGCAGTAAACAAGCCTTTAACCCTGACACGCCGCGGCCTTCAAAATTAACATCGCTGGAACAATGTGTTGCGGCAGCCGCCGGACGGGGGGCCGGGTTAGAGTTCGCGGGCGATACCTGGCAGCGCCGGCACGAAGCGGACGTCGATCAGCTCCTTGCGGATAATTCCGGCGGCGGCACGTCGCAGGAGGATCAGTGTCTGCCGTCCGTTCTGCGGACCGACAGGTGCTATCAAAAGCCCCTCCGGCTCAAGCCGGGTCGTCAGCGCCTCTGGAATCTGCTCCATTGCCGCAGTCACCATGATGCGGTCGAACTGCCCTGCTCCGGCAGGAATGTCGAAGCCATCCCCCAGCAGAACTTCTATATTATCGTAACCGAGTTGCTCCAGCCGGACACGGGCGCGATCCGCGAGCACCCGATATCGTTCGATAGTCACGACCTCGCGGCAAAGGCGCGACAGGATAGCGGTCTGATAGCCTGAGCCGGTGCCGATCTCCAGCACCCGGTCATCGTCACGTAATTCCAGCCGCTCGGTCATGTAGGCGACAACGAAAGGCTGGCTGATGGTTTGCCCGCAGGCGATGCCGAGCGCGGTATCGCACCAGGCATCCTCGCGATCGTCCTGTTCGACGAAAGCATCGCGCGGGACGTTATCCATCGCGCGAAGCACGCGCTGATCGCTAATACCGCGTCGCCGCAGGTTTAGCTGAAACATCATCTTTTCGGGCGGCAAACGATCCGCGGGGGGCATGGGCGAACTCTCAAGCGCTGGCGCTTCGCCGAACGATTACCACGATAAGTTGACGCAATCTGCGCAGATCACCCGCCGGGTCAATCCGGCGGGACAAGTATTTGTTCCGGCGGAAACAGCCCGCGCGACGGCTCAGGCCGTCCTGCCCGGGCGCGACAACGGCACGGATTGCGTTCGTCCGCATAATTTGCGACCCTGCGTTGGCCGAAAGATCGAGATTTCTACCATGGTATCAACAAGGCCGCCCGGCGGCTCGGTATTCCTCGTCGAAGACGAGGTGATGATCCGTATGATGGTTGCGGATATGCTGGAGGAACTCGGCTATAGCATCGCCGCCGAAGCGGGCGACATCGAGCAAGCTCTGGAGCTCGCGCATACCACAAACTTCGACGTCGCGATTCTCGACGTCAACGTCAACGGGAAGCTGATTTCGCCCGTGGCCGAGGTTATCGCGGGCCGCAACCGGCCCTTCATCTTCGCAACGGGCTATGGCACGCAAGGGCTTCCGCCCGAATATCGCAACCGTCCATCCTTGCAGAAACCCTTCCAGATGGATGGTCTTGCCGCCGTGATCCAGCGCACGCTCAAGGGCAGCGCCGCGGCCTGAGCCAGCCGAACAAGGCGGCGAATGGCCGCTTTGAAGTCGGGCGTCTTTATCTTCTGCAAGCGACAAGACACCAAGCAAGTCTACTTGAAGCGCGCCTTCAGGATTTCGCCGAATGCATCGTCGGTGCGGTCCAACCGCAGCGGCGTCACCGAAACGCATTGCGCCGCGATCGCCGCGAGATCGGTGCCCGACGCGGGCGTATCCACGGCGTCGACCTTCTCGAATCCGATCCAGAAGTACGGATTGCCGCGGCCGTCGCGCCGTTCATGGATCTTGAGAAAACCGAGATTGCGCTTCCCCATCCGCGTCACCAGCACCCCAGCCACCTCCTCCGGCGCGCAGGCCGGAAAATTGACGTTGACCACCGTGTTCTTCGGGATGCCGATATCGATCACCTTGCGGAGGATCTGCGGCGCGAACGTAAGCGCGGTTTCCCACACCGGCCTGTCGCCGGTCTCCAGGCTGAACTCCTGCGACAGCGCGAAAGACGGCAGCCCAAGCATCGTGCCCTCCAGCGCTCCCGCGATGGTGCCGGAATACACCACGTCCTCGGCGAGGTTGCGGCCGCGATTGACGCCGGACAGCACGAGATCCGGCCCTTTGTCGCCGAGAATGTGCCGCGATCCCATGATCACGCAATCGGTCGGCGTGCCCTTCACCGCGAAATGGCGAGGTCCGAGTTCGCGCAGCCGCAGCGGATCGTTGAGCGTCAGCGAATGCGAGACGCCGGACTGATCGTGCTCGGGTGCGACCACCCAGACATCGTCGGACAGCTCCTTTGCGATCTGCTCGATGATCTCGAGGCCCGGCGCGTGGATGCCATCATCATTGGTACAGAGAATCCGCATTCGTGAGAGTGCCTCTTTCGGCCGCCGCGAGAGCGTTTTCGAGCGAAGTGGATAGCGGTTCGCGTGAAGAAAACGCGCCAAATCAAAACCATAGAGCCCCGCTTCTGTTCTATCAGAAGCGGAAAGGCTCTAGCCGTTCGGGGACATCTCATATCCGGCCCGGCCGAGGCTGGCAAACTCGCCGTCCCGGCAAATCCGAGAGCCAAAGGTCCCGCTCACTACATGCCTTTAGCAATCACCTTCAGGCCGCCCATGTAAGGCTGCAAGACATCGGGCACGGCGATGGAGCCATCGGCCTGCTGATAGGTTTCCATTACCGCGATCAGCGCGCGGCCGACGGCGGTGCCTGAGCCGTTGAGCGTATGCACGAAGCGCGGCTTGCCGTCGCTTGCGCGATAACGCGCGTCCATGCGCCGCGCCTGGAAATCGCCGCACACCGAACAGGACGAAATCTCGCGATAGGCGCCGCCCTCCCCCTGCCCCGGCATCCACACCTCAATGTCGTAGGTCTTCTGCGAAGCGAATCCCATGTCGCCGGTGCACAACGTCATCACGCGGTAGTGCAGATCGAGCCGCCGCAGCACTTCTTCCGCGCATGACAACATCCGCTCGTGTTCGTCCTTCGATACCTCGGGCGTGGTAATCGACACCAGCTCCACCTTGGTGAACTGATGCTGGCGGATCATGCCGCGCGTATCGCGCCCCGCCGCGCCCGCTTCCGCGCGGAAGCATGGCGTCAATGCGGTGAAGCGCAGCGGCAGTTCTTTTTCATCGAGAATGGAGTCGCGGACGAGGTTTGTGAGTGAGACCTCTGCGGTGGGGATGAGCCAATGCGTCGAACGATCCGAAATCCATCTATCGAGAACTTCAGCCTGATACTCTGGAAAATGAGCGGCTAGGATTTCTGACATCCTCTCGGCAACCGTTTCGATTGATGCACTTTCCCCAAGGCTCCGTTCGACTTCAGTTGCCAAGCGAGGAAGCTCCTCTATCGTACCCTTTATAGCTTGCTCAGCCAAGGCGCTGACGGCTTCAGCCAAATCACCGGCAGTTGTCAAAAACTGATCCTCTCGAAACTTCGGCAATTGCGCCGTGCCGAACATCGCAGCGTCACGTACCAGCAGCGGCGGGTTGACCTCGGTGTAACCGTGCTCGCCGGTGTGGACGTCGAGGAAGAATTGTCCGATGGCGCGTTCGAGCCGCGCCAGTCCCCGCTTCAGCACCACGAAGCGCGAGCCCGACAGTTTCGCCGCCGCCTCGAAATCCATGTCGCCGAGCGCGCCGCCGAGGTCGTCGTGCGGTTTCGGCGTAAACGCATAGTCGCGTTTTTTTCCGAAGATGTGATGCTGCACGTTGCCGTGCTCGTCCGTGCCGTCGGGCACCTCGTCGAGCGGAAGGTTCGGAATTTGCGCAAGCTCCTTGCGGAGCTCCTCATCCGCCGCCTTCGCCGCCGCTTCCATCTGCGGCATGTTGGTCTTGAGTTCGGCGACCTCCGCCATCAGCTTCGCGGCACGCGCGTCGTCCTTGGCCTTCTTGGCCTCGCCGATTTCCTTCGAAGCCGCGTTGCGGCGCGCCTGCGCCTGCTCCGACTCCAGAATTGCCGCGCGGCGTTTTTCATCGATCGCGAGCAGCGACGACGACAGCGGCTCAAGCCCTCGCCGCTTCAGCGCGGCGTCGAACGCTTGCGGGTTGTCGCGGATCGCTTTGATGTCGTGCATGGAAGATCGGCCCCGGAAAGAAAGCGGTTGAAGTCCACGAAGGTCTTTGCCCGCGAAAACGGGCATTCAGTAGCCTGAACGGCTGCGATTGGAAACAGTGGCGCTCTACTCCGCCGGGTTTTCCGCTGGCGGCGAGGTGGCGGCGGAGGCAGACGGCTTAGCCGCTTTCTTCTCCACGACAGCCACGGCGAGAATCGAGCCTTCGTAAAGCAGGAGCAGCGGCAGCGCCAAGGACATCTGGCTCAGAACATCTGGCGGCGTCAGCACCGCCGCGATGACAAACGCGCCGACGATGAAATAGCGACGCTTGGCGCGCAGCATTTTCGCTGTGACGACGCCGATCCGCCCCAGAAGAGTCAGGATCACAGGCAACTGGAAGGCAATGCCGAAGGCGAAGATCAACGACATCGTCAGCGACAGGAACTCGCCGACCTTGGGCAGCAACTGGATTTCCGCGGTTTCGGGACCAGCCATCTGCTGCATCCCGAGCGAGAACCGTACCAGCATCGGCAGCACCGCGAAATACACCACCGTCGCGCCCAACACGAAGAAGGCCGGGGTCGCAATCAGGTAAGGCAGGAAAGCGTTGCGCTCATGTTTGTAGAGTCCGGGCGCCACGAATTTGTAGATCTGCGTCGCCACGACCGGAAACGAAATGAAGGCGGCGCCAAACAGCGCGAGCTTGAGCTGGGTGATGAAGTATTCGAGCAGCGCGGTGTAGATGAATTTCGAATTCTCCGGCCCCGCGACCCAGACAAACGGCCATATCAGGATGTTGTAAATCTGCCTGGCGAAGAAGAAGCAGGCAATAAATGCCACGCCGAAGCCGACCAGCGCCTTGATCAACCGCGAGCGCAGTTCGATCAGATGATCCATCAGGGGGGCCTTGCTGGCCTCGATGTCTTCGTCGCTCATGACGCTTTGGCGTCCCTGATCGTCTCGCCCCTGCCCGCCTCATGCGGCGTTTCTGACGCAGCCGCAGGCGGTTCAACGGGAGCATCCTGAACCTCCGGCGTGATCACCAGCGGCCCGGATGCGCTCGCCTCGGCGTCGGCTTGCATCAAAGTCTCAGGACCCCCCGCTTCCGGCGGCGCCGACCCGCTCACGGAAGCGGAGTTGGCGGGTGCGGATGGCTTGTCGAGGTCCTCGAGTCTGGGCGGCTCGCCGAGCGAGTCGGTTAGCCGGGTCATCAGGTTGCCGCGGGTCAGACCGCTGGTCGCGTCGCGCACCTCGTCGAAGGATTTTTTCAGGTCGGCCATTTCGGCCTCACGCATGGCCTCGTTGAATTGACCCTGAAATTCAGCCGCCATCCTGCGCGCCTTGCCCATCCACTGGCCGATCGTGCGCAGCACGCCAGGCAGCTCTTTGGGGCCGATGGCAATCAGCGCGACGACCGCAATGACGAGCAGTTCACTCCACCCGATGTCGAACATGAAACTTTCCGCTTACGCGAGGCTTGCGTCGGTTTCCGCACCGCAGCCGACGTCCCGTCTTGTCAGATCTTGCTTTAAGCCGGCACAGGGATCGACGTGTTTCGATAGTACCGCATCCCTGGTTGTCGCGCCTCGATTATGTATCACTGCGGATAAACGGCCTCGCGCGGAGCCTGCGTTAGATGACCTTGCTGCCGGTGTTACCGTGCCGCACCGGACCCATCCGCATTATGATCGATCGTCTTCACGGGTTCGGGCTTTTCCGCAGTATTCTCATCATCCTTCATGCCCTTTTTGAAGGCCTTGATGCCCTGCGCGACGTCACCCATCAGGTCGGAAATCTTGCCGCGGCCGAACAGCAGCAGGATCACCGCGACCACCACGATCCAGTGCCAGATGCTCAGTGAACCCATCTGCAACCCTCCAAGTCGGCGGCCGGCGTTTGGCCGAAGCTATGCGGAACGTATGCCCGAGGGTTGGCAAAAACAAGGATTCCAGGTCCGGCGGGCATCAATAAGAACCCGATAACCCTATGACTTTTGACCGGACCGCGCGCGACGCCGGAACTGCTTCGTTAAAATACAAAGGCTGGTGGTTGTTCGAGGCCCGGCAGGACCGGAACCGACGCATCGAAGAGAGCCCTGCGTCCGAAATCGGAATGCGAGTGGGTAACGATGACCGCCCGAGGTGCGCCACTCATGGCAAACACGCCAACCAGGCGACCCTCGCCAGCGAGCTGTCCGTAAAGCGTATCTGGGGCAATCTCGGTCGCACCCTCCAAAATGATGACGTCGTAAGGTGCGTGGGCGGGCGCTCCTTTGCACGCCGCCGCCGTAACGATGGTCACGTGACCGAGTCCGAGGCTTGCAAGAATGTCCGAGGCCTTCGCCGCCAGCGCCGGGTCGCTCTCGGTCGCCGTCACTCGATCCGCGAGCTTCGCCGCCAACGCGGCGGTATAGCCGGTGGCACAGCCCACCACGAGGACGTTGTCGGTGCTTTTGATCTCAGCTGCCTGGATCATTTTGGCGACGACCATGGGCTTGATCAGATACCGCTTCGGCGCCCCCCTTTCGCTGACGTCCAGATCGAGATCCAGGTAAGCCAGCGCGCGGCGATCCTCGGGAACGAAAATCTCCCGCGGAAGCGCCATCATCGCGTCGATAACCCGCGGATCGGTGACGTCGCTGGTCCGCACCTGACCGTCAACCATTTTTCCGCGAGCGGTCGAAAAATCAGACATCGGCGATCCTTAACCCGTGCCAAAGTTCTCGGAGGACTAAGACACCCCCATGGTCGATGCAAGCCCTTGCTAAGCATGCCTGATTTGCCGTCGCATTTTGTCGCAGCGTTTTCCATCGGTCGCAGGAAATGCACGATCCTCGCCGGATTCACCTTACCTTTGTCCAGAGGCGCCGGATTGCCCTTTTCTGCTTTGCAAGCGTTGGGGGCTTTGTTATAGGCTGCCTTCTTGCGAAGGATGCTTCGCGTGTTCCCTGGTAGCTCAGTGGTAGAGCATTCGACTGTTAATCGAATGGTCGCTGGTTCGAATCCAGCCCGGGGAGCCATTTTTCAGCGAAAAGTAGCTGATTTTGTTGTTCTTTTCAAAAGATCAAAACAGCCTTCCCCGCCATCTCTCCCCGCTTTTGGAAGTAGCCCGCCACGTTTCCGAGGCAAGCCTTCGCGCGTGACTCGTACTACGCCAGCACCTCGCACCAGCGCAGTACCTTCCCACCTGTCAGCGACGCAGCCCGCTTCTTTCGGACGGCGCCGATGCCTTCCCCAAGGTTGGTGACGACGCTCCAACACCGCCCTCTTGGACGTCACCCATGCCCCAGCCGAGACTGTGTTCATCGTCGACGTCAGGTTCGGCGTCCTCGCCGGGTTCGCGGCCACAGTGCTCGTCTTCTAGCCGATTATTACCGAAGCAAGAGCGGCATCAGCCTGACCGTGATGAAGAGAGCCGGCTATGATACACTTAAACGGCTCTTAGCCAGAGGCTACGTGGCCAGTGTGGATCAAGATCCAAGGCCCCAATGCCTGTCTGTAAAATCACCCCTGAAGGCGAAACGGCATGGCTTGCAGTTGCCGACCGCGAAGGAATTGATTTTTAGTTGTGGCTCGACTCTTTGTTCTCGGATGTAAAAATGCAAAGCGACACCGACACAATCAAATGTCCCGAATGCGGCATCGAAGCCCACGTTGAGGGCAGCGGATCGGAAAAGTCCTTCTCGTTTTCACAAGAGGAGATGGCGCTAAAATGCAAACACAGCGGCGGCGCTATCTGCCCTAACATTCGGCAAGTGCTGGATCGGCTTAGATTCGATGTTGCGTTAGATACTAGACCTTCTCGTCCTTAGATGGCGCAGGTGCCTCGAAGCATGATCAACGAAGATCCCGAGATTGAGAATCGTCACTCAGCGGCATCGTGGCTCGCGAGCGAAACTCACTTCCGTTTGACCTAGATCAAGGCCAATCGTCGCCTCATGTCCCAAATCCGGGGCTAGCCGGAGGAAACAGGAAAACGTCCAGTGATCGGGTTCGAGCTTCTCAGCGATGCTGGCGTGCTGGTTGTGGAGCCGAAAGGCGCACTTTCGGCTGAAGATTTCCGTGAAATTTCCGGAGAGATAGACCCCTATATCCGCGAGAAAGGCAAGCTGACTGGATTGCTAATTGAGGCAGCATCCTTTCCCGGATGGGACAGTTTCGGCGCGCTTATTGAGCATTTTAGATTCGTACACGACCACCACCGCAACATTGATCGCGTTGCCATTGTTACGGACGATGCCTTTTTGAAAATCGCCCCCACGATAGCACAACACTTTGCACATCCTGAGATTAGGGTCTTCGCCAGTGGAGAGAGGGTAAAGGCCCTCGAATGGTTACAAACCTAGCCCCGTAACTTCATCTGTTATCGCAATCTACCTATGTTTGCGACGCTATATTTGGCGAGAAGCCGCCGCCGATCTGTAACCCGGAAGGTAAGAAGGGGCGCAATTGGGAAAGCGGAAACTGGCGAAGGATCCGGTAAAAGCAAAAAGACCCAGCCGCTGGTTAAGGCAGCCGGGTCAGTCCAGAGGAGAAACAGGGCCCAGGGCGGGCCCGTAGCGTAAGCATTATTCAAGCATCACTTTCAGGCGCATTATTTGATCTAGCGCAATGCGGCAGTCACATCGTCGTCAACCCCACCTCCAGTATCAAACCCCGGGGAACAACTTTGCTTCGGCTGTATTGAATCACAGGAACGGGTTGACCCACAGCTTCATGATCCCCGAACCCGAATTGGCCCGCCGCGTCTTCTCACCACTGGCGGGCCTTTTTGCAGGCCCAACTCAGTCTCAGCGTTCCCGCTTAGATCCTCAGCGCCGGCATGAGCTGCAACCGGCCAGCGCGTGGCTGCCGTCGTCTGACGGGGTTTTGTATCGGCTGCCCTTAGCCAGCCGCATAGACAGGCGAGGACTGGTGCGTGCAAAAACGAGCGGCGTGGATGACCGCGGCAACACACAAATAAGCAACCGGAAAACCATATCGCCCGGTCGATCCATTAGTCGGCCAAACAGATTCAGCTTGTTCCGGTCGCCTGGGATCCTGCGTCACCGGGACGAAGTTTTGCCGCCGCCTTAAGAGCCTCGATCCGCGCCGGACCGCTCGGCAGTTTGTGGGCTGCATCAATGGCCTGGATAGCTCGCGTTTCGCGCTCCAACACGTCGTCCGGAAATGGTTCCCGCTTTTTCATGATACCATTCCTCGAATTGCATCGGCTGGATAAACCACGCGGCCCAGAAACGTTCCGCCAGCCACGCCGGCGCCGAGCGCCTATATGGCCCGCGCCCTAAATGGAAGGACGTCGAACAGCGATTGTTAGATGACAGCTGTCGTCAGCAGCGGACGGAGCGTCGCTCGACGATGCTTTTAGATTAATAGCCGTGGGGCTTTCATCGGTAAGCCATACTTAGGGTGAAAACCAGAAAGACCGCGACTAGACCTCCAGCAACGAGAACCCGATTAAGTAACATGACTTTGGGCCTCCTAAGATTAGGATCGCACCCTTTAGATACATACTTGAACGCCATTCACGACTTCGAGGGACTGATTATTTGCCTGGCGGTCGCCGTCCAAATTGATTCAGATCAACCGATGCGCCATTCGCAATGCTCCGGGCTTCATCCGAGGTCAGTGATTATGGGCGAAACGAACGCCTTGAAGATCGTTTCGGCAAGGCACGTAAGCGACCAGCACACCTTTCGCACATCACTGACGACGAAAGGCCTGCACCCTTCCTGTGTACGCTCCAATGCCGTGGGAAACGCAGTTTGGGCGGCTTGACCAAAGAGAACAAAATGAGAACTATGTCCTAGACAGTCAAGCCGGAAAAAGCGAGCGGAGCGCTTTTCCCGAGCGAAGCATCTGATGTGACAGCAGCGGAATTTTCTGAAAAACGAAACCCGTGTTCGAGCGGCCACGGCAGCTATGCTGATTGCTCAAATGCAATTGGGACATCGGCCGCCGACGCCGCCCTCCTCTTCACCATCGCTCCCGCCTAACCGCGACGAGCCGGAAACCTGCCGCTCTAGTCGCCAAGCCCAAGTCGATCGACGTGGGCATGATGGGCTCACCGGCTTTTTCGCCAACGCGCGCTGCATCTGGCGCGTGTCGTCCGAGGTCAAATAGAACCTGTTGTTAAGCGTCTAACATTAATCTTTTCTCCGTTATCTGCCGCCACTGCGGGTCTATTCACCGCGCTTACAGGGACTTTGATTGGTTCTTTGTTTACCTGCGGACGGCGCAGAGGCAGGTCTGCTGCAGGGCTGAGGGCATCCGAAAATGAGACAGTTTTTCTTAAGTGCGATTGCGCTGATTATCAGCGCAACGCTCGCGCATTCACAGGAATTTTCAGTTGCACAGACCGACGATGTCGATGCCATGCCTTGTTCTATCTTTCTGGACGACTCATCTTTCATCTCACTGAAAGAGGGTGCGTCCTTAAGCTTCTCTGTACAACCGACCAACAACGCTGAACTATTCAACAGGCTTGCTGAACGAATGAGCCGATGCAGATCCGGAATCGCAGATGTGGCCGCACGAGCCGAAGCTGCTCAGTAACGTTCCTCGACATCCATTCTTGTCGATCGCGTCCGTCACCTGGACCATGTTCGGCGTGGCGCGTGTCAAGGCAATACACATTGCCAAGATGGACAAGGAATAAAATCCAGCCCGGGAGCCATTTTTCAGACCAGCGCGTTCCCTTCGAACCAGGCGACATAAAGCCGGTTGCGCAGGACCGTGTGGATGCCTTCTAGATTTTCCGGCTGTCATAGGCCCAATGCAAGAGCGCCTGCCGTTGGCGTGGCCGGCACATGGGATCGCCCGGCTCGCGATGCTTCCTGACTTGAGAGACATGCCGCCGCATCGCCTTCCAGCGGCCGATCTGGCGCGCGTCCTCGTCCGGCATGCGCCGTCCAATGTAATAGCGGCAATACCACTGAAACCAACCACGCGGGTCGTCGGGATGAATCCAGCCTTTCCTTCGCCAGACCGAAAGCGGCTGACTGGCATCGACGCCGAAATAATTGAGCGAACAATCGCGGCCCGAGGGTGAAAGCTTGGCCCGCGCGAACCAGTTCGCGGGAAACTCGTCCCGGCAATCGGTCAGATATTTGCCGCAAAACACGCCGAGTTCGAGCATCTGCTTCGGCGTGAGTTCGGGCCGGAAGGCAGGATCGAAATTACGGCCGGACGGTGCCATCAACCGATAGCGATAGCCGCTCTGCATCCGATCGTTGACGGTGATGACCCGGCCCATTCGGTCAGTTCAGCGCAAAAAGCGAAGCGTTGAGGAGCGAGGCGAAGGCAACCCACGCGGCATAGGGCACGAACAGCCATGCCGCAACCCGATCCAGCCGCCATGCCGTGGCGATAAAGGCGAAAATGGCGGCGAGCAGCAAAAGGATTATGACGAGCGCGATCCCGATCTGGTGAGCAGCGAAGAAGACCGGAGACCATATGAAATTCAAAGCGAGCTGTCCCCACCAAAGCCGCATCGGCCACCCACAAGCATCGGCGTGCCATACGCGCCAGCCGGCGATCGCGATGAGGATGTAGAGGACGGTCCAGACCGGCGCGAACAGCCAATTGGGTGGATTGAATGACGGCTTGGCAAGGCCAGCATACCATGCGCCCGGCATGGTCAGAAAGCCGATAACCAAACCGCCACCGACCACGAGAACGAGGAACAAAATCAGCCGAAGGGCACGGTTCATCTAGAATTTCCGTTACTCACCGTCCGACGAGTCTTACTGGTGAGTGATAGTTTCGTGAGCCCACTTATCATCGGCTTTGGCGTTCCGGCATCGGACACCAAACACCGCCATGAAACTCTGCCAGTACACGAGACCTCGGGAAAGTTATGATGTGCCATTCGATAGGCGTGACCCGTCGGAGCTTTCGTCGCATAACTCACGTCTTACAACGCCGTCGCCTTCATGCACGAAAAACTTCAGTCCTTTACACGTTCCGTTGGCGGGCATGAGATTTCAACCTTGTTCTTCAGCACATAGCATAGGAGATTTAAATGGCAGAAGAAAACCTTGAGAACGAAGCTGAAAGTTCTGCAATCGCAGCATTCACGCTGGCTCAGTTCGCGTTCTGGGGTCTTATCGAGAGCGGAATTATCTCAACTGAGAAGGCGTCGGATATGCTGGAACAAGGAATAGCAGCGCATTCCAAAGGAGATTTGACCAACCGGAAGGCGGCGCAAATGCTGCAAACCATCCTCGACATGGTGCAGCGAGATAAAAGGTCACCGGTAAACTAGGTCACCCCCGCGTCAAGCGGATGCGGATGCGCACATTCTTCGCAATGGGTCGAAACTCTGGTTCCGACTACATTGAGTGAGCGTCTTTTTGATCGAACATGATCCTGCCCAAAAAGCCGGTTTCCATTGGGATCATGATCTAGATAGAGCACCGTTTGTCGCGCAGCACCTAACAACATTTATCAAGATGTCCATGTCATCAAACATCGAACCGCTTGCCCGAGCGATGGCTGAACGAATCTGCCGGTCTCACCAGATGACTGAATCGGAAATTCAGGGGTGGGTGGACCGCCACTGGGAGATCGCAGCCGCAATGCTGGAGTCCGGCGCCATGGACGAAAGGGGCGAATGGCAACCCGGGCAGGATTGGCGACGCGGACTGGAAGCATACCGCGAGCGACTGGCTGCGAAGCATGAGATCCGATAAAATCTCGCTTCCACCCCTCTCGACTCCTCACGCAAGAAAAGGGCATGATCGGGATCTGGGCGCCTTTTCCCTTCGTCCTATCCGAGGGTCTCCCGATGGACGTATTGAATTTCCCCGATCAACTGAGCATCGTTACGGTAAAGGCTTCACGCCCTTTGATCCGGCCTGATGGTCGCTACGCGATAGAACTGGCGACGACCGAACTTGGCTCCATCGCGTTCGAGGTAGATGAGCAAGCACTTTTCGCCTTGCGTCAGGCTATAGGTGAGATCGAGACGGAAATGAAACGGAGGCCCGGAAGGGCCTGATTCAACCACCCGAGGCTGTTACCCTCGTGGAGCATACGGTTCATCAATTCCCGGATCCTCACCTAACAAATATCAGGCCTTCCAGATCTTTTCGGCTTGCAGCGGCAGTTCCTGCTGCCAGACATTGCTCGTATGGGTCGCCCCATGATCGTTTTTCTGAACAGCCGCGATCAGCGCGTTGAGGCCTAGCAATGTTGCGACGATGAGAATGACTGCCAACACAATTTTAATCTTCATTTCGCTGTTCATGTCGTTTTTTCCTCTCTAACAACCGGAAACCGTGCGCCAAATGGAAATGAGCGCACATGCGTTGAATGTGCGGTGAGGTAGGCTGATTTTGGGATCGCTGTCGATAAGCGGGGCACCGGAGCAGGCATTCCAGACATTATGCTGTTTTCCGACGCTTCGCGACGGATTTTATCGCCGCACACCAATCGTCCAGGCTTTGAGCATTCCGCCCTGCGCCCCCTCCCATGGCGAGTCGGCCACCATTCGATTTTGCGGCCTTCTTTAACGAACGCGCAATATTTATGCAGAAAGATTCCATGATAGAGGAGCCATGGAACGTGAGCGACACACGCGATTTCAAGAGCACCGGACTGCATCGCTTTTCCCGAGCATCCACCCGCTCGCTTGCGCAAACGTCATCCCGCCTTGCCCATTGGCCACCGCCTTTCCGCAGCACGGCCGCAAAGCCGAAGATCGTCCGGCATACCCCGGATGAGAAGCCACAGCGGGCGAAGCCGCGCGGCTGGCGCCTCACGCGGGCTATATTCTCCGAATTCGAAGACGAGTGAATCTTCGGTTCTCCGGGGCCTGCTCGCCGTGGCTCCTTCTTCAACCGCTCTTTGGCTTTTTGGCGAGCAGCTTCATCTCGCGAAATCTCTTTGCCCAGCCCTCGCGCAGGCTTTGCTGGCCGCGGCCGACCGCAAGCGCGTTGTCAGGCACGTTTTTGGTGATGACCGAACCCGATCCCACATAAGCTCCGGCGCCGATCTTAAGCGGCGCGACCAGGGACGAATTGGAGCCGACGAAGGCGCCCTCGCCGATCTCGGTGCGGTGCTTGTTAAAGCCGTCATAGTTGCAGGTAATGGTTCCCGCACCGATGTTCGCGTTGGCCCCGACACAGGCATCGCCGATATAAGTCAAGTGGTTGACCTTGGCTCCGGCTTCGAGAACGGCGGCCTTGGTCTCGACGAAATTCCCGATCCGCGCGCCCTCGCCCAGCGACGTTCCCGGCCGCAGCCGGGCGTAGGGACCGACAGAAGCGTTCCTGCCGATTGACGCCTGCACCAAGTGCGAGAATGCGTGAATAGCCGCGCCGTCGGCGATAGTCACGCCTTGCCCAATGACTACGTAGGGTTCGATGGTCACGTCCTTGCCGAATGAGGTGTCAGCGGAAAGAAAGACCGTCTCGGGAGCCACCATCGTCACTCCAGCGTCGAGCGCCGCCGTGCGCAATCGTGTCTGCATGACCTGTTCGGCCTCGGCCAATTGAGCCTTGGTGTTGATGCCGCGCACTTCGTTCTCGCTGGTTTCGATCACCGCCGCCGTCAGACCAAGCTCGCCGACGATGCCGACGGCGTCGGTGAGATAGTATTCGCCCTTGCTGTTGGTGTTGCCGATCTTTTCAATGATTTGCAGCGCTGTCTTGCCGTCGAACGCCATGACGCCAGCGTTGCAAAGCGTAACGCGGCGTTCGTCATGGCTGGCATCCGCTTCCTCGCGGATCGCCGTAAGCCGGCCATCGGTCACGATCAGCCGACCGTACCCCGTAGGATTGCGGGCATGAAAGCCAAGCACGGCCAGCGACGCACCGGCCTGTAACGGCGCTCGCATGCGGGTGAACGTATCGGCCGAGATCAGCGGCGTGTCGCCGAACGCGATCAGCAGATCGTCGGCGCCGCGGATGATAGCCTCCTTCGCCGCAAGGACAGCGTGTGCTGTTCCCAGGCGCTGGTCCTGGACGAACGCCATGACATCGGGCCGCACCCGCCTCGCTTCATCGGCCACAGCCTCATGGCCAGGGCCAACAACAACCGCCAGCAACGTTCCCGGTCCGCCCGGCGCGGCCGCCAACACATGCGACAACAGCGTCTGCCCCCCGACCGAATGCAGCACTTTAGGCAGCGAGGAGCGCATCCGTGTCCCCTCACCCGCTGCAAGCACGATGGTCAGACAACTCCGGCCGTTCATTCGAATCCTCGTGGTTAGCGCATCAAACGTCGCCGTCATTAAGCTTTTTTTGTCGAAAGTGAAAACCGCCAACCTCCCTGAGATCGAGCAGGTTTCCTGTTAACATCCGGACATGATTCGGAGCGGGGGCCCGGCGTCATCGTTATGGCGAAGAATCAGAATGGTTTAGCCGAAGGCGTGCAGACCACCGAAAGCGGTGGCTGGCCGGGCGGCTTTCTTGCCGAAGAGGAAGGATTCGACCGCCGCGCTTTATTGCGGCTCGGATTCTGGGGCGTCGGGTCAGTCGGGGCCGTAATCGTCGCTCTCCTGGCTTACAATTCCGGTGCCGGTATCCGGCCCCACCAAGTCGTCGCCACCGATCTCGCAAAGCAATCGTCGCATTTGGAGATTGCGGAAGCGGCCAAGAAGGAAATAAGACGACTTTCGTCCGCTATCGACACATTGAACGGTGATCGCGACCGGCTGTTTGCCCGTATCGCCGCGCTCGAACAGGGATTCGAATCCGTCACCGGCTCCATTAGCCGGAACGCGGCGCGAGGAACCGACGCCGTAACGATTACGGCCTCCATGCCGCCGGCTATTGAGCCCGATCCAGCCAGAAAACCGGACTCATCGGGTTTAGACGCATCGACAACCAGAAATGCTTCTACGGATGCGCCTCTCTCTGCACCGGTTGCTTCCACCACCGCGGCGGCGGTGAAGCTCCTGGTCGCCACCCCCTCCCCCGCGGATGCTTCATCGAGGTCCGCAAACATTCAGCAAGCACCCTCTCCCACCGCAGGTTCGCGGTCCACGCCGACCACGCCTGAAACGGAGAAGTCCGGGGCAGTCGCGACACCCATCACGCCTGAAGCCGCAGCACAGCCAGCCTCGACCGCACATGATCCGACCGCAACATTGCCTCACGGACAAGACCAAGCAGCAACCCGTGGGACCGAATCCGAACCCGCGCGAAACCTTCATCATAAGGAAGCGCAAATCGTAGCTGCCTCCATTCCTACGATCGCAGATGCCGTGCAGCCACCTTCCTATCCTAGCCCCGTTCCGGCGCCGCGCACCGATTTCGGCGTCAATCTCGGAAGCGCGAGTTCGATCAAAGGTTTGCGAGCGCTTTGGCAAGGCCTTCTGAAATTAGAGGCAAAAGAACTGACTCCGCTGCATCCGATCATCGTGCTGAAGGAAACCAATAACGGGAGCGGCACGCAGATGCGTCTGGTCGCCGGGCCGCTGGCCGACGCGGCAGCCGCGGCGAGGATTTGCGCTGTGCTATCCGAGAACGGCAGAACCTGCGATACCGCCGTTTTCGACGGCCAGCGCCTTCTCGAAGACAGCAAAGACAATGATATTGCCCTCGCAACAAAAAGGCCGAAGGCAGCGCACGCGTCGCGACATCGGTATAGCCGGAAGTCGACAAGCGTCGAAGCACCGGCTCCACCCCCGCCCTTGCCCCTGCCGCCAAAGCCGTCGACATTCGGTTCTTCCGTTTCACACTGATGCATCCGGCAAGGGCCGGATTTCGGGTTGTGGGGTCCACAGATCCGGATCATATTCACGCGATGAAAAAAGATCCGTTCCGACTGACGCCTTATCAGGTGCAATGGCTGCTGATCGTGGGCTTCTTGAGCGTCGGTTACGCGCTCTATCTTCGTTATCTTGCGATCGAGCTGTCTACGGTATCACTGGCTTGCGACGCCGGCCTGCAAACCATGCTGTGCAGGGGCCGGAGCGTCGCAACGTATCTGTTTCGCAACCATGTCTTCGGCATTACGGCGCTGGTCGTCGCAGTGCTGCACGTGATCCGGCCGTCGATCGTGCTGTTGACCGCGGGGCTCGTCGCCGCCGGCGTCGGAATCGTACTCTATAATGTCGGCCTTTCGGGTCTTGCAATCGGCCTGCTTATTCTGGGGTTTGCGCGGCCCGCGCCCGCCACAGCGTAATCCCAAGCACGGCGTATATCAGACAGGTCCAAAGCGACTGCCAGTTCTTCGGACCTTCGTTAAATCCGACATAAACCGCAGCAATCATCAGTAGACCGGCAAAAACCGATTCCGCGACGGGTCGAACGCCGACGAGCGGACGATTGAGCCATGCCAACGCCCAGAACGGCACCACGGCCATTGCCAGCGCAGCGAAGGGAAAATCCCGGTACCGTGGATCGAAGACGAAGCCAAGCGCCGTCTCCGCCGCGATCAAGGTGGTTACGAGCAGCGTAATTCCCAGCATCACCGTCAGCACCGAGCCGGTGCGGCCCGGGCGGGGACCGATCAATTCGACGAACGTCGGCAGCGCGCGTCCCGACATCAGGGCGTTCGCACCCAGCAACGGAGAGACGACTCCCGCCGCCAGCAGCAGACCCCAGCGCAGCGAGTTGCCTAGTCCGTAACTCTCTTGACACAGCTTGTCTGCGGCAACTCCGAGCAGGATTCCCGCCGAGGTCGCCGAGACCGCGACCGCGATCCAGGACATCCACCGCGGTTTCCAAGGCTTCCGCCGCAACGTCAACATGGCGACCGCGAAAACAAGGACACACAATCCCATTCCCGTGGCCATCTGGATCTTCCAGAGTGGGAAATTGCGGACGGGTTCGCCGGCTGGATATTTCAGCATACGCCGGGTGGCCTCGATCAAGCCCCAGTTGCCGCCGACCGTGCCCTCAAGCTGGCGTTTCCATGGCTGGTCGTAGGCCTCGATCAGGTTGACGCGAAATTTTTCGCGCTGCGCCATGTCGAGAATTTCGGACACCACACGCGCCTGATTGGCCCGAGAGGGCAGCGCGCCCTCCCGCATCCGGCCGGCGCTCGGCCATCCGGTTTCGCCGATCAGGATTTCCTTGGCGGGAAAGGCCGCGGCGACTTGCTTTCGAATGGCGCCGATATGCGCGGCTGCGTTACGCGCGCGAATCGGAAAATCCTCCCAGTAGGGCAGGATGTGGATGGTAACGAAATCGACAGCGTCATAGACCTCGCGGTTGCGCAACCAGTATTCCCAGACATCCGCATAGGTTACCGGCACCGTCACCTGTGACTTCACCAGCCGGATGTTCGCTGTCAGATCGGAGGCCGTCATTTCCCCGCGCAGCAGAACCTCGTTGCCGACCACGATCGCGGTGATGACGTCGGGATACTCCTTCGCAAGACGGATCGCGATGTTGATTTGGGCGAGATTCTTCAGCCGGTTATTGCCGAGCCAGATGCCCTGGATGACCTTGAGGTCAACCTTCTTGGCAAGAGCGGGCAGCCGGTCGAGGCCGTTTTCGGTCGAGTAGGTCCTGACGCACTTCGAGATCTTGGCCAATTGGGCAAGATCTTCAGCAATCTGCTCAGGCGCAATCTCAGTTGTGGCGACCAGTGGGGTCTGCTGACCCCGGAACGGTGCATAGGATACGCATTCCAGTTTCGCTGCCGGGTCGATCGGAGCCCGCGCAAGCTGGATCGGCGCGGCGAGCCACCACCACACTGCCGCGATCAAACCTAGCGAAATGATGAGAAGCGCCAGTGGCGTATGAAATGAAATCGGCCCTATCCTCCGCAAGAGTCGTCCGATTAGCTTGTCGGGGCCTTTCTGCCAAGAGGAGCGCCTTCCGACCACAATCATTCAGGCCACGTGTTACCCCGATGCAGTCAAGCCGCTCGTCTGCTGGACAAAATCCAAAATCTCCGTCATTTGGGAATCCTGATGGAGCGACCGGGGCGCCTCGCCGCATTGGGGACCAATTTGCCCGTCATCTGATTGCGCGGTTGCGGCGGGCAAGAGTCGGGGGACTTTCATGCGTCGAATGCTATTTGGGTTTGAGAAAGCGTTGTTGCGCGGTTTTGCCGTTTCCGGCTTCGCCTTGCTGTTCAGCATCGGCGGAGCGATCGCGCAAAGCGGCGATCTTCGAGCCCAGGATCAAAACAAGCCAGCCGCGGGGAGCGCGACAAATGGAGCCGACGGCGCCAAAGACAGTCAGCGCAAAACCGACGAATTCGTCGAAGCCGCGCGCGTCATTGATGGTCCGGCGGGAAATCCGGAATGCGTCTGGCTCGGCCGCCGCGTGGTTCTTCTAATGTGGCGCGATGACCTGGATACGGCCTTCCGTCATCTCGATCTCTACGATCGCTTCGGATGTCCGGGTGGTCACGTCCAGGCGGCATTCCGTTGTCTGGTCCGGTTCGGACCTATTGACCCCAAAGCGCCAGATGCGCTGAGCGGCCGCGTTCATACCTGCTGGATCAATCCGGATGCACAACCGTCCGAGCCTGGCGCTGAGGCTTCTTCCCCGGCAGCTAATCCCGCGCCCGCGACTCCCCCTCCGCCGAAGCCGGCTCCAGCTCCCGCCGCGCCGAAGAAATAATTGCCGCTGCGACCGCCAAGAACGATACTGGATTTTCGAGGCTAAAGCGCGGAACCGCCCTCAAAACGCCACGGCGTCATACCAGTTGTAAAATTATGTCGCAGAATTATGTCTGCTGATGTGTCGGTCGGGCCTAGGGGCAGGTCCGCGTTTCTGGCAGGCACGCCCCTCATGGTTTAGTCGCGATGCGCGCCGTCGTCGCCGTTCTACTACTTGTGACCGCTGCACATGCTGCACTCTGGGGAGTTCTTCAGGACAGGCAGCCGGCTCCTGACTTCAAGGGTGTTCTGAGCAGCGTCTCCTACGCGCCCTTCGAAGGCACCGCTCATCCGGACGTCGATAATATCCCTACCGGCGAGAAAATCCGGTCCGACATGAAGGCGCTGGCGCCCCTGACCCGCGCGATCCGCCTGTATTCGTCGACCGGCGGCGTGGAGCTTGTGCCTCCCATTGCCAATGAATTCGGCCTCAAGGTCATGGTCGGCGCGTGGATCGATAAGTTTGTCGAGCGTAACGAGCGCGAGATGCTCGCCGCCATCGATCTCGCCAAACACAACGGTAACGTCAATGGCATCGTCGTCGGCAACGAAACGATCTATCGAGGTGACCAAAAGGTTTCAGATCTCATCAAGCTCATTCAGCGCGTAAAAGGTTCCGTAAATATACCGGTTACGACAGGTGAAATCTGGAACATCTGGCTCGAGCATCCTGAACTTGCATCGTCGGTCGACTTCATCGCCGCACACATCCTGCCCTATTGGGAAGGCTTTTCGAGCAAGCAGGCCGTTGATCAGGCTCTCATCATCTATCAAAAGCTGCGCGACGCCTTTCCCGGCAAACGGATCGTAATCGCCGAGTTCGGCTGGCCGAGCGCCGGATATAATCTCAAGAGCGCTGATCCTGGGCCGTTCCAGCAAGCGGCCACGCTTCGCAATTTTGTGGCCAAGGCCCAGTCGATCGGCATGGAGTACAACATTGTCGAAGCCATCGACCAGCCCTGGAAGTTTTTCGAAGGTGGCGTCGGCCCGTACTGGGGCATCCTCAACGCGGATCGCGAACCGAAATTTTCCTGGAGCGGCCCTGTCGTCAATGAAGCCTACTGGAAACTTGCCGGCATCGCACTTTTGATCGGCGTCCTGCTGTCCTTGCCCATTCTGCGGCTCGTCCGTCCCACCGTGATGCAGGCTGTGCTGCTGTCGGCAGCCGCCAACGGAGTCGGCGCCTGGGTTGCGACGGTTTTCGCCTACTGGACCGGCCATTACTTCGTTTTGGGCTCGGCTTTCGCACTAATGCTCGGGTTGATTTTGCTTGTACCGCTGATCCTGATCGCGATGGCCCGCATCGAGGAGATCGCGACAGTGGCATTCGGTGAGCGCCCGCGGCGGTTGATTACCAAGGAGGCGGTGGCCGTCCAGGCGGCCACCGACGCACCGCTGCCCAAAGTCTCGATTCACGTGCCCGCATATTTCGAGCCGCCCGAGATGCTTAAGCAGACGCTCGACGCAGTCTCGCGCCTCGACTATCCGAATTTCGAATGCGTCGTCATCATCAACAACACACCCGACCCAGCCTTCTGGCAACCCATCCAGGATCACTGCCGCGCGCTTGGTGAACGATTCAAGTTCATCAACGCCGAAAAGGTTGAGGGCTTCAAGGCGGGAGCGCTGCGCATCGCCATGGAGCGCACCGCCGCTGACGCCGAGATCATCGGCGTCATCGATGCCGACTATGTGGTGCAGTCCGACTGGTTGAAGGATCTGGTGCCGGCCTTCAACGATCCCAGCGTCGGTCTCGTTCAGGCGCCGCAGGATCACCGCGACGGTGACCGCTCGTTGATGCACTACGTCATGAACGGAGAATATGCCGGCTTCTTCGACATCGGCATGGTCCAGCGCAACGAAGCCAACGCGATCATCGTTCATGGCACGATGTGTCTGATCCGCCGTGCCGCGATGGACATGGCCGGCGGCTGGGCCGGAGACACGATTTGCGAGGATACTGACCTCGGGCTCGCGATTGCCCAGCATGGCTGGGTCACGCACTACACCAACACCCGTTACGGCTACGGCCTGCTCCCGGACACCTACGAAGCCTTCAAGAAGCAGCGGCATCGCTGGGCGTATGGCGGCTTCCAGATCGTCAAGAAGCACTGGCGTCGCTTTCTGCCGGGCGCGAGCCGCCTGTCGCAAGAACAGAAACGCGAATTTACCCTGGGCTGGCTCAACTGGCTGGGCGCTGAAAGCCTCGGCGTCGTGGTTGCGATCCTGAACCTGATCTGGGTGCCGATCGTCGCCTTCGCCGACATCGCCATCCCCGACAAGATCCTGACATTGCCAATCATTGCTGCGTTCGTTGTGTCTCTGCTCCATTTTCTGGCGCTGTACCGCCTTCGCGTGCCGATAAAAACTGCGCAGATGTTGGGAGCGATGGTAGCGGCCATGTCAGTGCAATGGACCGTATCGCGAGCGGTCGCACAGGGACTTATCACGGAGCACCTTGCCTTCGCCCGGACCTCGAAGGGTGGGCTGTCGCGGATGTCGATTGAGTTTCAAGCATTCTGGGAGGCGGTGATCGGCGTTCTCCTGTTGGTCGGGGCCGCGGTGCTGATCGCATCCAACCAGCACAAGGAAGTCACCGAAATCTACATCTTTGCAGGCGTGCTGATGCTCCAGAGCCTGCCGTTCCTGTCAGCGGTCGCCATTGCCATCCTTGAGACATCACGCATCAACCAGTTTTCATTCTGGCGCAATGCCCGTATCCGCAGCGCCGAATTGATCGGACTGCGGCCGGCGCCAATGCCGACAGGCGGGTCGTCGCCCGTCGGCTCCGAGATTCAGCGCGAAACAACCTGATCCGGCCGGCATCCGCCGTTTGCAGGCTGCTGAAAAGTTTTGTCTCTAAGACCTGGATTTAGATGGGTTAATTGTGTTGTGCATTATCCCGCGCAGGCACGGGCGCTATTGACCAGCGCGGACTGGCCCCCTACACAGCGCGACATGTGAGCGCGTAGCTCAGGTGGTAGAGCACGTGACTTTTAATCATGGGGTCGAGGGTTCGAGTCCCTCCGCGCTCACCATTGATTTTAAACGATAATTCTTGATTTAACGAAGGGCGCCGAACGGCGCTATTTTCGTCGGGGCCACCTGAGGGGCCACATCGTGATAAAGCGAGCCCGTATCTGCGAAAATACATTTACTATCAGTCGAGCGACCGCGCTGAGTGTGCCCTGCGCTCTCATATTGTCGCGGTCTCGCATATGAGCGCTTGATAATTGACGAAACCGAGCGTCGCTGAACATCAGTGAGCGCGCTGGCCTAAACCAAATTCGCTTGGATTTCAGATCGATCTGTGACTATTAGTCTGCGCCGGCAACTGTCCGGTCCAGGAATCGAATCAATCCTTAGCCCCGCCTAATGGCGGGGCTTTTTTTGCAGCTGCGCGGCGTCAACAAATCGCCCGAGTGTGGCAGACCCGCTACAGCCGCCCCAGGCTGCTACCTATAGGGTGGCACTATCGATCGATTCCAACTTTGGGGTTCCCTTATGAAGAAAATTCTGCTTGCGACAGCAGCCGTGCTGGTCAGCGCATCGGTTGCATCCGCCGCTGATCTGGCGGCTCGTCCCTACACCAAGGCGCCGGCCTACGCGCCACAAGCGCCGATCTACAACTGGACCGGATTCTATATCGGTGGTCACATCGGTGGTGCCTTCGGCGGCAGCAATAACGTCCTCGCACCGGGCTTTCTCACCAACAACAACGACGGCCGGTTCATGGGTGGTGGTCAGATCGGCTACGACACGCAGTTCTCGCCGAACTGGGTGTTCGGTATCGAAGCCAACTACAGCTTCCTTGACACCGGCAGCAACTTCGCCAACCGTGGCCTCGGATCGGTCACTGGCCGGCTCGGCTACACCTGGGGTCCGGCGCTGCTCTACGTCAAGGGCGGCTATGGTTGGGCCGATTCCCGCTTCACCAACGGCTTTGCCGGCACCGGCGGCCGCGACGGTTACACCGTCGGAGGTGGTCTGGAATATCTGTTCACCCAGAACTGGTCGGGCAAGGTCGAATACCAGTACTACGATTTTGGCAACGTGAATTTCATCGGTCCGGTCGGAGCTTTTGGCACCTTCCGCAACGACCAGCACACCATCAAGGTCGGTCTGAACTACCGCTTCAACTGGGGTGCTCCGATGGGTGCTCCGCTTGCCCCGGGATATTAAATTTCATCGGACTGATGTGGAAAAGGCCGGCACAATCGCCGGCCTTTTTCTTTGCTCGATCAAGCGGAAGCTTGGCCTCGGAATGGGTGAAGGATGTAGCAAGCGGACAGAGTGCGCATCATGTTGACCAAATCGGAAGAGTACAGAGAGAACGCCCGCAACTGCGGTGAACTCGCCGGTGAGGCGAAGGATTTGCCCTCGAAGAACCGCTACAGGCGAATGCAGGACGCTTGGCTCGCCCTTGCCGAGGAGCAGGACTGGCTAGACGGTCTATCGCCACCTCGTAATTGAATGACCGCCGGAGCGAGCTTGACTGTGCCGGCAGGCAAGAAGGGCCAGTCACTGCGGAAAACGGAAGCTGGCGAGAGATCGCTGAAGATACTCAGTCAACTTTGCGGCGGCGTCGGACCATTCGATAAACGCCATAAGCAACAAGCAGGGGTGGCCCTGCCGCTCCCATCAGAGGCCCGCCGGTCGCCGCCCAAAGCGATCCATGTCAGGCGGCTCACGTAGCGCCGGCAAACCCTTTGGTCGGTCTGGATAGATAAACTCCTCGCCGCGGAGCCATCGACCCTCGAATCGGTCCCAAAACTGAATCGCGTCTAGCTGCACAGCAAACTCATAGACGCGCCACATCCCGTCGCGCTCGATACGTTCGCCAGTCCCGTCAAACGGAATGCTGTTGAGCTTGCAGACCGCGTCGATAAATCCCCAATTTTCCCTGATGTACATATCAGCCAGCGCGACGTGATACGGCCTCGATTTTTTCCACCGGAAATCTCCGCCACCTCGCGGGTGAAAATCTTTCCGCTGCATCATGAATTCGGGCAACCGCGCTATGCCGTTCGCGATCCGTCTCGCCTCGTCGGACGTCAGATGATTGTGGGCGAATCCGATACCTTGCAGATCGTCCCGGCAGGGCACGTAAAGACTGGTACGCCCTTGGCGTCACTGATGACGAACGGTCCCCCGCCATCGCGGTGAACATGCCATGGGGCTGGAAAACGACGCCTGCAACCGCTTGACTTCATGAGAACAAAATAGGAACATAGACGCTGCCGGGTCAAGTCGGAAACTGCCATCGTACGGCTACCGGCGCGGCAACGACCGTTCAACTGCTAATCGGTGAAAGTAATGGGCTGGCGCTCGCAAGAGAATTAGGACTGCCGAACGGACGCGACTTCAATCGCATTGCCGTGGCGGGATCGAAAGATCATTCAAAGGGCCGGATGGGTTGCGGCGCTAATGATCGTTTTCGTCTGTGCCATGGCTGCGGGACGCTGAACGAGGAAGTCCCAATGCTAGGTCTACCGATAAGAAGTATCATCCTTCTGATTCTACTAGAGGATGCATCGGGGGACGTTGTGGCAGATCAATTTTTCGACGAGCAATTGGATCAGTCGGAAATCAAAGCTCAGATTATTCAAAAATATTTCTACGCATGGGCAAGAATAGTTACCCCGACAGCGATGCAGGGCGCCAAGAAAATTGGCTACATCGATCTCTACGCCGGGCCGGGGCGGTACAAGGACGGCGCCGCATCGACGCCGCTCTTAATCTTGCAGAGCGCAATCGCCCAGCCGGCGCTCGGTCAAATGCTCGTGACATTCTTCAATGACGTCGACAAAAACCATTCTGCCACTTTGCAGACTGAAATCGATAAGTTGCCAGGTATTGAAAAGTTGAAATACAAGCCGGTCGTTCAATGCAACGAAGTCGGAGAGGACGCCGAAAAGTATTTTAACGAGACGCGCCTGATTCCATCTTTCTCATTCGTCGATCCCTTTGGATACAAGGGTTTGTCGCTCAAGATCGTGAATGGCGTAATTAAAGATTGGGGATGCGACTGCGTATTCTTTTTCAATCACAGTAGAATAAACGCCGGCATCAGCAACCCGAAAGTCGAAACTCACATGGATGCGCTTTTCGGAGTAGAGCGCGCTACAAAACTTCGAGAAACTCTTCCTCAAAAGAGTCCAGCACTCAGGGAATCGTTCGTCTTGGAGGAGATGTCCCAGGCCCTGAAGGCTATGGGAGGAGCATTCGTGCTACCGTTTAGATTTAAGCGCGGTCAGCGAACATCGCACTATCTTATCTTTGTTTCTAAGAATTTTCGCGGCTATGACGTTATGAAAGACGTAATGGCCAAGGCTAGCTCGACCGAGGATCAAGGCGTTCCATCATTCACGTACTCGCCAGCCGATGCGTCAATGCCCTTGCTGTTTTCACTCACACAGCCCCTGGGAAAGTTAAAGGAAAGTCTTCCGAGTGCGTTTTCCGGTCGAACTCTGACGATGCGCCAGATTTACGAGAAACATTCGGTAGACACGCCCTACGTTGCAAAGAACTACAAGCAGGCGCTTCGCGAACTTGAAGAAGATAAGATCATCACCACAGATCGACCGAATCGACGAAAAGGAACATTCGCCGATGATATCTTGGTGACGTTTCCGTGAGGGTTCAACATGTCAAGTAACTCACCAATAGAGTGGACGGAGGCAACTTGGAACCCAGTCGGAGGATGCACGATCCTCTCACCAGGTTGCACGAACTGTTACGCCATGAGGTTAGCAAGTCGCTTGGAAGCGATGGGTCAGACCAAATACGCTGGCACGACGCGGAAAAGTGGTGGTCGCGCGAAATGGAATGGAAAGATTGTACTTGACGAGAATGCCTTGGGAATTCCGCTGAGATGGAAATCACCGAAGATCATTTTTGTGAATTCGATGTCTGATCTTTTCCATGAAAAGATCCCCGATAAATTCATTTTGCGGGTATTTGAGGTAATGCGTGCGGCTCATCATCATACGTTTCAGGTCCTGACAAAGCGTGCCGAACGACTTGCGGAGATCGCAGCGACATTACCTTGGCCCGATAACGTGTGGATGGGTGTTAGCGTTGAAAACGAAGATTACGTCGACAGAATTGATCATCTGCGAACCACACCGGCTTTCATAAAATTTCTTAGCCTCGAACCTCTTCTTGGTCCTTTGGACCATCTCAACCTGAGTGGTATCGATTGGACGATCGCCGGTGGCGAGAGCGGACCCAATGCACGACCGATGGATCCTTCTTGGGTCCGCTCAATTCGTGATCAATGCATGTCGGCGGGTGTCGCTTTCCACTTCAAGCAATGGGGCGGCGTCCAAAAGAAACAATTCGGACGCACTTTGGATGGCCGGACTTGGGACGAACTACCCCACAAGCGGGTCGCCGCGTAAGGAATAGCAACGGTACAGTGTGAACGTGGCCGTCGCGATGATTACCGACGCACGGGCAAGCCGTTGCAGTCGGCGGAAAACAAGCGCTTTCATCGCAGCGCGGCCACATTCCCCCAATCAACATCGTCTCGGGGCCACGGCTGGTCGTCGGCATCGTTTCGAATGTACCTGTCAACGATTGCACCAATGTCTTCGCGGCTAAAATGTCCCGCAGTGTAGAAAGCCCAAAGATCGTCTAGCGCTAAACCCACCATCTCCGGTACGCTCTGCGGCGATCCCTTTTTGCAAGCTTCATTGGCCGCACGCTGGGCGTTCAGCACCGCCGCGGCGAAGCTGTTCTCAATATCCATGCCCGCCTCCTTCACGCCGCGAAACAAAACTGGGGCATCGGGATATCGCACTCGCGTGCGAGTGCTTCCGCGGCGGCGAGAATTTGTTCTTGGTTATTCGTCAGAACGCCGTTAGCGAGCGAGAGCACCGTGCGAGCGACAAAATCCATATCGATCGGTTTGGTGGTATCGTGGATGCTAGCTTGGGCCATGGGTCACTCCATTCGCTTGGGTTAGGGCCGTTGGGGTGGTGAGACACCTTGGCGGCCCGCTTCGTTCAGTGACCAAAGTAAACCATGACTTGCCGTCGATCGCAATAGAAATAATCTTTTAAAATCAATAGCTTGCAGTATGTCAACGCAATCCTCAGTATGTCAACGCCGGCTCGGAGCAAACATCGAGCGAGTACCGACGGCTGCGACCGGCGCACCCTTCGAACTCAGTTCAGTCAATGCCCACACGAGCGCGTCGACACGATCCGGTGAGTGCCCCGCCCTGGCGCGATCGAAGTCGCTGGTGAACGAGCACATCTGGTCCTCCAACGTAGCGAACGAGCCGACGTGATGCACCTTGCGTTGCTCGTAGAGTGCCGCAATAGGCTCAGCGCGCACGACCTTGCCGCGGCTCGCGTGCACTGCGCGGAAGCTGACGTTCGGATCCACTGCGCGGATCGTGCCCTCAATCATCTGTCCACCGTTGTTCACTTCACCTATGATCCGATCCGCTTGGTGTCTTCGGTATGCTGCAATAGCTTTGGCCGCCCACTGATGCGGCGCGTAACGGCCGGATAAATCGTCGAGCACATAGATTTTCCGATCAGCCGCAACACCTGCGACGACGATTCCAGTCTCATCTGATCCTTCGTTGTTGGAAACCGCAGGATCGATCGCCACGACGATACGCCTAAGATCGGGAGATTCCGTCACCCGGTCGCGGTCGAGCCATTCCAAATGCCAAAGCGCGCCGGGTGTATCAGTCAGCAGCTCGGCTTCTATCTCTTGGCGACCGAGGCGCGTGCCCTCATAACGATCGCGCAATGCCTGGATAAACGTCGGAGCGAGGTTCGCTTCATTCTCGAAGGTAGAGCCGCGCGTCACGACCACGTCCGCCCCTTCGCGCGAAAGCAGCGCCTTCAATAACTTGATTGGTCGCGGCGTGGTCGTGGCCAACCATCTCGGATGCTTGCCAAGGCGCAAGCCAAACATGAGCATGTCCCAAGTCGATTCCGGATCAGGCCACGCTGCCAATTCATCGGCCCAAGCTAAATCGAACTGCGGTCCGCGAAGCCGGTCCGCTTCCTCCGCTGAAAACAGAGTGGCGATAGCGCCGTTATTCCATGTCAGACGGCGCTTACTCGGTTCGTATTGAGGCATGTTCCACGGCGGCGCCAATCGGAGTATCCCGCTCTCGCCTTCCACCATAACATCGCGGGTGTCTGCCGCGGTCGCCGCAATCAAGGCGATACGGCCGGCAACTTGGGTTTCGACGCATTCATTGATCCAACCGGCCCCAGTGAAGTTCTTCCCGAAGCCCCTTCCCGCGCAGACGACCCACCCGTTCCAGTTGCCATCGGGCGGCAGTTGTGAGGAACGGGCTTTGGCGCGCCACCCGCCATCTTGGAGTGTCTCGGCGAGTGCGGCGGCGATGCTCGTGGTCATTGAAGCCTCAGTATGGTGGCGGCGCGATGTTCGCCACGGGGACGGAATCGATGATTGGTGGCATAGGACGCGCCTTGTTTTCAATAAGACGGGCGCCAGTGCCGGTCGTATCTTCGGCGTCCAATTCCTGCAGAGCAGCGACAACCGCAGCCCGTGCGGCGCTGTGGGGCGCCAGTGCACGAAGGATGGCCGCCTGCACGCGAGCGAACTGTGGACTGCCCAGGATGGCGACGTTATTTTGAATGTTGATCGTGGATCCGGCGATCGTGGCGATCTCGCCAGTCACCTTGCCGATTTTTTCGAGCACCGATGTAAGCTGTGCCGCCACGATGGCAGCGCCTCGACCATCTCCGGCTTCGGTCATGAGCGCCAACTGAGCCATCAACATCGTGCGAACGACGCGAAAATGGTCAAGCACCGACGCGCCCTCTTCTGCCGCCGTGTTTGCCAGGTCAGCGAGTTGCGCCGGTCCGGCGAGATAGGACGCCTTCACTTCGTCCGATACATGGCGTTGCCAATGGCGATGTATGGCGTCTCTACTGAGGGGTTTAAATTTTGTCGCCAGTGACTCTAGGCTCGCGCCACCGGCCCGCAATAATTCGATGCGCCATCTATCGGGATGCGAGCATACGGTACATTTCGGCCCTCTTTTCACCTGCAAAAATCCTGAGCGAATTGTGTCATGTGTCCCCCATGTGGCCCTACACTACTGCAAGATAGACATTTTGTCAAAAAACACCAATAAACACGGCACAATTGTAATTCGACCACATGATTGAATATCACATGATACGGCCGAAACCAGGTGCGATGAGGGCCCGAAATGGGCGCGGGTTGAAAGTCAGAGGGGCGGCAGCGACTGGAGCCACCTGCAGTTACGGGTTGACTCTCGCGTTTCCATTTTCGAACCAGCGCCAGCCAAATTTGCGCAGGTTCGCAGGTGCGCACGTTGTTTCCAAGGAGCACCACACACTACGATCGACGCGCAACATAGAATCGTTCCTTACTCACTCTTTCTCTATTTAACCTGCGAACCTGCGCAAGTATTTGAAGCATATACAGAAAAGTTGCGCACGTTGACCTGCGCGGCGCACGTCCTGTCCTGCGCAATGGGCTAACGCAACCTCGAAATGGAAACGCCCGCTCCAACGGAACGGGCGCAAGACAGTCAACTCCCGTTTCGAGTTCAATAGGGGGGCGGTGGCAGTCTGTCTAACTGGAATCTTACCGCATGCATTGTCCGATGCAGTATCAACGAAGCGGCGCCCTTCGCACCGCCCATAGCGCTCTTCGAAAGCCAAATTCGGTCGCGCTGGTTAGGTTGCGCAAAGCTGAGTTTTTCCATCGCGCTTCCTATTTTGTTGTCGTTGCATTTACGGAAGCGCAGCGCCTCCAGAATGTCGGCCGAGGTGACTATGCATGCAAAATCTTTGAACGGTCCGATTAGCTCGACGACATGCTCTTCGAGCGGCGCAAGCTGCCGGGCAGCCTCTTGATGCTCCGCAGCGACCGTCCATATGTGTTTCGGAATACCAAACGTCTCGCCTTCGGCTTCGCGAACCGCCGCTTCGCCGATCATTTGATCTACATTGTCACGTAGCCACTCTAGATTGGCGTATCCATTGAGATGCACAGGAAGGAATCTGCGTCCACCGCTCGCGTCACGGAGCGGACGCGGATCGTTACTCGTGCCGATGAAGATGCAACGGCGCGGTGGCTCGGATGCTTCCTCCTTATATTTGAGCGTGGCGTTATCTTTTTTTGTTGAGATGAACGCCTTCACCTTCTCGACCTCAGTTTTGGACATGCCGGCGAGTTCTTGAAGCTCGATCACCCAGCGGCCGCGCATCTCCGGAATGGTGTCGACTTTACGCCCGCCGATCTCAATCGTGTCCGTGAACCAGTCGGGGTTCAGTGCGAGCATTTCAGCTATCGTCGACTTGGCCGTGCCTTGCTTGGAGATCAAAATTGCGCATTCATCGTGTTTGCATCCGGGGTGACGCGCGCGACGGATCATGCCCCCAATAATATTGCGACCGACCGCGCTGTGATAGGCGTCGTCGGTTACACCGCAAGTCATGTGTAGCCAAAAATCCAGTCTGGGCACGCCGTCCCACGCTCGAGCGCATTCATTGATGCGTTCCAGAACGGGATCGTACAATTCCTCTCGAGCGATCTTGTTCAAGGCGCGCTTAAATCGTTCAACGGTAGGATGATAGTTGAATTGGCTGTTCTCGGCGTCGACGAGGAGATCGCCTTTCGCATCATCGTCAAGGTGCTGCCAATTGTCCTTACCAATGTCCGATATCTCGTTGCGACCAAACCATTCGTTCCTGCGAAGTCGCTTTCCCGCGGTTCGCAGAAAAACGGAGACGTTGTCGGAATTCGCCGGATCAGGATTGCCCCTTGAGTCCAGAATGAAGCCGGCACCAGTGTTGATCTCGCGGCGGACCTTGCCTTCAAATGCTTTGATTGCAGCATCGAACTTCGCGCCGGTGATGATGGCGCCTACGGCTGTAATGCGATGAAACACGCGCTCGCACACGTCCGGATGTACCGCGTAGAGGACTGCGAGCATCGGTAAAACACGCTCTTGGCGAAACTGCTTCGGCTGCGTCTCTGCCATTGCAAGCGTGCTTTTAATCGCAAGGTTGAGCAGCCCGAAGAGCGGATGATCCTTGATCACGTCAGGTAACTGAATCGGACTGCTCGGCCCTGGCATGTCGTGGGTGCTAGCCAAAAACTCATCAAGGATTGGCTGCCCAAGAGCGGAAACGATGCGCTGTGTGTCAGCAAGCGGGATAGCCTTTGACTTTGAGCGGCTCGCTTCGGATTGTTTTTGCATCATTTGCTCGAACTTCGCGTGGATGGGTCGGATTCGTTGGGTGTATTCCTCGTAAAGACGCGCGTACTCCCCGTCGTCATCGGCGATCTTGGCCGTCTGGGCATCGAACCAAGCGTCCAAAGCGACGTATTCGTCGCGAAGCGACTGTCCCACAATTCGCTTTTTTCGTTCCCAGTGTCGCTGGGCGAGAGGATCCGACGCGGGTTCACCCGCAGCGAGCCATTGTTGATACAAAAGCCATTCTTGTTCGGCTTTTTCTTCGACGGCTGCAAAATGCGTCTTTTCCTCTTCTTGTTCTTTCCGCCGCCGCTCTTCTTTTCGTTGCGTATAAATGTCGCGGAGATGTTCGATCGTGGCGGCAATATCGGGAGTCGGTTGCCATCCGAAGTGTGCAACTTCGTCCATCGCATCTATTAGAAGACGGTCCGTGTCTTGGCGTGGCCGATCGAAAGAGCGCCATAGACGCTCCGTCTCTCGACGCCAGTCATCGGGGATCGGCGTTCTTCGGCGAAGGATATAGAAGTTGTCGAAGATGTCCTGGCCGCATCCGCCGACATCACCGAACAGGCGTAGGATGTCCCAACCGAAATCTTCCGAATAGCCGAAGCGATATTCGTTAGCGAAATCCACCAGCGAGTATGCGGCGTCTTCGCTAATAGGGACAGCTAACCGTGCCTCTAGCGGAGGTTCGTCTTTTGCACCATCGTCAAGCCATTGCTGAATGCCGACGACCTTCGGATCGTCGAGCGGATCGTAATCTGTTGTCGTAGTCACTTCGGGCCTTTCTGCCGCGCGTTGCGGCGTTTGAAGACCCGTAACCGTTGACAAAATGGCCGAAAAATGCGACAGGTAAAGTGTCAGCGATACCCAGCGTTTTCCGACCCGTGCCGTAAGGTGCGGGTCTTTTCATTTCTAGGCGGGCACGGCTAGCGGCCCCAGTTCTTGCGCGATGTCGCGAAAAAACTCATGCGATATGCGCACATTTCGCGTGATGAAGTGCTCTCCAGGATCCCACTCGCCATAAATAAATGTTGCGCTGCTTGAAGGATTGCGGCTTAGCGAAATGTGCGCGTGCGTGCCGTTGTCGACAATTTCGAAGGCTAAGAATCCGCCATAACTGGTCCACGCGGCATATGTGCCGCTCCGAAAATCTTGGATCAGTGAGTCCAAAGCGTCGCCGAATTGATGGGCTGCGAGAATGCTCATGGGTGATGCGAATTCAAACGCGGCGCGCGTGTTCGCTTCCTCGTCTCCCGGCGCGGCGTCGAGGCTTAAGTTCGTGAACCCACCCGTCGCGGGCAGATTCCTCACGCGCAGGACTTCGGCGGCGATATCCGCACCGTACTCGAAATCTAAAATGAGGGACAATGCGGCCGACGTGACATCGCTTTCCGCTAGGTCGACACCGCCGTACCGGCCAGGCTTGCCTTTGGCAACCAAGCCGGCCGCTTGCAGAGCCGATAATCGGGCTTCGACCGTTTTGACTGGTTTACGAAATTTGTCGGAGAGGAAGTTTTGTAGGGTCGTAGTTCTCATTTTTTAAGGATAACACGTCTAATCCCTCATGTCAAGGGTTTAGGACGCTTGCACAACTCGACCTGTCATCATTAAGCGGCACTCGCCTTTGCGATTGCGCGCGCTAGAAAATTTATTCGCACCACTTCCCGGCATCGACATTGGGGGTCTGTAGAAGGCGCGTGCATTGATGGTCCGTCTGGCGTCTGGAACGGTTCGAACCACTTGCGGCCGTCTTTGTTCATGCCTGGAATGAGCCGATGTGTCGGCCGCACGCGCTGATCGTCTGACGTTTGCCAAAATCGCCGAATGAGCAACTTGTCTAAGTGACCCTTGTCTATTGCCTGCTGATAGGCTTCGGTCTGTGCGGCACCGAGCGCGCGTATCGCTTCCGTACGCGCGATATTATCCCCACGCCATTTCAAAGCACGGTTCGCATAAGCGGCGCGCATCTTGGATTGGGTGTCGGCGGGCAATCCCCTGCCCTGTGCGATCGCTTTAGTCACCGCAACGTCAAATCGCTTGTCTCGCAAGCCGCGCTCGACCAGCCGACGCAACTCTACTGCATCGGTGCTGCCAAGATCGTTGGTATAGCTTGCCAGCCACGCCTCTTGCCTCGAGTGCAAGCCTACCACGCCCCCGACTCGTTGCTTGGTGCGCGGATTGATGCGGCCGACCAGGTCAAGCGCGGTGTTGCGCGGGTTATGACCAGCGGCCAGACCGCGCTGCAGGAAGCCGCGGATCATGTCTCGCTGGTCGTCAACCACTTCCGTGATCAGGTTCGAAGATCGATGCCGGATCCAATCTTCAGCGCGCACGTTGCGGACGTTGAAAAGGATTCGCAGCGAATGCCCCGCGGCCTGCCGGATCGGCGGAATGGAATTCGCTGCGGCAGCGCCGCCATCATTGAAACCCTGCTGATGGACGAGCGCAAGCTGGCTGAAGTCCGCCGGATCGATATTGAGCGCCGCAAGGCACCGTTGACGTCGCCGTTTTCCAGAAGGCGCGTGATCACCGTCAGGTTAGTCCGATCGGTGATACTGCGGATCGCGACCAGGAATGCATCGCGGAGCTTTGGCTCCATGTGCTAGCGAGCTTCTCGAGATCAAGTGCCATGCGTCACCCGTCTAAACATACGGCGCCGTGACCACTGTGCTTGTGCCGCTATCGGATATGTCCTCTGCGCCAGCAATTGTAAAGAATGGCGCGTGGATCACCGTGTTCTGTGCAGCAGCGTGAACCACAATGCCAGCCGTCGCTCCCGGCGCAAGGTTTTCATACCGGCCACCCATGAAACGGATGCGCTGCGAAGCCTGCCCAGTGTGAGATACGCGGGCACCGCAGTTGGTGTACCCTTCGGTGCTGAAACCCCAATACGTATTGTCGGTGTTGTCGTAATCCTCAGTGCCGATGAGCATAGTGGCGGAGCGACCACCATGAAATTGTATATGGTTGCCAAGCGTTCCATTGCTTACAGCTATGGTCACGTTGCTGATGTCGACACCGAAGAAATCATTGTAGTAAGCGCCAACCGAATTTGGCCCGCCGTTTTTGATACCGTACTGAATGCCGTAAATTTCTGTCCCGAACACCTTGACGAAGGTGAAGGATTCCCAATTCATTGCCGCCAGGCCATTATCCGGCGCTGGGCCGTTAAAGAACCCGCCGTGGATAGAGACGCGTAAATTTCGATATGGCGTATGGTGATATCCGCTGGTGCCGCGACCCGCCATCATATCGATACTTGCTGCCGTTCGAATGATTGCGTTGCGGCTTTCGAAATGAATTTCGGTGTAGTCGTCCAATAGCCAAGTCTTAGTAATCTTGTACTGACCGTCAGGTACGAACACGCCTCTGCAAAGGTCCGAACATGCTTGCAGCGCGTGAGTGCTGTCAGTTGTTGGATAGTCGCCAACCGCTCCGAACCATCGGACATCGGCCCGACCAGAATACTCCCGCACCCAGCAACCATTGCTGCCGTCAAGGCTGTGCCCTGTCGAAATGACGTAGACACCCTGCAAAGGATCAACGAGACGTTTGACGGTAAAGTTTGTTGTCCCCGTGAGATTGATCGCAGTTCCAGCCCTGGCATTGAGGAAGGTCGAGGCCAGCTTGAACGTGTCCGCCGTCGAAGCGATCACGTAATAGATCGTCTCAACCGACAGGCCGTTGACTGCCGTTGTGGCAATAACAGCGTCTCCGGTTCGAAACCCATGAGCAGTTTTGGTGATCGTTTCCGTACCTGAATCAACACTTGTGCTCGTGGCGCTCAGGTTTGTCAGCGTCGACGACATATCGGAATTGTCGCGCCGGAAGGTGAACCCGTCTTCAACGAGTGTCGCGGCGTTGTTTGACGTGTCCAAGGCTTTCAGTGCTGCGCGGTCGATCGCAAGCGCGGCGGACTCTGTGGTGTTTAGTTTCCAGAAACCAGTCATTGATTAGACCTCGTATTGTGAAGTTAAAACACCATCGCCACGCTGCTGGCGTTCTCGGCCGCCAAATACTCGGCCGCGCTCGCATACCTGACGCCTACCGCAATTTCGTCCGGCGTCGCTGGCCGATAAGTACCGGTACCATCCGGACCTGGTTCGCAGACTTGCTCACGTCCCGGGTCGCCGACGATCCACACCGCGGCTTCAATCTTCAGCGCTTCTCGCTCGAATTCACGCTGCTCCATTGCCGCCGCGGTGCGAATGCCATTCCGGGCGACGGCGAGAATTGCTTCCGCCTCTGCAATAAGACCGTCTAGCGATTCTAGTTCAGCGATCTCGGCCGGATGCTTTAGTTCAACGTAACGAGCTTCGATCTTTTCGACCAAGGCGCGATCGTTTGCGGTAAAACCGCTCAATTCTGGCGGGCTGCTCACTGCAGCCTCGATCAGCCGCAGGTCCGTTGTACTCAGCAGAAGCGCATGGCGCTCGCCCGGTTTCAGCGACCGTAGATGATTGCGAATTTCTCCACGCTCAATCGCGCCGACGAGGTCGGTCTTGTCTGGCTGACTTGGCCGCAGCGCGTCGCGCTTTTTGGCAACCTCGCGTTTCAATTTTGACACAGGCGCCGCCGCCACCTGGAGCGCTCGCAACTGCGCCGGTAGGAGATCACGAACGGCCGCCTCTATGCCGCTTTGTGTGTATTGACCTGAAGCGGCCATCTCCGCGCGCCGAGCCGCCAGTCGCGTTGAAATTACCAGTGCGGATTCGGCGCCGGCTCGAATGGCGGTCGAATGCGGCGGATGGTTTCGAAGCCGACTAAGCAGGTTTTGATAGTCCGGGTTCATCAGAGAGTCCCCCGGTTGATTTGGTCGCGACGATCAGCAATGTCAGTTTGCCAATGTCCGCTGACATCCGCCGCAAACTCCGGATGGCGAAACTGCACCGGATCTGGCAACACACCGAAGGACGGAACGTCTAGCAGTTGGTCAATCGCAGCCAGTTCGATAAGCGCGTCGTGATACTGCTGGATGGCGGCCGCGTAATTGGCGCCCGCAGTTGCGCGGGCGATTTTGAGTTGCTCAATATTCATTGGTTTTTCCATTCTTCTCTCAGATGACGTCGATGTTGCTGCACGCGGGACATCCCGGCTTTCGCTTGCTCTCAACCACTTCGAATTCGACACGCTGACCAATCACGAGGCTTTCGTATGCCTCGTCGACCTCTGAAATGTGCGCAAAAATTTGGGCTTGATCGGTGTCACGCTGAACGAAGCCGAATCCCTTGTCGGCATTCCAGTGCACAATGGTGCCAGTGAACTTTGTGCTGCTCACGCGACGCACCCCGCTGGCGTCCGGGATCGTTTGGGACGTGCAGCGATGAGCGCAGCAACGTGAGCGTCGATCTCAGATTCGAGCCAAGCGTGTCGTGCTGGCGAGATAGGGACTCGGTTTGGGAATTTGCCTTGCCGCTCCAGGCGCCAAATCTGACACTTGGAGAGCGTGATGCCCTTGGCCTTGAGGCCATCATAAGGGATTAGGACTGGGGACATGCCCGGCGGCTCCGATTAGCTCGCCACGGGCACAAAAAAAACCGAGGCGAGCGCTTGTTGCGCAATCGTCTCGGCCGTCCGACCGTTAAGCGGTCCGGATGCTAAACCTTGAGGTTCTGAGGGGCTATCCGGCCGCACTCATTCGCATCGTCCAACGCTTAGAACATCGTGGACTATACTCCTATTTTTAAGAAAGTCAATGCGGCGCTACGCTTCCAACTTCAAAGCAACAACGTTCGCGGCGCCGGCTCAACCATCGTGCGCAAGCGCGCCGCCCATAGCTCGATCGCCTCGCGCTTCTCGGCTAAGTATTCGTGCAGGTCGTAAACGCTTTTAATTCCGGGACGGACGTGCGCCAGTACAGCCTCGCGCGCTTCTTCTGATATCTTGAGCCGCGACAGGTGGCTTCGGACCGTGCGGCGGATGTCGTGGTTCACAAAATTAGGCAGCATGACAGCTTCGGGATCGTCGCCGCACTCAGTAGCCATTTTTCGAAGTGCCATTAGCATCGCTTCGTCCAGATTATCCTTAACTTTGCCGCCCATCCACACAGGTTTCTCCCCCGCCGTTGTAGAGAATAAAAAACGAGCGCCTTTGATCCGAGGTAATTCTTCCAAGATCGTCAGGAGTTCGCCCGTCAACGGAACCGTGTGCGGACGAGCCTTTTTCGACCCGCTATCTTTCCCCTTCATCCGTGCGGCCGGAACGACCCATATCAATTGTTCGGAAGAAAATTTCGACCAATCAACACGCTCGCCGTCTTTGCGATTGCGGAGCGCACGAACAACATCGGGATGGAATTCAGTCCATTCGGCATTCGCAACCTCACGAAGGCGAAGCGCCGTTAGCGTGAGAAGCCGATAGACCGGACCGTAGGGATAGGTCAGTTCACCGGACCCACGCCACAGCGCCGTCAGCTCTTCGTTGGTCAAAACCCGATCGCGGACAGAGCTAACGTCGCCAATGATATCCTTTGCGGCGATCGTAGCGCAGGGCGAGCTTGTTATGCCGTATATCCGTTGCGCGACGGCCCAACGGAAAAATCGCTTAATAAGGGCAAAAAGGTTTTTCGCCGCTATCTTAAATTTGCGCGCCTTGGCCTTGACCAGTGTTAGAACATCGACATCGGTTATATCGGCAATCGACTTCGACCGCCATTTCGGTAAGAGCTCACGCCGGATCTCATTCTCGACGTCTTTGCCCTTCCGTTCTGCCGGCAGCTTATCCCGTATAAAGTCCTCGGCGACCGCGCCGAACGTCGTCTTTCTTTTTTGGATTTCCGCAGAGCGGTCCCGCTCCTCTTGAACGGAGGGGTCGATACCCTTTGCCACGAGCGCGCGCCAATTCTTCGCCTTTTCGCGGGCGTCGGCGAGCGTCATCACGTCCACACGCCCGATCTCTCGGCGGGTCGGATTGTTGCTCGTCGGGAATCGTGTTCGCAGGATGAAGGTACGGGTGCCGTTATCCGTTACACGAACGCCAAAGCCGGGCACCTGGGCGTCCATCACTTGGTATCGCTGCCCCTTTAATGCGGGCTTCAGTGAACGCACGCGGCTATCGGTAAGGTTTACCCGATGATCCGTCTTCGGCATTGGGGCCCCCTAGGGGCCACATGATCGCGAAATAGCTTGTGGCCCGATGCGAAACGTTGCGTCGCATAGAATGGCACTAAAGTCAACAAATGTGGTACTTTTATAGCCGGAGACCCCCTGATTGCAACGCTCTGCGAATGTACCGAGTACTTCTTTTAATCATGGGGTCGAGGGTTCGAGTCCCTCCGCGCTCACCAACCAAGCCCGCGATTCCACCGCTCATTTTCGGCAGCGGGAACGTTCTAAACCACCACCGCACGGCTAGGAAAACAATTCCGCTCAAGGCTGCCAACGACAAGATCCAAGCGCCTATTCTAAGATGGCGCGACTTGATCTGTGCCTGTTTGTCTAGGCTGGCAACTGTCCGGTCCAAGATCGAAGCCTTAGTCCCGCCCACGATGGCGCGGCTTTTTTTTGCAGCAGCGGGTCGTCAACAATTCAACCGTGTGTGGCAGACACGCTACAGCCGCACCCGAGCTCCTACCGTTATATTGAGCGGTATCGATCGATTACAGCTTTGAGGCTACCTCATGAAGAAGATTCTTCTAGCGACCGCAGCCGTGCTGATCAGCGCGTCGGCTGCGTCCGCCGCTGATTTAGCAGCTCATCCCTACACCAAAGCACCGCCCTTACCGCCCGCTCCGATCTATAATTGGACCGGCTTCTATATCGGCGGTCACATCGGCGGTGCCTTCGGTAACTCCTCGAACAGCATCTTCTTACCCGGTGCTGTCAACAACAACGACGGCGTGTTCATGGGCGGCGGCCAGATCGGCTATGACACGCAGTTCTCGCCGAACTGGGTCTTCGGTATCGAAGCCAATTACAGTTTCCTCGATACCAGCAGTACCTTCGCCAACCGTGGCCTCGGATCGGTCACCGGCCGAATCGGCTACACTTGGGGTCCGAATTTGCTGTACTTCAAGGGCGGCTACGGCTGGGCTGACTCTCGCTTTAGCAACGGCTTCGGCGGCAACGGCGGCCGTGACGGCTACACCCTTGGTGGCGGCTTCGAATACCTGTTCACCCAGAACTGGTCAGGCAAGGTCGAGTACCAGTACTACGATCTCGGCACTGTGAACTTCGTGGGCCCGGGCCCGCGTTTTGTTCGGGGCAACCTCCACAACGACCAGCACACCATCAAGATCGGTCTGAACTACCGCTTCAACTGGGGCGCTCCGATGGGCGCTCCGCTTGCCCCGGGATACTGATTACTCTCGAACCTCGCGGTTCTGAAAGCAAAAAGGGCCGGCATCAGGTGCCGGCCCTTTTTGCTTTGTCCGCGGAGGAAATTTGTTTGAGGCTGTCGTGGATGGCGTCTGAGGCCGCGTATCTTAGCCCTATGAGAACCCAAGGCCGAACGGGTACTATACTAGTAAATCACCTCGCATCCGATCCGAGAATGAGCCGAATTATCGTCTGCTCCGTCATCCTATCCGCCTTCGTTTTCGGGCTGGGCCATTTCATGACCAGCCTTTCGAGTCTAGGGACTTAGGCCCGTTCCTTGTTCCGTGCGCCGTGGGCTGCACCATCATGTTTGTTCTCGCTTTCGCCTGGGATTGGTTCGAGCGTAGCCATGGGCCTCATCGCGGCTATCAACACCGCCTGATCACCAGTAACTGGAGCCGTAGCGGCATTCACCCGGCACTTGTCCAGATGAGGGATTGCAGCGTCTCTCGCCGGTTTAGCACCACTATAGACATTGGGGCGGACTCGCATACCGACCCGTGCCCAAGTCGCGTAATCGCCCCTACTGGAGGTGCGAGCCTCGAGACCGGCTAACGAGTGTAGCGATCGTAATATCGTTGAAGACTGTTCCGGGGCGTCTGAGAGCCTTTGGTCAAGATCACGCCCAGCGCGAAACCAATAATCCCTGCCGTTAGGAGAGCACTCCCCGGGCTTCTGGCGACGAGATCGGAGCCGTGATCGTAAGCGGCTGAGCCGGATTTCGTTAAGTTAGCAGCCAAGTCTCGCGTGGCGCGCTTGACCTGATCGGATGCATTTCGGAGTGCGCCTTCATTTTCCGCGTCGCCGCTAATATTCGCCATCAATCGCTCCCTTTGATCGCTCCGTTTGAAGCATCAACCGAGCGCGAGCGCGATAGTTCCGAGGCTTCGCTCCTTGGCGAGACGTTCGACGCGCCAGCGCCGCCGTTACGATTGGAGGTCAAGAGCGACGGCGATAATCCGCGCCAGCCTTGTCGCAATTCAGGCCTCCGCGTCGTATAAATCGTCGCCAAACTCGACTTCCTTTGACGGGGCGAGAAGGTTCCGGTTGCGGAACCCTTCCCTCTTGTACAGTTTATTAAATCGATCAAACAGCGTGAGACTTTACCGGCATGACAGAATTCCTAAGTCAAATTATGATCCCGATCGCGCTGGCTTCCGTCGCGGCCGTATTGGTGCTAGGCCTCGTAAACATGATGCGCGGCGGCAATCCGTGGCGCTCGCAATACCTGATGCAAACCCGGGTTGTACTGCAATTCATCGCGATCGTCTTAGTCATGCTGACGATCTGGTCGATGATGGGACAGCAGTAGATCGTACACGATCTCAGGAACCATCTGCCTCTCAGCGCATTGCCCGATCCGGGCGGTCCCTTGGCCGGGTACCGTCCGACTTCACTCGACCTGGCCCGCCTCCCTCACGCGTGGATGGCGGGCCTTTTGTCATTATTATTGGACCTGGGATTATTGAACCTGGGACAAAACTGCTCAACCGACCGTTGGGGCGGCTTGGTTCAGGCTGGAGATAAACGCCTGAATCACCTTCTCAACGTCTTGGGAGACCTCGGAATTGTATGGTCCCTTGATCTGAATAAGCTTGTAAGGCGAGCGTTTTCTTGCAGGCAGTTGAAGAAATTCGCCCGACGCAAGCAGGAAGCCTGATTTACTGACCTCGAACGTCGCAAGCCGCTGGCCGTCTCCGCGCACCGAGAAAATTCGGCTGAAGCCGCGTATGACATTTCCTGCGTAGCTCGCAACGCAATGATGCATTTCCGCGCCCTCGGCGTGAAGCGCCGCGCCTGACTGAAGCGCTACAATTTCGTACCCATCAATGATTCTCCTGCGCGGCAGGTCTCCATAGTCGATGACCTCGTTCCACCCGATCTTGTGGGTCAGAAGGTACGCCTTCTCGCTGCTGGCTTGCGCGAGCTCATCGTGCCACTCGAGCGCCGCTCGGTAAGCGCGTTCATAACTCCAGCGCCGATTGAACCGGCCGATATGAAATGCCGCATAATCCGCAACAGCGGACGCCTGATCCAGGGAACCACCAGCCGTGCTCGCCGTATGATCACCCATCGCGCACACTGCCCAGTCAAAGAGGGCCTTCGCACTCTGCTCACGACGACACATTGCCTCGGACCATTCCCCCAGCGCGCGCAACCAGTTGTGCTGCTTGCGGATCGCGGATGGAATTGCCTGCGCCAGTGGTGAGGGCGGGATATCGCACAAATTCTGAATGGTCTGATATTCGGTGGGACCAGCACGAAACGCTTGCCCTTTTAGCGCGCGTAAGGGCCGGATAAGTCCATAATACCTCAAGAGATCGCGCAATTTTGGGCGATCATGAACAATCGCTTGCCAGTCCTGCTGGATAAATTCTCGTTCGCTTGGGCGAAAACACTCCATGCCCTGCGCCGCCGCGACGACGAGGACCGGAGCTTGCCGCAGATAATCGATCGCGAAAGGTTCGGCCACGACCATGGTCACAGCCGCGATCGCCAATGGCCTGACCGCGAACATGTTCTCAGCTTCATGTGCACAGGCCTGAACCCAAGGTTCGTCCCGCAGCAGACCGTTCGCTGCGAATTCGGGAGCCAGCCACTGCAGCAGGCTCTTCTGTGCGTCATCCTTCATGCGAGGCCTTGAGTATTCCCGACCAGAAACCTCCTGACTTTAGGCCTCGGTCGGATTGAATATATTCTCTCCTTTGAACTCCTTTGAAGCAACACGGTGGGTAATCTCTAGTTGCCAATCGTCGAAGGCATAGGGCCCGCATGTCGCTATCCTCAACGAACAGCATCTGAAATTCTGGCTTGCCGGCAGCCGTATATCGTCATATCCAGCCTCGATACGGCGTCTTTTGAAGATCTCTATTCTTCCTCACCGAAACTGAGTATGAGCGTTTCAAGGTCAATAAACTGCCCGATTCGTTACGGTTTTGCTGGACAGCAACAGTGGCGGGTCAGGAGTTTCTTTAAGTGCGCGACTGATGCGCGGAGGTAATATATTGAATTGATTAGTGATTGGCCAATATCGGCCGAGACACTATTTCGTGCGCGCGAACCTGACGCTGGCCTCAAGCTATCGGCCGCGATCCGCCCTGCCGCTATTTTGGACACAATCTGCCGGAATAACGCGGCGATCACGAAAATCGAGGAATTAGTTCATGCGTCATGTTCGCATTCATGCTGTTCTTTTTTCATGTGGCCTGATTGCGGGCTTGGCTTCCCCGGCGCTTGCCGGAAAAACTTATGACGGGCTTTGGAACGTCAAAATCGTCACCAAGACGGGCACCTGCGACCCGGTGGCGCAATATCCTCTGACCGTTACCGACGGTAAGGTTTCGGCGGCAGGCGCTGACATCACCGGCAGTGTCGGAAACCAAGGTTACGTGAAGGTATCCATCCGCGGCGCTTACGCCAACGGACAGCTCAACGGTAATGTTGGATCGGGGAAGTGGAATGGAGCGTCCGGAGGAGTTCCTTGTAGCGGGCGCTGGGAAGCTTCGCGTCAGTAATAATGGGATGATGCAAATGGGATTTGGGGGGATCATGTCACGAGGATTATCCGCCGCGTGCGCGCTCGGCGCTGTGGTGATGCTGTCGATATCCGCTAGCTCCGCTGGAGCGGGGCCGTTTGAAGGCTTGGCGGGTGTCTGGACCGGACGTGGCAGTATCCAGCTCGAGGATGGCTCAACCGAAAAGATCCGCTGCAAGGCCACCTATGCCGTGAGTGGCGATGCCCAGGGCCTCAATCAGACGCTGCTATGCGCCAGCGACAGTTACAAATTCGAACTCAGAAGCAATGTGCTCGCTCGTAACGGCGTTCTGTCGGGAGAGTGGCGCGAGACCAGCCGCAATGTTAGCGGAACCCTCGAAGGACGGGCCGGTAACGGCCAGTTTAACGTCGACGTCAGCGCTCCCGCATTTACGGCAAAGCTCAAGATGAAGACGAACGGCAACCGGCAGGACGTGGTCATCAGTTCGGACGGTCAGTTCAGGGGGGCCAATATCTCGCTGTCCCGTTCCTGATCTCAGCGCAGTCTTCGGTATAGCGCTTCCGAACGAAGTGCAATTCGGTTGCGAGAAGAAAAGCACGTCAGAAAAAGATCGAGTCTTTCACCGTTCCGTGAAGCGGTGAAAGACTCTGGTCAGATTCCCTCGAACAACGCCGTCGAGAGATATCGCTCCGAGAACGAGGGGACGACGGCAAGAATGGTTTTGCCTTCGCTGCCGGGCCTCCGGCCGATGGCAAGCGCCGCTGCAACAGCTGCACCGGACGAAATCCCCCCTGGAATGCCTTCGCTACGCGCCAAGGCACGGGCGGTTTCCAATGCCGTGGCGCTATCGACTTTCACGACCTCATCAATGACGGAACGATCCAGGATTTGGGGGACAAAACCCGCGCCGATCCCCTGGATCTTGTGCGGCGAATGCCGTCCGCCCGACAGTACCGCGCTCTCCTCGGGTTCGACTGCAACGATGCGCAAGGACGGCTTGCGGGGCTTCAGGGCCTGACCAATCCCCGTTATGGTCCCGCCAGTCCCGACCCCAGCCACGACCCAATCAATGTTCCCGCCGGTATCGTTCCATATCTCTTCGGCCGTGGTGAGCCGGTGAATCTCCGGATTGGCGAGGTTCTTGAACTGTTGCGGCATGACGGCGTGCGGAGTCGTGCGCACCAGCTCCTCGGCCATGGCGATTGATCCTTTCATACCCTCGGCCGCCGGCGTCAGAACGATTTCCGCTCCCAGAAAGGCCAGCATCTTGCAGCGCTCCGTCGAGACTGACTCTGGCATCACCAGCTTCAGGCGGTAGCCACGCGAGGCCGCAACGAACGCCAGCGCTATGCCAGTGTTTCCCGAGGTCGGTTCGATCAGAACCGTGTCGGCATCGATCTTGCCAGCTTTCTCCATTGCCACGATCATTGCCGCGCCGATACGATCTTTCACGCTCGTGGCTGGGTTGAAGTATTCCAGTTTGGCCAGAATGATTGCATTCACACCATGCTGTTGTGGCAGCCTGCGCAGCCGGACGATCGGGGTGTCTCCAACCGTATCGACAATGCTGTCGAACACACGGCCACGGCCGGCATGGTGCGGTGCATCAACCTTTGATTTTGTATCCATGTCAGCGTCCTCGAGTAGTTGAACAATGCTCATCACGATCAGCCAGCGTGTCGGGGGCTAAAGTCTGGCAGCAATACGTTGCGCCAAGCCCGATACTTGCAGAACTGGAATTCGTAAAAGAAACGCATTTGTGTTGCGACATCGTCAAACGATGCGTGTAGCGTGCCCGAAAGTCCAGACTGATTAATTTTCATAAGGAGGTCACGAATGCCAGCGATTGCTGAAATCCGGTCGACCGCCCTGCCGCACTCCGTGCCTCGCGGAAGCGATCTTCCGACGTGCCCGGTTTGCGCCGACTCGATGATTGCAGCGGAAGCATCCGCATACTTGCCCGACAACGTCATCGGCCACTTGTGGAGCTGCGACACATGCGGTTACGGCTTCGTAACCAAGCATGTCGTCCAACGCATCGCCTGCAATTGATACGATCTTTTCCGATGCAGTCAGACATCAGCGCATAGCGATATCGCCGCGCGCCCAGCCTTCGCGTGTCAGCTCGCGAAACTGCTGAAAGGTTCCTCCTTTAATCGCCGTACGCATAGCCTGCATCAGGCTCTGATAATATGCGATGTTGATCCCGGAGAGTAGCATCGCGCCGAGCGTTTCGCCGGATCGCACCAGATGATGCAGATAGGCGCGCGAATAATTTCGCGATGCCGGCCATGAACTCTCTTCGTCGAGTGGACGCGGGTCGTCGGCGTGACGGGCGTTGCGAAGATTGATCTGGCCGAAGCGGGTGAAGGCCATGCCGTGGCGTCCGTTCCGTGTCGGCATGACGCAATCGAACATATCGATGCCGCGCGCGACTGCTTCCAGCAAATCGTCCGGCGTCCCCACACCCATCAGATAGCGCGGCCGGTCCACCGGCAGCCACGGCGCGGTTTCCTCGATCATCGCGAGCATGATGGCCTGCGGTTCTCCGACCGCGAGACCGCCGATGGCGTAACCGTGAAAGCCGATCTCGGTCAGCCTGCACGCGCTCGTGCGCCGCAGGTCGGAGCTGTCCCCACCTTGAACGATGCCGAACAGCATGTTGGCGGCGGGGGCGCCCTCGAAAGCGCGCCTGCTGCGCTCGGCCCAGCGCAGCGAGAGCTGCATAGCGCGCTCAATGTCGGTACGCTCGGCGGGGAGCCGAACGCATTCGTCGAGCTGCATCGCGATGTCGGAGCCGAGCAGCCGCTGAACCTCGACGGCGCGTTCAGGCGTCAGTTCGATCGCGGTACCGTCGATATGAGAGCGAAACGTCACGCCCTGCTCTTTCACCTTTCGCAACTGGGCCAGCGACATCACCTGGAACCCGCCGGAATCCGTCAACATCGGCCCGCCCCAGGTCGTGAATTTTTGCAAGCCGCCGAGTTCGTCGATCCGCTCAGCTCCGGGCCGCAGCATCAGGTGATAGGTATTGCCGAGCACGATATCGGTCCCGGCGTCGCGCACCTCTTGCCATTGGAGGCCCTTCATGGCGCCTTGTGTCCCGACGGGCATGAACGCCGGTGTGCGCACCGCGCCGTGAGCTGTGGTGAGAAGTCCGGTGCGAGCGCTGCCGTCGCGTCCGAGAATTTCGAAATGGTTGGCGAGGCTCATGCGTCCGACCTGTCCGGAAACAGCAAGCAGGCGTCGCCATAGGAATAGAACCGGTACCCCCCCGCGATCGCATGAGCATAGGCATGTTTCATGGTTTCAAGACCGCTAAAGGCCGAGACCAGCATAAACAGCGTCGACCGCGGCAGATGAAAATTTGTCATCAGGATATCGACCGCGCGAAAGCGATAGCCCGGCGTGATGAATATCGCGGTCTCCCCGGTGAACGGCGCGATTTGACCGTCGTCGCCTGCCGCGCTTTCCAAAAGCCGAAGCGATGTCGTTCCGACGGCAACGATCCGACCACCGCTCGCTCGCGTCGCGTTCAGCGCGGCCGCGGTTTCGGCGGATATCGTACCCCATTCCGAATGCATACGATGCCCGGCGCTGTCTTCGGCTTTGACCGGAAGAAACGTACCGGCACCGACATGCAGGGTGATCCGATGAAGGCCCACGTCGCGTTCGCGTAGCGCCGCTTCGATCGCCGGCGTGAAATGCAGTCCCGCGGTCGGTGCAGCGACGGCTCCCTCATGAGCTGCGAACATCGTCTGATAGTCTGCAGCATCGCGGTCGTCGGGCGCGCGCTTTGATGCAATGTATGGCGGTAGCGGCGTTGAGCCCAGATCGGCAATGGCCTGATCCAGCGTGGGTCCGTGAAACGAAAAGGCGAACGTCACTTCGCCCTCCTCGCCTTTGCTTTCGACCTGCGCATCGAGGTGCCCGAGGAAGCACACCCGTCCCTCGTTGCCAAAGCGAACGATGTCTCCCGTCATGAGCTTCTTGGCCGGCCTGACCAATGCGCTCCAGCGAGAACCGTCGAGGCGCTTGATCAGCGTGGCGTCGATCCTCGGCTCAGTCTCGCGACCGATGCGGCGGCCATGCAACTGAGCGGCGATGACACGCGTATCGTTCACGACGAGTTGGTCACCGGGCCGCAGCCATTCTGGAAGATCTCTTACCCGTTGGTCGCGTAAACCGGCCCCGGGCTGCACCACGAGCATCCGCGCGGAATCGCGCGGGCTCGCCGGACGCAGCGCAATGCTCTCGGCCGGCAATTCGAAATCGAAGAGATCGGTTCGCATGAAATTATCAAGCTGACGGATGTAACTCGTCACTGAACCCGTTAGCCCGAAACGTCAATGGCCGGAACGCATCCGGCCATTTCACGTCGGTCTGAAGAGTCGGAATATCGCCTCAAGCGTCGGCCGCTATCCTGGCCTTCACGATCTTGTCAGGATTTTGCACTGGCTCACCGCGCTTGATCTTGTCGACGTTCTCCATACCTTCGATCACTTTGCCCCAGACAGTATATTGCCCGTTCAGGAAAGACGCATCGTCGAAGCAGATGAAGAACTGACTGTCACCCGAATCCGGACTTTGCGCTCGCGCCATGGATGCGGTGCCACGCACATGGGGCTCCCTGTTGAACTCAGCCTTCAGTTTTTGGCCTGAGCCGCCCATACCGGTGCCTTGCGGGCATCCGGTCTGCGCCATGAAGCCATCGATAACGCGATGGAATACGATACCATCGTAGAACCCCTCACGAACCAGCTCCTTGATCCGCGCAACATGACCGGGAGCGAGATCGGGCCGCATTTCGATAGTCACGGGTCCCTGCGTGGTTTCGAGGATCAAAGTGTTTTCGTTTTCAGCCATGCTCTCTTCTCTTCTCTTGCTTTGGGAGGGGTTCGTCGATCGTCAAATCGGATGGTCAGGGGACGGCCCGCAATCGCTTCGCCCATGCCTGAGGTAAATGGCATCGGTGCGCAGCGTTGTAATGCTTCCATCACGGCCGTCCGGTAAAGGATACGCTCTCCGTCCGTTGCGTCGTGCCTCTCGTAAGTAATCCGCGGCCGACCCAACAAGCTGCCGTCCCGCCTGAATGTGAACTGCACGGTGATCTCCATGCCGGCACTGTCGCGCGGCAAAGCGGGCGGCTGCCAGCATCCCTTCAAGCGCGCGGACATGGCGGCCAGATTCGCCACGCCGCCGTCCTGCGCCATCGTATCTGGTGATACGCCGGCGATGCAGATCGCAACCATTACGGTCAGCCAGCGCATGGGCTGCGCTCACTTGATATCGGAGGCAACCTGAACCTTCAGCATCTTGTCCGGATCGGTGACGGTGCCGCTTCGCGACCCGGCGGGCGCCTTTTTCAACTTGTCCACCACATCCATGCCGGAGACGACATCGCCGACCACGGTATATTTGTTGTTGAGGAAGGACGCGTCGTCAAAGCAGATGAAGAACTGCGAATTCGCCGAGTCATTACTTCCCGCGCGCGCCATGCCGACCACGCCGCGCTTGAACGGAACGGTGGAGAACTCGGCCTGGAGGTTCGGATACTTCGAGCCACCGGTACCGTTGAAATTTTTGCCGTCGCCGGTCTGCGCCATGAAGCCATCCATGACGCGATGGAACGGAACGTTATTGTAGAAGCCATCACGAGCAAGCTGCTTGATGCGCTCGGCATGTTTGGGCGCGATGTCGGTCCGAAGCTTGATGACAATCTGGCCTTTCGTGGTGTCGATCACGATGGCGTTCTGCTTGTCGAGACTGGTCGGCAATGGCTGCGCAAGGGCGGGGACCACGAACATCAGCGCGGCAACGAGGCCAAGGATTCTAATCATGATAACTCCGGATCAGAGGAAGATCGGTTCATTCAACCGGCGAATTTGGTCTTGAGCTCCGAGGCGACCAGTTGCGGAACGAAAGCTGAGACATCGCCGCCCATCGTTGCGATCTGGCGCACCAGTGTGGCGGTGATCGGGCGGACGCCGGGCGAAGCCGGAACGAACACCGTATGCACGTCGGGGGCCATAGTCTCGTTCATACCGGCGATCTGCATTTCATAGTCGAGATCGGTGCCATCGCGCAGGCCCCGAACCAGAATCGTGGCACCGGCCTTATGCGCGGCTACGACTGTGAGGTCGTCGTAAGTCGCGCAATCGAAGGCGCAGCCCGCTTCAACCGCGATCGGTTCGAACACCGAGCGTGCCATCGAAAGACGCTCTTCTGCCGAAAACAGCGGCGTCTTGCCGGGGTGAACGCCGACAGCCACGATCAGCCGGTCACATAGGACGACGGCGTGTCTGACGACGTCGAGATGGCCGTTGGTGACGGGGTCGAACGATCCCGGATAGAGCGCGACGCGTGGCATCACCCCCTCTAGCGCGCCTGTTCAGGGGCCGCAAGCAGGCCGGGTTCCACAATATTCGGGGCTTCCGTCGATATTTATTTCTTGGCGCCGATCGAACCGCTGCGGGGGTGTACGCGTCTTATCGTACGTCAGGGGACAACTGAAATCATTACAGATTTCAGGATTTTGTTTCGTCCGAAAGACCAGGTTGAAACAATTCTTCGCATGATGAAACCGCTTTTCATGGCTGGCGAAGATATCGCGAAACCAGGGTCGGTTATCAATCCGCCCAACAAACGGGCCGCCAAAACAAACGGACAGGCTCAAATTACAGGGGACCGTCATGATCAAAGCTCTTTCCGCAGTCGCGGTCGCGGCGTTCATCGCAGCCGCCCTCACCGTTCTTCCCGGTTTTGCTCCCCAGGTTTCCGCCAGCACGCCCGTTCCGCTCGCCAAAGCGGACCGGCTGGACATCCACCCGGTTGGAACGACCTGCTCACAGCGAGCCTGGCCGAATTTCGAAACGTCCTGCCTTCGCGCCGCCGGCTCCAAAACGGTAGTTCGTGAAGCTCGGCTCGTCACGCCAGAGCATCGCTGATCCGGATTTAATTCCGTTCCTTGATCGCCTAAGGAGGGGCCGCCCGCATGACGCGAGCGGCCTTTGCATTTGGCGCAAAGGGGCAAAGCCCGCTATCCGCCGTTGCCGTTTTCGCCATCCTCGCGGATATGTTCGACCGACACCACATGCTCATCATCCGCCGTATTGAACACGCGAACGCCCTTGGAAGCGCGGCTGGTGATGCGGATGCCTTCCACCGGCACTCGGATCAATTGCCCGCCATCACTCACCAGCATGATCTGATCCGACATTTCGACCGGGAATCCAGCCACGAGATGGCCGATCTCGCCGAGTTTGGTCGGATCGGTCGCGCGGATACCCTTGCCGCCACGTCCTGAAACCCTGAATTCGAACGACGACGATCGCTTGCCATAACCCTGTGCGGTGACAGTGAGCACAAACTGCTCGGCGGCGCCCATCTCCACATAGCGCCCTTCGGGCAGCGAGAGATCGGTATGTGCGGCCTCGTCAGCCTCGGGCGTCGCCTCCTCGGGCTCGATATCCTCGCCGGTTGCAGCGCGGCGGATCGCGCCGGACTGTTTGAGGTACGCGGCGCGTTCGGCCGGCGTGGCGTCGAAGTGATGCAGTATCGACAGTGAGATAACCCGGTCGCCCTTAGCCAGCGCGATGCCGCGTACGCCCATCGATGTCCGGCCCGAGAACACGCGTACGTCGGTGACCGGAAACCGGATGCACTGACCGCCTGCGGCGGTCAGCAGCACATCGTCGCGCTCAGTACATATCTGGACGTCGACGATCGACTCGCCCTCACCAAGCTTCATCGCGATGATGCCGGAGCGCCGGACATCGACGAAATCGGAGAGCTTGTTGCGGCGGACCGTTCCGCTGGTGGTCGCGAACATCACATCCAGGTCGGCCCACGACGATTCATCTTCAGGAAGCGGCATGATGGTGGTGATGCGCTCGCCCTGTTCGAGCGGCAGGATGTTGATCATCGCCTTGCCGCGCGCATTCGGGGCCGCCATCGGCAGCCGCCAGACCTTTTCCTTGTAGACCTGTCCGCGAGATGAAAAGAACAGCACCGGTGTATGGGTCGATGCCACGAACAGCCGGCTGACGAAATCCTCATCCCTCGTCTGCATTCCGGAGCGGCCCTTCCCGCCCCGCTTTTGAGCGCGATAGGCCGATAGCGGCACCCGTTTGACATAACCCGCGTGCGAGACGGTCACGACCATGTCCTCGCGCTGGATCAGGTCCTCGTCTTCGACCTCACCTTCCTGTTCGACGATAATCGTCCTGCGCGGAGTGGCGAATTCGGACTTCACCGCGCCAAGCTCACTCTTGATGATGGCCTGTACGCGGGCGCGCGACCGCAGGATCTCCAGATAATCGGCAATCTCGATGGCGAGCTTGTCGAGCTCGTCAGAAATTTCCTCACGGCCAAGCGCGGTCAGGCGTTGCAGGCGCAGATCGAGAATAGCCTTGGCCTGCTCCATCGACAGCCGCGCGGTGCCGTCCGGCGACATGCGGTGGCGCGGATCGTCGATCAGCGTGATCATCGCCGCCACGTCCTTCGCCGGCCAATCGCGCGACATCAGGGTATCACGTGCCGTGGTTGGATCGGGAGACTCCCGGATCACACGAATGATCTCGTCGATATTGGCGACGGCGATGGCCAGGCCAACCAGGATATGGGCGCGGTCGCGCGCCTTGTTGAGCAAGAATTTGGTTCGGCGGGTGACGACCTGTTCGCGGAACGCGATGAACAGCGTCAGCAGGTCTTTCAGATTCATGAGCTGCGGCCGACCCGCATCCAGCGCCACCATGTTGGCGCCGAAGTTGGTTTGCAGCGGCGTGAACCTGTAGAGCTGGTTGAGCACGACTTCCGGAACGGCGTCGCGCTTCAACTCGACGACGACGCGGAAACCCTCTCGATCGGATTCGTCACGCAAGTCCGAAATACCGTCGATCCTCTTCTCGCGCACCAGCTCGGCGATACGTTCGACCATACTGGCCTTGTTGACCTGATACGGGATCTCCGAAATCACGATCGCTTCGCGGTCCTTGCGGATCGTATCGATCGACACCTTGCCGCGCATCACGATCGAGCCGCGGCCGAGGTGATAAGCCGAGCGGATGCCTTGCCGCCCGAGGATAATGCCGCCGGTTGGAAAATCCGGGCCCGGAATGATGTTGATGAGGTCGTCGATCCCCAGCGCGGGATTGTCGATCAGCGCCACGCAGGCATCGATGACTTCGCCGAGATTGTGCGGCGGGATGTTTGTAGCCATGCCGACGGCAATGCCGCCGGCGCCGTTGACCAAAAGGTTTGGAAACTTCGCCGGAAGGACCGAGGGTTCCTTCTCGCTGTTGTCGTAGTTGGGCTGGAAATCAACGGTGTCCTTGTCGATATCGTCGAGCAGCGATTGCGCGATCTTGGTAAGGCGGGATTCGGTGTAGCGCATGGCCGCTGCCATATCGCCGTCCACCGAGCCGAAATTGCCCTGCCCGTCGATCAGCGGCACGCGCATCGAGAAACTCTGCGCCATACGCACCAGCGCGTCGTAGACCGACTGGTCGCCGTGAGGATGGTACTTACCGATGACGTCGCCAACGGTGCGCGCCGACTTGCGATAGGGCTTATTCCACTCGAAACCGTTCTCGTACATCGCGTAGAGAATTCGCCGGTGAACCGGCTTGAGACCGTCACGCGCATCCGGCAGCGCCCGCGCCACGATTACGCTCATGGCGTAATCGAGATAGCTTCGTTTCATCTCATCGAGGATCGAAACGGGCCGAATGCCCGAAGGCGCCGGCGGCTCCCCGGGTTTGGTGTCGTCGGTGTCTGACAAAGAAGGATTCCGGTCGGTTTCTACTTGGATTCATATAGCTTATCGAGGCTCGGAAGACCACCTTCGGCAGCCCTGCAAGGCGGTTTTTTCCCGTCGTTTTTTCAGACACTTATAGGCTATTCTGGCAACCAGAATCTGATGATGGAACGGTGGTCCTGACTACGCGCTGACGACCTGCGTGACGGTTATGGTGGTGAGGGTTCGGCCGGCGCGGGGAGGCCCAGCAGGCAACGCAAGCGGCGGAGGAACACGCGCGAAAAATCGCGGCTAAAACGCGTCAGACCAAAAAAACATCGAACCCGCGACCGATCCGATCAGCAGCGGAGAGCCTCTAGCTCAAGCTAGGCTTAGACCCTACTGCGCCGAGCCGCCGCTGCTCGAACTATCGCTTTCAGGATCCAGAGGCGGAACTAGCGCCAGTTCGAGATCGCCCGCCTCAAGCGGCTCCTCATCGTCCCGCAAAGTCGGATCGTCGGAAGGTGTGGGAACACTGAACCCGCCCGGCAGACGAGAATCCAGCAGCCCCGTTCCCTTCAGTTCTTCCAGGCCCGGCAGGTCGCCGAGATTTTCGAGGCTGAACTGGGACAGGAACGTCTCTGTCGTTCCGAAGGTGAGCGGGCGGCCTGGTGTCTTGCGGCGGCCGCGCGGCTTGATCCACCCGGTCTCCAGCAGCACGTCGAGCGTCCCCTTGGAGGTGACGACGCCGCGAATTTCCTCAATCTCGGCGCGGGTCACAGGCTGATGATAGGCAATGATCGCCAACACCTCGATCGCCGCGCGCGACAGACGCCGGGTTTCCGTGCTTTCCCGCGTCATCAGCCACGCCAGATCGCCCGCTGTACGGAATGTCCACTTATTGGCGATGCGCACCAGGTTGACGCCCCGCGAGGCGTAGTCCGCCTGCAACTGGGCAAGGGCCATTTTGATGTCGACACCGTCGGGCATCCGCTTGGCCAGCGCGGCCTGATCCAGCGGCTCGGATGAAGCGAATAGCAGCGCCTCCAACAACCGTAATTCCTCGGGACGCGCTGCGGGTCGTTCCGACTCAAATTCCTCGAGCTGCTCCACGCGCATTTCCGCCAAGCTTGCCATGCTCGCTCTCCTTCTTCACTTACTGCGTCGAGGTGTCCGGCCCCGCCATCGGATCGGGTGCCGGCTGCCGCGCACGCTTGCGAAAATAAAGCGGTGCGAAGGCCTCTTTTTGATTCAGATCCATGACACCCTCGCGCACCAATTCGAGTGCAGACGCAAAACTCGACGCGAACACGGTAGCCCGCTGCGACGGATCGACAACAAAGGTCATCAGATACTGGTCGAGACATCCCCAATCCTCGCCGGAGAGACCGACCAGACGCTCAAGCGAGGCTCGTGCTTCGCTCAACGACCAGACCGTTCGCTTGGCCATATGAACGGTCGTCAATACACGCTGCTGCCGTTGCACGGCATAAGCGGAGAGCAGGTCGAACAGCGTCGCGGTGAATCTCGGATGGCGAATCTCAGCGATCGATTCCGGGTTGCCTCGCGGAAAGATGTCACGCCCCAACTGCTGACGATTCATCAGGCGGTTCGACGCCTCCCGGATGGCCTCAAGACGCCGCAGGCGATTGGCAAGCGCCGTCGCCATCTCCCCGGCGCTGGGCCCATCCGGCGTCGGGGGCTCCGGCAGCAGCAAGCGCGATTTCAGAAATGCTAGCCATGCCGCCATGACCAGATAGTCGGCGGCCAGTTCGAGACGAATCTTGCGGGCCGCCTCTATGAAAACGAGATACTGATCGGCAAGCGCCAGAATGGAAATTTTCGACAGGTCGACCTTTTGCTGGCGGGCAAGCGCCAGCAAAAGGTCAAGCGGGCCTTCATAACCCTCGACATCGACCACGAGCGCAACCTCGTCGATGACGACGGGCTCGGTGGGCCGACCTGTTTCAAACGACAGAATTTCCGCGCTCATGCGCTCGCTGCCCCCGCTGCCGTTAACGCGTCGAGTTCCGCCCGCGCCGCTTCGCGGTCGAACGGTTGCGGCGGCTTGCGCTTGGCCAGGGCTCGCCGGGCGCGGTCCAGCGCAAAACCCGATAGCTCCGGAGCTTCGCTGGCGACCTGCCGCATCTCATCCAGATTGCCATTGCAGTGCAGGACTATGTCGCAGCCAGCCGCAACGATTGCTCTCGTCCGCTGGGCGATCGATCCCGCCAACGCGTTCATGGACACGTCATCACTCATCAATAATCCCTGAAACCCGATGGTCCCGCGAATCACCCGTTCGATGATTGTCGCAGATGTCGTGGCCGGTTGGGTGGCATCAATTGCACTGAACACAACATGTGCGGTCATCGCCATCGGCAGGTCCGCAAGGGGACGAAATGCAGCGAAATCAAAGGCCTCCAGATCGTCTTTCAAGGTTTCCACAATCGGGAGTCGGTGATGGGTGTCAGCAGTCGCCCGACCGTGACCCGGAATGTGCTTGAGAACCGGCAGAACACCACCCTGCTCTAGTCCCTCAGTAACGGCCCGTGCGATCGTCGCGACCTTGTGAGGATCAGCGCCATAGGCGCGATCACCGATGACGGCATCCGCACCGGGTACAGGAACATCCGCCAGCGGCAGGCAGTCGACTGTGATGCCGAGATCGGCGAGATCGGCCGCGATCAGTTGTGCGCTGAGCCGTGCGGCCTTTAGCCCCGCGTCGCGGTCGCGGTCATAGAGGACGCCGAACGTCGCGCCTGCCGGATAGACGGGCCAGTGGGGCGGTCCCAACCGCTGCACGCGGCCGCCTTCCTGGTCTATCAGGACAGGAGCATCGCTATCCTCGACGGCTTCTCTAAACTCCTGAACTAAACGAGCGACTTGCAGGGGATTGTCTACATTCCTTTTGAACAGAATGAACCCCCACGGGCGCTGTTCGCGCAGGAATTCGCGCTCCTCCGTTGTCAGACTTAGGCCTGACGCTCCCGTGATGAATGCGCGCGAACTCATGGCGGCCGATTAGCCTTCATCGGCCGCGACGGTCAAGGAATCGGCCGTTAATTCCTTTGGACGACGCACTGTCCGCCGGCCGATTTGAGGCTTCCGCAGAAACGCGAGGCCTCCTCGGAGGAACCGAACGGACCGACCATGGCACGATAGTAGACACCCTTGGCGCCAAGGTCTGCGCGTTTGATTAAAGGAGCGCGCGATCCCAGCACCGGGAATTTACCCTGCAGGTGCCGGAACGATGCCCGCGCGTCCGCCTCGTTACGCTGAGAGGAAACCTGCACCAAATAACCCCCAGTACTGGCGACGACCGGCGCCTGCTGGGTCGGATTGGTCGAAGCTATTCGGGTGCGCGGTTCGGCAGCCTGTGGTGACACCGACTGAGGCGCATTTGCCCCGGATGCAGGACCCGTGGGAGTCGTATGCCGAGATTCGGAGGACTCAGGCCGCGCAACGGCCGCCGCCGTTAGATCGGCCGGATCACCACGGACCGTCAGGGTCCTGACCCTGTGTGGTTCATCGCCAGCAACTGTTCCGTTTGCCGCCGTCGCGGGAGGCTTGATGTTCGGAGCCACGCTTGCTGCGGACGGCGGATGGCCGTTCTGGTTCAACGGCGGGAATACAACACGCGGGCCGGCGTTAACGGCATCCTTAACGTTGACTGGCTGCTCTTCGCGAGACACCATCTGCTCGGTACCGTTCTCCGAGGACATTCGGTCCTGAAGCAACTTGCCAACGGCATCCCCGGAAGTGGCCTGCTGAGGCACAATCTTGTTCGGTTCGGTGTTGGCCCTTATGACCGGCGGCTCACCTTTCGGGGCATTTCCAACAAAGGTGCGATAAGCATACGCCGCACCAGTACCGACCACGGCGAGCACTAAAACCGCGACCACGGTTGCCATTTTGCCGCGACGCCCGGGCGCCGGATCAACTTCCTCATAACCGTTCTCGTAGCCGAATGGCGCTTCCGTATAGGTCTCGCGCGGAAACTGGCCTTCATACGCGTCGCGTGGAACATGATCCCCATACGCATACGCCGGCTGCTCGTCCGGCCGCCTCCCGTACAGCACGTCGTCATAACGGTCAGCCTGATAATATGACTCTGGCTCAGGCGGCTGATGCTGATTGTCGGGATAAACCGCCGCGCGCCGCAGAACCGGATGCGGCGGGGATTCGAACTGCTCCGGCGAAGGATCAGGTTGGGCCATTCGCCTCTGAATCCACTGCGGCGGACTGGCTGGAACCTCATCCTCTGCGGTGGGCTGCGGCTCAAAATGATCTACGGGATCATCCACCGGAGCCACCGGTGCTACTCGTTTGACATCGCCGAAGGGATCAGTCTGACCAATCAGACGCGCAAGTTCCGCAAGCGGATCCGGCTCGGGGGGAGTTGTCGCGCCCCGATCGTCGCGCCCGTAATCATCGTCCTCCGGGAAAGGTCTGTCCTGATATCGATGAGCCATTGTGATGTCGCGTCCCTTTCGGAAAGGCGCCAACTCGCTCGTTCTAAACGAAACAGCTGCCAATCAAGCCCATCACGATCCCCTTCATGATGGCTAAACCACTATCGCATCTCGGTCGGCGCGTGAACGCCGAGAACGGCAAGTCCGGATGCCAGAACAGCGACAACACCCTGAACCAGCGCCAACCGTGCCCTGGTTATTTGTGCATCATTATTGATAATGAAGCGTAAATGAGGCAAATCGCGCCCTTTCGTCCAAAGCGCGTGAAATTCACTTGCAAGATCATACAGGTAGAATGCGATCCGGTGCGGTTCGTGTGCCACCGCGGCCGCTTCGACGGTTCGCGGGTAGAGCGCGAGCCGCCGCAGCAATCCGAGTTCCGCCGGATCGGACAGCCGTTCCATAGCCGCCGCCCCGAGGAAATCCCTCCGCGCCGCATCTGTTTCAGGAAGGTCCGGGAACACTTCCCGCGCGTTGCGGAAGATCGAGAACCCGCGGGCGTGGCCGTACTGTACGTAGAACACCGGGTTGTCCTTCGACTGCTCGATGACTTTGGCAAGATCGAAATCCAACACCGCGTCATTCTTGCGGAATAGCATCATGAAGCGGACGGCGTCGGAGCCGACTTCATCGACCACTTCGCGCAACGTCACGAAATCCCCGGCGCGCTTCGACATCTTCACCGGCTCGCCGTTGCGCAACAGCTTGACGAGCTGCACGATCTTGACGTCGAGCGTCGCCTTGCCTGCGGTAACGGCTTTGATCGCTGCCTGAACGCGCTTGATGTAACCGCCGTGATCGGCTCCCCAGACATCGACCATGTTGAGGAAGCCGCGGTCGAATTTCGTCTTGTGATAGGCGATATCGGAGGCGAAGTAGGTGTAACCGCCATCCGATTTTTTCAGCGGACGATCGACATCGTCGCCGTAGGCTGTGGCGCGGAACAGAGTTTGCTCGCGATCCTCGTAGTCCTCTACCGGAGCGCCCTTCGGCGGCGGCAATCGACCCTCATAGACGTCGCCCTTCTGTCGCAGAAAATCGATGGTGGCGGCGACTCGGTCCATACCGCCCTCAATCAGCGAGCGCTCCGAGAAGAACATCTCGTGGCGGATGTTCAGCGCGTCGAGATCGCCCCTGATCATCTCCATCATCATGGCGATCGCGATGGCGCGCACGATGGGAAGCCATTCGGCTTCCGGCGCCCTCAACAACTTGTCGCCGTGCTCGTCGGCAAGCGCCTGCCCGACTGGCTTCAGATAGTCGCCGGGGTAAAGCCCTTCCGGAATTTCGCCGATGTTTTCGCCGAGTGCCTCGCGATAGCGCAGGAATGCCGAGCGCGCGAGCACGTCGACCTGCGCGCCCGCATCGTTGATGTAGTATTCGCGCGTGACGTCATAGCCGGCGAATGACAAAAGGCTCGCCAGCGCGTCGCCAAACACCGCGCCGCGGCAATGTCCGACATGCATGGGGCCGGTTGGATTGGCGGAGACGTATTCGACATTGACCTTTTCGCCCGCGCCGGCCGCGCTGCGGCCATAGCCCTCGCCTTCGCGCAGCAGGTCGCGCAGTACATTAGACCAGACCTGCAACTTCAGGGTCAAATTGATGAAACCGGGACCAGCAATCTCGGCGTTTTCGACCAAGTCGTCAGCGCGCAGTTTTGTCACGATCCGTTCGGCAAGATCGCGCGGCTTGGTCTTGGCGTCCTTCGCCAGAACCATGGCAGCGTTGGTCGCCATGTCACCATGGGCGGCATCTTTCGGCGGCTCAACCACGATCCGCGACAGATCAAGCCCGGCCGGCAGCGCTTCGTCTTCCACGAGCGCGGCGCACGCCTTAAGCACGCGCGCAAGCACATCCGCGAAAAGATGCTGCGATGGACTGGAATTGGTCATGATTTCTGCGATTTGAGTGGACCTGGAATACGCGCCGCCTAACGCAATTCCGGAGTCGAGTCAAAAAGACGCCTGTGCTCGTTGATAGCGAACCGGTCGGTCATCCCGGCGATGAAATTGCCAACCCTGCGCGCTTTTTCGGCATCGAATTCGCGGTTGTTGCCATTCTCCGGCAGCCATTCGGCAGGCAGCGCCGCCGGATCGTCGCGGTAGCGTACAAACAGGTCCCGAACAATAGTCTCGGCCTGGTCCATCACCCGCACGACGCGGAGATGGCGATACATCCGTTGTTTGAGAAACGCCTTGATCCGAGTCTCGGCCTCTGCCACCTCCGTCGGAAAGGCAAGCAGCGGCGCAGAGTGCCGCCGCACGTCATCGACCAACCGCGGCTGCGCAACGGCAAGCCGCGTGCCCGCCTCGGACAAAACGGCCATGATCAGATAGGAGATCAGCTCACGCACCAATTCGGCGCCGCGCCGGCCATGATCCAGCGTCGGATGACGGCGTGTGATATCGGCGATTATTCCGTCAGTTAACGGCATTTCCTTAAGATCATCGACAGCGAACAAGCCGGCGCGCAAGCCATCGTCGATGTCATGGGTGTTATAGGCGATGTCGTCGGCAATGGCCGCAACCTGCGCCTCGAGCGAGGCGAAGCTCCATAGCTCCAGATCGCAGGTCCGGTTGAAATCGACGATACCCAGTGGAACGCCGCGACACTGATAACGTCCAATGGCGTTCCCCGCGGCATCCGTCAGCGGACCGTTGTGCTTGACGATCCCCTCTAGCGTTTCCCAGGTGAGGTTAAGGCCATCGAAATCCGGGTAGCGGTGTTCCAAAAGGGTTACGATCCGCAGCGTCTGCGCGTTGTGGTCGAAACCGCCATACGGACCGAGACAGAGGTCCAGCGCCCGTTCGCCGGCGTGGCCGAACGGCGGATGGCCGAGATCATGCGCCAGCGCCAGCGCTTCCGTCAGATCCTCATCGAGCCCGAGCTGCCGGGCCAGCGCGCGGGCGATCTGCGCCACCTCGAGGGTATGGGTGAGCCGGGTCCGGAAGTGATCGCCCTCATGATAGACGAATACCTGGGTCTTGTGTTTCAGCCGCCGGAACGCCGTCGAATGGATCACCCGGTCGCAATCGCGCCGGAACGCGCTGCGGGTCCGGCTCGGCGGCTCGTCATACAACCGACCGCGGCTGCGGTCGGGCTCGCTGGCAAAAGGCGCGCGGGGAGCTGCCATTCCGACTGCCACGGCACTTGCCCCCTTCCGATCGTTTGATTCTGTCGTCCGGGCACTTAACTATGGCTTGCGGGTAATTCAAAATATTGGACAATATCCGCCATCTCATACGGAGTCGCAGGATGACAGAAACCAACATCACCGTCAGCGAGCGCGCGGCGCGGCGGATCGGGGAAATCCTGAAATCCGAGGGTAACGGCGCCATGTTGCGCATCAGCGTCGAAGGCGGCGGCTGCTCGGGCTTTCAATACAAATTCGACATCGAACGGGCCAAAGCGGACGATGATCTGGTGATCGCGCGAGATTCCGCAGTGGTGCTCGTCGATCCAGCCTCCGTCCCGTTCCTGAGCGGGTCCGAAGTCGATTTCGTTGACGATCTTATCGGAGCGTCGTTCCGCGTGGTCAATCCGAACGCCACCGCGTCCTGCGGCTGCGGCACCAGCTTTTCGATCTAGGCTTTCATGTCATGCGCGGGTTTAACCCGCTCCTCCGCCGAAAGAAGACCTTTGCGCGGGATTGCCCGATCATGTCGGTCATCGCACGCGGGACCGTCTCATGCGCATAGCCACCTGGAACGTCAATTCGGTCCGGCAGCGCCTGGATCACCTGCTCGCCTGGCTGCGGGAGACCGCGCCCGATGTCGTCTGTCTCCAGGAAATCAAATGCGTTGATGAACAATTCCCGCGCGAAGCCATTGAGGCGCTCGGCTACAATGTGGTGACGCACGGTCAGAAGACTTTTAATGGCGTGGCGCTGCTATCGAAGTTCCCGTTCGACGAAACCCGGCCCCGGCTGGCCGGCGATGACGACGACGTACAGTCGCGATTCCTTGAAGGCGTTGTCTCACTCAAACAAGGGGTCGTCCGGATCGCCTGTCTCTATTTGCCCAATGGAAATCCGCCGAACACCGATAAATATCCTTACAAACTCAAGTGGATATCCCGACTTATTGAGTATTCAAAAGAGCAGCTGAAAAGCGAAGAATCCTTCGTACTTGCGGGCGATTTTAACGTCATCCCTACAGCGGGTGACGTGTACAACCCTTCCGCATGGGTCGATGATGCCTTGTTTCGCCCGCAAACACGGCAAGCGTTTCAGACGTTGCTCGGGCTGGGCCTGACCGACGCGTTACGAGCGGTGTCGGATGCCGCGGGGGAATATACCTTCTGGGATTATCAGGCCGGCGCCTGGCAGAAGAACAACGGATTGCGGATCGATCATCTGTTGCTGTCGCCGCAGGCCAGTGACCGGCTCAGCGGAGTAGGAATCGATCGTCATGTCCGCGGCTGGGAGAAGGCGTCGGACCATGTTCCCGTCTGGATCGATCTGGAGCTGGACCCCGCCGGACAGCCTTAGCGACGCAGTCTTCTTGTTTTCGAGATTTCAGAGCTATACGGCGGACCGCTACCGCACTTCCGCGCTAGTCCCGCCGTCCCTGCACCCAGTGCTCCAGCATCTGCAGCGCCATGGCGCGGTCGTCTTCCGAAGCCTTCGCGATCGCCTTATTGTAACTCTCGGTGATCCAGGTCTCGTCCGGCTGAGCGGCATCGCGTGCCAGCGTCAGCCACATCAGCCCGCGCGCAGCCTGCCGGGGTAACTGATCGCCGACAAACAGCATCTTGCCGAGCATCGCCTGCGCCTGATGCTGGCCCTTTTGCGCCGCAAGACCTAGCCAACGAGCGCCGTACTTGACATCGTGAGGAGCTCCGACCCCTTTCAGATAAAGCCGCGCCAGATCGTATTGCGCATCGGCATTGCCGAAGTAGGAGGCCGCATAGGAAAACATCTCTCGCGCGCGCTCGGCGTCGCGCTTGATGGTCGAGTTAGGAATCCCCTGTAGGTAATAGCGTCCAAGCGCAACAAACGCATTGGCCACAACGGGGGCCTGCGGTGCCGAAGGGCTGTCCTCGGCATGCGCATTGGCAATACGGCTGAAGTACTGGAAAGCGCGTAGATCATCCTGGGTGACGCCATCGCCGTTGGCGTACATACGCCCCAGCCGCCACTGGGCAATCGGGTGCCCACCCTCGGCCGCATACTGCAGGGCTGTCAACGACGCGCTCGGGGCCACCGCCTTTTTCAGCGTCTCCCCACCAGCGAGGGGCGCAGAGGCTACGGGAAGCGCCGCGGCGGCATCCTGCTGTCCGGCCACGGTTCCATCGAAGGCAAAGGCCGACGCGCTCACGCACGCCACGCTCCACGCCAACGCAAAAGCTGTGCTCCTAGCCATCCGCATAACGCAACTTCTCGAACATCCCGCCCGAATAGGTCAGGGTACCACTAAACATTTGTCCAAACTGCCGAGCGTATTTTGTGCGCTCGCCGGATGTAGGATTAGTCGCGCCGATCCGCCATTCGGTCTCGCGGTCAAGGCATCGGGCACAAATCAAATTTACGTCAGAAGGCCGGCCGACCGCCGTTACGATCCGCGTGTCGCCAACAACGATCGCGAGCCCGGCAGGGTTAAGAGAAACGATCCATCGCGCGCCATACGAACCCGAACGGCCGGGCACGCGCGTCTGACCTTCCGCGAGGTGACGGTTCGACAGCCTGCCCTTGATGCCCGCCTCGACGTCCATCGCGAACCCACTCCTCCCAGCGGCCATTTTTTCTGAAGACGCTTCCGGGACGTCCGAGCCACCAAAAGCGCCAGCCTTTTAGCCGACGGGTAAATTCTTCACGAAGGGGTGTGGCTAAATAGCGGCGTCTGCAAGAGCCACCTGTTTGTAGGGTTAAATGACCGGCTGGTGTTGCGACCTGGCAACAACGATATCGCGGGGCAACATGCTCTGTTGCTCTGCGATATGTACCCTCAATCAATAACTCGCGCGGATTCTGACCGAGCAATGTCCAGTTTTGCGGTAGTCCGAGCAGGCTAAATCCGAGCCTGCGCGGTTGCTGTCCAAACCCGCTATTGCTCTTACATGTTCAGCACGCGCCCGTAGGCGTCGAGGACCGCTTCCTTCATCATTTCCGAGAGCGTCGGATGCGGGAAGATGGTGTGCATCAATTCCTGCTCGGTCGTCTCCAGGTTCATCGCAACCACGTAACCCTGGATCAGTTCGGTGACTTCCGCGCCGACCATGTGCGCGCCGAGCAATTGCCCAGTCATCTTGTCGAAGATGACCTTCACCAGCCCCTGATCCTCGCCCAGCGCGATGGCCTTGCCGTTGCCTGCGAACGGGAAGCGGCCGACACGGATGTCCTTGCCCGCCTCCTTGGCCTTGGCTTCGGTCAGGCCGACAGACGCGATTTGCGGGTGACAATAAGTGCAACCCGGGATCAGCAGCTTGTCCATTGGGTGCGTTTTCAGCCCCTTGATGGTTTCGATGCAGATGACCCCCTCATGCTCGGCCTTATGCGCCAACATCGGCGGTCCCGCGACATCGCCGATCGCGTAAATGCCAGGTACGTTGGTTCTGCCATGGCCGTCGATCACGATGCAGCCACGATCAGTTTTCACGCCGAGCTTTTCCAATCCGAGATTTTCGATATTGCCGACCACGCCGACCGCCGAAATCACCCGCTCGAACTCGGCGGTAACCGGCTTGCCATCGCCTGCGTCAATGGTGGCGACGACGCTGTCCGCCTTCCTGTCGAGCTTGGTCACCTTGGCACCGGTCATGATCTTGATGCCCTGCTTCTCGAACTGCTTGCGGGCAAGGCCGGCGATCTCGGCATCCTCCACGGGGAGGATCTGCGGCAGCACCTCAACAACTGTGACCTCGGCCCCCATGGTGCGGAAGAATGAGGCGAATTCGATGCCGATCGCGCCGGAGCCGACGACGAGCAGGGACTTGGGCACGCGATCGGGCACCATCGCCTCGAAATAGGTCCAGACCAGCTTCTGGTCGCCTTCCAGCCCCGGCAGCACGCGCGGCCGCGCCCCGGTCGCGACGATGATGTGCTTGGCCTGATAGCTGCCCGCACCCAGCACGCCCTTCGGCGCATCGGCGCTGCCCGCCTTCACCGTGATCCTTCCGGGCGCATCGATGGATGCATCGCCCCAGATCACGGTGATCTTGTTCTTCTTCATCAGGAAGCCGACGCCTTCGTTGAGGCGCTTGGACACGCCGCGTGAGCGCTGCACGACGGCCTTCGGATCGTAGCTCACATTCTCCGCCGACAGGCCGTAATCCTTGGCATGCTGCATGTAATGATAGATTTCCGCCGAGCGCAGCAGCGCCTTGGTCGGAATGCAGCCCCAGTTCAGGCAGATGCCGCCGAGATGTTGCTTCTCGACGATTGCTGTCTTGAATCCAAGCTGGGCGGCACGGATCGCGGTGACGTAACCGCCCGGACCGGAGCCAATGATGACGATGTCGAAGGAGGTATCAGGCATGGCTTCTGCTTTCTGTCCTCAATTCGTGGCGTCTACCAGCTCGACCCGCCGGTTCAGCGCACGACCTTCTTCGGTGCGGTTGGTCGCCATCGGGGAGGCCATCCCGACTCCAAGTGGAGTCAGACGCGCCGCGACGACGCCATAGTCGCGGCTAAGGGTCTCAACAATGGATCGTGCGCGGCGATACGACAGGTCGCGGTTGTAGTCGAGCGCTCCCTTGGAATCGGTATGCCCGACAATCAGCACTTTCATATTGGGCTGCTCATTTAAGAGCTTGGCGATCTCTTCGATCTGCGGTTTCGAATCGGAACGCATGGTGTCTTTGTCGAAGTCGAACAGGATGCCGTGAACCGCGACACGTCCCTGTGCCATGATATCACGCTGCATGGCGGACGAGTCCACCACCACCATCCGTTCCTCCATTGGCTTGACTTCGGTGATTTCGAGAAGCGCCAGTGCACGGTCCTTGAGCGGTCCACCACCCGAGCGGTGCATGATGACATAGAGCGAGGCATAGACGTCGCCTTCGGCCCGCTTGAGTCGCGCGGCAATGTAGCGCTGGTCGGCCTGCTGGTCTCCGAACAGCATGTAGAGCGGGTCGCCGGCGATAGCGAGGCTGAAGTTTCGCCCGCCGCATGCCTCGCGCTCGCAAGTGAAGAGCGTCTCGAAGCCGGCTTTCTTGATCGCCTGCTCGTAGTTGCGGAACACCTCCAATGCCGCGCGGCCTTCCGGCATCTTGTAGGAGATCTGCGTGAACTTACCCTCCAGCGGGGTCACGGAATTTGGATTCCTATCCTTTCCGCCGTGATCTCTAACGGGCGCGGTCACAAGCTTGTAATCAGTAAACGCTTCCTGCTTGTACCGGGTGATCTCCGAGCCGTCATAACGCGGCAGCAACGGATGATCCTTGCCGCCCTTGATGTCCGCTGCTTGCACGGACGCCGCGACCAGAACCACACCAAGAGACATCAGGAAGGTCCGCATCTTTTTTCCTTCACAGGATTTAGTCTGACTTATAGCCTGCACGTCTTTTACCAAGCGCAGACCGCACGATTCGCGCCAGTCCCGTCATCGGCTCTGCGGCGGGCGACGCGGCGACATAACCGCCGGGCCCAGAACCGATGATGATGACGTTGAAGGACGTATCAGTTATTTCCTGGTAGTTATTTGTTCAATTGCGGCGTCGGCGACGACTGTCTTGGCTATTTTCACAAGCCGCGCTGTCCAGACCTTTCCGTAGCCGGTCTTAAATCCCTTGCCGTTCCAAACACGCGCAATATCGTCAGCCGACACAAAGTTGCATTTCCTCGCCAACGCAAGTTCTGTTCGAAGTCTACTTAAGTATATCGTCCAACCCGACGTTTTCATCCCGAGTTCAAGTCTGTCGCTGCTACTAACTTCGTAACGACGAAGAGCGGCCTTTTCCTTCTCCATAGTCTCAATCTGTCTCATGACTCTGTTTGCGAGCGCCGTAGAATCTCGCTCACCAATTGGCTGACGCGCTCTTCTTTTATTGCGCATATCACACCATCATCATCACGGGGTTTTCGATCAGTGTCTTGAACGCGCCGATCAGCTCCGCGCCGAGCGCGCCGTCCACCGCGCGGTGATCACAGGACAGCGTTACGCTCATGATGTGCGCGGCCTCGATCTTGCCGCCCCGCACGACTGCGCGCTCCTCGCTGGCGCCGACCGCGAGGATGGTGGCGTGCGGCGGGTTGATGACGGCGGTGAAATCCTTGATGCCGTACATGCCGAGATTCGAGACCGCCGTGGTGCCGCCCTGATATTCCTCGGGCTTGAGCTTTCGCGCCCGCGCCCGCGCGGCGAAGTCCTTCATTTCGGACGAGATCGCAGAGAGCGATTTTGCTTCCGCCTTGCGGATAATCGGCGTGATCAAGCCGCCCGGCATCGCAACCGCGACTCCGACATCGGAATGCTTGTGTTTAAGCATACCACCTTCCGTCCAGCTGACGTTGGCATTCGGCACGCGCTGCAACGCCACCGCCATCGCCTTGATGACGAAGTCGTTGACCGAGAGCTTGTAGAGCGGCTTCTTCTCCTTGTCCTTCGGCGCCGACGCGTTGATGTCCTCGCGCGCGGACAGCAGCCGTCCGATGTCGCAGTCCATCGTCAGATAGAAGTGCGGAACGTTCTGGATCGAAGCGGTCAGGCGCTGCGCGATCGTGCGGCGCATGTTGTCATGCGGGACGAGTTCGTAGGAGCCGTCCTCGAACAGCGACAGAATTTGCTTGTCCGACATCGAAGGCGCGATCGAAGGCGCACCTGCTGGTGTGGTCGCCGACGCCTTCAAGCCTTTGCCGGATTTCGCCTGCTCCACGTCGCGGGCGACGACACGTCCATGCGGGCCGCTGCCTTCAATGCGCGCCAGGTCGATGCCGGCTTCGCTTGCGAGCCGCCGCGCCAACGGCGAGGAGAAGATGCGGGCGTGACCGTTCGCTCGCCGCGCCGCTTGAGTTTCTGACGATGCAGGCTTAGGCGCGGGCGCACTGGAGGAAAGGTCGGCGATTCGAGTTGCACCTCCGCTAACAGCTTTCGTGTATGCTTTGGATTCTGCTTTTGCTTCGGCCTTCGGCTCGCTTTTCGAAGACGCGCCGCCGCCGGCGGCAGCCTTCACGTCCTCGCCGTCACTGGCGAGCACCGCGATCACGTTGTTGACTGGCACATCCTGCGTACCTTCCGGCACCAGGATTTTCGCGATGGTGCCCTCATCCACCGCCTCGACTTCCATGGTCGCCTTGTCGGTCTCGATCTCGGCAATGACGTCGCCAGACCTGACCTTGTCGCCCTCCTTCTTGAGCCACTTGGCGAGGTTGCCCTTTTCCATCGTCGGCGACAGCGCGGGCATCAGAATGTTAATCGGCATGACTGACCCCGCTCACCGATAACAGACGGCCTTGGCCGCCGCGACGACTTCGGCCACCGACGGCAGCGCCAGCTTTTCGAGGTTGGCCGCATACGGCATCGGCACGTCCCTGCCCGAAACGCGCGTCACCGGCGCATCGAGATAATCGAATGCGTGCTCCATGATGCGCGCGGCGATCTCGGCGCCGACGCCAGATTGCTGCCAGCCCTCCTCCACGGTCACCGCGCGGCCGGTCTTCCGCACCGATGCCACGATTGTTTCGGTGTCCATCGGGCGCAGCGTACGCAAGTCGACGACTTCGGCCTCGATGCCCTCCTTGGCGAGTTCATCCGCGGCCTTCAATGCGTAGGTCATACCGTTCGACCACGAGACCAGCGTAACGTGCTGACCGGCACGCGCGATCCGCGCCTTGCCGATCGGCAGCACATAGTCGTCGAGTTTCGGCACCGGACCGGTGTGTCCATATAAGATTTCATTTTCGAGGAAAATCACCGGATTAGGATCGCGGATCGCGGCTTTCAAAAGTCCTTTGTAGTCGGCGGCGGAATACGGCGCGACCACCTTGAGGCCCGGGATTTGCGAGTACCACGCCGAATAGTCCTGACTGTGCTGGGCCGCGACGCGCGACGCGGCGCCGTTGGGGCCGCGGAACACGATTCCGCAGCCCATCTGTCCGCCGGACATGTAAAGCGTCTTGGCAGCCGAATTGATGATCTGGTCGATCGCCTGCATGGCGAAGTTGAAGGTCATGAACTCGACAATCGGCCTCAATCCCGCCATCGCAGCGCCGACGCCGACGCCGGCAAAACCGTGCTCCGTGATCGGCGCGTCGATCACCCGCCGCGCGCCGAATTCCTGCAAGAGACCCTGCGACACCTTGTAGGCACCTTGATATTCGGCGACCTCTTCCCCCAACAAAAAGACGTTGTCGTCGCGGCGCATCTCCTCGGCCATGGCGTCGCGTAGCGCCTCGCGGATGGTCATGGTCACCATCTCGGTGCCGGCAGGAATGTCAGGATCCTCTGGAGTCTCCATCGCCGGTCCGGCAGGCCGTTGCGGATCCGAGATCATCGGCTTGCCCTCGCCAACCGGCGAACGTGATTCCGCAACTTCCTTCGAAGCGTCCTGGACGGAATCGGCCGATGTTTTTGAAGCCTTCGCTTCGATCTTGCCCAGATCGGCCGCGCTCTCGCCATCGGCAAGAATGGTTGCGATCGGCGTGTTTACCGCCACGTCCGCGGTTCCTTCGGGAACGAGTATCTTGCCAAGCGTGCCCTCGTCGGTCGCCTCGACTTCCATGGTCGCCTTGTCGGTCTCGATCTCCGCGATGACGTCGCCAGACTTGATCGTCTCGCCCTCCCTCTTCAGCCACTTAGCGAGGTTGCCTTTCTCCATGGTCGGAGAAAGCGCGGGCATCAGAACTTGGATTGGCATGATCGCTCCGAAAAAGGCTTGCGCGCTCAGCGATAAATATCGGTGTAAAGCTCGGACGCGTCGGGCTCTGGATCGTTTTGCGCGAAGTCCGCGGCCGTATTGACTATCTCGCGCGCGTCCGCGTCGATCTTCTTCAGATCGTCCTCAGGTAGCTTGGCCGCCAGCAGCCGGTTGCGGACCTGTTCGATCGGATCCTGATCGTGTCGAACCTTGTCGACCTCCTCGCGCGTACGGTACTTCGCCGGATCCGACATCGAGTGACCGCGATAACGGTAGGTCTGCATTTCCAGAATGTAGGGACCGTTACCCTCGCGGCACCATTTCACGGCCTTGTCGCCTGCCGCTTTTACGGCCCGAACATCCATACCGTCGACCTGTTCGCCGGGAATGTTGAAGGACACCCCGCGCCGGGAAAAATCCGTCTGCGCCGACGAGCGCGTCACGGACGTGCCCATTGCGTACCGGTTGTTTTCGATGATGTAGACCACCGGGAGTTTCCAGAGCTGCGCCATATTGAAGCTCTCGTAGACCTGGCCCTGATTGGCCGCCCCATCCCCAAAATAAGTGAGACTGACGCGATCGTTGCCGCGATAACGGTTGGCGAAGGCGAGGCCAGTTCCGAGCGACACCTGCGCGCCGACGATGCCGTGGCCGCCGTAGAAACGCTTCTCCTTGCTGAACATGTGCATGGAGCCGCCCTTGCCCTTGGAATAGCCGCCGCGCCGCCCGGTCAGTTCGGCCATCACACCCTTGGCGTCCATGCCGCAGGCCAGCATGTGCCCATGATCGCGATAGCCCGTTATGACCTGATCGCCCTCCTCGAGCGACATCTGCATTCCGACGACGATCGCCTCCTGGCCGATGTAAAGATGACAAAAGCCGCCGATCGCACCCATTCCGTAGAGCTGACCGGCTTTTTCCTCAAAACGGCGGATCAGCAGCATTTCGCGTAACGCGTGAAGGTCTTGCTCGCGCGTGAACGAGGGGGGTGGCTGGCTAGTCGAGCCGTTGCCTACCACCTGCGTGACGCTCTTCTTGGATGCGACCATGGCAATTCCGGATGCGAGAAAGGATCACCCTCTCTAGCCCAAGTCAGGCAACCTTGAAAGCGCGTGATCTTACCGATGTTTGATACGCCACGAAATTCCGTGACCGAAAATCAGCGGTTTTTGAAATTAGACAAAAGCCTTTTGCGAAAAGGATAGAATACCGCGAGCAATGCGCTCCCAACGGCGTTCCTATTTCTGACGGATGATCTGAATCAGATCGCGCGGATTGGCGTAGTCGAGCTGATAACGGACGCGCTCATCGAGCATGTCGGGGTCGATTCCGCTTGACCTTAAAAGCGCGACCCGCTTCTCGCCCTCTGCGCGCTCCGCCTTCAGCCGCTCCAGTTCGGACGTCAGCGCAACGATCTCCTGATCTAGCTCCTGCCGCGCATTCAGCCCGTACTTGCCGATATAGGCGTTAACGCCGAAATAGCCGACGATCATTGCCGCCATCGCATAGAGAGCAAGGCCGGTGAGCAGCGATATGAGTCGTGAGCGCGAAACCATGGCTCGACGATGCGGTCGTCCGGTTAATGCTTCGCTAACAACCAAGGGGCACCCAAGTTGCTATTTTCTATACCGAGCTACCCAGGTGTCGAAAGCGTTGACATAGGCTGCGAGGAACTCGCGCAGTGACGCCTTGACGAGATCTCCCTTCTCATCGAACGCATCACCAATGCCGCCGATATAGGCTTCCGGCTGCTGCAAAACCGGAACGTTGAGAAAAACCAGCGACTGGCGCAGATGATGATTGGCGCCGAAACCGCCGATAGCACCCGGCGAATTGCTGATAACCCCGCCCGGCTTGCCGTTGAAAACGCTCTGCCCATAGGGACGAGATCCGACGTCGATGGCATTTTTCAACACGCCGGGAACGGACCGATTGTATTCGGGCGTCACGAACAGGACAGCGTCAGTTTTCCTGACGCGATCACGAAAACTCACCCAATCAGCCGGCGGCGTCGCTTCCAGATCCTGATTGTAGAAAGACAATCCATTCAGCGTGATGACGTCAAGCTGAAGCGAAGACGGCGCGAGGGTCGTCAAAGCCTTGGCGATTTTCAGCGAAAATGACTCTTTGCGAAGGCTGCCGACGATAACGGCGGTGCTGGATTGGGATGCCATCGAAAATCCTATGGTTGTGCGGCACTCACGCCGGCTGGATTACAACCTGACGACGCGGAGAAGCTGCGGGGCGCAGTCTCTTGCGAGAGACTTAATCATCAAAGAACTTGGCCGGGCCTTCGACCTCCGGTCAATACACGCCGGGAATGATACGGTGTGTTTGCTGCATGTAGCGGCGATAGTCTTCCCCGAACATCTCGATCATCATTCGCTCCTCGAAGCGCACACGCGCGAAAAACAGTACCGCCACAGCGACGATGCCGCTAAAGGCGGCGACGACGTTCGGCAGCAAGCAGGCCTGCGCGATCGCCCACAGCCAGAACGACGCATACATCGGATGACGGATCGTCCGGTACACACCGGTGCGAACAACCCTATGCCCCTCACGCACCTCGAGCGAGGCCGACCATTGCCGACCGAGATCCTTGTGTGACCGGCGGAACAGCCAAAGCGAGAAGGCAAACAATACGCCGCCGAGCACAACGAGACCATAACCCGGATCGTAGGCGCAAGCGCGCGGCCATCCCGTCGCGAGATTGACCATCGGAATGGCAAACAGTCCGACAAAAGACGCCGCCAGAAGCGCGCGCTCTCGCCAGGTACCATCGCGCCGCAACGTCGCAGTGCCCCGCGCCCGCCGGGCGTAGGGATAGCGGATGATAAACCAGGCGACGAGGCCGATAAGCCATATCGTCTGCCCTAGAGCGATCGAAGACATCAGCCGCCGCCGCGCTTACGCAGCGCCGACGGCGGCGCCCGCCAGCCTGGTCGTGGCCGCGGTCACCTCGGATGACGCGCGCTTCAGAAGCGAGCCGTCCTCTCCGAAACGGTCGACACCGCCGCGCGGCGCCGTGATCTCGTCGAACGACAGCGGACCGCAGACGATGAGGCAATGGTCGTAGTTGGCGCGCACGCTGTTTCCCATCAAGAACTTGTAGTGCAACACCATGAAGTTGAACCGGTGGCGCCGGAAGCTAGCCTTGTCCATCATGTCGTGCAACTGCACGCGCCGGATGTTCGGACGTCCGTCGGAGCGCTCGCGGCTGACGCGCTTCAATGTCACCGGATCGAAGCGATAGAAACTGATGGCGTCATCGCGGGCATGATATTCGGTCCAGCGGATTCGGCGCTCGTCGGCGACGGTTTGCGTGGCCTCACGAATGCACCCACCGTGCGAATGCAGTGAGAATTTCGGAATCGTGGCGCCGACGGTCAAGATGCACAGCGAAGGACTGCACCGGGCAAATTCAGGATCGCGCTTGAGCGCTCGCGCGACCGAATCCATGACGAGCGCGGCACCGAGGCAATGGCCGACGATGACGATCTCATCGACGTCGGCGTTGCGAACCCGGTCGAGGATTCGCCCCGCAAACTGATCGATCCGGGCATCCATGCGCGGCCGCCGACCGTAGACGAACTCTCGCGAGAAGATCCAATCGTCGAACACATGATTGATCGGCCATCGCCAGCCTAATAGGTGCAGCAAACCTGCCGTCACGCCCACGGTCACCGCTGCAGTCAGCAGGACTGCTGCAAACCCGGTCACACCCGCTAGTCGAACCAGGCCGTATCCGATGCCCGCGCCGCACGCGGCGAACCCTGCAACATACAGATACGGAAACAGAAAGAAGCCGGCGTATTTCCAGCTTGCATACATGAAACGAAACAGTGTGCCGGTCACAATGAAATCAGCCAGCGTGACGAGGCTCTGCCCGAGGCGCGACCACATGCCTCGCGTGTGATCCTCAAGGATCAAGTCGTCCCATCGCAACATTTCATAGGACGTACGCGTGTTCCAGTTGGGTCCGGACGCCTCGATTACCCAAGACGCGCTAACCGGCGTCGCCTCGATCGCGCTTACGATTTCGGCCCTCACGCCCCACGTGCGTTGAAACACCGACAGTGATCGTTCACAGCGACGATGCTGCTGCTCCGGCGAAATCGGATCGTATCCGCCAATATGAAAGACATGCCGCCGTGCGATCATCCCGCCACTTCCGTAGTCGTCGTCTTTTCAAGCCAAGCAGAGCGACGCAAATTTTCGGGCTGCGAACACGATACCCAACTTCGACCTCGAATACTTCCCTGGAAACACTCCATCTGTGGCGTTTCAATCACAACACACAAGATTTCTAGCAACACACAATTGACGAGAGAATGCGAAGGCGAAATATAGAGTCTTCAAGCGATTCAAAATGGAACTTATTGATGGCTACTGATTGTCCGTCTGCTCGCCGCGGCCTGCGTGCCGGAATCGGAGGTCTTATCCTGTTTGCGCTAGGCGGATTCATGGCGAATTCAGCCCTCGCGCAAACTGTAGCGCCACACAGGCCAGGTCATGTTTATCTTATGCGGGGCCTGTTCAACGTATTTTCGCTAGGCATGGACGAACTGGCCGCGAAGCTTCAGAGAGCGGGCGTGAAGGCCGAAGCCGTGTCCTACACGTCCTGGTCCTCGCTTGCCGACAGCATTACCGCTAATTTTCGTGCCGGAAACCGTGAACCGATCATCCTGATGGGCCATTCCTACGGCGCGGATACGACGATCTCACTGGCACGCAAGCTCAACGAGCGCAGAATTCCGGTCGCGCTGATCGTAAACTTCGATCCGACGGCGCCGGACCGGGTTCCACCTAATGTCCGACGGATCATTAATTTCTACGTGCCCACCGCCTGGGGGCGCCCGGTCGAGGCAAGCAAGCAATTCCATGGTAGCCTGTCTAACCTCAACGAAGGCGGGCAATACAGCCATTTTGACGTCGACAAGGGTGAAGCCCTCCACCGCAAGGCGATCGCTGCCGTGCTTCAGGCCGTCGGCCGGGGCACATATCGCGTCAAGCGACCTGCCAAGCGCGATCATGTCTCCGAAGCCCCAGTGCAGTAAGCGGAGCAACCTCTTCGCCGTTTCAAGCGGCGAGATGCTGCGCGAGTCCTCGTTCTGAAGGAAATCCTGCGTCCGCCGCTGCTTCCGCCTGGTAGTCGCGCTATGCCAACGCCTTCAGCGTCGCACGGCCCGCGTACCTCGCCTGCGAGCCAAGTTGCTGCTCGATGCGAAGTAGCTGATTGTATTTAGCGGCACGATCCGAACGCGACAGCGATCCGGTCTTGATCTGTCCGCAATTGGTGGCGACCGCGAGGTCAGCGATGGTGGAGTCTTCGGTCTCCCCCGAGCGGTGCGACATCACGGCGGTGTAGCCGGCCTTGTACGCCATCTCGACAGCGGCAAGCGTCTCGGTCAACGTGCCGATCTGGTTGACCTTAATGAGAATGGAATTGGCACGCCCATTTCGAATGCCGTCGGCGAGCCGGGTCACGTTGGTAACGAACAGGTCGTCGCCGACAAGTTGGCACGTCTTGCCGATCATGTCGGTGATGATCTTCCAGCCCTCGAAATCGTCCTCGGCCATACCGTCCTCGATTGAGACGATTGGATAGTCAGAGGCCAGCTTGGCGAGATATTTTGCCTGTTCCTCGATCGAACGGGTCTTGCCCTCGCCTCCGTAAACATACTTGCCGTCCTTGAAGAATTCAGTCGAAGCCGGATCGAGCGCCAGCGCCACGTCATCGCCCGGCCTGTACCCAGCCTTGACGATCGCACCCATGATGAAATCGAGCGCCGCACCGGCCGATGGCAGGTCCGGTGCAAAACCACCCTCGTCGCCGACGTTGGTGTTGTGACCGGCCTTCTTCAGCTCGGCTCTCAATGTGTGAAAGATTTCGGCACCGCAGCGCAGCGCGTCCGAGAACGTTTTGGCGCCGACCGGCATGATCATGAATTCCTGAAAGTCGATCGGATTATCGGCGTGCACACCGCCGTTGACGATATTCATCATCGGCACCGGAAGCGTTCGCGCCGTGACGCCGCCGACATAGCGGTACAGCGGTATGTCCAAAGAGTCCGCCGCTGCCCTGGCGAGCGCCAGCGACACGCCGAGAATCGCGTTGGCGCCGAGTCGCCCCTTGTTCGCGGTCCCATCAAGCTCGATCAGAATCTCGTCGATCTGCACCTGCTGCTCGGCATCCATGCCCCCGATCGCATCGAAAATCTCGCCATTCACGGCGTCGACCGCTTTCCTTACGCCCTTGCCGTTATAGCGGCTCTTGTCGTCGTCACGCAGTTCGACCGCCTCATAAGCGCCGGTAGACGCGCCGGACGGCACCGCAGCCCGGCCCATCGCCCCATCTTCGAGCACCACATCGACCTCGACGGTCGGATTGCCGCGGCTGTCGAGAATTTCGCGGCCGATGATGTCGACGATGGCAGTCATAAGAACCTCTTGAATCACTAGATTTTGCGCTGCTTCTACAGCAATGCTTGGGGGGGGGAAAGGCTGTGAATCGTGACGCCCTCGTGACGAGCCCGTCAGGATTGGCTATCAGCAGAGATTCGCGAAAAGATCATGCGCGAATAAATCTATTTGCAGCGTAATCGATGCAAAACCGGCTCCACTTCTGTTGCTCCCGCTTTGACAGAGACGATCATGCCAGGAAAGCTCCTCTCTTCGCCAAAATCGTCTCCTTTGCAACTCGGCCGCGCCGTGGCGTGGCCTGATTCTCCGGAGAAGGCAAAACTCGACCGTGTGCCCAATCCCCAGAGGGGCACCAATTATGTCGCGCGGTTCACGGTGCCGGAGTTTACCGCGCTGTGCCCGGTCACCGGTCAGCCGGATTTTGCGCATTTGGTAATCGATTATGTGCCGGGGTCCTGGCTGCTGGAGTCGAAATCGCTCAAGCTCTATCTCGCGAGTTTTCGCAATCACGGGGCCTTCCACGAAGACTGCACGGTGGCAATCGGCAAGCGCATCGTCAGCGCGGTCAGGCCGAAATGGCTGCGTATCGGCGGCTACTGGTTTCCGCGCGGCGGCATTCCCATCGACGTATTCTGGCAGACAGGCACGGCGCCGAAGGGCGTCTGGATTCCCGATCAGGCCGTCCCGTCCTACCGAGGCCGAGGTTGAGCGGACAGAGGTTCTTTAACGCGCGCGTGAGGCGGCCCTCCCGGTCAGTAGCCCCGCACAAGCCAACCCGAGAATTGCGATGACGACGGCGTTCGCGGCAAGCGTGGGAAATTTTCCGGCCCAGGAAAGGCTCACTCCATAGACGATCGGACCGGCAGTCTGCCCCATGTAAAAGAAGAACGAATGCAGCGACAATGCCGTCGCCCGCGCCTGCTCGGATAATTCGCTGGCGAACACCTGCAGGCAGCCATGCAGCATGTAGAAGCCCCAGCCCATCAGGATGAAGCTGAGCATCTGGATATGCCAGTCCGGACCGAAGGCTACCGCGACAAGTTGCACCGCCACCATCATTGCGCCTGATATCATCAAGCCGCGTACGCCGAGCAGCGACAGGAACTGCGATATCGTCATGGTGTAGAACAGGCCGCCGACGGCAAATCCGGCGATGACGATGCCCGCGATCGAAAGCCGGGTTTCACCGAGTTCGAACAGAAACGCCGCGACGTAGGGAAACAGTCCAAGTACGCAGCAGCCTTCGATGAAAACAGCAGAGTAGCAGACCTTGGCGTTGGAATTGCTGAAGATCTGCCGATAGCCTTGTCGCAGATCGGCAAACTTCATCCGCCGCGAGGTTGCGATCGCGTCGCCGCGGTGAAATCCAAACCCAACAGCAATCGAGGCCGCAAAAACCAGCGCTCCGAGCACGACAAGCACACCGCGCCAGCCGACGAGATCGCCAATCACGCCGGAAAACGAGGCGCCCAGCAGGTTGCCTCCCATCGTACCCGCGATGGTCCGGCCGATCGCCACCTGGCGCTGCGGCACCGGCACCAGGTCGCTCGCCATGCCGAGCGCGACCGGGAAAACACCGCCCGATGCTATCCCCGCAAAGACGCGCGTCGCGAACAGCGCGCTGTAGGACGAGCACAATGCGCCGACGACGTTCGAAATGCCGAGCAGCACCAGGCACATCAACATCAGCCGCCCCTTGCCGAAGATATCGGCTGCAGCGCCGATCAGCGGCTGCACGACTGCAAACGAAAATGCGGTGACCGCCGAAAGGCCGGCTGCGGTGGCGACCGTCACCGACAAATCGTCGGCGACATGCGGCAACACCGGGTCCATCGCACGCGTCGACAGGCTCGCCGCGAAGGTGGCCAGAGCAATGATATTGAGGAGCGGCGGCAGTCTGTGCTTTTCGGCCGCTGCCGGGGGCACCGATGTCATTTCGGGTGGGCCGGATCGGTCGCCTTCGCCAGCGCATCAAACGCCATCAGCCTTCGCACCAACGCCTCGAACTCACGCAACGGCACCATGTTGGGGCCGTCCGACGGCGCATGATCGGGATCTGGATGGGTCTCGATGAACACGCCGGCGACGCCGACCGCGACCGCCGCACGCGCCAGCACCGGCACGAATTCGCGCTCACCGCCAGACGAGGTACCCTTGCCGCCCGGCTGCTGCACGGAATGAGTCGCATCGAAGATGATGGGCGCGCCGGTGGTGCGCGCAAGGATTGGCAGCGCGCGCATATCGGACACCAGCGTATTGTAGCCGAACGATGCGCCGCGTTCGGTCACTAGCACGTTGCGGTTGCCGCCGCCGGTGATCTTGGCAACCACGTTCCCCATATCCCATGGCGCCAGAAACTGCCCCTTCTTGACGTTGATGACCTTGCCGGTCGCCGCCGCTGCCAGCAAAAGGTCAGTCTGCCGGCACAGGAATGCAGGTATCTGCAGCACATCGACCGCCTGCGCGACCTCGGCGCATTGGGCTGCCTCGTGGACGTCGGTCAGCACAGGCAATCCGAGCGATGACCGAATCTCTGCGAAAACCGGCAGCGCCTGCTTCAACCCGATCCCCCGCGCGCCCGAAGCGCTGGTGCGGTTGGCCTTGTCGAACGAGGACTTAAAGACAAGGCCGATGTTCAGCCGCGCGGCGATTTCCTTCAGCGCGCCGGCCACTTCGACTGCGTGAGCACGGCTTTCCATCTGGCACGGGCCGGCGATGATCGACAGGGGCTGGTCCTGGCCGAAAGTTACGGAGCCGACGGAGACGACGGGCGCTGCGGAGACGGACTGGTTCAAGGTGAATTCCTTTATCGGCGGACCATGCGGGGCCGCAGCGGCGGGATCAACCCGCATGCGCGGAATGCGAGCGTGCGCGCGAAGCATAGCCCCCTCGGGACCGGTTTGATAAGCTTTGCGGCATTGTCCCGGAGGCCAAATGCGACTGCCCCTTATTGTTTTTACCGTCTCTGCATATGCCTTTATCGGTGCGGCTCAACTGGGACCGGCGCGGAGCCAGACGCCAAACCCAGCATCGCAATCGTCGGGCGTTGTGACCGGCGGAAGTCAGGACGTGATGGTCAACGGCAAACCCGCCGCACGTCAGGGCGACTCTACGACCGGCGGCGCGTTGATCGAGGGATCGTCTAACGTCTTCATCAACGGCAAACCCGCAACGGTGACCGGCGACCGAACCGGATGCGGCGGCTCGGTCACTTCTAGCGGCCATGGCGTATTCATCAACGGCAAGCCGATGGCGCGTCAGGGCGACCGGACATCCGGGTGTGCAAAATAGCTATAGCGTTTTCGAGCGAAGTGGATACCGGTTCGCGTGAAGAAAACGCGTCAAAACAACAATCTAGAGCGTCGCTTCTAATTTGGTCGGAAGCGGAGATGCTCTAGCTACACCAGCCGGCTCTGCACCACCGCTGCCTGGATGAACGAGGCGAATAGCGGGTGCGGCTCGAACGGCCGTGACTTCAGTTCTGGATGGTATTGCACACCGATGAACCAGGGATGATCTTCGTACTCGACGATCTCCGGCAGCACACCGTCAGGCGAGAGGCCCGAGAACAGTAGTCCGTGGTGCTCCAGGCGGTCCTTATAGGCCGTGTTGACTTCGTAGCGATGACGGTGCCGCTCGGAAATCTCCAGCGCCCCGCCGTAGATTCCGGAGACGCGGCTGCCGCGCCTAAGCGCCGCCGGATAGGCGCCAAGCCGCATGGTGCCGCCGAGATCCCCAGCCTTCGCGCGCTTCTCCAATTCGTTGCCACGCAGCCATTCGGTCATCAGTCCGACCAGCGGCTCGCTGGTCGGACCGAATTCGGTCGAGTTAGCGTCTGCAATTCCAACCAGATTGCGGGCCGCCTCGATCACGGCCATCTGCATCCCAAAGCAGATGCCGAAATACGGTACACGCCTTTCGCGAGCGAACCGCGCCGCCTTGATCTTGCCCTCGGCGCCGCGCTGGCCAAAACCTCCCGGCACCAGAATGCCATCGACATGTCCGAGGAAGGGTGCGGCATCTTCGTTTTCGAACACTTCACTCTCGATCCAGTCGAGATTGACTTTCACCTTGTTGGCGATACCGCCATGGGACAGCGCCTCGATCAGCGATTTGTAGGCGTCCTTCATGCCGGTGTACTTGCCGACAATCGCGATTGTCACCGCTCCTTCCGGATTGCGGATGCGCTCGTTGATCTCATGCCAGCCTTGCAGCGCCGGAGGCGCAGCCGGCTCGATTCCAAACGCCGCCAGAACCTCGTCGTCGAAGCCTGCGGCGTGATAGACTTCCGGCACGGCATAGATGTTATCTGCATCGCGCGCCTCGATCACGGCGCTTTCCCGGACATTGCAGAACAATCCGAGCTTCCGGCGCTCTTCCTTGGGGATTTCCCGGTCGGTGCGGCACAGCAGGATATCGGGCTGGATGCCGATGGATCGCAATTCCTTCACCGAATGCTGCGTAGGCTTGGTCTTCAACTCGCCAGCGCTCGGGATAAACGGCAGCAGCGTCAGGTGAACGTAAATCGCAGCACCGCGCGGGAGATCGTTCTTGATCTGCCGGATCGCCTCGAAGAACGGTAGCCCCTCAATGTCACCCACCGTGCCGCCAATCTCGCACAGCACGAAGTCATAGCCATCATTGCCGTCGAGGATGAAATGCTTGATGGCGTTGGTGACATGGGGAACCACTTGGATCGTAGCCCCAAGATAGTCGCCGCGGCGCTCCTTGGTCAGGATGTCCTGATAGATGCGGCCGGTGGTGATGTTGTCCTGCTTGGTCGCGGGGCGCCCGGTAAAGCGCTCGTAATGACCGAGATCGAGATCGGTCTCAGCACCATCGTCAGTCACGAACACTTCGCCGTGCTGGTAGGGCGACATCGTTCCCGGATCGAGGTTGAGGTAGGGGTCGAGCTTGCGAAGGCGAACCTTGTAGCCACGCGCCTGCAACAGCGCGCCGAGCGCTGCCGAAGCCAGACCTTTTCCGAGCGAGGAAACCACGCCGCCGGTGATGAAAATATACCGCGCCATGGGTCTCAACCTTTAAGGCTCCCGAGACGATTCGCCAAAACCAATCCCAGCCGTCAGCCGAAATCGGATCGGCTATGGGTGACTTCAAAATTCAAACGATTGCAGTCTCTTGGCAAAGGCTTTTGATGCAGAGCGGTAATCCCGGTTCTGCATCAATGCCCCGCTTTATTGCGAACGCGGCGCTTGCGGACCGGCGGGCGCCGGCGGGGCCGGCTGGTCCGATTGTTTCAGCGAATCGAGAAGGCCGCCGCCGGAGGGCGGAGTTACCGGGGTCGCGCCTCCTGCCGGCTGGGACTGCGACGCTGGGGCTCCATCCAGGATCGAACCCGGATTTTGATGGACGCCCGCAAGCCATGACAGGAACAGGCTGGTCACGAAAAAGCCAGCCGCAAGGAAGGCCGTAGTACGCGTCAGCAGATTCGCGGTGCCCCGGCTTGACATAAATCCGGCGCCGCCGCCCATGCCGAGGCCGCCGCCTTCGGACTTTTGCAGCAGCACGATGATGGTCAGTACCGAAACGATGATCAGGTGGATTACGATAACAACGGTCTGCATCTTGGCCTTCCATCACAGCGCGCGCCCGCCAGCCGGAGTCACGATCTTGCGGGGCTTGCTTGCGGGGCTTGAGAAGTTCGCCTGACGGACTCGCTGACACTGAAAGCGAACTTCTGAACCGCCACACTCGGCGGTATCTACACGATCAGGCGCGACGTTGTCACCCCCGCAGGGTCGCTGGGCACCACGAGATGAACGGTCAGGCAACGGCTTGGGCGATCCCAAGGAAATCTGCCGCCTTGAGGCTGGCGCCGCCGATCAACGCCCCGTTTACATTCGGAACCGCCAACAACTCCGCAGCGTTCGACGGCTTCACCGATCCGCCATAGAGGATACGAACTTTCGCCCCCTCCATGCTAAACCGTTCCGCGAGCTGTTCGCGGATAAATCTATGGACTTCCTGAACATCTTCTGATGTCGGCGTGCGTCCGGTGCCGATCGCCCAGACCGGCTCGTAGGCCACGACGAGATTGGTGGCGATCGCGCCGTCCGGCAGCGAACCCGTAAGCTGTTGTCCGACCACCTCAAGCGTCTGACCGGCATCACGCTGGTCCTGGGTTTCACCGACGCAGACGATGGCGATCAACCCCGCCCGCCAGGCGGCTTCGGTTTTTTGCCGCACCAGAGCGTCGGTCTCTGCATGATCGGCGCGGCGCTCGGAATGGCCGACGATGACGGCGGTGGCGCCCGCATCCGCCAGCATCTCGGCGGAAATATCGCCCGTATGAGCACCGGAGGGTTTGGGATGACAATCCTGCCCGCCGATCCGCACCGGTGAGCCCTGGACCGCACCCACAAACGCCAATACCAGCGTCGCCGGCGGACAGATCAGCAGATCGGCTTTTTGCGCGGGGCCGTCCGCACCTGCGATCATCTGGCCGAGCTCGCTGGCCGAAGCCTTGAGGCCGTTCATTTTCCAGTTTCCAGCAATCAGCGGTCGCAGCCCGGTCATGGATCTCTCATGGATGATTTTGACGTTGCGCCACCTCGGTATACCGGCGATCCGACGCCGAAGTTGGCGGACCTTGCTAGCAGAGGTTATCGGCCGGGGCCAGTCTCCGGTACCCGGTGCGGCTTATGGTCGAGGCGTTCCACTGAGGTTGCGACGGCGCGCTTGCCACTTTATGATGCGTTATCAACTCGGTGACGCCCTCGCGCGGCTTCCGCTCAGGTGCGACCCGCTTCCCTCCTACAAAAGACGGACCCATGCTTCGAGGAATACGCAACGCCTCATCAAACTGGCTCGGCAAGGCCATCATGACGATCGTGATGGGCTTGTTGATCGTCGCCTTCGGCATCTGGGGCATCGCGGATATCTTTCATGGCTTCGGCCAGTCGTTGCTGGCTACGGTCGGCAGCACCGAGATTTCGACCGAGCAGTTTCGGCAAATCTACACCGACCGTCTGCAACAGATCGCACGCCAGTTCGGCCGCGCGCTGCCTCCCGATCAGGTCAGGGCCCTCGGCCTCGACCGTCAGATTTTGCAGCAAGTGATTGCGGAAGCTGCGCTCGATGAGGACGCCCGGCGCAAGGGCCTCGCAGTTTCGGATAAGGAAATCAGCCGCCAGATCATGACCGATCCCAACTTCAAGGGGGCTCATGACGCCTTCGATCCGGCGCGCTTCGCCGGCCTGATCCGACAGCTGGGGTACACCGAGCAACGCTATGTCGCCGAGCAGCGGCATACGACGCTGCGTCGCCAGATCGCGGGAACGGTGACGGCCGGCGTCGAACCTTCAACGAAGTTGCTGGAGGCGCTGAACCGCTTCCAGAACGAGCAACGGACCATCGATTACGTCAAGCTCGGCGCGGCACAGGCCGGAAGCATCGATCCTCCCACGGCGGACCAATTGTCCAGTTATTTCAACGCCCACAAGGTGCAGTTCCGCGCGCCGGAATATCGCAAGATCGCATTGGTGATGCTGACGCCCGAGGAGGTCGCCAAATGGACGGCGGTGTCCGACGACGACACCAGAAAGGTCTATGAGGAACGCAAGAACAAGCTGTCCACGCCCGAACGGCGGCAACTCCGGCAGATCATGTTCCCCAACATCACAGACGCTCAGGCCGCACGGGAGAAGATCACCAGCGGCGCGTCATTCGACGATATCGCCAAGGAGCGCGGCCTTGCAGCGTCCGACATCGACCTTGGTACGATCCCGAGATCCGAGATCGTTGATCCCGCCATCGCCAACGCAGGGTTTGCGATGAAGACCGACGAAATCAGTCAGCCGATCCAGGGCAAATTCGGTGTCGCGCTGATCAAGGTCGGCCGCATCGAGCCAGGAAATCAGCCGACGTACGAAAGCGTTGCCGAAAAACTGAAGCACGATGTCGCGGTTGAACGCGCGCGCTCCGAGATCAACAACCTCCACAATAAAATGGAGGACGAGCGCGGCGGCGGCGCAACCGTCATCGAGGCCGCCAAGAAGCTTGGACTGACCGCGGTCACTATCGAGGCCGTCGACCGGTCGGGACGTGCACCGGACGGCAAACCCGTTACAGGGCTTCCGCAGGGAGTCGACCTGATCGCGCAGGCATTCGCCAGCGATGTCGGCGTCGACAACGAAACGCTGCAACTCGGTAATAATGGTTTCGTTTGGTTTGACCTTCTCGGCGTCACACCCTCGCGCGACCGTACCCTCGACGAGGTCAAGGACAAGGTCGAGGCGGGGTGGCGCGACGACCAGATCAGCGGCCGTCTACTAACCAAGGCCACGGACATGGTCCGCAAGCTCGACCAGGGCGGCAAGCTCGCCGACGAGGCAGCCGGACTCGGTCTCAAGGTCGAAAGCGCGAGTGCTATTAAACGCGACGCCACAACGACCGAATTGCCTGCCGCCGTGGTCGCCGCCGCATTCCGCGTCGTCAAAGGCGGAGCCGGCCAGGCTCCGGGCGCGGGTCACGAGGAATGGATCGTTTTCCGCGTCACCGACGTGACGGTGCCGCCGCTCAATCTTGCCTCCGATGAGATGAAGAAGCTGCGTGAGGGCATCCAGCGCAGCCTGTCGGATGAATATGTCGGCCAGTACATCGTCAAGCTCGAAGGCGAGATTGGCACCACGATCAACCAGGCGGCCGTGGCGCAAATCATCGGCGCCAGCAACTTCTGACGGGGACCGACGCGCTCCCGTATTCCGAAAGCATCCGATGGACGATCTCAAGGTTCTCATTGGAAAAGTCGCTACCGGCGCGACTCTGACGCGTGAGGAAGCTGCATCCGCGTTCGACCGTATGATGTCCGGCGAAGCAACGCCCTCGCAAATGGGCGGGATTTTGATGGCGCTGCGCGTGCGCGGCGAAACCGTCGACGAAATCACCGGGGCGGTCTCGGCGATGCGATCGAAGATGCTGCGAGTCAAAGCGCCCACGGACGCGGTCGATGTGGTTGGCACCGGTGGCGACGGCTCAGGCTCAGTGAATGTCTCAACCTGCGCGTCGTTCATTGTCGCAGGTGCCGGCGTGCCCGTCGCCAAGCACGGCAACCGCGCGCTATCCTCTAAATCCGGAGCTGCCGACTGCCTCGCTGCGCTCGGCATCAAGATCGACCTCACCCCTGAACAGGTGGGCCGCTGCGTCAACGAGGCCGGCATCGGCTTCATGTTCGCACCATCGCACCATCCCGCGATGAAGAATGTCGGCCCGACACGCGTCGAACTCGCGACCCGCACCATCTTCAATCTGCTGGGGCCACTGTCCAATCCCGCCGGCGTCAGGCGGCAGATGGTTGGCGTGTTCTCGCGGCAATGGGTGCAACCGCTGGCGCAGGTGCTGAAGAACCTCGGTTCCGAATCGGTATGGGTCGTTCACGGCTCGGATGGCTTGGATGAGATCACCCTCACCGGCCCGACCTTCGTGGCCGCACTCGAGAACGGCAGTATCCGCTCGTTCGAGGTGACGCCGGAGGACGCGGGATTGTCGCGCGCGGGTGGCGATGCGCTGAAAGGCGGCGACGCCGAAGCAAACGCAATTTCCTTACGCGGGGTGCTCGAAGGCAAACCCGGCGCCTTCCGCGATGTCGCCCTGCTCAACGCGGCGGCGGCCCTGATCGTCGCGGGCAAGGCGAAAGACCTGAAGGAGGGCATCGCGCTTGGCACGAAATCACTCGACGGCGGCGGCGCCATGAACAAGCTGAAGCAGCTGGTTGCGGTTTCCAACGGGTAAGGACGGTGACGTGGCCGACATCCTGATCAGGATCGAAACCTATAAGCGCGAGGAGATTGCGAGCGCAAAGCGCGCACGTTCCCTCAGTGACGTCACGGCCGCCGCAAAAGCCGCTTCGCCGCCGCGCGGCTTCGTCCAAGCCATCCGCAGCAAGCTCTCCAAGGGAGAATATGCCCTGATCGCCGAGGTCAAGAAGGCCTCGCCCTCGAAGGGCTTGATCCGCGCCGACTTCGATCCGCCTTCCCTCGCCCACGCCTATGAGTCCGGCGGTGCCGCTTGCCTCTCCGTTCTCACCGATGCGCCATCATTTCAGGGCCATCTCGACTTCATGGTCGCCGCCCGCGCCGCGACGTCGCTGCCGGTGCTGCGCAAGGATTTCATGTTCGACACTTATCAGGTTGTCGAGGCGCGGGCGCATGGAGCGGACTGCATCCTGATCATCATGGCCGCGCTCGACGATGCTGCAGCGAAAGACATCGAGGCGGCTGCGCTCGAACTCGGCATGGATGTGCTGCTCGAAATTCATAGCCGCGAGGAGTTGGATCGTGCGCTCAAGCTGCGTTCGCCGATGATCGGAGTTAACAATCGCAATCTGCGCACGTTTGAGACGACGCTCGAAACCAGCGAAGCGCTGGCGCCTCACATTCCGAAAGATCGGCTGATGGTGGGAGAAAGCGGTATCTTCACGCCGGACGATCTCGCGCGGCTCGAACGGGTTGGCATCTCCACCTTCCTGGTCGGCGAAAGCCTAATGCGGCAAGCCGACGTCACCGCCGCAACCCGCACGCTGCTCAAGCATGCGTAGCCTCGTCTTGCTTCCTTCTCCCCTTTTGTTAGCTGATCCCGGCACGCTATAGCGCTGTCCGGGTGAGGATGGCGGCTGCACCACGCGGTTGCGAACGAGGTCGGCGAAAATCTCGCTTGCCTGTGTCGTCTCCAATTCGATTAGAACTGTGAAGCCGATCCCAGGCAGGCGACAACGCCACACCGTCAAGGCCATTGACCGCCGCAATCTACTTCTCGGAACATCGGCACTATTCCATACCCGCGACGGACCGCAGTATCGCGGTCCGTCGCCAACCGTTGTGCTGGTCAGTTCTTGCTCGGATTCCCTATTGTCAGCTTTTCCATCACATCGCCGACGGTGAAGCTTGCCGCTTTGGCGCGCGGAGGGAACTCCTTGAAGCTTTCGATGTATTTCGCGACGACAGCCTGCGCGGGCACCAGCAGGAAAGTCCGGTCGATTAACCACTTGCCATAGTTGATGCTGTCATCGCCCTTCTCGAATGGATCGGCGCGCAGATTGTACAGTTTGGGCGCGCGCAGTTTGGTGAACTGGCCCGTCCACGGTCCCATGGGAGCCTTTGGAGTGAGCTCCGTGTTCTGCTCCAAAAACGACGCCTTCCAATTGCCCACCCGCAACGCCATCAGGTCACCATCGTCGCTCCAATAGAGGAACTCTTTGCGCGGCGATTCTTTCACCTCGCCCTTGAGGAAGGGCAGCAAGTTAAATCCATCGAGATGAACCTTGAAGCTCTTACCGTTGAGCGTTGAGCCCGTCCTGAGCTTTTCGACCAGGTCTGGATCACCATTGGCCGCCGCGAACGTCGGGATGAAGTCCTCGTGCGCGCAGATGTCGTTGACCACAGTTCCGTGCTGGATCACGCCCGGCCATTTGATCAGGCAAGGCACCCGGAAAGCGCCTTCCCAATTGGTAGCTTTTTCGCCCCGGAATGGCGTCGACCCACCGTCAGGCCACGTGAACGCCTCCGCGCCATTGTCGGTGGTGTAGACGACGATGGTGTTCTCAGCGATACCCAAATCATCGACGAGCTTCAGCAATTCGCCAACCATGCCATCATGCTCGACCATGCCGTCCGGATAGACGCCAAGGCCGGTCTTGCCCTGCGACGCCGCCTTCAGATGCGTGAAGATGTGCATCCGCGTCGAGTTGAAATAGCAGAACCACGGCTTGTCGGCCTTGTGCTGCCGGTTGATGAAGTCCTTGGCAGCGTCAAGAAACTCCTGGTCGATCGTCTCCATGCGCTTGGTGTTGAGCGGACCGGTATTCTCGATCTTGCCATCGGCGGTCGACTTGATGACGCCGCGCGGTCCGAACTTCTTCCGGAACTCCGGATTCTTGGGATAGTCAGGGTTCTCCGGCTCCTCCTCGGCATTGAGGTGATAGAGGTTGCCGAAAAACTCATCGAAGCCGTGCGCGGTCGGAAGATGCTCGTCGCGGTCGCCGAGGTGGTTCTTGCCGAATTGGCCGGTGGCATAACCGTATGTCTTAAGAACGTCTGCGACGCTGGGATCATGCGGCCCGAGACCAAGTTCTGCACCAGGCAGACCGACCTTGGTGAGGCCGGTGCGAACCGGCGTCTGTCCGGTGATGAAAGCAGCGCGGCCAGCGGTGCAGCTCTGCTGGCCATACCAGTCAGTAAAAACGGCGCCTTCCTTGCCGATCCGGTCGATGTTGGGCGTGCGATAGCCCATAACGCCCATGTTGTAGGCGCTGACATTGAACCAGCCGATGTCGTCGCCCATGATGAACAGGATGTTTGGTTTCTTGCCACCGGCCGGCCCATTTGATGGAGACGCCGGCTTGGTCCTGTGTGCCTGCGCCATGGCTTCCGATGTCAGTGCCGCGGCTACGACCAGCGATGACGAGCCAAGCAGCATGGCGCGGCGATTGAAGGTTGACGCGTTAGGGCCAGCAACATGACCCTTATTCTTTTCTTCCCTGCTCATTTGAAACTCCTGAACGTTTGAAAACAGTACGATGATTGGGTGAAGAAAGCCTGCGTTCGAGCTTGTGAGATTGTGAGTGCCCCTATTATCTGGCCGGCTTGCGCCAACTCTCGGTTGACGCTTTCGGAATACCCATCGGATTGATGTGCTGAGGCAACTGCCGCTTTGCGCCGCGACTGGCCACCTGCCTACGCAAGTTGCGGCGCGCGGCCCCAACTCGCCACAGCAAGCGGCGTGACGACCATTCACCGGCGTTGCGGTGCGACGCGAACAATTGTTGCTCGATCGATCCGATTTCGGAGTCGAGCACGGGATCGGCCGCTGCGGCCTTAAAAGCTTTGATCGTGCGATCTGACGCAACGGGTTCGAACCGTTGCAGCCAGTCAAGCATTGCAAAGTACACCGTGCGAGCATCGCCGCTGCCTGCTACGCGGCGAAGGCGACGGAACGACCAGGCTTCGGATTGCAGATATGTCTTCCGCCGCTGCTGATACGCTGCCGTGATCGATCTTGCCGCGGCCGGCGCGAACCAGGCGATCACGGCAAATGCGGTTGCAATCAGCGCTGCCAGCAGCCAGTGCTCGGCAATACCATCGCGAACGGCGGACCAATTCCATCGCGCGCGGGCTCCGTCGGAAATTGTCCCTTGCGCGGCCGGATTAGCAACGACCTGGAATGACATCGCGTCCAGGTGCGCCGTCTCCACTTTGCCTGCGCCGACATTCCACCATCCGATGTCGATTGCCGGCAAACTGAATTGACCCGATTGTTGCAGCATGTGCGTGACCTGATCGATACGGCGCGACACAAGCACCCCGGTTCGGGAATCGTACTTGTCCTGGAACTCCGGTTGTGCCGGATAAGCTTCGGCTACAGGCGAGCGGACAAGAGGCAGAGGCGGCAACAGCATCGCCGGCGTGCCGTCGGCTTCGATCGTGACGGTGCGGACAACGGAGTCGCCGACCTTGAGATGATCGGACGAAGGCTTGATCTCCTGGTGAACAACAAGCCGTTGGGCGGAGACGAATGGATCGAGCGCCTGCGCCGCATCGGGAATGACTGCCTGGAACGACAAAGACGGAATGCGCACAACCGTCTCGCGCGAGTCTGGAGGGTCGACCGCGTAAGTAACTGTCATCGACCGCTCCGAAATGGCGTAAGCGCCCGGCTCTTGCGGATAGAGCAGAAATTCGTACCGCACTCCGGCAAAGCTCACGCCGTCTACCTGTTCCGACATGTTGATCGTCGACCCGTCATGCGTGACGGCATTGCGGATCTGGAATGCCGGCAGCACCGGCGGCTTTGTCATGTAGTTGGGCACCAGAACGTCGAGGGTCAGCGTCGCGCTCTGGCCGACGACGACCGTCGCGGGATCGAGCTTGGCGCGCACGATCGGCTCAGTAGCCACAGTTTGTTGCGCATCTGCGTTAGCGACAGACAGCGCAAATAGCGCGAATGCGGCCAGTGTTCTCATCGCGGCGAACTCCCGACCGGCGTTGAGCCGCTGTTCGCCTGTATCGCGAACTTCAGTTTGAGGAAATCCGCCGGCGTCGTCTGCACCTGACGCATCCAGGCGTCGGCGGCGCCAGCTGTCGTCATGTCGTTCGGTGCAACTTTTATGCGTTTGCCACCCTTCTGCTTTTCGTCGATCTTGGTTTCATCGGGCTTGAGATCAGGCGGGGCGGCGTCTTGTTGCTCATCCTTGCGCCGTTTTTCCTCGGCAGCCTCAAAAGCTTTCTTGACGATGGCGAGGTTAGTCTTTGCCGCGACGTTGTCTGGCTGCTGCGCCAATACGTCGTCGTAGGCTTTGATCGCCTTCTCGTAGGCATGGTTTTGTGCCTCGGCATTGCCGAGTGCGAAACGGCCTTCGACCGTCTCGACCTTCCGAAAGGCCTCCGCGGCAGCCAGAAAATCGTAGGCGCGATAGGCGGCGATTCCACGCCACATCGGATCGGCAAACAGTTTTGACGCGCTCGCATAGTCGCCGCGGTCGAAGGCAATGCGTCCTTGCTGATCCGGCGTCAACCAAAGGCTCGCGAAGCGTGCCAGCGCTTCGGCGGGCTGCGCCTTGGCTGGGTGTCCATATAGCAGGAAGAGTACCAAGACCCATTGCACCGTCATGCCCCGGCGAAACCAGAGCGCACCGAGCAGCACTATCGGCCAAAGCAACCAAAATCCCTCGTCACGCCAGCGCGTTCCACTTTCTTCCGCCTGGGCGCTCTCGAATTGGGTGTCGATACGGCGCTCCAAAGCTTGGATGTCCGACTTGTCGACGGTGACCTCAACGTTGTCGACTGGGATACCAGCGGTGTCCTGCGGCGGTCTGACGCTAAGCATCACCACGCCGTTGCGGCCTGCGGCCTTTCGCATTTCGCTTGCATCCGTGGTTCCGACGCCATCGGCTACCAAGAGAACAGTCCCCGCAACCGGTTCGCCTTGAAGAGACGTTGCGGCAAGTGCGAGAGCCGCGACTGGGTTTTTACCCTGCACCGGCATCAAGCCGGGCGTCAGCGCCGCCAGAAACGGCTCGATGACGCGGCGATCATCGGTCAGCGGCATGACGAGATGCGCGCTGCCGGCGTAGGCGATGAGGCCGGTGCGGGCGCTGCCTCGCGCGGCAAGCATGTCGAGGATCTTCTGCTTGGCACGCTCCAGCCGCATCGGAGCAACGTCGGACTGCCCCATCGATGCAGAAACATCCAGCGCGATCATCAATGGCGCTTTGTCCTCGACAAAGGGCGGCAACTCGCGCCGCCACGTCGGCCCGGCGAGCGCGACGGCGCCTAGTCCTAACGCCAGCGCAACAAGATAGGAGGGTTTGATATGCCACCGCCGCTGCGGCGTAACGATCATGTGCTTCAGCAGGCTGGGTGCAATGACGCCTCGCCATTGCAGATCGACACTGTCTCGCCGTGAGATAAGCGCCAGGATCAGCCCGGTTGGCACGAGCGCGAGCAGCCACCACGGCCGAAGGAATGAAATGCTTCGACCGCCTGCTCAAGCATCGCTAGGCGCTCCGAAAGTCAGGCCGCGCAGCAGCAATACCGTCCAAAGTCCGAGACCAAGCACCACGGCTACACCGAGCGGCCACTGGAACAGCGGCAGCTTCGGCCTCCAGCTCTCGGTTTGCACCTTTACCGGCGCAAGCTTGTCGATGTCGGCATAGATCGCTCCGAGCTGCTCGCCGTTCTCGGCGCGGAAAAACCGTCCGCCCGTCGTGCTCGCCACTTCGCGGAGCGCCGGCAGATCGACGCGGTTTTCGCCGGAGGCTTCAGTATCCCCGACGCCGATCGTGTAGATCGTGAGTCCGCGCTGCTGGGCGATCTCAGCGGCATGCACAGGCGGCACCCGGCTTGCCGTATCGTTGCCGTCGGTGAGCAGGATCAGCACGCGCTGCTTCGTTTTGCTCGTATCAAATGTCTTGATCGCCAAGCCGATGGCGTCGCCGATGGCCGTCTGCTCGCCCGCCATGGCGACTGCGGTCTGATCTAACAGCATCTGGACAGTCTGCAGATCCTGCGTGAATGGCGCCTGCACAAAGGCGCGCGTCCCGAACAAGATCAAGCCAATGCGATCGCCTTTACGGCGGGCGATAAAGTCGCGAACGACCTGCTTCACGCCATCGAGCCGCTGCAGCATCTTCTGGTCGGGCGCCTTGAAGTCGGGCTGGCTCATCGAGCCGGAGATATCGATCGCCAACATCATGTCACGCGCCGCGATTTTATGCGTGATCGGATCGCCGACCCATTGAGGGCGCGCCAGCGCGGAAACCATCAGCAGCCAAATGATGACGGCAACAATCATCTGCAGGGGCAAGCGCCGCAAGATCACCGCGCCGGGCTGCGGCTTCTGCCCGGTCGCCTCGGCGACACGGGCGAAAAACGGAATCTGGACCGATGAGCGGCGCTCCCGATAAGGCGGCAACAGCCACCAGGCCAACAACGGCAGCGGCAAAAGGGCGAAGGCCCAAGGCCAGGCAAATTCAAGCATGGTGCGCCTTGATCCAGTGCCGGATAATACCGAAAAGCGCGCGGGGATCGTCAGCGATCGGCTGATAGGCTTCGCGCGCCAGCACTCGCCCCACACCCTCGGAAAAGTCTCGCGTGTTAGCGGTTCGGTCAAGAAACGCCAGCCATGCCTGGCCAGCCAGCGATGCGACCTGTCCCCGCGGAAAAGCAGCCAGCGCGGTGCGGCGGATCAACGACGCCAACGCGATGGACGTGCCGGCAGGATTCTCCGGATTCCACGTGCGTTGAATAGCCGCAAGCTCGGTCAGCGCCGCTCGACGATAGCGGTTGCGATACCACCAATAGGTCAGCCGCCACAGACCAAAGAGAAGGCCGGCCGTGGCAACGGCCAGCGCAATCCGCAGCGGCCATGTCTGGGGCCAAAGACTGATCGCCGGCGGCAGCGGAATGTCGATCAGGCCGGCGACTGGATCGGGTTGTGGAGAACTAGCCAAGGCTCGCCTCCGGAGATGGTGGATTTCCGCCTCCCCCGCCGCCGCCGCCCGGCAAACGGCCCATCAGGCGGCGCAGTTGAGGGGCGGTTTTCTCTGCAGCGCTCAGAGGCAACACCGGCACACCGATCTCGCGCGTCCACGCGAACACGTTACGCAGCCGCGCGTCAGTCGCCTCCTGAATGCCTTTGCGAACACTGTCACGGCCGACCTCCAGCATGATTTGCAATTCACCGTCGGTGACCGTCATGCGTGCCGATGAGGGCAGATCGCTTTGCAGCGGGTCGTGGACCAGCAACGCCACCACGCTGTTGTGCTGCGCCATGCCGCCGACCAAACGCTTGGTCGTGTCGTCGGCGCCATCGAAGTCACTGATGACAATGACGGTCGAGTCATGCACCGCGAGCCGCCGCGCTCGGTCGAGCGCACGATTGATCATTGCCGGTGCGCCCGAAAGGCCGCGCCCAACGCCGAGCGCCTGGTTCTGCCCAACGATATGCCCCAGCAGTTCGAGCACGTTCCGGCGGCTTCGTTGCGGCCGCACCTCGGCAAGTTCCGAGTCATTGAAAATGATGCCGCCAATGCGGTCACCCGCCGCGAGAATTCGCCAAGCGGCCAACGCCGCAGCCTGTGCGGCCGTCACTGACTTCATGGCGAAGCGGCTACCGAAGAACATTGATAGCCGCTGGTCGACCACGAGCAAGCCTTGGCGGTCGCGCTCTTCGTTGAACACGCGAACGTGGGGCTGCTGTAAACGCGCCGTCACCTTCCAGTCGATCGAGCGCACGTCGTCGCCGGGACGATAGTCTCTGATTTCCTCGAAGTTGAGCCCTCGCCCACGCATCCGCGATGCGTATCGGCCCGACAACAGGCTGTGGACAGGTTGACGAGGAAGAAACGAGACCCGGTGGCCTCGTTGCTCCAGCGCGATCAACTCGCCGAGATCGACATAGACGCCGGGAACCGCCGCTGCGCTCGCTGCCGGCATCGCATGCTCCTCACACCGGCGCCACCAGCGACGCGATTTTGTCGATGGCCTGATCGGCGGTGACGCCTTCGGATAAAGCCTCGTAGGTGAGGATCAGCCGGTGCCGCAGGCAGTCGTGCATCACCGCTCGGATATGATCGGGCGTCACAAACGATTGGCCGTCGAGCCGCGCGCGCACCCGCGCGCAGCGGTCGAGCGCAAGGCTGCCCCGCGGACTCGCGCCGACCTGAATCCATTTGCTGAGCGGCTCCTTGTAGCGCGCCGGAAACCGCGTGGCGAAGATGATGTCGACCATGTAGCGCTGCGCAGCATCCGACACGAAAACACCGTCGATCTCGCGCCGCGCGTCGAAGATTGCCTGCTGCGGCACCGCGGCAGGCTCCGCTGCTTTTTCCTTTGACGCTTGCGCGACTTCCTCGCGGTTGAGCTTGATGATCGCGCCCTCGACGTCCTCGTCTGGATAGGTGATGACGACGTGCATCAAGAACCGGTCGAGCTGCGCCTCCGGCAGCGGATAGGTGCCTTCCTGCTCAATCGGGTTCTCGGTCGCGAGTACCATGAACAGCTCGGGCATCTTGTAGGTCTTGCCGGCGACGGTGACCTGCCGCTCCTCCATCGCTTCGAGAAGCGCCGACTGCACCTTGGCAGGCGCTCGGTTGATCTCGTCTGCCAGCACGAGGTTGGCGAAGATCAGCCCCTTCTGAAACTGGAACTGCCCGCCCTTGTCGGTCTGCGCGTAAATCTCCGCACCGGTGACATCGGACGGGAGCAGGTCCGGCGTGAACTGCACACGCGACAGATCAGCAGCGAGATTTTTGGCCAGGGACTTCACCGCGCGCGTCTTCGCGAGGCCGGGCAGACTTTCGATCAAAAGATTGCCGTTGCCGAGTAACCCGATCAACATGCTTTCGATCAGATGATCCTGGCCGAGGACGGATTTGCCGATACGCACCTTCAGGTCGAGGATGGCGTCACGGGCAGCGGATGAGCTCACTTTTACGGGCGCCGCACCGGTGGGAGGGCTCGCTACGCTCGCATCAGCCATCGGTTTGTTCCCTTCGACAAATAACGTACATGCTGGCCGGCATCATTGCCCGGCCAGCATGTGGTATTTCGGCTCTCAGCGTGTCTTAATACTTTCCAGATCTTTGAGCCGCTTCATCGCATCTTGCTGGCGCAGCAACGTATAGTTGATGCCGCCCGCATTGAGTGAGTTGCCTGTTTGGTACGGGTACTGATCGAAGTCGCTGAAGAACTCCTTGACCTTCGCCTGAACAGGTACGAGCAGCCAGATGTTGCGCGCAAGGAATTCGATGGCGCCACCTCCTTCTTCAAGCCCTCTCTCGTAGGGATCCATTCGCAGGTTGGTGATTAACGCCCATGCTGATGTCTCGCGAACGCCTGTTGCGATGTTACCTTTCGCTGTCGCGAAGCTCAGCTTCCAATCATTCCAACGGATCGCATTCAGGTTGCCGCCTTGGTCGAAGTAGTAGATCGTGTCGCGCGGCGGCTCCTTCGTTTCTCCCTTGAGGAACGGCAGGAAGTTGTAGCCGTCGAGATGAACCTTGAAGGTCTTGTTGCCGGCGTGGAATCCGGTCTTCATCCGCTCCTTGAGATCGGGAATACCCGCCGCTGCAGCGAGCGTCGGCATCCAGTCGATCAGCGAAATGGGCTCGTTGATTTGCGTGCCGGGCTTCACAACGCCAGGCCAGCGAACCATCATCGGAATGCGCATGCCGCCTTCCCATGTTGTGCCTTTCTCGCTCTTGAACGGCGTCATCGCGCCATCCGGCCACAGCGCAATTTCGGCGCCGTTGTCCGTCGTGTAGAGCACGATGGTGTTGTCGGCGATGCCGAGGTCGTCGAGTTGCTTGAGCAGTTCTCCCACCATCCCGTCATGCTCGACCATGCCGTCGGCATGAATGCCTTTGCCGGTCTTGCCCAGGGACTCCTTTTTAAGATGGGTGAAGACGTGCATGCGCGTTGAATTGAACCACACGAAGAACGGCCGGTTGGCGCGCGCCTGACGGCCGATGAATCCTTGGCAGCGCCCAGGAACTCCTCGTCCACCGTCGGCATGCGCGCGACGTTCAGCGGACCAGTGTCCTCGATCTTGCCGTCCGCCGAAGATTTGATAACGCCACGGGGACCGTACTTTTTCCGGAATTCAGCGTCCTTCGGATAGAAGTAGCCCTCCGGCTCCTCTTCGGCGTTGAGGTGGTAGAGGTTTCCGAAGAACTCGTCGAAGCCGTGCTTGGTCGGCAAGTGCTCGTCACGGTCACCGAGATGGTTCTTGCCGAATTGGCCGGTCGCATAACCCTGCGTCTTCATGACGTCGGCGATGGTCGGCATCCAGTCCTGAATGCCGTGCGGGTCGCCCGGCATGCCGATAGTCAAAAGGCCGGTGCGGAACGGCTCCTGTCCGAGAATGAACGAGGCTCGCCCCGCGGTGCAGCTTTGCTGTCCGTAAGCATCGGTAAAGATCGCGCCTTCGTTCGCGATGCGGTCGATGTTCGGTGTGCGATAGCCCATCATGCCCATGGTATAGGCGCTGATCTGTGGAACGCCGATGTCGTCGCCGAAGATCACGAGGATGTTCGGCTTGCGGCCGGCCGCCGGCGCCGGGGGATGCCGCTGCGCCTGCGCCTGAGCGACGCGCGTGGACGCAGCAGCGCCGAGCGCCGCCGCTGCGAGCGACGTGCTGGCGAGCAAGAGCTTGCGACGATCCAGGGTGCCAATCTTCGACGTGTTCTGATGGTCCTTGCTCATCTTGTCCTCTCTTGAGTACCTTTGGATGAACTTTTCAACCAGCCAGCAATACGGCCGGCCAATCTATTGACGCGCTACTTCCACACTCACCATCTTGCTAACTGAACGATAATCAGCAGCCACCTCCCAACCGCCACTTTGTGACCGGTCGCCCTCACAAACTCTCTGAAGTGCCGATTGATGACAGGAGCACGGTCCATCCAAAAAGTGCCGACGGTAACCCGGTGCACCGCCGTCTCTTTCGGATAATGCTTGTCAGATCCCATGCGGAAGGTGCCGCCGGAAATTAAGATCATGCGGCTGTCACGAACCGCATTGCGAAGCGCAATATTGCTCACATTCAGCACGGACCACACCCACTGACATTAACGGGGCATCAGCGCATTTTTGTAACAAGCGTCTAAAATTAGAACCTTCAGTATCCGGAACAACATTAATCCTCAGAACCACCAGCCGTCCATACCTCTCTCAATCAATGCTGCGGCTCGTACGGGTTTTCGTTTGTCCGGCCGATGAAAACAGCCGAACATCAAACCTTATCAGCAACCCTGCCCTGCTCGACGTATCCTACGGTCGGCCAACGGCAATTAGATTTTGGCCTTCTAGCGAATGTGTGGTCTAGCGGCATCTCATCGGTGTTCGCACGAAACGATCCACTGCCGTCGTGAAATGACGATGCCGCGGAAGCAACCGTTCAACGCCTTGCTCAACAGGGACATGACAGCATTGGCGGCAACCGATCAGAAGGGCCTGCTGGAGCTCGTGGCAACGACACGTGTCGCCATGACAATAGATGGGTTCACAAAGAGCGCATCAGCAGATTCGAACAACCTGTCCTCAGATTCTTTTCTTTGCTTTCCAGAACGACATCTAAATTCTACAAAAGAGGCAAGTCGAAACTTGAAAAAGCAATCAGCCGTTTTGCTATCGATATGTAGCTTTATCCCGTTTCCAGATTTTAAAATCTTCACAAAGTGCTGAAACTATACGTTAAAATCTGGTCTTGAAAAAATAGCCTCTCCCCTCGTGAGAGAGGGAAGAACCAGCTCAGGATTTGATTGACATGGCAGACAAGAAAAACAAGACCGCCGGGAAACACAAACTCGCCCTCACCCACATCGACGTCAAAGGCGAGGCGCGGATGGTCGATGTCTCGGCAAAGCCCGCAACCGAGCGCGTCGCTGTCGCCGAGGGCCAGGTCGTCATGACCAAGGCGACGCTCGACTTGATTGAAAGCGGCAACGCCAAGAAGGGCGACGTGCTCGGCACCGCGCGCATTGCGGGCATCATGGCCGCCAAGCGCACTTCGGATTTGATCCCACTCTGCCATCCACTGGCGCTGTCGAAAGTCACGCTCGACATCGAGGCCGACAGGAGAATTCCGGGCTGCCGCGTCCGCGCAAGCGTCAAAGTCTCCGGCCCGACCGGAGTAGAGATGGAAGCCCTCACGGCGGTATCCGTCGCCTGCCTGACGATCTACGACATGATCAAGGCCGTGGAACGCGGCGTCCGGATCGAGGGCATTCACCTCGTCGAGAAAAAGGGCGGCAAGTCCGGCCACTATCTTGTGACGGATACCGCCTCAGAACCATAGCCGTCACGCGAACGCTTCGTTAAGCGGCATTTTGGCTCTTAGTACCGTTGTATGCGAGCCGCGAGTTCGGTAGATGTTTGACGCGCCCGCCAGGCGCATCGCGCCTAGCGCGTATTCCGCAAAAATGGATACCGGTTTTGCGATCAGAATACGCGCAAGCTATTGATTGAGGGGATTTTCTTACGGCTGATCGCACGGCCGGAAAATGCTCTAGGAGAATGGTCATGCCCCTGATGACGGTCGCCGACGCCCTTGCGGCTGTTCTTGCCGGAGTCGAACCGCTCCCGGAGGAACCCGTGGCTCTCGAATCCGCGCATCGCCGGGTGTTGGCGCGCGATCTCCCCTCGCGCCGGACTCAGCCGCCGGTCGCAATGTCGGCGATGGACGGCTATGCGGTGCGCGCAGCGGACATCGCGACAATTCCAGCGCGGCTACAGGTGATCGGTGAGATCGCTGCGGGACGGCCGCTCGAGCGCGCGCTGCAAACCGGCGAGGCCTTACGGATTTTCACCGGCGGCGTAGTGCCGGACAGCGCCGATACAGTCGTGATCCAGGAAGACACCGAACGCGACGGCAACCACGTCATCGTCAAGGAAGCCACTGCTCCCGGAAAGAACATTCGTCCTGCCGGCGTGGATTTTCGTGAGGGCGACGTCCTGATCCGGGCCAGCAGCCATCTCACCGACCGCCATCTTTCCCTTGCTGCCGGCATGAACTATCCGGACCTGCCGGTGCATCGCCGTCCCACAATAGCGATGCTCGCCACGGGCGACGAACTGGTCTTGCCGGGCGCGACGCCCGGTCCGGGCCAGATCATCTTGTCCAACGGCTACGCGCTTCGCGCACTCGCCCGAGGCGAAGGCGCCGAGGCGATCGACCTCGGTATCGCCGCCGACACAATGGACGCCACAACCGCCGCGATCCGCCGCGCCCGCGAGAGCGGCGCCGACATTCTGGTTACGACCGGCGGCGCGTCGGTCGGCGACCATGACTTCGTCAAGCGTGCGCTGGAGGCGGAAGGCGTGGAGATTGCGTTCTGGCGGATCGCACTGCGGCCGGGCAAGCCGATGATGCACGGACGTCTAGGCCCGATGCGGGTGATCGGCCTCCCCGGCAATCCCGTCTCGTCCTACATCTGCGCGTTTCTGTTCATGGTGCCGCTGATTCGCGCGCTATCGGGGCGTGAAGATGTGCACCACTGCATTGAACCGGCGCTGCTCGGCAGCGATGTTAGCGCCAATCAAGCCAGGCAGGATTATCTGCGCGCCCGACTCACACCCTCGACGGACGGCTTGCCGGTCGCGACGCCGATCGGGCATCAGGACAGCTCGCTGATGGGAAAACTCGCTGCGGCAGAGGCTCTCGTAATCCGCACGCCATTTGCGCCGGCCGCAAGCAAAGGCGAGCCCTGCGCCATCATTAAGCTTTCGCTGTCATAAAACGTCGCTTTGTTGACCTTAAATTAAAGGGTTGCGGAACACATATCGAACATATAGTGTATGTTCATGATTTGTTTCGAGGTTCGTGCCGCGGGGTTATAAGGGCTGCAGGCCCGATGTCCCCTAGTTGGCAAGAACCCATCAACCAGGGACTGGGTCGGGATGCTCACGCGCAAACAGTATGAACTCCTGCGTTTTATCAACGAACGGCTGAAAGAATCCGGCGTGCCGCCCTCGTTCGATGAAATGAAGGACGCGCTCGACCTGCGCTCGAAGTCCGGCATCCATCGCCTGATTACCGCGCTGGAAGAACGAGGATTCATCCGCCGTCTGCCCAACCGCGCCCGCGCCATCGAAGTCATCAAACTGCCCGAACTCGCCGCCAGCGGCGGCGGCGGCCGTCGCGGTTTCACACCGAGCGTCATCGAAGGCAATCTGGGCAAAGTCCGCCGCAGCGGCGGCGCTGTCGTCGACGATGTGGAACGTCCGGTCGCCGTACCGGTGATGGGACGGATTGCAGCCGGCACGCCGATCGAAGCGTTGCAGACCTGCAGCCACACCGTCAGCGTGCCGCCCGACATGCTTGGTACCGGCGAACACTACGCGCTTGAGGTACGCGGCGATTCTATGGTCGATGCCGGAATTCTCGATGGCGATCTTGCGTTGATCCAGCGGAACCAGACCGCTGATACCGGCGACATCGTCGTTGCCCTGATCGACGAAGAAGAAGCGACGTTGAAACGCTTCCGCCGTCGCGGTGCTTCGATCGCGCTGGAGCCGGCGAACACGGCTTACGAAGTTCGCATACTTCCGCCCAATCGGGTCCAGATCCAGGGCAGACTGATCGGCATTTACCGCAAGTACTGATTTCATCAGGAGCGAAAGGCTCCAACCGTGGACAAGCCGTTCAATCGTCCGGCTGGAGATCCTCGGGCACCGGCGTGGCGTCGGCCGGGGGTTCCGGTTTTGATTGCAGCTGTGCCGACTGTTCATCGACGGCAGCGGATGACCAGGGACGATCGACGCCGACAGGACGTACGGCATCAACAGCAAAGCCGGATCTTGAAGCACCAGATCTTGAAGCACTTGGGGTTCGCCACAAGGCAAGAGCGCCTTCACGCCGCAGCCTGTTTTGATCGATCACCTGCGCTGGGCACCCCTCCGGAGCCTGCCACGGCGTCACCATGAGCTCCGCCCGCGTACAATCATCCTGCATCGCCTCCGGACGCCGCGTAAGCGCGACAAGTCCACCTCCACTCACCTTGACCACGCAGCCCTCATCGTCGCATGAGACGCCTTCCGCCAGCGTAGGGTCGGCAGACCCACGCCCATCCCCGTCGGCGGCAAGCCATTCCCTGACCGTGAAAGAGTCCTTACTCGTACTGATGAGGCGCAGCCGGCCGTCCCCGCCCCTCACGGCGACATTGCGACCTTCCGCGGAGATCAGGATATCCGGCGGCGTCACCGCAAATGACCACACGATCGCCAGCGCGACCACAACCGCGCCGCTCCAGCGCAGCGGTGTTCTCAACAGTCCGAGCAGAATGATGCCCGCGGTCGCCGCGAGCAGCGGCCCCGTTCCAAAAGCAGCCGTATGACCGATGGCGCCCGGAAGCGCCGCTACCCATTGAGCCACAGCGACCATCCATTCGATGCCAAAGTCCATCAGCCGCCAGAACACGCCGTCGAAGCCAAACGGCATGGCCGCAAGTCCGAGAAGCCCGGCCGGCATCACCAGCGCCGAGATCACCGGCATCGCCAGCAGGTTCGCAACCATGCCGTATGGCGTCACCCGATGGAAATGGAACGCGACATACGGCGTGGTCGCGAGTCCGGCCACGAGTGACGCCAGCGCCAGCATGGCGATTTCGCGTCCACCCCACAGAGCGGCCCTCGCCGTCGGCGAGTGATCGGGGGTTGCAAGCATCTTCGGCATCCCGACCTGAACTAGCGCCACCAACCCGAGCGTCGCCGCGAACGACATTTGAAAGCTCGGGTGGATCAATGACTCCGGCGCAATCGCAAGCACGATCATCGTCGCGACCGCGAGTGTTCGAAACGTAATAGCGCGCCTGTCCACCATGATCGCAATCAGCACCACCGCTGTCATAAAGAACGAGCGTTGGGTCGCGACCTCAGCGCCCGACAGCAGAAGATAAAAAGCGGCTGCCACGAGCGCCGCTGCCGCCGACCACTTCTTAATCGGAAACGTCGCCGTCAACGCTGGAACCAGGGCCAACAGCGCACGCACCGCGAAGAAGACCACGCCAGCGACGACGGCCATATGATAGCCGGAAATGTGTCAACTACTAAGAATGGCTTGTGTTTACAAAGCGATGGATAGCAAACGCTTCCCATGTTTTGCTGCTTGGGAAGCAAGTGGGAAGCACTGGCGCCCCCGCCACGGTGTGCATGGACATCGATCGCTGCAGCGTGGTTGTATCTCCCGACACACCGCGGTCAGATAGATGAATATCTCAGCTGCAATAGTTTCCGCCGCGCTGATCATTGGCGCATCGATCATGCTCGCCTCGCATTGGAGCGTGCAGGCGATCGGTGCTGGCCGCCCCGCCGCCCTTCGCTTAAACAATTGGACCGGCGAAGTGGTCTGGTGCGCACCCGCCGGCCAAGACACGCGCAAGCTAACTTGTGAATCGAAGTAGCCGCCGGGCCGTAGCCCGGCGCCCTCGCCTCACCGACTGAGCGGCCAGCGGCGTGTCGCCAGTCTCTGCCGATCGCGGCTTCCTTTGCTTCTCACCGCCGCTCGTTACAATGAGCTTTTGTTGGCCTTCAACACCTCTCGGAGGCTCAGCCGCACAGTGCGTAAGAGGTCGAACGCGAGCGAGTTCGAGCTCACCCCAGCGTGCCTGATCTCTTGCGGTAGGATTGTGAAATTTCGCTCCAGGTAAAGAAGCAGCTCGATCAGCGCCTTCACGTCGGTTGGCATGCAGACGAGCAACATTCGAGCGCAATAATCCATTTCAGCATGAAGTTCCGCGAGGTCCTGTTTGGCGGCCTCGATCTGACCTACCGGCAGATTTCCCGATTCCACTGCTGCCACCCAGGCAACCGCCTGCGCATAGCGATCCCACGCCGCGCGGTGTTCCTTGATGCTGCTTTGAACATGTTCGCGGCTCCGCCAGGCCATTTCCTGCGAGGGCTTGTTGGGGCTTTCGCTGGCCGGTGCGCGGCCGGTAGAGCTCCCTGGGAATGTGACCACGTTGCTCATTGATCACCCCCCATCTGGTTCGGATGGCGACCGCGGGCAGTCTCCACGTCAGACCAGCCGAAACTCGGCTCGCGGCCATCATGCTCCGCACCTTCGTCCTCGCACACGTCCTCACGGTCATCGGCGCATCCATCACCTTCGCGATCATCTTGGTTGCCGGAGGCCCATTCCGCTTGATCGATTGCTGGCACCGCGGCGAGAATCGGCTCGTCCTCACCTTCCGTGAAGACGGGCTTTCCCCATCGCGATTCCCTATCGGTCCAGCCGAGCGGCGGCTCGGCGTCCGGATCCTCGTCGCAGGGTCCGTCGTCGACGGCGCGGTCCTCGTCGCAGTCGTCGGTGGTGTCGAGAGTGCCGATTAGCAGCTCGATCAAGGCCTCCCGCTCACTGCGGCTCCAAGCCTGGAAGAACTGTTCGGGTGTAACGTCCATTGGATAGTAGAGGTCGTCAGCGGACGTCGCTGGGCGATCGGTCGTGTTTGTCATGGTGCTTCTCTAGATTACCGGCTTCTCACGGCCGGGTGCCAGCGGGCGTCGCTGGCGCCGGGAGGGTGAGAACATGGCTAGAGACCATGCGCGACGGCCTTTCCCTTGCGGGTCTTGTATAACCGCCGCGCTCCCGGCATAGTGACGCCGGTCGCGCCGACGGCAATCGGCACGTTCGTTCTCGTTGGCAAGTCTGATCCCGGCAAGGATCGCCCTGCCACCGCTCTAGGGCCAGCGCAGCCCGGCTAGGCTGCTGGCGGGAGTTCTCACGCTCCGCCCTCACAGTCCCACTGATTTGGTAAAAAAACAATCCACGCTTTCCCCAGCGGGGAGACCTTTCGCGTGGGCTGCCATCGGCAGTATTGGCGTTGCTGGGTTACTAGTCGACGATGGAAAATCTGATGAACCGATTGATTCGGAGGCTTGATGCCGCGGACTTCGCGACAGCAAACGATAAGCGCGAATTCAGCAAAACAGCGCTCGATATTTTGAAGAACATCGTCCTGTTGGGCGCTTTAAAATATGCTGCCAATAAAACAGCCGCGACCGGTATCGAAGTTCTCTATTGGGTCGGCTGCGCTCTTTTCTTCATGCACTTAACGTCATTTCTCCTACCATGGCGCGTTCGTATTTTAGAGCTGCTGTGGCGAAACAATTCCATAGCCCATGGTATTGACGTAGTGATCAATCTACTCTGCATTTTTATTTTCCAGGCTCTAATTTGGTATTTCATCTACGACACGTCAGGGAAATTAGCAGCGTCGCACTAGCGACGCGATTTGCAGCGGTCCCGGAGAGCATCATGGCCCGCAGAAAGAACCTCACGTTGAACGATCTGCCCCTCTACGCGACCGACGAGGAGATCGGCGAAGCCGTGCTTGGTTGGGCACGAAAGGGCGAGTTCAAAGGGCTGGCCGTCTTGCACGAGCGGCAAGGGATGCCGAGAATGTCGCCTGTGTGGGGTGGCCGCTACGTCCCAGCCGTCAAGCTGTTCCTGGATGGTCAAAACGGTGTGACAAAGGCCGTTACCGCACTAGCCCCGAACGGAATAGAAGGAAGCTTTGACGGGCTCAAGCGGATGCGCAAGCCAACGCCGCGCGTCTAGCCCCTGCCCGCCAATTCTGACGATGAGTGCCGGTCGCTCCGAAGCCATCCGCCGCCTTGTGGAGATCGGGCTGAAGGGTAAAACGAAATGAGTAAGGCGTCCGGAGAGTCCGAACCACATAAGCCGGTTTAGAAGGAGATGCGCTACCTGACCAAGCGACGGCCCCGGCAGCCTGCAAGTGCCGAGACCGCCACAGGCGGGGTGTCATGGGCAACACCCCCAACAGCCAAACCCCAACTGGCATAAGGTTGCTCTTCCAAATCAGGATTATTTACATCGCCCCTAAGAATATTGGTGCAGCCTTCCGCGACGGAATCTCTGCCCGTCAAACTCAACCACTTCTTTTCTTTCTAAGTATTGTTGTGCGGCTCTAGTTATGACCGGTGGGACTGCCCATATAGTTATTATTGCCAGCACGCTAACCAACCGGCACTGGCGACAGAGAGACGCTCCTGTGCTCCCGCCCACGAAGGGAGCAAGCTATGTACGCCATGGTCTATCCGATTCATCTTCAGAGAAGTTCGGAACGCAGATGGGCAAATCGCGTCGCTCGTGAAATACCCCTCCGAAGATCACGCCCCGAAGGGACTGATACCTGCGCTTGTGGGAATGCTGTAACAGCACCCGTGAACTCGCGGTATTCGCCTCATATCGTCGCTAACGAATGGCACTGCACCAAGTGCAACGCTCGGTGGACGACCGAAGCATCCAATCCGTGCAGCTAACGCGTCAACTCCTCCCCTGATTCGAGTTCTCGTCACAACGCCGCATATGACGGTGCTTGAACCGTTATCAGCGCTCGCCATCGCTTCGCTGCCCGGACCTCTGCATTTATCGGTGACTGAAAGCGTTGCGATTCCGCCTTCTGCCAACAAAGGAGCCACGCCATGCAGACTCGATCTCGCTTTCGTCCGAATCCAAAATCGCTCTATCAACGTCTCAACGACGAAGCTCAGCGTCTACGAAAAGAGGCGCGCGGTACTCAGCCCGGCGTTGAGCGAGAGCGGCTAATCCGAGAGGCCCGACAGGCTGAAACAGCGTCCCACATGGACAAGTGGCTGTCATCCCCAGGCCTTCAGGCGCCGAGATAATGGGTTAAATATCGCGCCTACCTCTTGGCAAGCACGAAACGCTCAGGTCGTTTTCGTAAAAGAACACGACCGAGTCTGATTGGGCTGGGCAAAGCGGGGCCGCGGGATGCAGGCCGCCGAAGCGTTGACGTTGGAGGTCGTGTGATTGGGGAGCGAAGTGAATTTATGAAAACGTTCTTCATTTGGCTCTTCGGTATAGTTATTTGCGGTTTCGTTGGTGCGCTGATTGGCGAGTACTTTGGTGAGCGTCAAGTTCTCGGGTTCGTCATCGGCCTGGTCTCGTTCGCATTTTTTAAGCTTTTGGTAGTGCCAGAGCGAACTGACCGCTACGGCACAGGTGGATTTGATGAATGACAACCAGCCGACTATAGACCCTTGGAAGGCATTGGCCGAAATCCAAGCACTGGTTTGCGCTGCTCTAGAGAGCGCAGACCCTGTCGTCATGCGGCACGACTTAGAGATGATCCTGACGATCGTGGAGAAGGCGCTGCATCCGCGGGACCCGGAATAGAAAACCCCGCAGAAGCGGGGCTGAGTTTGCAAGTTGGCGCTCCCGGCGAAAAAGCAAATGGCCCGAAGCAATGCCCGGGCCATCCACATCGCGAGCGAGCGTACATCCGGCTCAGCTCACTAACCTATCCGCAGGTTGCCTGCGCTCTCCTTGCCCCGGTCCGAAATGATCTCGTAAGACACCTTGGCGCCCTCTGCCAGGCCGTTGAAGCCAGCCTTCTCCACGGCCGAGATATGGACGAACACGTCCTTGCCGCCGTCCTCGGGCTGAATAAAGCCATAGCCCTTTTGATCGTTGAACCACTTCACAGTACCAATTGCCACTTTAGTCATCCCCAAAACATTGAAATGCGAGTACAGCCTTAAGCTGTGAGGAAATGCAAGATAGGCCGCCGGTAGTACAGGGGCCGTTATGCCAGAACCTCCTCGGCCTTCCACTACAGAGTGGGGACTTACCAATCACCGATTTTTATCAGCCAATTCAGTTCAAGCGGATGCTCCAAAGCCCGCCGCCGCTTTGTCGAGCTTGGTCTAAAAAAGGGCAAATGAAATGAAGAAGCCCGAGGAGTTTGAACGACGCAAGCTCCCTTCGAAAGAGGAGCGTGCAGCCCGCAAAGTGCTACGGAAGGCCGACGCAAGAGTGGCAATGGCCGAGCACGAGAATGCCGCGGAGGCATTCGCGAAAAACCGGGAGCGTCTACGAGAAGAGCGCCTCGCTCGTGAGGCTGCCGAGCCGCACTCGCCACCGAAAAAGAAAAAAGCGGACAGTTGAGCCCGGACCTAGATCTCCTAAACACCCACCCAGGCGGTACCTATGTTCACCCTGTCACACACGGTCGCTGCCACTAGTTTGGCGGGATTTCTCTGTCTATCTGGCATATCAGCTCACGCTGAGACCATCGTCGGCGAGCCGCGCATTGTCGACGGTGATACCGTTGATATTGGAGGGAAAAAGATCCGGCTTCAGGGTATCGATGCCCCGGAATCGGACCAGCTGTGTCTGGATGCCCAAGGTGAGAAATGGGCATGTGGCATCGCTGCGCGCGATGCTCTCTCGGCCTTCTCCAAGAATCGGCCTTGGTCCTGTGAAGTCGAGGGTCGTGATCGCTATGATCGGTCGCTCGCTTTTTGCTCCATCGGTAGCCAGGACATCAATCAATGGATCGTCCAGAACGGATGGGCACTCGCATTCGTTAGCTATTCCAACCGCTATGTCGCCGATGAATCATGGTCCCGTGACATACACGCCGGACTTTGGTCGGGCGCGTTTATCGCCCCATGGGACTGGCGATCCCGGAGCGAACAGACCGTCATTCTCGGCTCCATCTCAGTGCCAGCGACTGCTCAAAAGCTCTTGCTGGAAGGGATGTCGTCACAGGACGCTCCCGATCCGGCATGCACCATCAAGGCCGGCGTGCACGACGGCGAATGCATTTATCACCTTACCGGTGATCGCTGGTACGCGAAGATGACGATGGATAAGCCAGACCGGCACTGGTTCTGCTCAGAGAAAGAAGCCGAAGCCGCGGGATGTAGGGCTCCGAAGCGTTGATGGGGCAGCACAGGGGACGAGATGAACGAACGTAGAGCCTTGATCCACATTAAGAGCCTAATAAAGGCGCGCAGGCGGGAACTACCCTCCCCGGTCGATAATGAACCTCCCATCGATTCCGTCAAAGCCTTGCAGCACATCAAGACATTGGCTCGCGCCGCGCAGGACAGCACCGACATGGACTTAGCGCAAAAGCACATCGAGATGATTTTGACGCTGGTGGATAAGGCGCTGCCGAGGACGCGCAAGGGGATCCGATGAGTGACGATGAGGGCAAAAGCCCACCGGCGGAGCCGAGATCTCTTTACGATCTCCCGGTTGACATCGCGATTAGGCTTCGCTGGGTGCTGCGAGACATTCGAGCGGGTCGCTTAAAGCTGATCGCGCCCTCGAGCGATGATTTGAGGTCCCTTGCAGAGCTCGGGTTGGTCACCGTGGATGACGATAAGCTCGTCCTGACGGACGCAGGATATGAAGCGATTGGCATTCCCGGATAGGAACGTCCCCTCATTCCTAACATTGACCCTTGGACGGACGGCGTCCTCCGTTCGATCCATCGACTCCCGCCGGTGAGATTTACCACCCCCGCCGGCGGGTTTCCCAAGGGAACGCTGCTACGCTTGGCGAATAGACGGGTGGACCCCGAACTCGCTCAGCGAGACGATCCACCACACCCCCGAATTGGCAGCTCAACCAAGAAATAGCTCGCGCGGGAAAAGTTCGGCACTAGAATTTCCGTCGGTTCAAACGGTGGAGGTGCGGCGATGGCCAAGCGTCATGGTTTGAAGCAACTTACTCTCGTGGATCGCCTTACCGCCTGGGCCGGTGAGGTGCGGGAGCAAGCAGCGACGATGGCGCCGGGGCCAGAGCAAGATGCACTGCTCAAGAAAATCGCCCAGGCCGACCAAGCCACAGAACTTTACAACTGGATCAACTCGCCGGAGCGTCAGCCTCCGAAGTGATCGTCACGAGATAATTGTTTCGCGCGCTCGCTTGAGCTCAGCCCTGTTGACGGCACATTGGCGACCTCGCGGGTCGATATCGGGGCCGGCCGTTGCGCACCGCGCAACGGCCATCCTGCCCAACTCAGCAGTTGCCCCCGGTCTTGCTGTTGCCGGTGCCGCTGTTGATGTAGCTCGTGCCGCTCAACGCCTGACAATAGGCCCCGACGACGGTGTTGTAATTTGCGCCGGAAACGAGATGGATTCCGGTCCCACCGTTTTCCATGCGAATCCCGGATATCGTCGAGCCGATACAATTTCCATCAGTGGTAAAGGCTTCGGAGAACCCGGTCTCGATTTGCACTCCGACGAACGTGTTCTGGTTGCCGCGGCAGTAGAAACCGTATTGCCCAAGGCTCGTGACCCGGTCGCCTACTAAAGTATTGGAGTTGGCGACCGGGTCCAGATAGTACCCGTCTAGCCTAATGTCGCGCGCGACAACATTCGTAACTCGATTATAGTATGCGGCGATATTGCCCCTGATATAAAGTCCGGTGTCGACGTTCGCGATAGCCGTGTCTTCGACGACCCAATCGGAGGTATCAAAAAGATAAACGCCTATTGACCCAACCACCGACGACCCGTCGACCGTGCAGCCCTTGAATACACCCTGATAGGTTCGGCCAGAGGCATGACCGTAAGGAACGACAAGCGAGCCAGCGCGGTTGAACTTGAGCGTGACGCCACGGCTACACATGATCGTGGTGCCGGGGCGAACCTGAAACTGGCTCGTGTTCATGTTGCATACGGAAGTCGTCGACGTCCCCGTCACGATGCCCGTCTTGGACGGAGATACGGCGACAGCGGCGAGGAACTTGTCCATCGCCACGCCATCGTTGGTCGAGCCGTCGCACGCCGTTCCGAAGTCAGCCGAATAGAGGATGCCGCTATCGAAGCGGCTCTGAACAGTTTGCGAGACACCGCCGGTTCGCGCGCTCGTGTAAGGCGCGGTCGATGAGGTCCAAGCGATGTTGCTACCTGAGAACGTGAGACCGGCGCCGAGGGAGGCAGCGAGAGTCCCGCCGGACGTGGAAAGGCCGTTGCCGAGATTGAGATCGATATCCGATCCAGTGACCTTCAGGCCGTTGGCTAGGCCAATGACACCGGTAAGCGACCCGAGCGAGGTAACGCCTGCCGTGCCGCCCGCCGCGAGGTTGCCAGGGGACGTGGTGTAGAACGTGCCGGTGCCCGCATTGTACAGCAGCACGCGGTCGTTATTCGTGTCCGGGCTCGCCGTGAACGGCAGCCCCTGGATCGTGCAGTCCTGAGCATCCGCGGTCGAAACCGACGGATTGCACTTGAACGTGGCAGCCGGCATCTGAGCCAGCGCCGAGTTCGGAATGCTATTCGGCCCGATCACGTTCTTGAGAAGCTGCGGGATCGGGATCGCCTGCGCCGGGCCGGCGCTTATCCCGAGTCTCCCCACGACAGAGTTCGGCGGCAAGGTCTGCTGCTGAGCAGCGGCGAGTGCCGGCTGCAGAGCGAGGATGAGAGTCGCGACAATTGAGTGGCGGCGAAACATTGGCGTCTTTCCGATTGCCCTGACGGGCTCGGCTGCAATCAGTGCAGTCGCTGGAAAGACGGTTTTTCGCCAATGTCTCAGAGGCGAAGCTGGTAACGGAAGCTCAACCGAAACGTTCTGGGCGAACGCAGCCTACTCATTCACTAGGCAGAGATTCCGACGAGAGCAGATTTTTGAACCTAGCTTCGTCCAAGCCTGCCAGCTTTCGCAACGTCTGTGCGACGCGGCGCCAGCCCTCATTCTGTCCCCTTAACTCGCGGGCCCTCGCGCGGGTCGCCTTGAGCTCTCGCTTGAGGCCAACAATGGTTGTCTCCGAATCTCTCATTTACGTTTCCAACCAGCAAAAAATGGGACCGAATCTCCACCGGTTCGGTCCTACACCGGATGCGGTGCTTGCCATGCGCGCTGGAGCTCAAGAAACTTCAAACACAAGTGCGAACTAGAGTGCTGAAGAAGCGGCGGCAGCTTTCAAGGCATCAACACGTCGTTCCAGGTCCGCCGTGATTTCCGCAGCCTTGACGCGATCGTCCTCCGCCGCCTTGTGGAGCTTTTCGATTTCGCGCTCGCGGAGGTTGAGATCGTGCTGGCGCGACTTGCACGCCCGCTCGAAGGCCTTCTTCTCTGCTTCCATGCTCGTTTCGAAAGCAGTTCTCTCGTCTTGCAGAGCGAGACGCTGTTGGGCGATTTCATCCTTGATACTATCGGCCGAGGCGATCACTTCCTGGGCTTCAGAGGCGGCGTCGAAAATTTCGGTGATGCGCGATTTGACGGCATCAGTGTTGTTAAAGAAAGCAACGAGCTCCATGAGGTGCTCGAAGCCGCTGCGCGGTGCGGTGGGTGCTGGATTGTCCAGGCTGCTGACGTGGTTGAGGCCGAGATTGATCATGTTCGGAACGTCCTATTGCGGCAAGGGACGGACGCCGTTGCCGATCGGTAGGTAGCCGGCCGGCAGAATCGGCTTCGCAAGCTTCTGTGCGTATGTCTGGATGCAAACGCCAGCCGCAGGAGGATCGGCCTTGACAGTGATCGAACGCTCTTCGTTGGTTCGAGGATTCACGCATCGGACTTCGTAGATCATGATTGCTTTTCCTTCTTGATACCGGTGGCGATCACGCTGTTGGCGATGGTCATGAGCCGCCGTGCCTCGGCATCGCCGGAGAGGTACCGCTCGACAAAGGAGCTGTCTGCCATCTGCCGCTGTTTCCAGCCTTCGACGAGCTTCATCTCGGCAGCAGTAACGCCTTGACCCTCGATGAAGTCACGTACAATGGGATCCGCGATCCCAGCCGCTCGCAGCATGTCGACCGTGCCGGCCAGCAGCTTGCTCTGCGACGAAGGAACGTCGGGGCTGTCGAGGATGCCGGCCATTGCGGCTTCAACGGGATCGCCCTTGACGATGATTTGGTTTAGCTCGTGAAATTCCTTCACCTCGGCAGCGCCAGACTCCAGGAAGCGGTCACGCCATGCGTCATCCGAGGTCAGCGTCGCGAGACGTGCAGTCGCTTCGTCAGCGGATATCGAAGCTTGCTCTTGCTGTTCGCTCACGATCGTGTCCTCCCGAGATAGGTGTTCGCAACGCCGATGGCCGCGCACGCGTCAGTAAAACCGGCCATAACGATCGGATCGCTCAGCCGCTCGATCGGCAATCCGCTCGTGCAAGGATGACAACACCTCGCGAGTCCGGTTAGGGCGCAACGGTCGGCGTTGCAGGCGCTGGCGCATTCGGTCATCGTCAGACCGGTAAGATTCTCGCTGGTCATGCGAGGGCCTCTTGTGGCTGCTCAGTCAGCGCTGCGCGCATAGCGGCTTGGTCAAATTTCTCGACCTGGCGCTCGATGTCGCGAACGATTGCATCGCTTGCCCGCATGAATTCCTCAACCGCAGCCGGTATTTTTTCCGGGTGATTGCGGAAGGCTTCAGCCGATGGCTTTGCGAAAGGCAACAAAAGCGTGCCGCTACCGTCAGCGCGTCGTGGCGCCAATCGGAAAAGCTCCGTCAAGAGCAGCCGCTCGCACTGCCCGAAGGCAGCGCCGAATAGGCCGTTCGGTCCCATGTTCATTGCAGGCATGACCGTGCCTGTCGGAATCGCGGCCGATGCCGTCAAAGTCGCTTCCGAATACTCGCCGTAGGCAATTGCCATCGCCGCGGCCGCTTCCAACGTCCGAGACATGGCGTGGTCGCGGGTCGCCATAGCAGCCTTGAAGGCTATCAACTGTGCGGCGCGCATCTCGGTCGCTGCGCCGGCGACTGCCTGACGATCAATCCGGCGGGCAAGCTCAAGAGCCTTCTCAAGCTCTGCGACAGCACTTTCGCTCGTTGCGAGTTGCGACCGCAATTCAGCGAGGCGTTTCGCCGATCCGGGAGACCCCTCCGCGGCGTCGAGGACATGCTGGGCAAGCTCACCTTCGAGCGCCGCAAGCACGGACCTTGCGGCCTCAAGCTTCTCGGCGATAGGCGGCGCGCGCTGCGGAATTGGTTCGCTCATGCAGCTACCTCATCGTGCTGCTGTTTCAGCGCCTGGTTGAGCAGCACTCGCACAACCGCGGCCAGCGACCGATCCGTCGCCTTCGCTTTAGCTTCCAGCTTTTGGCGGAGTTCCTTCGGTAGGTGAACCGACATCACACAAATTTCGCTCATGGCCCATCCTTTCGCTGCTTGGATGTTCGCCACGAACACAATCCATGAGCAACGTCCCTGAGTGCGTCGGATCGAATAGCGGGCGCTTTCGTTTTTCCCACTGACCGCGAACGCGATCCGCCTGTATCTCGTCGACAACGGCAACGAACCCGAGACCAAGCGCAGCATTCATCAACGAAATCGACAGTCCGCCTGGCTTCTTCATGCCGCACATCAATTTCGAACAGTACCCGTCAGCCCAGCCGGCGATTGCATCCACCGTCTGATGCGTAATGCCAAGCTCGCGAATGCGCGCGCGCCACGCCGCAACCAAATCCTCGGTGCTACGGATCAGAACTTCAGCCATCGATCAGCCTCGGATGTTCAAAAACGGCCGCCGCTATTTTTTTGAAGCCGGCGCGAAACAGGAAGGAGACATCGAATATGAGGACAGGCCTGATTTTTTCCTGCCACCACCCCCTACCCGGGTGTTTTTGCTGGAAAACCCAAGCCAATGGAGAAATCCAGCCATATCGCGAGCGCTCTTGCCCGCCGAACGACACCCGCCACACCGTGCCGATGACGATGGGAAATGAGGCGACGCGTCGAAAGCGCAGTCTTTCCAGTCCGATGACCTCGGGCTGCGTTCGCCGGGAAGCAATAGGTGCGCCGCGTGGGGGCCAGAAGCTAACGCGAATAACACGTTACTCGCGCCCATGGCCGGCGGGATAATGCTCACGAGGATATTGGTCGCGCGGCAGTTATCGCACACACGCTGACACTGATGTCCTTCTGCGCTTCCCTTCCAAGCGGGCGAAACGCCAGCGGCCACCAAGGCCGCGTCAAGCGTTGCAGACGCGCTAGGGGGTGTGGGGGAGACGTGTGCACCCGTTTGTAGGGGCGCTTGCAACCGTCCGCATGGGCGATTGTTAGGGCGTTTGTAGGGGCGTCTGTCGTCTTGCGGGTGCGTTTGTAGGGGCGTCTGCATGCTCATCGATCAGCCCTCGCGATGTGCTTCGACCGCTTACCGTCCACGACAACGATGGAGCCGGCTGCGAACAGCCTCTCCATTGCAGCCGCAAATGCCCTCGACTTCACACCGTTCGCCTCCGCATGACGCTCGAATGCGGCTGGCGCGTATCCCGATCCGGTGGTGCAGCGAACGAAACGGCCTTCGGCAGTAAATCTGTCGAGAAGCCGCAGGAACCGTTCATCCACGTCACGATCGACCGCAGCCCGATACGGTGACGCTGAGCCGGCCAAGGTGGTCGTGAATGTCAGCCCGTTCCAACGGAGCGTCACCTTCTCGCCGGTGCGGCCATAGTTGCTCTTGGTGACGGTGAGCGTGCGCTGATCCGGATCGTCTTTGTCCGGGTCGCTGAGGTGGAGCATCGACCGTACGCTGTTGCGCCAGTCCACCGAGTTCGCGGTCCCGCTGCCGTCGGCCATGCCGCGCACCGATGGGTGATCAAGCAACACGATAGCGACGTCATGCTCGCGGGCAATCTTTCGCAGCATGGCGAGAAAGGCCCGAACTTGGCGGCGCGCGATGGCCTCGCCATCGAACACCGCGGCAATGTTGTCGATTACAACCAGGCGCGGCTTACTATTTCTGATCCAAGCCTCCAGCCAGTCCAGCAGTGGCGCCCGCGACAACCGGCCGTCTTTGTTGGCGTGCACCAGCCAAGTGCTCTCAAGGTCTGGAAACAACATGTGCAGGTTGGGCAGATTGTAAGGATCAATGCCGCGGTGCCGGCATATCCGCTCGACACGATCGCGGATGTTATGCTCGGGCTCCTCGCATGAGAGAACAAGCGCGCCGCCGTTCTCAATCAAGCAGCCAAGCCAGTCCTGAAGCTCCGCGGCGACGTAAACCAGCAGTTGGCTGATGATCTCGGTTTTGCCGCTACCACCATTCCCTGACAGGATGGTCAGGTCACCGCTCGGAACCCGGCCACCAGCCAGCCAACGCTGCTCCTCGGACTCGGTGCCCTTCCATGCTGCCGACGTGATTGTGGCATAGCGGGCCGTAGCCCCCGCCGGTTGATCATTAGCAATTTCGGGCGGTTGCCTCTCCGTATGCCTCGAAGTTATCGACCGGCGGGATGTCATCCTGAGGACCGATATCCTCGTAGGGATCCACCGGCAGCTCTTCGTCGCGAGGCGCGCCGTCCCGCCTGTATCCAAGCTCCTCAAAAACCTGGAGCGCCATTGCGCGATTTACGGAGTCCAACATCAGGCAGCCTCGAGTAATCCGACAAGCGCCGGTGCATCATCTGGATGCCTGCGCAGCCATGCTGCGAGATCATCCGCGCTCCCGGTGCGGACAATGAATTTGAACGCGTCGACGGTCGATTGCGGCGTCCGATACTTCGCCGGCAAAGTCTTGCGGTTCTCCGGCAACTCGCCGGGGCGCCGCCAGCGGTCTCGCGGGTCGGCCAACTTCCACTGCATGACGAGTAGCGCGTCGCAGTCGAATTCCATCATCTCCGTCGGCGCGAAAGCATCAGCAACTCGACGCTGCACCTCGTCATGACCGAGTTCGTCGACAACACCAGCGGACTCCGCAAGCGCTTGCAGGCAGTCGATAGCGATGCGTTTGTCGAGCCACTGCATGTCAGTGAACCAACGCAGGACAGCGGCTGCCTGACCAAATTCGGCTGCCGCATCCATTATTCGGCCTCGCTGTCATCGAGGAGACCGAGCTCGGTTGCTTTAATCACCGCTGCATCGATCGCTTTCTTAAGATCATGCAGGCGCGCAACTTTGACGGTGATTCCTTTCGATGTCGGGACTGAGATCCCTTCGCGATTCGCGACGAACTTGCGAAGGTCAATTAAGTTGCATCCCTTATAGGACTGAAGCGTTGTGGTGATCACGTCTTTGCGGCGATTCGAAAAGAACCGATTGACCACGACCGGCTCAGCGAGTTCGGGTTTGCGGGCTCCCATGATCAAGCCGCCGTCTCTTCAGACCGCGCCGCGAGCCAGCGGCGATTTTCGCCGAGGGCAACTCCGATGCGGCGGGTTGAGATTCGTACGAACTTTGGTCCCTTGCCGTCCCGCATCAAGCGTTGGCCGGTGCTACGACTAAAGCCGTTGAGGCGGCACCATTCATCAAAAGACAAAATCCGGAGGTCAGATAACGCGAGGTCGTCAGTCACGAAACACTCTCCTTGAGCATCTAAGATGCTGAGGGAGTATTCAGCGATTTCCGAGTGTCGCTATTTGTCGTTAGCCGACTATTTGCGGGCAGGTTTCGACACGGCTCCAGAGGTCGCGCAGATCCGCGCCTTTCGCGCTGTGTCGCGAGACACGCCACCATAGCGAGCTGCGAGCGCCTTCTCCGGCTCGGCCCTTAGGCCATCAACCGTAATTTTCCCGACCATCAAATCTTGCTGCATCTCGGCCACCACACGATTTAGCGTGCCGGCCTTGGGACCTCGTTTTGCTTTCGGGCTGTCGATTGGCGGTAGCGGTGGAATTTCAGCTAGGAACGCAGCGAGACTATCGCTGGTGATAAAAATTTCCCTTGTGCACCCTTTCGCGGTGAACCACTTGCCGGTGCGCCCATCGGGCATGGGCCTCCCATTTTCGTCAATCAGTGGCAACTCGAGATCTACGGTCCCGTGCTCGAAAAACTCTCGCCAACGCTGACGCCACCAAATTTTTGGATCGAGATCATCGGCGCCGCCGTCCCATGTGCGATAGGCCGCTTTCAGCTTTCCGCCGTGACAAGCTTCCGCGATCTCGCGCTCGGCATCGACCTTTGGCGGAAGCTTAGCCCGGATAATGTCGAGGGCAACTCTGAGGGGAATAAAACCGATGGGTGGTGCAAGCATAGTCAGACCTCACTACGCCGCAAAGAAACCACGTTATCGACCGAGCCCACAATCTCAATGAGATGTGCCTCCCAAATCCGCAACGCCTCACCTATCTCGACCTCATAGGAATGACGATCGTAAATGCCGCCGATCCCTGATTTGTGACCAACGTGGTTTAGCACCAGCTCAGCAATGTGCGGGAGCACGCCAAGCTTGCCGAGGCGCGTTCGCACAGTCCTGCGAATGTCATGCAAGCGCCACGGCGGCAGAGGCTTCCCGATCGTCGTTGTGATGGCACTATTGAGGCGGATGGTGCTGTAGCTCCACGCGCAGAAGCCGTTCTCTCCGCCACCGAAGACCATCTCCCGAGCAAACCTCCGCGGCACTGCCGTCAGTATATCGAGCGCCGTGGTCGGCAACCGCAGCACGTGAGCGCGTTTATTTTTTACCCGCTCCTTCGGCAGCGTGATCTTGCCGGCAACCAGATCGATTTCCGGCCACCGGAGACACCCGATTTCGTCGCGCCGGCAACCGGTCAAAAAGAGCAGCCGAACAATCCGACCGAAGTCATCCTCTCCGGCATGATGCCAGATCAGCCTGATTTCGTCGTCGTTCAAAACCCTGTCCCGCGGCTCCCTGCCTTCGAGCGGGTTTGCGGTGCCGATCGTGGGATTGCCTTTCGCTCGACCTTGCTGCATGGCCCACTTGAAGAACGCCCCCAGCGTACTGCGGGCTCGCGCGGCCGACGTCTCCCCACGTTCTTTCACCAAGTCCCGGATCAGGTCGGCGATGTCCTCAAAGGTGACCGCTGACACGCCCTTTTTATGCAGCGGGACGCAATGCTTGATCAGGTACCGATCCGCCCCGACGTAGGTGTTCGGCCTCATTTTCGGTTTTCGGGCTGCCAAGTAGTCCGTGGCGGCCTGCAGGAAAGTGTCCCTAGCCGCGGTCTGCTCAGCCTTCAGGCGGGTCCGCGCCGCGCCTGGATCGATATTTAGCACAACCTGGGCAAATCGCGTCCGCGCCGCCTGCCTGGCATCCGCCAGATTGACCTTCCTGACATCACCGAGGCTCTCCCGGCGCTGCTTCCGGCCAATCCGGTATTGCGCGACGTAGGTGGCCTTCCCGCGCCGTAGGCGCACTCCGAATGAGGGAAGCTCGGGATCCCAGCGAATGTAGTCGGCCGCTCCGACTGGCGCCGTCAGTTTCCGGACGGAGGCGTCAGTCCACCTTTGACCTTTCGCAATAGCGATCATGGGAAGCAGTCCTTATCGGCCGCGGGGAAGCATATGGGAAGCATCTGGGACGCCTAGAATGACCAATTGTGGCCCTTCGCGACACGAACAGTCACGTGCTGATACCCGCTAAGCCATTGATATCTGCGGATTATGACGCGCCCTGAATATTCGTGACGCGTTAGGCTATATGCTAGCCGGAAATCGAAAGCACATGGCCCAATCCCGAAATGAACATCGCCTCATTAACCGGCGTCGTGATGGCGTCGCGCCGTCCGGTCAGAAGCGCGGTGGCAATGGCCCGCGAGTCGTCGCTGAGAACAAGACGGATGCGGGCGTCGATGGTATCGCGCAACTCCTGCATCAGCGCGGCATAGCGCAACGCGAGCCCACCACCATGCGGAGGGCTCACGGTCTTGATGGTGCCCATGACGAAGCCGGACGCGCCAATGCCATGAAAATACATATCGCGGGCGAAGTCGTAGCTTCCTGGCCGTACAGGCGTAAGCGGCGGCTGCAATCGCGCTTTCAACTCCACGAAGCTCCCAACGGCGGGCGCGGCACCCTTCCTGACCGACAGCCGCACGCGATCGAGCTTGATGTGCGACCGCCGATTATCCATCCGAACGACGCGCAGAACAAATCTATCGGTCCGCTCGCGCACCTCGCTGGTTTCGACGAAGCCCTGGAGCAAGGGCGTGTACATCGGCCGCGTCAGGACAACGTGGGAAACCTGGGCCGTCTTGATCGTGGCGACGGCAAATCCTGCGGCGACCGCCGCGACCATGACAGCGGCGGCAAACATCCGATGCCGGCGCAAGAGCAGCGCCACCACAAACAGAGCTACGGCGGTCGCGGAGACAACCCAGAGAACGGGCTCGTGATCGGCCGAAAAATAGATCGCAATACCTGTGCCAAATGCCACCGGTACCCACGGCAAGAGTTGGCCGGCTGCCGCTTCCGCGCCAGCCCAGGCTCGCAGCCGCGCCACCATTGCCGGTAAGGTGCCCGAAGGCGTTTGTGAAGGAGCAGCGACGGCTTGCCGCGTCGGCCACGTTCCTGCGTACCCTCCCCTCCGATCGCGAGCCCTGCCCCGCTCCGCCATCCGGCTGCCCCTTCACGCCCTCGCGGCGATGCTAGCGGAAGAGGCTGCACGGCGAACAGTGGAACGGATACGGAATACCGGCGAAATCAGGAGCCGGTCGCCGCAACCTTGGCCCAGGTGTCGCGCAGGCCGACCGTCCGGTTGAACACAAGGCTGCCGGGAGACGAATCCTTATCCCGGCAGAAATAGCCCTGCCGTTCGAACTGCACTGAACCTCCGTCATCCTCTCGGGCGAGAGCGGGCTCAACCATGCAGCCGGACAGAGTTTGAAGCGATTGCGGATTGAGTTGGGATACGAAGTTCGCCGCGTCGGGCTGCTCGGTATCGAACAGATGACCGTAAAGTCTGATCTCGGCCGGCACGGCGTCCGCCGCGTTCACCCAATGCATTGTGGCCTTCACCTTTCGGCCGTCAGGCGCATTGCCACCTTTGGTCGCCGGATCGTAGGTGCAGCGGAGTTCGAGCACTTCACCCGCGGAGTTCTTCACCACATCGCGGCATGTGATGAAATACGCATATCGCAGCCGCACTTCCTTGCCCGGCGACAAGCGGAAGAACTTCTTCGGCGGATTTTCCATGAAATCTTCCTGCTCGATATAAATCTCGCGCCCGAACCGCATCCATCGGGTGCCCTGCGAGGGATCATCGGGATGGTTCACTGCCTCAAGCTCCTCACTCTGGCCTTCCGGATAATTCTCGATCACGACCTTGAGTGGACGCAACACGGCCATGCGACGCGGCGCGTTCCTGTTGAGAGCCTCTCGAACGGCGAAATCGAACATTCCGACATCGACGGTACTGTTCGCTTTCGCAACGCCAATCCTCTTGATGAACTCTCGCAGCGCCTCAGCCGGCACACCGCGCCGCTGGAGGCCCGCAAGCGTGGGCATGCGAGGATCGTCCCAGCCCGCAACGTGACCACCGCGAACCAGTTCGGTCAGCACCCGCTTCGACAAAAGCGTATACGTGACGTTGAGCCGTGCAAATTCGTACTGATGCGGTCGCGACGGCACCGGAAGATTGTCGAGAAACCAGTCATAGAGTGGCCGATGATCTTCGAACTCCAGCGTGCAGACGGAATGCGTGATGTGTTCGATCGAGTCGGACTGTCCATGGGCGAAATCGTAGCTCGGGTAGATGTTCCACGTGTTTCCCGTGCGCGGATGATGGGCGTGTAGAATCCGGTAGAGCACGGGATCGCGCAGGTTGATGTTGCCGGACGCCATGTCGATTTTCGCACGCAGTACCCGCGCGCCATTGGGAAATTCTCCGGCCCGCATCCGCGCGAACAGGTCAAGATTCTCATCAGTCGGCCGGTCGCGGAACGGGCTGTGTCTGCCAGGTTCGGTCAGCGTACCGCGAGCCTGGCGGATCTCCTCCTGTGTCTGATCGTCGACATAGGCCTTTCCTGCGCGAATGAGGTGCTGCGCCCAGGCGTAGAGCTGTTCGAAATAGTCCGAGGTATAATAGAGGTGTGTTCCCCAATTGAAGCCCAACCAGCGGACGTCGCGCTGGATCGCGTCGATGTATTCCTGCTCCTCCTTGGTCGGATTGGTGTCGTCGAAGCGGAGATGGCAACGTCCGCCGAAATCATCGGCAATGCCGAAATTCAGGCAGATCGATTTGGCGTGCCCGAGATGCAAATAGCCATTCGGCTCCGGCGGAAACCGGGTGACGATGCTCTTGTGCTTTCCGGACGCAAGGTCAGCGGCCACGATATCGCGTATGAAATCCCGGCCCGCTTCCGCAGTCGATTCGTCGGTCATTGTGTGCCTTTCACTCCGGGCCTATGTGCCAAATCCACGCGCAGCCGCCAAGGGCTGAGATACCGGCAAACTGGGAAACGGCGCCGTCCCGGCGTTCCGCGTAGAGATAGAAACGGACAAAATATCCCTTCACTACATTGACGCCGCGAAGCAGGCCAGTTAGCCGTTCATGCGAATCCCGATACCCTCTTCCGAAGTGTCAGATCCACCAAAAATGACCGCACCCGTCGTCACCCGTTTCGCCCCGTCACCGACCGGCTTTCTTCACATCGGGGGGGCGCGAACTGCGCTGTTCAATTGGCTCTATGCGCGCAAGCACGGCGGCATGATGCTGCTCCGGATCGAGGACACCGATCGCGCGCGTTCCACGCCGGCGGCCATCGATGCGATCCTTGACGGGCTGAAGTGGCTGGGTATCGAGTGGGACGACGAAGTCGTGTACCAGTTTTCCCGCGTTGCGCGCCATCGCGAGATCGCTGAGCAGTTGCTCGCCGAAGGCAAGGCTTACCGATGTTATGCAACGCCGGAAGAGCTGTCCGAGATGCGCGAGAAGGCGCGGGCCGAAGGTCGTGCCAAGCTTTACGACGGCCGTTGGCGCGATCGCGACGAGTCCGAAGCACCGCCAGGCGTCAAGCCAACCATTCGCCTCAAGGCGCCTCTGACCGGTGAAACCGTGATCGAGGATCAAGTTCAGGGACGCATTGTTTGGCAGAACGAGAACCTCGATGACCTCGTGCTGCTGCGCGGCGATGGCACGCCGACCTACATGCTCGCCGTCGTTGTCGACGACCGCGACATGGGCGTGACACACATCATTCGCGGCGACGACCACCTCATCAATGCAGCCCGCCAGAAGCAGATATACGATACCCTTGGATGGTCTCTCCCGACGATGGCCCACATTCCGCTTATCCATGGCCCCGACGGCTCGAAGCTTTCCAAGCGTCACGGCGCCTTGGGAGTCGATGCCTATCGCGCGATGGGATATTTACCGGTGGCACTTCGCAACTATCTGGTTCGGCTCGGCTGGAGCCATGGCGATCAGGAGATCTTCTCCACACAGGAAATGATCGACGCGTTCGATCTGTCTGCCATTGGACGCTCCGCTGCACGCTTCGACTTTGCCAAACTCGAAAACCTCAACGGCCATTATATTCGCAGTTGTGACGATCGTGCTCTGGTGACCTTGTTCGAGAATGCGCTCGATTACGTTCCGCGCGGAACGGACATCAAGCCGAAACTCAACGAGGTTACACGAGCGCAACTCCTGCGCGCGATGCCGGGACTCAAAGAGCGGGCCAAAACCCTGATCGAATTGATCGAGGGCGCTCGATTTATCTTCGCAGATCGACCTTTGACGATGGAATCCAAAGCCGCCGCGTTGCTGACGCCGGAGATACGCACACTGATCGGAAGGCTTCGCGCGGTCCTTGAATCGGTTACTTCGTGGAGCGCGGAAACGACCGAAGCCGCGATGCGGACTTTTGCTGAACAAAACAATCTCAAACTCGGCGCTATCGCGCAGCCGCTTCGAATCGCGTTGACCGGTCGAACGACATCGCCCGGCATATTCGACGTCCTCGCTACGCTCGGAAAAGAGACGTGTTTGGCTCGGCTTGGCGATCAAAGTTCACCGTAACGCCCACCATCCGATTTTTGGCGATCTTGCGGTGCACATAGCAATACGATACCCCTTTGCGCGGCGCTTTGTAACGGCCGACTAGTCTCCTCATCGAGAGACCAGGCGATCCGCAACGATCTCATCGGGGGGGCTTCACGATGAACGCAACGAGCACAAAAACCGCAACGTTGACGGTCGAGAATAAGAGTTACGAGTTCCCCGTCCTGAGTGGCACGGTCGGACCGGATGTCATCGACATCGCCAAGCTTTACGCGCAGGCCGGCTTGTTTACTTACGACCCGGGATTCACGTCCACCGGCAGCTGCCAATCCAAGATCACCTATATCGATGGTGACGAAGGCGTACTCGAATATCGCGGTTATCCGATCGAGCAACTCGCGGAAAAAGGCGATTTCCTCGAGACCTGCTATCTGCTGCTCTACGGTGAGCTGCCCACGACGTCGCAGAAGAGCGATTTCGACAAGCGTGTCATCCACCACACCATGGTCCATGAGCAGATGACGCGGTTCTTCCAAAGCTTCCGCCGCGATGCTCATCCCATGGCGGTCATGGTGGCTGCGGTCGGCGCGCTTGCCGCCTTTTATCACGACTCCACTGACATCAACGATCCCAAGCAGCGCATGGTCGCGTCCATGCGTATGATCGCGAAAATGCCGACACTGGCTGCGATGGCCTACAAATATACGATCGGCCAGCCGTTCATCTATCCGAAGAACTCCCTGAGCTTTGCCGAGAACTTCCTCTATATGTGCTTCGCCGTGCCGTGCGAGGACTACAACATCAACCCTGTTCTGGCGAACGCGCTCGACAAGATCTTCATTCTGCATGCTGACCACGAGCAGAACGCATCGACATCGACCGTGCGCATCGCAGGCTCCTCAGGTTCGAATCCATTCGCGTGCATTGCCGCCGGCATCGCCTGCCTGTGGGGACCCGCACACGGCGGCGCCAACGAGGCGGCGCTAACCATGCTTTCTGAAATCGGAACCGTGGACAGGATTCCGGAATTCATCGACAGGGTGAAGGACAAGAACAGCGACGTCCGGCTGATGGGATTCGGACATCGGGTCTACAAGAACTACGATCCCCGCGCGAAGATCATGCAAAAAATGTGTCACGCGGTGCTCAACGAAACGGGTCATGGCAATGATCCCATGCTCAAGGTAGCGCTGGAGCTCGAAAAGATCGCTTTGAACGATGAATATTTTATCGATCGCAAACTGTATCCCAACGTCGACTTCTATTCGGGCCTTACTCTGAAAGCGATGGGCTTTCCGACCTCGATGTTCACGGTGCTGTTCGCGGTCGCGCGCACCGTCGGCTGGATCAGCCAGTGGAGCGAGATGATCGAGGATCCGCAGCAGAAGATCGGTCGCCCACGGCAGCTGTATACCGGCGCGACCCGGCGCGATTACATCGACATGGCCAACCGCAAGTAGTTTTCGAGCGAAGTGGAATCCGGTTCGCGTGAAGAAAACGCGTCAAATCCAAAAGCTGGAGTCTTCTACCGTTTCCGCCCGCGCGACTCCCGTATGACCTCGAGCACGATATCGGCCGCGCGCTCACTCGGCGAACGCTGCCCTGTGGACATGATCGTATCGAGCTTGGCAAAAGCCTCGAGCTGAAGCTGCCGCATCGGTGAATCTGTCAGAACCTCCCGCAGCGCCGGCGCAAGATTCCGGGCTGTACAATTTTCCTGGAGGAATTCCGGGATGACATTCTCACCGATCACGAGATTGGCCAGAATGACCGATGATACACGAACGACGCGCTGCGCGATCCACGCTTCCACCCTGCCCCCTTTGTAAGCAGCAACCATCGGAACGCCGGCCAAGGCAAGCTCGAGCGTCACGGTGCCTGACTTGGCGAGTGCCGCGCGCGCCGCGCGAAACGCGGCGCGCTTGTCATCGTCGCCGACCAGGATCCTTGGCCGACGCGGCCAGTTCGCGACGGCTATTGTGATCTCGTCGACGAGATGCGGCATTGTGGGCAAAATTACATCGATCTCGGGGGCGCTCTGTCGCAACACCTCGATGGTCTCGCCGAAGACGGAGAGGTGATGGCGGATTTCACTACGCCGGCTCCCGGGCAATACCAGAAGCGTCGGAGCTACCGCATCGCGCCGCCGACGTTCCTCGGCGTCCGGCCGCAGCACTCCAACCTGCTCGAGTAGCGGATGGCCGACATAGGTGCAGGGCGGACCTTCAAGCCTGCGATACGCTTCCGGTTCGAATGGTAGCAGCGCCAATACGTGATCGACATAGCTACGCATGGCCCGCGCCCTGCCGGGCCGCCAGGCCCACACCGAGGGGGAGACGTAATCCACGATCGGCAAGCCGCGCCGCCGGGCGCGCACGCGTCGCGCCACGCGGTGGGTGAAGTCGGGACTGTCGATAATGACGAGCATGTCCGGCGCAGCCGCGATAACGGCATCCGCTGTCTCGCGTATCCGCCGCAGGATCATGGGAAGCTGCTTCACCACGGCCGCGAATCCCATGATCGACAGATCTTCGATCGGGAACAACGACACGAGACCTTCGCGCGCCATTGACTGACCGCCGACGCCTTCGAACCGCACAGTGTCGCCGAGCCGCCGCCGCAAAGCTTTCATCAGGCTGGAGCCGAGGCGGTCGCCGGACTCTTCCGTTGCAATGAGAAATATTTTTCGGGAGTGATCTGCTGACGCCTTGTCCGGCATTATGCAGACAGCCCGACAACGAACAGGTTTGATGCGTCCGCCTCGCCGACCAGCGCCTGTGGTTCTGCGACGAGCGTATTCCCGGCGACAACGGCCAGTCCGGCTAGCCCGGCGGCGGCCGCATTTTTGATGGTTTGCGGACCTAGCGTCGGCAGATCGTAGCGCAAGTCCTGTCCGTGCTTTGGTGCCTTTACGAGCACGCCGCGCTGGGCCCTGGCACGGATTCGTCCGTTGGCACGCAGTTGGGCGATACGAGCCAAAAGCGCGTCCGTTCCTTCGATTCCCTCCACGCCGACCACATGACCGTCGATTACAACGACAGCCTGCCCGACGTCGAAGGGACTGAGGGCGCGCAGCATGTCCAGCCCCTTGGCTATGTCACTGGCCGCGGATTGATCCGGCGTTTTCCGGGTCAGGCATCCGGCAGGCATCAGCAGATCCGGCGCGATGTCCTTGATCCCCACCATTCGAAAACCGTCGCGTTCCAGAATGCGACCGATCCCTGACAGCAAATGGTCATCGCCACCCCGAAACGCCGCCAAAACATGTCCCATCACCCGGACGGTTCCCCAGTCCAGGCGAATCTCCGACAGCGCCGGGCGAACCAGCGTCCCGATGAAAATCAGATCTCGGCAGTTTTCCGCGCGCAACAGCCGCACAACCTTTCCGATCTGGCCGACCGCGATCCAGTGATGTGTGAAATGCGACACCTTTTCCGGGTCGCATACGCCCTTCAACGCGAAGAAGACGGGTTTGAGACCTCGCGCGGTCAGCGAATCGGCAACCGCGAACGGCAATACTCCGCCGCCGGCGATCAAGCCGATCGGCGAGGAAATACCCGAAACACGATCAGTCATGACTAACACGCCGACTCCGCTATGCAGATCTGTTCGCGCCGCCCTCCGGCAGACAGAGAGGACGATGTTTATCCTCGCCAATAAACGTCAGTATCTCCGCAATAGCAGGATCGTCTGACGCATGTGATTGGACACGCTGGAGACGATCTGCAAAGAGACCCGGCCCGTAAAACAGTTCCTGATAGAACGACCTGACCTTGACGAGACGCTCGCGGGTGAACTTGCGGCGTCTCATGCCGACAACGTTAAGGCCCTCAAGATGCCCATGCTGGCCATTGACGAAGCCGTAGGGAATAACATCGCCACGGATGCCCGTGAGGCCGCCGATCATAGCCTGCCTGCCGATACGTGCGAATTGATGCACGGCAGAAAGACCGCCGATATAGACGAAATCCCCGACTTTGCAGTGTCCGCCCAGCGTTGCCGAATTGGCAAAAATCACGTCATCGCCGACCTGGCAGTCGTGGCCGACATGGCTGTAACTCATGAAGAACCCACGCGCGCCGATGCGTGTAACGCCGACATCCTTGGGTGTGCCGACGTTCATCGTCACACTTTCACGGATCGTGCAGCCATCGCCAATCTCAAGGCGCGTCGGCTCGTTCCCATAACCCATATCCTGTGGCGCGCCACCAAGCGCCGCGAACGGATAGATCGTGCAATTGGCCCCGATAGTTGTGTGTCCCGTGATGGACACATGCGAGATCAGGCGACAGTTCGGACCGAGGACGACGTGGGGACCAACCGTGCAGAACGGCCCAATCTCGGTCGATTCTCCAATCACGGCGCCAGCTTCAATCCGGGCGGTAGGATCGATCCTGCCCATCAGTCGGTCAGCATCGCGCCGACGTCCGCCTCGGCGACGACCACGCCGTTCACCTTGGCATCGCCGTGAAACCACCACATCGTCTTACGGCGCCCGATGCTGCGCATGTGATACTCGACAATATCGCCGGGCATGACTGGTTTGCGAAACTTGCATTTATCGATCGTCAGAAAATAAACCGCGCGCGGCTTTTCCGTGCCCTCCACCGACATAATGCCGATGACGCCCGCCGTCTGCGCCATCCCCTCGATCATAAGCACTCCCGGATAAACCGGTCGTTCCGGAAAATGCCCCTGGAACGCAGGCTCGTTGACCGTGACGTTCTTCACGCCGACCCCGCTATGGTCGGCCCGAATATTGAGAACCCGGTCGATCAGCAAAAACGGATAACGATGAGGAAGGGTCTTGAGAATGGTGGCAATGTCCACATGCTCGAACCTGACCGGCGACTCCATTACTCAGCACCTCGATCCTTCATTCGGTAATTCAATCCTTCGGAGCGGCTTTGGCCGATCCGGCATTAGGAGCACCATTGCGCGCCAGGCGCTCCACTGCAAAGAGTTCGCGGTACCATTGCTTGGTCGGCTTCGCGAAATAACCGCCCCAGCGACCGTTCGGGGGGATATCGTCCTTGACCCCGCTCATGGCAGTGACCTGCGCGCCATCACCGATGTGAAGGTGGTTGTTGATCCCGACCTTGGCGCCCAACGCCACATTGTCGCCGATCGTCAGGCTGCCCGCCAGGCCGATCTGCGCCGCCAGCAGGCAACGCCGGCCGATCGTCACGTTGTGCCCGACCTGAACCTGGTTATCGATTTTTGTCCCCTCTCCGATAACCGTGTCGCGCAGGCTGCCGCGGTCAATGGTCGTACCCGCGCCGATTTCGACATCGTTCTGGATCAGCACGCGTCCGGTCTGCGGGACCTTCACATGACCTTCCGAGCCAAAGAAAATGAAACCGTAACCGTCCTGCCCGATATGGCAGCCCGGGTGGATGAGAACATTGTTGCCGATAAAGGCAGCCTGAATCGTCGTTCCTGCACCGACGTTGCAGTTTCTGCCGATCCGGACGCCTGGGCCAATCACAGCACCAGAACCGATAACCGAACCAGTCCCGATCTGCACTTCCGGACCGATCACCGCCAACGGATCGATCACGACTTCGTCTTCGAGATGCGCAGACGGATGTATGACGGCGGATTCAGCGATAGCCGCGTTATCAAACCAGGACTGCGGTCGCAACACATCGTCATGAAAATCACGAGCGATGCTTACGAACGCACGAAACGGAGCTTTCGAACGCAGAACCGCCACATGAGCCGGAACATCAGCTTCGAAACGCGGACCTACCAGACAGGCACCCGCCTTCGTCGCCGCAAGTTGCGCGGTATATTTGTGGTTGTCAAAAAACGCGAGATGCATAGGGCCGGCCTGATCGAGTGAGGCCAAGCCGACAATCCGAAGGTCGCTCCGGGACGCATCGACCAACTGCGCTCCCGTCGATGAGGCTATCTCCGCCAAAGTCAGCGGCGGCGGCCGCTTAAAGAATGCCGGTTGCGTCATTCCATCCGTCGCGGTTCGCGCAGTGGTCACGCTCAGAACGTGGTTCCGCCGCCAAACCTGAACTCCTGCACGCGGTCGTACTGGCCCTTCGTGATCGGCACGGCGTAGTCGAAGCGAAGCGGGCCAAACGGAGACTGCCAGATCAAGCCGACGCCGACCGAGCTTCGGATCACATTGGTGTCGTCAAATTGAAGACCCGCGCAGGTACCCGGACTGGTGCTCGACGTGCTTCGCACACAACCGGGCGCATTGATTTCATTGGTCAGTGCGTACGACGTCGGTCCCTGGTAACCCCAGAGGGAGCCGGCATCCGCGTAAACGGCGCCCTTCAAGCCCACTTCCTTCGGCATGAACCAGAACGGCATCTGCAACTCGACCGACGCGCCCCAGTACTTGGTGCCGCCCAAAGCATCCCTCGTGCTCAGGAAATTGATATCGCGCGGACCGATGCCGTACGGCGCGAAGCCTCGCACCAGATTTGGTCCCATCTGGAAGTTATCCAGCATGCGGATTCCGTTCTGTCCGGCATAGGCGCCGACATTGTTCAGAATACCGCCTTGCAGATGGATCAGCCCGACAATGTCGGAGACCAGTGGTTGATAGTACTTCGCGTCGAGCGCCGTCTTCAGGTATTTGACGTCGCCGCCGACGCCGGCAAAATCCTGCCTGAAATCGATCAGCAGACCAGCGGTCGGGTTCTTGTTGTTATCGAGGGTGTTGTAGGTCAGCGTGTAGCCGAGCATCGAGGTCAGCGTCCGGCCGCGCTCCAGCTCCCGGCGGATCGGCAGAGAGGCCTCGCCATCGGAGTAGCAGCCGAGGCTCGAACCATCCCACACTCCATTGGCATTCATGAACGCTGGCGAGGGATTGTAGTTCGGGTCGCCGAAGTTGTTGTTACAGTTCCGCAGAGCGCTCGGCAGGCCGATTTCCTGCTGGAAGATCGAATAACGCAGTTGCAACGTCAGATCCTCCCGCAGGCCGAAGCCTAGCCGCGGGCTGAATCCGAGCGTCTTCATGTTATAGGAAATCCATTGGTTGGCGAGTTGTTCGCGCTGGTAAAGGTCGAGCCCAAGCGCGACGCGATAATCCAGCAGGAACGGCTCGACAAACGACAGCGAGTATCCCCTCGCCCACTGCCCGTATTGGACCGAGGCCTTCGCATATAGACCGCGGCCGAGCAGATTGCGCTCGGAGACGCTGACTTCCGCAAGCGCGCCTTGGGTCGTCGAAAAGCCGCCGGACACCGAGAAATCGCCGGTCGATTTGTCTTCGACCTCGACGTCGAGAATCACGCGGTCGCTTGAAGAACCGGGTTCAGTCGTGATCTTGACCGTCTTGAAGAAGTCGAGATTTTTCAGGCGGCGCTCCGCACGATCTACCAGCGACCTATTGTAGGCATCGCCCTCCGAAATATCGAACTCACGCCGGATCACATAGTCTCGCGTCCGTGTGTTGCCCCTGACGTTGATGCGCTCGATATAGGTTCGCGGACCCTCGTCGATCGCGAATACGATTGAGACGGTATGGGCATCGAAGTTACGATCGCCTCGCGGACGCACGACGGCGAAAGCATACCCGCGCCGCGACGCTTCGACTTGCATCTCTTCGACGGACTTCTCCAGTGCTTCGGCGTTGTAGAGCGATCCGACGTTGACACGAGAAAAACTGCGCATCGAATTTCCGTCGAATGTCGGAATCGACGACTCAAACGCCACCGATCCGACGCGGTACTGCTGGCCTTCGTCAATCTTGAAGGTCACGAGGAACCCGTGGCGACCGGGATCGTATTCGGTCAGGGCGGCGATGATCTGAACATCGGCATAGCCATGCTTCAGATAATAGCGGCGCAGCAAGTCGCGGTCGGCCTCGACGCGGTCGGGATCATAGGTGTCCCCTCCGCCGAGGAAGCTAAGGAAGTTCGATTCGTGCGTCTTGATGACGTCCTTCAGCCGGTAGGACGAAAAGGCTTGGTTGCCGATAAACTCAATCGAGGCGATGCCGGTCTTGTCTCCTTCAGCGATCGTGAAGATGAGATCGACGCGGTTGTTGGGCTGTTCGATGAACTCGGGTGTGACGTGCACATCGTAGCGGCCGGAATGGCGATAGATTTCGACGATTCGCCGGACGTCAGACTGAACCATCGGCCGGGAAAATGTACCGCGCGGCTTGGACTGGATTTCCGACTTCAGTTGATCGTCCTTCACCTTCTTGTTGCCCTCGAAGGCAACCCGGTTGATGACCGGATTCTCGACGACCGAGACCACCAGCCCGTTCCCCACCCGGTTGATCCTGACATCCTGAAACAGGCCGGTTTCGATCAGCGCTTTCAAGGCGTCATCAATGCTGGCCTGGTCAAGGCGCCCACTGGCATCTGGCTTGAAATAGGAACGGATCGTATCCAACTCGACGCGGCGGTTCCCCTCGACGGAGATCGACGACAGCGTCTGGGCGGCAGCGGGAGACGACACGAGTGGGACGGTCATCACAGCGGCGACCGGCACGCCAATGGAAATCAGGGCGGCGAGCAATGTCCCCCTTAACACTCGCATTCCAACATTCATGCGCAACGCGCCCTTATCAATTCTGACGCCGCCCAGTTCCCCCTCAGGCGGCAGATTCCCATTCGCGCTGTTTGTAGCCAATTTTCCTTCAGTGGCAAACGGCCATTCGCAGTGCAATTCTAATTTAATTCCAAGACGTTGCCCATAAGTCACGCCCGAATCACGACGATCCTGGACTAAGCCTCAGCCAGAATCGAACGTGATCGATTCCAAGAAATTTCAGAGCGACGTGCGGGCGGAAAACCGCGAAGAATTTTTCCTCATCCCGCCCTGGAGCGAACGACTCACGATCCAGCCAGGTGCAGAATATCGTTGTAGGTGGCGAAAACCATTAACATCAACACCAGACCCAGCCCGATTCGAAAACCCACTTCCTGCGCACGCTCGGATATCGGCCGACCCCGCACGGCTTCCGCCGCGTAAAACAAAAGGTGCCCGCCATCCAGCAACGGAACCGGAAACAGGTTTAGCAGTCCAATCGATACGGAAAGAACGGCGGCAAGATGGATCAACTCAGCGAAGCCGATCGTGGCTACCTGCCCGGAAATCTGAGCAATCCGCAGCGGTCCTCCAACCTGGTCGGCGGCCTCGCGCCCGGTGAAAATCCCGCCGATATAAGCCATCGTCCGGTCGACCACGAACCAGGTTTCCTTAACTCCCAACCATAGTGCCACCGCCGGGTTCACATATTCCCTGGTGACGTCTCCTGGCGACGTCGCGCGCGTGATTCCGAGAACGCCGATCCGGTAAATGTTTCCGAACCGGTCCTTGATCTCCTTGAGCTCCGGCACTCCTTTGAGATCAACGATAGAATCGCCTCGCTTCACTGCGAATGTCAGCGTCTCGCCGGCACTGGTACCGACGATCCGCTGCATGTCAGAAAAGCTGTCGATCTTGCCGCCATTGATCGCGGTCACGATATCGCCGGCCTTGAAACCGGCGGCTTCAGCGGCGCTGCCGGCCTGTATCCCGTCTACGCGAGCTGTCGTGCTGGGCTTACCCAGAAACATCAACAGACTAGCGAAAATAACAATCGCGAGGATGAAGTTGGCGATGGGGCCGGCAGCAACGATCGCGGCGCGCGGACCAACGTTCTTGTGATGAAAGCTACTCTCGCGCTCCTCCGCCGTCATGGAGGCAAGGGTCGCGTTCGAGGGATTGCTGGCTTCGGAATCATCGCCAAAGAACCTGACGTATCCGCCCAGGGGAATCGCGGAGAGCTTCCAGCGCGTTCCGTGCCTGTCGTTGAAGCCCGCCAGCTCGGGGCCGAAGCCCACGGAAAATGTCAGCACCTTCACGCCCGCCCAGCGCGCAACGAGAAAGTGGCCAAGTTCGTGAAAAAAAACAACGATGGTGAGGACAAACAGGAACGGAACGATGTAGCCAATCAAACCTGAGCTTAGCATATTGAAACTATTAAGAAAAAAATCGGCCATTCCGTTTCCCTCGTCCAGTGCCGGTGGCCCTGTTCCCGTCCACGCCTAAGATGCCTTTGCGGCAATTTGAGGCAATAGTGAAGCAGCCATATTTCGCGCGTTATGGTCAACGGCGAGGGCGTCATCAGCCGACGCCAAGGGCGCGAGATTTCCTGCCCGGACCCAGCCATTCATGGTGGCTTCGACCAGGCGTGCGATGGCGCCAAACCTGATCTTCTCAGCGATAAACGCCGCGACGGCGATCTCGTTTGCAGCGTTGTAGACCGTGGTTGCGCCATTTCCGGTCCGCAGCGCATCATAAGCGAGCCGCAACGCCGGGAATCGGGCGAAATCCGGCGCCTCGAAAGTCAGTTGTCCAATTTTAGCGAGATCGAGCTTCGCCGCCGGTCCCGCAATGCGTTCCGGCCAACCGAGACAATGTGCGATCGGCGTCCGCATGTCGGGGGTGCCAAGTTGAGCGACGACGGATCGGTCTGAGAACTCGACCATGCCGTGGACGATCGATTGCGGGTGAACCAGGACGTCGATCTCGTCCGGCGTCAGCGCAAACAGGCAGGCGGCCTCAATGACTTCGAGCCCCTTGTTCATCATCGACGCTGAATCGATGGTGATCTTCTGTCCCATGCTCCAGTTCGGGTGCTTCAACGCCTGCGCCAACGTCGCTTTCTCGATGTCAGCCGCCGCCCAGGTGCGAAACGGTCCTCCTGACGCGGTGATGATGACGCGCGTGAGTTCATCGCGATTTCCCGAACTCAGAGCCTGAAACAAGGCATTGTGTTCGGAGTCCGCTGGCAGGATGCAAGCTCCCGCCTTCGCGGCGCGCTGCATGAAGAAATCGCCGGCGCAGACCAGGCATTCCTTGTTCGCAAGCGCAATCGTCGTCCCTCGATCAACGGCTGCAAGCGCGGGCTTCAGTCCAGCCGCGCCGCTCACCGCGGCCATCAGCCAGTCGGCTGGACGCGAAGCGGCCTCGATGATCGCGCTTTCGCCGACACCACACTCGATGCCGCTACCAGCAAGCGCATCCTTTAATTCGCCAAAGCGAGCGATATCCGCGATCGCCACAAACCGCGCGTCAAATTCGCGCGCCAGCTTGGCAAGGCCTTCAACATTGGAGTTCGCGGTTAGGGCCTCGACCCGATAGCGGCCGGGCGCGCCGCGCAACAAATCCATGGTGCTGTCGCCGATCGATCCGGTCGCTCCCAGAACCGTCACGGTCCTGACGCCAGCCTCAACCGGCTTGTCGTTTTTCAACGGAACAGCACTCATACCTCACCAACCCATAAGAGCGTGACCGATGCCATTGGCATCGCCAAGCAGAAATCCGAAAAACATGGCGAACACGATCGCCGCGACAAAGCCGTCGAGACGATCGAGCAAGCCGCCGTGACCGGGAATGATCTGACTGGAATCCTTGACCCCGAATCGCCTTTTGACCGCAGATTCAAACAAATCGCCCGATTGCGACACGATTGACAGAACCGCCCCTAGGAAAAGCAAAGACGTCAGATTTCCAAAACCAAAAGCCGAAAATCCGGCGGCAACTGCAAGGCTCGCGACGAAACCGCCTGCCGCACCCGCCCACGTCTTCTTCGGACTAACGCGAGGCCACAATTTGGGTCCGCCGATTCCGCGGCCGGCGAAGTATCCCCCGATGTCCGTCACCCACACCACCAGGAGCACAAACATCAACGCGACAAATCCGTATTCGCCGTCGAGGCGAACCTGAACCGCCGCAAATGCGGCAGCCGCCGCGTAACAGAATCCACCGACTGACCAGAGCCGCAACTGTTGCGACATCGCTGCGACCACCGCGGCGCCGATCAGGAGAACAACCAGCGAAACCGCGTCGTATCCGAGCGCCAGGCACAGGCTGGAGCCAACGAGGGCTGCGATCCCTGCGGCAACCGTCCACCTTTCCTGCGCGGTGCCGACGATCGTCAGCCATTCGACGTACATGCCGATGGCCGCGAGGGTCACAAGACCTATCCATAGCGGTCCGCCAGCCCATGCGATCGCAATCGCAGCTGGCGCAAGCACCAATGCCGCAATGATACGCGTCCGGAGATTTCGCGATCCGCTTGCGGCAACCGGCGCGAGTTGATCCTGATTCACACTAATGTCCCGAGTCCAAGTTCGAATGTCCTTAGCTAGCAACCTTTGATACGAACTTCGGAATCAAAGGCAAACTAACATCTTATAGTCTAGAATCTTTCCGCTTCTGATGGATGATGCGGACTCTATGATTTTGATTGGCGCGCTTCTTCACGCGACCGATAACCACTTCGTTCGAAAAGCTATGATCACGATCCGGCTTTCGCAGCCAGCCCGCCGAAGCGTCGTTCGCGTCTGGCATATTCGGCGATCGCGCCTTCGAGCGCCGTTCTGTCGAAATCCGGCCAGTGAATCGGGACGAATACAAACTCACTGTAAGCCGCTTGCCACATCAGGAAATTCGACAGCCGCTGCTCACCGCTTGTGCGAATGATCAAGTCAGGATCGGGAATGTCCGGCGCGTCGAGATATCGACCCAGCGTATCGGCATCGACCGTGGCCGGGTCGCGCTTGCCGTCAGCGACTTCACGAGCAAGGCGCTGGGCAGCCTTTGCGATTTCCTGTCGCGAGCCATAGTTGAATGCAACGACAAGATTAAGCCGGTTGTTGTTCTTCGTCAGATCCTCGGCCTCTGTCAGCAGCGCGCAGATATCCGGCTCCAACCCGGCACGCTCGCCGATAACTCGCACCCGCACTCCGTCGCGGTGCAGCGTTGCCAGATCATTACGGACGAACCTTCGCAGCAAGCCGAAGAGATCGCCGATCTCGCTCGGAGGCCGCGACCAGTTCTCGGAACTGAATGAAAAAATGGTCAGATAAAGGATGTTCAATTCGCTTGCAGCACGGACCACGCGCCTCAACGCCTCGACGCCGCGGCGATGACCCTCCGCGCGCGGCAGTCCTCGAGCGGCCGCCCATCGGCCGTTGCCATCCATGATGATCGCAACGTGCAACGGTGTATCGGATTGGTCCGATCCCTCGATTGCAGGCGCAACAGCATTCGACATCAGGCCAGTCCAATCCTGCTAAACGGTAAGGATTTCCTTTTCCTTGCCCGCCAGCAACTGATCGATTTCGGAGATTACGCCGTCCGTAGCCTTCTGAACATCGTTCGCCAGGCGTTTCTCGTCGTCCTCGGAAATCTCGTGATTCTTTTCGAGCTTCTTGAGCGTATCCAAGCCGTCGCGACGCACATGACGAGCCGCCACCTTGGCCGCCTCCGCATATTTGTGCGCGACCTTTACCAATTCCTTGCGCCGCTCTTCGTTAAGTTCGGGGATACGCAGTCGCAATACCTGTCCCTCGGTGGCCGGGCTCAGTCCGAGGTTAGAATCGACAATCGCCTTCTCGACAGCCTTCACCATCGATCTGTCCCATACCTGTACCGACAGCAGGCGCGGCTCGGGGACACTGATCGTTGCAACCTGATTTAACGGCATGTGGCTGCCATAGGCATCGACTTGCACCGGGTCGAGCATTGACGGCGACGCCCGACCGGTCCGCAAGCCCCCCAGTTCATGCTTGAGGGACTGTATCGCTCCCTGCATTCGCCGCTTCAGGTCGCCGATATCGAAGTTTTCCGACGCCATGTGCCCTCCATCTGGAACTTGCCTGAACTACATCCGATCCGACGCCACGGATCAACTTGCGACGATCGTCCCGCGGCCGGTCCCCCTCAGGATGGCGCCGATAGAATCCGGTTCGGCGATCGAGAACACAATGATAGGCAGCGACGTCTCGCGAGCAAGCGCGAAAGCTGTCGCATCCATGACCTTATAGCCGCCTTCGAGCGCCTGCGAGTGACTTAACCGTTCGAACCGTTTCGCCGACGGGTCCTTCTTCGGATCGGCACTATATACGCCATCCACGTTGGTCGCCTTGAGCACGGCTTGCGCGCCGATCTCGGCGGCACGAAGCACCGCCGTCGTATCGGTCGTGAAATAAGGATTTCCGGTTCCGCCCGCGAGCAGAACAATTCGGTTCTCTGCAAGATATTTGTGCGCCGCACGGCGGGTGAAGAGCTCACAGACTTCGGGCATTACAAACGAAGAGAGGGCGCGCGCCGATTGCCCGCGGCGTTCGAGGGCGGCCTCGAGCGCAAGGCAGTTCATGACGGTTGCAAGCATTCCCATCGTATCGCCGGTCGGACGCGAGACGCCGCGGGACGATACCTCGACGCCCCGGAATATATTTCCTCCGCCGACAACGACCGCGATTTCAGCTCCCAGCGCGCGGGCCGCGGTCAGATCGCCGGCAATACGATCGATGGTGGGCTGATCGATGCCGAAAGATTGCGAACCCGCCAGATATTCCCCCGACAGCTTCACGACAACACGACGGTAGGCCGGCTGATCCATGATGCGTTAGCTCCGTCGCGAGTCAGACTGTCCCGCCTCAGATCCGGCGTCAGCCCTGTCCGGCCGCCGCAGCAACCTCGGCCGCAAAATCGGAATCGGCCTTCTCGATTCCTTCGCCGAGAGCATAGCGCACAAAGCCTGTAATCTTCACAGGCGCCCCAACCCTGCCCTCGGCTTCCTTGAGCGCCTGGCCAACACTCTTCTTGTCGTCGAAGATAAACGGCTGTTCCAGCAGCGTCTGTTCCTTGAAAAAGGTCTTCAGGCCGGACTCGGTGATCTTCTTGATCATCGCTTCCGGCTTGCCTTGTTGCCGAAACTTGTCAGCGAGGACGTCCTTCTCACGTGTGACGACATCCGGGTCGACTCCCGCGGGATCGATGGCCAGCGGATTCGTGGACGCGACATGCATCGCAATCTGGCGGCCAAGCGCTGCGAGCTCGTCGGCATTACCGGCAGACTCAAGCGCGACGATCACCCCCAATTTGCCTGCACCGTCGATCACGGCATTGTGGACATAGCTCGCGACGACCCCCTTGGCGACCTCCAGCGAATCCGCGCGACGCAACGTCATATTCTCGCCGATGGTAGCGATGGCATCCGAGATCGCCGTCTCCACGGTGGCGCTACCAACCTTGGCGGCCTTGATCACCTCGACATTGGCGCCGACGCTGAGGGCGACCTGCGCCACCATCTTGACCAATCCTTGAAACTGCTCATTGCGCGCAACGAAGTCGGTTTCCGAATTGACTTCAACGACGACACCCTTGTTGCCGCTGGTGACGACGCCGATCAGGCCCTCGGCTGCCACACGCCCCGCCTTCTTGGCAGCCTTGGAAAGTCCCTTCTTGCGCAGCCAGTCAATCGCAGCCTGCATGTCACCGTTGTTTTCGGTCAACGCCTGCTTGCAATCCATCATGCCGACGCCAGTGGTTTCGCGCAGCTCCTTGACCATCGCCGCGGTGATTGTCGCCATTGCTGTAATGTCCTTTGCCTGTCGGGAGATTGCGGTACGGCTTACTGCCCCCGCCACCTCTATTCAGGGATCAAGTCAGAAAATCAGGTCTGAAGCGGCCGGCCGCAACACCGCCCGCGCGTCACGTTATTCGGCCTCGGCGGTCATTGCCTTAGCCTGGGCAACCCAGCCGTCGGCCCGGCTTGGAAGGCCAACTTCTTCGCCAATCCTGTGCGCGGTATCGTGATCGAGCTCTGCAAGCTGCCAATAGTGAAAGATGCCGAGATCGTTGAACTTTTTCTCTATCGCCCCTGACACGCCCGTGAGCTTCTTGAGATCGTCGGCGACGCCTCGCGGCCCGGCGAGCCCCTGGAAGCCGGCAGGCTGCGCGGCATCCGGAAGCTGTTCCTGCACCGGCGCAACCGAGGCGCCGACATCGATGCCGGAATCACCCTGAGCCCGCGAAATGCCGTCGATTGCCGCTCGGGCAATGAGGTCGCAATACAGGCTGATGGCGCGGCCCGCATCGTCGTTACCGGGCACGATATATGTGATGCCTTTCGGATCGCAGTTGGTGTCCACGATCGCCGCGACCGGAATGTTCAGCCGCTGGGCTTCCTGGATCGCGATGTCTTCCTTGTTGGTATCGATCACGAAGATCAAATCGGGGAGACCGCCCATGTCCTTGATACCGCCGAGCGAACGATCGAGCTTGTCGCGCTCGCGCTGCAGCGTCAGCCGTTCCTTCTTGGTGTAGGCATTGGCATCGCCGGAATTGAGCACCTCGTCGAGATGGCGCAACCGCTTGATCGAACCGGAAATCGTTTTCCAGTTGGTCAGCGTGCCGCCCAGCCATCGCGAATTGACGAAATACTGTGCCGAGCGCTTCGCCGACTCGGCGACGCCGTCTTGCGCCTGCCGCTTGGTGCCGACGAACAGGATGCGGCCGCCCTTGGCGACGGTATCACTGACGGCCTGCAACGCACGGTGCAGCAACGGCACGGTCTGCGCGAGGTCGATGATATGGATGTTGTTACGCGCACCGAAAATGTACTCCGCCATTTTCGGATTCCAGCGGTGCGATTGGTGGCCGAAATGAACGCCAGCCTCAAGCAGCTGACGCATGGTGAATTCAGGTAGCGCCATGGTAAAATTCTCCGGTTGGTTCCTCCGGAAACGTGTGAGCAGACCGAACCGTCAAACCAAAAGGAATGCGGTCCGGCAGCCACCGGACGGCTTTTTAGGCCATGTTTCCGTGTGAGATGCGGCCTGTATAGCGAGGGTACCCGCTATACGCAAGGCAATCCGACCCCGCCGCCTGCGCTGCCCGGGCCGGTCAGACGGCCTGAACGTCCACGACCCCCGACACCGCCTTGATCGCGCCGGCGATCTGAGGCGAAACCCGAAAGCGGCCCGGAAGCTTTATCTCCACCTCCGTTTCAAGGTCCAGCAACATCACCAGCGAGACGTCACCGTCGCCGGCTTGCCTTGACGCTGAAACTCCGGCGCCCCCGGCCGGGTTACCGCTTTCGTTTGCCAGAAGACGTTTTTCGATCGACTCGAGCGGCTTGGAATCGCGCAGGAAAATCCGCAGACCCTTCTGTGTCTTGGCCGCGGCATCGTCGAGCGGCTCGGCACGGGACACCCGCGCCCGCACATCCTCTCCCTGCAACTCCGCGTCGAGTTGCAACAGCACTGCTGCTCCCGGCTCAAGTACGTCCCGAAATAGCGCCAGACCTTCTGAAAACAGCACCGCCTCGAAATGGCCGGTCGGATCGGACAGGCCGATGATGCCCATCTTATTACCGGTCTTGGTTCGCCGCTCCATCCGCGAAAGCACCGTCGCGGCTACCTTGCCGGCGGTCGCACCAGCCTTCACCGCGCGGGAAAATTCGATCCAGGACTGGACGCGCAGCCGCTTTAGCGCTGTCGCATAGTCGTCGAGCGGATGTCCCGAGAGGAAAAATCCAACCGCCTCATATTCGCGCCTCAGCCGATCAGCAGGCAGCCAAGCCTCCGCCCGAGGCAGCATGATGTCGGGCGCGTCCGCCATGCCGCCGAACATGTCATTCTGACCGAGTATCGTTGCCTCGTGACTGCGCTGGCACGCGGCAAGGATCGCCTCGGCGCCGGCGAACACGCGGGCGCGATTGGGCTCGAGCGCATCGAACGCTCCGGCGGCTGCGAGGCTTTCGATCACGCGCTTGTTGATGGCACGTGGCGGCACCCTGGCGGCGAAGTCGGCCAGCGAGGTAAAAAAGCCGTTCTTGCGAGCTTCGACGATCAGTTCGACCGCGTGTGCGCCCACCCCTTTCAGCGCGGCCAGCGCATAACAAATAACGCCTTCGCTCACCTCGAAGGTCGCGCCAGAGCGGTTGACCGACGGCGCTTCGACCTTGATGCCCAGGCGGTGGGCTTCCGCGCGAAATTCCGAAAGCTTGTCGGTGTTGCTCATGTCGAGCGTCATTGACGCCGCCAGAAACTCGACGGGGAAATGCGCTTTCATATACGCCGTCTGATAGGAGACGAGCGCATAGGCCGCCGCATGGCTTTTGTTAAATCCGTAATCAGCGAATTTCGCCAGCAGCTCAAAGATCGTTTCCGCTTGGCCTTTGGGAACGCCGCTTTTTACGGAGCCGGCAACGAAGATCGCGCGTTGCTTTTCCATTTCCGCGCGGATTTTCTTGCCCATCGCCCGCCGCAGCAGGTCGGCGTCTCCGAGCGAGTAGCCGGCCATAACTTGGGCGATCTGCATCACCTGTTCCTGATAGATGATGACGCCGAAGGTTTCCTTCAGGATCGGCTCGAGCATTGGATGAAGAAACTCCGCCTCCTCCTCGCCGTGCTTGCGCGCGCAATAGGTCGGAATATTCGCCATCGGCCCCGGCCGATACAGCGCGACCAGCGCGATGATGTCCTCGAAACGGTCCGGGCGCATGTCCACCAGCGCTCGCCGCATACCCTGGCTTTCAACCTGAAACACGCCGACCACGTCGCCTTGCGCCAGCATCTGGTAGCTGGGTGCATCATCGAGCGGCAGTGTGGCGAGATCGACGTGGATATTGCGCTGCTTTAGCAACTTCACCGCAACGTCAAGAACGGTCAGCGTCTTCAGGCCGAGAAAGTCGAACTTCACGAGGCCTGCCGGCTCCACCCACTTCATATTGAACTGAGTCACCGGCATGTCAGACTTTGGATCGCGATACAGCGGCACGAGTTCGCTCAAGGGGCGATCGCCGATCACGATGCCCGCCGCATGGGTCGAGGCGTGACGTGTCAGCCCCTCGAGGCGCTGGGCGATATCGAACGCGCGTGCCACTACAGGATCCTCATCGCGAAACGCTTGAAGCTTCGGCTCCCCTTCGATCGCCTGCTTCAACGAGACCGGCGCTGCGGGATTTTGCGGCACCAGCTTGGTGAGCTTATCCACCTGACCGTAAGGCATCTGCAGGACGCGGCCGACGTCGCGCAGCACGCCCCGCGCCTGTAGCGTGCCAAAGGTGATGATTTGCGCGACCTGATCGCGACCATAACGCTTCTGCACGTAGTCGATGACCTCACCGCGCCGTTCCTGGCAGAAATCGATGTCGAAGTCCGGCATCGATACGCGTTCGGGATTGAGGAAACGCTCGAAGAGCAGGCCGAACCGGATCGGATCGAGATCGGTGATCGTGAGCGCATAGGCTACCAATGAGCCGGCGCCGGAACCACGTCCGGGCCCGACTGGAATTCCCTCGGACTTGGCGTATTTGATGAAGTCCGCAACGATCAGGAAGTAGCCCGCATAATTCATGCGAGTGATGACGTCGAGTTCAAAACCAAGGCGCGCGCGGTAGTCGGTCTCCATCATTCCAGTCGAGACGCCGTGCACCGCTAGCCGCTTCGCAAGCCCCTCTTCCGCCTGCCGCCGCAATTCAGCAGCTTCATCGTTTTTGCCGTCCGCCGCGGCGGCGTCGGAGGCCACTGTAAAGTTCGGAAGGATCGGCTTGCGTGTCATGGGCCGGAACGCGCAACGTTCTGCGATTTCAACCGTGGACGACAACGCTTCGGGGATGTCGGCAAACAGGACAGCCATTTCCGCGCGGGTTTTGAAGCGATGATCGGAAGTCAATTGCTCGCGTTCGGTCTCCGCAACCAGGCGACCGCCGGCGATACACAGCAAGGCGTCATGGGCCTCATAATCATCGGAGCTGGCAAAATACGGCTCGTTGGTTGCAACCAGCGGAAGACCCTTCGCATAAGCGAGGTCGATCAACGCACCTTCGACTCGCCGTTCCTTGTCCAGGCCATGACGCTGCAACTCCACGTAGAGCCGGTCGCCGAAAATCTTGGCGAGTTGATCGCAGCGAGCAATCGCAAGCGCTGAATGATCGGCGGTGAACGCCAACGCCACAGGGCCCTCCGGCCCGCCGGTCAAGGCGATCAAACCTTCGTTCTCACCCCGAAGCCACTCCCAACTGATGTGCGGGCTGTAATGCACCGGCGTTTCGAGGAACGCCCGGGAGTTCAGTCTCATCAAGTTACGATAACCGACCTCGCGAGTCGCCAGCAGGACGATTCGGGCGGGTGGAAGCGCATTCCGCGCATTGGCGTCCTGATCTCCGAAATCCACTGCCAGTTCACAGCCGATGATCGGCTGAATGCCCTGGCCCGCGACCTTGTCGGAGAATTCCAGCGCACCGAACATATTGTCGGTATCAGTGAGCGCCAATGCCGGTTGGTGATCCGCCCTGGCGAGCTCCGCCAGTTTCTGGATCTTGATCGAGCCTTTCAACAACGAATAGGCCGAATGGACATGCAGGTGAACGAAACCTGCGTTAGCCGCGACTGTTTTCTGGATCATGGCTTCTTGAGCAATCATCGGGCCGAATCGGCACGGGCCGACCCGCAGCGAATGAATGGTGAGGGCTTGCACCTGGTGAGTCCATCCGAAACCCCCACACCCGCGCGGCTGTTCTCGCTTTCCCCAGTCCGCCGGACCTCGCTCACGAAAGTTGAGGAATAAGCTGCGCCCAGACGGCAACCATTCCAACGAACAGCACGATCGACGCCAGCGCCGACGCCTCCTCCACAAACATTCTCAACATGGTTCGGCCCTCCTCTGACTAGAACATAGGAGGAACATTGTTCCCTTTATGTTCTAAAAGTCAAGTAAGGACGACCTTGGAACAAATCCCTTGGTTAATGGCGCGGGTTTCGCCGACCACCATCACTTGCGTGGCCGCTTGGTCAATTTGTAGGACCACCACGCCGTTGCGTGGTTCCAGCTTTTGATAGGTAGGCTACAGACGTCACAATCTGCATGCCCCGTGTCCTTAAACGGACTGGTATAGACCGTCACTGCGTAGACGGCGCCGCAACCAGAACAGGTATATTCACCGCCGTCGCGGCTTCGCACGCCAGGTTTGAGTTTCTGAGCCATAAGGGGCCGATAGCGCTCCTTGGTCCACTTCGCAAGTCGTTTCGTTTGCCGCGAAGAGACAAACTACCAAAGGTTCAGGCGCGGCTTAGTTGAGAAGAAATGACCTGCCGTATCTCACGTGGTTACCGTCGAACGGGAAAAGCCTGAGTCGGGATTCCTAAGAGTCTTTCATTTGACGCGTTTTCTTCACGCGAACCGGATTCCACTTCGCTCAAAAACGCTTCAGCTTTCGAGAGATAAGCCTTAATCCGGGCGCAACGCATCCGCCATTTCCTGAATGATCGCTTGCGCGGCGGCTTTTGGATTATCCGCGGCGTAGATCGGCCTGCCCAACACCAGGTAATCCGCCCCCGCACGCATGGCTTCAAACGGTGTGGCCACCCGCTTCTGATCATGCTTGGCGCCGCCGCTCGGGCGGATACCAGGCGACACGATCATCAGCTTGTTGCTGGTCTGCTTGCGAAGCTCGGCGACTTCCAAGGCCGACGCGATGACGCCATCGACTCCAACCTCAAGCGCCCTCTTCGCGCGTGCAACGACCAAGTCTTCGACGCTGCACTCGAATCCCATTTCCTTGATATCCTCGGCATCCATGCTTGTGAGCACAGTGACGCCGAGAACCTTCATGTCGGAGTTGCCGCGACCGGCGACGGCAGCTTTCATGATGCTCGCAACGCCATGCACGGTCAGGAAGGTGATCTTCAACTCGGCTGCCTGGGCGACCGCGCGTTGAACGGTCTCTGCGATGTCGTAATATTTGTAATCCAGGAAAACCCGCTTGCCCTCCGCAATGAGTTCCCTGGCAAATTCGTTTCCGCCGACGAGTTGCAGCCCTAAACCGACCTTGTAAAAAGAGACTTCGTCGCCCAAGTCCCGAACGAGCTTCCTTGCATCCTCGATATTCCAGTAATCGAGAGCGACAATCAGCTTCTCACGGGCGAGGTCGAGATAGTGTGAGCCGGTCATGCCGCGGGCCACCTCAATGCTTGTCAAAGGACCTCGAAAGTTCGAGGGTTGGTTAGCCTGACACCGAACTTTTGAAGTTTTGCGTTTAGCGAGATGGAACTACTTCAGGCGAGGATATATATCAATATGCGGGGCAGTCACACGCCCACCTGCAAGCTTTGCGACTTGATAACTTGATACGCGGCCAAAAAGCGAAAGTGCTTATCAGTTCATTCATTCAGGAATCATTTGATGCGCGGAACTTTCATCGCTCTAGCTCTGATTTTCTCGTGCGCCACAGCTAACGCCCAGAACTGGGACCCCCGTTATCCGGTCTGCCAGATGCTTTACTCACCGGTCACGATGAGTGACTGCCGCTTTGAAACCATGGAGCAATGTAGGGCGTCAACAAGGGGCTTGTACGCCCAATGCATGGAGAACCCCTATTTCGCCGGCACGCCAGACGATCGGAGGCGGCCACGACGACGACACCACTACCAATAATCAAGACGAAAGTTGGCGCCGTCTGGTCAAATCCCTTCAGTCGAGTTCGACCACGTGACCGTTCTCAAGCGATACTCGCCGGTCCATCCGATCTGCGAGTTCCAAGTTGTGCGTCGCGATCAGCATTGCCACCTGAGTCGCTTTCACAAGCTGCATCAGCGCATTGAACACATGATCTGCTGTTTGGGGATCGAGGTTGCCGGTCGGTTCATCGGCAAACAGCACCCGCGGCGCGTTGGCAACGGCACGCGCGATTGCAACCCGCTGCTGTTCTCCGCCGGATAACTCCGCCGGACGATGGGTGACGCGGTCCTCGAGCCCGAGATAAGCGAGAATTTCGTGTGCGCGCTTGACCGTCTCTGCGCGCTTGAGACCGCGGATCATCTGCGGCAGCATAACGTTTTCAAGCGCGGTGAACTCCGGAAGAAGACGGTGCGACTGATAGACGAACCCGATATCGGTGCGCCTTATCTGCGTACGCTCAACGTCCGAGAGACTGGACGTCGCGGTTCCTCCGATATAGACCTCCCCTGCATCAGGGCTTTCGAGCAGTCCGGCAATATGCAGCAGGGTTGACTTGCCCGATCCCGACGGGGCCACCAGCGCAACGGACTGGCCCGCCCACAAGGCAAGCTTCGTGCTGTCCAGAATGGTCAGCCTCGTTTCACCCTGCGTATATTGACGCCTGATATCGTGAAGATAAACAACCGGTACTTCCTTCGTCTCTTGCTCCATGTCGGGCTCACTCGTACCGCAGGGCATCGACGGGATCGAGCCGCGCCGCGCGCCATGACGGATAAAGAGTCGCGAGAAACGACAGCGTCAGCGCCATGATCACAACGGCGCTGGTCTCCCGAACATCGATTTCGGCCGGCAGTTTGGACAGGAAGTAAAGCTCAGGTGAGAACAGCTCCGTGCTGGTAAGCCATGAGAGAAATTCGCGGATCGACTCGATATTGAGACAGATCACGAGCCCCACCACAAAGCCGGTAAGCGTGCCGACCACGCCGATTGCCGCCCCCGTGATCAGGAAGATACGCATGATCGCTCCCTGAGAAGCGCCCATGGTGCGCAAAATGGCGATATCGCTCCCCTTGTCTTTGACCAGCATAATCAGCCCTGAAACGATATTCAGCGCCGCGACCAGGACAATCAGCGTCAGGATCAGAAACATCACATTGCGTTCGACCTGGAGCGCATTGAAAAACGTCGAATTCCGCTGCCGCCAGTCGACCAGAAACACCGGGCGGCCCGCAGCTTCCGTCACCGACGCGCGGTATTCAACGATCTTGTCCGGATTGTCCGTATAGACCTCGATCGCGGTGACATCGTTGGCGCGATTGAAATAGGCCTGCGCCTCAGCCAGCGGCATGAATATGAAGGTGGAATCGTATTCCGACATCCCGATTTCGAACACCGCCGCGATCTTGTACGGCTTAATGCGCGGTGTCGTGCCCATCGGAGTTACGGCCCCGCGCGGTGCGACCAGCGTCACGCTGTCGCCTGCGTGCAGCGAGAGTTGATCGGCAAGACGCCGGCCGATGGCCACGCCTTGTCCGTCGTCGAACCCGTCGAGCGTCCCCTGTTTGATATTCTGGGCGATGGAGGTGAGATTGTTGAGATCATTAGCCCGGATGCCCCGGACGAGCACACCGGCGGCATTATACGGCGAAGACGCGAGCGCCTGACCGTCGACGACAGGCGCGGCAAGCCGTATCCCCTGCACCTGACTGATACGGTCCGCAACGTCCTTCCAGTCGGTGAGCGGCGACTCCAGCGGCTGAACCAAGAGGTGCCCGTTCAGGCCAAGGATCTTGCTAAGCAGTTCCGTGCGAAAGCCATTCATGACAGCCATCACGATAATCAGCGTGGCTACGCCGAGCATGATGCCGAGGAACGAGAAGCCGGCTATGACGGAGATGAACCCTTCCTTCCGCCGCGCTCGCAGATAGCGCCCGGACAGCATCCACTCAAAGGCGGCAAACGGCTTGGTTCGAAGCGGCTCGTTCATGGTCTCATCCATCTTTCGATAATCCCATGATTCGCGGCCAATTGTGGCCGGAATGGCATTGAATGCCGCGCGCGGTGGATAATCGCTACGTCATCAACCGCGCAATCGCATCCTCCAACGCGACATGCTCTCGCGCCCCGTCGCTCCGTCGCTTGATCTCGACCTTGCCTTCGGCGAGCCCCTTCGGGCCCACCATCACCTGCCAGGGAATGCCGATCAGGTCGGCGGTTGCGAACTTCGCGCCTGCCCGCTGGTCGGTGTCATCGTAAAGCACGTCAACTCCCCTGGCGGAGAGTTCGCGATAGAGCCGTTCACATGCCGCGTCAGTATCACTGGCGCCTTGTTTCAGATTCAGGATCGCCACCGCGAACGGCGCCACGGCGTCCGGCCATTTGATGCCCGTCTCATCATGACAGGCCTCGATGATCGCTCCGACGAGACGGGAGACCCCCACTCCGTAGGAGCCGCCATGGATCGGCTGCTCAATGCCGTCGGGGCCAGCCACCAGTGCCTTCATCGAGTCGGAATACTTGGTGCCGAAATAGAAGATCTGACCGACCTCAATGCCGCGGGTATGAACGCGTCTCTCTTCCGGAACCTCGTGCTCATAGCGCGACCCATCATGCACGTCCTCTGTCGCGGCATAGGCTGTGGTCCATTGCTTGACGATCGGCGTCAGATCGCCATCGTAATCCACATCCATGTCAGGTACCGGAAGATCGAGAACATCCTTGTCGATATAGACGCCGGATTCTCCGGTCTCGGCGAGAACGATGAATTCATGACTGAGATCGCCGCCGATCGGGCCGGTCTCCGCCCGCATCGGAATCGCCTTCAATCCCATACGCGCGAATGTGCGCAAGTAAGCGACGAACATCCTGTTGTAGGATCGCCGCGCGCCAGCTTCATCGATATCGAAGGAATAGGCATCCTTCATAAGGAATTCGCGGCCGCGCATGACGCCAAAACGGGGACGCTGCTCGTCACGGAACTTCCACTGGATATGGTAGAGATTGAGCGGCAGGCTTTTATAGGAACGGATATAGCCGCGGAAGATCTCGGTGATCATTTCCTCGTTGGTCGGACCGAACAGCAGCTCGCGCTTGTGGCGATCCTGAATCCGCAGCATCTCCGGTCCATAGGCATCGTAACGCCCGCTCTCGCGCCAGAGATCCGCGAGTTGCAGCGTCGGCATCAATAGCTCGATCGCGCCGGCGCGGTTCTGCTCCTCGCGCACGATCGCCTCGATCTTCTTGAGCACCCGAAGACCCAGCGGCAGCCAAGCATAGATGCCGGCCGCCTCCTGGCGTATCATGCCTGCCCGCAGCATCAGCCGGTGCGAGACGATCTCGGCTTCCTTCGGGGTCTCCTTCAGAATCGGCAAAAAAAACCGCGACAATCGCATGGGCAGGCCTGGAATCGCTTGGAGACACGGACGCTGGCAGTGAAACCGGATCGGCCAGCAAAATACAAGGTCTGCAAGACGACAAGCCGCGCAAAAGCGACGGAATTTCACGTTTTCGGAGTCAGTCGAAAGAATAAAGCAGAGTTTGATTCAACGCAGTTAAAACGGACTCTAATGGATCTGAATCTCTGCCTCGGCATGAAATTGATCGAAATCCGAGATCAGCACATCGAGTGCGAGAGTCCATCGCCCGGCGACCGGGATCGCCATCGAAACCTGCCATTGTCCTTCGCCGGAGGACCTCGCTTCAGCAATCGAGGCCTCGACACCGTTCTCCTGACTGGACAGCGTCACGGAAACGGCCTTGGCGGCAAGCACCTGCTCGTCCGGTGTCCGCAACTGGATGGCAATACTGACAGGACCGGACCGGCCACGTGACACGGTAATGTCCGCCATCAAGCGTTCGGTATGAACGTGCGTAAACAGGGGTTGGGCGGCGAGAAGGGCGCGAGGCGGAGGTGTAAAACGCCAAAGTCCGACGACGCCGAGGATGCCGACCACCAGGACCAGTTCGGCAATGATCGTCCGTCGCATGAGACGGCGAGACTTATCCCGGCCCTCCCCGACCTGCGGAGTAAGAAACAGCCGATTCCAGAGCGCTATCGCCAGCAGCAGTACTATCAGCATGAGCTTGATCGCGAGAACGCGGCCATAGCTCGTCGTCCACAACGCGTCCGGCCGCTTGAGTTGCACGACGGCGAGCAGCAGCCCGCTCGCCAGCAGCGCTGCGACAGCGAAGGGGATGACCCACGAAAACCGCTTCAGGGCCTCGATCGCGGCCTGGCGAGGCCCGCGCATCGCCAGCGCGAGCGGAGCCAGCGACCCGACCCAGAATGCCAGAGCAATGCCGTGCACAAACACCGCAGGCGCGGTGAGCCATCGCGGCGAAGCCGTGGCAGCATGACCGGTCGTCGCCAGCGCCAATCCGACACCCAATAGAGCGCCGAGCGACATCACCCTGGCGCGGGTCCCGCCGACCCGATGCGATAGCGAGGCCAGCAGCAAGGCCGCGGCCGCGATCACGGCCGACAACCCAAACGAGCCGTGAGCGCCTACGATCCACACCTCCGGGTCCGGGTAACGACGATAACGGCAACGCCAGGGCATCGAGCCCTCGCAGCCCTACACCAATTGCCAAACTGCCCAATGCGACCAGATCGATGACGTTACCGATGACGCGCACGGCAGGTGCGGACGATGCTTGCATCCATGCGACGAAGAACGCGCCGCCAACGCCGACGAACAAGCCGAGATAGACGGTTACCCGCGTCAGCCAGATCGCGCCACGAAGCAGCGCGTCGTCCGAGCGCATCGCTTGCGGTGCATTCGCGCCACGCTGGCCAATCCAAAATGTCGTGGAGCCGCCCACCGGATGACCATCGGCCGAAACCACACGCCAACTGATGACGTGCGCGCCGTTGTCCAGCTTCGCCGGCGTGAGGATAAGCTGCGCGCCGTCGCGGCGAATCCGCGTGACGCTCTCAGCCGCTCCGCTCTCATCGACGATCCGGATCGTCAGCGGCTCGACGGGCTCGTTGAACGTCAGCGTCAGGGTCGCCGGCGAACGTGCCAACAGAGCGCCGTCAGCGGGATCACTGGCTATCAGGCTGGCGTGGGCCCAGGCCGCCGACGACAACAGCACTGTCATCAACAGCCAGCACCACACCACCTGCGTGAAATGTCTCACCGACGACGATTCTCAGCGTTTGGCTTTCAGTCGAACCACCGGCGCAGGCTTGTGCAGTCCGTCGAGGACCTGTCCGGCCTGTGGGATTTCGATCCAGCGCTCGACCCCCTGTTCGCACTCCTGCACGGCGGAAAAATAAAGGTTCTGCCCCGCCTGGTCCGGGAGTCGGACGACCAGACCGAACGTATCATAGAGGCTGTCCGGCAACGGACCCCCACGCCAGGCGACCTCATCCACGACATCTGTGATGGTATTTCCGTGTGGTCCTTGCGCCGGCGTTTCGAGCTTTTTGCTCTTGATTTCGACATTCCAGCCCGTCTTCATCTGCGGCTTCGCCGACAGAATGCCTTCCGGCAGCTTGATCCGCAGCGCCGTGGTCGCGCTGCCGTTGCAGCCGTGCGGCACGGTAAAGGTGAGATGTGCATAGCTGTCCGCGGGTGCATCCGCCGGCTGGACCGTGACATGCGCCAGCGCTGCGTTACACGAGATGATTGCGGCAGCCACCGCAACGGCCGAACCTATCCACGATCCTAACGCGCGCGTCACTTCTCGCCTCCATCCTGTGAATGATCCGGCATCTTTTTCATCATCGCTCCACCGGCCGGCACGCCCGGCGCTCGCGCACCGATGCCTTCCACATCGAGCGTGACCGCGACGTTGCCGGCCTTTTCGAATTCGAGCGTCACCGGCACCTTTTCACCCTTTTTGAAGGGATGCTTGAGATCGACCAACATCAGGTGATAGCCGCCCGGCTCCAGCTTGACCGTCTTGCCCGGCTCGACGGGGAGTCCACCCTCGACCTGATGCATTTTCATTACGCCGTTGCTCATGCTCATTTGATGAACTTCGAGCTTGCCGGCTGCATCGGTCGAACCGCCGACAAGTTTATCGGCAACCGCACCTTTGTTCTCGATGGTGAGATATCCGGTACCGACCTTGGCGCCGCCCGCCGTGGCACGAGTCCAGGGCTGAGAAATCACCAGATCGCCGACGCTGGCGGATTCAGCGTGGACTGGCGTCACCAGGCCAAGCGCAGCGACCGCCACGGCGCCGATGATGCCGCGAAGCGCCAAACATGATTTCATGACATTCTCCTTTTGGTTCTGTCACAAGAGGACCGTTCGATCATAAGCACTGGTCGAAAAGATGCCGATATGCGCGCGTATAGGCACTCACCATCGCACTTTGAACCCAGCATAGACCGCGCGCCCAAATCCAGGTTCAAACAATGGTGAGTTCGCGTTGGCCCGATCGATGATCGAACTGGAAGCGATGTAGGCCTTGTTGCCGATGTTGCGTGCCTCGACGTAGCCAGAATACCTGCCGCCATCGTCAAAGCCGGTTTTCAGTCCATAGATCGCATAGCCGTCCGTGCTCAGCGTGTTCGCGCTGTCCACATAATAGCCTTGCGGCACCCATTCGATATTCGGACCAATGTAGTACCCGTTCGGATGCTTGTAGAGCAGCTCGCCTCGGACGAAGTGGCGCGGCGCTCCAGGCAGCAGATTATTGCCGAACACCGGATCATTGCTGAAACGGAAATCGCTGAAGGTATAGGCAATGTTGAGCCAGAGCCGGTCCGGCTGATCGCCGCGCACGAAAAGATTGCGGAAGATCGCAGCGCCTGCGCCGGCCTCGATGCCCTGATGCATCGTGCGATCAGCGTTGGTGACGTTGCAGTTACCGAACGCGCTGAATAGACAAAGCAGTTCGTTGTCGATCTGCGCCCGGTAGTACGTCAGCTCCCAAGTGGCGTCAGGCCGCCCCGCGCGCGTGCCGATCTCGTACGTCGTCGCGCGCTGCGGCCGAATGCTGGTAAAAGGAATGGTCGGAATCCCAGGACCGATCGCACTCTCGCCGTAGCTCGGCACCTCCGCGCTGCGCGAAATGTTGGCAAAAGCCTGCCAGGTCGGATCGATCTGCCACAATAACCCGCCTTTCGGGCTCCACAGGCTGAACTCCGTCCGGCCCGATTGATCGCCGTCGCTCAGGAGGCGGTCTTGCCTGTCGCGCGTCGCGTAAAGAAACTGCGTGCCCGCGACCGCGGCGACGTTCGGCAGGAAATAGAACGAATCCTCGGCATAGACCGAAGTGTTCTTCGAGCGATCGATCGACGACCACAGCAGCTCACCCTTCTGGCCGGCGAGATTGGCGAACTGTTGATTGTCGATCCTGCCATTGATCACGTTGACGCCCGCCACCAGCCGGTTGCGGAAGCCATTGATCATGCGGTCATCGACCGCTCGCACGAACGCGCCATAGTCCTGATAGTGATAATCAAGCCATTGGAAGATCGGGTGCATCAGATGGCGATCGATCCCGAACGCACCGAACTCCACCGTCGTATTATCGAACCGCATGGTGGTCTTGTTACCTATACGCACGGAATCGATATTTCGCTGCCAGTCGCCTGTAAGGTTGTTGACAGCGGCGGTCTCAGGTGACGTCAGCGCCGAAAACTTGCTGACGCTGCCGGGGATGCGTTGCCGCACACTGTTGGCGTTGAGATAAAACCGCGTCTCGAAATCCGGCGAGAATTGATAACCGACGTTGCCGCTGAGGCGCGTCGCCTGGCCGAAGCTGTGATCGCGAAAGCCATCGCTGCTCTGCGTTGCGGCGGTGATAAAGCCATCCCACGGACCGTTGTTGCCTCCGGCCTTGGCCTGCAACCGCCGGAAGCCGAAAGCGCCGGCATCGACGCTGACGCCGTTGATGAAGGGATCGCGGCCGGACGGCGTCACAAAATTGATGGCGCCGCCGAGGGAGTTAGCGCCGAAGCGCAGCGCATTGCCCCCCTTGAAGACTTCGACATACTTATAGGCAGTCGGATCGATTTCCTGGAAATCGCCATAGCCGTCGGACGTGTTGATCGGGATTCCGTCCATATAGAGCTGCACGCCACGTAGATGGAAGTTACGCGACAAGCCCGAACCTCGGATCGACAGCCGGGTGTCGTCGCCCCATTTCGGCTGGACGAACACGCCGGGCACGTATTCCAGCACGTCCTTGATGGTGTTGGCGACAGTCGAGTTCTTGTAGGCATCGGCTATCACTAGCGCGACGCCGCCGGGCGTCTGTTGGATTTCCCGCAGCGCCTGCTGCGCGGTAAGGACCGTCAACGATCCGGGGACGGCGGCCGGAGCAGCGGCCTGCGAAGGAGCCTGTGCATGACGAACGGCCTGATTTGACCGCGGCGTGCTTCGCATGGCGGGCTTTAACTGAGGTTTGTCGGGCTGGGCCGCCATGACTGTTACCGCCGGCAGCGTTACTCCGGATTGCGCGAAAGCCGCGGAAGGCAACATGATCGCAACGGACGTCGCGAGCACACGGCGAAGCCCGCTGCCTCCGACGGAGGCAAGGCAATTGAACATGATAATTTACCTGATACCGGACATTCGCCCGGAGCGTTCGAACGGATTCGGATCGCTGCAAGATCGCAGCAATCGTTCAAAACTCACCGATCAGGAAATAACGGGAGGGCCACGCGCTTGCGCGTTGGAGCCGACCGCCGATGGCGGCAGGACGAAGGTCAGATCGCGCCAGCGGACCGCATTGGCATTCCGTTCGACCTCGACAATGGAGGCTTGCGGGTCAGCAGTCGGGGTCGCGCTACTGCCGACACAGCATAATGTACAGCACGCGCCGCTTGCCTTTTGATGGTCCGCCTGACCGTCTTGCGAAATGCTGCCGTCAGTGGCGTGGGAACAGATGGCGCCCGCAGTCGGATCACCCGTCGTGTTGCTCAACGCTCGGCAGGCGGCGATTGGTGCGAAAATCTGCACCAGCATCGCAAACATGACGATCGGAAGAAGCCTTCCCAGCCGCCGTCGCATGATCCCCTCAGCCGTTCGCGTTGAGAGCTATCACGGCCGGAGTCGAGTGTCGAGCCGATATCCTACAGGTCGGCGGAGGGGTGTACGAGCGAATACAAGACCACAACGATCAGCGGTTTTGTATTCTAACGCTGGCCCGGCCTTTCTCTTGAATGCACCAGTATCCGACGCGGCGCCGGGACAGCGCGCACAGTGCTTCGCGAAAGCTAATCCGAAAAACCCATCAGTCGCGACAACCGCGCCACATTCAGCAGGCCTGAATAATACGACCAGGCCGCGATACCATAGAGCGTCAGTGAAATAATCGTGGTCCAAATCACTTTGCGCAGCATCAACGCCCGCACAGGGGCTCCGGGATCGGTGCCCGGAGCATGCTCGCCGTCTTCATGCTGGCTTCGCACACCGAACGGCAGCATCAGAAACAGCGTTATCCACCAGAAGACAAAATAGATCGCAACACCGGAGAAAATTGCGGAAACCATCAGGATTGCTCGATCTCGACAAGCGCGCCGGAAAAGTCTTTCGGATGGAAGAAAAGCACCGGCTTGCCATGCGCACCAATCTTGGGCTCGCCGTCGCCGAGAACGCGCGCGCCCTCTGCTATGAGAATATCACGAGTCGCGACGATGTCAGGAACCTCATAGCAGACATGGTGAATACCGCCATCCGCATTACGCTCCACAAACTTCGCAATCGGAGACGTCTCGCCGAGCGGCTGAATGAACTCGATCTTCGTATTTGGCAGCACCGCGAACACTGTGATCACCCCATGCTCGGGCAACGGCAGCGCGGCAGAAATTTCCGCGCCGAAGGCGACGCCGTAAATCTTTGCCGCCTTTTCGGCATCTCTGACGGCAATAGCCACATGATTGAGCCTACCCAGCATGTCATCCCGCAATGCAATGGTTGGATTTAGTTTCGTCGCACCTGCATCACATCCACCTCCATGTCCGGGAAACACCGTCAAGGGGAGACGTTAATCCACTATACTATAGCGTTTTCGAGCAAAGTGGATACCGGTTCGCGTGAAGAAAACGCGTCAGATCAAAATCATGGAGCCTCGCTTCTGATTCCATCAGAAGCGGAAAGGCTCTAGATCACCAGAACGTGAATATAGCAGAGTGGCTTCTTGCCCCACTCTTCCGCGACTGCTGCCCGTACCGCGCGGCGCACCGACTCGGCCATCGCATCCGGATCGCGCCGCCGTGTCCGCGGCAACTCTTTCACCGTCGAGACCACCGTGTCGAAAACGATGTCGTCGAGTATCTCGCCGGCCATATTCTTCTCCGGTATGCCAACGAGATCAACTTCGGGATCCTCAACCAGTTCACCTTTGTCCGTGACAGCAATTGCCACGAACACGCAGCCGGCAAATGCCATGCGCCGCCGCTCGACGACCGCGCGCGACTTTGAATCCTCCAGGATGGAGCCATCCTTGTAAAGCCGCCCTGACGGCAATTCATCGATGATGCCTGGGTCTCCTGGCCCAAGCCGGACCAGATCGCCATTCTTGCAGATCAGAACTTTCGGCACGCCTGAAGCACGCGCCAACTGCGCATGTTCGGAGAGATGCAAAGCCTCGCCGTGCACCGGGATCAGCAGACGTGGGCGAACCCAGGAAATCATGTCCCGCAGCTCGTCGCAGCGTGGATGGCCAGAGACATGAACAAGTCGGGTGCGATCAGTAATGACCTTGATGCCCTGCGCCACAAGACCGTTGATGATAGCGCCGACGGCTTTCTCATTGCCGGGAATGGTGCGTGAGGAAAAGATCACGGTGTCGCCACCGTTCAGCGTGACCTCCGGATGATCGTCCCGGGCGATGCGGGCAAGTGCCGCCCTGGGTTCGCCCTGACTGCCCGTGCACAACGCCAATACTTTGTCCGCAGGAAGGTGGCCATAGACTTCGGCGCTACGGAAATCCTGCACCCCGTCCATATGCCCGGTCTCGCGCGCGACTTGCACCACGCGCGCCATTGCACGGCCGACCACTACGACCTCGCGTCCTGCCTCACGCGCGGCATCGGCCACCGCGCGCAGCCGTCCGACGTTGGACGCAAACGTTGTCACCGCAACTCGGCCCTTGGCGGCCTTCACCAATTCCGCGATGGTTTTGGCGACTTCGATTTCAGACGGCGAACGCCCATCCCGCACCGCGTTGGTCGAATCGCCGATCAGCGCCAGCACGCCTTCGTCGCCAAGTTCGCGAAAGCGCCGTTCGTCGGTCGGCGGGCCGATGATGGGCGTCGGATCGATCTTCCAATCGCCGGTATGCACAACAATTCCAGCTTCCGTATGGATCGCAAGGGCATGGGATTCCGGAATCGAGTGCGCCACCGGAATGAATTCCACGCCAAAGGGACCGATCCCGATACGCCCTCCCGAAGGTACGATAGTCACAGGGATGTCGGGCGAATTGCGTTCAGCGGCGCATTTGGCCTCGAATAAAGCCGCGCTGAATTTGGTCGCGTAGATCGGGCATCTCAGACGCGGCCACAGATCGATGATTGCGCCGAAGTGATCCTCATGGGCGTGCGTCAGCACCAGGCCGACAAGGTTCTTTCGTTCCTGTTCGAGAAACCGGATGTCCGGCATGATGAGATCTATGCCCGGCAAATGTTCCTCGTCGCCGAAGGATACACCGAGATCGACCGCCAGCCAGCTGCGCTGATGACGATTGCCGAGCCCGTAGATCGACAGGTTCATGCCGATCTCACCCACGCCGCCGAGCGGGGCGAACATCAACTCATCAGGCCGCGCTATCATGTTGCTCCGACCGAGGCTGCCGTGCCGAAATACACATCGCCGGCGGAGACGGCCACTCGCGTACCGTCGGAGGTCGCAACGATCAAACACCCGTTTTTGTCGATGGTATCAAACAGGCCGGATACCATTGACTGGCCAGACTGGACCGAGACCTGTTGGCCGACGCCGGCCGCCCGATCGAGCCACAGCCGCCTGATCTCGCCAAAGCCACGACCCATGTCCCAGATCGCGCGAAATTCAGCCCAGGCCTCGGTCAGCGCGCGAAATAAATCCTCCGCGCCGATGTCGATGCCGAGGTCCCTCAGCGCAACGGCCGGATACGGCATTCCCTCAGGCGCAGCAACCACATTAGTGCCTATGCCGACAACAACGGCCAGACGGTCACGTGCAACCACCTCGGCCTCCAGCAGGATCCCCGCGAGTTTCCTCCCACCTGCCAACACGTCATTCGGCCATTTCAAATGAAACGTCACCTTCTCCGAAACTGGAGATCTCATGCGCGCTTCAAGGCTGACTGCTTGAAGCGCAGCTTCGAGCGCCAACCCTGCCGCAAAGCTCAAGGTCGCTGCTACGGCGGGCGAGGTATCGATAACCTCGAGTACGCTGCTGGCCAGATTGCCCCGAGGGGAGATCCAGCTACGCTGCCGACGACCCCGTCCCGCGGTTTGTTCCGCCGTTACCAGCCAGATCGGGCCGGTCTCGCCCGTTCGCGCACGCACCAGCGCTTCGGTGTTAGTCGAGCCGATGCGGTCAAAAACCGCGAGTCGGTAACCAGCCGATGCAGCTCGTGGACCGAGCGAGAATGCCATTAGAACAATGATTTCGCAGCCGCCGTGGCTGCGCTGACCAAGGGTCCCGGATACACGAAGAACAGCATGTTAAAAAGCGCCGTCGCCGCCACCACCGAACGCAATTCGATGTGCACCGCGTCTGTCGCCTCGGCCTGCTCGTCGAAATACATCATCTTGATCACGTTGAGATAGTAGAACGCACCGACGACGCTGGTGATGACGCCGATCACGGATAGGGCAAACAGTCCCGCCTTGATGGCCGCGCTGAAAACATAGAATTTGGCAAAGAAACCGGCCAACGGCGGGATTCCGGCGAGCGAAAACAGCAGCATTGCAAAGAAAAAAGCCAGCAGCGGATTGGTTCGCGATAGCCCCGCGAAATCGCTGATCTGCTCCAGGGCCTGACCGTTACGACTCATGGCGAGAATGACAGTAAAGGCCCCGAACGTCATCACGGTATAGATGACCAGATACAGCACGACGCCCTGCGCGCCTTCGACCGTGCCGGCAGCAAGACCGACCAGTGCAAAACCCATGTGGCCGATCGACGAATAAGCCATCAGGCGTTTGATGTTGCGTTGTCCGATCGCGCCGAACGACCCCAGCGCCATGGACGCGATCGCCACGAAAACCACGATCTGCTGCCACTCGGCGACGACCCCAGAGAATGCCGTCAGCACCACGCGGGTAAACACAGCCATCGCCGCGATCTTCGGCGCCGAGGCGAAGAATGCCGTGACCGGCGTCGGCGCTCCTTCATAGACATCGGGCGTCCACATATGGAATGGCACCACCGACACCTTGAAGCAAAGGCCAGCCAGCAGAAAGACAAGGCCGAACACAACGCCGATGCTACCGGTCTTCGCAGCGGCTGCAATGCCGGCAAAGCTGACCGTTCCCGTGAATCCATAGATTAGCGAAGCGCCATACAGCAACATCCCGGACGCCAGAGCGCCAAGGACGAAGTATTTCAAACCCGCTTCGGTTGACTTGACGTTGTCACGGTTGCTCGCCGCTACCACGTAGAGCGCAAGGCTCATCAATTCGAGCCCGAGATACAGCATGATCAGGTCGGCCGCCGAAATCAGCACCATCATGCCGACCGTCGAAAGCATCACCAGAATTGCGAACTCGAACATCCGACGGGACTGGTCCTCGAGAAACTCCCGGGACAGAACGAGCGTCGCCGCAGAGCCGAGCAAGGCAAGTATCTTCAGAAACCGAGCGAACTCATCGACGATGAAGCTGCCGCCGAACGTCATCAGCCTGCCGTGCGGCAACAGATACTCAATCACGCCGGTCCCGATCAGAAAACAGATCGCAAGACCGGTCACGAGGCCGGCTGCACGCTGGCCGCACCATGCCCCTATCAACAGCAACACCATCGCGCCGACCGCCAGAACAATTTCCGGCAATACGGGAAGCAGTTGATATCCAGCGGCCTCAAACATCATAGCTGGCATCCCTGACCTGCCGCGATCATGGCAGCGCCGCAGCCTTGATGGCGGCGGTCGCGCTTGCGTAATTGTTGACAAGATTTTGTACGGAAGCCGCCGAGAAATCGAGCACCGGCTTCGGATAAACGCCGAACAGGATCGTTAGCACCACAAGCGGCGCCAGCGTCAGGCCCTCGCGGAAAGTAAGATCCTTAATGGTCGCAAGCGACGGTTTGACCAGCGCCCCGAACACGATCTTGCGATAGAGCCACAAAGCGTAGGCTGCTGACAGGATCACGCCGAGCGTTGCCGCGACCGCTGTGGGAATGTTGACCTTGAAGGTGCCGATCAGCGCAAGGAATTCCCCGACAAATCCGGACGTTCCGGGCAGTCCGACATTGGCCATCGTGAAGACGAGAAACACCATCGCATAAAGTGGCATCCGGTTGACGAGCCCGCCATAGGACGCGATCTCGCGCGTGTGCATTCGGTCATAAACCACACCGACACAGAGAAACAGCGCGCCCGACACGATCCCGTGCGACACCATCTGGAATACGCCGCCGTGAACCCCTTGCATGGTGCCGGCAAAAATTCCCATGGTCACGAATCCCATGTGAGCTACCGACGAATAAGCAATCAGCTTCTTCATGTCCTCCTGCATCAGGGCCACCAACGAGGTGTAGACGATCGCGACAGCGGAGAGAACGAAGACCAGCGGCGCGAAGTCATGCGACGCAAGCGGAAACATCGGCAGCGAAAAGCGCAGGAAGCCGTAGCCCCCCATCTTCAGCAAAATAGCTGCAAGGATCACCGATCCCGCCGTGGGTGCTTCGACATGTGCATCCGGAAGCCAGGTGTGCACGGGCCACATCGGCATCTTGACCGCGAAAGATGCAAAGAAGGCAAGCCACGCCCACATCTGCAGATTGTACGGAACGGATGTGCGCATCAGCGTCGGAATGTCAGTCGTTCCGGCATTCCAGTAGAGCGCCATGATGGCCAGTAGCATCAGAACCGAGCCGAGCAGCGTATAGAGGAAGAACTTGAAGGTGGCATAGACCCGACGCGGACCGCCCCAGATCCCGATGATCAGGAACATCGGGATGAGGCCGCCTTCAAAGAATACGTAGAACAGCAGCAGGTCGAGCGCCGAGAACGTGCCGGTCATCAGCGTTTCCAGAAGCAGAAACGCCATCATGTAGGCAGGCACGCGACGGGTAATCGATTTCCAGCTTGCGATGATGCATAGCGGCATCAACGCCGTGGTGAGAATGACGAACGGCAGCGAGATGCCATCGACGCCCATGTGGTAGCGAATGCCGGTGGCAAGCCAGGTCGCCTGCTCGACGAACTGGAATCCCGTATCGGTTGGATCGAAGCGCGCAACCAGGATCAGCGACACCGCGAGGGTGACGATCGTCGTCCACAGCGCAATCCAGCGCGCGGTGCGGTTGGCGGCTTCGTCGCTGCCACGAGCCATCACGTAAATCAGAACCGCGCCGACCGCCGGCAGAAAGGTCGTGACAGACAGAATGGGCCAGGTCGTCATTCCTACCGGCCTCCCGAGAACATGAACCAGGTGATCAGGCCGGCGACGCCCATCAGCATTGCGAACGCATAGTGATAAAGGTAGCCGGTCTGTAGCCTGACGACATTGCGGGTGACATCAAGCACCCCCGCCGAGACACCATCGGGGCCAAATCCGTCAATGACGAAGCCGTCGCCCTTCTTCCACAGAAAGCGACCAAGCCACTTCGCCGGACGCACGAAGATCACCTCATAGAGCTCGTCGAAGTACCACTTATTGAGCAGAAACTGGTAGAGCATCGGGTGTTCACGGGCCAGTTGGACCGGCACGTCGGGGCGACGGATATAGAACAGCCACGCCACCGCAAACCCCAAAATCATCATCGCCGTCGGCAGGTAGGCGATTGCCTTTGGAATATGGTGCATTTCCTCAAGGATGTGCGGATGCATCTTCACGGATTCCCGGAAGAACTCTTCGACCCCGTGCCCGGTGAATAGTTCCTTGAAGGGAAAGCCTGCGAGGATCGAGCCCGCGGCAAGAATTCCGATCGGAATTAGCATCCAGATCGGGCTTTCATGCGCAGCCTTATAGTGCGCCTGATCGTGAGGCCGGCCGTGGAAGGTCTTGAAGATCAACCTCCACGAATAGAAGGAGGTCAGGCCGGCAGCAACCACGGTCATGAGGAAACCGTAGTACGCGAAGGGGTTGTGAGACACATAGGCGGATTCGATAATCGCGTCCTTTGAAAAATAACCCGCCGTCAGCGGAAATCCTGTCAGCGCCAGCGTACCGATCACCATCACGAAGTAGGTATAAGGAATGCGATCCTTCAGACCACCCATATTGCGGATGTCCTGCTCATGATGCATCGCATAAATCACCGATCCCGAACCCAAGAACAGCAGCGCCTTGAAGAAGGCGTGAGTGAACAGGTGGAACATTCCAACGGTGTAGGCTCCTGCTCCCATTGCCACGAACATGTAGCCGAGCTGCGAGCAGGTCGAATACGCCACGATGCGCTTGATGTCGTTTTGCACGAGACCGACCGTCGCCGCGAAGATCGCCGTGGTCGCACCGATGAACATCACGAAAGCCTGCGCATCCGGCGCCAGTTCAAACAGGGGCGACAGCCGCGCCACCATGAACACCCCCGCCGTCACCATGGTCGCTGCGTGAATTAGTGCCGATACTGGTGTTGGTCCTTCCATGGCGTCGGGCAGCCAGGTGTGTAACAGGAACTGGGCCGACTTGCCCATGGCGCCCATGAACAACAACAGGCAGATTAAAGTCAGGGCGTTGACGTCCCAGGCAAGGAAGTGAACCTTCGTCCCGGCCAAGCCCGGCGCCGCGTTGAAGATAGTGTCGAAATCAGTCGAACCGATCAGCATGAACACCGCGAAAATGCCGAGCGAAAAGCCGAAGTCTCCGACACGGTTGACCACGAACGCCTTGATCGCCGCCGCATTAGCCGACGGCTTCTGATACCAGAATCCAATCAGCAGATAGCTAGCGAGACCGACGCCTTCCCAACCGAAGAACAGTTGGACCAGGTTGTCCGACGTCACCAGCATCAGCATCGCGAAGGTGAACAGCGACAGATAGCCGAAAAATCGCGGCCGGTTGGGATCCTCGTCCATGTAGCCGATGGAATAGAAGTGCACCAGCGACGACACCGTGGTGACGACAACGAGCATCACCGCCGTCAGCGTATCCACCCGTAACGACCAACCCACCTGAAGATCGCCGGAGGAAATCCAGGAGAAGAGCGCAATCCGTGCGTCATGATGCATGAAGCCGACATCGACCAGCGTCACCCATGACAGGACTGCCGATGCAATCAAAAACGCGGTCGTGATCAGTTCGGCGGCGCGCGATCCAGCAGCCGGAGGCTCGCTGACATGATGGTCGTCGTGACCGTGGGCGTCACCGTGCCCATGTTCATCATGCGCAGCAGCCGCGTGAGCATGACCATGGTCGTCGTGATGATCGACTGAATCACCGCTGGGATTGCGCCCATGCGCGCCCACCAATGCAATCAGCGCGGCGAGGATCGCGCCGATCAGCGGCAAGAAGACGATTGCCTCGATCATGCATCCACCTCACGAAGCATGATCTCGCAACCAATGCATCCATTGGCCGGAGAAAGCCGGTCCTCACTTTTCCGGATCATGCTTCAGCCCTTCATCAGATTGACGTCCTCAACCGCGATCGAACCGCGGTTGCGGTAATACACAACGAGAACAGCAAGGCCGATCGCCGCCTCGGCCGCGGCAACCGTGAGCACTAGTAGCGTAAACACCTGTCCAACGATGTCGCCCAAAAACGCCGAAAAAGCCACCAGGTTGATATTGACGGCCAGCAAAATCAATTCCACCGACATCAGGATGATGATGATGTTCTTGCGATTGAGAAAGATGCCGAGAGTCCCCAGCGTGAAAAGGATCGCGCCAACCGCCAGATAGTGTCCGAGGCCGATTGTCATTTCACCCACTCCGCTGAGTCAGCGTCCTGCAATCCCTGCCCCGAGGCAACCTGGCGCACGCCCATAGCCATCTCGGGAGTCCGCGCGTTCTGGACATTGATATCCTGACGCTTGACGCTGGCCCTGTGTCGCAGCGTCAGGACGATGGCGCCGATCATGGCCACCAGCAACACCATGCCGGCGAGCTGGAAATAATGAATGTACTTCGTGTAGAGCACGAGACCGAGCGCCTCGGTGTTGCTGACGTCGCCCGGAATGGCCGCCGTGATCGATTTCGTGACCGTCGGATTGAGGGTCCAGCCCCCAACAACGAGCAGCAGTTCCAGCAAAAAGATCGCTGCGATCACCAAACCGAACGGCAAATATTCAAGAAAGCCCTCTCGTAATTCGGCGAAGTCGACGTCCAGCATCATGATGACGAAGAGGAACAACACCGCGACCGCGCCGACATAGACCACGATGAGGATCATCGCGATAAATTCCGCGCCTAACAGGATGAACAGACCGGCGGCGTTGACGAACGCCAGAATGAGGAACAGCACCGAGTGCACGGGATTGCGCGACGAAATGACCATCGCGGCAGATGCAACGCACACGCCGGCGAACAGATAGAAGAACAGCGCTGGAAGGATCATGCGATACCTCCGCCAGCCAGTTGCAACCTTGCCACGCGGAGAACACACCCCCTCCCCCCTTGTCGGGGCGGGAGAACGGAGGCAACGCCCCATACTACAATGCGATTGAACATACCCACCTTACCGATACGGCGCGTCAAGTTCGATCGCTTTCGCGATCTCGCGTTCCCAGCGGTCGCCGTTGGCGAGCAGCTTGGCCTTGTCATAATAAAGCTCCTCGCGGGTCTCGGTCGCGAATTCAAAATTCGGCCCTTCGACGATCGCATCGACCGGACAGGCCTCCTGGCACAACCCGCAATAGATGCATTTCACCATATCGATGTCGTACCGCACTGTGCGGCGGGTGCCGTCGTTGCGGCGCGGACCGGCCTCGATGGTAATGGCCTGCGCAGGGCAGATCGCCTCGCACAGCTTGCAGGCGATGCAACGCTCCTCGCCGTTTGGATAACGGCGCAGCGCGTGCTCACCGCGGAAGCGTGGCGAGATCGGATTCTTCTCGAAGGGATAGTTGATGGTCGGCTTCGGTTTGAAGAAATACCTCATAGTGAGGAAAAACGCCGAGATGAATTCGGTCAGCAGGAGCGAACGGGCTGTTGCATTGATACTCATGACAAATCTCAATTCGGCGCGATGCCAGCGAACTGCAACACGCCGGCTACGATCACCACCATCGCCAGCGACAGCGGCAGAAACACCTTCCAGCCGAGCCGCATCAGTTGATCATAGCGGTAGCGCGGCACGATCGCCTTCGCCATCGCGAACAGGAAGAACATGAAGAACAGTTTCAGTGAGAACCAGATGACGCCAGGCACCCAGTTGAACGGTGGCAAGTCGACCGGCGGCAGCCAGCCGCCCATGAAAAGGATCGCACCCATCGCGCACATGGTGGTGATCGCGACGTACTCGCCGAGCATGAACAACAGATACGGCGTCGAGCCGTACTCGACCATGAAGCCCGCGACGAGTTCGGATTCCGCCTCGACGAGATCGAACGGCGGGCGATTGGTCTCGGCCAGAGCCGAAACGTAAAACACTACAAACATCGGCAGCAGCGGCAGCCAGTACCAGTTCAGAAACGTCAGCCACGGCAGTCCGATCAGACTAGCCAACCCGCGGGTATGCTGCGCCTCGACGATGGCAGAGAGGTTCAGTGAACCTGCGCAAAGCAAAACCGTGATGATGACGAAGCCGATCGATACCTCGTAGGAGACCATCTGCGCCGCCGAACGCAAAGCGGCGAGAAACGGATATTTCGAGTTCGACGCCCAGCCGCCCATGATGATGCCGTAAATCGACAGCGACGAGATCGCGAAGATGTAGAGAATCCCGACATTGATGTCGGAAATGACCCAGTTCAGATTGACCGGGATCACCGCCCACGCCGCCAGCGCCAGCACGCAGGAGACCAGCGGCGCCAGAAGGAACACGCCCTTGTTGGCGCCGGAGGGAATAATCGGTTCCTTCAGCACAAATTTCAGAAGATCGGCGAACGACTGAAACAGACCCCACGGTCCGACAACATTGGGACCTCGCCGGATCTGCACCGCGGCCCAGATTTTTCGGTCGGCGAGCAGAATGTAGGCGATTGCTATCAGCAGAACGACGAGCAGCAGCAGGCTCTGCGCCACCATCACGATCAGGGGCCAGAGAAAGTCCGTCCATAATGGCATTGCGAAGAAATCGGCCATCACGCTTACTCCGCTGCCGTCAGCATACGACCCGACGCAAGCCGCGAGCATTCGGCCATCACGGCCGAGGCCCGCGCGATCGGGTTGGTCAGATAATAGTCGTCAATCGCAGGCTTGAACGGCGACTTCTCGATACTGCCGCCCTTGCCCACCAGATCTTTGATCGCGCGGATATCGCCGGCCTCGATCTGGTCGATCCGCATCAGATGCGGCACTGTCTTGAACATCGCCTGCCGCAGGGCGGCCAGCGAGTCATAACCCAGGGTCTTGCCTAGCATTTCGGACAGCGCACGAATGATCGCCCAGTCCTCTCGCGCCTCGCCGGGCGGGAAGCTCGCCCGGTTCGCCATCTGGACCCGGCCTTCCGTGTTGACATAAATGCCGGTCTTTTCGGTGTAGGCTGCGCCTGGCAAAATGACGTCCGCGCGGTGAGCGCCGGCATCGCCGTGTGTTCCGATATAGACGACGAATACCCCGTCCGGCACTTTGATCTCGTCTGCGCCGAGCGAAAACAAAACGTCGAGCCCGCCCGGCGCGGTCATCCGCCCTGCGTTCAAACCACCCTTCCCCGGCACGAAGCCGAGGTCCAGCGCGCCTACCCGCGACGCCGCATCGTGAAGAACGGCAAATCCGTTCCAGTCGTCATTCAGCCCACCGATATCAACGGCAAGTTTGGCCGCTGCCGCGAGAATTGCCGCGCCGTCAGGCCGGGACGTTGCAGCACCGCCGACCAGTACGATCGGATAATTGGCGCCCTTTAGTGCATCGAGGAACTTGTTCTTCCCCGCAGCGAGGTCCGCAAGCGAATCTGCGCCGGCGCCGAGATAGTCATACTCGTAGGTCAGATCGGCTCGCTCTCCGATCACACCTATCTTGAGCTGACCCGTCCGCCAGCGCTTGCGGATGCGCGCGTTGAGGATCGCCGCTTCCTTGCGCGGGTTGGACCCGACGATCAGCAGCGCGTCGGCCTGCTCGATGCCGGCGATGGTCGGGTTAAAGATGTAGGACGCCCGCCCCCGCGCGGGATTGAAGGCGTCGCCTCCCTGCACCGCCATGTTGACCGAGCCGAGTTTTGACAGCAGATCCTTAAGCGCGAACAATTCCTCGACAGCAGCAAGATCGCCGGCAACCGCGCCGATCCGCTTTCCGTCGGTCCCCTTCACCTTCGCAGCAATCGCCTTGAATGCTTCCGGCCACGAGGCCGGGCGCAACGCGCCGTTCTCGCGAATGTAGGGGCGATCGAGCCGCTGGGTGCGAAGCCCGTCGACGATGTGGCGGGTCTTGTCCGAGATCCACTCCTCGTTCACGGCACCGTTGAAGCGGGGCAAGATGCGCATCACCTCGCGTCCGCGCGTATCGACGCGGATGGCTGAGCCAACCGCGTCCATGACGTCAATGGATTGAGTCTTTCCGAGCTCCCATGGTCGGGCGGCGAATGCGTAGGGCTTCGATGTCAACGCGCCGACCGGACAGATATCGACGAGGTTGCCTTGCAATTCCGACGTGAGCGCACTTTCGAGGTAGGTCGTGATCTCCATGTCCTCGCCGCGGCCGGTCGCGCCCATTTCCGGCGCGCCGCATATCTCGGCGGAGAAGCGGACGCAGCGCGTACACTGGATGCAACGGTTCATCGAAGTCTTGACCAGTGCACCGAGATACTTGTCTTCGACCGCGCGTTTGTTCTCGGCGAAACGCGAAGTATCGACGCCGTACCCCATCGCTTGATCTTGCAAATCGCACTCGCCGCCCTGATCGCAGATCGGACAGTCAAGCGGATGGTTGATCAGCAGGAACTCCATCACGCCTTCGCGCGCCTTCTTCACCATCGGTGATCGCGTGGAGATTTGCGGCGGTTCACCGTTGGGACCGGGACGGCAATCGCGTACGCCCCAGGCGCAACTCGCGACCGGCTTCGGACCACCCTTCACTTCGACAAGGCACATCCGGCAGTTGCCGGCGATCGACAGCCTCTCATGATAGCAGAAGCGTGGAATCTCGGCGCCGGCGGCCTCGCACGCCTGCAAGAGCGTATACTCTGCCGGCACGTCGATCTCTTTGCCGTCGATGATAAGCTTCGTCATGGCTCTACTCCGCCGCAACCATATGGGCGGGATCGAGGATGCCCTGATCGTCGCGGTCGGCCTTGTGCGAATACTGGTCGATGCGCGCCTCGATTTCGTGCCGGAAATGCGCGATGAGACCCTGAATCGGCCAGGCCGCCGCATCACCCAGCGCGCAGATGGTGTGACCCTCGACCTGCTTGGTGACTTCGAGCAGCATGTCGATCTCGCGCTTGTGAGCGCGACCTTCGGCCATCCTGGTCAGCACCCGCCACATCCAGCCGGTCCCTTCCCGGCACGGCGTACACTGGCCGCAGCTCTCGTGCTTGTAGAAATAGGAAATGCGCGCGATCGCCCGGATCAAGTCGGTCGACTTGTCCATGACGATGACCGCCGCGGTGCCGAGGCCGGAACGCAGCTTGCTGAGGCTGTCGAAATCCATCGGCGTATCGATGATCTGCTCAGCCGGCACCATGCGCACCGACGAGCCGCCCGGAATGACTGCCTTGAGATTGTTCCAGCCGCCGCGGATGCCACCGCAATGGGTATCGATCAATTCGCGGAACGTGATCCCCATCGCCTCTTCGACATTGCAGGGGCGCTCGACGTGGCCCGAAACACAAAACAGCTTGGTGCCGACATTGTTGGGTCGGCCGATGGCGGCGAACCAGGCCGCGCCGCGGCGCAGGATATCCGGCGCCACCGCGATCGACTCGACGTTGTTCACCGTGGTTGGGCAACCGTAAAGACCGACATTGGCCGGAAACGGCGGCTTCAGCCGAGGCTGACCCTTCTTGCCTTCGAGGCTCTCCAGCAGCGCCGTCTCCTCGCCGCAGATGTAGGCCCCTGCACCATGTGCGACGTAGAGATCAAACGGGAAGCCATGAATGTTATCCTTGCCGATCAGCCGGGCCTCGTAGGCCTCGTCGATGGCGGCCTGAAGATGTTCGCGCTCGCGGATGAATTCACCGCGAATGTAAATATAGCCAGCATGGGCACCCATGCCGACGCCAGCCAAAAGGCAACCTTCGATCAGCAGATGCGGATCGTGCCGCATGATCTCGCGGTCCTTGCAGGTGCCGGGCTCGGACTCGTCGGCATTGACGACGAGATAGCTCGGGCGGCCGTCGGCGTTGTCCTTCGGCATGAAGGACCATTTCATGCCGGTCGGGAATCCGGCCCCGCCGCGGCCACGCAGGCCCGAGGCCTTCATCTCACTGACGATCCAGTCGCGGCCCTTGTTGACGATCGCTTTGGTGCCGTCCCACGCACCACGGCGGCGCGCGCCGGCCAGCCGCCAGTCATCGAGACCATAGAGATTTCGGAAGATGCGATCCTTGTCGTCGAGCATCAGGTCTTGCCCTTTTTGGTCGCGTCATCGGCGGGCGGCTTCGGCGCAGGGCTTTCCCGCCGGCTCGCGGAATCGGTCGGCTTCTTGGCGTCCGCATCCGTCAATGCCGGCTGAACACCGCCGCGCGATCTTCCCTCGCCTTTCGCAGCCGCCGTATTCAATGTGGTCGGACCGCCGACCGGCGCGGAAAACTGGCGGTCGATCTGAGGACCGGGCTTCGGCGGCTGGCCCGAGGCAAACCCGTCCAGCACCTTGCCGAAGTTCTCCTTCGTCAAATCTTCGTAAGTGTCCTTCCAGATCAATACCATCGGCGCGTTGACGCAGGCACCGAGGCACTCGACCTCTTCCCACGAGAAGTCGCCATCCTTCGAAAGATGAAACGGCTCGTGATGGATGCGGCTTTTGCAGACGGCGAGAATGTCCTCAGCGCCCCGCAGCCGGCAAGGCGTGGTGCCGCAGACCTGAATGTGAGCCTTTTTGCCGACCGGTTGCAACTGGAACATCGTGTAGAAGGTCGCGATTTCCAGCATCCGGATGTAGGGCATGTCGAGCATGTCAGCGACGACGCGGATAGCTGCCTCGGAGATCCAGCCGCCATTCTGCTCCTGCGCGCGCCACAAGATAGCGATGGATGCGGAGGCTTCGCGGCCCTCCGGATATTGCGCGATCTGCTTTTTGGCCCATGCGAGGTTTTCCTCGCTGAAGGCGAAACACTCGGGCTGTTGTTCTTTCGGTGCCAGGCGGCGAACGGACATCGTACTCTAGTCTCTCAATGAACACGTTGCGACGCGGTCGCGTTCAGGCGACGAAAACGATCTTTCCAGAATGCGCTCGAGGTTCCGAACACGTTGTATCCAACGTGGGAGGCAACCTTGAGGCGGTCCAAAATGGAAAGTTCGGTTAACGTCTCGAAACGATCACTGGCCGGATCGTGCACGATCAGATCTAGCGGCGTCTGCTCAAGAATATAGCGCGATACGGTGTGATTTCGGTCGTTGCCGTGTTCCTCGCATAGGATCACGGCATCACCCTGCAGCACGCGGGTGCCGCCCTTGATGGCTTCGATCTCAACGCCTTCGACGTCAAGCTTGATGAGGTACTTGCCGTCAGGTGAAATCTTGCCGTCATCGAGTAGATTATCTAGCGTCACCACTGGCACAACTTCGCCGCCGGCATCCGCGCCGCCGGCGATGCTGAAGGCCTCGTGCTTGGTGCCGGACAGGCGCGCGGTGCCGCGCGTCGCGCCAATGGCGCTCTGCATCACCTCGAAGCGACTGCCATTGATCTTTGCATTGTTCGAAAGCCTGGCGAAATTCTTGGACGACGGCTCAATCGCGATCGCCTTGCGTGATCCGAACGGCTTGCTGGACACCAGCACCGACCAGTAACCGTAGTTAGCGCCGCAATCGAGCAGCGTGTAATCGACGTCTGCGGAATCGCGAAACAGCAACTCAAGTTCGTCTTCATACTTGAAGGAGCGATTGAGCAGCTTGCTCCAATAGCCGTCGCCATAGGGAAACGCGAACGTAGCATCGGGATTGAGCCTGACGGCGATATCCCGCTCCGGCAAGGTTTTGCGCAGCAGGTTGGCGCAGCTGTTATAGCCGCGATGCGAGAACAGCGACGACACCTTGGAGCCAGCCACCAGCGCCAGCGCAGCCACGCGCTCCCAGGCGTTCGCTCCCTGAAGAACGCCGGAGGTTCGGTCGAATTGGATCGGCGGCTGTGCGATCACCGGTCAACCTCTCCGAACACGATGTCAAGCGAACCGAGAATAGCGGACACATCCGCTAGCAGGTGCCCCCTGCAGATGAAATCCATCGCTTGCAGATGCGCAAAACCCGGCGCGCGGATCTTGCACTTGTAGGGCTTGTTGCTGCCGTCGGAGACGAGGTAGACGCCGAACTCTCCCTTGGGCGCTTCCACGGCCGCATAGATCTCACCTGCCGGAACGTGGAAACCCTCGGTGTAAAGCTTGAAGTGATGGATCAAAGCTTCCATCGAGCGCTTCATCTCGCCGCGACGGGGCGGGAAAATCTTGTTGTCTTCGACCGCTACCGGTCCCTGCCCGTCAGGAGCGCGCAGCTTGGCGATACACTGCTTCATGATGCGAACCGACTGCCGCATCTCTTCCATGCGAATGAGATAGCGATCGTAGCAGTCGCCGTTCTTTCCGATTGGAATATCGAAGTCCATTTCGGCGTAGCATTCGTAGGGCTGCGCCTTGCGCAAATCCCAGGCCGCTCCGGAGCCGCGAACCATGACGCCGGAAAAGCCCCATTCCCAGGCCTGCTTCAACGTCACCACACCGATATCGACGTTGCGCTGCTTGAAGATGCGATTGGCGGTCAACAGCCTGTCGAGGTCGGCGACAACCTGGAGGAACGGATCGCACCAGGCGTCGATGTCATCGATCAGCTTTGGCGGCAGATCCTGATGCACCCCGCCAATGCGGAAATACGCGGCATGCATCCGCGAGCCGGACGCGCGCTCGTAGAAGAGCATGAGCTTCTCACGTTCCTCAAAACCCCACAGTGGCGGGGTCAGCGCGCCGACATCCATCGCCTGCGTGGTGACGTTGAGGAGATGCGAAAGAATGCGTCCGATCTCGCAATAGAGCACCCGGATCAACTGGCCGCGTCGCGGCACTGCGATCCCAAGCAGTCTCTCGGCCGCGAGACAAAACGCGTGCTCCTGATTCATCGGCGCGACGTAATCGAGCCGATCGAAGTACGGGATCGCCTGAAGATAGGTCTTTTGCTCGATCAGCTTCTCGGTGCCGCGGTGAAGCAGGCCAATGTGCGGATCGACGCGCTCGACCACCTCGCCATCCAACTCCAGCACCAAGCGCAAAACGCCGTGGGCCGCCGGATGCTGCGGGCCGAAATTGATGGTGAAGTTACGCATACCGGGAGTTACGGCACCAAGTGCTTCCGTCATCAGCTACCCGCCTTGCCGCCCGTCGCCTTCTCATCACCCGGCAACTGATAGTCAGCGCCCTCCCAAGGTGACATGAAATCGAACTTGCGAAATTCTTGGTTGAGACGCACGGGCTCGTACACGACCCGTTTCTCGGCGTCGTCGTAACGCACCTCGACGAAGCCCGTCAGCGGAAAATCCTTTCGCAGCGGATGTCCGTCGAATCCATAATCGGTCAACAAACGCCGCATGTCGGGATGGCCAGTGAAGATCACGCCGTAAAGGTCGTAGGCCTCCCGTTCGAACCAGTCCGCGCCGGGAAACACGTCGATCAACGAGGGAACCTGGGTGGTCTCCGAAGCGTGAGCACGCAAGCGGATGCGCGCGTTCAGCGTCGGCGACAGGAAATGATAGACCACATCAAAGCGCTTCTCACGGCCGGGATAGTCGACCGCGGTCACGTCGATGAAGTTGACGAAGCGGCAGCGCTGGTCGTCGCGGATGAAGCGGGCGACCTCGACAATCTTCGCCGCCTCAACCGTCACGGTCAGTTGACCGAACGACACGGAATGATCCGTGGCCGCGCCCGGAAGCGTGGCGACGATCATCTGACCGAGTTCGGAGAGATCGGTCATCCATGACTCCGCACTTCAAAGGCGGCCTGCCGCCCGGACAGAATGGGATTACGCGTCAAAACCATAACCTTAGCCGTCAAGCTGGCATGTCCTTGAAGATCGTTGCAAGATTGCATCCCATTTCCACCGCGTTACTGAGGTCGCTGGATTTCACTGGTGGCCCACCCAATGATTGGCGCCCTGTATTCTGCCGCCTTCTCCGAGACCCAAATTGCCTTCTCCAGTGTGTTTATGCTCAAAAAGAATTCCGCGTACGTCTCATCCTCGGCATCCGAAGTACGTAGGAACACTTTGCATCTTGCGGTCATCCGGCCGCTCTCGGGCACGATCAAACCACGCAGGACGACCATATCACACATAAAGTCCGGGGCAGCCGGGCGATCGGTGGCCGGCATGCCAAAGCACTCTTCGAACAATCGCACAAGATTGTTCGTCGGCTCGCCCAAAGACACGAAAGTGGCAATCCGTGTGGGATGTCCTCTCGGAATGATCCATTCGTGCCGGTCGTGCAAAACAGGCTGCCCGTTGAAGCCAGCACTAATTTTATCCACCCCATCCGTTATTGTGCCGTCCGAAACAGGAAGCACAAGCGCAAAGCCAACGACCCGTTCACCACAGTTTGCTACAACAACCGCCTTAAAAATTTTTTCATCCCATTCGCACTCGACAATATCGAACGCCAGTTCGCCTGGCTCTGGAACGAAGAGAGAAGGACTTGCCGCTGGATCTGATCCCAAAGTCCATCGAGCGCCCTTTGGAAGCGCACCGTAAAGTCCCTCGCTCGTTGGACCGAACAGTCGCGTCTGTCTTGCGGACGAACCTCGAAGCCACCCGAATAGACCCATTTTCAGCATCTCACCTTGGCGCGGTCCGAGGGTTTAGCGTTCAATAGTTCCAACTCTTCGGATCTTCTTCTGCAGGAGAAGAATGCCGTAGAGAAGTGCTTCGGCCGTAGGCGGACAGCCCGGCACGTAGATATCGACCGGCACGATGCGATCGCAACCCCGCACCACCGAATAGGAATAATGATAGTAACCGCCGCCGTTGGCGCACGATCCCATCGAGATGACATAACGCGGTTCCGGCATCTGGTCGTAGACCTTGCGCAGCGCGGGCGCCATCTTGTTGGTCAGCGTTCCGGCGACGATCATCACGTCCGATTGCCGCGGCGATGCACGCGGCGCGAAGCCAAAGCGCTCGACGTCATAACGCGGCATCGAGACCTGCATCATCTCGACCGCGCAGCAGGCCAGGCCGAAGGTCATCCACATCAGCGAACCGGTACGCGCCCAGGTGATGAGATCGTCGGCCGCGGCGACAAAGAAACCTTTGTCCGACAATTCGTGATTAACCTCGAGAAAGTACGGATCGCTGGCACCGACGGGCCGGCCGGTGCTGGGGTCCAAAATCGAGCCTCCCGACGGAGCCGAGAGAGGGCTGCCGGCGTAGGCGACCTTTGCCGTGGGAGAGTTCAATCCCATTCGAGAGCGCCTTTCTTCCATTCGTAGGCAAAACCGACCGTCAGCACCCCTAGAAACACGATCATCGACCAGAAGCCTGTCACGCCGAGCTTGCCGAACGTGACCGCCCAAGGAAAGAGAAACGCGACTTCAAGGTCAAAAATGATGAAAAGAATAGCGACCAAATAAAACCTGACGTCGAACTTCATCCGGGCATCGTCGAATGCGTTAAATCCGCACTCATAAGCGGAAAGCTTTTCCGGGTCCGGCTGCTTGTATGCGACGATAAATGGAGCGATCAGGAGCACGGCGCCGATCACACCCGCTATCCCGATAAACACCACAAGCGGAAGATAGTTCTGCAAAATGCCGCTCATGGGCGCTTCCCCTCGCTGCGATGCTTTACCCGCAGATTTGTTTAGATATTGGAACTTTTGAGAGGCTTTAGCCTAGCAAAACAGGGGTGGCAAGATAGCCTAATTTGACGCACCCGGGACGGAGATTTTGCGACTTGACATCGGAGCCAGGACCGCGGCCGGGCGGTCAACCTGCTCCTCGCTCACCCGCCGAACCACGGCCCGAAAAATCAGACCCAATGAAATCATTTCGGGAGTGCCGCGAGCCGCGCTGAAACAAACTGGTTTTATTGCTCTTGCCTACGGACCACGAGTTGTGACGAGGCGGGAGGCAAACCATGAACCATTCGATCCAGAGCGCAGATCGCGCCACCCACCTGAAGATCGTGATTGTCGCGCTTGTCGCGGGTGCCGTATTGACGACTTTCGGGACTTCCCGTCGCCCAAGCACCGACTTCGTCCAGACTGCTCACGTGATCAAGGCCGGACAACCAACGATGGTATCCAGCTCGGAACCATCGCTCGTAAGATGATCCTGATTTCGCGCCGGTGACCGAAGCGCCATCTGGTGGCGCTCATTGAGGCAACCGCTGGCTGGAACCGGTCCGAGCTGCGAGCCCTCGTCAAAACCCGAAGCTGAGATCACGCCAAATGGCGCGAGAGACGGGACTCGAACCCGCGGCCTCCGCCGTGACAGGGCGGCGCTCTAACCAACTGAGCTACTCCCGCGGAAACCGTTTATCCGCGCATAGGGGTGACGGCTTAAAGGGGGGGCCTTTCCAAGTCAAGGCAGTTGCAGATCTCCTTTGCTATCAGGCTTTTTGAGGGGTCGGTGCAAAAAATCAGCTATTTGCAGGCAAAATGGCGCGAGTGGCATCTCCCCGAATCAAACAAGGGCTGATACGCCTTGCTTTTCGACGCTGGCAATGACGAGGAGAGCTATATTATGGCGAAGAAGGCAGCGACCCCGAGCACCGTGACCCTGAAACATCTCGCGGCAGCGTTGGCCGAGGACCATGAATTGTCCAAGAAGGCCTCCGAGGCCATCCTGACCGACATGGTTACCCGCATCACCAAACACCTCAAGAAAGGCGATCGTATCCGCATCGTCGGCCTCGGCATCCTCCAGGTCCGCAAACGCGCCGCCCGCAAGGGACGCAACCCGGCCACCGGCGAGGAAATTCAGATCAAAGCATCCAAGAAGGTCGCGTTCCGAGCCGCCAAAGAGCTCAAGGAAGCCATCTGACCAGGAATGCCGGGTCCAGGACGCTCCGTTCAAACGCTCGAGGATTTGCCGCAACGAACCGGTTGCCCACGCAAAGCCCAATCGCGGATTTGGCGAGGTTGATTTCTTACTGCTCAGCCCTGCCCTGGATTCCCGATGGCTGTTCCCATGACATTCAATCACACGGTGACGGAGCGCTTTCTTCGCTATGTCACCATTGATACCCAGTCCGATCCGACGTCTTCCAGCTGTCCTTCCACCGGGAAGCAGAAGGATCTTGGACGGCTGCTGGTGAGGGAATTGCAGGAGATCGGCGCCGCCGATGCTCATCTCGACCCGCACGGTTACGTGTACGCGACCATTCCGGCAAACAGCTCAAAGCAGGTTCCGGTTATTTGCTTCTGTTCGCATATGGACACGTCGCCGGACTGTTCAGGCGCTAACGTCAAACCGCAGGTTGTCCGGAATTATCGCGGCGGCGACATCGTTCTGTGCGGCGATCCGTCGCAGATCGTCCGCGTGGCGGATAATCCGGCACTGGCTGATCAGGTGGGCAACGACATCATCACGTCGGACGGGACCACGTTGCTTGGCGCCGACAACAAAGCCGGCGTCGCCGAAATCATGGATGCAGTGCAGGTTCTGCTTGCCAACCGAGATATCAGGCATGGCGTGATCAAAATCCTGTTCACGCCCGATGAGGAAATCGGACGCGGCGTTGACAAAGTCGATCTGAAAAAACTCGGCGCGGACTTCGCCTACACCGTCGACGGCGAGACCGCAGGTCATATCGAGGACGAGACGTTCTCGGCCGATGCTGCGGTTATTACCATCAAGGGAGTCAGTGCCCATCCCGGATTCGCCAAGGGAAAGATGGAACATGCGATCAAGATCGCATCGCGCATTGTGGAGCGGCTTCCAAAAAATATTTGCTCGCCCGAGACTACCGAGGGCCGCGAAGGTTTTCTTCATCCGACCGGATTCAGCGGCGTACTCGAACACGCGACGCTAAACTTCATCGTGCGCGATTTCACGGAAACAGGTCTGACGGAGAAGGAGGCCTTGCTGGAGGGCATCATCCGCGATGTCATGACGGACTTCCCACATTCGACGTATCGGCTGGACATACAGCCCCAGTATCGCAACATGAAGCAGATTGTGGATCGTCACCCGGAGGTTGTCGATAACGCGATGGAGGCAATCCGCCGCGCCGGTCTCAAGCCAGCCAAAGGCAGCATTCGCGGCGGCACGGACGGCTCGCGACTGTCATTCATGGGGCTTCCCTGCCCTAACATCTTCGCCGGTGAACATGCTTTCCACTCACGCACCGAGTGGGTCAGCGTACAGGACATGGAAGCCGCTGTGCGCACCATCGTCCATCTCGCTGCGATCTGGGAAGAACGTGCCTGACGTTTCTGATATCGCGAGCAGAGATCGCAGGTCCGGATGCCGCGCGGTCATCGCGGGATACGACTGCGCGAACATCGTTAATCTTTCCTAAACATCAGAAGATATGATCCTCGAATCACTGGGGATTCAAGAATGCTACGCACCATCTCGCTTGCGGTCATCGGAGTTGCAATGATGGGAGCGGCGGGATCGGCCGCCGACCTTCCAGTGCAGAGCCGCATCGGCAAAATCTTCGCGGAGCCGGAACCTCCGCCGGTCCGTGTTGCGCAGGAGAAGGATTACCCCGAGAGCGTGCTCTACCGTTTTCGGATTCCGCCGCCGGTGCCGGGCTATTACGGAAGGCCAAACGATTTCTACTATCGCCCGTACTACGAGGAGCGGCCAGTGCTCTCGTTCTATTTCGACCGATTGCCGTACGCTTGCGGACTTTACGGATATTGCTAGGGCACGATCAAAGGTTGCGCGCGGTTACGATCCAGATCGATGCCGGTAGAACCACTGTTTTCTCACTGGCAAACGGAGCAAGAACTTCCCGGACCGAGTTCGCCGCAGCAGCGATGACTTCAACAGGCTGGCCTTCGATCGCGCGGCTGGCGGGACCGAGCTGAAGCGCGGACTTGACCGCGGCTTCAATTCCGCCGCCGACCGAAATATCCAATGTGAGGTCATAGGCCTCCATTGCGACATCGGAAAAACCGGCAGCACCGAGAATACGATGAACACGCGCTTCGGACGCGAACGCGAACGGACCGGGGTCTTCCGGCGCGACCTCGGGGAGCTTCGGAACATGGTTGTAGACCGCCTGGAGCGGGACCATGAGCCAGGGATTTAGGCGAGGCTCCCGCCAGCAAATGAATGCTAAGCGGCCACCGGGTCGCAGCGCCTGACGCAGATTGGCAAACGACACGACCGGCTCGTCGAAGAACATCACGCCGAACCGGGAGGCCACCAGATCGAAACGCGCTGGCTCAAATGGATATACGGTGGCGTCGGCGAGCAGAAATTCCACCGACGCGTTCTTCGGCGCAATCTGCTTTGCCCGTTCCAGCATCGGTGCAGAAATATCGATTCCCAGGACGTAGCCGGAAGCGCCTACCCTCTCCGCGAATGCCCGCGTAGTTGCACCGCAGCCGCAGCCGACATCTATGATGCGTTCGCCGGGCATAGCTTTGGCACGATCCAGCAGGAAGGTGGAGACCGGCTGCAGCAGTTCATCCTGCATACGCTGACGATCAGCCCAGCGCTGGCCGCCGGGTCCATTCCAATAGGCGATCTGGTCCGCGTTTCGCGTCAGAGGAACCCCTGCCATCACCGCTCCCGCGCAATTCGAGCGATTGCCCTTCACAAAATCCGTGACGCCGCTTATGGAGGAAACCACTCGATCTAGCGGCTTGGTAACAAGCCGAGGTCAAAACGTACCACACCCAAGCCGAGGGCGATATCCCGCCGCAGCGGGACAGAGGAGATGCCGCCTGCGGTTCGGACCAGAATGGAGAGAAGAGATGGCAGATGAGGAAGATAAGACGATCGTCGAGCAAGGCCCTTCCATCGGTGAGTATCGCCGGGAATCGATCCCCGAATACATCGTCGATTCGAGCGGCGCCCGGTTTGAGTTTGATCGTATCGCTCTCGAAGGAGCCGGCGGGCTCGAGCCATCGCAGCTGGCCCGGAATGAATGCCTTATCGCCCCCGGTTTGATCTATCGTAAAGTTTCGTCATGATCGACCCGAGTATGCGTCTGCGGCTTCCGTTTGCATCGGGATCAACGGGCAAAGCCGTATGATAAAGCCTAGGGCTGCGACAGCGGCTTGCATGCTGGGATGCGTCGGGGCTAAACAAGGAGCGGAGGGCGGCTAGCTCAGCTGGTTAGAGCATCTCGTTTACACCGAGAGGGTCGGGAGTTCGAATCTCTCGCCGCCTACCAATATTTAGCTGTTTTGATTCGGCTCCCCGCCAGCTTCCCCGAATTTTGACGCATGGGAACGCTTCAATGAAGCGCACCTCCATCTCCCTCCTCTATATCCCTGATTATGGTCTGGCAGGCATAGTCGCATCATAATGCAAGAACGGCGCCCTCGCAGGCGCCGTTCCGTCAATTATATCGTGACGATCAGTGAGCGGTCAGGCCGCCCGCCGCCTCGTCAGCCGCATCGGGAGTGACCGGGAGCTTCGTATCCTCCTCCCAGACAATCGGCTTGGGCTGCCGCACCAACGCTTTGGCGATCACCTCGTCCATCCGCGCGACCGGAATGATCTCCAGCCCAGCCTTGATAGACTCGGAGATCTCAGTGAGATCCTTGGCATTCTCGTCCGGTATGAGCACCGTCTTGATGCCACCTCGCGCGGCTGCCAACAGTTTCTCCTTGAGACCGCCGATCGGCAAAACCCTGCCTCGCAGCGTGATCTCGCCCGTCATTGCGATATCGCGCCGGATCGGGATTCCGGTCAGCACCGACACAATCGTCGTCGCCATCGCTACACCGGCCGAAGGACCATCCTTCGGGGTAGCCCCCTCGGGGACGTGAACGTGGATATCGCGTCGCTCGAACAGCGGCGGCTCGATCCCGAAGGTGATCGCGCGCGAGCGGACGTAGGAAGCCGCCGCCGAGATCGATTCCTTCATCACGTCGCGCAGGTTGCCGGTAACCGTCATGCGTCCCTTGCCGGGCATCATCACGCTTTCGATCGTCAGCAACTCGCCGCCGACGTCGGTCCATGCCAGACCGGTCACGACACCGACCTGATCGTCGGTTTCGATCTCGCCGTAGCGATATTTCGGAACTCCGAGAAATTCCTCGACGACTTTCTCGGTGACTTTGACCGACTTCCTTTTCGAGAGCATCAGTTCCTTCACCGCCTTGCGGGCGAGTGTGGAAAGCTCACGCTCCAGGTTTCGCACGCCCGCTTCGCGGGTGTAGCGACGGATGATGAGCAGGAGCGAGTCGTCATCGATTGACCACTCCTTCGAATCCAGGCCGTGCTTGGTGAGCGCGTTCGGGATGAGATGCTTGCGAGCAATCTCGACCTTCTCGTTCTCCGTGTAGCCGGCGATCCGGATGATCTCCATGCGGTCCATCAAGGGACCGGGAATATTCAGCGTATTCGCGGTCGTGAGGAACATCACGTTGGACAGATCATAGTCGACTTCCAGATAGTGATCGTTGAACGTCGAGTTCTGCTCGGGATCGAGGACCTCAAGCAGGGCAGACGACGGATCGCCGCGGAAATCCGCGCCCATCTTGTCGATCTCGTCCAGCAGGAACAGCGGGTTCGAGGTCTTGGCCTTGCGCATCGACTGAATAATCTTGCCGGGCATCGAGCCGATATACGTCCGGCGGTGACCGCGGATTTCCGCCTCATCGCGCACGCCGCCGAGCGAGACGCGCACGAATTCGCGGCCCGTCGCCCGCGCGATCGACTTCCCGAGCGAGGTCTTGCCGACGCCGGGCGGACCGACAAGGCACAGGATCGGTCCGGTCAGCTTGTTGGCGCGCGACTGCACCGCGAGATACTCGACGATACGGTCCTTGACCTTCTCAAGCCCGTAATGATCAGCGTCCAGCACTTCCTGGGCGGCGTTGAGATCCTTCTTCACCTTGGACTTCTTGGCCCACGGAATCGACAGCAACCAATCGAGATAGTTGCGCACCACGGTGGCCTCCGCGGACATCGGAGACATTTGCCGCAGCTTCTTCAGTTCGTGCTGGGCCTTCTCGCGAGCCTCCTTCGAAAGCTTGGTCTTGGCGATCTTCTCTTCGAGATCGGCGAGCTCGTCCCGGCCCTCGTCATCGCCGAGTTCCTTCTGGATCGCCTTCATCTGCTCGTTGAGGTAGTACTCGCGCTGGGTCTTCTCCATCTGGCGCTTGACGCGTGAACGGATGCGTTTCTCGACCTGCAGGACGGAGATCTCGCTCTCCATCAGACCGAGCACCTTTTCCAGACGTGCGGTTACAGACAGCGTCTCAAGAATGCCCTGGCGATCCGCGATCTTGGCGGCGAGGTGCGACGCTACGGTGTCACCAAGCTTGGCGAAATCCGTGATCGCCTGCACGACACCCACAACCTCGGGAGAGATCTTCTTGTTCAGCTTCACATAGCTTTCGAAATCCGACACGACTGAACGCGCCAGCGCCTCGGCTTCGACGCTATTGGTATCGGTATCAGCCAGCGCGACCGCGGTCGCCTCATAATAGTCAGAGCGGTCGGAATAGGTCTCAACGCGCGCCCGCTCAAGACCTTCCACCAGCACCTTCACCGTGCCGTCGGGTAGCTTCAGCAGTTGCAGCACGCTGGCGAGCGTTCCGATTTTATAGATAGAATCTGGCACAGGATCATCGTCCGACGCGTTCTTCTGCGTCGCTAGCATGATGAGCCCATCGTTCTTCATCACCTCTTCCAGCGCCCTGATCGATTTCTCGCGGCCGACGAACAGCGGCACGATCATGTGCGGGAAAACGACGATGTCGCGAAGCGGAAGCACCGGATAGGCATGGATTTCGCCGTGGACTATAGCTGGCCGGGGTTTCGAGGCGGTCATAGCCTTGTTCCTTTTGTTGCGCCCCCTTGTTCGCAGCCGCATGTCAATGCGCAACCGCCACAAGGTGCCGAGTTTCCTGGAGAAGAATGGGCCTTTGCGAACCGAGGCCTCACCTGCCCGAGGTCGTGAGCAGCTAGCGAACATGCGCCGCCGCCGACAGCATAAGGTGGCCATCCACCACCAGCGTGTCAAGTGAAGGAAATCAGCGGCTTGTAACCGACACGGAGCGTCGGCTTGCAACCTACAGGAGCCATCGGCTTGTAAAAGCAAGGCCCTCGCGGCTAACCGCCAGCGAGGCACGAGACAGCCGAGAAACGGTCGAATCAGGCGCTGGCGCTGCTTTCGCTCGCGCGATCAGAGCGGTCGGCGTAAATGTACAGCGGTCGCGCGGTTCCTTCGACCACTTCGCGCGAGATCACGACCTCCTCGACCCCTTCCAGACCCGGAAGATCGAACATGGTTTCGAGCAGGATGCTTTCGAGAATCGAGCGCAACCCGCGCGCGCCGGTCTTGCGCTCGATGGCCTTGCGGGCCACCGCGCCGAGCGCCTCGTCGGCGAACGTCAGCTCGATATTCTCCATCTCGAACAGCCGCTGATACTGTTTCACCAGCGCATTCTTGGGATCGGTCAAAATCTTTTTCAGCGATGCTTCGTCGAGATCCTCGAGCGTGGCCACGACGGGCAGACGTCCGACGAATTCCGGGATCAAGCCATACTTCAGCAAATCCTCCGGCTCGACATGCCTGAAGATTTCGCCAGTGCGGCGGTCTTCCGGCGCAAGCACCTGTGCAGCGAAACCGATTGACGTCGTGCGTCCTCGCGCCGAGATGATCTTCTCTAGGCCGGAGAACGCGCCCCCGCAGATGAACAGGATATTCGTGGTATCAACCTGCAGGAACTCCTGCTGCGGGTGCTTCCGGCCGCCCTGCGGCGGAACCGAAGCCACTGTGCCTTCCATGATCTTCAACAACGCCTGCTGCACGCCCTCACCCGACACGTCACGCGTGATCGAGGGGTTGTCGGACTTGCGTGAGATCTTATCGATTTCGTCGATATAAACGATACCGCGTTGCGCACGCTCGACATTGTAGTCCGCCGACTGCAACAGCTTCAGGATGATGTTCTCGACATCCTCGCCGACGTAGCCGGCCTCGGTCAGCGTCGTTGCATCCGCCATGGTAAACGGAACGTCGAGGATACGCGCCAGCGTCTGCGCAAGGAGCGTCTTGCCCGATCCGGTCGGTCCGATCAGCAGGATGTTCGACTTCGCGAGTTCGACGTCGTTATGCTTGGTCTGATGGTTAAGCCGCTTGTAGTGATTGTGGACCGCAACCGAAAGTACCTTCTTGGCGTGGCCCTGCCCGATGACGTAGTCGTCCAGAACCTTGCATATCTCCTTCGGAGTCGGAATGCCGTCGCGCGACTTCACCAGCGAGGACTTGTTCTCCTCGCGAATGATGTCCATGCAGAGCTCGACGCATTCGTCACAGATGAACACGGTCGGGCCCGCGATCAGTTTGCGCACCTCGTGCTGACTCTTGCCGCAAAACGAACAATACAGCGTATTCTTGGAGTCGCCCGTACCGACCTTACTCATTCCTGTCTCCGTCCGACGCTCGATCCCGCCTGTTCGCCTGCTCGCCCGTTCCGATCCGGCACATCCGGTCTAACGGGTTTACATATGAGCAAAGTCCGTACCAGAAAAGACCCTGCGCTCTCAACCCCGCGCGAATCGCGGGTCCATTCGATTCTCCTGCGCATACCGCCAGTTGAAACGCAGCAACCGCACCATGGCTCCCCGACTCTCAAGAATTCGCTAATCGGCAGCCATCCGCAATGCGACAATAGCCTGATTTGGCCCAGGGAGGCGACTCTTCCCTTGCCAAAAACTGGTCCAGCGTTGCGCCGGTATCATGCCAGTCAGGCGAATACTTCGCGCGGAAGGACAAGGAACTTTTCAGAAACCATCGCCGTGCAATCGCGATGGTTCAAACTGGATCGGGATCAACCGGCCTTCCGTTCGTCACTGGACGGAGCCTTGATACGTTACGAAGCCTTCGGTGCGGCCGGTTCTTCAGCGCGCTTGTCGATCACTTTATCAACGATGCCGAAGTCACGAGCCATGTCAGCTGTGAGGAACTTATCGCGCTCCAGCGCCTCCTCGATCGCCTGGTAGGTCTGTCCCGTATGCTTGACGTAGATCTCGTTGAGCCGCTTCTTGAGGCTCAGAATTTCCTGCGCGTGCAGCATAATGTCCGTCGCCTGCCCCTGGAAACCGCCAGAGGGCTGGTGAACCATGATGCGCGCGTTCGGCAGTGCGTGCCGCATATCCTTTTCACCTGCGGCCAGCAGCAACGAGCCCATCGACGCAGCTTGTCCGGTGCACAGCGTTGCGACCGGCGGACGAATGAACTGCATCGTGTCGTAGATCGCCAGACCCGAAGTCACCACGCCACCCGGCGAATTGATGTACATCGAGATTTCCTTTTTCGGATTCTCCGCCTCCAGGAAAAGGAGCTGCGCAACGGTCAGCATCGCCATGTTGTCTTCGACCGGGCCGGTCACAAAGATGATGCGCTCCTTCAGCAACCGGGAGAAGATATCGTAGGCCCTCTCGCCGCGATTGGTCTGCTCGACCACCATCGGCACGAGGTTCATGTAGGTTTCCACTGGATCGCGCATTGATCACCCAAAAGTTTGTGTCAGCGGTTGGCGGCGACGAACATCCGAGAAACCGAGAGTCTTCAGTTCTTCCGGCGCGGATGAATGTCCCGTGATGCAGGACTCGGCAAGCACGGCCCACAGATATAAGTTCATCGCTTGGGCGACAAGACTGAACCTAAGCCACGCCGGAATCGTAATTTGCTGGCGCCCTCGATTTTGACGTTCGCCACGAAAGGTCGCGCAGTACGAGCTGGTCCTGGACGGCACCCCCGTCTCGAATGTCAGGCTCACTCCACAAACTGATTCGCAGCCTGACGGGACCGTATCGCGACGCCGGATCCGATCCATACCCATAATATCAAGCGGCGCCGTACAGGCCCCAACGCGCGGTCGGTCAGATCTCGTTACTGTGCGCCTCGTGTTCCTTAAAGAGGTCCTCGCGCGTCACACTCTTTTCCGTGATCGTGGCGAGTTCAAGAATGTAATCCACCACCTTGTTCTCAAAAAGGGGCGCGCGAATCTGAGCCAGCGCTTGCGGGTTTTTCTGATAGTAATCCCAAATTTCCTTCTCACGGCCCGGCGTCTGGCGGGCGCGACTAATCAACGCACGGTTGATTTCATCATCCGCGACCGAGATTTTGTTCTTTTCGCCGATCTCCGAGAGTACCAGGCTGAGTCGTACCCGGCGGTCTGCAATCCGGCGGTACTCTGCCCTGGCCTCTTCTTCGGTGGTGTTCTCGTCGGCGAAGGTCTTCTTCTCTTTTTCCATCTCCGCCGTGATCGACTGCCAAACCTGTTCGAACTCCTCTTCAACCAGCGTCGGGGGCGCATCGAACTTGTGCGTCTCATCGAGACGATCAAATAGCGCGCGCTTGACGTGTTGCCTCATCGCTCGGGCAAATTCAGCGCTGAGCTGCTCGCGGACGACTTGCTTCAACTGATCGAGCTCCTGCAGACCGAGCAACTTGGCAAACTCGTCGTCGATCTTGATATCCTCCGGCGCCTCGATCAGGCTTACCGTGGTCTCGAACTCTGCATCCTTCCCAGCAAGCTCTGAGTCCGCATAGTTCTGAGGGAACGACGCCTTGACCGTACGAGTCTCGCCGACTCCGGCCCCGACCAACTGCTCTTCGAACCCCGGAATGAGGGCATTCGATCCCAGCACGACCAGGATATCCTCGCTGCTCCCGCCCTCGAACGGCTCGCCGTCGATGGTGCCCTTGAACGAAATGGTGACGCGATCGCCATTCTCGGCCTTCGCGCCCTCCGTCCTGTTGGAGTAGGTGCGATTCTGATCGGCGATCCGTTTGATGGCTTCGTCAACGTCGGCGTCGCTAACATCGACCACCGGCTTCTCGATGGTGAAGGACTTGAAGTCCGCTAGTTCGATCGGCGGCACGACTTCGATCGCCACGCTATAGCTGAGGTCGGACTTGCCCGCGAGGATATCCTCGATCTCCTTCTCCTCCGAAGGCATCGTTACCTTGGGATTACCTGCGAGTTTGAAGCCACGGTCGTTGACGATCTGCATATTCGTATCGCGGATCGTGTCTTCGATGGTCTCGACCATCAAGGAGCGGCCATAGAGCTTCTTGAGGTGGCTGACCGGCACTTTCCCTGGACGAAAGCCGTTGATCTTCACCTTGTCCTTGAGGTCGACGAGCCGCTCATCCGCCTTGGCCGCGATTTCGGCGGCCGGAATGCTGACCTGGAACTCGTGTCTCAGTCCCTCGGCGAGGGTTTCGTTCACCTGCATGACGTCAATCTTCTTCCGCTCGATCCGGCTGGAATGGCCGAATCATTGTCAATCGGTCGATGCGCGGCAAAACGCCTGCATCGGTGTACGGCCGGCATGTATCCAACCCGGATAGCTGCCTGAAATCATCTGCTCAAACGCTTTAGCGCTTGGTGCGGGCGGAGGGACTCGAACCCCCACAACTTTCGTCACTGGAACCTAAATCCAGCGCGTCTACCAATTCCGCCACGCCCGCCGGTGGAGTGGGTTTGACATTTGCTACCATTTGGCTGGGAGTCGGCAAAGCGAATGTCAAATGATGCCGAAAAATGCGAAGCGGCTTTCGGTAGACCTCATGCTCCAACGAGTTAAAACCGGAACGAGTTGAAACCAGGCGCATCGAGGGCAACGGATTCATCTCCCGCCGTCATCGAGGCGCTTCGATGCGGCGGGCTTATAACATGGCGGCATCCGTCTGCAGTAAAAAAATGGCCGTGCTGGACAGGGTCCGAAGAACATGATCGGCATTGGCAAATGATGTTTCGTCCTGCTCGATTAACCCGGAGGCATCTTCTGGCCGGTTTCGGGGCAGCCGCCGCGGCAGGACCCGCCGCCACGATCCATGCGCAATCGCAACATCCTCAAATACACGCCATTGACGCAATGCCCACCCCCCTTTCACTTGGGCCGGATCATCGCGAAACCACGGTCTGGTCCCTGAAGACCGACGGCTCCTCCGGAAGCCTCCGTTTCCGCCAAAGCGAGAGCATGTTGGGCCTTGTCGTGAACAACGGCCTGCCGGCGCCGTTTGTTTTGAACTGGCATGGATTAGATGGCGCGGCTGCCATCGAGCCATTGACCGCTCGGCCCCCTATCTCGCCGGGCGGAACCGATCGCTATTCACTCCCCTTCCGGCAGGCCGGAACTTTTATGTGCGATAGCCGCCTGCTGGGAGATGGTCTGGCGCAGCCCTCGCCCGCGCAGGCTCTGATCGTCGAGGAACAGTCGCCGGCGGAAGTCGACCGTGACGAGGTCATGCTGATTGAGGACTGGCGGCTGGATGCTGAAGGACTTCCTGTCGCGCCGGGAACGACCGAAAAAAAGGTCGGACCGCCTCTCTACCTGGTGAATGGAAAACCATCGCCCGACATTAACCTTCACATCAACGAGCGACTCAGGCTGCGGTTCATAAATGCCTGTCAACGCAATGTAATTGCTATTGAAATCAAAAATATTGGTGTGCGGATCATAGCGATCGACAGCCAGCCGGCGGAGCCGTTTCTGGCGCGCAACGGCCGATTGGTACTGGCCCCGGGAACCCGGATCGACGCCGTTATAGACGCCACGCTGCCGTCGGGAACGACATCAGCCATCGCCCTGCATGACGGCGGCGGCAAACCACATGAGATCGCCCGCCTGCACGTTTCAGCTGACGGGCCGGGCCGGGCCGCGCCGCTGCCGGCGCCGCCTGCGTTGCCATCCACCAGCCTGCCTGCGAGACTCGATCTCAGGAATGCGCTGCGCGCCGACGTGCCGCTGCCCTCCTCTGAAGGAACTCCAACTTCATGGAGTCGCCCGGCGCTCTTTAGCACGCGTAGAACCCCCGCCTTCCGTGTCAAACGCGGCCGGACCGCCGTGCTTGCGCTGACAAACACGACAACAAAGCCGATGGTCTTTCGCCTGCATGGCCATCACGCCCGCCTGCTGGACCGGCTCGACGACGGATGGAAACCGTTCTGGCTGGATACGGTGCTGGTCGATACAGGGCAGACCCAACGCATCGCTTTTGTCGCTGACGTCGCCGGAGCATGGCTGATCGAAACGATGGCTGTGGAATGGAGCGCGCCGCGCCAGGTCAGTTGGTTCGCTGTTGAGTAGCTGTTTAGTAATCAACCCCGAACCGATCGTAGAGCCGCCGCAAGACAGCGGGCAACACCTCCGGCAAATCCTCGGCGATCAGTCCCGGTCCCGCCTCGAGCCCCGTCTCGCCGTGCATCCAGACCCCCATGCACGCCGCCTCGAAGGCCGGCACCCTCTGCGCCAGCAGCCCGCCGATCATGCCGGACAGTACGTCGCCCGAGCCTGCCGTCGCCAGCCATGGCGGGGCATTGGCCGCGATCGTCGCGCGGCCGTCGGGCGAGGCCACCACCGTGTCCGGCCCCTTGAGCAGAACGACCGCTTCCGAACGCTCGGCCGCGGCACGCACCCGCTCAAGTTTTGATCGAAGTGGATGTTTCTCAATCATCTCACTGAAAAGACGATGGAACTCTCCTTCGTGTGGGGTCAAGATAATGTCGGCGCTTCCGCTCTGCTTGATGGTCTCGAACAAGCGACCCGGCGCGTCGGCAAAGCTCGTCAGTGCGTCGGCGTCGAGCACCAGCGCCCGCTTGGCTGCAATAGCCGTCGTCACAAGTGCTCGCGTTTCCTCGCCGATCCCGGCGCCAGGTCCGATCACGCAGGCATTGATGCGCCGATCTTCCAGGATTTCCGCGAGACCGGCCGCGTCATTCATGCGGCGTACCATCACGGCAGTCAGCGCCGCCGCGTTCGCGCCCAGCGCATCGTCGGGGGAAAGCACGCTCACAAGCCCGGCTCCCATGCGCAACGCGCTGCGCGCGGACAGTCGGGCAGCGCCCGTGGATGTCAGATTGCCGGACACAACGACGGCATGGCCGCGCGCATATTTGTGCCCGTCGATAGGTGGCACTGGAAACACGCTCTGCCAATAATCCGGGATATTCTCAAAGGTTATAGGGCGAATCTTATGCAGTACCGCATCGGTGATACCGATATCGGCCACGCGCACCCGGCCGCAAAAAATCCGACCCGGTAAAAGCAAATGCGCCGGTTTTCTGCGAAAGAACGTTACCGTTTCGGTAGCGCGTATCGCCGCGCCCATGATCGCGCCAGTGGTGCCGTTAATGCCGCTCGGCAGATCGATGCTGAGCACCGGCGCGCCGTTGGCGATGATTGCCTCGATCATCGCACGGGCGTCACCCATGACCGGCCGGTTGAGACCCGCGCCGAACAGCGCATCGATGATCAGCGCGGGTGAGCCGAGCGTGGAGAGGTCGCAGGGCAGCACCGGCCCTTTCCAACCTTTTGCTGCGAGCGCGGCGTCGCCCTTGAGGCTGCTTCGCTCGCACATCAGGATGACCGAAACGTCGTAACCGCGCGCCGCCAGCTCCGTAGCAGCCACGAACCCGTCCCCGCCGTTGTTACCGCATCCGGCGACAACCAGGATCGAGCCTTCCTCTGCGAGGTCGGCGGCTGTGTCCGCGACCGCCTGCCCGGCACGCAGCATCAGGGCAAAACCCGACGTGCCTCCCGCAATCGCCAGCCGATCGGCCTGCTCCATTTCGCCGGTCGTCAGAATCTCCATGGCCTCAAACCCGATAGCGGCAACTTGCCCGTCTCGCACATCCAACGTTGCACAAAAAATAAACGTAGTGCCTAATTTATAGTCTGGCCGCTGGTCAGACGCTCACTTACAGATATGTCAAGTTACCTTAATCGTATGATATTATGGATGTTTTTTACAAATTGCGTATTGGCATAAACCCTGCTTTGAAGGCGAAATTCGACCCAGTGTATCCACTGGCGGGCAATGAAGCGTGTCCCGCGACTTTTGTCCGTCCGAAAACCAGTGCATGACCGCTGCTGCAGGCGGCAGTGTGAGCGCGCATTAGCCCCTGGCTGGACATTGAAAGCGCCAGGAGACGTTCAATGAAAAAGATCGAAGCCATCATCAAACCGTTCAAGCTTGACGAAGTAAAGGAAGCTCTGCAGGAGATCGGATTGCAAGGCATCACCGTGATCGAAGCGAAAGGCTTTGGCCGGCAGAAAGGACACGCCGAGCTCTATCGCGGCGCGGAATACGTGGTGGACTTCCTGCCCAAGGTCAAAATCGAGATTGTGATCGGCGATGATCTGGTCGAAAAAGCCATCGAGGCCATCAGGCGCGCCGCCCAAACGGGCCGCATCGGCGACGGCAAGATCTTCGTATCCAATATCGAAGAGGCTATTCGGATCCGAACGGGGGAATCCGGCCTCGACGCAATCTAGACCCTTTGAGAACGACATCCACACAACAAGCCATACAGACGGCCGCTTCGCGCCGCCGATTACCAAGACCAGCATAGACAAGGGGTATTTATGAAGACCGCCAATGACGTCCTGAAATCAATCAAGGACAACGACGTAAAGTACGTCGATCTGCGATTCACTGATCCGCGCGGTAAGTGGCAACACGTCACCTTCGACGTGAGCATGATCGACGAGGAATTTTTCGCCGAGGGCACGATGTTCGATGGTTCATCGATCGCCGGCTGGAAGGCGATCAACGAATCCGACATGATGCTGATGCCCGATCCGGCGACGGCGTCGATCGATCCGTTCTTCGCCGAGACCACCATGGTGATCACCTGCGACATCCTGGAGCCTTCCACAGGCGAGCCCTATAATCGCGACCCGCGCGGAATCGCAAAAAAAGCCGAAGCGATGGTAAAATCGCTAGGCATCGGCGATACGGTCTACGTCGGCCCGGAAGCCGAGTTCTTCGTGTTCGATGACGTGCGCTTTCAGTCCACCCCCTACAACACCGGATTCAAGCTCGATTCCTCTGAGTTGCCGACTAATTCCGATACCGAATATGAGGGCGGCAATCTAGGTCATCGCATCCGCAACAAGGGCGGCTACTTCCCCGTTCCACCGCAGGATTCGATCCAAGACATGCGTTCGGAGATGCTTGGCTCCATGGCCCGCATGGGCGTGAAGGTCGAGAAGCACCACCACGAGGTGGCATCTGCCCAACACGAACTCGGCATGAAGTTCGATACACTGACCCACATGGCCGATCAGATGCAGGTCTATAAATACTGCATTCATCAGGTCGCGCACATCTACGGCAAGACCGCCACCTTTATGCCGAAGCCCGTCTACGGCGACAATGGCTCGGGCATGCACGTTCATCAGTCGATCTGGAAGGACGGTAAGCCGACCTTCGCCGGCAGCAAGTACGCCGACCTATCGGAAACCTGCCTGTATTATATCGGCGGCATCATCAAGCATGCCAAGGCGATCAACGCCTTCACCAATCCCTCCACCAACTCCTACAAGCGCCTGGTCCCGGGCTACGAGGCGCCGGTGCTGCTCGCCTATTCGGCGCGCAACCGTTCGGCCTCCTGTCGTATCCCCTACACCACCTCGCCGAAGGCCAAGCGTGTTGAGGTTCGTTTCCCTGACCCCATGGCCAATCCGTATCTCGCTTTCGCTGCGATGCTGATGGCGGGCCTCGACGGCATCAAGAACAAGATCGATCCCGGCCCCGCCATGGACAAGGACCTCTACGATCTGCCGAAGGAAGAGCTGAAGCAGATTCCAACGGTTTGCGGCTCGTTGCGCGAAGCGCTGGAAAATCTCGACAAGGATCGCGCCTTCCTCAAGGTCGGCGGTGTGTTTGACGACGACTTCATCAACGCCTTCATCGAATTGAAGATGGCCGAGGTGGAGCGCTTCGAGATGACGCCGCACCCTATCGAATTCGATATGTACTACTCGCTGTAATCGCGACCTGCGAAATCTTCCGCAGGTTTCGAAAGCTCAAGGGCGCCCATCGCGGGGCGCCCTTTTTGTTGAACGGTCGTACTCCGTACGGTCGCGCCAGCTTGATCCCTGCGGGGTTTGCAGAAAGAGTGCCTGCTTTGGGAATCAGTGAGGTTGAAAGTGGACGGTTCGCCTGAAACTCAGGGCTTCGAACGGCGGTCTCTTGCCCGCTCGATCGCGGCCGGCGGCATTGGCATTGTCGCCTTTGGCGCAGCCCTCGCACTGGCATGGTATTCCGCAGCAACGCTGTTCATGCTGTTCGCTGGCATCCTGTTTGGCGTGTTCCTCACGGCCATGGCGGATCTGCTGCGCCGGGTGTTCGGCGGAAATCAAACCCTGCGGCTGGTGATCGTGTGCCTCCTGTTCACCGGGCTGTTGTCCGGTGTGGTTGTACTCGGCGGCGCAACCATCGCCCAACAGGCTACGGCATTGAGTTCGACCCTCCGCGCGCAGCTTGGCAACGCCAAGGATTTTCTCGAGAAGCAAGGGATCGACACCAGCTTCCTCAACCTGGGCACCAAGGCGGCGCCAACCGACGCCGGTGCCACTCGGACGCCCACCACATCTGCCTCGCCGTCGCTCGGCCCGAAACTACCCGACGCCAGCACCATCGCCTCCGGAACCGGCGCAATCGTCACTCAGACCATCAAAATTCTAGCCCACGTCTTTGAGGGCGTTGGCAACTTCTTCATCATCATCTTCCTGGGGCTGTTACTGGCGGCACAGCCAAAACTCTATCGAGACGGCATCCTGCGTTTCGTGCCTAGACAACGACTACCCGAAGCAACGCGCCTCATCGACGATGTCAGCGAGACATTGCGCCGGTGGCTGCTCGGTCAAATGGCCACCATGGCCACGCTGTTCCTGCTGACATGGATCGGGTTGACCGTGATCGGCATTCCCGGCGCGCTGGTGCTGGGCTTCATTACCGGGCTCCTGACGTTCATCCCCAACGTCGGCGCCATCCTGGCGGGCGCTCTTATCGTGCTCGCGAGCCTCGGCTCCGGATTCACCGCGATCATCAGCTCCTTCGCGCTCTATCTCGCCGTGCAATTTCTTGAAGGCAACGTACTAACGCCGCTAATTCAGCGCCACGCCATCAGCATTCCGCCTGCGACGTTGTTCGCGGCACAAATTTTCCTCGGCGTGCTGTTCGGCGTGTGGGGTCTGGCGCTGGCGCTGCCTTTGATTGCGGTCATCAAAGTGGTGCTGAACCACGTCTGGCCGGATCAAACTGCGGTTGCCCAGAGCTGACTATAGCGGTTTCGAGCGAAGTAAGTACCGGTTCGCGCGAAGACAACACGTCAAAATCAAAATCTGAGAGCTCCGCTACTGTTCCATCAGAAGCGGAAAAGTTCTTGCCGTCAGACGCTGGAAATCACCACCGTTTCGGTGTGCTCGACCTCGGGGGGCGAAGCGAAGAATGACCCCACCAGCGCACGCCATTCGGTGAAGTTTGAGGATTCGCGAAAATCCACGACATGGTTTTCAAGCGTTTCCCATTTGATCAGCAGCCTGTAGCGTGACGGTCTCTCGATAGACCTATGCAACTCAAAACCTCTCCAGCCGTTGCAGCGCTTGAAGATCGTTTGAGCCTGCGACACAGCAGCCTCAAAATCTTTCTCGCTGCCCGGCTTGATCTCGATTTGCGCGATCTCGGTGATCATGTGAGCAGACCTTTCATATGCCTTGCCTCTGTACCGCAATCGACTGCAACCGTGAAGCGAACGGCAAGTAGCGTTCAGGTGGCGTTACCAGGTGCTGTTATCGCCACCAAACAACGACAAAACGCCCCCGGCTCCGGGCGAACCGGGCCGATGGGCGCAAATGCGGGGAATATCGCGTTCAGGGTATCCGGAGAACGGGCTGCCGATCTTGCTGCCGACTTCGCCCTGTTCCGGAGAAAACTCAGAGCCGATATAGAATCTGGTCAGTCCAGAAGCGCTCAAGGCGATGCAACGACTTGTTCAGCGTTGCGAACTCTTCGTTTGAGATGCCGCCGACCTGTTCGACAGTCTTGACGTGCTTTTGATAAAGCGCATCGACGATGCGTCGGATCTCCTGGCCCTGCGTGGTCAAGCGGATTCGCACCGAGCGGCGATCCACGCGCGAGCGCTGATGATCGAGGAATCCAAGCTCGACGAGCTTCTTCAGATTGTAAGAAACGTTGGAGCCGAGATAGTAGCCGCGGGTTCGCAGCTCACCGGCCGTTAGTTCCTTGTCGCCGATGTTATAGAGAAGAAGCGCTTGCACCGAATTGATGTCGGCCCGACCGCGACGATCGAATTCATCTTTAATAACATCGAGCAGTCTGCGATGCAGTCGCTCGACCAAGGTCAATGCTTCGAGATAGAGCGACTGCACCGGTGCCTGGCCGGCAACCTGTTCCGCGGGCTCGTGAGCCTTCGCAACGGCTTTCATGATGACATCCCCTGTTGTCGTTTTTCGACTTATTCGACGAAACTTGTGTTCCGCCTGATAGCTGAGACCTTAGGGGGGGCGTTTGAAGATCAGCTTAAATAAGACAATAAAGACATCATGAATTTAAGAGAGTGAATCGCCGATTAAGTCGCCAGAAAAGGGCATTTCGCAACCCTTCGTTGACGTTTCCGCTGCGCTGTTCACGCTTCGTGTGCGACCGCTGTCGCATTCAGAAACAGCACGGTTCAGATTTGAAATACTCGGTCAATATAGATAACCGGGCCGTTAGGGTGACCAAATTCTTTTGCGAAAAATTCTCGGAAAACTTTACGGGACTTCGTCATCTCCGATCTGGAAATGACGTCCGTTCGGAAGAGCCGCTACAGTTCAAGCCGTACTCCCTTCTATCGGCCCGACGCTCGTCGCACGCCTCATCTATGGCGGCCGTTCACGCGCAGCCATCCATGCCAGCGCCAGATAGGCCGTGAGCAATGCAGTTTCCAATCCGACGACGATCAGGTTGCCGCCGTAGATCGCCGGAAACATAAGTTCGACGACGGCCATTGAGACCACCGTGGTCAGCCACACGACGGCGCCCCATGGCGTGGCCAGCCATAGACCAACGGCAGCCACAAGCTCGATCACGGCGAAGTAGATCGTCGCCGCCTGCCAGGCCACCATCTGGTTCTCAAAGGCGTCGTCCTCGCCGCCTATGAATCCGGTCAATTGAGCCCAATGATAGAGCCCAACGGCGAGCGATAGCACCGCCATGGCCCGCAGAAACACCACAAGTCGCCGGGTCCAGAGGTTTTCGTCGGCTTCTGTCTGTGCAGTCGAACTTCTTGCCACCGACATGGCTTGATCCCGCGGGATCTGCTCGCGCGATGAGGTTTTAGACATCAGGATGCTCACAACCGGAACCGACAGCCATGCGAGATCAATTCATGACTTTCCGGAACCATAAAATCAATTGCAATGCACCGAGATGCACGAGCGCGGTGACGAAGCCGGTTCCTGATGCTACAAAAATCCAATTGGTTCTGGCCTTCGGGAGTGTCGGCAACATGGCGATAAAATACGGGCGTCCCATTGAAATGCGGGATGGACCCCGCCGCGATGCCGCGATCACCGCCCCTCCGCTCGATCTCGTGGCCCGGCTTCGTCGTAACCGCAAAGCGGAATGGGCCCGCCGTTTGGTCCGCGAAAGCGTTCTGACAACCGACGACCTCATCTGGCCGCTGTTCGTGGCCGATGGCGTCAACGGGCGGACGCCTGTTCCCTCAATGCCCGGGGTTGACCGTCTCAGCGTGGACCAGTGCGTGCGTGACGCTGAACGAGCGCTCAAGCTGAACATCCCCTGCATCGCGCTGTTCCCCTACACCGATCCCGCATTGCGAGACCTCTCCGGCAGCGAAGCCCTCAATACCAAGAATCTGGTCTGCAAGTCGGTCCGCGCCATCAAGCGGGAATTCCCGGACCTCGGCGTGCTCTGCGACGTGGCGCTCGACCCCTTCACCAGTCATGGCCATGACGGTCTGATTGAGGACGGCAGGATACTCAACGATGAAACCGTTGCGGTTCTGGTCCAGCAGGCGCTGGTGCAGGCGGAAGCCGGCTGCGACATCATTGCTCCGTCCGACATGATGGATGGCCGCGTCGGTGCGATTCGAAGGGCTCTCGACGAAACGGGGTTCGTCGATGTGCAGATCATGGCGTATGCCGCGAAGTATGCATCAGCGTTTTATGGCCCGTTCCGCGACGCCATCGGTTCGGCCAAGGCGCTCACCGGAGACAAACGCACATATCAGATGGACAGCGCCAATTCCGACGAAGCGCTGCGTGAAGTCGAACTCGATATTGCCGAGGGCGCCGACATGGTCTTGGTGAAGCCGGGTATGCCCTATCTCGACATTGTGCGGCGCGTAAAAGACACGTTTGGAATGCCAACCTTCGCCTATCAGGTGTCGGGCGAGTACGCGATGATTGCCGCCGCTGCAGGCAATGGCTGGATCGACCGCGATCGGGCGATGATGGAAAGCCTCGTTGCCTTCAAACGCGCCGGCGCCGACGGCGTACTCACCTATTTTGCTGCGGAGGCAGCGGAGAAGCTGAAACGAAACGGCTGATCCTCCCTCCCCGGCCCGTACGCCACCGTTCCGTACGCCTCTGAGCTTCTGAGGGCTTGTAACCCAGGCAGCACGTCGCCATGTCGAAGGGCGGCAGAAATGCCGTGCTGAGCGCCGTGGAGGATTGGACATGGCCGATGGTGGCTTCAACACTGCGCAGAGTGGCAACTCTGCCGAGTTCCAGCGGCGTGCGTCTGATCCCTGGATGCAGCCCGAGCTGTTTCGCGGTGTTTTGGCCCGGCGCTTTTTTGCATTCCTGATCGATCTGCTGGTGCTTTCGATACCAGTGATCCTTGGCATGATCTTCATCGCAATATTCGGCGTCATCACGCTCGGGCTCGGCTGGGCGCTATTCTGGCTGGTGTCGCCCGCCTCCTTGATCTGGGCCATCGTTTACTACGGCGTGACACTTGGCGGCCGACATTCGGCGACGATCGGGATGCGGGCCATGGGTCTGGAAATGCGGACCTGGCATGGCGAGCCAAGTTATTTTGTGCTCGCCGCCATGCACGCGATCCTGTTCTGGATCTCGGTGTCGATGTTTACGCCGCTGATCCTCCTGATCAGCCTGTTCAACAACCGGCGACGCATGCTGCATGACATGTTGTTGGGGACCGTCATCATCAACAATTCGGATCTTGCGACAGTTGCGGAACCACATGGAAGCTATTGATATCGCGGCAACCCGGATTGACGGTCAGCCCTGGGAGCGCGATGCTGCAATGTAATTTGTCGGAGGCTGACAAGGCGCCGTGACCCAGCACTCGCGAGATACCCCGCAGTTCTATTTGACCGCGCCTTCGCCGTGTCCGTATCTGCCCGATCGCAGCGAGCGCAAGGTATTTACTCATCTGGTTGGCGAAAAGGCAGGCGAACTCAACGATCTGCTGACTCATGGCGGTTTCCGCCGCAGTCAGTCAATCGCCTATCGTCCGGCTTGCGACCAGTGTCGTGCTTGCATTTCCGTGAGGGTGATCGCTGATGAATTTCGGCCGTCGCGCAGTGCCCGCAGGGTGCTATCGCGGAACGCTGACATTGTCGGCAACCTGCGTGCCGCAATGCCGACGTCGGAGCAATACTCGGTATTTCGCGCTTATCTGGACCAGCGACACCGCCACGGCGGCATGGCCGATATGACCGTGCTGGATTACGCGATGATGGTGGAAGACAGCCACGTCGAGACTCGCATCATCGAATATCGCAGGCGCAACCCGGTGAGCAGTATCAACGAACGCGGCGAACTGGTGGGGGTAGCGCTAACCGATGTGCTCAGCGACGGGCTCTCGATGGTTTATTCGTTTTTCGAACCGGCCGAACAGAACCGTTCGCTCGGCACCTTCATCATTCTCGATCACATCTCGCGTGCGCGGCGGCTCGGCCTGCCCTATGTGTACCTCGGCTACTGGATCGAGGGATCGCGGAAGATGGATTACAAGGGCCGCTTCCTGCCACAGCAGCGCCTTGCGCCGACGGGCTGGTTGCGCGTGGATGAGAACAGTCGATCGACAGGCGACGCGGCAATCTAAGCCAACCGCGCTCCGGTCATTCCACCACAACGATTGTAAGCACTCATTGCGAGGATTGAGAGAAACAGGTCACTACGTTGCCATCTATCGTCATCGGTACCGTCCTACTTTGAATGCACCTGCGTTGAGCGAATTTTGAAACCTACTTTGAGATGAAGCACTTTCAAAACGCTGACCATCGAGCTGACGATCGAAGTAATCAGTTAGCCACGGAGATGCTCATCCGATCGTGGTGACTTCAGAGGGTCCAGCACACGTTCGAACGATTACAATGCCGTGCCCTATCCGGCAACCGTATTCGCCAACAGCTTCACATTCAGGATCACGATCACGCCGGCGATGATCCATGCCACGGCGGCGGTCCCGGTTGAAATCGCGAAGTCGCCCATCTTGCGCCGGTCCGAGACGAAGCGGACGAGTGGGATCACCGCGAACGGCAACTGCATCGACAGCACGACCTGACTGAGAACCAGAAGCTGCGCGGTTCCGCTCTCGCCATAGAGCGCGGTGACGAAGATCACGGGAACGATGGCGATGCCGCGGGTGACGAACCGCCGCGCCAACATTGGCATCCGCAAACGCAGGAAGCCTTCCATCACGATCTGGCCTGCGAGCGTCGCCGTCACTGTGGAATTGATGCCGGAGGCGAGAAGCGCGACCGCGAACAACGTTGATGCGATGCCGAGACCCAATAGTGGCGACAGCAGCCTGAACGCGTCTCCGATTTCGGCCACTTCGGTGTGTCCGCTGCGGTGAAACACTGCGGCAGCGACGATCAGAATGGCCGCGTTGACGAACAGAGCCAGCATTAAGGCTAGCGTGCTATCGGCGGTCGCCCAGCGGATCGCGCTCCGCCGCCCCTCCGTGGTTCGCGGATAAGCCCGAGTCTGCACGATCGACGAATGCAGATAGAGGTTATGCGGCATGACCGTCGCGCCGATAATGCCGATGGCGATATAGAGCATTGCCGGATTGGTAACGATCTCGCGTGACGGCGCGAAGCCGCGCAAAATCTCGGCGACCGGAGGCGCGGCGACGACGATCTGGATCGCAAAACAGACCGCGATCACGATCAATAGCGCGACCACGAAAGCCTCGAGGAAACGAAAGCCGCGGTTCATCAACAGCAGCAGCAGAAAGGCATCCAGCGCCGCGATCAGCGCGCCGCCGATCAGCGGGATGCCGAACAGCAGTTGCAGCGCAATTGCCGTGCCGATCACCTCGGCCAGATCGCAGGCAATGATCGCGGCCTCACAGACCAGCCAAAGCATGAAATTGACGGGTCGCGAATAGCTGGCGCGGCATGCCTGCGCAAGATCAAGTCCGGCAGCGATACCGAGCCGGGCGGCCAGAGCCTGCAACAGGATCGCCATGAGGTTCGACAGCAGGATGACCGATAGCAGCGTGTAACCAAACTTCGAGCCGCCCGCGATGTCCGTGGCCCAGTTGCCGGGGTCCATATACCCCACCGAGACCATGTAACCGGGTCCCGCAAAGGCCAGCATGCGACGCAGCCAGTGCCCGGTCGCGGGAACCCGCACCGTCGCATGGACCTCCTCGAGACTGGGACGGACTGGCGCTTCCGAACTCCAGCCAGTCTCAGCCGAGAAGGTCCCTTGCGACGGCTCCGAAGCCGGTTCGGGCGACAAAGCGGATGTTTTCATATCCATCGGATGTGATAATGGGCTAACTCCAGTTTTATTGCAACTCATTTGCAAATGCATCTAGAGCGGGATGCAGAAAAAAGTGTGCAGCGGTTTCCGCTAGAGTATTTTTGATTGACGCGTTTTCTTCATGCGAACCGGATTCCACTTCGCTCGAAAACGCTATAGGCGTTCGCAAGCGGCGATGCACCGCGTCGCCGAGATCGCGGGGTTCAACCCAGATGCGGGTACGTGAGATCTACTTGCCAGAAGCGACGGGAGAATCGAGCAGTTCGAGCACCGTTTCGGCCGGACGGCAAATCCGCACGCCCTTCGGGGTTTCCACGATCGGGCGTTGAATCAAGATCGGGTGCGCCAGCATAAAATCCAGAAGCTGATCATCGGTCCATTTGGGATTGCCGAGATCAAGCTCGGCATAGGGTGTGCCCTTCTCCCGCAACAGCGCGCGAACGGGAAGATCCATGGCGTCAGCCAGCGCGCGAAGCCGTGCACGCTCCGGCGGGTGCTTGAGGTATTCGACGATCACCGGTTCCTCGCCGCTCTCCCGGATCATTGCCAGCGTGTTGCGGGAGGTTCCACAAGACGGGTTATGATAGATCGTCACGGTCATGGTCAGCCTCCGCTTAGATGTCTATCACGATGTCAGATGGTTCGGCCGAACCTGTTCGATTTCGGTAGGCCGTGCGCGAGGCGTCCGGCGTCGGCGCGGTTGCCGCGCCAGTCGGACAAGTCCTTCCAGCTCAAGCCCTGCTCGCGGCCCGCGGAGTCCCGCCACGTCAAACCGGTTTTCGAATCGAATACGGCGACGTCGGACAGCCCTGCGTCCTTATACTTCTGCAATCGTACACCGCGGCCGCGCGCCATCTCCGGCACCTGATCGAGCGGAAAGATCACCATCTTATGGTTGGTGCCGATGACCGCGACCTGATCGCCCGCGACCGTCACGATCGCCTTGGCCTCGTTCGGCATCTCGACATTGAGCACCTGCTTGCCCTTGCGCGTGGTGCCGACGCAATCGTCTTCGTTGACGACGAACCCCTGCCCCTCATGGCTCGCGATCAGAAACTTGCGGCCGCCAGTGTGGACGAATAGCGACACGATCGCTGCATCCTGCTCGAGATCGATGAACAGGCGGATCGGTTCGCCATGACCACGTCCGCCCGGCAGCTTCGCGACGTCGAGCGAATAGAATTTACCGTTGGTAGCGAACAGCAACAGCTTTGACGTCGTTTCAGCGAAAAACGCGAAGCCGAGCTTGTCGTCGGTCTTGAAGGACAGGTTCGACAGATCTTCGACGTGACCTTTCAGCGTCCGCGCCCAACCCTTGTCGGATACAACGACCGTGACCGGCTCGCGCTCGACCAGCGATTCTTCCAACGCGGCAAGATCGTGCTCGGGCGCATCCGCAAAGACGGTGCGGCGCTTGCCGAGCGGTGTCTTGGGGCCGAACATGTCACGCACGTTGCGCACCTGTTCGCCGACTTTCTCCCACTGCTTGGCTTCGGAGCTCAGCACGGCATTGATGCCCTTGAGTTCCGCCCGCAGATTCTTGTCCTCGGTGCGTATCTCCATTTCCTCGAGCTTGCGCAAACTACGCAGGCGCATGTTGAGGATGGCCTCCGCCTGGACCTCCGTCAGCTTGAACGCCTTCATCAAGGCTGGCTTCGGCTCGTCCTCGGTGCGGATGATTTTGATGACCTTGTCGATGTTCAGATACGCGATCAGGTAACCGCCAAGCACTTCCAGCCGATGCTCGATCTGCGCCTTGCGATAGGCGGAGCGACGCAACAGCACGTCGCGCAGATGGTCCAGCCATTCGCGAAGGCACTCTGCAAGGCCGACGACTTTTGGAATCTTGCCCTTGATGAGAACGTTGAGGTTGAGCGAAATGCGACTTTCAAGCTCGGTCAGCTTGAAGAGCGATTCCATCACCAGCTCGGGATCGACGTTGCGCGACTTCGGCTCGATGACAACGCGGATGTCTTCGGCCGACTCGTCCCTGATATCACCGACCAGCGGCAGCTTCTTCTCGTTGAGCAGTTCGGCGATCTTCTCGATCAATCGCGATTTCTGCACCAGCCACGGAATCTCCGTGACCACGATGACCCAGGTGCCGCGCGCACCTTCTTCCTGATGCCACTTGGCTCGGGTGCGGAAGGCGCCGCGTCCGGTCGTGTAGGCTTCAGCGATGCTCTCTTTGGAATCGATGATGATGCCGCCGGTCGGGAAGTCCGGCCCTTTGACCCATTTCAGCAACGATTTCGATTTCGCATCCGGCTTGTCGATCAGATGTAGCGCGGCGTCGCAAAGTTCGGCGGCGTTGTGCGGCGGAATCGCGGTGGCCATCCCAACCGCGATACCCTGCGCGCCGTTGGCGAGCAGGTTCGGAAAGCCGCCGGGCAGGACCACCGGCTCGCGGCTCTGGCCGTCATAGTTCGGACGAAACTCGACAGCGTCCTCGTCGATGCCGTCGAGCAGCAGCCGCGCCACATCGGTCATGCGCGCTTCGGTGTAACGATAGGCGGCGGGATTATCCCCGTCGATGTTGCCGAAATTTCCCTGGCCGTCGACCAGCGGATATCGCGAGGCGAAATCCTGCGCGAGCCGCACCATGGCATCGTAGATCGCCTGATCACCGTGAGGATGGAAAGAACCCATCACATCGCCAACAATCTTGGCGGACTTCTTGAAGGCCGAGCCGGGATCGAGCCGCAGCAACCGCATGCCGTAAAGGATACGCCGGTGCACGGGTTTCAAGCCGTCGCGGGCGTCCGGCAATGCGCGGTGCATGATGGTGGACAGCGCATAGGCGAGATAGCGCTCTTCCAGCGCATCCCGCAGTTGCACTTCATGAATTTCGGCCGGCTCAGCCGGAATCAATCGTTTTCCCATGCGGACGGGTTAACGCCTGTCAGGTACGGCGACAAGGTGTGCGAATGACCGCTCCTTCTCGAGGGAGGGTGTAAACTCAACCTGCGGCTAACTGGATGCCCTGCCTTCGCCAGCCCCGGTGCGCGCGCCCTCCGGAATTGCCGCTGCCCGCTTTCGCACCACCGCGTTGATAAACCCGGCGCGAGCGTCGGAATGGCCCTGCCCGCGCGGCTCCAGCACATAGCGCAGCAGGAATCGCCCGGTTAGCTCAAACCCGTCCAGCAGGTCTTGTTCCGACCAGCAGTTTTGCTCGTCGTTGATCGCGCGGAGAAAAGGCGGCAGCGGCAAGAGCCGGTCGCGCCAGGGCTCGCCGGCCTGCCGCGACACCGCCCCGCCCGATTTCGGAGAGACGTAGATGAGGTCTGCGGTGGCGCCAGTGGCCGCACAGGCCGACAGATCGAGGCCGAAACCGAGCTCGGTCAGCATCGCCAGCTCGAACCGGACCAGATGGATCGCCGCCCCGCCCGCGCTGTCGAAATCATCCAGCGTCCGTTCCAGCATCGCAAACATGCCTTCATGCGGGTCGCGCTCCGGCAGCAGGCGCGCCAACGCTGCCAGATGGGTCACGCCATAGGTCGCATGTGACGATGCGAGCAGGCTCGCTGCGCGCATGCGCGTTCCTTCCAGCACATAGGTGCCGAGGTGCTCGTCAAGCCGCGCCCGCCACAGCGCGTTGACCGAATTACCGGGTTGCAACAGCGGACGCATCCGTGATCCGGCCCCGCCACGCACAAGGCCGAGATGGCGCCCATGGCTGCGGGTCAAAAGCTCGACGATAGCCGCGGACTCGCCATGTCGCCGCACTCCGAGCACGATGCCATCGTCGGTCCATTCCATGGCGCCAGTCTACGGTATCCTGCCGTTTCGCAGCAATTCGATTGCACCGTCAGTGGAACCACTTTTCCGCGTCATCGGAGAACGAAAAATATAGTCCGGCTCCGGCCAAACCGGTCGAAAACAGATCGACTGACAATGCCAGAGTCAGCCCATAGTTTAAGGAACCGAGCATCGAAAGCACCGAAAGCGCAAGCGCGACGACCAGCGCCCATCGCGCCCAATTCTTTCGTTGCCGTGCTGCAAGCCACACCAAAAGCAGAAAGAACACAAACACGATAACGACGAACGTATCGGCGCTCACCGCAGCCGCCTGGTCGATCTCGGCCGACGGGCGTGCGATAAAAGCAGCCGACAACGTATCGATCAGGAGCGAAAGGTACAGCAGAACTTCAAACCGCAGCACGTTTCTCGGGATGGTCATTCCGTCGGCCTATTCCTTGGGAAACTCCAGTCCCATTTCTCGATAACGGTTCGGATCGTCGCCCCACTTCTCACGCACCTTCACGAACAGAAACAGATGCACGGGCTGCCCGATGATCTCGCCGATCTCCTTGCGGGATTCGGCGCCGATCGCCTTGATGGTCGCGCCGCTCTTTCCCAGAACGATCTTACGCTGACTGTCACGTTCAACAAAGATGGTCTGCTCGATACGAACCGTCTTATCGTTGCGTTCGGTCCAGGTGTCGGTCTCGACGGTTGATTGATACGGCAGTTCCTGATGCAGATGGCGGTAGATTTTCTCGCGGGTAATTTCGGCAGCGAGATGGCGCAATGGCGCGTCCGACATCTGGTCTTCCGGATAGTGAAACGGCCCTTCCGGAACGCGCACGGCCAGCGCACGACGCAGATCATCGGTGCCGTCGCCCGACAGCGCCGATACCATGAACGTATTCTCGAACGAGAGACGTTCGTTGGCCGCGCTGGTCAGCGCCAGCAGCTTTTCGCGGGGGACGAGGTCGATCTTGTTCAGCACCAGAATTTTCGGATGTGCCACGCCAGCGAGCTTCGTCAGGATGGCGTCGGCCTCGTCATCGATGCCCGCGCGTGCGTCGAGAAGCACGCAGACGAGATCGGCGTCGTAGGCTCCGCTCCATGCGGTCGAAACCATGGCGCGATCGAGCCGCCGCTTCGGGACGAAGATACCGGGGGTATCGACCAGAATGATCTGGGCGTTGTTCTCGACAACGATGCCGCGGATCAGCGCACGAGTGGTCTGCACCTTGCGCGAGACGATAGTGACTTTGGAGCCGACCAGCGCGTTCACCAGGGTCGACTTGCCGACGTTCGGCGCTCCGATCAACGCCACGAAACCGCATCGCGCAGCCGGGCCGGTCTCGCTCACTTGACACCTTCACGAGCGATCATGGCGGATGCCGCAGCCTTCTCCGCCGCACGCTTACTTCCGCCAATACCTTCCGAAGCCTCCAGCCCCGGCAATTCTACCGCAACGCGGAAGCGCGGGTCGTGATGCGGCCCGGTGCGCTCCACTTCGCGGTAAACCGGCGTCGGCAGCCCCTTGCCCTGCGCCCACTCCTGCAGCACGGTCTTGGGATCGCGCAGCGGTCGCACTGGCTTGCGCATCCGCTCAAGCCAGTTGTGTTCGACGAAGGTAGCTGCAGCCGCATAGCCACCGTCGAGATAAACCGCCCCAATCACCGCCTCGCAGATGTCGCCGAGCACGGACCGGCGTAGCCGAGCCCCGGCGCCAGCGCCGACCGCGCCGAGCTTGACGCCCTCTTGCAGATCGAGCGACTTGGCAACGTCGATACACGTCTCCTTGCGCACCAGATCAGCCAGGCGCTTCGACAATTCGCCCTCGTCCGCCTGCGGGAAGGCACGGTAGAGCATGTCGGAAACCACCAGACCGAGCACGTGATCGCCGAGGAACTCGAGACGCTGGTAGCTATCGCAGCGTCCGCGCGATGACTTTAGCGCCGAGACATGGGTGAAGGCCGTCGTGAGCAGCGAGATATCAGCAAACTTATGACCCAACCGCTGTTCGATCGCGGCCATAATGGCTTTTGTGGTGGTCCGGGCTCGCTTCTTCTTCGGGGCAAGCGCCACCGGCTCCGCGCCGGATGGCACGGCTACGTCGTGGGGAGGCGGCACTGGCTTAATATCAGCCGATTCGTCGATCATCGCACGATGGAGAATATGCGATTCCAGCGCACCGCGGCGGGCCAGCGCCAAATCTGCCAGGCATGCTCGCCCTCCGCGATCGAAAAGAAGATCATCTGCGCCCGTCCGACCAGATTCTCGAACGGCACATAACCAACCGCGGAGAGCACGCGGCTGTCGGTCGAGTTATCGCGGTTGTCGCCCATCATGAAGAAATGGCCCGGCGGCACGGTGTAGACGTTGGTATTGTCGTAGAAGCCGTTATCGACGCAATCGAGCGTTTTGTAGGTGACACCGTTCGGCAGCGTTTCCTGCCACTGCTTTACGCGCGCCGTCGCATCGGAGCCGCAAGGGTCTTCACCCACGAAATCCGGTAATCGTTCGCGCTGCACCGGTGTATCGTTGATGTAGAGCAGCCCCTCCTTCATCTGGATATGGTCGCCCGGCAGCCCGATCACCCGCTTGATATAGTCGGTGGTGTTATCCTTCGGCAGACGAAACACCAGGACATCGCCCCTGTTCGGTTCAGAACCGAACACCCGCCCTGAAAACAGCGGCGGTGAGAATGGGATGGAATAGTGACTGTAGCCGTATGAGTATTTCGAAACGAACAGGTAGTCACCTACCAATAGCGTCGCCTTCATCGAGCCCGAGGGGATGTTGAACGGCTGGAACAGAAAGGTCCGGATCACCAGTGCGATTAGGAGAGCGTGGATAACGACACGGACGGTCTCGCCGACGCCGCTTTCAGTTTTGGTTCCGGATGACACGCTCATCGTTTCCCTATCTAGGTGGCCGCCGCTTCAAAGCGATGGCAAAGCATTTCAAGCGAAGCGTATCCGTTCCGCACAATAACGCAGTGAATTCTGGTATTTGGACGAATTCGCACGCAATTCGTCACGATTCGAGCTGATTCACCCTGATCGTGGTCCCTGCGGCGTTTTAGACGGTTGTTTACGACCGCGCAATCAACCGTGTCGTGAAAATCAGATAACTATCTGATAAATAGCAGATTTTAGTTTAGACTCAGTGCCAGCCGACTCAAAATTTGCCTGCTGCGACGGCCGAAATTATGACGAAAGCCTGCGCCAACGGCCAGTCATCGGTAAGGCTCACGTCAATGCGGGCCTCAAGGCCGGAGGGCGTGAGCAGCTCCAGCCGTTTCAGCGCCCCGCCCGTTAGTCTCATAGAGGGTTGCCCGGTCGCCAGACTGATGACGCCCATGTCCTGCCACCATACGCCCTGCCGGATTCCAGTCCCGAGCGCCTTGGCGCACGCTTCCTTCGCGGCAAACCGTTTCGCATAGGTCGCAACCACCATCTTCTCATTGCTGGCGCGCCGCTCGGCCTTCGCCCGCTCGACCTCCGTGAAGATCCGGTTGAGAAATCGATCCCCATGACGCTCCATGACTGTCGCCACGCGGCGAATATCGATCAAGTCGGAGCCGATGCCAATGATCATGCCGTCCGTATCTTCAGCGTTGCGCGTCCGCGATCCATGGCCGCACGCATGGTGCGAACGGTCTCGGCGACGCCGACAAGCAACGCCTCGCCCATCATAAAGTATCCGATATTCAGTTCGACGATCTCGGGCAGAGCTGCGATCGTCTCCGCCGTCGCGTAATCGAGACCATGGCCGGCATGAACCTCAAGGCCCGCCGACTTGGCTAACGCCGCGCCTTCGACAATACGACGCCACTCGGCATCCGCCTTCTCTTTGTCATCCTCCACGACAGCATCGCACCAGCCGCCGGTGTGAATCTCGATCACCGGCGCGCGCAGTTTCGCCGCAGCCTCAATCTGCCTGGGGTCGGCGGCGATGAACAGCGAGACCCGGATGCCCGCGTCGTTCAGTTTCGCAATGAACGGTGCCAGCGCGTTGTATTGGCCGGCCGCGTCAAGACCGCCTTCGGTGGTCAGCTCCTCCCGCCGCTCGGGGACCAGACAAACGGCGTGCGGTTTGGTGGCGAGCGCGATCCCTTGCATCTCCGCCGTCGCCGCCATCTCGAAATTGAGAGGCTTTGCAATTCCGGCCTTTAGCCGCGCCATGTCGGAGTCGCGAATATGACGGCGATCCTCGCGCAGGTGCGCGGTAATGCCGTCGGCGCCAGCCGCAATCGCCGCAAGTGCTATTCGCACCACATCCGGCCGATCGCCACCGCGCGCGTTACGGATGGTGGCGACGTGATCGACATTAACTCCTAGGCGTATGGACGGAGGATGGGACATCAAAGAACTCTTAATCTGCTTCGTATCGCGTTGGCTTAGCATCGCGACGTTAAACTAAAATGTGAGCAGTCGATTTTGCCGGCTTGGGAAGACAAACTGAGATTGCACATGAAGGCCGGTCGCGATCCATATCACTTTATTACTAGCCATTGACCCGCTCGACCCGTGCCACAACGTCCTTGGCGCGTAACTGGGCGATGATGGCGCTGAGATGCTTGAGATCGTAGACCTCGAGATCGATGGTCATTTCGGTAAAGTCGGACGAGCGCCTCGTCATGCTGATATTGTCAATATTGCCATCGTGCTCGGCGATCACGGTCGCGACCTGCGCGAGGCTGCCGGGTTCGTTGAGGCTATCCAGCACGATGCGGGCCGGGAACCGCTGCGGCGTGGTGTCGTCGACGTCCCAACGAACGTCGAGCCAGCGCTCGGGCTCTTCCTCGAAATTCGTCAGCGCCGGCGACTGTATCGGATAGATCGTGATACCCTCACCCGGCGTGATGATGCCGACGATACGGTCACCCGGCACCGCGCCGCCACTGGGCGCGAACTTGATCGGCAAGCCCGAATTGATGCCGCCTATCGGGATCACCGCCGGGCCACGAGCCGGATCCGGCAGCGATTTTAGTTTGAGTTTCGCCGCCAGGCTCTTCTTGACGCCTGGGCGCCCTAAGCGCTCCTCCTTGTAGTCCGGGTACATCGCGCGCGCGACATCGGCGGCGCGCATTTCCCCCCGCCCCACCGAGGCCATGACATCCTCAATCGTCGCGCGCGCCAACCGGGGCAACGCGCCGGTGAGCTTGTCGTCGGCGTATTCGATCTTCGCGCGGATGAACAGGCGTTCCACGATCCGCCGGCCAAGGCTGACATACTGACCGCGCACGGCGGCTCGCGTAGCGCGCCGGATCGCCGCCCGCGCTTTGCCGGTTGCCGCAAGCGATTCCCAGGCAGATGGCGGTGCGGACTGAACGTCCGAAGTCAGAATCTCGACCTCGTCACCATTCTGCAATCGCGACGACAGCGGCGCGAATTTGCCGTTGATCTTGCAACCCACCGTGCTGTTGCCGACGTCGGTATGCACGGCGTAGGCGAAGTCGATGACATTGGCGTGCCGCGGCAGCGCGATCAATTTCCCCTTCGGGGTGAAGCAGAAGACCTGATCGTGAAACAATTCGAGCTTGGTGTGTTCAAGGAATTCTTCCGGATTGGCGCTTTCCGACAGCATTTCGATGGTATGACGCAGCCATGCGAACGCATTGGACTCGCGATTGAGCAATTCGGTCGGCGAGCCCGCGCCTTCCTTGTAAAAGGCATGTGCGGCGATGCCGAGCTCGGCGATGCAATCCATCTCCTCGGTCCGGAGCTGCAATTCGACACGCTGATTGCCAGGTCCGATCACCGTGGTGTGGATCGAGCGATAGTCGTTCTGCTTCGGAGTCGAGATATAGTCCTTGAAACGGCCTGGCACGACCGGCCACGTCATGTGGACCACACCGAGAGCGCGATAGCAGGCTTCGACATCGGGCATTACGACGCGAAATCCGAAAATATCGGAAAGCTGCTCGAACCCGACCGATTTCCGTTCCATCTTGGTCCAGATCGAAAACGGCTGCTTACGACGACCGCTTACCCGCGAAACGATACCTTTGTTCGCAAGACTGGTCGTGAGCTGGGTCTCGATCTCGCCGATGAGGTTGCGGTTACGCTCGGCCAGCGCATCAAGCCGCTGCCCCACCACCGCGTGGGCTTCCGGATCGAGGGTCTGGAACGCCAGATCCTCAAGCTCCTCCCGCATCTCCTGCATACCCATGCGGCCTGCAAGGGGCGCGTAGATGTCGAGGGTTTCCTCGGCGATGCGCTGACGCGACATCGGCGGCACGAACTCGAGAGTACGCATGTTGTGCAGCCGATCCGCAAGCTTGATCAGCAGCACGCGGACGTCGTCAGCAATCGCCAGCAGCAGTTTGCGCAGATTTTCGGCCTGCTTGGCCTCGCGCGAGACCAGTTCCAGCCGTTTCAGCTTGGTCAGGCCCTCGACCAGCGCGCCGATCTCTGGCCCGAACATGTTGTCGATCTCGGCGCGGGTGGCCTCGGTGTCCTCAATGGTATCGTGCAGCAGCGCCGCGACGATGGTGGCATCGTCGAGCTTGAGACCGGTCAGGATGGCCGCCACCTCAAGCGGATGGGAGAAATAGGGATCGCCCGACGCCCGTATCTGTTCGCCATGAGCTTTCATGGCATAGACGTAGGCTCGGTTCAGCAAATCCTCGTCTGTATCGGGGTTGTAGGAGCGAACGCGTTCGACCAGGTCGTACTGACGCATCATTCGCGGACGCGGCGGCTTGACGGGGGCAGCCGGCATCGGCGCCGCTGCGGCCGAGTCGGGCGCGGCCTCTATCTGTCGCCTTCTGCGAGGCCAGCCTGTCATAGAACCAAGTGTCTTCATCGCGCGGAACCCGCCGTTCACCCTCCAGGGTCTATCCTAGATTGTCCCGACCGAAAGTCGAATTCGATCTTTAGGCGTACCAGATTTTGGTTATCAAAGCGGCCGCCGATCCCACGACCTGACTAAACGCAAAAGCCCGGACCGAGGTCCGGGCTTTTAAACCTTACTGTCGGTGATGAGCCGATCATTCGTCCTCTTCGGGTTGTTCCTCGCGAGGCGCGAGTCCCTCCAGGCCTTTCAGCAGTTCTTCCTCTGTCATGCGCTCGACGGCAACCTCGGTATCGTCCGCATCGACGCTTGCCCCGGCTGAACCGATCAAAGGCACGGTGTCGGGCTCGGGCTCGTCAACCTCGACAAACTTCTGCAAGGAATGAACCAACTCTTCGCGCATATCCTCCGGGGAGATGGTTTGTTCGGCTATCTCGCGAAGCGCAACAACGGGATTCTTGTCGTTATCGCGGTCAATCGTAAGTTGCGAACCGGATGAAATCGTCCGCGCGCGATGTGCGGCCAAAAGAACCAAGTCGAACCGGTTGTCGACCTTATCAATGCAATCTTCCACGGTGACGCGCGCCATCGCCTGTCGCTCCGTTGCAGGGCTGAAACTGGTGAATATATACGCTACGTATAGAGCGTTTGCGGGTTTCGCAACAGGGAATTTAGCATTTGGCGTGACGGCCGGTCTCTGATACCCGTTATTGGAGCCAGAAGGCCGACGTCCGGAGAAGCGCGGAATAGGGTCCTGACCGGACAACAATTCGCTTCATTGCTTCTCCATCGTATCACGCTGCCTTTGCCTCAACCTCATTGCGCATATTGGCTTCTTCAGTCTGATCCGCAAGACGCGATGCATCATTGAACCGTGGGGCTGGATTCAGCCGCACCAATAACGCGAACAACGATCACGAGAACGCTCGATGCCATCTGCCTCCAACAAGATCGCGCTTTTCATCGATGGCGCCAATCTCTACGCAACAGCCAAGACGCTTGGCTTCGACATCGACTACAAGCGCCTCCTGAAAGAATTTCAGTCCCGAGGCACCCTCATCCGCGCTTTCTATTACACGGCGATCATCGAGGATCAGGAATACTCATCGATAAGACCGTTGATCGACTGGCTTGACTACAACGGCTACACGGTGGTCACGAAAGCCACCAAGGAGTTCATCGACGCCAGCGGCCGCCGCAAGGTCAAGGGAAATATGGACATCGAACTTGCGGTCGATGCGATGGAGCTTGCCGAGCACGTTGATCAGATCGTGCTGTTCTCGGGCGACGGCGATTTCCGCTCTCTTGTCGAAGCGGTCCAACGTCGCGGCGTTCGCGTGACCGTTGTTTCCACAATCGCAAGTCAGCCGCCGATGATCGCCGATGAGCTACGCCGTCAGGCCGACGTCTTCACCGATCTCGTTGAGTTGCAGTCGAAACTCGGCCGCGACCCGTCGGAACGTCAATCGCGCCACCACGCGCCGCAGTTCCTGCAGCGCACCGCTACTATGGCACCCCGGAGCGATGACGACGACTTTGAGGACTGAAACACGCCCGCGCACCCGAACCGCTCGATCCGGCGCGGCTTCCGCCAGTTCAGAACCAGGCCGTGATTGTCCGCTTTGCCCGCGGCTGGTCGACTATCGCCTTTCGGTGCGGGCGCGCGAGCCGGATTGGTTCAACGCGCCTGTCCCTTCTTTCGGCGACCCCGACGCGGCCGTTCTGATCGTCGGTTTGGCGCCGGGCGTGCAAGGCGCCAACCGCACCGGGCGCCCCTTCACCGGAGACTATGCCGGCGACCTGCTTTACGCGACGCTTCTCAAATACGGCTTTGCCACCGGACGTTACCAGGCCCACCCCGATGATGGCCTCAAACTGGTCGATTGCCGCATCAGCAATGCGGTACGTTGCGTGCCGCCGCAGAACAAACCTCTACCGGCCGAGATCAACACCTGCCGTGCGTTTCTCAGCGCCACGCTTGCGGCAATGCCCAGATTGCGAGCGATTGTCGCACTCGGCCGCGTCGCCCACGATTCCGCGGTGAAGGCGCTCGGAGTCCGCGCCGCCGCCGCACCCTTCGTCCACGGCGCCGTGCATCCTGTCGGCGCGGTGAGACTCTATGATAGCTATCACTGCTCGCGCTACAACACCAACACGCGCGTCCTGACGCCCGCAATGTTCGAGAGCGTATTCGCGCAGGTGCGTGCCGATCTGACCTGCCGCTGAAACTCCGACAACTCTATCCCGGCTCCGTGAAGCGGATTCCCATCATCTCGCCGTTTCGCCAGACGCGCTCGCATTCCCTCGGCGTTGAATTCGGCACCAGCGCGACGCCGAAACGCTTTGGCACAGTCAGACCGGAGGCAATCACCAGGCGCGCGCCATCGTGGGAGATGTCCATCACCTCACACTCCGATTTGGATCTGCCCTCGACCGAGTCGAGCACAAGCCACGCTCGCTGATGCCGCCGACGCATCCGCCGAATCGCACGTTTCTGTTTGATGCGCATGTCGAGAGCAAATCACCTCAACCCTAAAATTAAGTTGAACCGATCCTTTAAAGTTTAACGACCGGATCGACCTCCGTCAGGCTTGCTACTCTCATCCCCTCGCCCGCAACAACCGGCCCTTTTCGCGGCCCCAGTCGCGCTTCTTCTCGGTCTCGCGCTTGTCGTGCAGTTTCTTGCCCTTGGCAATCGCCAGCAACAGCTTGGCCCGGCCGCGTTCGTTGAAATAGAGCTTGAGCGGAATCAGCGTCATCCCCTCACGATCGACCGCACCCATCAGCTTGTTGATCTGCTTCCTGTGCAGCAACAGCTTGCGCGGCCGCTTCGGCTCGTGATTGAAGCGGTTGGCTTGCAGATATTCGGGGATGTTGGAATTGATAAGCCAGATTTCGCCGTTCTTTGAATCGGCGTAGGATTCGGCAATCGTGGTCTTACCGTTACGAATCGATTTGACCTCCGTACCGGTCAGCGCAATGCCGGCTTCGACGGTATCCTCGATCGCATAGTTGAATCGCGCCTTGCGATTCTCCGCGACGACCTTGATGGCGCGCTCGCCTTTCTCGGCCATATCCCTGAAACCTCCAGGCGTTATCTTTCGAGGGACGGCGGCGACACCGATCTGGCGGCGTTGCGTCCTATACCTTCGCTTTCAGGAGATCGCGAATCTCGGTCAGCAATTCTTCCTCGCGAGAAGGCTTCGGCGGCGCGGCAGGCGCTGCCTCATCCTTGCGCTTCAGCTTGTTCATGCCCTTGATGACCATGAAGAGGACGAAAGCGACAATTATAAAATTCAACGACAGCGTGAGGAAGTTGCCCCAAGCCAATACCGCACCTTGCTTCTTCGCATCCGCAAGGTTGGTCGCAGTGACGGCCTTCGAGAGACCCGTGAAATAGTTGGAAAAATCGAGGCCGCCGGTAACGGCGCCGATGATCGGCATGATGACGTCGGCTACCATCGAGGACACAATGGCCCCGAAGGCGGCGCCGATGATGACGCCGACGGCGAGATCGACGACATTGCCCTTCATCGCAAATTCACGAAATTCTTTGATCATCGCAATCTCCAGCAGTCCTTCACCGCCACGTGCGGCAGCAATTAGCCCCAATTCAGTTCATCAAACCGGCATGGACCATGGCATCGCGGATGAGCTTTCCGGTCGGCGGGGTCACCGGCATCAGCGGCAGCCGCACGACTTCGTCGATCCGGTCGAGCAGCTTGAGCGCATGCTTTGCTCCGGCGAGACCAGGTTCCTTGAAAATAGCGTCGTGCAGCGGCACCAGGCGGTCCTGAATTGCGAGCCCGGTGGCATAGTCGCCCTTCAGGACGGCGGACATCAGGCCCGCACACAATTTCGGCGCGACGTTCGCGACGACGGAGACGCAACCATGTCCGCCCGCCGCCATGAAGGCGAGCGCCGTCATATCCTCGCCCGACAACTGGATGAATTCTGGCCCCATCGCCCGGCGCTGCAGCGAGACCCGCGCCAGATTAGCGGTAGCATCCTTGACGCCGGCGATGTTCTTCAGTTCGAATAATCGCGCCATCGTTTCGACGGAAAGATCGACGACCGAGCGCGAAGGAATGTTGTAGATAATGATAGGAATACCAACCGCATCGTTCACGGTCTTGAAGTGTTGGTACAAACCTTCCTGGGTCGGCTTGTTGTAATACGGCGTCACCACCAGCACTGCGTCAGCGCCGGCCTTCTCGGCATGCAAGGCCAGATCGACGGCTTCGCGGGTCGAATTTGAACCCGCGCCCGCGATCACCGGCACACGACCCCCGGCCTCCTCGATGCACCATTCCACGACCTTGCGGTGTTCGTCGTGGCTCAGCGTCGGACTCTCACCAGTTGTGCCGACCGGCACAAGCCCGTGGACTCCTTCGGCGATCTGCCAATTCACCAGACTACGAAAGGCGGCCTCGTCAACGGAGCCGTTCTTGAATGGCGTCACCAGGGCCGTGTACGATCCTTGGAACTTCGCCGTGCTTGCCATTAGTCCGCTCCAACACGTTGCGCGGCTTCGCCGTCTGCCGATTTTGATGCTGGATCAGTCATATCGGGTCTGACGCTGCCACGAAAGGTCCACGGCTGAAGCCATGGCCGCGATTCCGCCGTTGTCGAGGCATATGATCGCAATGTCGGGGTTTTAGTGTTTTGTCCACACATTCAATGAAATAGTAAATAAGATTTTAGGGGCCTGCCTAATTCGCTGAAAAAGGGATTTGTCGTGACATCGCCTGCCCGTGCATCAAAGCTACGAACCGCGGCTTTAGGCGCGAGTCTGGTGGCGGCCGCGCTCTGGGCGGGGATCGCCCATGCGGAGAAAGTCGCCAAAAGTTCCGCGCCGAAGTCGAAACCTTCAGGCCACGCCGTTCCAAAACCCGTCTCCGGCCATGGGCACGGCAAGACCGTCGCTCCGAGCAAAAGCAAGACCGTCGCTCCGAGCAAAAGCAAGGCCCCCGCAGCCTCGATCATTCAACCAGCTACACGTCAGCACGCCACGCTTCCCGCGCCACCGGCTCGCAAGCCCGCTCCACGAGCTGCGATGGCCGTAACGTCATCGACCTCGCGCACCGATGTCGCTGCGCTTGAGAATGTCATAGACCTTACCCACAAGAATAAATTTTCGGAGGCCACCCAGGTCCAGGCCAGCATGACAGACCCGGTGGCTCGCAAGCTCGCCGAGTGGATCATCCTGCGCAGCAACGACAACGGCGCGCCGACCGAGCGCTACCGCGCCTTCCTCGACGCCAATCCGAGTTGGCCCTCGCAGACATTCCTACGCCGGCGCGCGGAAGCTGCGCTATGGGACGACCATCGCGACGGCGCCACTGTGATGGCCTGGTTCGAAAATGAACGACCACTGTCGGGCAAAGGACGCTTTGCTCTGGCAAGCGCGCTGCTCACACGCGGAGACCGCGCCCGCGCCGAGCAATTGGTCCGCGAGGCCTGGCGGACAGATGCGATGTCGGCCGCGGTCGAGGGAAAAGCGCTGGAGATGTTCGGAGCGCTGATTACGCCGAGCGACCACAAGGCGCGCATGGATTACATGCTTTACGGCGAGGACCGCGAAGTCGGAATGCGTGCGGCGCAGCGTCTCGGAAGGTCGCAAGAGGCCCTCGCCAAGGCGCGGATTGCGGCCGATCACAAATCATCCAGCCTACGCGCACTGCTCGAGAAAGTACCACACGAACTGCACAGCGATCCTGGCTATGTCTTGGCCTACATTCAGCTACTGCGTCGTGAAGAGAAGTTTGCGGAAGCTGCGCGGCTGATGCAGAGCGCGCCGCGGGATCCCAACCGGCTTTACAATGTCGATCAGTGGTGGATCGAGCGGCGGCTGCTCGCGCGCAAGATGATCGACGTCGGAGACTACCGCACCGCGTATCTCATCGCCCGCGACGCGGCGCTCCCCGCGCGCGATATCTACAAAACGGAACAAGAGTTTACCGCCGGCTGGATCGCTCTCCGCTTCCTGAAGGACCCCAATACGGCCGCCCGGCATTTTGCGCGCATCGGCGTCGGCAGCGTCAATCCGACCGCGCTGGCGCGGGCCGGCTACTGGCAGGGTCGCGCCGCCGAAGCGGCAGGCCGGATTCAGGAGTCTCGTCGCGCCTACGCGTCGGCGGCGGAACAATCCACCAGTTACTATGGTCAACTCGCACGCGCCAAGCTCGGGCTCCCGCAGATCGAACTGCACAGCGTTCCAAGCAGCCGGTCACGAGGAATCGAGCGGCTCGAGATAGTCCGCGCCACGGAGCTTCTCTACGCTCTCGGCAAAGACGACCTCGCAATTCCGATCCTTGCCGATATAGGCGCAAACGGCGACCCCGATGCGGTGTTGGGGCTTGGCGAACTCGCCGCACGTCATGGCGACGCGCAGGGAATGCTGCTCGCTGGCAAGGCCGCGCTAAATCGCGGATTGCCATTCGATTTCTATGCCTACCCGGTCAGTGGAATGCCGCCGGTCAAATCAATTGGACCGGATGTGGAGCGCAGCATCATCTATGCGATTGCCCGACAGGAAAGCGCCTTCAATCCGTCGGTGGTCTCGCCGGCGCACGCCTACGGGCTGATGCAAGTGACGCCGGATGCTGGACGGTATGTCTGCAAGAAGTACGGCGCCAGCTTCGACCTTCATCGCCTGAAGACCGACACCGCCTACAATGCTGCACTCGGCGCAGCGGAGCTCGGTGGCCTGCTCGAAGACTATCGCGGCTCTTACATCATGACGTTCGCGGCCTACAATGCCGGCCGCGGCAGCGTCCAAAAATGGATCGCGCGTTACGGTGATCCGCGGGACCCGGGAGTCGATGCGGTGGACTGGGTCGAACTGATCCCGTTCTCGGAGACGCGCAACTACGTGCAGCGAATAATGGAAAACCTGCAGGTCTATCGCGCCCGCTTTGGCGGCGGCTCGAAGTTACAGATCGAGGCGGACTTGCAGCGCGGCGCTAACCAGTGACGTTTGGAGACGAATAACGCCTCGTGCCGGGCACAGTCCACGTGGAGGAAACGTCCTTGGTGGTCCTCCTTGCCGGCTGCGGAACTTCGTTTGCGGAACAAGATTGACGCGAGTGCCTGGAGCAACGGAGCCTGCGCGCAGGCCCGATCAATCCGTCCCATTCGAAAGCTTTTTTGCTTCTAGCTGAATCAGAAGCGAGCTTTGGATTAACGCATCTTCTTCGCGCGAACCGGCATCTACTTCGCTCAAAAACGCTAGGGACACTCCAGCAGAACCGCATCTACGCGTGAACGCCGTAATATCGGATTTGTCGCCGCTATCTCCGTCGCCGATGAAAGTGTCCAGGCTGCTCACGACCCGTGGCCAAATGCGTCGAGAGGTCCTTATCAGTGGTTCAGACGATCGTCGTCCTTGTCCCGCTCAGCGGCGGCGCAGCACCTTCCCTGAAACTGAGCAAACATCTGGCTTCGCCACAAAACAAAACCCCGGCGGTCTCCCGCCGGGGTTTTATGAGAGTGCGTCGTCAGACGATGTGTCTTACCAGGTGCGCTGAGCGCGGAACATAACGGTCCAGATGTCCTGATCCTTCAGCTGATAATTGCCCGTCGCCTTGTAGACCGCGTAGTTGTTTGGAAGATTCGCCACACCGGCGTGCTTCTGATCCAACATGGAGTACACTCCTTCCGTCGTGAACGTCAGGTTCTTGACTGGCGTCCAGCGAAGGTTTGCACCGACCTGCGCGATGTTGAAATCGGGGTTGCAGGAGGTGAAACCCGCACCAAGGGCCCGCGGAATTGAGACACCGCACATATATGACTTGGCTTCGCCGGTGAAGCTGACCGCTGCGTAGGCGCCGAATACCGAACTGCTCCAGTGCGGACTCCAGTTGTGGGTGAAGGCGCCGCGCATGCCCCAGGTCGAGACCAGTTGAAGCTGGCCGTTGGGTGCATAGACAGAATCGGGCGCAAAGCCGAAGCCAACGCTGCTAATGCCGCCGCCGCCGCCGTAGATGAGGTTAGCACCTGCCAAAGCGGTCATGTCCTGGATGTTGTAGCGGGTCGCACCGTTGGTGTAGACACCCGAGACATTGATCACGTCACCCGGACCAGTCGGGATGTTCTTGATCGTCAGAGCGCCTTGACCGGCCCAACCCCACTTGCCTCCGGGACCGCCGCCGGTTTCAACGCCAGTGTAGTAAGCCGGGTTGTTATGATGCCCTGCGAGCGAGGCCTGGAACATACCCCAAGCTTGATCGACGCGGAGCTGGCCGACGATATCCGGAAAAGTGGTTCCACCATAGGCGCTGAGGCCGTAGCCGAGCTGGGGGGTGCCGTAGGGGACGGGACCGAAGAAGGGGGGTTGAACATCGAGGATGGCGTTGCCGGGCGGCGCTATCCCGAGGTTTTGAATGCCGGGCTGGTAGTATGCGCTCGGATCCTGCACCCCGATCGAAGCTGATACGCCGTTGCCGAACTCTGTCGTGTAAGTGAACTGGTTCACGCCCGTGAGCGCGCCGCCACCGCCGACAAGACCGTCATAGACGTTTCCGGGATATTGCCCCCAGGGAGCACTAAACTGAGAAGCAGCTTTGCCGATCGTGAAGCCAGCAAACTGGATGAAGGCGTGGAACACACCAAGCTGGCCGCCGAGTACGCCGCCGTTCGGGTTTCCGTCATACGCACTCCCGCCGACGCGCACACCTTGGTAGCCGCCCGAGGTCCAGGTGAAGACACCCTCGAAAAAGGTGCGAACCACGCCGTACTCTGTCGCGGTTCGGGTGTCGATGGTCAGGTCCGATCGCGCGCGCCAAGTGAAAGCGTTGGAGCTACGGTTCTGCGCACCGGCCTGAAGCCCAGTGTTGCCTTGGAAGATCGTATTCGTATTGACGCCCAGATCGGCGCGCATATAGCCGCCGAGCTTGATGCAGGTGTCGGTGCCGGGGATGTAATAGAAGCCCGCGCCATACAGGGAGCAGACCTTCACGTATTCGACCGCTTTGGCCTTTAACGGAAGATCGGCAGCGTGAGCCCCGCTCATGACGACCAGCCCTGCCGCCGAGCCGAGGTAAAGGCTCTTCATCAAATTCATCGTCAAACCTCCAAGTTGCTCTGCAGGGCGACCGGGTCCGCTAAACGCAGCACTCAAGAGCGTTTCCCCAATTGCGGACTAACCGATAGCATTCGTGCTTGCTGACCCCCGCTCAACGCGAGGAGGGACGCAAACGGGCGACCAAACAGCGACCATCTAAAACAGAACGACTTTGGGATGCCCCCCTCCGTCGCACGATCAGAATTACCGAACCGTCTTGCACACGCAATGAAGGAAGCTTCGAAATGGAATAAGTCGAAACGATTTTGGTGGCATGTTGCTCAAATGGCACATGCCAATCGCCTCATTTTTTTCGATAAGCCATTGGTTTTTAGTATATTTTTCTTTCAGCGTGTTTGAGGCGTCTAAAATGGCACATCCGCCCCACATGACACGCTGTTCGTCTCCGCTTCTCAAACATCGCAAATCATAGACACCTGATTCGATCCGTGGATCGCCGTTTCAAAGTTGGAAAAGCTACAACGAATTCAACGTTGTATGCTGGATAATACAATGCGAAGACCTGTACTTCTGCACCGCAAATGCAGGGTCGGGTGGTGCCGATCAGCATCGGCATCACAGATCTGCGTCACATAGTCTCATGGATTCAAGTGCTACGCCTTATCTCGCGATCATGTGCTTGCGGCTGGCGAGCGTGTCAGGCATATCGGTCATCAGCGGAGCTGTGGCCGAGTGGCTGAAGGCGGCGGTTTGCTAAACCGTTATAGGGTTGTAAAGCCCTATCGAGGGTTCGAATCCCTCCGGCTCCGCCAATCAATGTTTTATGCAGGTTTCCTGCAATATTCTTCGCAAAATACTCCCGCATATGGCGCGGTTGCCGCCAATAGAAGCGATTTCGGCCAGCACAAAACCCGGCACAGTGTGTTTCGATCCGTTCGCTCTATGATCAGACATGCTCATCACCAACCACCCCGTCCGAAAGCTCGGCCGCCAGCCATTCCGGCGAATCCCCTTCGCGCATTTTCGCGATGTAGAATCTGACGCCCTGCTGTCCCTCGAGCGCGACCTGAGATTTGTGCCTACGCCCTGTCCCAGGCGGGATGAGCAAGGGCCCTGGCGAAGGAGCTGGGCCGCCAGAATGCGCTTCGGTTCGAGGCGCGCCGCCTCTATCGGGAGCCTGATCTAAGGCGAGCTCATCTCTGCGGTTGCGTTTGCGTTGGGCTATTCGGCGCATTCTCGCCGGATTTCGGTGGCGTGCCGCGCCCGGTGAAGACTGAGAGACTGAGTAGCATCACGAGCACTACACCTCCGATAACCCAGCCGATCGTGGTGTTGTTGACGCGCCTTATATGGTCCTTCCCCCTGGAGGGATTGTCATTTGGGGATGCCATGTTGCCTGCACTCCATGCCTGTCTAGGAACTACAACCGCACAGGGTTTTCGCAGTTCCTGATGTAGCCCCCGCGCTCGGGCGATAGGGTGTGCGGCGCTCAGGCCAAATGTGGGAAAAGCGGAAGCTGGCGAGGGACAAAAAAGGTGGCCCGACTCTGCAAGAGAGCATCGGCTGTCACTATATGTTCAGCCGTGGGGGCAATAAAAAAGGAGCTCCCTATGTCCAATCAGAACGAGAAAAATCCGGACCTGCAGCAGCAGAGCCAAAGTCAAAATCCGAGCCAGCAGGCCGACGAGGACGAAATCAGGAAAGCCGAAATCAGGAAGGCCGTAAGGGCAGATATGATCGACCCGAAACATCCTCACGGCCAACAAGATACTGAGTATAGCGGTGGCACCTGATCGGGCCGAGCATCGCCGGGTGGCCCGCTGTACGCTTCTGGACTCGGCATCTCGCCTGTACCCGCTTGTATTGGTCCCTTGCTTTGTCGAAATAGCCGACCCGTTACGGGGACGGCAATGACGCACCGGGTACGATGACGCCGTCGACGATCGTCGCGGCGCGAACGTTGACCCACTTGTCTACGATCAGCGTGCCGCCCGTTGCCCTGATGTCGTAGTCGAAAAACTTCCACCCACGGTGATGGAACGAAGAAGACGTTCTCGAAGGAAATGTGCGTCGTCCCGGTGTCGGCGTAAATCGCCATGCCACGCCCGCCGCCGTGGATAAGCACATTGGTCATACGAACTTCGCCCTGGAAGTTGTCCGCCCAAAACAAGCCCGCAGACCCGATAAAACCCGCACCGCAATCGACGGTTCAAGCGCCATTTGCGCGGGGGATTCGAATGCGCCAACGACGGAATATTCGGAGTAATAGAGCTTTGCCATAAGGGTAACCTCCGCGGGTCCGTGCCCATTTAGAATAAATGCGTCTAATAAGGAGAATCTAGCGTGTCTTACTACCGAAACGCGAAGATGAAGCGCAGCAGGTTCACCGAAGACCAAATCACCGGGATATCGCCGCAAGGATGGCGTGAGTAACGCCACCATCTACAAGTGAAGTCCGCGTGGGTCGCAAAAGCGTGATGGCGTTACGTGGTGGTTCATCGAGATTGGCGCTTGTTTCTTGATTCTAAGCGTTGCATCGAAATAACGTTTAGGTGCTCGACAGTGGAGATTTCAAATGTCCCGGGGCTTTGGCGCGATCCAACGAGCGATACTCGAGGCGTTATCGGACAAATTGATCATCACCCTCTCGACACTTGACCTCGCTCACGTCGTCAACGGCGGGGTGCGCAGCAGGTCGATGATTGCATCAGTTCATCGTGCGCTTCGAACTCTGGAAGCGGTGGGCAAAGTCGTCCGGCTCGATGGGAGATGGGCTCTCGCGTCGCGACAAAGGGAAGCTCGGAGCTTCAGGCGCAGAGGACCTGAGTCGCCTGTGCAACAGAAAAACGAACGGTTGAAATTGATCTCGAAGATTCTTGGAATGCTAGGATCGTCTCAAGACGGTGAGGTTCTGGCGGCTGCGAAAAAAGCGGAAGCCAAGCGGGTCGAGCTAGGTTTGTCTTGGGACGATATCATTCTGGGACCATCTTATTCGATGAGTTAAGAGCAGTGCCCTGACATACCCTCGACCGATCTTTCGCGTTAATTCGGACGAGGGAGCGTGCACGCCAGTTCATTGACTGTCGACACACGCTGAACAAGCGTCGGGCATGACTCCCGCTGCATTATTGTCGAGCGCCGCGTAGACTGTTTCAGTCAGACAGCCATTTCTGTACGTATGCGTCGATGAGCTCGCGCACGGATTCGGATTTGATCACCAAGCCGAGGTCGATCATCTCCGCACCGATGAACCCGGACTCGCTCTGCGTCGGTACTGGCCCGGGCACGAGCTGGTTGGCCTCTTCTCGGAAGAATACCTCCGCCACCACGCCAGCAAACCATATCGTACGCGCCGCGTCGCCGCGCGGGCGCAGTGGATCGTCGCGCACCACAAAAACCGGGCTGCCGCTCGATCCGGGATACACCGCGGCGTCGATCAGGAATTGCTTGTGCCCCTCGAAATCGAGTTCCAGCGGCGTGGCGGTGGTGCCCCGGCGCAGGATGGGCACGAGGTTGACCTGATCCCACACTCCGCTGGGATAGCCGACGAACAGGACCTCCTCCAGCGCATCGAAGCCCCGCACCGTTGCCGCATCGGGAATGCGCTGGCTGTCGATCGCGTGATAATATAGCTGCACGCCGAGATCGCGCGCCGCACGCTCGAGCGGCCGCAGCGGCACGATGGCAAGATCGACCGCGGGGTCGGGATGGACGAACCACGCCGCGGGAAAGTCGTCGATGTTGAGCTGAAAGCGTTGGCCGAATGCCGGCTTACCCTCGCTTGTCTGGGTGAACACCAGGCCACCGCGGCGCACGCCCTCGACCAGATGCCGGTTGGTGACGATAAACGGCGTACTGCCCTTAGCGTGGGCGTGGCTGAGGATGAAGGCCGTGCCCGAGCCGGCGCTGCCGTCCTCGAGTTCGGTGTCCACCCGCACCGTGGAAAACAGCAGCTTCTTTGCTATGGAGTCGATTTCCATGGGGCTCACGCGTGCGCTACGGCGCGCTGGTTCAATCGCTCGATCGCGGCCACTGCGGCGCGCTGTGCTTCCTCGGCCTCGGCCTCGTTGCCCATCATGGTCAACCGGCCGAAAGAACCGAAGGCTTTGACATCTACCAAGGTGATGTGCGCGGCCTTCTCGGCCTCATTGGCGGCATACATGATATAGCCCGCCGGCTCGACCTCCAGGATGAACATGCTCTTGCCGGGCAGGATCATCGAGCCCTTGCGCAATTGGCGGTTGATCAGCGTGGCGTGGTCGGGCGTGATGGCGCGGATGATCTCGTTCCACGCTATCTTGCAGCGCAGCCGAGAATCCATCGTGGTGTTGAGCTGCCGTAAGATCAACTCGCCCGCGGCGAGCACTTCGCTCTGATTGCGGAAGTGGAGCTCCATCGAACCGAAAGCGCGCTCGACGACCTGCTCACCCATGCGCACGTTGGTTTTTTTCAGCGCGATATCCGAAAGATTGTGCACCGCCATGCCGGGGGCGACCTCGATCCACATGCAGGCATCGCCAGGCACCGGTAGAAAACCTTGCGAGGACGTCGCGATATAGGACGCCAGCTGCGGTTGCAGCGCGTCCATGAACACGTAGGTTCGCAGGGTGATCTTCATCCTCAGCCCACCCTCACCGCGTCAGGCTCATGTAGAGCATGGGCAGTTTTTCCGGCAGGCGCTCAGCCTTATCGATAACGGTGAAGTTCTTTATGCCAAAAATGCGCGACACGTATTGGTCGGCATGCGGATCGAGCGACAGACCATAGACCGTGATACCTTGACGGCTGAGTTCTTCCACTGCGGCCTTGGCATCGTGGCGCAGGTATTTCGGATCGGTGACGTCGTTGTCGGCCGGCTCGCCGTCGGTGACGACGAATATGACACGTTTGCTTCTGGGCTGCAGCGCCAGGTAGTGGGCGGCATGACGCAACGCTGCGCCCATGCGAGTGGAGAGCCGTCCTTTCATCCCCGCCAACCGCGCCTTGACTACATCGTCATACGGCTGGTCGAAATCCTTGAAGCGGTGGTAATGCACATCGTGCCGGCCGTCAGAGCAAAACCCATGGATGGCAAACGGGTCACCGATACGATCCAGCGCACCTGCCAGCAATACCGTGGCGGCGCGCGTAAGGTCCATCACTGTGTAGTCGTGGCCGCGCACCTTTTCGTTTGACGACTCGGACATGTCCAGCAGCACCAGCACCGCCAGATCGCGCAGCGCTCGCTTGTAGCGCATCATGATACGCGGATCGTGCTGCTGGCCGATGCGAATATCGATCATCGCGCGCACCGCGGCGTTGATGTCGATCTCGTCACCATCCTCCACGTGACGAATGCGCTGCATACCTTGCGGCACCATCGACTCGATCAGGAACTTGAGACGCGAGATCACCGGCTTGTGCTCTAGGATGATACCCTCGATCACCTCCAGTTCGCCCATCACCGGGTGGTACTCAAGCAACGTCACCCAGTTTGGACGCTCGAGCTGGATCTGATAGTCCCACTCGGGATAGTGGAAAGGCTCGGAGACCGGCGGACGGCCTTCCAGCGAGTTGATGCTGACGTTCTCCTGGTCGAGATAGAACTCGGTCGGAAGCTCCCAAACCTCCTGCGCATCGTCGCCGGCAAACTCAACGTCCACCTCGTTGACCATTTCCATCACGTTGACTTTTTTGCGCACCTGCTGGCGGGTCTCCCAGGTGGCAGCCATCACCTGCGCCTCGTCGTATTCCTCCAGAAACCAGACGGCGCGATTGTCATCACGGTAGATGGCGCTAAGCGCATCCGTAAGCTTGTTGTAGGTAGGCAGGTCGAGTTCGAACAGGTGGTGCGATAAATCCACGCCCAAATTCCAGCTCACCTGATTGCTGTCCAGATCAGACTGGGCACGAAACGCGGCCACGCCCTGCTGCACAAACGGATGCGGGTCGGTCGTGTCGAGATCGAGCAAGGCGCGGGCGAGACGATCAAGCAGCTCCCCCACGGTCTGCGGCTGGGCCGAATAGTCAAACACCGGATGCAGCGCTAACCAGGCTTGGCGCATCCCGGGGAATTTGCGAATCGCCAACTCCTCCACGCGCGCATCCTCGAACAGCTCGATCAGCGCCATCTGCACCGGCAACAGTTGCTGCATCGAAAGCGGCGTCTGGGTGAATACAAGATGCGCAGCGCAATGGTTGATGGCGGCGCGGTAGACCTCAAGCGCACTGACGATCCGTTCGGGCGCGGTCGCATCGCCCTCGGGTTTATAGTCGTCATAGGCGTCTGCGATGTGGATTACATAATGCTCGATATACGGCTTGAGCCCTTCGCGACTCTCGTAATCACCGGCGGTTGGACGCAGAAAAAAATCGCGACCCCAGATCGCACGCATGTAGATGTTGAGCCGCCGCTGAATGTCGACGAACAGCGTGCCTTTGCGCTCTTGCTGCAGCACGGCCATCGCATCGGCGCTCTGCAGTCCGAAATAAGTCGCCTGCCCTTCGAAGTCCGCCTTGTACGCCTGCGCTCCCCATTGCACCCAGCGGCGCAAGCCACCCAGCGTGAGCTGGCTGAGCAGGCGGTCGAGATTTTCCAGCATCGGCCGCAAGCCGCGCGGAGCCTGGGCCAGCACGATCTCGAGCACATTGAGGTATTGGCGAAATAGTTCGGCATCGCCCACTCTGTGCGCTGCGAGCGGCGCGGTGCTGGCGATCAGCGCCAATACCTGCCCCGAGGTTTTGGATGCCATGCTCAGCAGGAAGTTGACCAGATCGGGCAGCACCTCCTCGCCGATGGCACGCCCGACCTCCGGCATGGACTGGATGAAACTCACCACTAGGTCTTCGCCGCGACCAAGCTCATGCAGCGCCACTGCGCCTTTGAGATAATTATTCAGTCCGCGCGGGCTGATGGTGCGCGCAGCCTCGTTCCAGGAGGCGCGCAACAACTCCTGCGCACGGCCGGGCAGTTCGTCGAGAAGCTCCTGGAATTCGTCTAGGTGGATGGCCATGATATGTAAGTTCGGACTGCCCTTGTAATTCTAGCCCGGCCGACCTCTCGTTTCCTTTCTCACCTCGCGCCCGCAAGCCGTCGGAGACGCTCAGAAGTATGTCGTCACCGCGGAATCGAGCGCGTTGCGCATATCGGGATCGTCGGTGATGGGGCGCACCAAAGCCACGCGGCAGGCAGCCAGCGGCGCGACGCCGCGGGAAATCAGCGAGCCCGCGTAGATCAGCATGCGAGTCGAGATGCCTTCGTCCAGCCCATGGCCTTTGAGGTTGCGCGCATGTTCGGCGATGTGGACCAGCTTTTTTGCCGCTTCCAACTCGACGCCGCTCTCGTGCACGACGATCTCGGCCTCGACCTCGTGCTCAGGGTAGCTGAAGTCCAGCGCACCGAACCGCTGCTTGGTCGACTGCTTCAGATCCTTCATGAGCGACTGATAGCCGGGGTTGTAAGAGATGACGACCTGGAAATCCGGATGCGCTTCGACGATCTCGCCCTTTTTCTCGAGCGGCAGAATGCGCCGCGCATCGGTCAGAGAGTGGATCACAACCGTGGTGTCCTGACGCGCCTCGACCACTTCGTCGAGATAGCAGATTCCGCCGAAACGGGCCGCCATGGTCAAAGGTCCATCCTGCCAGCGGGTGCCGTTGGCATCGAGCAAAAAGCGGCCGACAAGGTCGCTGGCGGTCATGTCTTCGTTGCACGCCACGGTAACCAGCGGCTTGCCGAGCTTCCACGCCATGTATTCAACGAAGCGCGTTTTGCCGCAGCCTGTCGGGCCCTTCAGCATCATCGGCATACGGACCGAATAGGCGGCTTCATAAAGCTCGATTTCATCGGCTACCGCGCGGTAGTAGGGCTCCTTGGCGACGCGGTAGGCGTCGAGCCCGGCCGCGGCGCCGGCCGCCGCATCCGTCACGGCGCGAGGGGCCGCGCCGCTCGGCGCAGGGGAATCCGCGGGCACGTGGAAGGCTGGGTTTCGTCGCGGAAGGTAGCCGCGCCTGGTGGGATCGTCACGCATGATCGGGTTCCTGGAAATCTCAATCCGGCCAAATGCGGTCGGGGAACAATTCCTGCTTACTATCCGGCGGCTCGGCCGCCAGTGATTCTGTCGGGGCGCGCTTGGCGGTAGCGGCCTTGGCAGTGGTCGAAGCCGAGCGCGCCGTCTTGCGGGTCTCGGTCTTTTCTTCAGGGGTAGGCTCCGCGCCAGTCTTGGCCTGACGGACGCTGCTGGCGAGCTTGTCTTTGATGCTGGTCATGCAAGAATCTCCTCTATGAGGCCTTCGATTTCCGCGACCGCACTTTGGCCGCGCGCCCCTAGTTGGTATGCCGATACGCCCTCAAGCGCAGCGGTCTTGTAGATGCCGCGGCGGCGCACCGGGGTACGCATCACCGGCAGGCCGAACTCGGCCAGCGCCTCCTGCATCGCCGCCGATAGCGCGCTGCGCGCCTCGATCTGGTTCGGCAGCAGGTAGGCTCGGAGTCCCGGGTTGAGTCGTCGAGCCTCATCGATGTCCTGCGGTAGCCGCAGGCTGGCCCACAGATCCATCGGCGAAGGCAGCACCGGAATGACAGCCACGTCGCAGCTTTGCAGCGCCAGCGCCGCCGCACGGCTCTCGACCGCCGGCGGGCAGTCCAACACGACGAACGGATAGGCGCGAAAGTCCCGCCGCAGATCGACCGCGCCCACGCCCACGCGCAAGTGCTTGACCGTGGCCGGAAAGGATTGCGTGCCTGCCGCGGCCCATTGCGTGGCCGAGCCCTGCGGATCCAGATCCACCACAACCGCCGATGCACGCCGCGCCAGCCCCGCACCGAGATGCATGGCCACGGTGGTCTTGCCGGCGCCGCCTTTCTGGTTGATCACCGCGATGACCAGTGGCCCGCCCATCGCTCACTCCCCGCGCTCGGCCAGAGCAGCGATACGCCCGGCGAACTGTTCGTCCTCGGCGCTCAATGCGGCGCCGTCGGCCGCCCCGATCGTAATGTTGACGTAGGTGGTGCCGAAGTTGATGTTCTGCGGATGGCGCTGAATCTCCTCGGACAGCGCCGAAAGCGCGTCGAGGAAGGCGCGGGTCTGCGCATATTGCGCAAACGCAAAGCGACGAAACAACGTCGGCGGCTTGTCGCGGCGCTCCCAACCTTGGAAATCATCAGTCATGGGCGTCCTACCCCGGTTCGATCTGGGTTACGTGATCGAGATGCGCTAGCGCCTCCTGTAGCAAGGCTTCGAATAGCGAGGCGGTGTCGTTACCGCGCAGCCGACGGCGCGTACGTCAACGCGTCGACAACTGCAGAGACCCGAACCGAACCGTTGTCCGACCCAGCCGCGCCGCGGGCAACTGCCCGCCGCAAGGTGTCATACCCAACAGGACCTGCCGCGCCATCAAACGCTCGGCATGACCCGGTCGCTCCGGCTCGGCGCGCCGCTTGCGTGCCAAATTTTCGGCATCTCCCCAGGAGCGTGCGAGCACGCTTGGACGAGATACTTGCTGCACGCCGCCAACTCTTGATTGAGCGCGCGTGCGAGCCAGCCAGGGTTCGCCGATCGACCGCCACGACGTCCTCCGCGCAGGATCAGCTGCGGGTGGACGTGAGTTCGGCGTCGCGACCGCCACGGCTGCCGCCGTTGACCTCGGGTTGGGTCGGCAAGATACCCTCGACCTCGTTGTGCACTCGCGCGATGATGTGCGCGGCCACCAAGCCATCGCCCACGCGCTCGCAGGCGTCAGCCCCGGCACGCACCGCCGCGTTGACCGCACCGGTTTCGCCGCGCACCAGCACGGTGACGTAGCCGCCGCCCACAAATTGCCGGCCGATCAGCCGCACTTCGGAGGCCTTGGTCATCGCGTCGGCCGCCTCGATCGCGGGCACCAGCCCGCGGGTTTCAATCATGCCCAGGGCAATGCCGTTCACGTGTGTTGCCATGTCGTTGTCCTTCCAATTACCAGCAGGAGAAAAAGCCGAGCTTAAGCGCTCGGCGATTTCGGCAGAATGCCTTCGACCTCGCTGTGCACGCGGGCAATGATGTGCGCGGCCACCAGACCGTCGCCCACGCGCTCGCAGGCGTCAGCCCCGGCACGCACCGCCGCGTTGACCGCACCGGTTTCGCCACGCACCAGCACGGTGACGTAGCCGCCCCCGACGAACTGACGCGAGATCAAGCGCACCTCGGCAGCCTTGGTCATCGCGTCCGCCGCCTCGATCGCGGGAACCAGTCCGCGAGTTTCAATCATGCCCAGCGCAATACCCATCGATTCAGCCATCTGTTCACTCCTTGTTGTCGAAATAAAAGAATCACAAGCCAGTCACGGCACCTTGACGCCCGCTACGCGCGCGCCGTTTTGCTCTTTGCTCACCGCGTCATCACTCCTCCTCCCAGCCATCAATGATGCCGCAGATAGTCAGGTCGGTGGCCACTGTTCGATCAGGCATGGCCATACGTGCGGCTGTGCCGGCAGCAGTGAATACCCACTTGCCAGGCGGCGTTCCGACCGGGTCGGTCGCCACCGATAGTTCTCCCTTCTGGCCCCTCAGAATCCGAAGCGAAGCCGAGTTCATCTCTGGCACACGCCGGGTGCAGACCAATTCATCGACCACGCGCCAGATTTCCATCACGCCACCTCCGGATTCCAATGGTCGATGATACCGACGATGGTCAGATCGGATGGATAATCCCTGGCCCCTGCCGCATCGCGCGCCGCGGAGGACCCGACACAAATCACCCAGTCGCCCGGGATGCAACCGACGGCATCGACCGCGACGCTGCGCGGTCCATTCGGCGTTTCCTGCACGACAAGCAGCGGACGATGACCCATGGCATGGATGCGATTGGTCGACACGAGGGTGGTACTTACACGCATGATCTTCATGGCTCATACGTCCTCAATGATCATCGACAGCGTCGTCGGCGACGAAGGCGCAGCGCTCGTCGCCGTCACGTTCGCTCACCGCAATCGCGCAATTGAGCAGACCCCGGGCGGCCAGATCGGGGTAACGCGACTCGATCGCGTCTCGCACCCGCCGACCCCGCGCGATCGCCCGCTCGCGCGACTGAGGAATCCGCACGTCGTATTCGAAATGCACCAGAACCGGCACGGGCAGGCCGTGCGCGACGTTGAGCTTGGAGAAGATATTGATCCCGACATCCATGTCGGGCGCGCCTTCCTCGATTGTATTGAGGTGAGCGAAATAAAACAGATTGCGCAATTGCAGCGGCCGCAGCGCTTCACCGGCAACAATGCATTCCTCGTCGTGACCGATTGTCGCGTAGCGCCCGGTGTGGTGCTTGATGACGTACTCGACCTGCGACAGGTTGGCCTCAGCCAGCGCCAGCACCAGGCGGCGCATACCATCGTGCATACGGCCGTTGCCCTGGCCCCAGCCACCCATGCCCTCGGCATCGGCAACGATCCCGGCGATACGCGCCCGCGCGGCATCGGGCGCTAGCCCGAGGGTGTCGCGGTAGACCTGCGCGGTTTCGAAGTAGCGGTGCGCGTTAAGCTCGCCGAAGCCATCAGGCAGATGGATGCGCAGCGCATCCAGATCCGTGTCAACGCCGATAAGCAGCACATCTGGAGCGGCGCCCGCACCGAAAGTCTGGTCGATCGCCGTCCGCAACTCATTCTGCAGGCGGTGCAGCGCCGCCTCGGTGGCCTGACGGTCGTTGCTGCCGTGAGCAGCGCAACCCTGGCCGTCCGGCGAGGAACTGCTGAAATGATAGACGGCGATCTTGAGGTAATTCAGGCGGTCACCATCGACCATAGCGCCCGACAGCCGCTCGACTTCGCGCTGCGCCCAGTCTGATACATCGACGTCGACATCGAACAGTGCGCCGGCATACGCCTTCACCCGCACATTCGGCCCAGGCAAAATGCGCAGCACATAGGGGCTGACGCCCTGCAGCCTGCCGTCGGAACAAGGGCTGATGTCAACGGTGTGGTAGCCGCACGAACGCAGGAAGTTCTCATCGAGCGGCAAGCGTTGGCGCCAACCGGCCTGCTCGGTCGACGCATTTTCAACACTCGCCTTCAGAGCGCTGAATATGCAGCGCGAGTGCAGTGCGGACAAATCCAGCCCGCACACCCAGGCGTCCTCGAGCACCTGCGACGGCAGATCGAAACCGAGTTGCTCGCGGGCAAGCTGCTGCGCGCGCTCGGTGAAGTTTCCGTCGTGCTGATACGTCGAGATATGTTTGAGCACGTCGACGATGCGGGTAAAACGCGAGCGCACGGTTCGCTCGTAATCGAACAGCATGCGATTGAGATCGCGATCGACCAGCGCATGCTCGCACATCTGCCCGCCGCCGATCATACACGCCGGATGATCGGGCATAGCCACCGCCTCGGGAGCCGCCACAGCAACTGGGCTGGCTTCTCGTCGCAGGGCCTGAAGGCGTTTGCGCGTGTTCATATCCGCGATCCTCAGCCGCGCGCCCCGCCGGAGACGGTCACCACGGCGCCGCCACGGGCGTTCCCCGCAGAACCCGTAATCACCGAGTCTGGCACTTCCGGCCGCTCGATCCCGCGAAACGTTACGGCACTCACCCCGACTCCACGCGGCTGGCCGCGCATAGAAGGATTACGCGCCAAGCTGGACGAACCCTCGGTGCCAGTGACACGGCTGTTACCGTCCCAAGCATCTCCCGAGACGCGTCGACCCTGCTGACTGCCTTCGCCGCTCAAACGACGCGCAGCGGGAAGCGAATGCTCTTCGTCACGCGGACGGCGCGATTGGTCGCCGTGCCGGAATTCCGGTGTGCCGGTGATCAGGCCATCGGCCTTGTTGATCGGACCTGTGATGCGCGAACTGCCCATGCCGCTGCCGGTAACGACCTCGGTCTGCCGCTCGCGCGCCTGCCGCGCCGGAATGGTGACACTGAAATCCCGGGGAGCGGGCGGACGCTGATCCACACCCCGCGAGCGGAAGCGATCACTCATCGCACATTGCCCGGACGCAATATTGTCCAGCCCGAGATAAGGCGTTCCCGAAATCGGCTCACAAGCGCCACGCTCGTCGCCGGTGACCTGCGACCCGCCCGCGCCCGGCCTATCACCGGTGACGACGGTGGCCGGAATCACCGCGCTGTCGCGTACCCGCGCAGCCTGCTGTTGACGCTGCGGCGCCTCGCAGAACCCCGAGTACTGGCCCTGACCGATGTATGGGGTGCCACTGATCGGCGCACAGGTCCCGGCCTCGTTTCCGGTGACGTGTTCCGCACGTCCAGCAGCAACGCCCGTAATCGTCTGGCCGCGCAGCGTGGTGTCGACCACGACTTTGCTGACCGGCGAGACTACCGGCAACGCTTCGACTGGACATACTGCGGCTAACTGGCGGGTGCCAATGTAGTCCGTGCCGGTGACGGGTTCGCACCCATAAGACTCGTCACCGGACAATTTTGGGCTTGGGGCGACCTCCGAGCCGGTCACAGTACGACCGCGCAGCGTCTGCATCTCCGCCACCTTCTTGGGGCTCTGCGTCTGGCACAGCCCGGCGAAATCGGCAGTGGTGTAGTACTGGCTGCCGGTGATGCTGCGGCAGGAACCGACCTCGTTGCCGGTTACCTTGGCCGACCGATCGACCGCGGTCCCCGAGACGACCTGTTCGTCGCGAGTGGACATCACGCTGACCTTTCGCGGGCCTCCTCCTGGAGGCGGCGTTCGACAGAAATCGCGAAACTGTTCAACAGTGTGATATTCGGTGCCGGTAATCGGACGGCAGCTTCCAGCCTCGTCGCCGGTCTGCCGTTCACTGCGGCCAACCACCGTGCCGGTGACAGGCTTGCCCGCAGCTGTATGTGTAACCGCCACTTTAGGGGGCGCGTCGTCGGTTTCCCCCTGGCTGTAACGCGTGCCAGTGATAGCGCGATCGGCGCCGTGCTCGACGCCTGTAACGCGGCGCGGACGGTCGACCAGCGCACCGGTGACGGTTTGGCCCTTGTCGGTACGGGTGAGCGCCACCTTCCCCAGCGGGGCGGACGGGCGCGTCGAACAAAACTGCTCAAAGCGCTCGCTCGAAAGATATTCCGTGCCAGTCACGGGACGGCACGCGCCTGGCTCATCGCCAGTGGTCTTGGTGGAGCGCCCCAGCGCGGTGCCGGTGATGCGTTGCTCGCGCAGCGTGCTGCTGATCGCGACCTTGGGCGCTGCCGGCTCGGGCCGGGTGCCACAGATCGTCTGGAACTGCTCGAAGCCGATATACTCGGTGCCGGTAATCGCGCGGCAGGAGCCCGGCTCATTGCCGGTCACCTTGGAAATGCGTTCGACCTGGGTACCGGTGACGGTCTGCCCAGAGAGCGTGTGCCCCTCCTCGACCTTGGCCGGTGCATCGACCACGTTGCGAGCGCGCACCCGACCAGTCGGGCGCGTACCGGCACCCGACGTCTTGTCGATTCGACCCGCCAGTGCCCGCACCAACCGATGCTGCATCGCGACCTGACGGCCGGTTGCGCCTTTCAGCATGGCACTCTGCCAATCCTGCGCCGGCATCGAAGCGGCGATCCGCGTCGCTTGGGCGATGCGCTTCAGACCCTTTTTACCGTCTTGGTTCAGCGCAGCACGGCGCATCTTAGCGAGCGCGCGGCCGGTCGCCTCCGGCGCGTTCACGGCTGCACGCGCGACCGCCGGAGTATCGATTTGCACCGCCTCAATCTGCGCCGCGTCCTTCCGCTGCGCGCCGCGGCTGCAGCCACACTGTCCGCCGCAACTGCATTGCCCGCCGCAGCCGCAGCCGCAATCGGAGCCACGCACCTCAGCTTGAGCCGTACGGCTCGGGCGCAAATGCGCCGCCGGACGGGATGCCGCGCCCTGCCCGGCGTTCTTCAACCCGGCCTTCCCAACCGTGGACAGCGCCTGCCGTCGGATTCGCGCCGCGGACTTCGATGTCACCGGTTGATTAAATGTGGCCGATGCAGACGCCACCGCCGATGCGGCTGTAGCAGCACCGCCATGATGCGCGCTAACAAGGTGTGCCGCATTTAGCTGCAAGCGGCCGGCGGCGGAATGCTTGACGGTTTGCGCCGTCGAGACGGTCCCGGCCTTGCCGTGACGCGCCATAGCCTGCCGGCGCTGGAGCGCCAGTTCACGGCCGGATAGAGTTGCAGTGGCATGACCGGGGGCGACGTTTGTCATTCGGACCTCAGCACAAAGAACCCGATGAAGGGGCGGCACCAAAGCGCCGCGCCGCGTTCAAATCATGGGCGCCGAATCGAGTCGGCTCCAGCGCCCACTTCATCAGCGATACACCACGAACGCCATGCCCTGGCTCTGGGCGTAATTGTCGTACGCAACGAAACGCACCATCTGATCCGGAAACTCGCGGTGACAGGCCTCGATTTCGGCCACCACGGCGTCGACGGACTGCTCGCCGAACAGCGGCAGTTTCCACATGTACCAGTAGCTCGCTTTGGCGGGCGTGCCCTTTTCGGTGTGTTCGACCGCCGGATTCCAACCCTGAGCAATCGCGTGGGCGATCTGACGGCGCACCTGCTCGGGCGTCATCTGCGGCAGATAGGAGAAGGTCTCGTATTTCTTGAGCGAACGGTAAGCTTGAACAGCCATGACTTAGTCCTTTCGATTTTTGCTGGGCGGCGGCGCCCAATGGGCGCTGCCGACCCTAGCCGGCGACCGGTTACTTGTTGGCGACGGCGAGCTTGTCCATGGTTTCAAACTCGAACTTGATCTCTTTCCACGTTTCCATGGCGATCTTCAGTTCGGGCGAGTGAGCGGCGGCAGCGGTGAGGATATCCTTGCCTTCCTTCTCCAGATGACGGCCCTCGCCGCGCGCCTGGACGCAGGCTTCGAGCGCCACACGATTGGCGTGTGCGCCAGCGGCGTTGCCCCAGGGATGGCCCAGCGTGCCGCCACCGAACTGCAGCACTGAATCGTCGCCGAAGATCGTGACCAGCGCAGGCATGTGCCAAACGTGGATACCACCGGACGCCACGGCGAAGCCGCCCGGCATCGAACCCCAATCCTGATCGAAGAAGATGCCGCGCGAACGGTCTTCGGGAACGAAGGATTCGCGCAGCAGGTCGATCCAGCCCAGGGTGGAAGCACGATCGCCTTCGAGCTTGCCCACGACGGTGCCGGTGTGCAGATGGTCGCCGCCCGACAGACGCAAGATCTTGGTCAATACGCGGAAGTGGATACCGTGATGCGGGTTGCGATCGATCACCGCATGCATAGCGCGGTGGATGTGCAGCAGCATTCCGTTGTTGCGGCACCAGTTCGCTAGACCCGCGTTGGCGCAAAGCCCGCCAGCGAGGTAATCGTGCATGATGATCGGAGCGCGGATTTCCTTGGCATACTCGGCGCGCTTGTACATTTCCTCAGGCGTTGGCGCGGTCACGTTGAGATAGTGACCTTTCCGCTCGCCGGTCTCGTGTTCGGCTTTTTGAACAGCCTCCATCACGAAATCGAAACGATCGCGCCAGCGCATGAAGGGCTGGCTGTTGATGTTCTCGTCGTCCTTGGTGAAGTCCAGACCGCCACGCAGCGCTTCATAGCAGGCGCGGCCGTAGTTCTTCGCGGACAGACCAAGCTTCGGCTTGATGGTGCAGCCCAACAGCGGACGGCCGTACTTGTTAAGCTTGTCGCGCTCGACCTGGATACCATGCGGAGGGCCGCCGCAGGTCTTCACGTAAGCGATGGGGAAGCGCAAATCTTCCAGACGCAGAGCACGGACAGCCTTGAACCCGAACACGTTGCCCACCAGAGAGGTGAACACGTTGACAACCGAACCTTCCTCAAAAAGGTCGATGGGATAGGCAATGAAAGCGTAATAGCAGGTATCGTCGCCCGGCACGTCTTCGAGGCGATAGGCGCGCCCTTTGTAGTAATCGAGGTCGGTCAGCAGATCGGTCCACACCGTGGTCCACGTGCCGCAAGACGACTCGGCAGCAACCGCCGCCGCCGCTTCTTCGCGATCCACCCCAGGCTGCGGCGTGATCTTGAAACACGCCAAAATATCGGTGTCGAGAGGCATGTAATCCGGCTGCCAGTAGCTCTGCCGATATTGCGTGACGCCCGCCTGGTATGATTTGACTGCCATATTCGAGGACTCCTTCATGCGCGCTTTTGCGGTAAGCGAACTGCGGTAAGCGAACGACGGGCGAGGACCTACCGCGGTGCGGGGCATCCCCCCACCCGGCCCGGGGATGACGTTCGTGGGTCTCAGCAAGGCCTGTGATTCAGCCAGCCCAGCGATTCACGAGTAAAGAACATAGAAGAGGATCGGCATAAACACTAATTGATATTTTTGATCGAATGCATTAGTGTCGCTTATGTATCGGCCATGCATCTGACCCTCAGACAGCTCCAGATCTTCGACGCTGTGGTGCAACAGCAGAGCTTTACACGCGCGGCCGACGTTCTGCACCTCACCCAGCCAGCGGTCTCGATGCAGATGCGACAGCTGGAAGAGCAGATCGGCGTACCGCTGTTCGACCACGTCGGGAAAAAGATCCACCCCACCGATGCAGGTCGCGAGTTGCACCGTCATACCACGCTCCTCGGCGCCAAGATGCGCGACCTCGAGTCGGCGATGGAGGAGTTCCGTGGCGTCCATCGCGGAGAACTCGACCTCACCGTGGCGAGCACGGCCAACTACTTCATGCCGAAGCTCATCGCAGCTTTCTGCGCCTGCCATGCCAGGGTGCAGGTACGGCTGCAGGTGTCCAATCAGACGCATATCCTCGAGACGCTCTCAGCGGCGAACCAGGACCTGGCCATCATGGGGCAGCCGCCCGAGGACGGTGAGCTCGTCGCGCGCGCATTTCTCGACAACCCGCTAATGGTCATCGCCTCGCCCGAGCATCCACTCGCCGGACGCCGCAAGATTCCGCTGGTGGAATTGGGTCACCAGCCGTTCATTACACGCGAGCCCGGCTCGGGCACGCGAAACGCCGCGGAGCGTCATTTTTCGCGTCTCGGCGTGGAATTCCACTCAGTGATGGAAATGAGCAGCAACGAGGCCATCAAGCAAGCTGTCGAAGCCGGACTGGGGCTCGGCATCCTGTCGCTGCACACCCTGGAATTGGAGCTGGCGATACGCCGCCTGGTCACCCTCGATGTGGAAAGTTTTCCTATCGTGCGGCAGTGGTTCGTCGTGCACCGCAAAGGTAAACGCCTATCGGCGGTGGCGCAGTCCTTCCTGGCGTTCATCACCCAGCAAGCACGGCTGCTGGCCTCGCCCAAGCATCCGCAGCAATTCCGCTCACGCCATGAACTTGACCAGGCGACCGACCTGGATGTCGCTGACGAAAAGCACTCCTGAATGGGCCTCGAAAAACGGCTGGAAACCCTCGAGCAGCGGATCGAACAGGCTTTGCGGCACGGCGGCGATGATCATGATGAGAACGTCATCTTCATTGAACATCAAGTGCCCTTCGTACATGCCGTGGGCGCCCTTCCCGGACAGATTGCCGATGATGGTGTAGCCCTTGACCCCGGCGCGATCGAGCAAGTCGGTGGCGAATTCCCTGTGCTCGCCCTGAAGAATGATTTCCAGCTTTTTCAGCGGATGCAGTTTGATCTCGTTCATGCGGAGTGTTCCTTCTCGGCAGGAGCAATCAGAGCCGGACGCTCTTCCCACTGGCCATTGTTGAAGACAAAAGGCTTGTAACCCTGAGTGGGGTCGATGACGATGGCGCGAATCCACCCGCCAAGCACCAGACTCTTGACCTTGACCACGCGTTCCAGCACACGGCCGGCAAAGTCCAGCGGCGCCTCGATCAGCGCGATCAGACGCATCGGCTCGTGGTAAGGCCGTCCCTCGCGCATCACCGTCTGCATCGGCAGGCCGGTCCGCAGATCGCTCAGGTTACCGGTCATCACGCCGAAGCGGCCGGACACGTTATGGTAGACCTTGCTGCCGCTGCCCAGATGGGCATTGTCCACGGTGGAGAAGAAGTGTTCGAGGTTGATCCACTGGCCCACCACCACCGGGGCAGCGAGCAAATTTTCCAGCAGCCGGCCCTTGGGGTCGCAGCGCCAGTCGTAAGATAACAGAAAGGCGGTGCCCTTTAGATCCGCGTTTTCGGTGAGCGCGCGCCGGCCGACGATGCCGTATACGTTCCCCGACAGCCCCCACTCCGGCCGGACCTGCGCCCAATCCACCGCCAAGCGGTTCGCCAGGCGCCAGGCTTCGGCCGGCTCGATCGCCTTCGCGTCCGGCAGAAGCTTGGGCATGCGCTCGGCCGCCGTCAGCCGCGAGGCCGCGCGCAGGCCTTCGCGCAGGCGGTCCAGATACACCAGATGGCGCGGCGGCAGCAGGTCAAGGTCGGACAACTCGATGGCATCTGTGGTGGTGACGTGCAGCGCGGGCATGAACCAGGTGTCTTCCGGGATGGTGATGCCCATGGCCGCCAGCCGCTCGCGCACCGCGGCCTTGTTGGCCATCTGCGCGAACACCCGGGCATTAACCAGGCCGCTGGCGCCACCGCAGGCGCCGCAGTCCAGCGCCGACTCGTAGGGGTTGTTCTCGGTCTTCCCACCGTGGCCGACAACGAGCACGAAGCGCGAGAAGGTCTGGGTCAGCCCGATCATCGTCAGGGCCGTGTGCACATAGTTAACCTGCTCGTCGAGCGAGTAACCTATGCGCCCCAACCGCTCGAGCTGATGATTTGCATAGTCGGCATCGACACCATATGCCTCACGCAGCTTGTCGATGAACTCGACCTCCTGCGTCTGAGATACGCGGAACTCCGTGCGCAACCGCGTCGGCCCGTCGCGGTGGCGCAGCGCGATTTCGCGCAGTTCGCGGATCATGTCGTCATCGACCCGCTCGCGCTCGATTTTCAGTTCCTCATGCAGCGCCTTAACGATCATCGCTCGCTGCAGCGTGCGAATGATGGAGTCGGCCTGCTCGCGGGTGAGCTTGTCCACCAACAAGCGGGTGACCGGCTTTTCTGTATCGATGCGGCTGCGCCAGCGGCTGTAGGCCAGCGGCGCCAGGGTTTTGCCGAACAGGTCCAACCCGAACAGCATACCCACCGCCTCCACCGTGACGTAAGGCGAGAGCACCGATTTCTTGAGATCGTGCAGCGCATGGCCGAGGGTACTGAGGAAATCGTCGTTGTTCGGATCTAGCGCGGCGGGCAACTCCAGCACCAGGTTCTTGGGCGTGATCACCGCCGGGCAGTAGTGACTCTCGCTGCCCTTGCCGTAGCCGAGGAAGCCCACGGGGACACCGAAAAATCCGGCGATGCCGAAGGTCTGGTAATTTCCCACGCGCTCCAGGTGGCGGCGAATTGGCTCGGCGCGCACGTCGATGCAGAACCAGGCCTGCGCGAACGGCGCCTTGTCGGACGGCGAGTCCTGCGGCGCTTGCACCTGCGTTAGCAGCTTGTCGATGGACTGCGCCTCCATCGCCAGGGTCCACACCATGCCTTCCTGCTGCGCGAACTCCCGCAAGCCCTGCAACAGACCCGCGACGTCCTCCGGCGTCAGCGCATCGAGCGCCGCGGTGGCATTCGCCGCGGTGGCCAGTTCGCGCAACGCGGCGGCTTGTTCCTGCCCAAGTTGAGTATGCCACAACGGCCAGTAGCGTTGCAGGAGATCATGGCAGCGGGTGCCGTTGCCGCGCGATAGGGTGTCGTCGATGCGCTGCGCCCAATCGGGCAACACCTCGCCACTGTGCAGCGCATAGCGCAGTACGCTTTCCGCGCCGCGTTCGCGCAACACGCTATTGAGCTGTTCACGCCGGACCGGCGTGCCACGACTGCGCGCGCTCTCCTGCAGCAACGCCAAGCCCATTACGAGCCGAATTGCCAGAAGATCGACAATGTCGGCGGGGTACTGCTGCGCCCAATAATAGTGCTTGGCCGACGCGCGCCAACGCACAAAGCCGGTCCAGCCATGCAACCGGGTGAGCACGCGCGTGAAGTAGATCGGCCAGGTGTCGGCGCTGATGCCCATCTCCTCCATGACGTACACGACGGCGCTCTCGGCGTCCTGCACCAGATCGAGAATGCGTGGCATGTGAAGCCCGCGCAGGAACATACGCGCATTGCGCCGCGTGAGCTCGCTCCAGGCAACGAACAGGCCGCGCTCGCGCCCGGGCATACGCCAGGCAGACTGGTCTTCGTCGAAAAAATCCAGGCAGTTTTTGATCACCAGCTCGTCGAGTTCGTCGGCCAGGCTGGTACCCCACATTGCGTCGACCGCCTCGGGCAATGTGCGCGCGTGCAGACGCTGCTCGAGATCCGGCAACAGCGCCGCAACGTCGACAGCCTCCGCGGAAGACAGCCGGCCGTGCATCGCGGCGTGGACGTCCTTCGCCCGCACGCCCCGTACCACCACATCGCGGTCATGCGGCAACTGCATCAGCGCCTGCAGCCAGCGAGACCAGTCGATGCCTGGCACCGAGGGCAGCTCCTGCGAACGCCGCCCGATTTCCTCGGTCAGGGTGTCCTGCCGAACTTTGCCCTCGCGCTGCCACTGCTGGTAGTTGCTGCGCGGCAGGAACATGCGCGCATGAAACAGCTCCGCACCACGGCGCACCGCCTGTTCGAACGGCATGTTTTCGAGGCCGTAGAGCGGGTTGTGGTGAATGAAGGTACGCATCGGCCAGAAAAACGGCACCGGCTCACCCGCCACATAGGCGGTCGAGCGTACCCGCAGACGCCGGCCGAGGTTCAATGCATCCACCATGACCACCCTCCGATCGAACCCAGCACCGCGGCAACGGCTGCGAGCATCAGCAACAGACCAGTGCTGAGTGACAAGTCGACTGCGCCCGCCGGGCGCGGCCATTCTTTCCCGAACAGGCCATGCTGCCACAAGATTGCGGCCGCCCAGCTCCACAGCAACCACACCGCAAGCACGACAGTCGCCAGACCAGCGGGAATCTGCTTCAGCACCGCAAACATGGCGAAGAACCCGGGGAAAGGAGGCGCCGCCAGAGCCGCGAGCAAGGTCAGCACCAAGGCGCAGGTCAGGCGCGGAAAGGCCGGGCCGATGCGCCCACGCAGTCCGAGATACGCCCCTCCGAGACGCTCGCTCAGGCTGGAGCCGAGAACCATCAGCAGCGCAGCGGGGATTGTCACCGCCAGAGCCACGAACATGAGCGCTTTACCGTGCAGACCGTGCAGCCACGCCAGCCACACCAACGGCCAAGCGGAGGTGGCCTGCAGCCGCGCCCAAATGAACACCTCCTGCACCGCAAGCAGCCGCCATGCATAGAGCAGCGCGGTGAACGCCGCCAATAGCTGCAGGGGAGTTATGTATTGCTCGGGTGGCGCGGCCGCCCGGTCGAGCAACAGCACCCCCGCAATGGGACACGCCAAAAGCACTGGAGCGCGCAACCACACGGGTAGCGCCTGGAGCCCGGCGTTGAACAACATGCTCAGGGGAAACAGCGGCAGCAGGATCAAGGCAAGGAACAGAGCGATCATGGCGGTCAGACCCAACGCAGCCAAATATTCACCCGCTTGGTCGCGGCCAGCAGGCTGCGTGACAGTTGGGTGTAAATGACGGACACATAGAACTCTCGCGAGAACAGGGCGTAGAGATTGAGGTAAATAGCGTTCCACCGTGTGCCGGGTTTCCCCCCGATTTCGAGCGACTGCGCATAAAATGTCACCAGCCAGGCGCCGACCAGCAACGCAGTGAAGAACAGCACAAGGATGACGAAAGCGAGGTCGTTGATGCCCGCCGCGGCATAGATGGCGTCGCGCAGCACCGGATCCGGGTAGAGGAAGGCCTCGAACGCATGTGCGATGAGTGTATAGCCCACCACTACGATGAGAAAGGACAGAAGGATCATGGTCAGCAAGCCCCATGCGTTCTCGCTAGGCAGCTTGTGAATGGAGAAGAACAATTGCGCGCCAGTGACCCAGCCGAAGAACAGCAGCACCACCGAGCCTTGCTTATGGAAGAAATCCTCCGCCACCACCCCGTGTGACAAGCCCAGCACCAGCACCGGCACCAGCACGGTGACGAGCGCGGCCAACAGCCAGGGCACCTTCTTAACTTCGCGCAGGGGACGGCGCTCGACCACGAAGCTGTAGATATCATCGGGCGGCACGCCATCCTCGTGGCGGCTTTCGCTGATGACATTGCCCGAGCCGAGGAACAGCGTGGCTTTGAACAATCCATGTGCGATGAGGTGATAGACGGCGAGCGAAAATGCGCCCAGCCCGCATTCCATGATCATGAAGCCCATCTGCCCCATGGTGGAATAGCCCAGAGATTTCTTGACGTCATTTTGCGTGAGCATCAGCGCCGAGCCGATCAGCGCCGTCACCAGCCCGACGACGAAGGCCAGGTGCAGCACGTTGGGCGCGTGAACGAACACCGGAGCGAAGCGGTTGAACAAGAATCCCCCGGCGTTGACAATGCCCGCATGCATCAGTGCCGACACCGGCGTGGGACCGTCCATTGTGTAAGGCAGCCAAGTATGCAACAGGAACTGCGCCGAGCGGGCAAACGCCGCCAGCGCCAGCAGTAGCGCCGCCAGCGGCACCACCGCCACCCCGCCGAGTTGCACACTCGGATCGGCGCTGATCCGTGTGAACAGTTCCGGCAACTGAGCGGTTCCATAGCCATGCCACAACAGCAACGCCGCGCCCACCAGCGGCAGATCGCCCACGCGATAGGTCAGAAACGTCCACAACGCATAGCGGCCACTGGCTTTGCGACTGGTGTCGAAGCCGAGCAGAAAGAACAGCAGCACCCCAATCAGGAACCAGGCGACCAGCAGCGTGACCAGATCGGCGGCGATAACCATCAGCAGGATCACGGCCGTCATCAGGTCAAGCTTGGCAAAAAACCGCACGTAGCCGGGCTCGTCGGCCATGTAGCGCACCGAATAGACATGCACCACCAAGCTGATAGCCGCCACCAGCACCGCCATCGCCACCGCGAGATGGTCGAGCAACAGAGCCGCCGGCCCGAGTCGAGCCAGCATCACCTCGCTCTCCGGCGCGGCCAGCACCGCCACCAGCATCGCCAGCGCGACAGCGCAGGTGACAGCGGTCATCGTCACGCTGATGCGCGCCGCCTGTGCCGGCCGACCGGCTCCGGCTAGCGGGGCGACGATCGCCGATAGTGCCGGTAGCAACGGCAACACCACTAGACACCAAGAGACCCATTGGTCCACGGCAACACTCCTTGTTCGATCGGGATAGCGCGATGCCGAAGCATTCGGGGGCCCCGCAGCCCCGGCTGGCCAAGCAGGCCGGCCGCAACATCATAAAGGATAGACTGAATAAGCAAATTTGATTTTCTTATTCAGTCCCCAAGGCGAGCTGATAACAACGCTTGCCGCCAGCACTCGGCGAATCGTTTTTCATGCAAGAGAATCGTCCATGGCCAAATACGTCGGACTCGACCAAGACAGACATGGGATGACCCCGCTCGGGCGAACCGTGCTTGATGCGCGCGTGTTCGGTCTCATTCCCGAGACACAAGACTGCGCGAATTGGGACGCCGGCCAGATGCAGGCGTTGATGAGCAAAGTGGACCAGCTTTGGGATCAATACGGCAACGTTCCCAGCGCGTTGCCACCGGAGTTGGCCGACCGCCACAAGCGCGTTTATGCCGAGGCCATCGCCCGTGCAAAGGCGCGTGGCTGGGACGCTGAACTGGACGATAACGATTAGCTGGCCTGCGGCGGCCCGGGTTCGAAACCAGCCCTTTGCTCGGTCAGGCTAGTGCCTCCCAGGCGTCCTCGCCGCCGCGCTTCGCAGCAGATGTCGGTGGCAGCGGAGAGCTGGGGATGGCGCGTGCCGTGCAACGATCTGTGACGACGGGTCGCATCACCTCGGCGTCAGGTCGCAGGATGTGGAGGCTGCGAAAGGTGAATGATCGCACGCCTTACATCTCATTAGTCTATTAGGGGCAACGCGTTCACGCTCATGGCTGGCGCTGATTGGTGCACAATCTCTGGCAAACATTGCAGCGTGCGCCAACGAGCGGTTGAAAACGACACCCCTCGCAATCGAGCAATGGAACCAGCCCAAGCCAGTCGCTCGCGCATACTTGGCGAACAAACAGAATGCCTCGTTCTACTGGGCCTCATGCGGGTTTCTGCAGGTGCCCAGCCGCAGCCTCGATCAGTAACACTGATGGGTCGGTCGGGTATTTGCCGCCTTCCCGTCCTGAGAGGAACCTTGCCCTCGCCGACGTCGACGCGCCCCTGCTTCAGGGCCCATTGAAAGGAGATGCGCAGTCCATTCGTGCAGCTATGAAACAAAACGATGGAAAGAATTCCAAAACCCGCACCGACATCGCCGAAGCTATGCTGGCACAGCCCTTTCGTGCGCGCCCTTCTCGAGACGCTTGCTGCGTCGCCAGGTGGAACCGAGAGACCTTAGTTGTCGGTGGCCATATGGCACAGCTCCAGTGCCTTTGCTGCCCGAGATTTCAGATTCAATCGCAAGCAACCCGAAGGCGATACCAAGCGGTAAGACTCCCGCGGCGCATTGGACGCGAAAGTCAAAGCGGCTCAGTGCACCGTCATCCAGGCCCGCGCGTCGCGTTGCGCCATGACAATCTCGGCCTCGGACATCAGCGCCGCAACCTCGCGGCGCATCGCGGCCGCGTCAGTGTGTCCCTTAAGCGCTGCAAGATTGAACCATTTATGCGCGGCCACCAGATCGACCAGGCCGGCCCGACCGCTCGCCCAATACAGGCCCTGTTCGAAAAGAATATCCTGAATAGCGTCAGCGCTTACCGGCACCGCCGTCTCGTAGTCGATCTGCCCCTGATACATCTCTCTGTTCCTTTTTTTGCCACCCCTGCTTCGAGTGCGGCCCATCCACCTGTTGGCGCCCCGCTGGATCCAACCGCCGTTCGCCGGCGTGCCGTCCAGACACACGGATCATGGAGGTTAAATTTGAAGAGCAGTTTAAGTATTGGGATGAATCGAACGTGAACACCGTTGCGGACAGGAATCGCACCGAATCAAAAAACCCTTATGTGAGAGGGGTTTTTGTAGTTTCACAGGATTCGATTTACTGTTTCATTTGGCAAACTGCTAACCATCGCCACAGCCCGGATCCAACCGCGCTCGCTAAAGCAGGAGGCCGGACGCCGTAAGCATCACGATTCGCCGCCTTCCTGCGACAGATCAACTGCAAATGATGGAAAATGGCAGCGCCGGGGCTGAGCCACGCCAGCGCAGGACGAGGGCGTCGGTGAACACGTCAGGACCAACTCTCACCGCAGCCGAGGCTGCAAGTGATCGCGGATCTTGATATCCGCGTCGACGAAGACCGACGGTGAAACTCACCGCGTTCTTCCTTCGGATCGGTTGTCGCGGGGGGAGTTCCGAAACGACGATCCGACCGTTTGACCTGATGTCTCGCCGACACCCTCTCTCGTCGCCAAAGCCCGAATTTGAAATCTGTTTGGAAACAAACTCTCTTCGGCTCCTACGACTTCGCCGGCATCAAGCTGCCGGCGATTCCAAAGCGAACTTATTTCTTCTTCTTGGCGACCTTGCGGGTCTTCTTCGCAGTCTTCTTCACTGCGCTCTTCGTCTTCTTCACCTTCTTCGTTTTCGCTTTCGCCTTCTTCGCTTTCTTGGCCATGTTGCCCTCCAGATGTAGTGAGATGGCTTAGTCGCTGCATGCACTCGGGAATCGAAGTGCACATCATTCGAATACACCAACATATTGAAAAAAACAGTGTCTCGCTTAAGGAAGTGTTGATGCCTTACAGCGGCAAGACGGCAGCACGCACCGCGATGATGCGGAGACTCGTTGACGAGAGGCGCCAGCAAGCTAAGAAACCCTGCGCAGGCGCTTCTCAATATTTTTAAGAAAACCACTGCGCCGCAGCGATATTCTGCATTCAACAAATCAGCGATAGATGCGCAGTACGCATCGTGACGAGTCGGAGCGAAGGTGAAATCGATATAGGCATGGACTCCGAGTCGCGACTTTTGGCAATAAAAATATTTTCACCAACAAGCTTGAAAGCCACCGCTCGAGCCCGCCATGACGCATCGCTTTTGCGAATCGTGAAATACGATTCGCAAAATTGATCCTGCTCTCACTACTCTTCCGGGCGCTGTCGGCTCGTTGGGACAGGTTGCGAACTCAGTTGGTACGAGCCCGTGAAGACGTTTGCGAGCGGTTGGTGTTGTAGTCGATCCTCAGTCCTCGATGACTGGCGGGCCTCGTCGAGGCTGACGAACAGATGCTCGTTGAGGCATTAGGCGCGAAGCGGCCTTTGAAGCTTTTGACAAAGCCTTCTGCATCGGTTGGCGGGCGTAACGTAGCGCCACTCCGCGCCATGCGAGGCCAACTCCTTCAGCCAGGCCCGCAACGCTCAGCCAAACAAACGCAAGCGCCGTCGCACCATGCGGTCGGGGCGAGGAATGCAGCCGCGCAGCGTTGAAACTACGGTCGAAGGTTACAGACCAAGCTTGGTCTTGAGCAGATCATTCACCGCCTGCGGATTGACCTTGCCGCCAGACGCTTTCATCACTTGACCCACGAACCAGCCGATCATCTGTGGCTTGGCGCGGACCTGCGCGACCTTGTCCGGGTTGGCAGCGACGATATCCTCGACCGCCTTCTCGATCGCACCCATGTCGGTGACCTGCTTCATCCCGCGCGCCTCGACCAGCACCCGCGGATCGCCGCCCTCGGTCCAAACGATCTCGAACAGATCCTTGGCGATCTTGCCGGAGATGGTTCCCTCGCCAATCAGGTCGATGATCGCAGCGAGTTGGGGCGCCGATACCGGCGATGCCGCGATGCTCAGGCCCTCTTTGTTGAGGCGTCCGAACAGTTCGTTGATCACCCAGTTGGCGGCAACTTTCCCATCGCGTCGCGCGTTCGCAAGACCGGCCAGAACCGACTCGTAGAAGTTGGCGCTCTCATGCTCGTTGACAAGCACGGCGGCGTCATAGGGTGTCAGGCCGAGATCCGCGATGAACCTTGCCTTCTTCTGGTCCGGCAGTTCCGGCAGATCGGTCTTCAACGCATCGACGAAGGACTGCGAAAACTCCAGCGGCAGCAGGTCGGGGTCGGGGAAATAGCGGTAGTCGTGCGCCTCTTCCTTGGAGCGCATCGCGCGGGTCTCGCCCTTATCCGGATCGAACAGCCGGGTTTGCTGATCAATGCTGCCGCCATCCTCGAGAATTTCGATCTGACGCCGCGCCTCGTGTTCAATCGCCTGACCGATGAAGCGGATGGAGTTGACGTTCTTGATCTCGCAGCGCGTACCGAAGGGCTCGCCCGGCCGGCGCACCGAGACGTTGACGTCGGCGCGGAGGCTGCCTTTCTCCATGTCACCGTCGCAGGTGGCGAGATAGCGCAGGATCGTCCGCAGTTTCGTCACATAGGCCTTGGCCTGTTCGGATGAACGCATGTCGGGCTTGGATACGATTTCCATCAGCGCTACGCCGGAGCGGTTCAGGTCGATCGCGCTCATGTCCGCGTGCTGCTCGTGCAGAGACTTGCCGGCGTCCTGTTCGAGATGTAGCCGCTCGATCCCGACCACAAAGCTCGTGCCGTCAGCAAGATCGACCACGACTTCACCCTCACCGACGATCGGCGACTTGTACTGGCTGATCTGATAGCCCTGCGGCAGGTCGGGATAGAAATAGTTCTTGCGATCGAACACCGAGCGCAGGTTAATCTGCGCGTTCAACCCAAGCCCGGTGCGCACCGCCTGGCGGACGCATTCCTCGTTGATGACCGGCAGCATTCCGGGCATGGCCGCATCGACCAGCGAGACATGGCTGTTGGGGTCACCGCCGAAGGCGGTCGAGGCGCCCGAAAACAGCTTTGCGTTGGAAGTGACCTGGGCGTGGACTTCAAGCCCGATCACCATCTCCCAGTCGCCGGTTGCGCCTTTGATCAGGTTAGACGGTTTGACAGGTGCGTTCATGCGCGGCTTTTACTCCGGGGTTCGCGATTGGGAAACCCCATCTTACGCGGGATGTCCACGCTCGCTTACTTGCTTCCGGCAAACATGCGAAACGCGGAGCTTGCCCGCAATGCGTCCCGGCCTGCCGCGATGACCTCATCCACCTGCTGCGGCGGCAAGTGGAATCGGGTCGGAACAGTCTCGAGGCGAGCAGCGCGCGCGGAATCAAGTTGATCGAAGCCGACGCGGCCTACGAAAAATTTCAGATCGTGACAGTTCCAACCCGGACGCGCCCCGTAACGGGCGCGCTCCGCCGCAGTCAGACCACAGCGCCAACGGACCAGCGCCGCCTGCCAATCACCCATGGTGCGCTCGAAGGCGGTGTAACCCGCGCCCACACTGGCATCGATCGCGGTATTCGCCGCCGCCTTGACCAGATCGACGCCGCTTGGACCTTCAATGGTATTGATCCAGTTGCCTGAAACGCCGGTCTTGGCATCCACGACCACAAAAAGTCCGCGCCGAATTTTGACGGCCTGCTCGGGTGACAGCGGTTCATAGGGAGCGCGCGCCGACAGCAGCGCGATGGTGAAACCGGCCAAGCCGTAGTTGTCGACCAGACCACCGTCGAGCAGCTTGATGTAGGGAATTTCGCCATCATGATAGCGGCTGATTGCTTTCGCAAAGGCGCTCAACATCGGCGGCGCGTTGCGATTGTCGCGCGCTTTCAAGATCCAGGCCGGCAGCGGATCCTTACATCGACCCGGAAAGGTCTGAATCACCACCGGCGCGAACGCGACGGGGACCGCCGCCGACGCCGCCACCGCGTTTGCCAACGGATAAGACTCGAGGTCGCTGCACATTGCGCTGAACGCAGTCACACCAAAGACAAAGGGCGTGCGATTGTAGATGTCGGAGGCGTTGATCCACACCCGCGGGCGTACCGTCTTTCGCAGATCGGCGAAGGTCGCGCCATGAAACAGGTTGGCATCGAGCCAGCGCGGCAGGCCGTTGGAATCGTTGATACCGCCGGCGAACGCTTTGCTAAGCGTGGCAAGGTTGAGGTTGGTTTGAAGCCCCTCCTCGGCATTGCGCAGCAGGAATTTTTCACGGAAGTCGGCCATGGCCGCTCGTTTGCGCAATCCGAAATACGCAGCGGTTACCGACCCTCCCGACACTCCGGAAATGAAATCGATGCGGTCGATCATGGATGCGCCGCCGCCGCGCACTGGCGTCTGCGCCAGTTCTTCTAGCACACCGAAAGAAAAAGCAGCCGCCCGCGTACCGCCGCCTGAAAACGACAGCGCGACCAGATCGTCGTCGGTGGCGGTGCGTTCTTCGAAGTTTTCGTGCAGTTGGCCCGCGAGATCGGCGCTGCTGCCCGGCTGGTTGACAGGCGCGTTCTGGATCGACGCGCAGCCGAGCAGCATCGCACACAGTCCGATGACAGCTAATGCTGAACGCATGGTCCTAAAGTCGCCCCGCCAATCGCGCGCCGACTATGGTTCGGGGCGCGGCGAATGGCAATCCGTCTCGACCGGCCTACCTCCCGTTGTGGTCAATTTGCGGCGCCGGTACCGCGCATGAAGCGGCAATGAAATTGGCGGGGCGACCACCCCCGAATGAGCTAGCCGCTTTGGCCGCCCAGCAATTCCGCGACGATCTGGCTCCACTCGTCCTCGGACGAACCTTTCGCAAACGGCTTGTCGGCGCGGCGATACCAGTAAGCGGCGTTACCGATCTCGCGACCATCAAGCCGATGCAGATAGGCGTGTACCCAGGCGGCCTCCGGCCCCACCAGCGGCTGCACAATGACGTGCGCCTTATTCCAGTCACCCTTGGCAGCCCACCACAACGCCGCAAGCTGTGGCGAAACACCCCCCGGCGGGGCCGCACTCGTCAGGCTGGCTTTGAAAGTATCTGGAGTCACCACCACACCTCGGGTTTAAAGCGCCCGGTAGCCTGCTCGATAATCGCGCCGAGCGAAAGCAGCGTCTCCTCGTCGAACGGCCGACCAATCAGTTGCAGTCCGAGCGGAAGTCCCTGAGCATCCTTGCCCGCAGGCACGGAAATACCCGGCAAGCCCGCCATGTTTGCCGTCACAGTGAAGATGTCGTTGAGATACATCTCGATCGGATCGGAGCCAGCCTTCTCGCCGATGCCGAAGGCGGCGGACGGCGTCGCCGGAGTGAGGATCGCGTCGACCCCCGCTGCATAGCAATCCTCGAAATCCTTTTTGATCAAGGTACGAACCTTTTGTGCGCGGAGGTAATAGGCATCGTAGTAACCCGCCGACAAAACATAGGTTCCGATCATGATGCGACGGCGGACCTCCGCGCCAAAGCCTATCGCACGCGTATTTTCATACATTTCCACAATGTTGTTGCCCGCTGCCCGGGCGCCGTATCGGACGCCATCGTAACGCGCGAGGTTTGAGGACGCCTCGGCCGGTGCGACGATGTAGTAAGCGGGCAGTGCGTATTTCGTGTGGGGCAGCGACACCTCCACAAGTTCGGCGCCAGCGGCTTTCAGCCAGTCGGCACCCTGCGACCACAGTTTCTCGATTTCAGCGGGCATTCCGTCCAGCCGGTACTCCCTGGGAAGGCCGATCTTCATTCCCTTGACGGATTTGCCGACCACGGCTTCATAGTCGGGCACGGCACGATCGACTGAAGTCGTATCCTTGGGATCATGGCCTGCCATCGAGCGCAGCAGGATCGCCGCGTCGCGGACGGTACGCGCAATCGGCCCCGCCTGATCGAGCGACGACGCAAACGCGACAATGCCCCAGCGGGAGCAACGCCCGTAGGTGGGCTTGATGCCGACGGTACCGGTGAAGGCTGCGGGCTGGCGGATGGAGCCGCCGGTATCGGTCGCGGTTGCGCCGAGACATAATCCGGCCGCCACCGCCGAAGCCGATCCGCCGGATGAGCCACCGGGCACCAGTTTCGCGTCGGAGGCTTGCCGCCGCCACGGATTGAGCACCGGACCGAAGCACGAGGTCTCGTTGGACGAACCCATCGCGAATTCATCATTGTTGAGCTTGCCAAGCATCACCGCGCCGTCACGCGTGAAGAGCTGCGACGTCACCGTGGATTCATAAGGCGGCTTGAAATCATCGAGGATTCGCGAACACGCCGTGGTCCGTGTGCCTTCCGTCGCAAACAGATCCTTCACGCCGAGCGGAAGGCCATTGAGCGGTCCGCCCTCGCCTTTGGCAATCCGCCCGTCGGCCTGGCGCGCCATCGCCCTCGCCTGCTCCGGCGTCTCGAGCACATAGGCGTTCAAGACGCGCGCCCGCTCCATCGCCGCAAGATGCGCGTCGGCCAGTTCGAGCGCGGTGAACGATTTGCCCGCGAGACCGTCACGAGCCTCGGCCAGCGTAAGCGAAGTCAAGTCTGTCATTTATCAACCGCGCTGCAAAAAAAAGGCGATAGGGTTCTGTCGTTCCTGGGGTCATCGGCAGGCGCCGTATCGTTTGCCTGAAGTCTTTCGAAAACGGTCTTCATCGCCTCGTCGGGATCGGCGGTGCGGCCCTCGCGTTCCATGGCGTCGAGGTAATCCATATAAGCCCGATACGACTTTTCATCGCCACAGAGCAGACACATCGAATCAAACCCTGCTATTCGACGACCTTCGGCACCAGAAAGAAGTGGTCATGAGTCACCGCCGCGTTGGCGACGATCTTGTCCGCGATCTCGCCGTCATTCACCAGGTCGGGCCGCATTTTCATCGCCATCGGCGTCACAGACGTCATCGGTTCGACACCGTCGACGTTCACTTCCTGCAACTGCTCAACGAAGGCAAGGATCGCGTTCAGTTCGCCCTGGAGATGGGGAACCTCGGTGTCATCGACCGCTATACGCGCGAGATGCGCGATGCGGCGGACGGTAGCGGCATCGACGGACATATTAGGCCCCCGCAGGCGTCTATCGTAAGGCATTGGCGCCCTACAAGCGTTACGCCTATAGCAGACCCGGCTTTCGCACTGCAACCATCCGTGATTGCCAAGGTCGCGCAAACGGTTCCTTAGCCCCCTTTTGCCCTGCCTGTCTTGCCCATGATATGCGGTCTCATGCCTGCATCCATTCTCCCGTTGATCGAAGCCGCCGCGCATTGGCCTGAGCGCGGAGCGCTTGTCGGACTCGATCTCGGCACCAAGACCATTGGCGTCGCGGTGTCCGATCCGGATCGTCGCCTCGCCACCGGCGTGGAAACCATCCAACGCAAGACGTTCACGGTCGATGCCGCGCGGCTTCTTGCCATTGCAAGCGAACGTCGTGCGGAAGGTTTCATTCTTGGACTGCCGATCAACATGGACGGCAGTGAGGGGCCACGCGCACAGTCGACCCGTGCTTTTGCGCGCAATCTGGCAAAACTCACCGATTTCGCAATCGGGCTATGGGACGAGCGGCTCTCGACGGTCGCCGTCGAGCGCGAGTTGATCGGATTGGACATGAGCCGCGCAAAGCGCGCCAAGGTCATCGACGAGCATGCCGCGATCTTTATTCTTCAGGGTGCGTTGGACCGGCTTGCGGCACAGCGGCGATCGTCCGGACCGGAGCGATCACGGCTGATTGGCGAGCCATAACGTCTGTAGCGTCGCCGCGAGATTGTTGAGGCCATGCAGGATCACGGTCGGCCAGATCGAACCGCTGAGGTATCGCAGGTAACCGAACAGCAATCCGATCGAAAAGATCTGCCCGAAGAAAAACCAGTCGTATTGAAGGTGCATCGCTGTCCATACCATCGATGACAGCAAGATCGCGCCGGTGGGGCGCAAGAACGACTCCGACCAGCCGCGATACAGGAATCCGCGCGTCAGAAGTTCCTCGCTGACGGGCGCCACGACGCAAAATGAAATGACCAGAAGCCACAGCGCGCCATCGGCGCGGGCCGACTTTGCCACATCGACCATGAATGCAGCCGAACTTTCGTGTCCCACCGCATTGGATATTCCCTCCCAGCTGATGACAAGCACGACCATGGCGACGATGCCAAGCAGCAGGTAGCGCCATGAGGTCCAGCGCAGCGCGAGATAATCGGCGAACGACACTCCCGACAGCCGGATCGCGATCCACAGCGCGAGCAGGGCCGCAGGCAGCCCCATGATGACCGATAGTGAGATGGTCAGACCTCCGCCGGCCAATTCCTTGACCTCGTCGAAACTGAACGGCGCACGATCGGTGATCAGGAAATAAGCAAGGACGGATAGCTGTCCTGCAAACATCGCGGCGAATACCACGATCCCCCAAAGGCTGGTGCCAAGAAATTTCCACGTTTGCGGGACGCGGGTCGGTGAAGGAGCCAACGCCGGCGGCGTCACAGGATCACTTTCGGGTATACTTACTCCGCTCGGCATTTGCTTACCCCCGATTCATGGCAGCGCCCGCTCTAGCAGATCGCGGCTCTGGGCGGCGGACAATTCGGCCGTTCCGAACAGGCGCCCATGCGTGCCGCCGAGCCGTGTCGTCGCAAACAGCGCGGCCTGATTTGGCGAGGTCCGGTTGAGCGCCGCGACCGCGGCCAGTTGCGCGAGCGTCTCCACCGCCTGGCGCGCGACGCGCTCACAGTCGGGCCGACGGAAAGTCTTGGCAAGAAATGCTACCGCTTCCGCCGCACCGGGCAAACCATTGGTATCCGCCACGAAATCTTCGAGCACGGCGACAGCCGCCTCGCCTTCGTGGGCCAGCGCCCGCAGCACGTCGAGGCACATCACGTTTCCGGACCCTTCCCAGATCGCGTTTACCGGCGCCTCGCGATAGTGACGAGGCAGAATATTCTCCTCGACATAGCCGTTTCCCCCCAGACACTCCATCGCCTCATACAGAAAGCCCGGCGAGCTCTTGCAGATCCAATATTTCACCGCGGGCGTCAAAAGCCGCATCCATGTCGCCGCTTTCGGGTTAGACGGAGCTTCATCGCACGCGCGACACAGCCGCATCACCAATGCCAACGACGCTTCCACATGCAGCGCCATATCGGCAAGAACCGCATGCATCAAGGGCTGATCGACGAGACGTTTCTGGAACACGCTGCGATGACGTGTGTGATGCAGCGCATGTGCCAGCCCCGAGCGCATCAAGCCTACCGAGGCGATGGCGCAATCCTGCCGTGTTAACTGCACCATCTGGATGATGGTGCGAATGCCGTTTCCTTCGTCACCGACACGCCGGGCATAAGCCTCGATAAATTCCACTTCGGACGATGCATTGGAGCGATTGCCGAGCTTGTCCTTCAGCCGCTGGAGATGAATCGTGTTGACCGAGCCGTCTGGACGGAAGCGTGGCATGAAAAAGCATGTTAGTCCGCCATCCGCCTGCGCCAGCACCAAGAACGCGTCGCACATCGGCGCCGACATGAACCACTTGTGACCGGTGATACGATAGGCGTCGCCATCGCGGACGGCGCGGGTCTGGTTGATGGACACGTCGGTGCCGCCCTGCTTCTCGGTCATGCCCATGCCCAGGGTGATGCCGCGCTTGGTCCACCACGGCGCAACCGACGGGTCGTAGCTGCGGGTCGCAATCACCGGCATCGTTTTCGCCAACATGTCCGGCTGCACTGCGAGCGCCGCCACTGAGGCACGAGTCATGGTGATCGGACAGAGATGCCCGGTCTCGACCTGCGCAGCCATATAGAATTTTGCCGCACGCACCACTTCCGCCGCGCCGGCTGCCGGTTTGCCCTCGGCCGTCCAGGTGGAATTGTGGAGACCGGCATGAGCGCTGTTCGCCATCAGTTCGTGATAGGATGGATGGAATTCGACCTCGTCGCGCCGGTTACCGCGCGCATCGAACAGCCGCAGCTTCGGCGGGTTCTCGTTGGCCAGACGGCCGCGCGCGGCCATCGCCGCCGAGCCCCAATGCTTTCCGAACGCCTCCATTTCGTCGCGGGCTGCGGCTCCGCCGTTCGCAGCTGCCGCCTCCGCCAACGGACGGTCGAGCGTAAATAGATCAACGTCTTCGAACGGCGGCGACTGGTTGAAGACCTCGTGCGTCCTGAATGGTTGCGTCATGAACCACCTCCGCCGGCGCTGATGCCCATGCGACTTTATGCCGGAACCGCGGCGAGTTCACGCCGACGGTCTCCACTTCATTTACCGTGACCTCCGCTTCGGCGGGGGATAACCCGCTCGCGCGCTGTTCGGCCTTGCCCGACGGGGCAACTCTGCCTATAGCTCTGGCTTTAATGACATCGCCAGCCAAATCGAGCTTTGTCCTTGGACACCGGCATCTGCTGGGCATCGAGGGCCTTTCCGTCGCCGACATTACCGGCCTCCTCGACCTTTCCGAAGAATACGTCGAATTGAACCGCCAGGTGGACAAGAAACGAACCTCCTTGCGCGGGCGTACCCAGATCAACCTGTTCTTCGAGGCTTCGACCCGAACCCAATCGTCATTCGAGATCGCCGGCAAGCGGCTCGGCGCCGACGTGATGAATATGTCGGTATCGTCAATGTCGACTCGCAAGGGGGAGACGCTGGTCGATACCGCGATGACGCTCAACGCCATGCACCCGGACATTCTGGTGATGCGACATTCAGCTTCCGGCGCGGTGGAGCTTCTGGCGCGCAAGGTTGACGGTTCCGTTATCAATGCTGGCGATGGCGCCCACGAACATCCGACCCAGGCGCTGTTGGATGCCCTGACTATCCGCCGCAACAAAGGACGGCTGGAGGGACTTCTGGTCGCGATTTGCGGCGACGTGCTCCACTCGCGTGTCGCGCGCTCCAATATCATCCTGCTCAACGCCATGGGCGCGCGGGTCCGCGTCGTTGCACCCTCCACGCTGCTGCCACCGGGCATCGAGCGCATGGGCGTCGAAGTCGCCCGCGATATGCGCGAGGGGCTGGACGGCGCAGACATCGTGATGATGCTCCGGCTACAACGCGAACGGATGAGCGGCTCGTTCGTGCCGTCGAGTTCCGAGTACTTCCATTATTACGGCCTCGACCAGAAAAAGCTCGCATACGCCAAACCTGACGCGCTGGTCATGCATCCGGGGCCAATGAATCGCGGCGTTGAGATTGATTCAATCGTCGCGGACGGCACGCAGTCTCTGATCCGCGAACAAGTGGAAATGGGCGTAGCGGTGCGGATGGCAGTGCTGGAGGCGCTGGCGAGGAACCTGCCGAATGCATGAACCCGACCGTTCCGGCCGATTTGCAGGGCGAGCATTAGCGAGCGCTCTCGATTTGCGAAGGTGCAGCACATGCTAAGTGGTCACCGCCCCGTCCTGCTCGCCAACGCTCGCATCGTCGACCCTGCCCTCGATCTCGATGGCCCTGGGGATGTGCTCATCACTGACGGGGTCGTTCGTGACGCGCGCCACGGCATCGGCGCCGCAGGAGTGCCCGAAGGCACCGACATCATCGACTGTGCCGGCAAGATCGTCGCTCCTGGCCTGATCGACATACGCGCTTTCGTCGGCGAGCCGGGCGCCGGCCATCGCGAAACCTTTGCATCCGCGAGCCGCGCCGCCGCTGCCGGCGGGATCACCACCATTGTCTGCCAGCCTGACACTTCGCCGGTGATCGACAATTCCGCAACCGTCGATTTCGTGCTGCGCCGCGCGCGGGACACCGCGATCGTCAACATTCATCCGATGGCGGCGCTGACCAAGGGTCTTGCCGGCAAGGAAATGACCGAGATCGGCCTCTTGAAGGAGGCAGGCGCGGTCGCCTTCACCGATGGTGCCCGCAGCGTGATGAATGCCGGGGTGATGCGTCGCGCCCTCACCTACGCCCGCGACTTCGACGCGCTGATCGTCCATCACACCGAAGATGCCTTTTTGGTCGGCGAAGGCGTCATGAATGAAGGCGAGCTATCTGCCCGTCTCGGATTGACGGGCGTTCCGACGGCCGCGGAAGCGGTGGTGCTGGAGCGCGACATGCGGCTCGTGGGACTCACCGGCGGTCGTTACCACGCGGCGTCGCTCACCTGCGCGGAATCTCTCGATATTCTCAATCGCGCGCGCGAGGCCGGACTTCCTGTCACCGCGTCCGCATCAATCAATCATCTAACTCTAAATGAAAACGATATCGGTCCATACCGCACGTTTCTGAAGTTGTCGCCGCCACTGCGCGGCGAGGATGACCGCCGCGCGCTGGTCGCAGCGCTGGCGTCAGGCCTGATCGATGTGGTGATGTCCGACCATAACCCGCAGGACGTGGAAACCAAGCGCCTGCCTTTCGCGGAAGCTGTGTCCGGCGCGATAGGGTTAGAAACCATGCTGACGGCGGCGCTGCGGCTTGTACACAACGGGGAACTCGATATCAAAACCCTGATCCGGGCAATGTCGACGCGGCCCGCAGAATTGCTGGGTTTGCCGGGCGGATCATTACAACCGGGCGCACCCGCCGATGTGATCGTGATCGATCCTGACGTCCCCTGGATTCTCGATCCCGCCGATCTCAAATCGCAATGCAAGAATACGCCATTTGACGAGTCGCGCTTCCTGGGCCGTGTCGTCCGCACAATCGTCGGCGGACGCACGGTTTTCGAACACGTCTGACGCCACAATAAGGGCGGCCAGCGAAGGTATCCGAACCAAGGAACACCCGCTGCGCAGGCGGATGGACGCGAACCTCATGCTCTACCTTGACATGTCGGTTATGGCGCGATGAAGCCGATCTATGGTTTACATCTGCGAAGTGAAGCCCGGAGCCCCTCACGATGTCTTCTTCCATCATTGCCGTGATCGCCTTCGTCTTCGGCTACCTGTTCGGCTCAGTCCCGTTCGGGATGATTTTGACGCGGCTCGCCGGAACGCAAGATCTGCGTTCGGTCGGCTCCGGCAATATCGGTGCAACCAACGTGCTGCGGACCGGACACAAGCGACTCGCCGCGGCAACGCTTGTTGGAGATATGCTCAAGGGCACTGCCGCCGTACTTGTTGCAGGATCGCTATGGGGACCTGCGGCCGCCATGGCTGCGGCACTCGGTGCGTTTCTCGGCCACCTTTTTCCAGTGTGGCTGAAATTCCATGGCGGCAAGGGCGTCGCAACCTATATCGGGGTACTGCTGGGCCTGTGCTGGGCGACAGCGCTCGCCTTCTGCGCGATCTGGCTGCTTGTGGCGTTCACGACACGCTACTCGTCACTGTCGGCACTCATCGCCAGTCTCCTCACGCCGCTGCTGTTGTGGTGGCTCGGACACCCGCAGCAAGCGCTGCTGTTTGCGGTGCTGACCGTGCTGTTGTGGTTCAAACACCGCGACAACATCCGGCGTCTTTCCGCGGGCAGCGAAGGCAGGATCGGCGCGAAAGCGTAACGGCGATCTGGGATCAAATTGATCAACGCCGCATCCGAGGTTGCTCCCTCGCGACAACTTGGGCAAAGCTCACCTGGAGCATTTCCGCTTTTTACTGATTGGGAGCGAACTCCAGTTTGTTGTTTTGACGCGTTTTCTTCACGCGAACCGGTATCCACTTCGCTCGAAAACGCTCTAGCTTTGGGGGCAGGCGTGGACATCCGGAATCCAGACAGGCGGCTGAACGAAGCGCAGCGGATCGATTGGCTGCGGCTTATCCGGTCCGAAAACGTCGGGCCTCGGACCTTTCGTTCCCTCGTGAACCATTTCGGCAGCGCCCGTGAGGCCCTCATCCGGCTACCCGATCTGGCGCGGCGTGGCGGAGCTTCGCGTCCCGGCCGGCTTTGTGCGGAAGCCGAGGCGCGGAACGAGTTGGCGGCTGCCCGGCGGATCGGCGTCAGTTTGCTAGCGCCAGGAGAGGCCGGCTATCCCCCGCACCTTGCAATGATCGACGACGCGCCGCCACTGCTTGGTGTGCGCGGCAACCTCGATGTCATGGAGCGTCCCATGATCGCGATCGTCGGCTCACGCAATGCATCCGGCGCCGGTCACAAGTTCGCGCAAACGCTGGCGCATAATCTCGGCGATGCCGGCTTCGTCATCGTATCGGGACTGGCACGCGGTATCGATCAGGCAGCGCATCGTGCAAGCCTGGCACGCGGTACTGTCGCAGTGCTTGCCGGTGGCCATGACCGTATCTATCCGTCGGAGCATGAGGATCTGCTAGCGGCAATATTAGAAGGCGGCGGCGCGATTTCTGAAATGCCGATGGGGCATGTGCCACGAGCCCGTGATTTCCCGCGGCGCAATCGCCTGATCTCAGGCGCTGCGATCGGTGTTGTCGTGGTCGAGGCCGCGCATCGATCTGGCTCGCTGATCACCGCCCGCATCGCTGCCGAGCAAGGCCGCGAGGTTTTCGCCGTGCCGGGCTCGCCGCTCGATCCTCGTGCCGCCGGCACTAACGATCTTATCAAGCAGGGCGCGACTCTGATTACCGAGGCATCCGACGTCATCAATGCCGTCCGGCCGATCTTGAGACGGCCGGTCGATCTACCCGCTGAAGAACCGGAGCACGGCAGCACCTGGACCGAAGAGCCTGCCGCAAGCGACCGTGCGCGCATCGTCGCCTTGCTTGGTCCCGCACCGATTGGACTCGACGATCTGATTCGGATGGCGGATGCCCCACCAGCCGTCGTGCGTACGGTCCTGCTTGAACTGGAACTGGCCGGACGACTGGAGCGCCATGGCGGCGGTTTGGTATCAATGATCTGACGGTCTGTTCGACTCGATTCGAAGTTGCAGCGATTGTAGCGTCTTCAAAGCGACTACTGGACGGGAGCCGATGGCGGCGGCGCGGACCAAGAAGCGGCGGGCTCCAATGGCGGCGATGCCGGCTCCGTCCTAGGCGAAGCTGATGGCGACGGCGCTGCGGAGGTCGATGGCGACGATACGGCGACAGAGTCGGAGGGAGCTGGCGCCAGCGTGGAACTCGCTGCTTCCGACGGCGGCAGGGCTTCGCTCTTGCCGACCTTCGGCGCAGGCGTCACCGCCGGAACGGGATCGGCGCGCAGAGGCACCGCTTTGGGTTCACCGAAAGGCGCAGCATCGGTCGGAGTGCCATCCGCCTTGTTGCGTTCGGACGCGCTGGGTTTCTCGGCTTCAGATTTATCAACGCCAGGTTTTCCCGTTTCGCTTCTACCGACGTCGGCCTTATCGCTCTCGGATTTGGCTGGATCAGGCTTCGATGCGTCCGGCTTGACCGCTTGCGGCTTTGCGGCTTGCTCCAGAGCAGGCTGTTTCTCGTCGGCCTGTTTCTTGGCAGGCTCCGTTTTTGGCGCTTCGTCCTTGACCGTCTTTTCTTCGGCCGCTTCTTTCTTGCCGGGCTGCGCCTTGGGCGTCTGTCCGTTAGCTGGTTCTTCCTTAACCGCTTCTTTTTCCTTGGCTGGCGTCACGTCGGACGGTTCAGTCTTCGCCGTCTCGGGCTTCGTCGCAGCGTCGCTCGGAGACGCGCCCTGCCCCGCGGCGCCAGCTTTCGTCGATTCGTCCGGGGCCGGCTTGCTTTGCTTGCTGAGCTTTTTCCTGTCTCGAGGCTTCCGCCTATCCTGCTGACTGGCCTCCTCCGAAGCCGGTCTCGCAGTCTCGGGATTCTCGGCGGCCGGCCGCATGATGCGCCTTCCATACCGGTCCTTACCTGCCTGTGGTTCATTCTGCGCGGAAGGATCAGGCTGCGCCGCCTGAGGAAGCGGCCTCCTGCCCTGTCCCTCCGCCTGCCTCGGTTCCGGTCTCACATCACCCGGAGATAACCTGGGTCGTTCAGGGCGGGACCGCTGATCGGTCGCGCCTCTGGAAATCAGATAGGCACTAAGCATCCCGGCCATGTCGGGGCCGGTGGTATAATGCTGGCGCAGGAAGCCTGGCAACGATCCGGGCGGTACCGTCCTGAGTAGCCCGCGCACCGCTTTGTGGCAGGAGGCGCAGTTCCCCGAAAACATCTGGGCAGCCGACTTTCCTGCCTCGAGATTTTGCGCTCCGGCATCACCCGCGAAAACAACGATCATAAGCATCGTCGCTAAACTGAGCGCTCGGCTCGACATTCTCATCCTCCGGGTGCGGAAATTGCGCGGCCGCCGCGGCGGCACACCTTTTAGCTCATTATGCTGCGAATGGAAGCGTAGAGATGAATGTAAACACATGACCGCAGCTCGATTCCGGATATCGGCCTTGCGATCAGAACATTGGTGAACCGGCTTCCGCGACATTATTATTAATTATTATTGCTGATGGAACTTGGACGCCATTCCCAGACGTTATGGCGGCTGATGCGTCCTCGTGATGATGGTGGTTTCGATGGACCGTTTGTTGCGGTTTTTTCTGAACCAATTTATCCGGCGCGGCTCGATCACATTCGTAACCGCGAGCGGTATGGCCTTCACTTGCGGCGATGGCACCGGGGAACCGGTTCGGGTCCGGCTGACCACGAAAGACGTCGCACGCCAGCTTCTGCTCGATCCTGAAATGTCTTTCGGCGAGGCCTACACCGACGGCACAATGCTCGTCGAACGGGGATCGATTGCCGACGTTCTGGCGATCATCCTCGACCAGCCCGACATCATGCCGCGCTGGGCGAAGCTGCAATGGTGGCTCCGCTATCTCGCCCGCAACTTCCAGCAATTCAATCCTCGCGGACGTTCCATAAACAACGTCTCGCGCCATTACGATCTCGACGGCCGTCTCTACTCACTGTTTCTCGATGCCGACAAACAATACAGTTGCGCGTATTTCGAAACTCCGGACATGACGCTGGACGACGCCCAGCTTGCAAAGAAGCGGCATATCACCGCCAAGATTCTGGTCGAGCGCGGCCACAACGTCCTCGATATCGGCTCGGGCTGGGGCGGGCTCAGCCTTTATCTCGCGGAAATGACTGGCGCCAACGTCACCGGCATCACGCTTTCGACCGAACAACTTCAGGTGTCGAAAGCCCGCGCGGCTGAGAACAACATGACGCGGTCGACGAAATTCCTGCTCCAGGACTATCGCGATATTCCCGGATCGTTCGATCGCATCGTATCTGTCGGGATGTTCGAGCATGTCGGCGTCGACCACTACGATACCTTTTTCAAACGTTGCGCCGAGCTACTTGAACCCGACGGCATAATGCTGCTGCATTCGATCGGCCGTTCCGAGGGCCCGGGCATTACCAATCCCTGGATCGCGAAGTACATCTTTCCGGGCGGCTACATCCCCGCGCTGTCCGAAGTCCTGTCAGCCATCGAGGGCGCCGGACTGCTCGTCTGCGACATCGAAATCCTGCGTCTGCACTATGCAGAGACGCTGAAGGCATGGCGTGAGCGCTTCATGGCGAGACGCGAAGAAGTCGTGTGGCTCTACGATGAGCGGTTCGGGCGCATGTGGGAGTTTTATTTGGCAGCATCGGAAATGTCGTTCCGGAAGCAGAACCTGATGAATTTCCAAGTTCAGATCACGAAACGGCAAGGCACCGTACCTATGACGCGCGATTATATCCAATGTGGGGAAGCGAAACTGCGCAATCTTGAGCAAAAACAGCGGCCGCGGTTTCAAATCGCCGGCGAATGAGCCGCTTCAAATCGGGAAATTTCAGTTTCGAAGGCTAAGTGCGATCCTTAGTGCTGTGAATATAGGCCGATATGCAAAGTCGCTCCGTCATCCATTCGAAGTTTCGTTTTGAGCGTCAGCCCGGCTCGGCGAGTCGAACGGAGATTTGTCGCTGGCGACAGTCAAGTTCCTTGCATTTTCGACTCAAGTTTCATTCAAGGTCATGTGGGAATCGGGCATAAGGGGCAGGACCTTGCTTTCGCCGTCCACCGGAGCGGCGCTTTATGCGGGGCCTGTATCCCACAAATAATCCAGGTCAGAATCCGAAAGCCATGGCTGATTCGAACATCCTGAAGCTTGCGCCTGACGCGACGACACCAGCCTATCGCACCCCGCCGCACAACATCGAAGCCGAGCGCGGCATTCTCGGTGCCATTCTGGTCAACAACGACGCATTTTACAGGGTTTCGGATTTCCTGGAGCCGAAGCATTTCTTCGACCCGATGCATCGGACCATCTTTGAGACCGCAGGCAGCCTGATCCGCGCTGGCAAGATCGCAACGCCTGTCACGGTCAAGACGTTCGTTCCCGCTGAAACCGATATCGGCGGAATGACCGTAAGTCAGTACCTCGCCCGTCTGGCGGCGGAAGCGACCACGATCATCAACGCCCTGCATTACGGACGCACAATCTATGAGCAGGCGTTACGCCGCGACCTGATTCACATCGGCGAGGACATGGTCAACGTCGCCTACGACGCGCCGGTCGATTTCGCGCCGCGAGCGCAGATTGAGGACGCCGAGCGCCGACTCTACGAGCTGGCCGAATCCGGCCGCTATGAAGGCGGCTTCCAGAAATTCTCGCAGGCGATGAAGATCGCACTCGACATGGCGGCCAACGCCTACCGCCGCGATGGAAAGCTTTCCGGCATCGCGACGGGCCTGCGCGATCTCGACTCGAAAATGGGCGGATTGCAGCAGTCCGACCTGATCATCGTGGCCGGCAGGCCGGGCATGGGCAAGACCGCGCTCGCGACCAACATCGCCTACAACATCGCCAAGACTCATGAGTCGGAGCTTCAGCCTGACGGCACGATGAAGACCGTCAATGGCGGGATCGTGGGCTTCTTCTCCTGCGAAATGTCGGCGGAGCAACTGGCGACTCGTATTCTCGCCGAGCAGACCTGCATTCCCTCGAGCAATATTCGGCGCGGCGGCATCACTGAAAACGATTTCGAGAAGATCCGCGATCACACCATCGAGCTGGAGCACCTGCCGCTCTTCGTCGACGAAACCGGCGGCCTTTCGATTTCACAACTCACCGCGCGCGCCCGCCGTCTGAAGCGGCAGAGAGGGCTCGACGTCTTGGTGATCGACTACATCCAGCTTCTGCTGGGTAGCGGCAAGCGCAGCGACAACCGCGTGCAGGAAGTCACCGAAATCACCACCAGCCTGAAAGCGCTGGCGAAGGAGCTGAACGTTCCGATCATCGCGCTGTCGCAATTGTCGCGTCAGGTCGAAAATCGCGACGACAAGCGCCCGCAACTCTCAGATTTGCGCGAATCCGGCTCGATCGAACAGGACGCCGATGTCGTGATGTTCGTCTATCGCGAAGAGTATTACCTCCAGAACAAGGAGCCTCGGCCCGGCACGCCTGAACATGAGAAATGGCAACTCGAGATGCATCTGGTGCACGGCAAAGCCGAAGTCATCATCGGCAAGCAGCGCCATGGGCCGACCGGCACCGTCGAACTACAGTTCGAAGGCCAGTTCACCCGCTTCAGCGACCTCGCACATGACGGTCACCTGCCCGAACGCATCTAGCGTCGATTCCGACAATCGCCTCACGATGCGGCGCGCTACAATATGAGCAGGCTCGATTTACAGCCTTTCCAAGCATACGACTCGCGCTGTTGAACCGCCGCACAGCCGAGCGTACCATGCGGCATGAATCTCATTCCCGATTCCAAAATGACCTCCAGCAGCGTGCCCACCGATGCCGGCGCGGCTATTGCGACGGCTGCGGCGATCGGCACCCTCACCGTCGATCTGGACGCTATAGTCGCCAACTGGCGCAAGCTCGAAAAGACCGCGGTGCCCGCCGAATGTGCGGGGGTGGTCAAGGCCGACGCTTACGGCTGTGGAGCCCGACCCGTGGTGCGCGCGCTGAGCGCCGCCGGATGCAAAACGTTTTTCGTTGCCACGCTCGATGAGGCGCGCGTGGTGCGCGGTGCCGCGGCCGCGGCCGACATCTATGTGCTGGACGGCTTTTTTCAGAATTGCGGTGACGCTTTCGCGGCAATCAATTGCCGGCCCGTGATCGGCGATCTCAACGAACTTGCGGAATGGGACGTGTTTTGCCGCCGTACCGGCTGGGCGGGCGGCGCGGCCATCCACATCGACACCGGCATGAACCGCCTCGGTCTCACCATCGATGAAGCGCAAGGCATCCTTCCAAGGATCGACGCCGGCGATCATGGTATCACGCTGGTGATGAGTCATCTGGCGTGCGCGGACAGCCTCCATCATCCTCTCAATGCCAGTCAGGTCGCGGCGTTTCGGGAGACCGCCAGGCTGTTTTCCGGCGTTCCGTCTTCGCTGGCGAACTCGTCTGGTATTTTTCTCGGGCCGCAATATCAATTTGACCTGGTGCGTCCGGGCGCCGCGCTCTACGGCGTCAACCCCACGCCGGAAGCCACCAATCCGATGCAGCCGGTGGTCGAGTTGAAGGCGCGGATCTTGCAAACCCGCTCGATCGACAAAGGCGAAAGCGTCGGCTACGGCGCGACGTGGACCGCGCGGCGGCCGACCCGGCTTGCCGTTGTCTCGGCGGGATACGCCGACGGATATTTCCGTGCCGGCGGCAGCAATGACGGTACGCGCGGAGCCGACGTCATTGTCGCCGGAACGCGATGCCCGGTGGCAGGCCGGATTTCCATGGACCTGTTGGCGGTCGACATCACCGACCTGCCATCTCACGCGGGAGTCCGGCGCGGCCATCTGGCGACGCTCATCGGTGAAGGCATCACCGTGGACGAACTCGCTCACCATTTCGGCACCATCGGTTACGAGGTGCTGACCAGCCTGGGCGGCCGCTACAACCGAATCTACAAGGGCGGTCCAGCCGAGTCGTGAGCTAGCGTCGATCACAGAATGCCCAAATCCGCCCTCTCCTTCGTCTGCCAGAACTGCGGCGCGGCCTATAACCGCTGGCAGGGCAAGTGCGACGCTTGCGGCGAGTGGAATACGCTGGCCGAGGAGGACGTAAGCGGCGCGACGACGATGCCGGTCAGCATCCGCTCCAAGCGCAAGGGCCGATTGTTCACACTGGAAACGCTAACGGGTAAGACGCAGGATGCGCCGCGCCTCTCCTCCGGCATGACTGAGCTCGATCGCGTCACCGGCGGCGGCTTTGTCCGCGGCTCGGTTCTGCTGGTCGGCGGCGACCCGGGGATCGGCAAATCGACTTTGCTCACGCAAGCGACGAGCCTGCTGGCGCGCGCCGGCCATCGCGCCGTCTATATCTCCGGTGAGGAAGCGGTCGCGCAAGTGCGATTGCGCGCCGAACGCCTTGGGCTTGCCGACGCACCGGTGCAACTGGCAGCGGAAACCTCTGTTGAGGATATCGTCGCCACTCTGTCCGAAGGGTCGGTACCGCGCCTTGTGGTGATCGACTCGATCCAGACCATGTGGACCGACACGGTGGAATCCGCGCCGGGAACCGTAACCCAGGTGCGCGCTTCGGCGCAGGCCCTCATTCGTTTCGCAAAAAAGTCCGGGGCGGCGCTGATTCTGGTGGGCCACGTCACCAAGGACGGCCAGATCGCTGGCCCCCGCGTGGTCGAGCACATGGTCGACGCCGTGCTGTCGTTCGAAGGTGAAGGCTCTCAACAATTCCGTATTCTGCGAGCGGTGAAGAACCGGTTCGGCCCCACCGACGAGATCGGCGTCTTCGAGATGACAGGACTCGGCTTGCGCGAAGTCTCCAATCCGTCCGAACTGTTCCTGTCGGAACGTGATCTCGGTAGTCCGGGCACGGCGGTCTTCGCGGGCATCGAGGGCACCAGGCCGGTGCTGGTGGAACTACAGGCATTAGTGGCGCCGACCTCGCTCGGCACACCGCGGCGCGCCGTCGTCGGTTGGGATTCGAGCCGGCTGTCCATGGTGCTGGCGGTTCTCGAAGCTCACTGCGGGGTCAAGCTCTCGGGTCACGACGTTTATTTCAATGTGGCGGGTGGTCTGCGAATCAACGAGCCAGCCGCCGATCTTGCCGCGGCTGCGGCGCTCGTGTCTTCACTGACAAACGCCCAACTCCCGACCGACGCGGTCTATTTCGGCGAGATTTCGCTATCTGGCGCGGTCAGACCGGTGGCCCAAACCTCGGCACGGCTGAAAGAAGCCGCCAAGCTCGGATTCGGACGTGCCGTGCTGCCGGAATCGGCCCGTGGAGACGTCGGCGGCGATGCTGGCCTGTCGCTCAATACCGTCGCCGGATTGACGACGCTGGTGGCGGATATCGCAGCGCGCGGACAAAGCCGCTCTAGCAAGGCCACCGAGCCGGAGAAAAATGCCACACCTGCCCGATTCCGTCGTCAGGACGGCTAAAGCGGCGTGACCTTGCGACCGCCCGCCGCTATACATTCGGCGGCCGCAAGGCCAATGATAGTTTTGTGCGAAAATGTCCCTGCTAGACGCGCTGTATGATCGTCTGCGAGACCAGCAATAAGCAACGATTCGTGGTTTGAGATTTTACGAGCGGACCTGACCAGCCGATGCCGATAACCATCCTCGACCTCGTTCTGCTAGCCGTAATGCTGATTTCGGGGCTGCTGGCGATGATCCGCGGCTTTATGCGCGAAATCCTGTCGATTGCCTCGTGGGGCATAGCCGCGCTGGCCACCCTTTACTCGTTCCAGAAGCTCCTGCCGTTCGCCAAGAATTATATTAACAACGATACGATCGCGGCTGCCGCCGTCATCGGTGGCGTTTTCATCGGCACCTTGATCGTGATTTCCCTCATCACGACACGCATTTCCGACATGGTCCTCGATTCCAGGATCGGCGCACTCGACCGCACCCTTGGTTTCCTGTTCGGACTGGCGCGGGGTCTGTTGATCGTCGTCGTTGCCTTCCTGTTTTTCACCTGGCTGGTTCCGGACAAGCAGCGGCCCGATTGGGTCACGGCGGCAAAATCGCTCACGGTGCTCAATTCCACTGGCGTCTGGCTACAGTCGCTCTTGCCGGACGATCCCGAGAACACCATTTTAAACAAGCTCAAGAAGAATAAGCCCGAAGAGGAGCAGCCGGATGCGGAACCTGCGTCACCGGGTTCCGAGGGCTATTCCAAACCTGCCCGAGACGGCCTGCAAAAGCTGATCGACGGCAAACCGGCGGAACAGTAGTTAGAACGCGGACTTGACGTTCACGACTTATTCAGGTCCGACCGAATAGTGAGGCGCAATGGACTGTCAGCAGAGCCTTTCCAGCGACGCGTCCTCGCATGATTCCGAACCTGATTTCGATCTTGACGGCGACATGCTCCGTGAGGAATGCGGCGTGTTCGGCATCTTCGGTCATCCGGAAGCCGCAGCGATCACTGCGCTTGGCCTTCACGCACTCCAGCATCGCGGCCAGGAAGCGGCCGGCATCGTGACCTTCGATGGCCATCGCTTTCACTCTGAACGCCGGCTCGGACTTGTCGGTGACGCCTTCTCCCGCCGCGAGGTAATCGAACGTCTCCCTGGCAGCGCCGCTGTCGGCCACACCCGCTACTCCACCACCGGGGGCACCATCCTGCGGAATGTGCAACCGCTGTTCGCCGAACTCAACGCAGGCGGCTTCGCCGTTGCGCACAACGGTAACCTCACCAACGGACTGACGCTACGTCGCGAATTGGTAGGCCGCGGCGCGTTGATGCAATCGACCACCGACACCGAGGCCATCCTTCATCTGGTCGCACAGTCAAGGCGCGGCCGCTTCATCGAGCGCTATATCGAAGCGCTTCGGGCTCTCGAGGGCGCCTATGCGCTGGTGTCGCTGACTAACAAGAAGCTGGTCGGAACGCGTGATCCGCGGGGCATCCGCCCGCTCGTGCTCGGCGAACTCGACGGTTGTCCGATCCTTACCTCGGAAACCTGTGCGCTCGATATCATCGGCGCAAAGTATGTCCGTGACATCGAACCCGGCGAAGTCATCGTGTTCCATCGTGTCGATGGCACCATCCAGACCGAAATCCACAAGCCCTTCCCGCCGATGCCGCCAAGGCCGTGCATCTTCGAATACATCTATTTTTCACGGCCAGACTCAATCGTCGAAGGCCGTTCGGTCTACGAAGTTCGCAAGGCGTTCGGCGCACAACTGGCCCGTGAGAGTCACGCCGAGGTCGATGTCGTGGTACCGGTGCCCGATTCCGGCGTGCCTGCCGCCCTTGGCTACAGCCAGTTTTCCGGGGTGCCGTACGAACTCGGGATCATCAGAAACCATTATGTCGGCCGCACGTTCATCCAGCCGGCCCAAAGCGTCCGCGAACTTGGCGTCCGGATGAAGCATTCCGCCAACCGCGCCGCGATTGCCGGCAAACGCATCATCCTGATCGACGACTCGCTGGTGCGCGGCACGACTTCAAGAAAGATCGTTCGCATGATGCGCGACGCCGGGGCCACGGAGGTGCATTTCCGCCTGGCCTCGCCGCCGATCATCCATCCCGATTACTACGGCATCGACCTGCCCGACCGGAGCGGACTATTGGCCGCGACCCACAGCCTCGAGCAGATGCGTGACATGATCGGCGCGGATTCGCTTGCCTTCCTCTCCATCGACGGCATGTACCGCGCCATGGGCGAACCCGGACGCGATCCGGCGAACCCGAAATATTCCGATCACTGCTTTACTGGCGCCTATCCGACCAACCTTACCGACCATACTGACGTCGAACCGCAACCCCATCAGTTGTCGCTGCTCGCGGAAGCGAGCTGACCGGACACGCCCCACAAGCGTCCGCAGTCAAAACTGCCGGACCATGAACGACGCCGCTTTGCTGTAACCATGCAGCTTCCGCATCAGTGTGACGTCACCGATCTCGTCGAGCGGGATCGCGCGGAAGCCATGTCGCACCCAAAATCCCGCGGAGTCATTGACTGCCACCAGCGAAACGGTGGCGAGTCTTTCCTTACCCGCTCGCACGAGCACCTGCGACACCGCCAATGACGCCGCGCCGGTCCCACGCAACCCGGACAGCAATGCAAGGTCGTGAATATAGTAAGTTTCAGGTCGCCTGGGCAACTCGCCGAGGTATGAATTCAACGCTGGCGGATCCTTGGCCCGCCACGGATGGCTGATGACATAGCCGGCGATAGTCCTGCCGGCGTGGAAGACCAGGCAGCCAGCCGTGTAAAGGCAGAGCCGCTCGGCGAACACTTCCGCATCCTCTGGAAACGCTGGATGAACCTCTTTTGCAACTGCCAGCACCTGCGGCAGGTCACTGGGCACCATCGGCCTCCATTCGCCTTTGGCCTCGCCAGATAATTCGGGCATAAGGCACAGAACCTCCGTCCTCGTCCCCCCCTAGCACGAAGCACCCCAGTCATGACACAACCGCTCGCCTCCCGCATAGCGCTTGTCAGCGGCGCCTCGCGCGGCATCGGCTACGCCACCGCACGCGCGCTTGCCAAAGCCGGCGCGCATGTCATCGCAGTTGCGCGCACGCAAGGCGGGCTCGAAGAACTCGACGACGACATCCGCAAGGACGGCGGCAACGCGACGCTGGTGCCGCTCAATCTCACCGACTTCGATGGAATCGCACGGCTCGGCGCGGCCCTGAACGAGCGTCACGGCAAACTCGATATCCTCATCGGCAACGCAGGCATCGCCGGTCCATCCTCCCCGCTTGGCCACATCGAGATGAAGCCATGGCAGGACGTGATGGCGATCAACGTCACCGCGAATTTTCAATTGATCCGCTGCATGGAACCGTTGCTGCAGCAATCGGATGCCGGACGCGCGGTATTCGTTACCGCCAGCGCTGCTGGCGAGGCCAACGCTTATCGCGGCCCCTACGCAGCCTCGAAGGCGGCGCTGGACACGCTGGCGCGATGCTGGGCAAACGAGACCGCCTCGACTCCGCTCCGCGTCAACCTATTCGATCCGGGACCGGTCCGGACCCGGATGCGCGCCACAGTGTTCCCCGGCGAGGATCCCATGACGCTGGACACGCCGGAACAGGTTGCGGATCTCATTATACCGATGTGCCTTCCCTCCTGGAGCGAGACCGGAAAACTATACGACTACGCCAGTGGCGAGGTTATGAGCTTCGGCTCGCCGCCGGCCTAGAGCCGTTCCGCTTCGGATGGGAATCAGAAGCGGAGCTCCATGATTTTGATTTAACGCGTTTCTTCACGCGAACCGGTTTCCACTTCGCTCGAAAACGCTGTAGGCGCGCCGGCGATTGGCCGCCATCGGTCGCGTTCCGCCACCGCCGGCGTATTGAACCGTTTGGGGACGGCCGCCTCACAAATGACTGGAAGTACGCGATGGATGGTGTCGGGCGGGTCAGGAGCTGTCGATGCAAGCCGTTGTCGAGCGCGTGATACGCGCTTTTACCCTCAAGAACTCACCGTCCGACGAAAAGGCCGACGGCGACTGCCGAACTCCGGCCGGATTGGCCGCCGACTTGTTGGAGAATTACAGAGCGCATCTTCTGCAGCGCGCACAGCCTCCTTGCAGCCGGTGACGGCGTCCTGCTTCTGGCAATTCTGATCGACAAATCGATTAGCGGTGCGCGCTATGACTTGCGCTTGCGCTTATGCGCGAACGGATTAGCTTTTTCGCGAAGCGTGACGCGGATCGGCGTGCCGGGGAGATCGAAAAAGCCGCGCAGGCTGTTGACGAGATAGCGCAGATAGGATTCCGGAACCGCGTCCGCCCGCGAACAGAACACAATGAAACTCGGCGGCCGCGCCTTGGCCTGGGTTACATAGTTGAGTTTCAATCGCCGACCCGAAACAGCTGGCGGCGGGTTGGCATCGACCGCCTGCTCGAACCAGCGATTGAGCGCCGCGGTCGGCACACGACGATTCCAGACGGCGTAGGCGCTTTGGATCGCCGTCATCAGGCCGTCGATCCCGTCGCCCGTCAGGCCGGAGACCGCGACAATCGGCGCGCCCTTGACCTGCGGCAGCCAGTGATCTGCATCGGTGCGCAGCGACGCGATCCGGCCGGATCCCCGATCCATCAGATCCCATTTGTTGACGGCGATCACCAGAGCGCGGCCTTCACGTTCGATCAGGTCGGCGATGCGGAGGTCCTGCTCCTCGAATTTGTTCTGCACATCCATCATCAGCACGACGACTTCGGCGAACCTGACGGCGCGCAACGTATCCGCCACGGACAGTTTCTCGAGCTTCTCCTCGATCCGCGACCTGCGCCGTAGCCCGGCGGTGTCGAAGATCCGGAAATCCCGTCCCTTCCAGTCGAGCTCGACCGAAATGGAATCCCGCGTGGTGCCGGCTTCGGAACTGGTCAGCAGCCGCTCTTCCCCAAGCAGATAATTGATCAGTGTCGATTTGCCGGCATTGGGGCGCCCGACAATCGCCACGCGGATCGGCCGCTGCGAGATATCGTCGGATTCGATGATGTCGTCATCGTCGAATTCCTCGGCTTCTTCGGCTGGCTCCGGCATCACGGCACGCAATGCGTCATACAGATCGCTCATGCCCTCGCCGTGCTCGGCGGACACCCCGATCGGATCGCCAAGGCCCAGCGCATAGGATTCCAGAGCCCCGGCGTCCCCGTGCCTGCCCTCGCTCTTGTTGGCGACGAGCACAACCGGCTTGTTGGCGCGGCGCGCGAAATCGGCGAACGAACGATCGGTCGGCGTGAGGCCCGCACGCGCATCGAATACGAACATCAGGACATCGGCGGCTGCAATCGCAGCTTCGGTCTGCTCCTGCATTCGCGCCGTCAGCGAGCCGCGCGGACCTTCATCGAGACCAGCGGTGTCGATCACCGTGAAATCGAGGTCGCCGAGCCGAGCCTGTCCTTCGCGGCGATCACGTGTGACGCCTGGCTCGTCATCAACCAGCGCCAGCTTCTGCCCGACCAGACGGTTGAACAGGGTCGACTTGCCGACATTGGGTCGGCCTATGATGGCAATGGTGAAGGGCATCGAAGCTCCGCGCCCGTTCCGGGCGGCGTCTCAATACCAGTGTTTCAGCAGCGCCGATACCGCTGTCAGCGCGAGAAGCTGCCGCTGGGCATCGGTGCCGGGAATGGCGACGCTGCCGGCTCGGTCTGTTGTGCGGCAGGCGGCGGCGGTGCAGCCTGCTGCGCCGACGGGGACTCTTCTTTTGGCAGGGACGTGGCCCGCCGATGAACGAGACGCTTGGGCTTGCTGGGCGCGGCGGCGGCAGTGCCGGCATCAGCGGCGGCGGCCTCGGCGCCACCGGACGAGCCGTTTGCTGCGCCCTGTTGTCGCGCCCGCCCCGATTCCGGCGCCGGTGCCGTGGCAGGCTGAGCTTGCTGAAGCTCGCCGTCGCTCTTGTAAAGATCCTTCGGCACGCCTTGCTCGATGCCCGGAACGCCACCCGGGAAAACCGGCTGGCGGTTACCCTGCATCTTCTTCTTCGTATCGAGGAAGCCGAGCAAATCGGACGGATCCCAATTGTTCAGGCCGCCACTACCGCAACCAGCCAGCACGCCGCACAGCGAAATCAGAACAGCGAAAGTCAATAGGCGTTGCGAGCGGCGCATCGACGGTTCTCGTTCAAGCTTGAGTTCGACAAACCTGCTCAGCTCTTCGCAACCGGCGGCAGCAAAGCTTGCAGGGCTTCGGCGCGGTTGCGCAGGCTGGACGGCGTCTGGCCGTCCTCGCTGATCATGTCGAGCCACTTCCGTGCAGCCGTGGTGTCGTCGTTGCGCCAGGCGGATAACGCCAAAAGCTCGCGCGCGGTATGGCGAAAGGTCGCCTCGGGCGCAGTCGTCGGCTCGAGCCGCTGCAGCATGTTGTTGTAGGTTTCGGTGTCCACCAGCAATCCGGCGGCGCGCACCCGCGCAAGATCACGCTCGGCGCTGCTGAACCCGCTGTCGGCGGCAATCGCATCATAAAGTTTCACCGCTGCATTGACGTCATGCTTGGCGGCTTCAGCAGCGGCGCGAAGCCGCGACAGATTACGATATCCGGGCGGTGCGGTCTCCGCCAGTTTGGTGAAAGCCGCTTCCGCTTCGGCATGCTTGTTTTGATCGGCCAGCGCAGCCGCCGCTTCAAAGGTCGAACTGGCCTCGGCGGCCTTCTGGGTCTGGAGATATTGGTATCCACGCCAACCGCCGACAGCGGCAATCACGAGAATGATAGCGGCAATGATTAGCGCCGAATAGCGGCTCCAAATTCTCTGGACCTGTTCGCGACGCAGCTCATCATCAATTTCACTAAATATCTCAGTCACTTACTGCTATCCCCGCTTCCCCAAACCACAGCGCCGCGCCGCGCGCGCCCCCACCAATAGCGACCGCGATATCGTAGCGATATGGCACCGACAAGGCAAAAGCGAGTCCGATCGGCTAAAGCGTTTTCTTCACGCGAACCGGATTCCATCCTCGGGTCAAGCCCGAGGACATGACGCTACGGTGAGGCTCGACTGCCGGAGTTCCTGTGTCACGAAGAACGCGATGCCAAGCGGTACTTTTCATGCTGACAACACCGTCCCAGCTTCACTTGTCTTCATCCACGCTGTTCGATGAACAACAGGTTGACGTCGCGTAAGGCCGGAACGGTGTTACGAAATACGCTTGGCGAAGCAGGCCAGCCGTCAAAGCGTTTTCAGATATTCGAGAAGAGCTTTCTTGTCAGCATCCGGCAGGCTCGTCCCAAATTCGTGACCGCAACGGCTGTTGCCTGAGTTCAGATCGTCGCAACCGGTTGTTTCGCGAACATTGCCGGCCTGGGCCTGATTTAAAGCAATGCCAATGTTATTCACGTCATAGTCGGGACCGATCGCAAAACGCTGCTGCCGTTGGCTTGCAGGCTTGAGCAACTCGGCAAGACTCGCGACCGAGCCATTGTGCAGGTACGGAGCGGCCGCCCATATGCCGTAGAGAACCCGCGATTCATAGGCGCCCTTCGGGGGCGTTGGGGCTGCAGCGTCCGTTTTCGAGCTTGAGCTTCCAGCATCCATGTCGAGTCGAAGACGGGTTTCAGGAGTTGCAGCGGCGTCGGGAAACCTGAATGCACCCGGCAAGTCCTGCAAGACGGTTGGGAGTCGAGTGGCATCGACAGGCTCGGACGCGCCCTGCGCGACCTCGGGCTTGGCAGAAACACCAAGGGCTCGTGGTGAGGTGCCTTTCGAAAAGCTCAGGACGTGCTCTCCGATCGTGCCTATCACCGAGGTCGAAAGGATGTTGAATGCGAGGTCGGTTTCTTTCAGAGGCTTGGTCGCGAACGGAATGTAAGCACCTTTCAGGACTCCCGATTTGGCCGTCCATCCCAGGATATCGTATTCACGCGTGTCCGTCCCGACGTTCTGAATTGGCGTCGCCCAGGTCTGCTGAAATGGGAAACGCTCCGTGCCGGCTTTTTGGCCATGGCATTCCTGGCAGCCGCCATCAGCAGCCGACCGTTCAAAGATCGTTTTGCCCTTGGCCGCCAGCGCGGTGTCGACGGACCATGGCCATTTCGGCGGCCCGATTTTCTTTGCCAGATCCTCAAGCTTTTGCAGCCCGTCAAAATTCACCGAATTATTGTTCAGGAAGTCGATAAACAGGCCATCGTGCGTCGGCTGGAAGTTGCCGAACACGCCCATCACTTCACCAACATTCCGAGCCAGCCCGAGGATATCACTCCCGTTATCGGCGAATCCGGGCCACTGCGTCTTGTCCTGTTTTGGCGCGTTCCAGAGAAAAGGATAGCGTACCGGCGCATCGGCTCTGTGAATGTTTTCGGGGATCAAAAATGTCGGCTCCGGGCCGATGCCCAACCCCGTCACGCGATTGAAGATCATGCCGACTGCATCGAGGCGCCCCAATCCCCAGGCGGGGTTCGGAAGAGATCGATCAATGATGGTGTGGTATCGCACGTACCATGCATCGACGTCGCTCCGCAGCGCGGCGACTTTATTGCTATCGGGCTTGGCCGTCTGAAGGACAGACGCTGCAAATGCATTGAACGCGGCATCGTCGGACGTTGCCCGCGCCATCGCCTTATCGAGATCGCTTAAGAACGTTTGGAAATCGACGAGCGCCGGCCCGCCATCGATACGATACTGCCGTTCTGCGACCTTGATCTGGCGGGTGTGACAGGCGGAGCACGTCATCCCGACAACCTTCGCGCCCGTCGGGCCTGATGCATAAAAACCGACAGGAAGCTCCTGCGAAGCATCGAGCGCCGGCAAATATCCGTATCGTGTCAGCCCGCCGGAAAGAAAGGGAGCCCCGTCAGCTTGCTTGAGTGCCTTGAGCCACGCCAATGGAATGAGGCGCGAACCTTGATCGCGCGTGTAGAAATCGGTGCGGCTAGGCATATCCCAAGCTGAGCCTTGGTCAACGAATACCGGACCAGACTCGTCGGCAAAGGATGAGGTGGCGAGAGGAAAATTCAGGAGGACGAGGGCCAGAATAAGAGTTCGCATCTGTGCTCCGAGCGCACAGCCATTTAGGGCTGCCATGTTGTTGTTGACACACCGCAAGCGAGCGGTGGACGTTACTTCGCACGGATAGCGTGTTCTCGCAATGGTTGATACAACAAGAAAATTCTAGTCAAGCGATCATAAACTTGATGGGGAGTTCGAACCGGCCATGGCGATCTAGCTCTTCGGCTTCATCGCATAAACGTGTTCGGGACCGGGAAAGGCGCGGCTACGCACGTCGCGTGCATAGCCTTCGATCGCGGCCTCGATCATGGGGCCGAGTTCGCCATAGCGCCGGACAAATTTCGGCGCTCGCGGCGACAAGCCGAGCATGTCCTCCAACACCAGCACCTGGCCGTCGCAGGCGGGACTGGCACCGATGCCGATCGTCGGGATCGCCACCGTTTCCGTGATCTTGCGCGCCAACGGCTCCGCAACCGCTTCGATCACCATCGAGAACGCGCCCGCCTCCGCCACGGCACGCGCATCGTCCTCGATCGGCTGCCAAGTTCCTTCCTCGCGTCCCTGCGCACGAAATGAGCCGAGCGTGTTGATCGATTGCGGTGTCAGGCCGACATGCCCCATGACGGGAATTCCGCGCTCGGAAAGAAATGCAATGGTCTCCGCCATCTTCACGCCGCCTTCGAGCTTCACCGCGCCGCAAAGCGTCTCCTTGAGAAGGCGCGCGGCGGAATGAAACGCCTGCTCCTTCGAGGCCTCATACGAGCCGAACGGCATGTCCACCACGACCAATGCATGTTGTGACCCGCGCATCACCGCGCGGCCCTGCAGGATCATCATGTCGAGCGTGACCGGCACGGTGGTCTCGAAACCGTGCATCACGTTACCCAGACTGTCGCCGACCAGGATGACATCGCAATAGCGGTCGACCAGTGCTGCTGTATGAGCATGATACGAGGTCAGCATCACGATTGGATCGCTGTTCTTGCGAGCGCGAATGTCGGGTGCTGTCCTGCGACTGATGGTCGACTGAATCGACATCTCAGGCTCCGAAGACGGGAACGCCGACAACGTACGGATGGAAGAGAGCGCCGAGTGCAAGATAAAGGACGAGGCCAACGATAACCGCAATCACGTCGTTGCGAACCCCGCCGACTGGAATCGGTAGGCCGCTTGGATCCGAGCGGCGTTTGAGCGAAATGCGATCGATAACCGCCCAAGCAAGAATCGATCCGAACAAAATGATCGAGCCGAGATCTCCGTTGGCGAGCAGATGCGCCGTCGCCCACAGCTTCACCCCTACCAACAACGGATGCTTCAGCTTCGCGTAGATACGGCCGCGGATATAGGACGCGACCATAAGAATGATAGCGGGCAGAATCAGCGCTTCCGCGATGTGCTTCATCACGCGCGGCGGATGCCAGACGTCGATCCAGCCGGTGGCGCGATAGTCCAGGAATCCCCACACAATCAGCGCGACACCAACCGCGGAGATCAGCGAAAACCCGACCTTGTATGGTCCTTCGCCATAGGACGAGATTAACCGCGCACGAAAATCGCGCTTAGTTGCCGCGAGATGCACCCCGAGGAACACAACAAGGCCAGCAATCATCACGAGTAGTCCCATCGTATCCTCCTATGAGCTGGTCTCGATTAACATTTTTGAGGAGTTTCAGGCAACACGGCGCAATAACAGAGGCAAACACGTTTTCGTCGCAACAACACCTAGCAATCACCTAAAAAAAACGAAGAACGCCAGCGCACGATCACCGCTCCACCAAACCAGATGGAGCTTTCAATGAACGTCAGACTTCTCGTCGCCGCCGCCGCTATCACAGCCTTTGGAGTTGCCGGTGCCCAGGCCCAGCAGCTCTCACCCCAGGGTCAAGCACAGCAGAACGACAGCATTCGTGGCAGCGCAGGAGCGTCCGGATCCGCGCATACCCAGAAGGTTCATCCGAAAGGATCGGCGAAGGGTACGGTCGGCGCGGCGCCAGGGCGCAGCGGGGTCGATGCTGGCGCCTCCGGCTCGGCAGATACGCCGCCTGCGAACATCAATGGCAGCGCCCGCACGGGCGGCTCGATGCGCTAGTGGCTCTAGTGGGACCTTGAATTTGACATTCGCTTGCCGGGTTTGCTGCAAAAGTGGTTATCGAATGTCAAACTCACTCCACTAGTACGCGTTTTTCGGGAAACGGCCGGTCCAGACACCGGCCGTTTTTCGTTGCGGGATTATGCCGACTTCTTCACGTCCTTGACGCTTGAAAAGACGATACCTTCGGCGCGATCTCGTGTGTAGCCAAGATAGAATTCGTTCTTGGCCAGAAATACCGGGTCGCCATCGACGTCGTCAGCGACGCCGGAGCCGTTGGCGGCGATGAAGGCATCGAGCTTCTTGCGGTCGTCGGATGAAATCCAGCGCGCAAGCTGAAATTCGCAGATTTCGAAATCCACCGGCAGCGAATATTCGGCATCGAGCCGAGCTTTCAGCACATCCAGCTGCAACATCCCGACAACGCCGACGAGAGCAGGCGCGCCGTCGCGCGGGCGGAAAACCTGCACCACGCCCTCCTCCGACATCTGCTGCAGTGCCTCCTTCAGCTTTTTCGCCTTCATCGCATCGGTTAGCCTCACTCGCCGCACGATTTCCGGCGCGAACGACGGCACACCTACAAAGGTGACATCCTCACCTTCGGTCAGGGTATCGCCGATCCGCAACGTACCATGATTGGGAATGCCGACCACGTCGCCGGCGAAAGCCTCATCCGCAATGGCGCGATCCTGCGCAAAGAAGAACTGCGGCGACGACAGCGGCATCGGCTTGCCGGTGCGCACCAGCTTCGCCTTCATGCCGCGCGTGAGCTTGCCGGAACATAGACGCGCAAAGGCGATGCGGTCGCGATGATTGGGATCCATGTTCGCTTGAATCTTGAATACGAAGGCGGTCATGCGCGGCTCATCGGCCTCGACCTTGCGCAGATTGGACTCCTGCGCGCGCGGAGGAGGCGCGAACTTTCCGAGTCCTTCCAGAAGATCACCGACGCCGAAATTGCGCAGCGCCGAGCCAAAATACACCGGGGTTAGGTGCCCCTCGCGAAATGCCTCAAGCTCGAACGGCTTGCAGGCTTCGGTTACCAGCGCCAGTTCCTCCCTGACCTCATCGACATTCAGATTGGCGTTGCGCGCCGCGAGATCTGCGATGTCGATCCGTTCGGCCGCGCCGGTCTTGGCGCCGCTGCCCTCGAGCAGGCGGATGCCGCCGGTCGCAATATCGTAGGTACCGAGAAAATCGCGGCCGCGTCCGACCGGCCATGTCATCGGAGTGGTATCGAGCGCCAAAGTCTTCTCAATCTCGTCCAGCAACTCGAAGGTATCGCGGCTCTCCCGATCCATCTTGTTGATAAAGGTGATGATCGGGATATCACGCAGACGGCAGACCTCGAACAGCTTTCGGGTGCGCGCCTCGATGCCCTTTGCCGCGTCGATCACCATGACGGCCGAATCCACCGCGGTCAGGGTGCGGTAGGTGTCCTCGGAAAAGTCCTCGTGGCCAGGCGTGTCCAGCAGGTTAAATACCCGGCCATCGAACTCGAACGTCATCACGGAAGTGACCACCGAGATTCCACGGTCACGCTCGATTTTCATCCAGTCGGAACGGGTATTGCGTCGCTCCCCTTTTGCTTTCACCTGCCCGGCAAGATTGATGGCGCCGCCGAACAGTAGAAGCTTTTCCGTCAGCGTCGTCTTGCCGGCATCCGGATGCGAGATGATCGCGAAAGTGCGCCGGCGCGCGACTTCGGCCGCCAATGGCGAGCGCGGAGACGTGTCAGTCTGCAAAGCGAGGTCGGACATCAGCGAGCGTGTGGCAGGGAAAATCGGCCGGATCAAGGGGTTTCCATCCCGTACCTCAAGCGCCGCCGGGAGCTTGCCGGGCGCTCCCGCCTGCCCCATATCAAGGCTGGGGAAGGACGACCTTCCATCTCACACGACCACTGCGGGGACGGCCCTGCCTCATGATTTGGGAGGGCCTTATGGCCTGGTTTTTGTTGCTCGCCGCCGGATTGATGGAAGTTGGCTGGGCGATCGGCCTTAAATACACTGAAGGATTCACGCGGCTAATGCCGTCGGTGCTGACATTGACGGCTATGGCGATCAGCATGGCGTTGCTCGGACTGGCGCTCAAAACGCTTCCGATCGGTACCGCCTACGCGGTCTGGACCGGCATCGGCGCGGTCGGAACCGCAATTCTCGGCATCGTGCTATTCGGTGATCCGGCGACGATGGCGCGGCTCGCCTGCATCGGCCTCATCGTCGCCGGAATCGCCGGGCTAAAGCTTGTTACTTGACGAATGCCACGACCCAATAGGCCAGCGCGGCGACGATTGCCGATGCGGGAATGGTGATGACCCACGCATAGACGATGGAACTGGCGACGTTCCAGCGTACCGCGGACAACCGCCGCGCCGCGCCGACGCCCACGATGGAGCCGGTGATGGTGTGGGTCGTCGATACCGGGACGCCGAGAAACGTCGCCATGAATAGTGTGGCCGCGCCGCCGGTCTCCGCGCAGAAGCCCTGCATCGGCGTCAGCTTGGTGATACGAAGACCCATCGTCCGCACGATCCGCCAGCCGCCCATTAGGGTTCCCAGCGCCATTGCAGCCTGACAGGACAGCACCACCCAGAACGGTACGCTGAATTCGCTGCCGAGATAACCTTGCGAAAACAGCAGCACGGCAATGATGCCCATGGTCTTCTGCGCGTCATTCCCACCATGGCCCAACGAATAAAGCGAAGCCGAAAAAAACTGAAAAATGCGGAATGCGCGATCGACCGCGAAAGGCGTCGAGCGCACCGATAGCCATGAGACGATGGCGACCAGCACCAGCGCAAGCAGAAAACCAACCAGCGGCGATAATACGATCGCAAGTAACGTCTTCGACAGACCGCTCCAGACCGCCGCCGAAAGACCGGCTTTGGCGATGCCTCCACCGACCAGACCACCGATCAGGGCGTGCGAGCTGCTTGACGGAATCCCGAGTCCCCAGGTGACCACGTTCCAGACAATGGCGCCAACCAGCGCAGCGAAGATCACCTGCGCGTCAATCACATTCGGATCTATGATTCCGGTGCCGATGGTATTTGCGACATGCAGACCGAATACCATGAAGGCGACAAAGTTGAAGAACGCCGCCCAGACCACCGCGTATTGCGGTCGCAGCACTCGGGTGGAGACGATGGTCGCGATCGAATTCGCGGCGTCGTGCAGTCCGTTCAGGAAATCGAACAGCAGCGCGACGGCGATCAGGCCGACAAGGACCGGAAGACCAATGGCGTCCACGGTGCGGCCCTGCCCTATACCTGCTCGATGACGATGCTGCTGATCTCGTTGGCTACGTCATCGAAGCGGTCCGCGACCTTCTCCAAGTGATCGTAGATCTCGACACCGACAATGAAGTCCATGGCATTGGCGTTGCGGTGCTTCAAGAAAAGCTCCTTCAGGCCGATATCGTGCAGATCATCGACACGGCCTTCCAGCTTGCCCAGTTCCTCGGTGATTGCCATCAGCATCGCGACGTTGTTGCTGATCGACTCCAGCAACGGCAGCGCCCGATGGACCAGATTGGCACATTCCACGATCAGCGTACCTATCTCACGCATCGGCGGCTCAAAGCTGAGCACCTCGAACAGCACCACGGCCTTCGCCGTCTGCTGCATCTGGTCGATGGCGTCATCCATCGAAGTGATCAGGTTTTTAATGTCGACGCGATCGAATGGCGTGATGAAGGTGCGCCGAACCGCCGTCAGCACCTCGCGCGTGATGCCGTCCGCATCGTTTTCAAGCTGGCTGACCCGCTGGCAAAAAACCGGCGTTTCTTCACCACCCTTCAGCATTCCCTGAAGCGCAGCTGCCCCCTGCACAACTGTCTGCGAATGACGGGCAAATAAATCGAAAAAGCGCTCCTCTTTCGGCAGAAAGGACCGGAACAAACGCAGCATCGCAACATCCACTTTGCAGACAAGAACCGGGCCGCCAGTCCGGATCGCAGGGATGTCATAAACCATTTCCGGCAAAGGTGGGCAATCGGCATCGCAACCGCCGGGATCATCCACCGGTTTATGGGCCTCCTGCCCGGATGATGGATTCACAACGATTGCTTGAAATCATGAGCAATTTCGCTGACCACCGCTGCGGCGGACCATCGCGCAGACGACGAAAATCGCGACTGGATCACCGTGACCCGTTCACGCCGGCGATGTGAAGAAAATTAGCGAAGCAGCCCTTTCACTTCGCCTTCGGCAGTCGAAGCTCTTTTTCATAGACCTCAGGCTTGAAGCCGACGAGCAGCTTGCCACCGGCCTCCAGCACAGGTCGTTTGATCATCGAAGGCTGTTCAATCATGAGTGCCAATGCGCGGGCTTCCGTCAATCCCGCCTTCTCCACATCCGGCAATTTGCGAAACGTGGTGCCGGCGCGGTTGAGCAATGTTTCCCAGCCGAGCTTTGCGACCCATCTTTTGAGCCGGGCGTCATCGATGCCAGCCGTCTTGTAGTCATGAAAGTTGTAGCCGATGCCATGATCGTCGAGCCACGCGCGCGCCTTCTTCATGGTGTCGCAGTTCTTGATGCCGTAGATGGTGTTGGTCAACGCAAGGCGCTCCGGAGATTGTTGTATTATGAAGCGGATGTATAAGGAGATTTCGGTGCTGACGAAACTACTTGCCGCACTCATCGTACTCTGGGGCCTCGCCGGATCGGCGATCGCGGAGCCTGACGAGGACGCTGTGCGCGATCTGCTCCATTCGACCTTCGACAAGCCGGAAGCAAAGCTGGATGTCGCGCCTGTGGTCGCCCTGGCAGGCTATGCGATTGCGGGCTGGACGCAGGGCGAGACCGGCGGGCGGGCGCTCCTCCGTAACAAGCACGGACGCTGGACCATAGTCCTCTGCGCGGGAGACGAAATCAGGAGCGCCGAGGCCTTGCGGCATGCCGGCATTGCCCCTGATGTCGCAAACGCACTCGCCCAAGCGCTCGCGAAAGCCGAGCAAACGGTTCCGGCCGACCGGCTTGCAATGTTTGCCCGGTTTGAGGGGCTGCTGCGGATGGACGAGGCGGGCAACCACCCTCCGGCTCATGATCGGGCGCACTGATCAACGGTAAAAGGACAAAGGCGGCTTTCGCCTCGGGATTTGGCGGAGACGGCTTTCACCGGTTGCATGCCGCAAATCGGCTGCTATACCGCAGCATCCCGCTTACCTGCGCTCGTTCGCAGGAGTGAGCCACAGGAGAGACTGATGTCCGACAAACAAGACCCCTCGTCGGGATTCCAGTATGGCCTCGCCAACTTGAAGCCCGCCTCGCCCACCGACAACGTTGTTCTCACCTTCCCCGACGGTGCGGAACGTGAGTTTCCGAGAAACATCACCGGCCTGGAAATCGCCAAGGGAATCTCGCCATCGCTGGCGAAGCGAACGGTGGCAATGGCGCTCGACGGCGTTGTCAGCGATCTTGTCGATCCGATCGAACAGGATGCAAAAATCGAATTCATCAGCCGCGACGACCCTCGCGCGCTGGAACTAATTCGCCATGACGCCGCGCATGTGCTGGCGGAAGCCGTGCAAACACTTTGGCCGGGCACGCAAGTGACCATCGGCCCCGTGATCGAGAACGGATTCTATTACGACTTCTTCCGCAACGAGCCGTTCTCGGTCGAGGATTTTGCCGCGATCGAGAAAAAAATGCGCGAGATCATCGCGCGCGACAAGCCTTTCACCAAGGACGTCTGGGATCGCGAAAAGACCAAGCAGGTATTCCGCGACAAGGGCGAGGCCTTCAAGGTCGAACTCGTCGACGCCATCCCCGGCAACGAGCCGATCAAGATCTACTACCAGGGCGACTGGTTCGATCTCTGTCGCGGCCCGCACATGACCTCCACCGGCAAGATCGGCAACGCTTTCAAGCTGATGAAGGTGGCAGGCGCGTACTGGCGCGGCGACAGCAATAATCCGATGCTGACGCGCATCTACGGCACGGCGTTTGCTAAGCAGGAAGACCTCGATGCCTACCTCAAGCAAATCGAGGAAGCCGAGAAACGCGACCACCGAAAGCTCGGCCGCGAACTCGACCTGTTCCACTTCCAGGAGGAAGGTCCAGGCGTGGTGTTCTGGCACGCCAAGGGCTGGACCATCTTCCAGGCCGTGATCGCCTATATGCGCCGCCGCCTCACCGGCGACTACGACGAGGTCAATGCGCCGCAAATGCTCGATAAGTCGCTATGGGAGACCTCGGGCCACTGGGAATGGTATCGCGAGAACATGTTCGCGGCGCAGTCGGCCGGCGACGAGGCTGAGGACAAGCGCTGGTTCACGATCAAGCCGATGAACTGTCCGGGCCACGTGCAACTCTTCAAGCACGGGCTCAAAAGCTACCGCGACCTGCCGCTGCGGCTCGCCGAGTTCGGCGTGGTCCATCGCTACGAGCCGTCGGGCGCCATGCACGGCCTGATGCGCGTGCGCGGCTTCACGCAGGACGACGCGCACATCTTCTGCACCGAGCAGCAGCTCGCCGACGAGTGCCTCAAGATCAACGAACTGATCCTTTCGACCTATGCCGATTTCGGTTTCGACGGCGATCTGACGGTGAAACTCTCGACACGCCCCGAGAAGCGGGTGGGCTCGGACGCGGCGTGGGATCACGCCGAAGCGGTGATGGCGGATGTTCTCAAGCGCATCGCCGCATCAAACAACCGGGTCAAGACTGAGACCAATCCCGGCGAAGGCGCATTCTACGGACCGAAGTTCGAATACGTGCTGCGCGACGCCATCGGCCGCGACTGGCAATGCGGCACAACGCAAGTGGACTTCAATCTGCCAGAGCGGTTCGGCGCATTCTACATTGACGCCGATGGCGGCAAGAAGGCACCCGTGATGGTGCATCGCGCGATCTGCGGATCGATTGAACGCTTCATCGGCATCTTGATCGAGCACTTTGCCGGCCACTTTCCGCTTTGGCTCGCGCCGGTGCAGGCGGTCGTCACCACCATTACTTCGGATGGTGATGAATACGCCAGGGAAGTCGCAGCCGCAGCGCGGCGTGCGGGGCTTCGCGTCGAAATCGATCTGCGCAACGAGAAGATCAACTACAAAGTGCGCGAGCACTCGCTAGCGAAAATTCCTGCTTTGCTCGTCGTCGGCAAGAAGGAAGCTGAGACCAAATCGGTTTCCATCCGCCGTCTCGGTAGCGATGGCCAGAAGGTGATGCCAACCGGTGAGGCCATTGCCGCGCTTGTGGAGGAAGCCATGCCGCCGGACATCCAACACCGCAAGATACCGCAGTAGCTGCGGGCTTCGAAAAAGATACGTATCAGTTACATGCCGGCAAGCTTTGCCAAGGAACACGCGCCCGCCCGCAAATAGATCGATCACAATCGCGTCCCCCCTTGCGCGAGCCAAGCGGGCGGCAGCAAGTTCAACGAGAGCACTTATGTCCGATATTATCGAATTCCTGCGCACCCGCCGCTCGGTCAAGCCACGCGACATGAGCGGGCCCTGCCCCTCGGCTGAGGAGATCGATATCATCCTCACCATCGGCGCGCGCGTGCCTGATCACGGCAAGATAACGCCTTGGCGATTCATCGTGTTCGAAGGCGATGCACGCGCCCGCGCCGGCGACGTCATCGCTCGTGTCTACGCGAGCAAGAATCCGTCGGCACCGAAGGAGGAAGTCGAAATCGAAAAGCGCCAGTTGATGGAAGCGCCCCTGGTAATCGGTGTGGTGAGTTGCATAAAGCAACACCCCAGTGTGCCGTCGTGGGAGCAGGTGTTGTCGGCAGGGGCCAGCGCCATGAATATCGTCACGGCCGTCACCGCGCTCGGCTATGGAGCGAACTGGCTGACTGGCTGGTTCGCCTACGATCGCGACGTGCTCGACGGCCTCGGGTTAAAGTCGGACGAAAGATTCGCGGGCTTTATTCATATCGGCACGCCGACCAAGCCCAGCAAGGACCGGCCTCGTCCAGCCCTGTCGGATATCGTCACCCGATTCTAGCGGTTCGAGCATTCGCATCTCGTGGCGGGCGCTGGCCGATCACTCCGTTTCCGATCTCTTGAGTGTCTTGTCTCGTTCTTCGAGCCAGAGCACGATCTGGTTTGCGGTGACAGATCCGACGCCCGGCTCGGACAACAATTCATCCCAGGTGTAGGCGGTTGCGATCTCGACGAGATAGCGACTGCGCTTGGCGACGGTCCGGCCACCGAGCGAGGCGTAGCGGCCATGAAGCAACGCCTCCACGGCCCGACGCGGCAGGTTGCGGCGCGGAGCTTTCTCGCTCGGCTTGGGGCAGAACGCCCGCACGTCGTGCTCCTCGATATCGAGCTGCGCGGCGATGCGGCGATGATCCATACCGAGCGTGCGCAGGATCGCCACCTCGTCGCGGAGCCATGAGAGGAAGCGACGCCGGTTGTAATCGCGTTGAGGCGGCGGCGATTCCTGCTGGACGGAGAGATCATCCTTAACCAGCGTCAGCATGGGCAATCTCCCGATTTGGTGGATGTTTGACTCAACTGCGTTGCAACCCTGGCCTGTCTTTTGATTGAGCATGATCTCGTCAAAACCGGTTCTCTCGACTGTCGCTATTTTGCGAGTTCTGTTGCGCGCGCCAACGCGGGACCGAAGCCGTTGAGCGAGACGTTGAAGGTGACGGCCTCGTTGCTGGAGAGGTTGAGCGAGGCGACCACGAGTTTCGTGCCCTTGCGCATGGCGTCGGTGGCGGCGGCGGGGAAATTCACCGGCAACAGGCAGCCCTGCGGCACGCAGGTGGAGAAGCGCAGTCCCTTTCCAAGGTCTTTGTCGTCGAGCTTGAGCACCGCGCCGGCGTCGAGATTGAGCCCGAACGGCATCAGGATGGTGCCATCGACCTTGCCGCCCACGGCAGGGTTCAGTTCGATGGCGTAGACGCGCCTGCCGGTTTCCTTGTTGCCCTGCGCTTGCGACAACAAGCATTGCTTGCGCCGCTCGATGATCCGGCAATCGACGGTCCAGTCGCCGAAGGTCTCGTTCACCGACGAGGCCCCGTTCGGCAGCGTTGCTGCTGATGTGGCTGGCTGCTGCACCGCCGGTTGCTGGGCCTGGGCCGCAGTCATCGTTGCTGTGATCGCGGCAGCGAGGGTGAACAGGCGTGTTCGTGTGAGATTGGCTGACATCATCGACTGAACCTGATTGGAACGGCGAGTGTGATTGAACCGCCGCCGACATCGGGCGGCGGGGCGGGAACGGGACTGGCGCGGCGCGGCAGCGAGGCGGCTTCTGCGTCGAGCGCGGAGTCGCCGGCCGAGCGCACCAGGCGTGCCGACAGCACGCGGCCGGAGCGGTCGATCGTGAACGCAACCGTCGCAACCCCCGCACCCGCCGCACCGGACGGGAAACGCTTGTGGCGGTTGAGATGCGCCATCAGCGCGCCGCGCCAGGAGCTCGGCGACATCGACGAGGCCATGCCTTCCGCGGGCGCGGCGGCGCGATCGGCGCGCTGCGCCTGTGAACTCTGCGGTGCGGTGGTGCGCGGCGCCTTCTTCTTTTTCTTCTTCGGCTTCGGTTTCGGCGGCTCCGTCTTGGCCGGCAGCACCACCTCCGCCTTCTCCACCTTCGGCGTCGGCGGCGGCTTGAGCTCGGCCTCCTTCACTTCCGGCGGCGTCGGATCTGGCTTCTCCTCGACCGGCTTCTCCGGTTCGGGCTGCTCCTCCTCGGCCTCCTCCATCTGCGGCCCCGGCGCGATGTCCTGCTGCGGCACCTCCGGCGCCACCGCCAGCGGCGCCAGCTCCATCATGATCGCGGCCGGCGGATCGCCCGGCGTCTCGGCCTGCGCCGGCCAGTGCAACGCCAGCCAGATGCCGCCGGCGTGCACCGCGACCACCGCAAGCCCGGCCGCGGTCCAGCGCAGCGCCGCGGCCCTGGTCACCGCGCCTTCCGGCCGCCCGTCCGGATCGCGCCAATCGATCCTCATGGCTTGGTAGCCGCCGCTGGCGCACTGCTACCGGCGGCCACGCTACCTGCTTGCACCTGTCCGGTATCCTCCAGCCCAACCAGCGCGATCTTGAGATAGCCGGCCTCGCGCAACAGGTTCATCACCTTCATCAGCTCGTTGTAAGCCACCGTCCCGTCGGCGCGCAGAAACACCCGCTGCTCGCGGTCATTGCTGGTCTGCTGATCGAGCGTTGCCTGAAGGGTATTGCGCGGCACCTCGTCGTTGCCGAGCGCCAGCGTCAGATCCTGCTTCACCGTCAAAAATACCGGCTTGTCGGGACGCGGCTGCGGCTGTGCATTCGACACCGGCAGGTCGACCGCGACATCCACCGTCGATAACGGCGCAGCCACCATGAAGATGATCAAAAGCACCAGCATCACATCGATGAACGGGGTGACGTTGATTTCGCTCAGCTCGTCGATGCCGCCGTCCTGCGGGTTCTTCAGAGATACCGCCATGAGGGCTCACTCCGCAGCGGAGCGGCCGCGCGACAGCGGCACCACGGACGGTCCAAGCCCCCGCTCCTGACGTTCCAGGTCGCGCGAGATGTGCTGAATGATCTCGCCGGAGGCATCCGACAGCAGCGCCCGGTAGCTCGAAAACGCACGCGCGAACACGTTGTAGATGATCACCGCCGGAATCGCGGCGACGAGCCCGAGCGCGGTCGCAAGCAAGGCTTCGGCGATGCCCGGCGCCACCACCGCAAGATTGGTGGTCTTGGAATGCGAGATGCCGATAAAGGAGTTCATGATGCCCCACACCGTGCCGAACAGCCCGACGAACGGCGCGGTCGCCCCGATGGTCGCAAGCAAGCCCGTGCCGCGGGCGATGTCGCGCCCCGACTTGGCCTCGATCCGCGACAGCGCGATGGCCAGACGCTCCTTGATGCCCTCAGAGGACAGATCGTTCGAGCGCCTGCATTCGTTCTCCGCCGCCTCCATCAGATCAGACACCGGGCCCTTGCCGGTCCACCCCTCAGAGATCTCTGCCCGTGCCGCCGCAAGAGTGTCGGCGCGCTCCAGCTTGCGCAAGCAGCTCTGTGCCCGCCGCCGCGAAGCCGCCAGATCCAGCCCCCGCGCCAGCCAGATCGTCCACGTCACCAGCGACGCAAACGCCAGACCGATCATCACCGCCTTCACAATGATGTCGGCCTGCATGAACATGCCCCACGGCGACAGGTCTTGCGGAAGCGTGGAGGACGAGGCATCCGATGCTGGCGCGGCAGCCGGCGCAGCTGATTGATCCAGAGGCGCGGCCGCGTCAGACGATGCCGCCGGTGCCTCCCCGGACGAAGCTTCAGCCGCAGGTACACCCGAAGAAGACGACGGCGTGGGCGATGTCACCGACGACGGCGGTGTCGTTGGCGATGCGGACGATGGCTGCGCGGACGGCTGCATCGGCGTCGATGCTGCTTGGGAAGACATCGGCACTGACGATGATGGCTGCGTCGGTAACGCCGACCGCGGTGAAGGCTGCGTCGCGGGATGCGCCGACGGCCCAGATCCCGCCGCAGCCGGATGCTCCCTCTGCTGCTGCGCAGTCGCCGGCGCCGCAATCGCCAGAACGGCGAGCGCGACGACAAACCCAAGACGTGTCGCCCTTGTTACAAATCCCGTCATGATTCCCCGTTCCTTGTTCCTATTGACTTGACAGCGCCACGACAGGATCAAGCCGCGCCGCGCGAAACGCCGGCATGAAGCCGAACAGCGTTCCCATAACCACTGCCCCCGTTACCGCGCCGATCGCTGCCGTGATCGAGAAAATTACCGTCATGCCGAACAGTGTGGCTGCGGCTATTCCGATCAGCACGCCGAGCAGCAACCCGAACACGCCACCGATTGCCGACAAAACGATCGCCTCGGTCAGGAACTGGCCCAGGATGTCCGCGGTCCTGGCCCCGATCGCGGCACGGACACCGATTTCCCTGGTGCGCTCGGCCACGGTGATCAGCATGATGTTCATGATGCCGATACCGCCGACCAGCATCGAAATCGCGGCGATGGCGCCGAGCAAAAGATTACTTGAGCGGCGCTCATCCTCGGCCTTGCGGAAGGCGGACGCCGCATCGTGCAGCCAAAAATCCTCGCGACCGTGGCGGCGGATCAACAGCGACTTGATGGCGTCCTTGGTCTGTTGCAGACGGGACATATCGGCGATGGAGACAACGATCTCCGACAGCTCGTCCTTACCATAGAGTCGCATCGCAGCCGTCCGAAGCGGCATCACCACGTTATTGTCCCGATCCATGCCCTTCTCGGAAAGGCCCTTGGACTCGAGCGCGCCGGTGACAAGAAATGGAATGTTGTTGACCAAAACGTGGCTGCCGGAAGGATCGGCGATATTGGGAAACAGTTTTAACGCGAGGGTCGCACCGAGCAACATCACGGCGTTGCCGCTGATCTCATCCTCCTTCGTAAAGAACATTCCCTTCGCCGTATCCCAGTTGTGAACCGTCCGAAACTCGGCCGTGGTGGCGATTACTTCGGCGTTCATATCCGTGTTGGCGTGCCGCAATATGCCGGCTTCCCACAAGGCCGGCATCGACCCGGACACGTTGGCAAGATCCTTGATCGCCTCGGCATCGGCGAGAGTCAGCGGCATGCTGGTCACTGCGGATTCGCCCGCACGGCTGACCACCAACCAGTTGGTGCCGATGGCGGAGGCCCGCTCCATGAACGACGCCTGCGCGCCGCGCCCGATCGCCATCATGGCGACGACGGAAGCAACGCCGATGACGATGCCGCTCAGGGTCAGCGCCGTACGAACCGGATTGACCGCAAGCGCGGCGAAGGCAGAGCGGGCCGCTTCCTCCAGCCAGGCCCACAGCGGCGGCGAGGTGCCATTCGCATGCCGTGCAGCAACGGCAACCGAGGAGCGCGGAACCCTTCCAGCGTCGCGACCGCTGTCAGAGGCGATCAGTCCGTCCTCGATCCGGATGATGCGCTCAGCCGCGGCGGCTACGTTCGAGTCGTGAGTGATGAGGATGATCGTGTGCCCGGCGCCGGCAAGCTCTTTCAGGATCCCCAGTACTTCCGTGCCGCTTTTGCTGTCCAACGCGCCCGTCGGCTCGTCAGCGAGGATCACCGCGCCACCGTTCATCAGCGAGCGCGCGATCGAGACACGCTGCTGCTGGCCGCCCGAGAGCTGCGACGGCCGATTGAACATGCGCGTGGCAAGGCCGAGCCGCGCCAGCAGTGCGGACGCGCGGCGATGACGATAAGCGCGGGGCGCGCCGGCATGAACCGCCGGCATCTCGACATTGCCTAGCGCGCTTACTGTCGAGATCAAATGATACTGCTGGAAGATGAAACCAAAGGAATTGCGACGCAGCGCAGCGAGACCGTCACGATCGAGCCCGGCGACATCCTGTCCCGCAAAACGGTAGATGCCCTGCGTCGGCCGGTCGATCAGGCCGATGATATTCATCAGCGTCGACTTGCCGGATCCGGAGGCGCCGACGATGGCGACGAACTCGCCGGAATAGATCGACAGCTCGACGCCGCGCAGCGCGCGGGTAACAACATCGCCGCTACGATAGGAGCGGCAAATGCCCGTCAGGTCGATGAGCGGAACATGCGATGCGTTCATGACTCCACCCTCAGCTTAGCGGGCGGACCGGACGCCTTCACGCCCGTGATGATCCGTTCGCCACCGGCGAGGCCGCTCGTGACTTCACTGAGGAAGCGGGTCCGGGCACCAGTCTCGACCTTGCGGACGGCGATGGTCCCGTCTCCCTGAAGAACGCGAACCTCGCTTTTTTCGTTGAGCGACGACACTGGAATGACCAGGGCGTTTTGCGCCGCGGCGGTGACGAAAAATACCTGTGCGGTCATTCCGGCTTTCAAGCCGCCATCCTTGTTGGGAACGTCGAACAGCGCCGTGTAGAGTACGACATTGCCCGATTGCGTTGCAGCCTTGGCCTCGACCTTCTTGTCGGGCCGGCGCGGCGCCGGCTGGATTTGCCGGAGCGTTGCATGCCACTTGCGGTCCGGCCGGCCCAATGTGGTGAACCACAGCGGCATGCCTTCACGCAGCTTGACGACGTCGGCTTCGGACACATCTGTCCACACCGTCATGGTATCGAGGTCGGCGATTTGCAGCACCAGCGGCGTATCATAGTTCGCGTTGAGGGTCTGCCCCTCCTTCGCGTCCAACGAAACCACGGTGCCCGCCATCGGCGCGGTGATACGGGCGAAGCGCAATGCTGTTTTTTGCGCGTGAAGATCGGCCTGCATCTGACGGATGCGGGCTTTGGAAGCGTCGATACGAGCGATCAGGATGTCGCGGTCGCGCTCCGCCGTCTCAAAAGCGACTTTCGAAACTGCGCTGCTCTGAGACAGCGTCAGGTGGCGCTCGGCATTGCGTTTTGCAAACGCAAGCCCGGCTTCCTGCTCGGCGAGTTCGGCGGTCAACCGCGCGACGTCCGCCTCAATGCCCTCGACCTTGGCCGCCTGCATCTCGGCGTCGATCTCCGCCACGACCGCCCCCGCGGTCACCTCGTCGCCAACGGCAACGTGAAGACGCTTCAACTGGCCGGACACCTGCGCGCCGACATCGACATAAGCGCGCGGCTGTATTTTACCGGTCGCGGCAACGGTGCTCTCGATGTCCTGCCGCGTGACGGCAACGGTCTCATAAAGGCTGTCCGGCGACGGCGCGCGGAATCCCATGAAAGCAAGGGTGCCGAGCACAGCCAGTGTGACAACGCTCACCCCCAGGACGAGCCGCCGAGAACCGCGCGTTCGCCGCGCCGGCGCGGTCCAGGCCGGCAGCAGCGTCACGCCATCGACATCGTCAGGAGGCACCGGGGCGTTCATCGTCGGCATCCGCTCACTGAATGTCTTTGTAGTCGACGTCGAACGACTGGCCGGGGCCAGCGTCGAACAGCAAATAGAACTCGCCGTCAGGCTTGCGGAAGCTGACGGTCGAGTCGGTCCCGAAGCTTGTTTGCAGGATGATCGTCTCGTCGTAGCGAACGACGTCGAGCCTCACCCCGGGAACGCCGGTGCCGTCCGCGAATCCGCCTTCGCAACCCACCATCGTCGCATCGATCATCTTGCAGATACAAAACGGCGGATGCGCCCAGGCAGCACCGATAAAGAAAGACACCGCGCCGAAGGTGGCGATGGTCAGTCCGCCTTTCCAGAGCCCCTTCATATCCGCCCCCTCTTCTCGAGCCAGGCCGCAGTCAAGGGCGAGGCTGTGCGGATCGGGATCGACGTCTGGTATAGCGCGCCGTCCCAGCCCTCGAACGTCACCCACAACATACCGTCAGCACTGGCCTTCTCCGGAATCCGCACTTCCGCAAACTGTCGATAAGGGGTACCCGAAAACAGCGCGCCCGCGGTACGAACGTTGCGCGGCTTGCCGACGCGCAAGTATGCCGCCTTCACCTGATCGACGCAGGCCGGACACAGCGCCATGACAAAAGACTTGGTGTAACCCGCACGCCCTTCCGCCTCCGGTTCGATCAGCTTGAACTCGGCCATCCGCGCGGTCCACGGACCAACCACAACCTCGCCGATATCGCGCTCGCCGAGGCCCTTCTTGCCACCGAACAATGCATCTGCCTGGAAGAAGGCCGGCGCCGAAACGATCGGCACGATCAGCATCAAGGCGCTGAGATGGAATCGCCAGCGCTGCCACAGCGACGCATTGCGCGATGGGGATACGAGCGCCGCCATTACTCAGTCGCCTCCAGCCCCAACCGCACATGTCTGCGGTCGCGGACGATCTTCACTGTCTCGATCGCGGTGCGCCTGGTCCACACCATCATCCCGGAAAACACCAGTGTGGTCAGCGTCAGACCGAACAGCAGGTAGATGAGCTTGAGCCACACGCCGGCGAAATCGCCGGTGTGCAAAGGCCGCATCGAGCCGGTGACGAGCTCGAGCGCGGAGCGGTCGGACACGCGCCGCGCCCGCTCCACCTTGCCGTTGTAGGGATTGACCTCCACCGTCTCGAAAATCAGCGGATAATTGCCGCGCCCACCGACGCTGATTTGGCCGTAGGCGCTGTCCGGGAGTTCCACGAAGCTGGGCTCAAGATCAGGCAGCTGAGCATGCACGATCTCGGCCGCCTGCCCCAGCGTGATCCGCGGCGCCGGCGCGCCCTCGGCGACCACCGGCACGTCGGTGCGCGCCACCACGGGCGGCACACCTGCCGTTGAAATCGAAATGTGGTTGTCGCTGAGAATCGCCTGGATCAAAAACCAGCTTGCGGTCACCGCCATAATGGCGATGAATGGGATCGACCACACCCCGGCCAGCCGGTGCAGGTCGCCCCAGAAGATGCGCTTGCCCTTGCCGATGCGAAGGCGGGGCTGCAGGTAGGCACGCCAGAACCGCTTGTAGACGACGATCCCTGTGATCAGCGAACCAAGCAGTGGAACCGACAAGGCCGAGACAAAGTACCACCCAATCGGGAAGCTACTGTCGAACGGCATCAACAGCCAGCCGTGCAAGGCGCGCGTGAAATCACGAAAATCGAACGTGCCCTGCTCGCCCTGCACCACGCCAGTGTATGGATTGACGAACAACTTGGCGGAACTGCCATCGGGGCGTGTCACTTGCACCCCCAGGGCGAAGATCGACTTCACCGGCCGCGAGATGAATCTCACCCGAGCACCGGGCACCTCGCGCTCAACCGCCGCCAGTATCTCGTCATAACCGAGCAGCCGCGCGTCATTCGTGGGAGCATTGGCCCGCTCCATCGGAGATGCCAACCACATGATCTCCTGACTGACGGTCGCGATCGACCCTGTCAGACAAACGAAGAACAAAAACGCCCAGATCGGCAGCGCAAGCCAACCGTGAATTACGAACCACAGGCGGGCACCTGAGGTCTTACGCGATGCGGTTCCATTCACTCCTGCTGTCCTCGGCGCGCTGGTTGTCCCGCCACGGGACATCCGCAGGTCAAAGAATGGCGACCCTATAGTTAGAGACGTTCGAGCAACCGCTTTTTGAACCCCCTCGCTACAAAATTTTTTGACGTCATGAGCTAACCAGTCGCACCCATCTTTTTTCTTCCAACCGCTCCAGAAGCGGAACTTGGTGGACAAGGGTATAGCGTTGCGGCTCGCCATAAACGCCGGTGTAGTAGTTACCGAACACGGAATAGTGCTTTTGATTCAGTAGATTTGCGGCGCCGTGGTCCTGGATAAGCGAATAGACGACGCCTTCCACGACCGTCACAATGACCTCGTCGGAGCGGCAACCTTCCCCTATCGCGGAAAAAGAAGGGTTCGCCCAGGTCCTGATAAAAGAAAGTGAAAAGGCACAGCCGCCTCAGAAACCCTGGCGACTAGTGGAGAAGGTACGCCGGAACCAGTCGTCCAGCAGTGCTTTCTCGTATACATACCGATCGCCCGAAAAGCGCGCCGACGGATTCATCTGGTAGTTGATATCGGTGAGCGTCTCTTCGCCACTTCGCACACGCCGGCCTCTTTCGATCAATGCATAACGCAGTACGATCCTCGGTAGCGTGACGCCATTAACAATCCGGACGTTGTTGGGAGCAAAACGAAGCGGCTGTTGATAGCCAGCAAGATCGATATCGACGATATCTATGTTGAGATTCTGCCCAGGCGCGAGAAATCGCTTGCCGAGACGATCCAGATGAGCGCGAAAAGCCGCCTCTACCGACGCGCTCGAAGTATCGTATGAGCCTGCATCGGTATAGCGGTCAGAATTGACGAAGCGCACGTTCACGCCAGCGTGGCTCGATGCCGGCGAAAGAATGATGACTGCAAGAACCGCAGCGATGCCAAGATTCCAGCGCATGGTTCACCTTTCGGCCCCGTTGACCGAACATAAGCACGAATCCCGAAACCTTCCAGGCGCAATTGCCGAGACGAGTTCACATCCTGAAGCGCACGGGAACAACGAGTTGCACGACCTGCGCGGTGATCTCCGGCGGCACAGGGGGTAAAGGAGATGCGCGCACGATCATCGCGAAGGCTTCGTCGTCGAGTTCAGGAGAACCCGAAGAGCGCACAAGATGATATCGGAGCACCCGACCGTCGCGATCCATGCCGAAGCTCAAAAGCGCCGTCCCTTCAGTTCCTTTCATACGGGCCTCGCTCGGATAGCGCTTGTAGCGCTCCAGGTGAGAGAGCAGCCTCGCCTTCCAAGCATGCGAGACCCCGACGGACGCTTGATCGGTATCGCTCGCTCCCATCTCGGGTTGGTCAGGCACGCCGGTAGCGCCCATGATCGGCACACTCGTATGAGGCGGCGCGGAGCTTGCGGCTGGCGGAACAGGAGGTGCGCTTGCCTTGTGAACTAACGCCCGCTTCGGACTCGGCGCCGGCAATGCCACCGGCTTTTCTACCGCTTCTCCTTGTTCGGAAATCTCCGGCGGAGGGTCCTCGGCGAGCGTCGGCGGGGGTAATTCAGCGAGTTCCGCCGACGTTGGTTCGGCAACCTCACCGTGCTCGACGAAGGTTGAGCCATGGGAGGGAACAACGACGATCTCGACAAGGGCCGGACCAGGCTGTTCGCCGACCACCGGCTTGACCGTCGGATCGCAAACCAGCGTATACAAGATAGCGAAATGTGCAGTGAGCGCGATACACGATGGGATTCTCCGCGCAACAAGACGAGGCATCCAACCGCCTTGCATGATGGCGGTGGGGTTTCCCATCACGCACCGTCCGCGACCAGGGATTTACGGTGATGAATTACATCGGCGCGGGTCAGCATGGCGGTAACACGTTGCGGAACGGCCATGACGATGGACGCACAAAGAGAATGACCATCAGCCGCGCGGACAGTTCGCATGATGGCGTGCATTCTTCGCTCTCCGGCCTGCGAATAATACAACGTCGCGCATACGCAGCCGCGCGCTTCTCACAGGGCATGGCAGCTACCTAGGCTGGGCATGTGCCGCCTTCAAGGCATTGCAAGAGCCAGCAAACTTGAATACCTCGAAAGTAATGAGGGCTTCTCTCCGCGACGCGGTCGGAGCGACACAGAATATTTCGCAAGCGATTGCGAGCCTGGGAGCATCGCCGAGCCGCTTGCTGCCGGGATCAATCAAAGGACGTCGGCAAGCAACGAGATTCGCTTACGCGTGATAGCGCGGTGAAAATGGCAGAAGCGGCTCAAGATGCGGCGGGTCGTCTTCTGGAACAGATGGGCTGAAACCATCGGTAGCGAGGCTCATCAGTCATGCTCGCGACTGAGCCCCATTCAAACGTCTGGCACGATGTTTCATCGTGCATCGCCCTTTGTGATTGCCGAACCGTCGATGGTGATGCGCGACGCCTTATTCCTAACCTGCCGAAACTTGAGCTATCAGCAAAGACCGGGATTCAAGCAACCATTTCCGTTATGCTTTCGCATCACCTGCATCAGCGAACAGCGCGGCAATGGTTTCCGATGCGATCAACGCGTTGGCTTCGAGGGGCTTACCGACGACGTGCTCATCAACAAGCGCGAAAGCTTCATCTTCGGCCATCCCGCCACCAATCAGCCCGAGGGTGATGACGTTCTCCACATCGGTCGCCGAATAGATCTTTTCAAGAAAGCGTCTGTGGCAAGCCGCCGGTGTGTCGCCGTATTGCCCCGCCAGTGGTGCCCTGCCTATGCCGAGACGGGCAATCGTGATCATCCTCGAGACCTGTTTCAATTTCGCTCCACCTGCGATCATGGCGAGGACCTTGGGGTCGTTCAAATTGAAGGTACGAACCTTGCCGGCAAAACTGATCTGGCGAGCGCAACGATTGGTGTTGTTTTTGGTCATCTCAAACCTCCTCGATTACTTTGGCAATTCGGCCTGCGATTCCAGCAACCCAGGCGGCGTTATACGAAAGCAGACCACACCGTCTGTGCGATATGTAGGTGAGGCGGCTCTTTATTCTATTGTGATGCTCTCCCGCCGAGCATCTCGCATCGGCTAACCACATGCCGTGTTCCGGGAGGATCAGGCGATAAGGCTGCTCCGGCTCACGGTTCGCCATATGTGGTCATGGGAGCAATTCGGCGATCACCTTCATTTTATCACGAGCGTCACCCACGCGCCGGAAGGGCTAACTCGTTTTCCTGCATTGAAATCCTTCTGGAGCGGGTGAAGGGAATCGAACCCTCGTATTCAGCTTGGAAGGGTTTGGGCGATCCAATACCACCAATCGGCATTCGGACAAACACCTCGATGAGCTCGCATTAAGAACAAAGGGCTTTTCCGATCTGTCCGAACGGGATCCGGAGCTCATTTGCCAACGGGACGATGGAGCATTCCAGCTTGGCTGGGGAGATGACGCACCGGGCCCCTTCCCTTCCCGCGAGTTTGCCGCCGCGGTCGCCGCTCGGAGGGCTGCATGATGCGCTCCACTGGCACGGTGAAATTCTTCAGCAACGATCGCGGTTTTGGATTTGTCCAACGCAACGATGGCGGCACGGACGTTTTTGTCCACCGCGTTGATCTGCAGGAATCCTGTCGGGTCGATGGCGAGCTCAGGCTGAGTCCGGGCGATACGGTCGAATTCGATATCGTCGAAGCCGACCGCGGTCCGCGAGCTGTCGCCGTTTCAAGGGAGGCCGAACATGCACCGGCCACCTGATCCAGAAATGCGAAGCCCCGCCGCGGGAAACGGCAGGGCCAATCGCAAATTGCAGTGCTCGGCAGCACCGGTCTCAAAATACTCCCCGGATGAAATTGAGACAAGTGTCGACGTCTACTTCGGCCGAAATTTTCTCGGCGCGATAGACCTGGTCGACGGACTGCATTATGCGCGATCTGCCGATGGTGTTGACCTCGGCGCTCACAAGACCCGGATAGCCGCAGCTCGAGCATTTTGCGAGGGCGCACGCGACTGATCGAACCACTGCGTTCGGTCGGCCGTGGCGTCCGCGATTGCGGGTCTGCTCGGTGGCTCCCGCTGCAATCAACGAACTACGGTCGGCCGTCGCGAGAATAGCGACGAGTCGAGATCCGGCCATGATCTCGTCGCCGGCGAGCGCAAGCTGCCGCTGATGAATGACCGCAAGGCGCCGCACCTCAAAGCGGCAGCGAGCCGGACGCTACACGCCGCCAGGCGATCGGAATCAAAGTGCGGGCAAGTGTGACCCATAACACCCGCGACCACTGAGACCGGGCACCACCCGGAGGGCGAATGGCGTTTATGCCGTCGAGCGGATGACCACCGCGGCCGGCATGAACGTGGCGAAGCCCAAAAAAGACGCCGGAGACGTCACGGGGACAACGTGGCGGGCCGCAAGGCCGGGGATAAGCTAGTACTCGGCACCACACCGGTGCTCCCCATCGTCAGGGGCCATGAGCAGGACGGCCAGTCCTATCTCATGGGAGGAAAGGGTCGAAGCGTGCCCGCAAGCAAAGTTGGCGAGATACGACGGTTCAATGCAGTCGCCGCAGCAAACGGCGACCGGCCAAAACAATCCCGGCAATACCAAAGACAACAACCACCGGAAATCCAAACACCACCACCAGCATCGCAAACGCGTAGGTGAGAGCATCCCTCCCTACGCCGAAAGCCAGATAGCAGCCTCCCAACACAATAATCGCCACCAGTGCGAGAAGAGGCAGTCCAAAAGGATGGACAGGGGGATGTTTCTCTTTGCTCATGCGTGGGCATTCTAGGCGGGTCCTGACGCAGACGCCTCCCAGAATAAAAATCCAGCCCGTCTGACCCAGCCGGGCGGCGACTTTGAGGCCTGCTGACGCCGCACTGATCCGCCGCACAGCGTCATCACGATCGGGCAGGCATTGATCCGGCAAAAGGCCGCGCTGCCGCACGGTTCGTTCCTGCCGTGGATCGAAGCTGAGTTCGAGATGTCGGCGAAAACCGCACAAAAGTTTATGGGCGTCGCTGAGCACTTTGGGGAGAAAAGCGAACTTGGTTCGCATTTGAGTCTGTCCGCTCTTTACGAGCTCGCCGCGCCGTCGACCCCGCCGGAAGTGCAAGCCGAAGTCGAGCGCCGCATAGCCGCCGGTTGACAGCGTAGCTCCGTTACACGACTATCAACGGGCGTTGATTGTAGTGTTACGAGGCGTCCTATGGCTCATTCGGGTGGTTTCATTTGTTATTACCGCGTCAGCACCGGCAAACAGGGCAAGTCGGGCTTAGGCGTCGACGCGCAGCGCGCAGCGGTCGCGACATACCTCAACGGTGGCAAATGGAAGATCGTCGCCGAATTCACGGAGGTGGAGAGTGGCAAGCGATCTGACAGGCCGCAGCTTGACGCGGCGCTGGCCGCCGCGAGGCTTCATCGCTGCCCGCTGGTAGTGAGCAAGGTCGATCGTCTGACGCGCTCTGTAGCCTTCCTCTCCCGTCTATTGGAGGCCGGCGTTGATGTGCGGTTTGCCGATCTTCCGGCGGTAGAAGGAGCAACGGGGCGGTTTCTGTTGCAACAGATGGTCGCCGTGGCCGAGCTTGAGGCCGGCATGATCTCGGCAAGGACCAAGGCGGCGCTGGCAGCAGCGAAGCGGCGCGGAACGAAGCTCGGCGGCGATCGTGGCGTAAAGCCGACCGCCAAGACACGGGCAAAGGGCGCAGCAGCGACGAAGGCCAAGGCAGCTCAGCGCGCGACCGACCTACTCCCGACGATTGACCGACTTCGCGAGGAAGGAAAATCCTCGCTACGAGATCTTGCGGCGGGACTCAACGCGGCCGGCATTCCGACTGCGCGTGGCAATGGCGAGTGGTCCGCGGTGCAGGTCGCGCGCGTTCTGGAACGGATTTGATCACGTTGGGTGAAGCTCGGCAGAAGGCGATCAAGCACCAGCGCATCCGAGACGGCGAATTTCCATGTGTCTATTGCGGTGGTGTCGTTCCCGGCGAAGAGCCAGACCACATGCCACCGCGAATCCTGTTTAGGCGCAAGCAGCGACCAAATGATTTGGTTTTCCCCTCATGCTCTGGCTGCAACCGGGGCAGTGCCGCCATCGACACCATCATCGCGTGGCTAGGGCGAAGCTATCCGGACAGTCTCGACAAAAGCGAGCGAGAAGAAGTCAAAGCGATCAGCTCTTCGATGATTACCAATTACCCAGAAGTCGCATCGGCGTTTCACATCGATCCCGAACCGCTACCTCTTAGCCAAGCACAAATGAAGACTTTGCGGGGAATGACGACGCCTGTGAACGTCAACGATCCTTATATTCATCGCTGCATTGATTTCTTCGGGGCCAAGTTCGGCCTTGGTATGCATTGGAAGCTCACCGGCAACTGTGTGCCACCGGAAGGACGCGTTTATCCGCAGTGGTTTACAAATTACCACGCAGTCGCCGGAGCCCTCCCCAGTGATCTCTTCAGGGTCTTTCCGAATCCGCTTCCGCTCGTGCAGGGGCGTCTTCACACCGCGGGCCGCTTCGAACACGGATCAGTCCGTGACGGGGAGTACAGTTCGCACCTCGCGATTTTCGGCGAATCATTCATCGTGCTCGCCTTTGTCGCGCCAAACGGTCCTGAGCTCTGCTTTGCGGAGAGCGGAGCGTTAGAATGCGAGCCTGGCTGTTTGAAGGCTGGCTATCCGTACGGACTGCCCCGACTATCGGCCGACGAGCTTAGGCAGCGTTTCTCCCGCCCTTAAGGGTTGGCGCGCGGCCAATTCAGCGTCTCGGATGACGCGCGCTTCATGGATTTCTTTGTGCGTGAGGCCGATGTCGGCCGCGCCTGGCAATTCTTCTGCACTGGAAGAATTGGGGTTGCTGGCTTTAGCGATCTCTCGACGCTCCTGCGCCGAGTCGTATTCGTCGGCGAGGCGGCGTTTGGCGCCGGCTTCGATCTCGATCGCGTCCGCTGACGACTGATTATTGAAATGTTAGCCCGATGCATGTACTGATTCGTACCAGATGTGCGCCCTACATGGTACGCACCCCGTCCCCTCAATGTGCCGCGAGGGGAAGGCAGCACCAGGCTCCAGTCCATTTCCAGGACAAAGATGCCTACCGCTGCCCGACGACCAACCCGCACGACAAGCTCCGGAATCTCCTTACCGCGCTTTGACGCGCGAACACGCTCGTCCCGGCGCTATCGCGCGCTGCTCGAGGAGCTGTCGGCCGAGGTCGGCGGCCAGCTTTCGCCGATCGACCGCGAGCTGATCGCTCAAGCTGCCGCTCTGGCGCTTCGGGCTGAACAAACTCGCGAGGACATCGTGGCCGGCGGACCCGTTGACGCTGACGAGGCAATTCGGCTCGCCAGCGAGTGCCGCCGCATTCTCCTTCGATTGAAGGCGAAAGCCGTGAAGAATAAGCCAAGCCACAACCCGCTCGCTGAACATCTGGCGTCCCGGTACGGAACGGCGTCGAAATGAGCAAACCGCCGATCACAATCATGGACGCAGTCAACGACCCCGACATTTTCGGGAGCTGGTTCAAAAACCGCGTGACCTGGGCGAATTGGTTCGTTTTTCTGAAGGTGGTGTTCGCTCTCCCGCTCGACGAACCTGAGCTGGCGATCTTCCAGAAGTTCACCGGGCGCAAGGCGCCGCTGCCAGGCGGCTATCTCGAAGCTACACTGGTGATTGGACGGCGCGGCGGCAAAAGCTTGATTTTAGCGCTAATCGCAGCCTTCCTCGCCTGCTTCTGCGACTGGTCGCCATACCTCACCGGGGGCGAGCGCGGCACGATCATGGTAGTGGCACAAGATCGAAAGGCCGCGCGCGCGATCTTCCGCTACCTGAAAGGAATGCTGTCGATCCCCCTGCTCGCTGGTCTCATAGAGCGCGAGGCGCAGGAGGCGGTGGACCTCTCAAATGGAATAAGTATCGAAATTTTGGCCGCCAACTTTCGGGCTGTCAGATCATATACGATTGTAGCTGGCGAGATCGACGAGCTCGCTTTCCTCCAGACCGACGAGGACACGGCGAACCCCGACAGCGAAATCATCGGCGCCATGCGGCCGGCCATGGCGACAATCCCGGGTGCCATGCTGCTCAAGGCGTCATCGCCATACGCCAGGCGCGGCGAGCTGTGGGAGGACTACAAGCAATACTACGGACGCGACGATGCCGACATCCTCGTATGGAAGGCATCAACCTCGGAAATGAATCCCTCAGTGCCAGCGAGTTTCCTGGCGCGCGAGTTCGAAAAAGACCCCGCTAAGGCTCGCGCTGAATACGGTGCGGAGTTTCGAACCGATATCGAAGCCTTCGTATCACGGGAAGCGGTCGAGGCCTGCGTCATCAAGGGCCGTCGTGAGATACCTCCGACAAAGGGGATAAGCTACGTCGCCTTCGTCGATCCGAGCGGCGGCAGTGCCGATTCCATGACCCTGGCGATCGCGCATCGAGAAGGTGAGAAGGCCGTTCTGGATGCTGTCCGCGAAGCTAAACCGCCGTTTTCCCCCGAGCAGGTGACCGCGGAATTCGCCAAGCTCTTGAAAACCTATGGTCTGAAAAAGGTCCAGGGAGACAAATATGCTGGTCTCTGGCCGCGCGAGCGTTTTGAAACCCATGGCATAGTTTACGAGGCCAGCGCTAAGCCGAAGTCCGACCTGTATTTGGAGTTGTTGCCGCTGCTCAACGGCGCTCGCGTCGAACTTCTCGACCACCCCAAACTTATCAACCAGATCTGCAGCCTCGAACGTCGCACCGCGCGCAGCGGTAAGGATTCGATCGACGCGCAGGGCCACGAGGACATCGCCAACGCTGTAAGCGGCGCGGTGACCGGTTTGATCCTGCAAGACTGGTCTGGCGGCCGCGCCTTCCTGGAAATCGCTCGCCGCGAGATGGCCGAAGCGAGAGCCAACGGCACGATCCCACCTGCCAACGACAAGCCGCAACCAATCACAAAGGAATGGGCCAAGGGCTCGGTGGAATACTCGAAACAAATGGCGGGCGAAATTGGTCCGCCCAAGCAGAACCAGATCCCCGCGCACCACATAGGTCGGACAGCATCATTCGACGACCAGATGGACGAAAAATTTAGGTCAATGGGAATGATCGGATGAAAGGGCTCACAAAATGCCTCTGAATTTTCGAATGCTGCCGCCGGTCGCGGTGGGTCAGCAGACACAGACAGTAAACGGTCGCCGGTACTCCGCGTCTCCGGGCGCTGTGCTCGACGTCCCCGATATGGACGCGCAGGTGCTCTCGGCCAACGGGTGGATCACCTGCGCCCCGAGCGGCACGACCGCGCAGCGGCCGACGACCAATTCAAACGCAAACCCGCCGTATGTAGCGGCGCCGGGCGTCGAGTTTTACGACACCACGCTTTCGAAGTTGATTTTTTTTGACGGTGCGACCTGGCGCGATCCGGCGACCGGATCCGCTGTGTGATTGGAGATCAAAATGGCAAAAGTCTACAAACTCGAATCAAAAGCTGCCGCGCGGTCTCCGGCGCGCCAACGCCTGCGAGATCTTCTCGACCAGAAGGCATCGTGTGGAGAGCGCGCCAACAAGTTGCGAGAAGCGCAGCACCGACTCAGCAGCCGGGTTCAGGACGCGGCGAGCGCGGCAGCTGCCCTGTCTGAATTCGATAGGCAGAATGCCGACGCAATGGCCGCCTGGGCCCGCGGCGAGCGGAAAGACGCTATGCCGCAGGTCGATACCATCAAGCGCCAGGATCTCGTTGCCGCAAATGCTTTGGCAGCGGAAAACGCGGCAGCGGCCCAATCGGCGAGCGCGCAGCTGGGCGCAGAAGCACACGCCGAAGATTTGGTCGCGAAGAGCCTGGCGATGCCGATCGAGATGGCGATCGCCGAGATCATCAGCGAGAGCACCGGCCCCCTGATTGAAGACTTGCGAGAGTCAGTGCGCCTAGCGATAGGCAAGCAAAATTTACTGAAGGCGTCGCTGCAGGTGGTGATCGGTATCGCTAATGGCGCGGGTCCACTCGAAGCGATGAAACCTACGTTCAATTTAATGGGGGATCTGGCCGAGCGGTTGCGCACCGCGGCCGCTCCGACTGTTGAGGAAACCGGCGCCGATCGCGCGGCATGGGAATCTCTCGCGGCGCGGCTCCGCACTGATGCATTAGCCGAACTTGAAATTTGAACTTCAGCTATTCGCAACGAAAGGACACTGATCATGTCGGACACATTGACTTTTAAGAGTCCGCTGCCGAACCAAACGTTTCATCTCACCGCTGACAACAGGGTCACGACCGACGCGAACGGGCTCTGCACAGTTCCCGCAGGCACCGATCTGGCAAGGACCTTAATAGCCTTCGGCTGGACCATCGTTGCGGCGGTGCCGACGGTCGACCCGCATGTCGCCGGCGCCGTTTGGAACAACGGTGGCACGGTGGCGATCTCCGCCGGCTAAAGGAGCCCTGATCATGCAGAAAATCTTCTTCGCGGAGCTCCAGAAGATCGAGGACTCCGACGACGGGTCTATCCTCGTCACGGGCATCGCTAGCACGGAAAGCCCTGACAGCACCGGCGAGACCATCCTGGCCAGCGCGATCAAAAAGGCTTTGCCGGCCTACAAGCGATTTCCGGCAATTAGGGAAATGCACCGCTCAACCTCCGCGGCCGGCAGGGCCGTCGAGATTTCTGTCGACGATGACGGGGTCACCCACCTGACGGCGCATATCGTTGATGCCGACGCTGTCCGCAAAGTGAAGACGAAAACATACGCCGGCTTCTCGGTCGGAGGTCGCGTTCTCAAGCGGGACAAAGACGATCCGACGATCATCACCGAGATTGAACTTGCCGAAGTTTCGCTCGTCGATCGGCCGGCGCACCCCGAGGCGGCGATCACGATGTGGAAAATAGACGCTCCCAGCTCAGATCCGATCGCAAAGATCGAGGCCGCGCTATCCACCGTGGACGCCACGATCCGTCGCGTTACTCAGACGAAAGGCGCCGACACCATCGCAAAGGCGCTGCAGGAGAGAGACGATAAAATAGAGCGACTCGAAAAACGGATTGTCGAGTTGCTCGCCGAACCTATGCCGCCGAAGACTGCTGGGGCCCTTGGGTTTCGCGCCATCTCGAAAGAGCAGGACGCCGGCGGTTCGGCTGCGGTTGAAAAGTCCACCCCGAGCACGGACGAACTTGCCAAAGCGCTGTCCGAAATGACGGAAGAAGACCGCGCGATGCTCTTGATCAAGGCCGCGCAGCGGTTGCCCAGGCCGGCGACGATGGCAAGGTCCACAGAATGAACATTGAGCTCGCAATAGATGAGATCGAAGCTATGGCCGTTAAAGCGAAGGTGCTTGACGAAGGCGATCGCCTTGCGCCGGAATTTGTGGACCGGTGCGTAGCATCAGCCGCGGACATGGCGTTGCTGTTCGTCGGCGCGTCGCAGGAACAGATGCTGCAACATCTGATAGTCGTTCGCAAACGCATGATCGTCAGACTCGCAGAGCCTTTCGGCGCCGAGATTGCTGCATTTGTCGCGGACGCGTTCGCTGCGACGGTCGTCAAATGCAAGATTGAAATCGAAAAAGCTGCCGTCGGAAATTCGGAGGCCATTCAGTGATCACAAGTTTCGAAGTCGGCGCAATTTTCAAAATCGTCAACGAAGCCAGCCCGGCGCTCACCCAGATCCTACGCCAGATCCGTGAGATCAACCTCGCGGTCGACAAGGCGCGCAAGAACCTCGCCGAAATCACAAAACCCGTCGGCATGGGAGCTGCGATCGCAGAAACCAATGGCCTGGCCAGTGCCTGGGGTCGCGTCTCCGAACGTGCAGCGGCGGCCAGTCAAACAATTAGAAGGGCAAGCGAAAGTGCGCGCGCATCGGCTGCGCTTGCCACAGGGGGAATTGCAGGTCCCGGTAGTGGCGTTCGGCATCGTCCTGGCTGGCTCGGCGGTGGCAGCGCCCACATCTCTGGGCCCAGCGCGCCCATCCCTGGCGGCGGCCATGTCCGTTTCGGCAGTAACGCGGCGATGGCTGGGGCCGGCGTGCTCGGGTATGGCGTGTTCCAAGCCGCCGAAATGGAAAAATACGTTTGGCAGCTGATCTATCACTCCGGCCAGGATCAGAAAAACGACGCCACCAACAAGCGGATGCGCGGTGCCTTGCAGGAGGCAATGATCGCCGCGGGATACAACATCCACGATGTCGGCGAGGCCGCTTTGACATCGACGCGGATGTTCCAGGGAACGCCCGGTAAGGGTCTCGATGTATTGCCGGACATGCTCGAAACCGCCTCAAAAGAAGCGCTAGCGAAGGGGTCGTCGCTTGCGGAATCGATGAAATCATTCATTGGCCTGGCTCACATGGCCGGCGCGTTGACGCCAAACGAAATCAGGAAGCTGGCGCCCGGATTTGCATATTTGTCGACTTCAAACCCATCGTCGTTGTCCTCAATCGAGCGCGCCGCCGGATATGCCGTCCCGCTACTGCGATCCGGGCTCGAGATCGATCCGATGGATACCTTGTTGCTGGGAACGGCGCTCACTCGATCAGGTGCGACGTCGACGAAGTCGGGAACGTGGCTGCGCGAGATGGCACTGCGAGCGATGCCAGGCACCAGCATGATGTCAAAGCTGGCTTTCAGGAAACACGAAGAGGCGCTGAAGGCGTTCGGCCTGGTCGACGGCGATCATAATCCGACCTGGTTCACAGGCGGAAAGCCGGACATCTTCAAGATGTTGGACATCGCGGGTGAGCGTGCAAAGGGCATCCCGATTGAAAAGCGTGCCGCTTATGAGAGAGCTCTCTTCGGTGCGCAAGGTGGTGGCGGCTTCGCTTTGCTCGCCAACCCGGCCGTGCATGAGCAGATCCTCGCGATGCGCAAGGAAATGAACTCATCCGAATTCAGAAATCGTTACAGCTCGTTTTTACCCGACTATGCCAAAGGGTCGACAGCCCAACAGGCGCGAACGACGCTTCAAGAATTCAACGTTACGATGGGCGAGCTGGGTATGACGGTCTTGCCGGCTGTGAACGGTGGACTGAAAGACTTCAAGTCAATGCTTGAGGGTATCCGTAATATCTTGCCCGGCGGGGCCAAACCCGACGCCGGCGCAAAGTTTGGAACCAGGGCGCTCGAAGGTGCGGTCGTCGGCGCTGGGACCGGTTTTGCCATCGGGAAATTCGGCGGCCCGGCGGGCGCAATCAGCGGCACTCTAGCTGGCGGCGTCTTGGGCGCGGCCTACAGTTTTCTTGAGCAGTCCGGTTCGTTGGCGAGGGGCGAACGCCCGGCCGACCGCTACCAGCGGCGGCTCGAGCGGGAGCACGCGGAAACTGCTGGTGTGCTCGGCGCGGTGATGGGCTTGCTCAAAAGCCAGGCCAACGAAAAGCACGAGACGGCCGGCGCTCGATATGAGCGGCGGATCGGTAAGCACGCCGGCAACGCAGCTCCGCAAGCCAAGCTGGCGCCGCTGTCACTCTCGATCAATCTCGATGGCAAGACGATCGCGCAGGCGCTCAGCCAGTCCTGGTATGCGTTCCCGACCCAAGCGCCGGCCGCTGACGGTTCAAGCCAGTTCTTCTCAGGAGATCACAACACGACCGATAAGTGATTCTACAGCCTTTCCGGTCGCCGCCCTCGCAAGGTGGCACCGTTCGGGGTGAAGCCCGAGGGCGGCAGAGGATTTGGGAGCGAGCCTGTCCCTGCCGCTGAATTTAAGGGGGCCGACGTCGCGGGCCTGGACGGCGGAGGTACCCGCCGGGCTCGCGACGGAGACAGCCCCGCTCGACGACCCGCGGTGCGCGATGGCAAGGCCGCGCACGGCGGAGGTACAACGACGGGGTGTCAAATGGTGACGATTGAGGACGCGAAACGGCTCTGCCGGCAACTTGAAATCAAAATCATCAACACCGCCGACCGGCCCGGACCCATGCGAACCAGCGCCGTAAACACAATCCGCCGAATGTTGGCGGATCACGGCCAGGGTCACACCGTGACGACGCTACGCGCCATCGTCGAAGGCAATCCAGCCAATCGCTCGATGTTGCGGGAGGATGTCATCAAGGCCATCAGCGACATCGTGCGCGCGCATCCAGGCTGGCCCGAGCGCGGCGGGATCTGGCTCGAGGCATGGGATGGCGTCGATTTGGTCCAGATTCGTCACTCGGCGAAAGCATCCGGTATCCGTCCGCTGCGCTTCGCCATCGGAGCGATGGTCTGTCTGAGGCTGACCGAAATTCTCGGGCCGTCGGTGTTGCCAAAACCGCCTAAGGTCAAGCGCGAACCGAAGCCGCCGCGATCGCTGATACGTGTGCCTGGCGTCGAGCGGAATGTCACTCTTGGACTCGAGCTGCTGAAGCTCCGTTCGGCGATCAAGAGTCATCGCGAGTATGGACGGCAGGTCCGCCAGCAATTCGACGTCGAGACAAAGCTCGCGGTCGACGCGCTCAAGGTGGCGCGCCTCTACGGTGCCAGGCCTGAGATCTACACCCGGTTGTCATGGAATGCCTTGGTCACGCTGGCGTCGCCGACGTTGCCAGCAGCCGCGCGCGAGACGCTGGAGCGCCGCATCTGCGCTGGCGAGCGTATCGGCGCGCCCGAGATACGACGCGCCCATGGCGCGCTGAAGGCCGGAAAGCGGGGGCGCCAAGATCAGCGGGCGCAGCGGAAGGCGGCGTAGCCTACCGAAGTCGAGAGTTGGCGCGAGCTGTCCGCCGGCGAGATCGAGTTTACGATGAAGCGGCTGCGGAGTGCGGATTAGTGTTGTCCTGTGCGCAAAACCACCCATGTTCACCGGCGGGCCTCGAATGGATCGAACCAGAGAGACCCCTTCGTCCAAGCGTCCTGTGGAGAGGCTGAACCTTCCTTTGGGAGGCTTCGGGAGATCGCGCAAACCGACCGCGGGGGGGGTAAAACGCGTTCGGCATTAGCTAGCTAAAACAAATCCCTGATCAAATAAAAGTCAGCTTTGGCTAATTCGGCAAGCAGAGCCAGCAACTCGCCGTCCGGCTGTTCGCCGCCGCGCGGCAGCCCGTGGACACCGGTATAAGCCGGCTCATCGACTTCAGGTTGATGCAGCACTCGTAGACTTTTTTGCCGAGCCTTTCCGGCATCTTTGATAGCACCCACGTTCAATTTGCAGAGTGCATCGTTCTTCTTCATCTCGATGGGTATAAAATGACAGCAAGCGCAAAGCCGCTCTCTGTGATCGCCAGGGAAAAATTCGTAATGCTGACCACTGAGCCAACTTTCGGCTTCATACTGTCCGCTGGCAGCCTTCAAGATAAAAGCATCTGGAAACACATCGATAGCGACGTTGTCCTTCCAAACTAAATCCTTTTTTTTGAGATGTCGCAAAAAATTTTGCTTTGTATCTAGCGTCGTACGCTTCATTTCGCTCTCAAGAAAAAGCCGGCCATGCCGGCGAAGAGGCGCAAAGTACAGCGCCCTGCAGACACACCGATCTCACCACGGTCTGACTTAATTCTGGACGTCCACCGGACCAGTGATTGTCCCTCAAAAGTTGCTGTTAGCAAACCGTCGTCACGGTGCCATGCAACCAAAACGAGCCCGGCATCTGAAACGCCGATAGATGTCCACTCGGATTGCTTTGAAAACACCATCCACTTCAGAAAATCCCGAAATGAGTCCTGCTCAGGAAACCGATCGTCGGCGTGCCAATCATCGACGTTGATCTTACTATCGATCTCTTGGAATAAGCGATGCCGCTCCTCGGCAGTCAGGTGCATGGAGATTTGACCGACCAAGATCTTCAACGATGCGGAAGAGTCGAAAATCTTTTCTTCGAAGGTCTTCTCGCGCAGGACAGTCGACACCCTCGATTGGGTCTTGGTGCCAATGAGACTTTGTCGCTGTTGCGTTCCGTCAAAAGGCCGTAGACTGACTTGCGGCCGAGCGAAGAGAAATCGATCCTCCCGAGGATCTGGGCCAAGCTCCGATGAATGGTGCATCGAGTTCATTTGAACAGTGCTCTGGTTTGATCGGTAATACTTGCTTGAAAGACGTCATTCTTGGCGCTTCGCAGAATATCGAGCCTAGCCCAAATGTCTTCCATCTTCCGCGGGATATCAGATTCGAATGAAACGTCTATATCGAGCAGAAAGGATGCAAAATCAATGAGGGGCGTAACTGCTGTGCCAAATTGAAGCTGGACTTTGGCGCCCGTCGCATCATGACGCGCCTGCACATTGCCGTAATGATTGGGCTCTGAAGTAAGCCCTTTTGGGGCCACGATTCCAATCAAAAAGTAATCACGTTCATTGAGAACGTTATCCTTTGATGGGATATCAATCCTATTTATAAAGCGCACGCCCAAGCGCGTCACTTGCGGTCGACCGACGATCGAAAGCAGCTCTTCGTTATTTGCCTTGGCCTTCTCGAACAGGTGCTCCCAACGATCGTAGGGCGCGGCACGAACCGTGCCGAGTGCCTTCTGCTTGGAGTTGAATATGACCTTGTCCACTGCGCTGATCGCAGTCAGTTGAAAACCTACACGACTTTTCTTCTGTGCCGCTGTGTCACCTACAACAAACTCGATCTCGTCCAGGTCTTCCGCGGTTGGGTATTCTTTGACAAGCCGGTCGCGTAACCGCTGCATATCTCGCGGAGAGAAGTCATGATCAAACCTGGTTTCGATAACTGCCTCAATCACCGGGGCTCTAGGATAATTTTCCACTAAATCTATCATGTCCTATTCGCCACTCCGCCGGAAATGTGCCGCACCGGCTCATGAGGTTTTTTCTGCCGAATTCGGCCTTACTACCACATAGATCAGAGCAGGACGAAATCGACCCGCTGCATTGGGGGCTGAGCGAAACCAACGGCAATGCTGGATATTTACGAGCGGGTAAAGAACATTTTTAACCCCGCTCCGGCGGGGTTTTCTATTTCGATAGCCGGCGTCACAACCCGAAAGAGGGTTGAAATCCTATTCAACCCTCCTTCGACGAGTCCTAGGCGGCCTTCGCTTTGCTGCTCATGGATGCGGAGAGGTGGGCAGTAACAGCCTCGGCTAACAACACCTGGACGGTAACACTCGGGACAGTCTTTCTGCCTTCTGTGGCAGCGTCCCACGCTTCGATAAAATCAAAGCTGTCCATCGCTCTGAGCAAGCATTCGCCAGCATCGCGCCATTTTGGATTGCGGTGAAGCACATCACAGAGTGGTTCAATAACTGTGGCTCTAACAAATCCGGGATTGCCAGTCTCGCCAGTCTCAGTGACGCATTGAAGTGCGGCAATCAGCGTTTCAGAGCCGAACTTTTTGTGGAGTTTGAACAGAGCGCCAACAGCACCCGTCTCACCACGGCGCATATCCCGAAGAGTTCGACTTCGCCGGCACACCGTGACCCCTGCGGCAGACAATATCCTGGACATTTCTTGCGCCGCAGGATCCTTGCCGGTGAGACGTGCATAGTAAACTACCTGAGGTGTGACACGAGTGGTATTTCCATTGATCGCCGCAAAAGCCTCCGCTTGTCGCGCGCGATCGATATGGACAACCTGACATGGCACCTTCTCCACTCCTCGGAGTAACGCAGCTGTTGCGCGGTGTTGCCCGTCAATTACCGAGTACAGACCGCCTTCTATCGACGCAACGATAACAGGAGAGAATTTCGACCACTCGAACTGATCTGCGATGCGTTGGATATTGATCGAACCGGCACGAGAGACATCGCGCTGGTACGTGCGATCGATCATAAGCTTGGCTATCTCAATCCAGATCAAAGAAGGGACAGGTCCGTCCTTCATTTCTGTCGTTGGCGCATTGTAGTGAGCAACGTTGAGCGCTTCATATTCTCCGTTCATGGAAGCCTGCCTTTCGCTTGGCGCGGGATGCGCTCTCCGATGCAGGTCTCGGTATGCGGCAGCAATGCAGCGCCGCGGCGTTGTTTCCCCTCAATCCTTGATATTCAATCTCGGAGAGGGCACGGCAGCAATGAACCTTGTAGGCGCGCAAACCGCCCCGTGCGGGGTTGATTTCTTAACCAAATCGGTTGAGCATCTTCTCGGGTTTGATCACCCGGACCGAGAATAGGCCGCATTCCCTGGCAGGGATTGCCCTGACGCCTGGCAGCGTTGGGCGGCGGCTGAATGAGGATCGGCAGATTTGCCATCCTCGACGGACGCGCTTGGCGGCGCGGCTCCGAACCCGACCATATTGGCCGGGGGCGAGCGTGCTGTCCAGAGGGGCGACCCTTAAAAGCGTCTCGACCAGTCTTCTCGGCTGGTGATCAACCCCCGGCTGCTCGGTCTGTCACCGAGCGCGGCTTTGATCAGCCAAATCGAGAAACAACCCATGACCAAATCCCCACAGCGGGCGCGCCATGCGTCCGAGTCAAAATCCGCCATCAGACAGCGGGCCCCCGAGTCTGCAAAGGCCAAGGACGACCTATTCGTCAAAACTGACATCACGCCGGAAGACTTCTTCAAGGCGTGGTCCCGGAAGGAACGCGAGGCGCTCGTAGAGTTGCTGATCGAGTCGCTCGACGCGGAAGCGAGCGATCCGGACCTCGAGGACGGTGGCGACACCGAGCCGAACCTTGCCGGCTATGAGTATAGTTCGAGCTATCAGGACGACGCTGAGGGCGACGAGCTGGAGCACAGAGGCGAGGCAGAGGACGACGAGCCATCCCTCGGATTTCTCGAATGCTTCACCGGATCGGGACGAATCGGCAATGTATTTTGCACCGCGGATCGCGAGGCTGATGACAGCTACCTCACCGAGGTCGCGCGGCAGCGGTACAAGCCGTTCGATCGTCACAACGCCAACAGAGACGGCAGGCACGTCGATTCCCAACGTGGCTATGGCCACGCGCATCGTCGCCTGATTAACCTGTCGGTTCGCCAGCACGCGGCCATGGCGCCCCACGTCAACCGTGACGAGGTGCTGATATGATCGTCGCGCGAGTCGAGGATTTAGCCGACGCACTATTGCAAACGGATATCGATGCCATCGCGGCCGATGACGATCATGTCGTCTTCACCGTCCGGGTTTCTCGAGAAACGTTGAGGCGCAACCATGCCTTTCTTGGAGTGATCTCGGATCTTGCCGGCGGAGCCGATCTGCCTAAACGACGAGCGCCACCTCCGGCAGAGGCTCCGATCGCAGCAAAGCCCAGGGCCGAGTCCCTCCTCCGCGCGCTGATGACAGGAGCATTCGCCGCGCTGAAGGGCACCATGCGTGCCGCATAGGGCCGCTGACAAACTCAGCCCGCCGGTCACTCCGGCGGGTTATTTTTTTAGAACTTCGTTCGTGAATGTTTCGAAGTGGCGCATCGTTTGGTTTAGTGATCGCTCCGTAGCCTTCAGATCGCTAATCGCCTCGCCGATCATTTTATATGACTGTTTCAGAGATTCTTGCTCCGTCTCGCCCGTGAGATGCGTCGACAGAGCAGCGACAACCTCAGCCGTCATAGACCGACCATTGCTCTCCGCCTTCGCTGCTAGAGCCGCGCGCATGCCGTCAGGCAGCCTCACGATGATTTTGTCCGACTCGCGGTTCGTGGAGGTGTCCTGTCGCTTTTTGACCCGTGCAGCCATCACTTCCCCTGTGCCATAAAATAACTTGTGCCCCGCATGGCACTTGGGATATATACTGCTCTAAGGTACAAATCCACCCAAGCGCGAGAAACGTCATATGCCCCGGAGGAAGGCTCAGGTTAACTTAACTGATGCTCGGCGCCTCGCACGCGCGTTTCGGCTCGAGGGAATCGATTTCCGCGCAACGCTACAGCCAGGCGGCTTTGTCGTTTACGAGCCCTCTGCCCCGCGGCCTGGTGAAGATCCGGACACAGTTGAGACGTCCGAGGACGTTCGGAAACTCCTGTGACACGGCCTCCCCGCTCCGCGTTGCGACTTCCGCGCTACGTTGAGCGCAGGCCACTTAAAGGCGGTGCCTGGGGATATTTCTTCCACGTGCCAACCTGGGCACGTAAGGCCGGTTGCACGGTCCAAAGCGAACCGCTGGGCAGCGACTTCAATTCTGCCGTGTTGCGCGCTGAGACGGTCCTGCTTCCGGCCTTTGACTCTTGGCGGACCGGCGGCGCCGACTCCGACAGACCATTGGCGGGTGTGCAGCCTGGCACGCTCGATTGGGTATTCGCCGAATATCGCGTCGATCGCCGCTACACCAAGCTTGACCCCAAATCGAAGCGCAACCACGAAGTTGGCTTCAAACTCGTGGGCGGCTACGTCCTGAAAGATGGCAAGCGGCTTGGTGAGAAACGCCTATCCGCGATCGACACTGCATTGGTCGACGACCTCTATGAGGTGTTGCTGGTCCTCAAGGCAACCGACGTTGATGGGAACGTCGTGGAGCGCGAACGGCGCACCACTGTGAACCACGCCATGAAGTCGTGCCGGCGAGCTTGGAACGTCGCCGGTCGGCGTAATCCAGGCCGACTGCCGCAGGTGAATCCTTTTGCCAAGATGGGATTGCGATCTTCCGACCGAGAGACGCCCACAGCGACCTATGATGACCTTGTCGCTTTCCGCCAGAAGGCGATCGAATTGGGCCTGTCGTCTCTCTCAACAGCCGCGCTGATAGGCTGGGAGTGGTTGCAGAGAGAGGTAGACATCTTCGCCACCTTTGACGTGTCCCACTACAGGCCAAAGGAGCACCCCGACATGGTGCTGGTCGTCGACGAAAAGACCAAATCAAGAAGCTGGATCCCCCTCTTCGACGGCGCTGGTGTGGCCCTCTATCCGGAGTTGATGCTCGAGCTCGACGCCATTAAGCGCGATCGAATTGGTGGCCTGATGCTGCGGCGAGACTGGGGCTCCCGCGGCCCATGGCCAACCTGGCCGAAGCCAGACATGCCGGACTTCACGCACATGTCGCGCAAGGTCAAGGAAGTGATCCGAGCCGCGAAACTTCGCGATGACTTGTCATTCGCATCATTCCGGCATGGCGGATTCACCGAAAGCGGCGACGCCGAACTGACCGATCGCGAGATCATGGCGCAGGGTAGAAAGACGACCGTGAAGACGCTGCCGAATTACGTAAAGCGCACGACACAACAGATCGTCAGCGGCACAAAAAAGCGCAGGGCCGCGCGAACGAAAGGCGGACAATTGTCCGAATGAGCACCAGTATCGTTGTCCGAATGAATTCTAGGAGAAGCAGCAAGTGATTGAAAACACTGGAGCGGGTGAAGGGAATCGAACCCTCGTATTCAGCTTGGAAGGCTGCTGCTCTACCATTGAGCTACACCCGCGCCCGCCGATCACCTATCACGTCGCGCCGGGACCCTCAACCATCCTGCAGCGCAATGAATATCCCGGAACGGACGAGCAAGGGTCTTAACATGCCGCGCGTTCGTGCCTATGATCTAGTTTCCAACAACAAACGAAAGGAGGTGATCCAGTGTCTTGTTCAGAGCGCTGTCACCTCGCTGGGATCGCCCGCTAGGCTTTTCGCCTCGTGGAGGGCGACTCAGCGCCCGGGCCAGCGAGAATAAACATCGGGGCGCGGCGGGACAGCTCGCCGCGCCTTTTCGCTACAACAGGTGGATGCGGTCGGGCACCTCGCCATATCAGCGCAGCTGGCCCTCTCAGCATTAATGTTCACGCTGACCGATCCGCGCCGCCAGCGTGGCCGTACGCCACGAGCGTCAATCGTTGAACCGACATCACCATCGCGCGTTGGCATAGTGCGTACGGCGTCGATGTTGACGGCGTGCCTCATGCCGTCCTCCGCTCCAGCCGCCAAGTTGGAAATGGCCACTGTCGGCATGTGCCCATTGCGCCCCCGCAACTAGCCCGCAGGAGTTCGCCAGCGCGATTTCGTTGTGGGGCATGCGTGGCCGCGTGACGTTGCGTCCGTACTGGTTGATATCGAGCGCCAATCCCGCCGGATGCAGAGAGCCATGCACACTTCCGTGCGCTCGCCAGCCTCCCATAAAACGGATCGGATAACCCTGCCGGTCGAGAGCCGACACCAGACATTGAAAAGCACCAGTGGCGCGGTTGGCAACATGCGCCTTGGCACCCGAGGCCGAACGGATCAAACCGACCGCTCTCCCCGCGCCCTCGGCCATGACCCGCGCAAGCCCGACGGGAATTCGTCTGTGCCCCTTGTGACGGACCCAGTGCCGGACAGCAACATGATGGGAATGCCAGCTGGCGTGCTCCGCCGAGTCATACTGCGGGTTCCAGTTGCCATAGCAGGGGCGCATCGCGTCGCATCCCGTGGTGGCAACCTGCCATTTCTTAGAAGAAGGTCTGGCCGATGAGGGTGTGGCAACAATGCAAATCATCGCCGATGCAATAAGCAGTCGGATCATCGTATCTCCCGGCATGCTGGAGTGAGGGGAACGCGGGAACTAAGCCCCTGCTCTGAAATGTCCGGCACGGAACCGCTGGTCATGGTGGCAGGTACCTAGGACGGGCAGCCATGCCCTGTCCAGCTAGACGCGAACAGGCGAATGAATTAAGATTGACGGTCGAGGTTAAATTGCTTGAATGAGCAGCACGACGACGTCGATTCTGCGGCAAAAAGTCGAGCCGAATCAATTAGAAGAGACTACTGGCGGGAAACACGCCTAATCTCGGCTCGTGCGAGCCAAGAAGATAACTCTGGCTCATGAAGTCTAGGCTCCGCCAGCCGCAGACGTCCCATCCAATCCAGTTTAAAACATGAACGGTCAACCGGCCAATCGAGCCGGCGCCAAAACTGGCGTCCAAGACTTGGAATGCCGCCACGGTCCCTCTCAAAAACTCGTAGACACGGCGCACTCGCCGACCAGGCGCGCCCGCCTTGCACCAACTCGCTAGCGGTTTTTCTCCTTCGCGCATAAGTAGGGTCAACAACACCGCACTGGCTTCAGGAAGGAGCATGCTTGAAACGGGCGATCGAGACGACGGAGGCGAACGATGAATGATTTTTGGGAATGGCGCAGTTCTTCGCGAGAATTCGATGGCAAACCTGACGATATCGGTGGAGGTCACGGGAGTGACCGCACCAGAAGGGGTAAACTCGGTCTGATTATCGGCGTGGTCATGTTCGTTGTTTTGGCCGTGATATTCGTAATTTTCGAATATGCGCAGTGAACCCGCGTCATGAGTCTTAAGCAACGGCCGGCCATTTCCACCATTGGATGCGTGGAAGTGCATCTTCTTGGCCAGCGCTCGGTTGACTTTGCCGGGGCGCTTCGCTCATAAACGCGCGCAACCGCGCGCTCGTCATCCGGGCAGGTGCCTTTAATGTCATCCATGGTCGGTCGGGCCACTTCAGCAGGTGACATCCGATGGCGTTGCGGGGGAGTGTCCCGAGTGGCAAAGGGAGCTGACTGTAAATCAGCCGCCTTATGGCTTCGTAGGTTCGAGTCCTACCTCCCCCACCATTCCCAAGTTCACCATTCTCAAATCTCCGATTGCTACGATTTTCTCGATAGATCCCACCCCCCCGAGACAAACACGCATGAGCGATCGTGATCGAGAACCGCGATTCCGGAGGGGTTCACGGCCGGGGAGTGGCCACGTCAAGGATTCCCACCGGAAGGGCCCACCAAGGCATGGTTCGGTGCGGAGAGCTCGCGAGACCGGCCCCGATGGCCCAGCGGTGCTTTACGGCTGGCATACGGTGACAGCCGCGCTGGCGAATCCCCGCCGCCGTATCCGAAAATTGCTGCTTACAGAAAACGCCGCGCTGCGGCTCACGCATGAAAACATCAATACCCGGATCACGCCTGAAATCGTGCGTCCGAGTGCCATCGATCAGCGCCTCGGCCCCGACGCGGTGCATCAGGGATTGCTCGCCGAAGCCGATCCCCTACCCTCGCCTGACATCGAGACGCTGACGCAGGAAGGCATCGTGCTGGTGCTTGACCAGATCACAGACCCGCACAATGTCGGCGCGATCATGCGATCGGCCGCGGCTTTTGCGGTGAAAGCGATCGTCACCACGGCGCGCCACAGTCCCGAGGCCACCGGCGTGCTGGCAAAGTCCGCCTCTGGCGCGCTGGAGGTTGTGCCGCTGGTGCTGGTGCAGAATCTGGCGCGGGCGCTGACCCGACTGAACGACCGCGGCTTCATGACCGTCGGCCTCGACAGCGACGGTGGCGAGAATCTCGCCGCCATCCAGTTGCGGCAACCATTGGCTCTGGTACTCGGCGCCGAAGGCAAAGGTCTGCGGCAGCTCACGCGGGATACATGCAGCGCGGTCGCGCGCCTCGACATGCCTGGTCACATCAAGAGCCTTAACGTCTCGAATGCCGCGGTGCTGGCGCTTTATATCGGCGCCAGCCATCTCGGCCTCATGCACTGACGGCACGAAGACGCCGGGCATTGCGGGAACGCGTTTGTTTTTCAGGCGCGCCGATCAGTTCTCATGATACCGCGCTGAATGACGGTAGTCATGATGTTGTCCCGATCCATAAATCACGCGCGGAAGAGCGGCGCGATCGCCATGGCGCGAAACATGGCCGTGATGCCGGGTACGATTCCAGCGATAGCTGTACACGACCGGGCCGGTCGCGGGCGCGCCATCATAGTAGTGATGCATGGCGTGGGCATAACGACCGCCGTCGTAAGGATAGAAGTAAGGACGACTGTAGGCATTCCATCCGGCAACGGCACTTTCCTGATAGGTCGGCACTGGTGCGAAATTGCCGGGACCGCTGAACACTGGCCCTTGATTGACATAATAGTACTGTGTCGGAGACGGCAGGCTCTCGTAGCCAGCGAAGCCGTAACCACCGTAATAGCCTGGATAATAACCCGATACGCAGGGGCTGTACGACAGGCATGGAGAGCATCCACTCGTGAACAACCCTCCACATGCCATTGCGGGCGCAACACTTGCGGCCACGATGGCCGCAGCCGCGACCATCCCGGAAATCATTTGACGCATCTACTTTCTCCCGCTGTTTTCTTTGTTCGATTTGGGTCGTGTTGATCTCAACGAAAGTTTGGAGGCAAACCCGAGGGTCCGATCTTGGGCGCGAGGATCACCGGAGGCGGCATCTGCGGGATGTCGGATTGCGCGGGCGTCGGGTTTGAACGAGCCGACCACGACTGATGAAAGCTTTCGGCTCGCCGCAGTGGCTTGCGATTGGATGGCGGCTCGATTTCGAGGCGGCCGTAACCGGGCGCGCGGCCAAGACTCGGATAATAATGACCGACATGCGGTTCATAGACGTAGCGTCCGCCGTACACCGTGGGCTGCGGTTGTATCCTCCGAGAAAGTCCCCAATCGCCCTCGACGACGGCATAGGACGCATCGACACCATTGATGATGATGGGAACGCCGGGACGTCCGGGAATCACAAACACCGGACCGCTGTCGGCCAGAGCCGTCAATGAGGTCCCGATCAAAATGGCCAGCACAAGTCCGATACGCATCACTGGACTCCGGGTTATGGCAAACCCTAATCGAACCAACGCCGGCAAGGGTTAAGGCTGTCACCGAAACTTCCGGTAAGCCTAACGTCTCGGGATGCGCCGAGGTTCAAATGCGAACAATCCCGCCATCGAATTGTTAACGCAGGTCGCGCCTGCTCCCATCGTACGAGTTAGTCGCTCACGCTAAATATCTCTTCGATGGTCAGGTTGAATAGGCGGGCGATTTTGAATGCCAGCGGCAGGCTTGGATCATATCGTCCACGTTCGAGTGCATTGATCGTCTGACGCGAAACGTCCAGTCGAGCGGCCAAATCAGCCTGTGACCAATTGCGTTGCGTACGAAGCTCCTGAATGCAGTTGTTCATCTGTAGCTCAGGTGGCCCAGAAGAACGCCCACAGGCCGCACAGCACCAGCCAAACAGTGAGGGCCGACAACCGTGGGAAGCCGGCATTTTCCAGAAAGCCGTAGCTGAACGTTGCGAGGGTCGTACCTGCAAAACCAAAAGCAAAAGCTTCCAGTTGCAGCCTGCGTTGCATCTCATCCGATCTGCGTGTGATTCCGACGATGGGCATGCATAGCAGAAGCGCCGGAATCATCGAGCCGAGGCTGATTGCGATACTCGCCGCTCTATCATCGGTGCCCCGCGCAAGCAGACGCAGCGAAATAATCAGGGTGATTGCGTAGGTCGCCATGCTCAACGCGGCGGGAATCATGTTCCGCGCTAGCTTGGTGTATGTGTTCTGGTCCATTGTCCGCATGTAAAGCTAGCTTTACACTCACGCAAGTCACTCAACATGTCAAGTACGCTTTACATACCGACGAAGGCAGTCGATTTCCCTAGGCTGATTGTTCATCCCGATAGCCGTAGGACACACGAATCCCCCGTCACGAACAGCGATGAGCGTATTTACCCGACAGGGTAGAAGATCACTTGGCGCACAGGGCCAGAAACCCGCTGCCACGCCCGCCACAGCAGACCTCGCAACAGCTATGTTCCAACTACCATCGGATAAGAACCCATAGCCGTCAGCGGAAGACTGCGTTAAATAGCGCCTCTTCGCCCGCTTAGCTCAGTTGGTAGAGCAGTGGTTTTGTAAACCTCAGGTCGCTGGTTCGAGTCCGGCAGCGGGCACCATCTCAGAGATGCCAGAGCACTAGATCGTCGCGCGTGCGGAACCTGCTGGTCGATAAAGCATGGGCCGGGTGTGCGGACGCGTGCCCCTGCAAGGAGCCGCATCCGCCATGCTGAGTGTTTTGCGTACTATAGACACATCGGCGGAATGTCGTCGGTGGGGTGATGGATGCAGCGCCTCCCGGTAGGACAACAATGATCCGTAGGGACGACAATGATGCATCTTGCGTTAGGATCGAAACATCCTGCCAGTCCGCAGCTAGGGCAGCCTAGCCGCGTCCTGTCCTTTTATCACCTGCGCGGACATGCCGTCCCTGTCACCGGAGGCTGCTCACGTCAGCGCCTCCTCCTCTTCCTCTTCCGCCGCCGCGTCGCGCCGCGCTACCCCGCTCTGCGCGAGCTTGCTATGCGTGCCCCTGCTATGCGCGACCCTGCTATGCGCGGCCTTGACGCCCTCAGCCAGATCGCTGCGAAATCGCACGTAAGGCGGCTTCACGCCATGGATCAGAAGCGTGCGCCGGATCGCGGGAGACGCTCCGGTAATATAGACGGGCGCTCGCCGGCGATGCGTTTTGTGCACAAAGCCCTCAATCGCTGCAGCTCCGGAGGAATCGATCACCGGCACGTCCGAGAAATCGATGACGTAGGCTTTCGGATGGTCGCCAATACTGTCGAGCGCCGCGCCGACATTCGCCGCCGCCCCGAAAAAGAACGCCCCGGAAATCCGGTGAACGGCCACATCGGGATCAGTGGCGAGGGCGACATCATACGCTTTCCGGCCATTGCCATTGACCCTGACCGACTCGTCCCCGTCGGTCAGCGAACGCGCGTTCTCGACTTCCACCATCTTCGCCATGCGATGCAGGAATAGGAGCGCCGCGATACCGAAGCCGACAAGAATGCCTTCGATGAGGCCACTGAAGATCACCAGCAAGAACGTAACCACTAATACCACCGCGTCGCTGCGCGAGGCACGCAGAAGCATTGCGAATGCGTGCCTTTCGGCCATGTTCCACGCGACCACGGCCAGCACGGCGCCGAGCGCGGCCAGCGGGATGTACGAAGCGAGTGGTGCGGCGACGAGCATGAACAGCAACAAAAACACCGCATGCAGCATGCCCGCGACCGGGCCGTGCGCACCGGAGCGCACATTCGTCGCTGTGCGGGCGATCGTGCCGGTTACACAGAAGCCGCCAAAAAACGGGGAAACGATGTTGGCTATACCTTGCGCCACAAGCTCGCAGTTGGAACGGTGTCGCTCTCCGCTCATGGAGTCGGCCACCACCGCCGATAACAGGCTCTCGATAGACCCCAGCAGCGCGAATGACAGGGCAGCGGGCAGCACCTCAGTGATCTTCTCCAGCGAGATCACGGGGAGCATGGGTGCTGGCAGCGTTTGGGGAATGCCACCGAAACGGGTGCCGATGGTCTCTACCGGCAGGCCGAGCAACCAAACCGCAACCGAGGCAACACCGACCGACATCAGCATCGCAGGCCAGTAGGGACGGAAGTAACGTATCGCGACGATCAACGCGATCGTCGGTACGGAGACGGCCACCGCCGCCGCGTTTATGGTCGGCAATGCCGCGCTAATGGCTGCCAGCTTGTGAATCAGCTCCCCAGGCTCTTTGCCCGCAAGAGTGAGACCGAGTAATTCGGTGAGTTGGCTGGCGAAGATGATCACGGAGATACCCGCCGTGAACCCAATCGTCACCGGAAACGGAATATATTTGATGAAGGTCCCGAGCCTCAGCAGTCCCACCACAAGCTGGACGACGCCCGCAATCACGGTGGCAAGGAGCAGTCCTTCCACGCCGTGAAGCGCGACGGTCGTGGCGACAAGGACGATGAACGCGCCCGCAGGGCCGCCGATCTGAAATCGGCTGCCGCCAAGAAACGAGACGATGAATCCGCCGATGATCGCAGTGTACAAGCCACGGTCCGGAGTCACGCCGGAGGCGATGGCGATCGCCATGGAAAGCGGCACCGCCACGATGGCGACGGTCAGCCCGGCGAGAACGTCTGCGCGGAAATCCCTAAAGTGGTAGCCTTCCCGGAGGACCGTGACGAGCTTGGGTGTAAATGCTTCAACAAAGGTCGGTTCAACCGATCGCGCAGTCATAGCCATCCCTTATTTTATGCCGCTTGATGAATGGAGGGATCATCCGGGGGCAGGCAGCTGCCGTCCGGTAATTTTTGCTTTTGGTTAGAATGTGTTATCGCCTGGTGGGGAGTCTGGGTGCGTGAAGCGGGCTCTGCATCCGTCCCCTCGCTTCTCGCGTTCTCGACGATTTTGGTGAGCGTGTGGACGACCCAATGCACGATCCCCTCGCTGGCCTCCATCCGCTCGATCATCGGCTGCGACACCGTGGACATCTCGACCAGTTGCTTCTGGTCGGTGCCGAGTAAGGCGCGGGCAGCACGCATTTGCGTGGAGGTGATCAGGCTCGCTCTCCCGGCTCAATGTACCCTATTTTACATTCGTAATGTATCTTACTTTACATTTGAAATATCAAGTACGACAAATAACCGCACCTTGTAGCAGATACCTTCGTCGCCCGGCTATTACTGCCCGCGCCGCCTCAATATCAGGCTGCGATTTTTCCACGACAGGTCAGCCTTCCTGACCGAGCCGGCGATGGACAATCAGCGCCCCGGCAGGAAAACCGGAGCAGACGCAACAACAGGGGGCGAGGCACCCCGCCACATGCCGCGGATCGACCGAGGTCGGGGGAAGACTTTACCGTGGACATTCTATCGTCCAGCAACCACCTCGGAAGCTGCCATTCTATTGGAGCGGATGAACCAGGCGGCCAGCCGCACCGTTGGAGGTTGCATGGCGAACACTTTCCCACATGGCACTGTCCACGAAGCACGTGACGACCTTCAAGCAGCGTTGCGATCGGATCCAAAAGTCTTTGTGTTATGGGAAAGCCTGACGCCGCTCGGTCGGAATGAGTTCATCTGCTGGGTGGATGATGCAAAACAACCAAAGACGCGCCAGCGTCGCATCGAACGGGCCTGTGACGAACTGTTGGAGGGCAACAAACGCCCTTGCTGCTGGACAGGCTGCATTCACCGTACCGACAAAGCGCCAAGCCCATGGCAACAGGCAGTCTTGATTGATCGGTAGGGAAGAAAGGGCCGTAAACCGGCTTGAGCGCGGTCGCCAGCGCTCCACGATCCTTCACCTTGAAGCAGCGGGATCACGAGGTCTGACAATCCTTGCCAGACGTGAATCACTCCCACTCGATTGTGCCGGGCGGCTTTGACGTCACGTCATACACCACGCGATTCACGCCCTTGACCTCATTGATGATCCTTGTCGCGGTCGCACCGAGGAATTGCATGTCGAACGGATAGAAGTCCGCGGTCATACCGTCGGTCGACGTCACGGCGCGCAGGCCAACGACATAGTCATAGGTCCGGCCGTCGCCCATCACTCCGACCGTCTTCACCGGCAGCAACACGGCGAACGCCTGCCAAATCTTGTCATAAAGCCCGGCCTTGCGGATCTGGTCGATATAGACGGCGTCGGCCTCGCGCAGGATATCGAGCTTTTCGCGGGTGATCTCACCGGGGCAACGGATCGCGAGACCCGGCCCCGGGAACGGATGACGGCCGACGAAAATCTCCGGTAACCCCAGTTCGCGCCCCAGTACGCGCACTTCATCCTTGAACAGCTCGCGCAGCGGCTCGACCAGTTTCATGTTCATGCGGGCCGGCAGGCCGCCGACATTGTGGTGCGACTTGATCGTTACCGAAGGGCCGCCGGTGAACGACACGCTCTCGATCACATCGGGATAAAGTGTGCCCTGGGCCAGGAAGTCAGCCGATCCTTTTCCCAAGGCTGCGATCTTTTTTGCTTCCGCCTCGAACACGTCGATGAAGAGACGGCCGATGGTTTTACGCTTCGCTTCCGGATCGGTAACGCCAGCAAGCTCACCCAAGAATTTCTTCGACGCATCAACATGGACCAGCGGAATGTTGTAGTGATGGCGGAACAGATCCACCACCGTCTTGCCCTCGTCCTTGCGTAGCATGCCGTGGTCGACGAACACGCAAGTGAGCTGATCGCCGATCGCCTCATGGATCAGGATCGCCGCTACCGAGGAGTCGACACCGCCGGACAGGCCGCAGATCACCCGCCCCTTGCCGACCTGCGCCCTGATCTTTTCGATCGCCTCCTCGCGGAACGCGCGCATGGTCCAGTCGCCTTTCAACCCGGCGACCTTGCGGACGAAATTGCGGATCAGTTTTGCCCCGTCGGGGGTATGCACCACCTCGGGATGGAACTGCATCGCGTAGAACTTGCGCGCGTCGTCGGCGATCACCGCGATCGGCGAGCCCGGCGCTTTCGCCACGGCCCGGAAGCCCTCGGGCAGCTTTGTTACCCGGTCGCCATGGCTCATCCAGACATCGTGTGTGCCGCCCTTCTCCCAGACGCCGTCGAACAGCACGCAGGCATCGGTGACCTCGATGACAGCGCGGCCGAATTCGCGATGATGGCCGGCCTCGACCGTGCCGCCGAGCTGTCGGGCCATTGTCTGCTCGCCATAACAGATGCCGAGTACGGGCACACCGGCCTTGAAAATCGCCATCGGTGCCGCGGGCGCCTCCTTGTCGAGCACTGAGGCCGGCCCACCGGACAGGATCACCGCCTTCGGCTTCATCTCAAGAAAGGCTGCTTCTGCCTTCTGGAAGGGTACGATTTCAGAATAGACGCCCTCCTCCCGCACACGCCGCGCGATCAGCTGCGTGACCTGAGAACCGAAATCGATGATGAGAATCTTGTCGTGCGCGGAGATCGCGTGAGGGGAATGCTCGGCGGACGGAAGCGCGGATGAACTGCCTATCATGGCAAGCAAATACGCGAGCGGCTGCGGGGTCGCAACGGGGAAAGGAAGAGAACACACACGCTTCCGCCTCTCCCCATGCGACCAGGGGGGTGGCGCGCTCCCTATCCCTGTCGCCGCATCACCGAAACGAAAAACCCGTCCGTTCCCGTCCGCCGCGGTGTCATCAGAAGCCCCTCGTCCGACAAATAAACCGCTGCGAGAAAATCGTCTGTCATGTCCCACAACACGGACGCGGTCTGCGACGGCGGTATCACCCTAAAATCTGAATGCCGGTCGATAAACTTAAGGATTTGCTCGCCATTTTCCTGCGGCAATACCGAACAAGTGACGTAAGCGATACGTCCGCCCGGTTTGACAAAAGCGACTGCCCGATCAAGTGCTTCGGCCTGATCCTTCAAACGTATGTCGAGCGCACCGGGCCGCATCCGCCATTTCGCGTCGGGATTGCGCCGCCAGGTGCCAGTCCCAGTGCAGGGCGCATCGATCAGCACCAGATCGGCCGACTCCCTGATATCGGACAACGGTTCGGCTTCCCCTTTCGGGGTCCGGACCTCTGCGTTATGCACCCCAGCGCGGGACAGCCGCTCATGGATCGGCGCAAGCTGCCGCTTGTCGCGATCGGTCGCGATAAGACGGCCCCTGCCCTGCATCATGGCGGCCAGCGTCAGCGTCTTGCCACCAGCGCCGGCGCAGAGATCAATCACCTGCTCGCCCGGCTTGGCTCCGGACAGCAGCGCCGCGATTTGTGAACCCTCGTCCTGCACCTCGACGGCACCCTTGACGAATTCTTCCTCGGCCTGAATGCCGGGATTGCGCGCATCTGCGCCCAGCATGATTCTCAAGCCGAACGGCGACCACGGCGTCGCCGTCACGCCGAGATGTCGCAGCGATCCCAAAACCTTCTCGCGTTTTGCTTTCAGCGTGTTGACCCGCAAATCCAGCGGCGCGCGGCGCGCCATCGCGGCCGTCTCCGCCGCGCGATCGTCGCCGAACGCCTCGATTAAGTAAGGGTCGAGCCATTCCGGATAGTCGCCAGCGACATGGGCGGGCGCGTCCAGCAGCGAGCGCGAGGTCAACGCCTGCCGCTCCCCATCGGTCAGCGGTCCGGGCGCAAAACGGCTGCCGTCGCATAGCGACGCGATAGCGTCGGTATTCATGCCGCGCTCCAGCCTCAACATTCCGAACAGACGGCCGCGTGGGGTGTCGTCATCCATGATCCAGGCGCTGGAAGCCTGACGACGCAACATGTCGTAGACCAGTCCGGAGACTGCGGCACGATCACCGGAGCCCGCGAAGCGGTGTGCGGTGCCCCACTCCTTGAGCGCCTTCGCGGCCGGTACCCGCTGGTTGTCGATAGCTTCAATCACTTCGATTGCTGCGGAGAGCCGCGCGGCGGGTGTCATGGTCGACTTCCGATCTTGGCGGCGACGCCTACACGAGCATCATGCGGAGCGCGAAATAAATCCACATGACCAGCAGCACCACCACGCCCACGAACCACGCCAATCCCCGCTGTGGCACATTGTTCGAGGTCACGAAGATGCCGGCATGCACGAACCGGGTGATGACGAATACCCACGACAACACCACGATGACAAGATCGGCGTGACGAAGCGGTAGCGCCAACGCGATCAGGATGTAAAACAGTACTGGTATTTCGAACTGGTTGCTGAAGCAGTTTGCAATCTGCGTGGGGCGTGCGGACCAGTTCGGCTCGCGCAGCGCGATATCTTCGAACCGGGTCTCCCCCAACCTCAAAGACCTCGTCCGTGCAACGGCCATTCCCATCAGCAAGGCGAACGCCAGCCCGACCAACACGAAAACGGGCAAAAGCACCGCTTGAACAGACATCTCGTTGCCTCTGGATTGCGCCGCGACTTGGCAAGGACGGGATAAACTCAGGCCGCAATCGTGGCCAGAACCTTGTCGAAAGCAGCAGCGGCGGCTTCCAGATCATCGAACATGAGCGCGCCGTCGGCGGACTGCTTCTGGCCGTGGTTGTCGCGGATGGCATCAACCGGCGCGCCACCGTCGAGCATCGCCTGCGGCGCGATCACGAAGAACTTGTGTTCCGACATGTCCTGATTCTTGGGCAGGAACACACCGAGGGAGACGATATCGTTGCCGCGCCGATAGGAGATGTAGCGATCGACCGCGACGAATCCCGCGCGCTGCAATCCACCGAGCTTGGCCAAGCCATCGCCACCAACCAGCTTGTGCGCCCGGAAGCCCTTGACGCCGGCTGACTTCGCCTTCGCGGTTTCTTCCGACAGATCGTATTTCTCCGCCATTCGCCGGCCGATGGCAGCAAGCTGCGACGACATCTCGTGCTCAAAATCCTTCAGACCGGTGCGCGCTTTTGCAGCCTTCCGCGGCTTCAGGGCATTTCGTTTTTCGAGCTCCGCCTGGCATCGCGCGACAAGATCATCGACCGATTTCCGCTCTGCATTCGCCAGCAGGTTTTTGAGACCGGAATCTGAGAGCTCCCCAATTCTGTCGTCTGTCCAATCGACCATGTTCTTAGATTCTCTTGTGATGGTCCGTTAATGTCATTTCCGGAAAACGGCGCAACGAAAGCGCTATCCCCGGGCAGGAAATCTCGGCAGTACACAGTAACCCGTTTTCGCGCCGCTGTGCGGCTCAATTTGGGCGATTTACCCTCACCAAGGCGCGAGTTCGTTTCATTTTGCGAGTGCTGCGCGTAAACTTTCGATTGAGGATGCTAGCTGCCGCCTGGATAGTTCGGGCTTTCGCGCGTGATCGTGACATCGTGGACGTGGCTTTCGCGCAAGCCCGCGCCGGTGATGCGGACGAAACGCGCCTTGCCATGAAATTCGGCGATGTTGCGCGCGCCGACATACCCCATAGCCGCGCGCAGGCCGCCAGCAAGCTGGTGCATGACGTTGCCGACGGGTCCCTTATAAGGCACCTGTCCCTCAATGCCTTCCGGAACGAGCTTCAGCGTATCCTTGATGTCCTGCTGGAAATAGCGGTCCGCTGATCCCCGCGACATCGCTCCCACCGAACCCATGCCGCGATAGGCCTTATAGGAGCGACCCTGCCACAGGTACACCTCGCCGGGCGTTTCGTCGGTGCCCGCCAGCAGGGAGCCGACCATGACGATGTCCGCACCGGCGGCGAGCGCCTTGGCGAGATCGCCGGAATACTTGACGCCCCCGTCGGCGATCACCGGCACGTCGGCCTTACTCGCCGCCTCGACCGCATCCATGATGGCGCTGAGTTGCGGCACGCCGACGCCGGCAACGATACGGGTGGTACAAATCGAGCCCGGACCGATGCCGACCTTGATGGCGTCGGCACCGGAATCGATCAGCGCCTGCGCGCCTTCCGTCGTGGCGATGTTGCCCGCGATGACCTGTACAGCGTTCGACAGCCGCTTGATGCGGTTGACCGCTTCCAGCACGCGGCTGGAGTGACCATGCGCGGTGTCCACGACGATCAGATCAACGCCGGCATCGATCAGTCGCTCGGTGCGTTCGAAACCGCCTTCGCCGACCGTGGTTGCCGCAGCGACCCGCAGCCGGCCTTGCGCGTCCTTGCTAGCCAGCGGATGCGCCACCGCTTTTTCCATGTCCTTGACGGTGATGAGACCGACGCAGCGGTACTGCTCGTCGACGACCAGTAGTTTCTCGATGCGATGCTGGTGCAACATCCGCTTGGCTTCTTCCTCGCTGACGCCCTCACGCACCGTCACGAGGTTTTCGTGCGTCATCAGTTCGGAAACTTTCTGCCGCGGGTCAGTCGCGAAGCGGACGTCACGGTTGGTGAGAATGCCGACAAGCTTGCCCGGAGAGGCCCCGCTGCCGCCGGTCGTCACCGGAATGCCTGAAAAGCCGTGATCGCTCATCAGGGCCAGCGCGTCGGACAGCATCGCGTCCGGACCGATCGTCAGTGGATTGACCACCATGCCGGACTCGAATTTCTTCACCTGCCGCACTTGCGCGGCCTGGCCTTCCGCATCGAAATTGCGATGGATGACACCCAGGCCTCCGGCCTGCGCCATCGCGATCGCCATGCGCGCCTCCGTAACGGTATCCATGGCGGAGGCCATGATCGGGATGTTGAGCGGAATGGCGCGGGTAACGCGGGAGCTGATATCGGCTTCGGAGGGCAGGATGTCGGACGCACCGGGTTTGAGCAGGACGTCGTCGAACGTGTAGGCTTCTTTGATATCCCGAAATCCGTTTCCAAGCGCCATCGCCAACTCCATTGGGCGGCGCGGTCGCCGCGAAACCCATCAGGATGGAATGGCCGGTCGGCGACGCCCTAGCGTCGCCGACGAATTAAGTTCCATCGAATGGATTGGCGGTGGTCGATAGCACGGCAATCCCGGGAATCAAAGCGTCTGGCTGCCATGCAGGGGCTTTTCCCGTCCGTTCAACGCGGATAGTTCGGAGGCGGCCCATGCTCCCGGATCGCGTCGACCACCTCACGGTGCCGGCGATCCTCCCGCTTCATGTAGACAGCAATCACGGCGTGCGCTGACGGCACCAGGAAAAGGACGGGGAAAATCCACCCGAAAATGACGCAAAACACGATCACGACCACGTTCAGGATTGCCGAGAATGGCTGACCGTTGAACAGCAGTCCGAGCGGCGGCAGCAAGGCAGCGAGCACATAGATCATCGTTGGCCCTCCCAAACACACCAAGGATTTAGGAACGCTTGGCCGCTCCGCAATAGCGCGCCGGCCCAAATCGGTGCTACAGCCCGCCTCCCATCCGCTTGCCCTCAGCACTTGCATGAACAAAGAACGCCTGATCCCGCTGATCGTCGCCGCCGCCCTGTTCATGGAAAACAAGGAGAGCGGATAGAAGTCATTGCGGCACAAAGGTTATTTACACTGCTGCTTTAATTTCCCGGATTTTTCCCGTGTTGTTAAAGCCGGTCGATGGTATCGCTAAGTTCGTCAACGTTCGTGTGAGCGTACCGCATGACCATATCAAGCGTCTTCCAGCCACCGAGCCGCTGTAGCGCGCCGAGGTCGCGGTTCTTCTGATAGTGCCACGTTGCCCATGTGTGGCGCGTGTCGTGTATCCTGAATTTCTCGATACCGGCCCGCTTACCGGCCCGCTTAAACACGGTCTTGATCCTGTCACTAGGCCGCGTGTCCTTCGGATACTCAGCGCCGTCAACTCGACGGAATACATCACCGCCGTTAAGCCGTCGCGCTGATAGCATTTCATATAGAGCATCTACCACTAACGGATGCAGAGGCACGCCACGGTCCGTACCGTTCTTCGTATCAATGAACTGCACATGCCTGCGCTTTAGGTCTAAGTCCTGCAACTGCAAACCCATAGCCTCACCGATACGAGCACCAGTATAGAACAGGAACATGAGCAGAGGCTTTATGTGTCGCCCTTGATCTATGAACCTGTGCGCTTCCTCCTTAGTGAGCCAGCGTATTACACCATCGTTCGTGGCAGGCCACTCGAACGTAACCTTGTTGCACCAGTCTAGTGCCACAGCGTGCGACAGGATCGCAGACATCGGTGTATAGTAGTGCGTACGGCGAGACGCTGGCTGCATTCCGGGGAACAAAGTCTTAGCACCTGCATGAATTTCCTCTGCGCCTATCTTAGACAGCTTCGTTGTACCAAAGTGCGCTAGTATGTCGGCTAATCGGTAGCTCTTGCAGCCACCGTTTTCGATGTAGCTAAGTGCAGCCTGAGAGAAGAGCGCAGTTACGCGCTTACCATGGATGCTCTCTTCGAGCAGGTCTTTCTCTCTGGTCGTCTTGTACTCTTCCGCGAGCCTGCGCTCTCGGATAGCAATCTTAGTGCTTTCGTCCACGCTGATGCCCCTGACGGTGCCGCGTAAATACCAGTACGGCGAGCCGTGCCGCCTCACGAGTTTCAACATCGGTTGCGCCTTAGGATGGCTACAGCATTAGCCTGCTCTGAGAATCGGCTATAACTAGTATGATTTATTTGGTCAATAACTCATATGAGAAATAAATTCAGACTCGCAGCGGCACTTCAGAGATGGGACGCAAAAAACGATGGAGCGAAGACATGCAAGCCCGGTTCGCTGATGGGACGTTTGACCGCATAGCCGACGTCCTAGCGCCGGAAGAAGACCGCACAGAGTTCGTGCGGAGGGCTGTAGAAAACGAACTGAGACGTCGCGAGGTTTCCACTAAGAATGGCAAAAAAACAGATACGCGCGCGAATACGCCAACGCAGCGCAGAAAGACCTGAGAGGCGGCCCGGGGTGCTATCCAGACCGCTGGACGTGCACCGATGGTCCGATCACCCGGAACTGCGGGTATGCCTCGCCGATCTGGTGAGCGAGATTGGCTTGCTCGAGAAACGGAGCCGGGCACGCTCGCGAGCTAACGCCAATCGGTTCAGTGACACAGTAAGAGCTCTCATTCTTGACTTGTACGTTGCTTGGCAATCCGACCCAATCTCTGCGGTTGGAGTAGCCCTTGGCAAGAGAAGTTTTGCTAGACGCACGCGGTATGATGCGCTGTTCCTTAGATATGACGCACTCGTCTCGGTACTTCGTGGTCTCCTCGCGCTTGAATATGCAGAGAAAGTTCTCAAGGGATTTCATGATCCGCGCACCGGAATTGGTCGCGTTACTCGAATACGCGCGACGCAAAAGCTAATCGATTTACTGACTGGACCGGGCGCGTTGACATTAGCAAAGTTAAACCATCGTCCAGATGCGAGCGAAGTCATCGTTTTGCGTGATGGCAAGGGTGACGTTGAATATAGGGACAATAGTACGACGAGGAAAATGCGTTCTGATCTCAACCAGATCAATGCAGCACTCGCATCGCATTGGCTCGATCTATTTATACCGGACAGTCAAATGGGGGACCTAAATGCAAGAATGCTCGGCAAGCATCGAAAGGACGAAAATAAGCCAGCGCGTCTTGATCTGACTGCAAAGCGCCTACGGAGAATTTTCAACAACAACGATTGGGGCCAAGGCGGACGTTTCTACGGAGGTTGGTGGCAGACCATACCTAAGGAATACCGTGCACATATAACAATCAACGGAAAACATATCGTCGAGATCGATTACTCGGGGATGCACCCTGCTTTATTGTACGCAGAGGCTGGTGTGAAGCTCGATCCGGGTGTTGATCCTTACGATATTGGCAAACCCAACGTACCTAGACACATTGTAAAGATTGCATTCAATAAACTAGTGAATGCATCAAAGGGAACGAGAGCGACACCGGACTTTGATGGGCAGCAGTTCGGCATGTCATGGTCGCAGCTTGTGAAGCTCATCAGACTAAGGCACGAACCGATCGCGCACTTTTTCAATACAGGGTATGGCTTACGTTTGCAGAACAGAGACGCAAAAATCGCTAATCGTATTATGCTGCGCTTCTTATCTAGCGGTTACGTCTGTCTACCAATACATGACAGCTTCATCGTTCATCACGCATTAAAGTGCGAACTTGAAAAGATCATGGAGGATGAGTTTCGTACGGAAGTTGGTACGGATGTCGTCGCGAAAACAAAGTTCGATGTAATCAATGCAGGGGTTCGATGGGAGGATGAAGATGATGATACTGACATGGCAAACCCTCTATCTGGCCTGCTAGGGAAATATGCCGGTCATGAAAGGAGATTAGATAACTGGTTTAGTATCCCAAGGAATTAAACCCATGGTAGCTGCGCTAAGCCATGGGCATTACTAGGACGGCTAAGGAAATTCCGGCGAAGTCTCAAATATTTGCAGAGCCGTTGCCGGGATGCAAAGATGGGCGGCTTTCATCCTAGGCTCGAACACGCGCGCATTCTTCCCGGGGAGTGCGGTCTTCCTAATAGGGAGCGGGTTTGTTGCAGGGCACGGCGGTCACTGCAGCCTACCGGTGCGTTTTCGCTTGATGCGGAGCAAAGTTCTCAACGAATTTTCAGCTACCATCAGCGGGCTTCTGAGGCCCATGACGGGCAGCCTCAATCTATCAGCCCAAGTTTTGCGTCTCGCTCAATTTCTGCCGCGCTCCGCTTCTGGTTGCCGGAGTTAGCGTCTGTGTTATGTCTCCTCGCTGTTCGTGTATTCAGAACGCGATACACAGATGCACGCCCAATCTGTAGCTTCTCTGCAATCGCAGTTGGTCCCATGCCTGCTGCTTGCAACTCGCGAACTTTAGCAACATCAACTGTAGGCTTCCGGCCCTTGTACACACCTCGTACTTTCGCCTGAGCAATCCCCTCTAGTTGTCGCTCCCTACGCAAGTTTGTCTCAAACTCAGCAAACACACCGAGCATATCCAAGAACGCTTTTCCTGCTGCGGTGCTGGTGTCGATCGGCTGTTCTGTTGCGCGTAGAGCGACGCCTTGCTCTTTTAAGGAACGTACAATGTCCTGTAGGTCTCCTATTGAACGAGCTAGTCGATCAATCCGTGTTACGACTAGTGTGTCACCATTCCTCATGAAGTCGCGCAGGACTGCAAGCTCTGTGCGCCCTTTGGTGGTCGAGCCGCTCACCTTCTCTGCGCGTATCGTCTCACACCCGGCAGCCTTCAACGCGTCTTGCTGTACGGTTAGGTCTTGATCGGCGGTGCTGACGCGTGCGTATCCGAAAACGGTCATGCGGATATCCTTGTCTCGTTAGGGTCTAGACCCTTCATTGCACAACGTCTCATAATTGTAAAGATACCCATGTGAGACACAGATCGCGTCTCGCGCTCGTGTCTCGCTAGAGTATACTCAATGAGAACGGCAAACTCAGTCGCCTACCGCGCGGTCCGACAAATCCTGACACCTCAATTTTTCAACACACTCCCAAATACAAGCCGCCTTGAAGCAATAAGAAAATCCAGAGGGCAGTGTGCTTGGAAGGAGAAGCTGCCCGGCATTGATGCCCAAAAGCACTCCTTCGGTGTCCATTAGGGCGAAGACGGGGGCACCGGAAGCTCCCTCGGCAGACTGCGCCTGATACAAAACTCTACGTGCTGGCTCCTGACCGTCAGTGAGATAATCGCTATCGGGATCGCTTGAAACGATACCGCCCCGCATCACCGGACGCTCGCTGCTTCTGTCATAGAGAAGCGAGTAGCTCGGCATAAAGATGGGAGCGCCAGCGGACATACGCTTCAAGTCATCCGTGTGGGCAAGCATTGAAGCGTCGATGGCAAAAACAGAAGGGGCTCCCAACGTGACGTTGATGTCCTCTCCCTGCTTACGTTTCCGACGATAATGCATCTGCTTGTTGGTCAAGTCGAAGACGGCTACGTCCTCGAACTGATTTATTGGGAAAACAAAGCGAATGGGCTCAGTCGGCGCGCCTTCATAATAATGGTCGTTATCCGCGAAACCGGCTATCTTGAAGTGTTCCAACTTGTAGCCGACATATTTCTGGTCTTTGAAGGCGAGGTCGAGATTATGCCTATTTGTGACACCGTATAGTCCTGCGTCTGACTTCACGAAAAAGCAGGTGCCATGCACCTCCTTCGGAGAGCCATCCGGGCCGAAGTGCATAAGCGAAATTCTATGAGCTGCATAGAGAAGGCGTCGATCTAACATTCTGACCTCGGACGGGTATCAGTCGTGCGCAGGTATATCGAAGCTGCACCCTCTGCTACAAATCGCAACACAGTCGCAACCTAACGATCACCGCAATGCACGTACGGGGGAAACTCAACGCGCACTGTTCCTATATATCCACGCGAAAATTTTTAGGATTTTCGGAAGTGACTTAGTTGGTAGTGGTGGATGTCGGACATGAAAGGCAAGGCATAACGCAACAGCATTATTTTCGCGTCGGGATACACACTGATCCAAAAACGCGATGCTCTCGAAGAGCTGCTTTCACTTAGAGTTCGTTATCTCGTGCCTTTGAAATTTCCCGGATTCTGCCCGGAAACGGGTGCAAATTCCTACCAAATCGTGCCGTTTACGGTAGTTACGGCTCCCGAGATAAACCGCTATGTCATTGAAAAAACAGCAGTTAATTCCGCTGATCGTCGCCGCCGCCCTGTTCATGGAAAACATGGACTCGACGGTGATCGCGACATCGCTGCCGGCGGTCGCCGCCGACATCGGCACCAGCCCGCTGACCCTGAAGCTCGCGATCACGTCCTACCTTCTGTCGCTGGCAGTATTTATTCCGGCAAGCGGCTGGACCGCGGACCGGTTCGGTGCGCGCTCCGTCTTCAGCGCGGCCATCGTGGTGTTCATGATCGGCTCAATCGGCTGCGCGCTATCCTCATCGGTGACGGATTTTGTGATCGCCCGGACCCTGCAAGGGCTGGGCGGTGCAATGATGACGCCGGTCGGCCGGCTGGTGCTGCTGCGTTCGATCGACAAGAGCGCGCTCGTCAACGCGATGGCATGGGTGACGGTGCCCGCCCTGATCGGGCCGGTGATCGGTCCGCCGCTGGGCGGCTTCATCACCACCTATTTCTCATGGCATTGGATTTTTCTGATCAACATTCCGGTCGGCCTGGTCGGTATCTTCATGGCGCAGCGCTACATCGACCCGATCCGCAGCGACAATCCCGAACGCTTCGACCTTTACGGAATGGTGCTGGCGGGCGTGGGGGTCGGCGGCATCGCCTTCGGGCTTTCAGTCGCCGGTCTCAACCTCCTGCCATGGACGGTTGTAGCTGCGTTGATCGGGGTCGGGTCGGTCTCGATGGCGGCCTATATGATGCACGCAAGACGCACCGACTCCCCGGTGCTGGATCTCACTCTGCTGCGCCTGCCGACGTTCCGGGCCAGCATGTATGGCGGGTTCCTGTTTCGCGTCGGCGTCGGCGCGCTACCGTTCCTGCTGCCGCTTCTGATGCAGGTTGGCTTCGGCCTGTCGCCGTTCGGCTCTGGGCTCGTGACATTTTCATCGGCGGTCGGCGCCATGGGCATGAAGACACTCGCCGCCCGCATCATCCGCGCCTTCGGCTTCCGCAACATCATGACTGTCAACGCGGTCGTCAGTTCCGTCTTCCTCGCCGCCTGCGCGCTGTTCACTATCACGACGCCGCTGCTGCTGATCATGATCATTCTGGTCGTCGGCGGTTTCTTCCGCTCGTTGCAGTTTACCGCGATCAACGCCCTCGCCTATGCGGACGTCGAGCCGGAACGAATGAGCCGCGCGACCACGCTCGCCAGCGTCAGTCAGCAACTGGCGATTTCGACGGGCGTCGCCATCGGCGCGTTCTCGGTTGAAGCCACGATGCTGTACCATCACAGCACGGAATTGACAGCAGCCGATTTCGGCTCTGGATTTCTCGTCGTCTCCGTGCTTTCAGCGATGTCCACTTTTTATTTCGTGCGGATGCCCGCCGATTCCGGCCATCAGGTTTCCGGTCGGCGCATGGTGGTCATTTCCGATCCTACCCGGGAATCCGAGGCTGAGGAGGAAACCTCTCGCGAAACAGTTACCGCCCGCGATCAGAAGCTGAGCTGAAGCACAACAGGTTTGCGGTTCTGACCCGCTTTAAGCTCGATTAGCGGCCGTCATAGGCGGCCGCCCGCGAAAGCCTGTCGCCACGACATAGCGTTCCGATGAATCCTGCCGGCTCGCAGCGGGCTTCACATGCCGGACCGTATGAAAGTCGCGTTTGAGCTGCGAAAGCAGACCGGCGTCCGCCCCGCTCTGGAAGACTTTTGCAATAAACGTCCCGCCGGGCCGCAGCACGTCGACCGCAAATGCCGCCGCGCTCTCGACGAGACCTACGATCCGGAGCTGGTCCGTCTTGCGATGGCCGGTAGTGTTGGCGGCCATATCGGAAAGCACAATATCCGCGCCCCCGTCCATCATCGCGAGCAGCTTGTCGGGGGCACTGTTGTCAAGGAAATCGAGCCGGGCAAACGTCACGCCGACGATCTCCGGCATCTCCAAAAGATCGATGGCAATCACTTTACCTTTGCCTTCGGCGACACCGACACGCTTTGCAGCCACCTGGCTCCAGCCGCCGGGCGCCGCGCCGAGATCGACCACCGCCAGCCCGGGTTTCAGGAAATGATACTTGTCGTCCATTTCGATCAGCTTGAAGGCCGCGCGGGAACGCCAGCCTTCACGCTTCGCCTGCGCCACATAGGGATCGTTGAGCTGCCGCTCCAGCCAGAGCTTGGACGACAGCTTTCGTTTACCGCCGGTCTTGACGGTCACGTGCAGCCGGCCGGTGGTATCTTTCGCCATGTCTAACCATCCTGCCCGGACTTGCACAACCTCCCGCGCGCCGACAGGCTGGAAGACGTTAAGCGGAAATCTTGCGACATTCCTCGGCGCAGGTCTTGCAAGAGTCGCCGCACGCCTTGCATTCTGCCACATCCGGAAATTTCTCGCATTCCTTCTGACAGTCCACGCACACCTGCGCAATGACCTTGGCAAGAGCGGGAACGTAGGACGAGTTGACGGCTGCCAGCGTCCGCAATGCGCCGCATGCGGCCATCATCTGATAGGTCGCGTTCGTACAACCGGCCATGCTCGTGTCCTTCATGCTCAACATGCCGAGGCAATGCCGCATGCACGCCTCTCCCTTGGAGACGCAATGATTGGTCGCCTCCTCGAGAGCTTTGTATTTCGTGGGATGCATCGATTCGGCTGGCGCCGCACTTGCGGGGACGGCGAAGGCCTGCGCCGCCGATAAAACTGCTGCCGCAGTCCCCATGGTAGCCACGAATTCACGACGGTGCATGATTATCTCCTCGCTGATTGAATCGATACCATCTTGGAACCTTACGACAGTATAATCCCGACCGCCTCACATCAAGCGGACGCGATAGGGTGCGAGACGACCGGCGGACCCGCCACTTTCCCAAACCGGCGTTTCTCATGTAAGTCTCTGTGGCCCGCGAACGCGCGTGCGCGGACGCCCATGCCTGAGAACGGAATATGTCGTGAGAAAACTTATCTTCAGGTGCGCAGTCGTAGCCGCGACCACGGTGATGACCCTCCATCTCGAGAGGGTTGAAGCTTTCTTTCCTGGAGACCATCCGGTCGCCGGGGTTCCGCACACACAGCTCTTGCTGGTTCAGGCTCAAGAACCGTCGAATGGCTTTTATCGAGGGGTTGGAGTTGTGACGGCGATCAATCCGGCGACCGGCTCGCTGACGATCAACCACCAAAAAATCGAGGGCTTAATGCCAGCGATGGAAATGCTGTTCCAGGTCGATCCGCGCACATTGAGCGATCACGTGAAGCCGGGCGACAAGGTCGAATTCCAACTCGAAGGTAAGACCTATACAATTCGAGATATCAAAGTTATCGAGCCTGCCAAATGAGTTTCCTCAATCGCCGCCGCCCGGCGGCCGCGCTCCCATCCCGATTACCTTGAATTTTACCTCGATTCTACCAGCGTGCTCGAACTGCAAGGCACCTCGAACCTTCTCTTCCGCAGCCAGCGGATGCAAGAGGCCCACGAACATGATGTGAAGTCCGCCCGGCTTTGCCTCAATGGAACTTCCTGGTGGCAGATCGATGCCCGTCAGCTGACGCATTTTCATGATGCCGCCCTCGAGCACGATATCGTGAAGCTCGAAACCCGTTGCAGCCTCCACCGAGCCACCGAGAAAGCGGTCAGGCAAGCTCCCACGGTTTTCAACGACGAGATAGCCAGCGCCGACTTGCGCTCCCGCCGGCGTCGCTCGCGACCACGGGCGCGAAATCACAATATCACCTGCTTTGAAATCCTCCGCCGAGGCGGCTCTCGCGGTTGCCAGCAAAGCACAGGCGACCGCAACGCAGAAGAGTTTCGATGTCATTGACCCTGTTTCACTCATGATGAACTGCCAATGAAAAAGATCGAGCATTGCCTGATCTCCGTCAAGCCGCCGTCCATATCAGAGCCGCGATTCCGAATAGCCAGATTCCGATCTGGTTCAGCAACAATCGATAATGCAGGGCATAGACGAACTCCATGATCGCCTCGGCTGTCGGCGGCCAGGAATTTCCCCGCATGCGGCGCGCCAGCTCCCGCCCTGAATACGGGGTCCAGAATGATAACACTGAACGGCGTGTCATCCGGCTCTCGCTCGGCACGGTGGCGCACCCAAGCCACATAGCTATGCTCGGGCGTTCGTGTCAGATCGACACTGTCGATAAAGACGCCCGGCGCGTGCAGGAGCGCGCGCTCCCGCAACTCGAACGGATCGATCATGTCGCGCCCATCGGCTTCGGCATGCATCAAATCGAGCTGAAGCCAGCCGTTCAACTCGTTAAAAAAGCCAGAAGACTTCCGGTCGTACCGGCGATAACGAGAAAGAACGCAAGATAGAGGCCGACGTATCGATGGACCAACACCCAGAAGCGTCTGCGCATCGCGAACCCATTCATGGCAATCTGTGAGCGGCGAACGCGCACGCTGGTCCGGCGCGCGCTCCGGTCGCAGAGTCCTCGTTCAGTGCTCGAACCTCAACCGGGCGATGAAGGTGCGCCCCGGCGCAGGCAGTACTCCCGGCGTATACGTGGCGCTTGCGTAGTACCTTTCATCGAACAGGTTGGTGACGTTGAACTGCGCCGTCGCCTTTCCGAAGCCGGTATCCCAGCTATAGGATACGTTGGTGTCGACACGAATGTAGTCGCCGATCTTGAACGTGTTCTCGTTGTTGCCCCCTCGGTTGTTTGCCGCGAAAGCGCCCGCGCCAAATCGCCACCCCGACGGCAGACTGTACTGAAGCCAGATGCCGCCCTGGTGAAGGGGGATGTTGTACAGTCTATGCCCGACGTTGCCCGGATCGCCGGTGGGCGTCGTGTCCTTGGTGATGCGCGCATCGGTGTAGGCATAGTTGGCCATCACCTGAAGGCGTTCCGTCAGATGTCCGGCGACGTCCACCTCGACGCCACGTGAGCGTGCCTCGCCAATCTGATTAACAAAAGTCGGGTTCCCCGGTATGGGCGTTACGATGTTGGTTCTGGTCAGATCGTATGTGGCCACCGTAGCGTTGAGGCGGCCATCAGACGTTTGAAACTTCGCGCCAGCCTCGTATTGCCTGGCTTCAGTCGGATCGGGCAAGGAGCCATCCAAAAGCCTCCCAAATCCGACAATGGGACCGAACGATTCCGAATAGCTGGTGAACAGGGCGACCTCCGGCGTGACCCGGAAGTTAATGCCGGCGCGGGGCTTGAAGACGTCGAACGCCTTGGCGTCCATCGGCGTGGACGGCGGACAGCCCGTCGCGCCGCCGCTCAATGCACATGATCCGCTACCGGCATTGCTCCAGTCCCAGCGGCCGCCGGCAATCAGATCCAGCCTGTCGAACAAGGTCACCTGGTCCTGGAAGCTGACAGCGCGCCACTCCGTAAAGGATGGCGCTCCGATCGTCAGCGGAAGGTCAGCGACTTCCCGCCAGCTCTGGTAGACCGGGTTCTGAATATTGAGCGGGCGAACGATCGCTGGATCGGTTGTGCCGTTGCGGCCCGAGTTTTGTTCGCTGTGGTAGGACTCGGCGCTTGCGAACAGGCGGTTGCGGATGTCTTGCGTGATCTGGGTGTCGCCCGTGATCGACGCCTCGACGAAATGGCTGTCGGAAACACCGACGAACTTGGAATAATAAATGTCGGTGAAACCGGGAGCCACGAGCGATCCACCCGGCTCGGAATCGTAAGACAGCGTCACGTCATGGTTGAAGGTCCCGCGTACTTTCGCAGTCCAGCCTTCGGCGAGCTTCTGTGTCAAGATCGCATCGACCAGATGAGTTTCGATTACGCTAGGGGGCTGATCTTTCAGTCCATAAAAGCGGCTGCGCGGAACGTCCGGGATCACATTATTGTATACGGGAATGCCGAGGTCGAAGACCTGCTCCATGCGCCTGTATTCGTAGTTCACATAAAGCTCGGTGGTCGGCGTCACGTCCCAACTCATGGACGGCGATAACAGAACGTTCCGAGAGTCAACGAAATCACGGAACGAATCGCGATCCTCGAACGCCGCGATGGCGCGATAGCGCAGCGAGCCGTCCTTTGTGAGCGGGCCGGTAGCATCTGCGGCGGTGCGATAGCCGAGATTGCTGACTTCCTGCAGGATCGAGTAATATGGCGTCGCAAGCGGCTTTTTGGTTATCATGTTGATCAGGCCGCCGGGATCGATGCGTCCGTAGATGCCGCCCGCCGTTCCCTTCAACACTTCGACCCGATCGATATTCGCGAAGTCGAACCTGGAATTCCGGAACGGCGCGCCATCCCGGTAGATCCATCGATCAAAACCCTGTGCGAAGCCGCGCAGCGTGATTCCGTCGTAAACGCCTTGACGGTCGATCTGCACTCCGCTGACGTTCTTCAGCGCTTCGCTGATCGTCGTCACGGCCTGGTCTCTGATAATGTCGCTCGGAACGGTTTGGATTGAATACGGCGTCTCAAACACCCGCCCGTTCATCTTGGTGGCGCTGGTGGCGTAGGGCATCGCGTAACCCTTACCGACGCTGTCGCCGGTTCGGGTGCCGAAACCGGTCCCCTTCTCCGCTAGCGCCGCGGCAGCCGGCGCATCGGTGCGCGCGGGCTGGCTGGACGTTGCGATAGCCCGCGCCACCGGCCTGGCTGCGGTGCGTTTCAGTTTGCGCTTCGCAACCTGGCTCGTAACCACCGTGATCGGCGGCAGCGTGACGCCCTCACCTCGCGGCGCGGGCCGTTCCTGCGCCGCGGCGCCATTGACCACAAAGGAAATCGCGACAGCAGACGTTGCGCGCGCCGCACAGCAGCGCACGAACAAACGGATAGACATGACTTTTCTCTCTCCGAGACGGAAAACAGAAGCACTTCTGGTGCAGTTTGTTTTGGCTCAGGAGATGTGAGGAGGACCGCGCGCCTGCGCGTGGGAGTCGATCGCGAATGGCGGCAACCCAAAGGCCAGACCGCGCCACACAACGGCGGTTGCGTCACGCGCGATGTTGACGGCGACGGCTTGGGGGTCGGCGGGCGGTGTCGCGGCGTGGACGACGCAATACAATGCACAGCAGGCGCTATGAGTTTGCTGCGAGTCGGTCTCACGGTCTTGCTGAGAGCTCGCATCGGGAGCGACCGAACATATCGCACCTGCCAGCGGATCGGCGGCGATTATGCTGAATGCCAGGGACGACGCGATTGGCGTGAATGTCTGCACCAGCATCGCAAACATGGCAATTGGAAGAAATCGTCCCAGCCACCGACGCATAATCCCTCAACCTTTCCGCCACCCGCTCAGGTTTCTTGAGAGTTCAGCGCAGATCTCCCTCATCTTGTTTCGATCATCTGGCTTCCGAACCATTTCTTTATCTTGGCGAGATCGACAATGCCCTCAACCGTCGTGACTTTGCCATCGCGCGCAATCAACATCGTTCGAGGGATGTCGCCTTGCCAGCTGGGATCGATCTCATAACGCAGTCGTTCGACGAAACCGTCGCTGAAGGTCCAGTTCTCGACCGAAGATAGTCCGGCCTTATGCAGCATTGAGAGTGCAGCTTCGCGCGGGTTCGGAACGAGATCGGCATTGACCGTTACGACGTCGACACCCGGATTGTTTCTGACGAAACTCCCGAGCAGCGGCAGCTCAACCTTGCAAGGGCCGCAAGTGACGCCCCAGAAATTGACCATCATTGGACGGCCGGCATGCGCATCGAGAATGGTTTGCCAGCTTCCGCGCTGGAACGAGCGCAATTGATCGTGCGCCGCGAGGGGGTGCGAGAGAAGTGTCAGAGCAAACACGAACAGCCACAAGTAACGCTTCATGGCGCGCCCTCGATCGGCATGATGTGGTAGCCGTCGGCCTTGGTCATCCAGGACAAGAAGACCTCGCGTCCATTCCCGACAAGCAAAGGATGATCAGACGCGTCAACTGTCTCAGCAACGACCTGCGGTTGCGACCAGTTTTCCCCATCATCGACGGACTTTATAAGCTTCACGGTTGTCTTCTCGCCGTCGAACTCTTTCCAGACAATCGCGGTGCCAGAGGCGCTCGCTAAGACGTAGGGGCGTGACGCGCTCCGGTCCGGCCTGCCAAGAGCCATGGGCTCGGAAAACGTCTGTCCGCCGTTCGTCGAGCGCGCATAGAACAAACCCTTTCGAGCTTCGCCGCTGGTGAACCAGACCGCGTGATAGATTCCCTTCGGCGAAATGGCGAGGCTCGGCCCCTGGTGCGGGCACGCCTCGGTCTTCCAGTTGTCTTGACTGACGCGATGGATCTCTCCCGGCGTAGCTGGATCCCCGAGGGTGACGATCGCGTGGTCCCGAACGCTGCCCGGGAAGATATTGCGAAACAGTACGGCGGGCCGGCCAGAACCCGCAAACGCAACGGATATCCGGCAGCACTCGCAAGTGCTGTCCTTCAACATGCGAGCCTCGGTGTACGACCCGCCGCCGTCCTTCGACCATGCGAAGAACAAAGCCGCTCCCTTATACGTTTGATTGGCCGCGCGCGCTTGCGCCCGGTTGCGTTTGTCGAGCCAGGCCACGAAGACCGAACCGTCGGCATCCAGTGCGAGCTGCTCGAAGCGTTGGCTTTCCTTGTTCGATGTAATGGATTCCGGCTTGCTAAAGCTGTGACCTCCATCAACCGAGCGTGTGTACAGCACCTCGCCGTTGAAGTTCTTGTCCCTGAAAATCGAAAAGGCGATGGCGATCCGGTTGTGCTGGTCAACGACCATCTTGGGACGCGCATCAGGTCCCCAATCGAGATCAAGCGGCCGATCAACGACCGCGACTGGCGCTGAAAAGGTTTTTCCACGATCCTTGGAGCTCGCCACCAGTATGCGCCCACCTGCCATCCACGCCAGCCACAAGGTCCCGTCTGGGGCGAATGCCGGCGTAACCTTGGTCGCGCATCGCAGTTCGGTCGTATCACAGGCAGCCTCTGATACGTGGTGATGGCTCATCTGCGCGTTTGCCACGCCCTGGCAGAGGATCGCGATCGCAGCGACGATTGCTGTTCTGATCATAGTCAGCCCACCTTTGCTACCGAAACGCAAATCTCATTCCGGCGATGAACATGCGTGGCGATCCGGCATAGATGGAGCCGCCGGTGTTAGCCAAAACGCTCGCGGGGTTTTGAACGCCCGCTCCGGTTACCGTGTTCGCGATGTTATTGGCGGACGCTACATATGTCCTGTCGAAGACGTTCCGCACCTCGAAATAAGCATGAAGCGAGTTAAGATACTCGGATTGCAGGGGCGTGTCGTAGTGCAGATTGAGATTGACGAGTTCGTAGCCGGGCGCTTTCAGGAGATTGGCATTGTCCATATAGAATGCGTCCCTCCACTGAAACTCAACGAATGCGCCAACGCCTTTCAGGGCGCCCGAGAGCTGGTCGTAGGAAAGCCTTGCCGTCAGCTCGTTCGGCGAAATACCGGGAATCTTGTTGCCCGCGCGATTGAAACCGAAAACGGCACCATTGGTGATATTCTCGGTGTAGCTCGTGTAGATCTGGTCGAGATAGGTATAGGCGGTGGTCACACGCCAACTTGGCAGGAAACGCCATTGCGCCAAGAGTTCGAAGCCACGGTGCTCGGATTTCGGGGCGTTGAACGTATAGCTTGAGTTGGGCGAGCCGAGGGGCGTTGCCTGCGTGACCAGTTCGTCGCGGAAAAACTCGTAGAAGCCTGTCGCGCTTACCCTGACCGTGGGGTCCGGCGTCCAGTCAAAGCCGAGATCGTAGCCGAGATTCCTTTGGGGATTGAGCTGCGTATTGTTGCCGTTCTGACCGTTTGGCAGCACGAACAGGTTGCCGACCTGTGGCGTTCCATAGCCGGTCGCGACCCGCGCACGGAGAAGCCAGTCTTTGTCCGCGCGGTATTGAAGCGCGAATTCCGGCGCGGTGTTCTGGAATTGGCGATCCGTGCTTCTGATGGTCGTGGTCGTAATACCCGTTGGCCCGGTATAGGTGTAAGCTGTATTGACGCCGTTTAAATGGGTTGTCTCCCACCCGATCCCCGCAATAGCGGTCCATGCGTTGGTGAGCCGCAGTTCTTCGCGCGCACGGACACCATAGTTGGTGTGCTCTCCGGTGACGTTCGACTGTAACTGACCGCGCGTTCCTCCAGGCGCCACATTGTATGTGTCACCCGACCAACTCAGGGTGTTGTAAAACGCGCCAAGGTAGCTGGTGGAATCCATTCCCAGGAGATCGCTCCGCCTGACGAGGTCGCTCATGAAGTTATAGGATGGGTAATCGCCGATCGCGCTCGTGGCGCCGGTCGGCTGGTTGATATTGCGATCGTCGAACACGAATTGGTTGCGCCAGGTGGTCTGGTTATCGAAATCATGCTCCCAGCGTCCGCCCACGATCGTCCGGCGATCGTCGCGGCCGAGCCTGGCCTGCTCGGCCGTTTGGCGACTGGTCCCGTTGGCTGTGTTGAAGCCGTTATTGAACAACGTAATCGTGCCGCAGCCGGGAGCGGCCGTTGCGGCCGTTTCACAGCCTCGCTGAAAGGGGTTGATGTAGAATTGATTGAGTGAGGACCGGATCGGGAGGCGCGTATCCAGCGTGTTGTTGATCAGCTTGAATGTGAAACGATCGTCCGGCGTCGCCTGTAGTGTCCCCAGGAAATTCACGGTCTGAGTGTTGAACCAACTGTTGCCCAGAAAACCATCGCTACGCGCGTCACTTGCGAACAGAGAGCCTTCGAAGTTTCCGACTTTCTTGCCGGCAGTCAGATAGTTGTTGAGGTATCCGTAGCTCCCGCCATCGACGCCGTACTCGACGCCGTTGATGTCGGCGCCGCGACGGGTCCTGAAGTTCAGCGCACCGCCGGTCGCATAATTGCCGTAGAGTGCGGACGACGGCCCCCGAATGACGTCGATGGCCCCGTAGGCGCGAGGATCGATCAGGTCGCTGCGGGACAGTCCATCAGGCTGGGTGACCGGGAAGCCGTCATCAAAGATCACCAGATTGCGAATGGCGAAGCCGTTGCGCGCGTTCGACCCGCGAATCGAGATGCCGAAGTCCCTGGGACCGTTCCCTTGCTTGATGGAAATGCCGGGACTGTCGCGCAACACGTCGGCCACGGAGAACGCGGGCCTGTTGGCGAATAGATCGCGGCCGATCGTTGTCTGGGGCTGTCCGGTCGGCGCCTGATGAAGGATCGCAAGTTGCGCATCTGTGGAGACTGGCGACGGCCTTACGACGACGGCCGGCTGCGGCCGGGGAGATGATCTCGGAGCGTCGCGGTGAGCGACCGACCGCTTTTTGCGCGGACTGGCCTGGGCACGGCGCGGGGCTTCGACCGTGATGCCCGGAAGTGTCTGGGCGGCAGTCTGAGCGGCAGCATCGCTGCAAACAGCGAGCAACGCCGAATGCAATGCGAGCGCGCCAGCGCCCGAAAAGAAACGAGAGCAAAACATAGGATATTCCCGATGCGGGCGATCGCCCTGAGCATTTAATCAAACAGACCGGATCACCGCCGCAGTCACGGCGATCGTGCGGATTTGCTGAATCAGGAAATAGCCGGAGGAGCACGCGCCTGCGCGTGGGAGGCAACCGCGAATGGCGGCAACCCGAATCCCAAGCCGCGCCAGACGACGGCGGTTGCGTCACGTGCGAAGCTGACAGCAGCCGCTTGCGAGTCGGGAGGTGGGGTTGCGGCGTGGACCACACACAACGTACAGCAGACGCCGTGTGTCTGCTGAGGGTCGGTCTCACGGTGTTGCGGAGAACTCGTATCCGCGGCGGCATGCGAACATATCGCACCCGCTAGCGGGGCGGCAGAGACGGTGCTGAATGCCAGGCATGCGGCAATGGGTGCAAATATCTGCACCAGCATCGCAAACATGACGATCGGAAGAAATCGCCCCAGCCGCCGACGCATAATCCCCAGCCTTTCGCTGCCGGGAACTATCATGCCGGAATTCGGGTGTCTAGACGACCCTCTCGATTTCGGCCCATCGAATTCAAATCGGTAGGGGCTGTTCGGGATAGATTACCGGGTCACGCCCGGCAATCCGGAGAAACATCCTTTTGGTGGTCAGCTCCGTTGAGTGCGCCATCTTCGCGCATCATTTCGACCAGCATACCCTCCCGCAGACCACGATCCGCTACTCGCAGACGCGGCAAAGGAAAGGCTCGTCGAATGGCATCCAGGATGGCGCAGCCCGCCAGAACCAGGTCGGCACGCTCAATCCCGATGCAGCCGTTTGCCACCCGTTTTTCATAATCCATGCCGCAGAGCCGCGCGATGACCTGGGTCACCTCGATATCGTTCATCCAGATACCGTCAACCTTGCGGCGATCGTAGCGCGCCAGGCCGAGATGGAGACCGCCAAGCGTCGTCACCGTGCCCGAGGTGCCGAGAAGGTGCATTCCGTAGAGATCGCGGCCATGGGCAGCCGCAAACACCGCAAGATGGCCGGTGACCTCATTCACCATGGAAGCGTAAGATTGCGGCGTTATGTCGTGCCCGCCAAAACGCTCAGCTAGCGTTACGACACCAACCGGAAGCGACATCCAAGCCATGGTGCGCAGGTCGCCTTCGCGACGGCGCTCTATGCGAACGAGCTCCGTCGAGCCGCCGCCGATGTCGAACAGGATCGCGCCGCTCGCTTTCGGATGAACCAGCGGCGAGCAGCCGATTACCGCAAGTGCGGCTTCCGTCTCCCGATCGATCACCTCGAGCTGAATGCCCGTGGCGGCAGCAACGCGGGTACGAAAATTCTCGGCGTTCGACGCCGCCCTGCACGCCTCTGTCGCGATCAGCCGCAGGCGGCCCGCTTTCCTGACGCGGATCTTGTCGCGGCATATGGCGAGCGCGGCGATAGTCCGCTCGATCGCCGCCTCGCTGATATGCCCGGTCGATGAGATGCCTTCGCCTAGCCGGACAATTCGCGAAAACGAATCGATCACGCGAAAACTGCCGCCTGTCGGAGAGGCGATCAGCAACCGGCAATTGTTGGTGCCGAGATCGAGGGCAGCATAAACGCCGGCATCGGCGCTCGGCGAAGAACGGATAGCGCTCGCCGCGGTCATCGCGGCTTCCAATCCCAGAAAGCTGTCGCGCGATCCGGTATCAACGCAACGCTGGATATCATCATCCATGTATCCGTCTTTCCGCGGCCACTCGAGCGGCCTACGAGACAATATTTTTCCGGAAGTTTAGCAGCGCAGACCGCGAGCGCAACCGCCCATAGACTCCTAGGTCAGGGTCATTCGGATCGCCGGGACGATTTGACCGAGCAAACAGGAAAACATCAAAAGCCAAGCGCAATTTTACAACTTCCCCGCTCTATTGCGTCGCAAAATCAATTTCGTACAACCACAGATATATCGTTGACGGCAGCATGCACCCTCTTGTGCGCCAATCGAAGGCTTTGGCTCGCCCGCTCGCAATCCTCCCTCACATGGAGTAACACGCGCTGCCATGATGTCCGCGCAGCAGATGATCCGCCATTGACCTCCATTCGCATCTACGTTGACGCCGATGCGTGTCCGGTGAAGGACGAAATTTATCGCGTCGCGGTACGTCACAGCGTACCTGTCATCGTGGTCGCAGGTACGTATATCCGTGTGCCTGACGACCCCTTGATCGAGCGAATTGCGGCCGGGCCGGGCATGGATGCTGCCGATGACTGGATCGCAGAACGCGCCGGCAAGAATGATATCGTCATCACCGCGGATATTCCGCTGGCGAGCCGCTGCGTCAAGGCGGGCGCTAGCGTGATCGCGCCGAACGGAAAGCCATTCACGGAGCAGTCGATTGGGATGACGCTCGCAGTCCGCAACCTGATGACCGACCTACGCGCGAGCGGCGAAGTGACGGGTGGCCCGCGCTCGTTCCAGCCACGCGACCGCTCCGCATTCCTGTCGGAGCTCGACAAAGCCATCCGCCGTATCCAGCGCACCTGCGCGACACAGCAGGGTTGAGACGATGGCGCCGCCGCTGATTCAGCTAAAAGATATCGCGCTGACATTTGGCGGCACACCGCTGCTGTCCGGCGTCGAACTCACGGTATCGGAATCCGAACGGCTTTGCTTGGTCGGTCGTAACGGCTCCGGCAAATCAACACTCTTGAAGATTGCGGCAGGCCTCATGGCGTCTGACGGCGGCAGCCGCTTCGTGCAGCCCGGCGCCACCGTACGTTATTTGCCGCAGGAACCGGATTTCTCCGGCTTTGAAACCACGCTCGCCTATGTCGAGGCTGGGATGGGCCCCGGCGACGATCCCTATCAAGCGCGCTATCTGGTCGAACAGCTCGGCCTCACCGGCGCGGAGCATCCCGCGCATCTTTCCGGTGGAGAAGGCCGGCGCGCTGCGCTGGCGCGCGTGCTGGCGCCCTCGCCCGACATCCTGTTGCTTGATGAACCGACCAACCATCTCGATCTCACCACCATCGAATGGCTGGAAGGTGAACTCGGCGCGCGGCGCGGCGCGCTGGTTCTCATCAGCCATGACCGGCGCTTCCTGGCCAATCTTTCGCGCAGCACCGCATGGCTCGATCGCGGCCGGGTCCGGCAGATCGACCGAGGCTTCGCGAATTTCGAGGAATGGCGCGACGAGGTTCTGGCCGAAGAAGAGCGCGACCAGCACAAGCTCGACCGCAAGATCGTAGCCGAGGAACACTGGCTGCGTTATGGGGTCTCGGGCCGTCGCAAGCGCAACGTCAAGCGGCTCGCTGGTCTCCATGAACTGCGTCGGCAACGTCGCGATTATCGCGGCACAGCCGGCAGCGCGAACCTCGCCGCGGCCGAGGCCGACAAGTCCGGGAAGCTCGTCATCGAGGCAAAGGGCATCGGGAAGTCCTATGAGCGAACGATCGTCGATCAGTTCTCAATCCGCATCCAGCGCGGCGACCGCATCGGCATTGTCGGTCCCAACGGCGCAGGCAAGACCACGCTGATCAACATGCTCACGGGAGCCGAGACGCCAGACGGCGGCACGATCCGGCTCGGCGCCAATCTCGAAATGGCGACGCTTGACCAGCACCGAGAAAGCCTCGACCCGAAATCGACGCTCATGGAGGCGCTGACCGGGGGGCGCAGCGATCACGTCATGGTTGGTGGAAAGCCGAAGCACGTCGTCAGCTACATGAAGGATTTTCTGTTCGCCCAGGAGCAGATGCGAACTCCGCTTGAGGCGTTGTCCGGCGGGGAGCGCGGACGCCTGATGCTGGCACGCGCGCTGGCAAAGCCATCCAACCTGCTGGTGCTGGACGAGCCGACCAACGATCTCGATCTGGAAACGCTCGACGTGCTGGAGGACATGCTCGGCGACTATGAGGGCACCGTCATCCTCATCAGTCACGACCGCGACTTTCTGGATCGCGTCGTGACCTCGGTGATCGTCCCCGAAGGCAATGGCCGCTGGGTCGAATACGCCGGCGGCTATACTGACATGCTAGCGCAGCGCGGCGCCGATCTGAAGCGCGAGGCGCCGAAATCCACTCCGGCATCTGAAACAGAGCGTTCTGCGAAGAACGCACCTGCAGCCACCGCCCCTGGCAAGCGACGGCTCAGCTTCAACGAGAAACATGCGCTCGAGACGCTGCCGAAATCCATCGCAAAACTTCAAACCGAGATCGCAAAGCAGCAGCAACACCTTGACGATCCAGACCTCTATGCGAAGGATCGCGCAGCCTTTGACAAGGCTTCCGGCGCGCTGGCTAAGGCGCAGACAGAGTTGCAATTAGCTGAGGATCGCTGGCTCGAATTGGAAATGCTCCGCGAGGAGATCGAGGAAGCCTGAGAGCCAGACTAATGCCGCAACCACTTCAGCACACCTCGCCCGGCTGCCGCACCGGTCGCGAACGAGGCCTGGAGCAGATAGCCGCCGGTCGGCGCTTCCCAGTCCAGCATTTCCCCGGCGGCGAACACGCCCGGCAACCTGCGGATCATGTAGTCGCCGTCAAGCTCGCTGAACACAATTCCTCCAGCGGAGGAGATCGCGCGCGCGATCGGCGCGATGTCCGTCAGAGTGATCGGAACCGACTGGATAAACCCCGCAAGCGCTGGCGGCGGCATCGTTCCCGACTGCTGTCCAGAAGCGATCGCCGCTTCCTGCAATAGTCCGATTGCGACCGGCGCAAGGCCAGCGGCTTTGCGCAGCCAGTTAGACATGGACTGTTTTCCGCGCGGCACGTTCAACCGCACGGCGAGTCGATCCGTCGGTACATCAGGTCGGAGGTTGATGTGCAGAACGGCGTTCCCCGCAACGTTGATGTGTTCGCGCAGCATCGCCGAGAGGGCATAGATTCCTCCACCCTCGATGCCGTCACGCGTGATGAGCACCTCGCCGCGCACAGTGTGCGGACCGAACGACAGCGCAACGTTCTTCAGCGGTTGGCCTTCGAAGCGATCACGGAAGATGCCGCTCCATGCCACGGTGAACGCGCAGTTGGCCGGTCGCAGCAGTGACATGGCAATCCCTCTGGACGCGAGCTGTTCGACCCACGCGCCATCAGAGCCAAGTCGCGGCCAACTCGCGCCGCCAAGCGCCATGATCGTCGCATCTGCTGCCACCATGCGCTCGCCATCAGGCGTCCAAAACTTAAGGCGGTCGTCGTGGTCCCAGCCCATCCAGCGATGGCGCAGCTCCAGCGTCACGCCAAGAGCATCAAGCCGCTTAAGCCATGCACGCAACAGCGGAGACGCTTTGAGCACTTTCGGAAATACACGTCCGCTTGATCCGACGAAAGTCGGTTGTCCGAGATCGTCGGCCCATTTTCGCAGCGCCTCGGGCGTGAACGCGTCGATGGCCGGTTTGAGATAGGGTACGGCCGCGCCATAGCGCGCGAGGAATTGCGGCAGCGGCTCGCTGTGCGTCAGATTGAGGCCGCCGCGCCCCGCCATCAGAAACTTGCGGCCCGCCGACGGCATGGCGTCGAACACGGTCACGCGCACGCCCCCGCGCGCGAGAACTTCCGCAGCCATCAGGCCGGCGGGACCAGCGCCAACAATCGCAGCTTGGGTTTGGAGGACGTCACGCATCGAAAAAAGATGTGCCCTAGTTCCGCGCCGTCAGGAAAAGTACAGGAGAGCAAGCCAGTCGGCGGCAAGCGCCAACCGCTTCTCGCCCTCGATCTCGACGCTGACGGCCGTGCGCGACAGCAGTTCGCCGGGCTTGCGAAGCGTCGCCTCGGTGAGCGTGAAACGGCCCCTGACGCGCGATCCGGATTTGACCGGCGATATGAACCGGAGCCGGTCAAAGCCATAGTTCACCCGCATGGTCACACCGGCGACCGGCGGAATCACCTCATGCGACATGACGCTGAGCAGCGACATGGTCAGGAATCCATGCGCAACGGTCGTGCCGAACGCTGTTTCCTTGGCCCGCTCGGGGTCGACGTGGATAAACTGACGGTCTTCGATCACATCGGCATAGAGATCGATCCGCTTCTGGTCGATCAGGTGCCATGACGAAGCGCCGATCTCCTGACCGATCATTTGCCTGTAGGCTTCGAGCGAGACCGATGGTTGCTTCCAGACCTCGTTCACAGCTTACGTCTCCCCCGCTTTTGACCCGAGCTCTGAGCTCTCGAAGTTTTAGAAAGTCACCCTCACATCGTCATCGGCCACCCATGTTTTCCGCAAGGGCGCGGATATGCCGGATGATTCCGGAGAAATCGACCCCCCCGTTTCCGGCCGCATCGAACGCCTTGTAGATGTCCTGCGCGTGCTGTCCAAGCGGCGTCACCGCACCGGTAGATTTCGCCGCCTCCTGCGCAAGCGTCAGGTCTTTGAGCATCATCGCCGAGGCGAAGCCCGGCTTGTAGTCGTTATTCGCGGGCGAGGTCGGAACCAGCCCCGGTACCGGACAGTAGCTCGTGAGCGACCAGCACTGGCCCGACGCTGTCGAGGCGACATCGAACAGCGCTTGGCGAGACAGGCCGAGCTTTTCCGCAAGCACGAAGGCCTCGCCCACCGCGATCATTGAAACACCCAGGATCATGTTGTTGCAGATTTTGGCGGCCTGTCCCGCTCCGTCACGGCCGCAATGGATGATCTTCTTGCCCATCGCTTCAAGAAACGGCTTCGCCGCCTCGAAGGACTCAACTTCCCCGCCAGCCATGAAAGTCAGCGTCGCGGGGGGGGGGGCCCCCCCCCCCCCC
>NZ_JBXASZ010000001.1:0-199860 GCF_058809865.1 Nitrobacter sp. MLSD-S21 | reverse complement strand
CGTCGCGGGCGCCCGCCACGCCTCCCGAGACCGGCGCATCGACCGAATGCAGAGAAGCCCTGGCCGCCAGCATATGGACCCGCCGGGCGCTTTCGACATCGATGGTCGAACAGTCGATCATCAGCGCGCCCCTGGTAACCACGGGCATAACATCTGTCCAAACCGATACCACATGCCTCCCGATCGGCAGCATGGTGATGATGACGTCCGCGTTTGTCACCGCAGCCCTTGCGCTGCCTGCAATCGTCACGCCATTCGTTTTGGCCGCATCTCTCGACTCCGAAACGAGATCGAAACCGACCACCCTGTGGCCGGCCTTGACGAGATTGGCCGCCATGGGCTCACCCATGTTGCCGAGACCGATGAACGCAATGGCCGCCATGCTGCCTCCAGTCGAAGTTACTTGTTCTTATATCTAATTGAACACAAGTTCGTCCGCGCCGACATTCGCAAAATACGGCGCAATCATCTCCGGCGTAACCTCTTCGATCCTCGACGGCGACCACTTTGGATTTCGATCCTTGTCGATGATCGTAGCGCGAACGCCTTCGCGAAAATCGTCGCTCGTAAAGACTGCGAGCGCGGCACGATATTCTCGTGCAAGGCATTCCTCCAGCGTGGCCGAGGCGCGCGCAAGCCGCAGCAACTTTAACGTCACCATAAGGCCGCGTGGCGATTTCTCGCTGAGAGTCTTGAGGGTGGACCGCGCGAGTTCGGACCCGTCGCGTTGCAGCGCCGCCAGGATATTGTCCATTCGACCATGGGCGAACCATGCATCGATCCGCGGGCGGATTGACGCGACAGAACTGCCAGCGTCGCCATTCGTAAAGCCGGCGATCGTTGATTTCACGCGGGCTGAATCCGCACTAGCACCGAGATCGATCAGCGCCTCGCGCAACGCAGCAAGTTTTCGCGACGGCACAACCACATCGGCGAAGTCTGCGTAGATCGCATCCGGCCCGTTCATGTTCTGGCCGGTCAACCCGAAATAGGTCCCGATTTCACCAGGCGCACGCGACAACAGCCAGGTGCCGCCGACATCCGGAAAGAAGCCGAGACCGGTCTCCGGCATTGCGAGCCTGGTTCTCTCGGTGACGACGCGGTGCCCGCCATGCGCCGACAATCCGACGCCGCCGCCCATCACGATGCCATCCATGAAGGCGACATAGGGCTTTGGAAGTTTCGCAATCCGGGCATTGAGTAAGTATTCCTCGCGCCAGAACTCCTTGCCGAGATTGCCCCCGACATTCGCACTCTCCCAAAGCGAGCGGATATCGCCTCCCGCGCACAAGCCGCGCTCGCCGGCACCCTCAAGAAGAACCAAACCGACGGCAGGGTCTGCCTCGAACTGGTCCAGCGCCTTATGCATCTCGCGAAACATTTCCAGGGTGACGGCATTGATTGCCTTCGGACGATTGAGGCGAACGACGCCCACGCTCCCCTCGCGCCGTACGATCAGATCCGGCTCGTCTGCAAGACCCCTCATCGCGCACCCTCGATCAGCTTGCGTGACACGATCACGCGCATGATCTCGTTGGTGCCCTCGAGAATTTGATGGACGCGCAGATCGCGCACGATCTTCTCGATGCCGTACTCACTGAGATAGCCGTAACCGCCGTGGAGTTGCAGCGCTTGATTGGCGACATCGAATCCAACATCCGTGGTGAGCCGCTTTGCCATCGCGCACAGCATGGTGGCATCAGTATCCTCCCGATCCAGCGCGGAAGCCGCACGCCACAGAAACGTTCGTGCCGCTTCCAGCTCGGTCGCCATGTCGGCGACCTTGAATTGCAAGGCCTGGAATTCCTCGAGCCGCTTCCCGAAAGCCTGGCGCTCCTTCATGTAAACGAGCGTCTTGTCGAGCGCCGATTGCGCGCCACCGAGCGAACACGCGGCGATGTTCAGCCGTCCGCCGTCAAGTCCTGCCATCGCGATCTTGAACCCGACGCCCTCGTCGCCAAGACGGTTTACGACCGGCACCCGCGCGCGCTCGAAAATCACCGCCCGGGTGGGCTGCGCGTTCCATCCCATCTTGCGTTCGTTGACGCCGAACGAGACACCCGGCGTATCGCTTTCGACCACGAGCGTCGAGATACCGCCAGGCCCGTCGTCTCCGGTGCGCACCATCACGACGTAAAGGTCGCTGGCGCCGGCGCCCGATATGAACTGCTTCTGTCCGTCGACAACGTAATGATCGCCGTCACGCGTCGCGCGGGTCCGCAAGGCTGCCGCATCCGATCCCGCGGCAGGTTCAGTCAGACAATAGCTCGCCAGCAGCTCCATGGTGCAGAGTTTCGGCAACCATTTGAGCCGCTGCTCGTCCGAACCGTAGGCATCGATCATCCACGACGCCATGTTGTGGATCGAAATGAACGACGATACGGTGGGACAACCCTGCGCTAGCGCCTCGAAGATGAGCGCAGCATCAAGCCGGCTCAAGGCTGAGCCGCCGACATCATCCCTAATATAGATGCCGCCGATACCGAGCGCCGCTGCCTCCCGCATCGTCGCGACCGGAAAGTGCTTCTCCTCATCCCATTTGAGTGCGAACGGCGCGATCTTCTCAGCGGCGAAGTCGCGCGCCATATCGCGGACAGCGATCTGATCCTCAGTCAGCGCGAACTGCATACGTGATCCCTGCCGGTCACTTGCTGTGGAACGCGAACTGCGCCCCTTCCTTGACGCCGGAGGGCCAGCGCGAGGTGACGGTCTTGGTCTTGGTGTAGAACCGAATTGAATCCGGACCGTACTGATTAAGATCGCCGAAGCCCGAGCGCTTCCAGCCACCGAACGTATAGTAGGCGACCGGCACCGGGATCGGCACGTTGATGCCCACCATTCCCACCTGGACGCGGGAAGCGAACTCGCGCGCAGCGTCGCCATCGCGCGTGAAGATCGCCACGCCGTTGCCGTATTCGTGCTGCGACGGCAGAGCCACCGCTTCGTCAAAATCATTGACGCGCACCACCGAGAGCACGGGACCAAAAATCTCTTCCTTGTAGATCCGCATGTCCCTGGTGACGTTGTCGAATAGACAAGCACCCATGTAGAAGCCGTTCTCGTAGCCTTGCATTTTGAAGCGGCGACCATCGACCGCCAGCGTAGCGCCTTCCTTGACGCCAATCTCGACATAGTTCCTGACACGCTCCAGCGCCGACCTGGTGACGAGCGGACCGAAATCGGCGGATGCATCGGTGGACGGTCCGATCTTCAGGTTCTCCACGCGCGGGATTAGCTTCTCCATTAGCCGGTCGCCAGTTGTTTTGCCGACCGGCACCGCGACCGATACCGCCATGCAGCGCTCACCGGCTGCGCCATAGCCCGCCCCCACCAGCGCATCCACCGACTGATCCATATCAGCGTCAGGCATGATGATCATGTGATTCTTGGCGCCGCCAAAACATTGACACCGTTTGCCCGTCGCGGCAGCACGAGAATAAATATAATGCGCGACCGAGGAGGAGCCGACGAAGCCGATGGCCGCGATATCGGGATCGTCAAGAATGGCGTCGACCGCCTCCTTATCCCCGTTCACGACATTAAGAATGCCGGACGGCAAACCGGCCTCGAACATAAGTTCGGCCAGCCGCATCGGCACACCTGGATCGCGCTCGGAGGGTTTCAGAATGAAGGCGTTGCCACAGGCGATTGCCGGCGCAAACTTCCACATCGGAATCATCGCCGGGAAATTGAACGGCGTGATTCCGGCAACGACGCCGAGTGGCTGGCGCATCGAATAGCTGTCGATGCCGGGACCGGCGTTCTCGGTGAAACTGCCTTTCATCAACTCGGGAATGCCGATGGCGTATTCAACGACCTCCACGCCGCGGAAGATGTCGCCGTTGGCGTCGGGAATGGTCTTGCCATGTTCGCGGGCGAGCAGTTCCGCCATCGCATCATTGTCGCGCGCCACCAGTTCGAGAAACTTGATCAGCACGCGGATTCGGTGCTGCGGACTGGTCGCTGCCCAAGCCGGCTGCGCAGCCTTGGCATTCTCCACGGCCTCGCGCAATTCAGCTTTCGATGCCAATGCGACCCTGGCCTGCACCTCGCCCGTCATCGGCTGATACACGTCGGCGAAACGTTTCGATGCACCCTTGATATTCTTGCCGCCGATAAAGTGCCCGATGGTACGCATGCTCCCTCCCGGCTCGTTTGCAAGATTCCAGTCGTGACATCCTGATCCGTATATTCTTATTCGCTGCGCGTCTTGAACGATGCGCGCTTTAGAAACTATCGAACCGGCTCGAGGATCGAAACATAGTTCGCAACTGCCGTGCCACCCATGTTGAAGATGCCGGCGAGTTTGGCGCCTCTGATCTGCATGCCATCGGGTGCCTCGCCTGCGAGTTGCATTGCGCTCATCACATGCATGGAAACTCCGGTGGCGCCGATCGGATGGCCCTTGGCTTTCAGACCGCCCGACGGATTGATCGGCAACTTGCCATCCTTCTGCGTCCAGCCTTCCTTGATGGCGCGTGCCCCTTGCCCCCTGGGCGTCAGCCCCATGGCCTCATACTCGATCAGTTCGGCAATGGTGAAGCAATCGTGAGTCTCGACAAAAGAAAGATCGGACAGCGCAACGCCGGCCTTCGCCAGCGCCCGCTGCCAGGCCACCGTGCAACCCTCGAACTCGAGAATGTTGCGCCTCGACATCGGCAGGAAATCCTGCGCGTGGCCGGTCCCGCGGATGCTGATCGCCTTGCGCGCCGACTTGGCCATGTCAGCATCCATCAGCACCAACGCGGCCGCGCCATCCGAAACCAGCGAACAGTCGGTACGTTTCAGCGGCCCCGCCACGAACGGGTTCTTCTCGCTCTCGGAACGGCAGAAGTCGTAACCGAAATCCTTGCGCAGTTGCGCGTAAGGATTGGCGACGCCGTTCTTGTGGTTCTTCGCTGCGATCATCGCCAGCGCATCCGAAGCGTCTCCGTATTTCTGGAAATAGGCTTGCGCGATCTTGCCAAAAATGCCGGCAAAACCGCCGACGGTATCGCCATCTTCGGGAAGGTAGGAGGCGCGCAGCAGATTGCGGCCGATCTCCGGACCGGGCGTCCGCGTCATCTGCTCAACGCCGACCACCAGCACGATCCTCGCCGCACCGGACGCAATCGCGCGGACACCATGATGCACCGCCGCCGACCCGGTGGCGCAGGCATTCTCCACGCGCGTCGCCGGTTTGAAGCGGAGTTCTGGATCAGCTTGCAGGACGAGAGCCGCGGTAAAATCCTGTGGTGAGAAACCGGCATTGAAATGCCCGAGCAAGATCTCATCAACCTCGCCTGCGGAAACGCCTGCATCGGCCAATGCGTCGGTTGCCACCTTCACCACAAGACTTTCGACGGTCTCGGTGTCCAGTTTCCCGAACGGCGTATGCGCCCACCCCACAATGTTGGCGGTCATGGTCCTGCTCCCATGTGCTGGCCCGTATCTGTTTTAGAGCGGGATGCGAGCGGATCGTCACCACACACGCTCCTCTTCCCGCTCTGGTCTTATGCCGAGATATAGTCTGTCGGAAACGCGGGTTTCAGGGCGATAGTGGGATTTTTCACCCCAACATATGACTGACCATGCGTTCCCAGCTGGACAACGGGACAGAGCGGCGCCTTGCGAAACAAACCGGAAGCAACTCGGCGGAGCGATAATTCACGAACCTGCGCGCTTTATATGGCCGCGCACTCCATGTCCGTTCTCAACGGCACAACTAGACGGCTTTGAACCCGGCCACCGCAAGATTAAGATGACCGACTGAGCGATAACAGGATGATCAGCACCGTTCTTTATGAACGTTTCTTTGATCTTCCGTCCTTAGCTGCCGACCGCGCCTTCGAGTTCTTTGGAGCTGCGGAGCGCGCCTTATGCCCGTTCAGCTTTCTGCGACTGCCTCCGACGCCTGCGCGCTTTTCGGCCCTCGCCCGTGAATGCTTCTTTTCCTCGCGCGCCGCCGCACGCAACTTCTTGCGTTTCTTTTCACAGGAGTCGCACTTGCAGCCGATCGGCTTCAAATACTCCTTGAAGTAGTCGGTGCCGTAATCGTAGTTGATTTCCTCGCCGGGCGCGATGTCCTTGATGGCGCGAATATCGACGCGCCGCTTGATCTTGCGGACGTCCGACTCCGCATTCGGTTTGCAGGAGTGGTTGATATAGCGTGCGATGTTCTTGCGCAGCGAACCGTCGATGGTCCAGCGGCTGGTGATCTGGAAGAGATACTTGTTCTCGACCGCATCGTCCTTCTCTTTGTTGCAGTCGAGCAGCGGCCCGATATACCGGATGATCGTCGTGCCCTTCTTGATTGGTTTGGTGGCGAAGAGACCGAGCCCCGTGCGGGAGCGGCCAATACGATAAGGCTTGTTCAGAGATATGTCGGGCATGATGGGCTAAACTGAAATGCTCAATGATGATGTCAGGCTTCGTGGATACGTTAGTTTTGCATGATTCCGTAGCTATTGTCAGGTGGCTCCGTCCCTACGTGCTGATCTTCCATAACCGCAGATGGGTTTATCTTCGCCTTGGTTTCTGCAATAAGCAACTCGCGTTTAGAAGCGTGAACGACAGTTGGACTTTTCGAAATAAGGACGGAGCATTGTTAAAGGTGGAATTCTCCCGGATCAATGAGGCCAAAGCAGTCTTCGATGATATCTACATTCAGGACGACCCAAGATCGTATTTCTCGATCCTGGGCGATCTCGACTATATGATCACCGATGTAGCCGAGCCGGTTATCCGCCAGATACTATCCGCCAAGGCTTCTGTCAGCAAAGCCGAACCGGTCGTGCTCGATGTCGGCTGCTCATACGGCATCAACGCCGCCGTGCATCGTTTTCCGCTGACTTTCGGAGGTTTGCGCCACCGCTACGCCCGGCGCGAAGTAAAGGCAATCAGCCCCGAAGAGTTGATGCTGCTCGATCGCAACTTCTATGCGAGTTGGCCCGATCATGGCCTCGCCCGGTTTATCGGCCTTGATGTATCGGCGCCAGCAATTCGCTACGCGACGCGCGTCGGGCTTCTCGATCATGGCATCGTCGCCGACCTCGAAAACCAGCCGCTTTCCGCGGAAGACGCGCGCATTGTCCGCCCCGTCGACGTGATCCTGTCAACGGGATGCATCGGCTATGTCACCGAAAAGACATTCGGCAAGCTTCTCGGTGCGACTGAGAAGAAACCATGGATCATTTCCTTCGTGCTGCGAATGTTTCCTTATGACGCGCTTGCGACGACATTCGCACAGCGCGGCCTGGTAACGGAAAAGCTGAGCGGCGTGACTTTTGTCCAGCGCCGTTTTCGCGATGCCGAGGAGTTCGAGAGCAGCCTTACAACTCTCGCAGCCGCCCAAATCGACTCAACGGGGCTTGAATCCGAGGGTTTGTTTCACGCGGATTTGATCCTTTCCCGGCCGGAGGAAGATGCGCGCGCCGCTCCGCTGGAAGACATCGTAACCGTGGCCAGCGGCCGCGGCCGTCCGATCGCGCCGCGTTACGTTCACGTCGAGAGCGATGACGGCTTGCGAGTGACGCTGGAGCCGTAATCGGTGCGTCGCCTCGTGATCATCATGACAGGAATATGCCACCAGGCGCTGAGGAACAATTTCGCCGGCTCCAGTGCGAATCTATCCGCGCGTACCCACCAGCTTGATCGTTTTCCTCGGGAGATCGTTGAATGACAAGCCTGCGCCGCTGCCTCACCAGCCTTTATCTTGCCGCAGCAACGATGCTTGCCCCTTTACCGGCCCTAGCTGATCGCTGTGACGATCTGGCCGGACAACTTAAAAGTCAGATCGACGGCTTGCATGTCGGCAAGACCGCCGCCAACGCTATTTTCCTGTCGCATCCCGCGACCACGCAGTTGATCCTCGGTTGCCCTAATCGCAAGTTTACCAACGAACTGATCGCCGGCACGGATAGCCGCAAGCCGAAACCTGAGTTTTACGATCTGGTGGCGCGAGCCTCTGCCATTATCTTCACGATCCCGGTCGCCGATACGTTGAAAGGCGTCACCCGATGCATCAAGCGCATGGGCCTATTACACGGCGACGACGTACAGATGCGCTATCGGCGGCTGAACATGCATTGCACCCGCACCAAAACCAGCGCCGCCATCGCAGTATCCCGCGGCAACGACGAGTGACGAACCAACAATTTCCAACCTTTCCCGAAAAGGAACCAATTCTCTGCTTCCTGTCGCAGGTTCGCCGCGAAATGTGGTAATGTGGATGCATGGATGAAGAGCGCAACCTGATCCGCCGGTTGATGACCCAGAACACGGTGTGGATCGTTACACTGGGCATGCTGCTGTTCGTCCCCGCAGGCAGCGTGGACTGGCCTGCCGCCTGGCTGTTTCTCGCGACGCTCGGTATTCTCGGTATCATCGGTGGATTTTGGTTTGTGAAGATCAATCCCGGGCTGCTGACCGAACGCATGCGCCCAATGATTCAGAAGGACCAGCCGAAGGCGGACAAGGTCTTCATCCTGGTAATGGGGCTGGTCAGCATGATCTGGCTGATCGTCATGGGCCTCGATCAACGTTATCGGTGGTCGGGCATGAGTGCCGGATTTCAGGTTCTCGGCTTCGTGCTGTTCATGCTGTCGCTCGCTATTTCGTTCTGGGCGATGCGGGAGAACGCATTCGCCGCGCCGGTGGTGAAGATACAGGCCGAGCGCGGACATCAAGTGATCCGCACAGGCCCCTACGCGCTTGTCAGGCATCCGATGTATAGCGGGGCGATCTTCTTTTTCCTCGGGGTTTCGCTGCTGCTGGGATCATGGTGGGGCGCTACAATCACGCCGATCTTCATCGGGCTGTTCGCAGGGCGTGTGGTGATCGAGGAAAGCACCCTGCTCGCCGGCTTGCCGAACTATCGGGATTACACCGAGCAAGTCCGCTACCGATTGTTGCCCGGAATCTGGTAGTCTGATCCGTTCGCTCTGGACCGGAGAGCCAAATGCCCGACGTGAAAACATACACCGGCGGCTGTCATTGCGGTCAGGTGCGCTTCGAGTGCACAACAGATCTTGCCATGGTGACCGCATGTAACTGCTCGATCTGCACCAAGAAGGGACTGCACATCACCTTTCTTGCGCCACAAGATTTTCAGCTCAGGGCGGGCGAAGATAATCTCAAGGAGTACCTGTTCAACAAGCACGTGATCCGGCATCAGCTTTGCATCGACTTTGGTGTTGAGGTATTCGCGCGCGGCAAAAAGCCGGACGGGACTGAAGTGGTCGCTCTCAATGTGAGTTGCATCGACGGTCTCGATCTGTCCCGTCTTACATTGACACCGATCGATGGACGCAGCCTCTGAAACGCTGCACGTTTGCTACAACGGTTTCGAGCGAAGTAGCTTCCGGTTCGCGTGAAACGTGCCCAAGCCCAGGCCCTTCGTTCAACGCAAACAAAAAGACGCCACGAGGTTATCGCGGCGCCTTCTTTTGAATGATCGTCCTGACCGGTCAGGTCTGCTGGATCGCCGATAACTCCCATTTTCCTCCGCTCCGACGCGCGAACGTCCAGACGTCGGTCGCCTCCTGCGGCTGGTCGCTGCCCTCGACGATGCGGCCGCTGGCGCGCTCGATGGTCTTGTCGATCAACGAGTAACGCAGCGCCACCGTGGCATAATCGGTAACTCCTTCGCGCCAAGCTTCTGCGAGATCGCCCTGCAGAAGCTTGACGTCCGACACCTTGTTGACGACGCCACGGGCGTCGTTGGCCCGGAGATCTTCGGTGAAATATGACACCATTTCCGGCGTTGCCAGCGTGTGCAGGGTGTTGACGTTCTCGTTCGACCACGCGGCCTGGATTTCTCCGAGCAGGCGCTCAAAAGCTTCGTAGTCGGACGGCGTGATTTCCAGCGGCGCGGCGCTGGACATCGAACCGAAACCGAGACCGCTGCGGGCGTTCGTTTGAGCAGCAGCCGGCCCAGGCGCCGGTCCGGCATACGCAGGCGCATTACGCCGCTGCCACCACGACATCGCAAAGCGGACAACGAGATAGATCAGGCCGATCTGAAGCACCAGGCCGATGATGGACGACAGGCCTCCAAGGCCGCCGAACAGGCCGCCGCCGAACAGCAAACCCAATAGTCCCGCACCGAGGAAGCCGGCAGCGAGACCGCCGAGCATACCCATGCCCGGCCGGTTAAAACGGCCAGTAGCCGCAGCACCGGCGGCCGGACGGCCGGGCTGGCTCATCGTGCGATCGAGCGGACGCGCCGCGTTCGGCGCGGTATTGGTGACCGGCGGCGCGGAGAAGGTCCGCGAGCCGCGCGATCCATAGCTGCTGCCTCCGCCGACGCGCGCGTCCGCTGCAGAGACCGCTAACATCAAGGGAAGCGCCAACGACAGGACGACGGCAAAAGCCTTCATCGCGCCGGACGCCCACTTAGCCAATTTCATAAGTTGTTCCTTTTTCTTTCGGCAGGATCTGGCCCTTAAAATGGGTAGCCCCGGTCAAAAGAAAAGTCTTATCGAGTCACAAAGCTGCGGCCCACCGTCGCGGCAACGTCTGGTAAGCTGAATTCATTATTTCGACGCCAGGTCGAGAAAATGCCGCCCTGCTTTGTCTTCGATTTCAACGATCCAGGCATCCGGATCGAATCGAACTTCTCTCTCCAGGCGCTCATCGACCGCCTGCTCGGCGATGGGCTCGGCTGAAGACGGAGCGAATACACGCTCAATGGGACGGCTGTCATCGTATACGGCCTGCGGCGCAGGGCCGTAAAGCATCGCATTGCCGTCGAGAAACGCCAGTTTAACGAAGACAGCGCCGGCCTCATCAGCTCCCCGGCGGCATACCGCTCCGAAAACGCCCTCGGACTGGCAACGGCGCAGGTAGGCGGCGACCCAAATGCTCGATTTCAAACGCATGAGGATGACGATAAGCCGTTCGCGAGAGCGGCGCTAGGGCGTGTGCTCATGAACTCGAACGACCGGCGGACTGTCCGCCTATGCACGCAACCGACTCAAGTCCGACATCGCGTCAGTCCGAAAGGGGCCAATAGCGTTCATTAAGTTACGCATATCACGCGGTTCCAGATCGATCTCAGCGCAATCCCAAGTAAAAGCCAGTTGCGATGAATATCTGGATGAAAATCGTCGCCAAACTTCTTTTGAACCCTGTAAGCGACGGGTAGACGTTTGAGAGATAGACTGCTGAAGACACGAGGTAGATGGCAGCGGCCATCCCAATAACCACGAGGAGATTTGGGCCCTCAGGGTCATTGAAGAATGCAAACATTGTCCTCGAACATGCGACGGCTGTAATCGCCAGAATCAGCAAAGAACTATTTTTGAAGTTAACATGCATGGGGTCGCGTCCCCCGTTTTTGCGCATTGATACGATCATACCGTAGCCGAGGCTATGGCACGAACGCCAAGAGGATGACCGCTTTGGATCAGTTGCAGACGGTCCCATGCCGGTCAGGCTGTGTCTGCTCTACTTCTTACAAGCGGACGATCCCGGATTTATGAATACACGTCCTGGTTCGACCTTCCACGCACCGTTTGTTTCCTTCCGAGAGCTCTGCTAAAGCGCGGCATAATCCCTGAAAACCTCAAGGATCGTCGATGATTCCTCGTTACACCCGTCCGGAAATGGCTTCGATCTGGGAGCCGCAGACCCGTTTCAAGATCTGGTTCGAGATCGAGGCTCACGCGGCGGACGCCCAGGCCGAACTCGGGGTGATCCCTAAGCAAGCTGCTGAAACCATCTGGGCCAAAGCCAAGGATGCGACGTTCAATGTGGAGCGCATCGACGAGATCGAGCGCGAAACCAGGCACGACGTCATTGCCTTCCTCACTCACCTTGCTGAAATTGTCGGTCCCGAGGCGCGCTTCGTGCATCAGGGCATGACGTCATCGGACGTGCTCGACACATGCTTCAACGTACAACTCACCCGCGCTGCCGACATCCTGATCGCCGACATCGATAAGCTGCTCGGGGCGCTGAAGACCCGCGCGTTTGAACACAAGATGACGCCGACCATCGGCCGTTCGCACGGTATTCACGCCGAGCCCGTGACCTTCGGGCTCAAGCTCGCTTACGCCTATGCGGAGTTCACACGCGCCAAGGAACGCCTGACCGCGGCCCGCAAGGAGATCGCGACCTGCGCGATCTCAGGCGCGGTCGGCACCTTCGCCCAGATCGATCCGCGCGTGGAGGAACACGTTGCCCGAGCGATGGGATTAACCCCCGAGCCGGTGTCGACGCAGGTGATCCCGCGTGACCGCCACGCGATGTTTTTCGCCACGCTGGGCGTCATCGCCTCCTCGATGGAACGGCTCGCTATCGAAATCCGCCATCTGCAACGCACCGAGGTGCTGGAGGCCGAGGAGTTCTTCTCCGAGGGGCAGAAGGGGTCGTCAGCGATGCCGCACAAGCGCAACCCCGTGCTGACCGAGAACATCACCGGGCTTGCCCGCATGGTGCGCGGCTATGTGACACCGGCCCTGGAGAACGTCGCCCTCTGGCACGAGCGCGACATCTCGCACTCCTCGGCCGAACGCATGATCGGCCCGGACGCCACCGTGACGCTGGACTTTGCGCTCAACCGTCTCGCAAGCGTCATCGACAAGCTGTTGATCTATCCCGCCACCATGCAAAAGAACCTCGACCGGCTTGGCGGGCTTGTGCATTCGCAGCGTGTGCTGATCGCGCTCACCCAAAAAGGCGCGAGCCGCGAAGATGCCTACAAGCTGGTTCAGCGGAATGCCATGCCGGTGTGGCGCGGCGAAGGCGACTTCCAGGCGCTTTTGAAGAACGATGCCGATGTGACGAAATATCTCACCGCCGCTGAGATCGCCGAGCAGTTCGACCTCAACTATCACCTCAAGCACGTCGATACGATCTTCAAACGGGTGTTCGGAAGTGCGTGAGCGTGCCGCAATCCTCTATCGTAAGCGCGCCAGATATTGCCCCGAGCTCGAAGAAGCGAGCCTTGTCGCGCCTCTCGTAGACGCGGCATGAGCCGTCTTGGTGTCGATCGAAGCCGGTTTGTGCAGTCAGCGTTCGGGCTATACCGCTCAGAAACGCTAACGCCGCGTTAACCCTGACAACCCTAAGGTTTATTCATACCGACTGTTGGTCGACCCGCGGACCGATCGATTTATGGCGTTGGCGCAGAAAATCTCGAACCTGCCGGTTGAGCGCCGGCGATTTCAGCGGGTCAAGATTCACCTGCTGGGTCGCTATATGCTGCCGGATCGGCGCGAATTCCCCTGCCAGGTTATCAACATGTCCCCCGGCGGGCTGGCCATGCTGGCCCCCGGTATCGGCAACGTCGGTGACCGGGTCATCGTCTATCTCGACCACATCGGCCGGGTCGAAGGCAAAATTACCCGGATTATCGACAGCGGGTTCGCCATGAGCGTCAGCGCGACCCCACGCAAACGAGACAAGCTGGCGTCGCAACTCACCTGGCTCGCCAATCGCGACATCCTCAATCTTCCGGAAGATCGCCGCCACGAACGCATCGTGCCGCGCAACCCCATCGCGACACTCACACTTGAAGACGGCACAAGGCTGACTTGCCGGATCATCGACCTTTCGATGTCGGGGGCCGCCGTCTCGGCCGAAAAGCGCCCCCCGCTACAGTCCAAGGTCGCACTCGGCAAGGTGCTCGCCCGCGTTGTCCGCAATCTGGAAGAAGGCTTCGCGCTCGAGTTCATTCACGAGCAACATCCCGATACTCTGGAAGCCAGCGTCAGCGGCCGGTAAACGCCATTCTCGGGATTTAATTCTCGGTACTTCCTTTTTTCTCCAGCCAGTGCCCAGTCATGAAAGGAAGGCTTCGCGCTCGAGTTCATTTCACGAGCAACATCCCGACTCTCGAAGATAACGTCACCGCCCGGTAAACGGCCATTCTCGCAAACCCCCGCCTTGCGATCCTCGTTGTCCGCTTCTGCCACGGCAGAAGCCCGCGATCTCAGGGTTAACGGCAGGCGCGTTCCGATGCGAAAAACCGCGATTCAATCGGGTTTCAATCGCTAATATCTAAAATTTGAATCGATGATGATCGCTAAAATTTGAGTCAATTTCGATTCAAGTACGGATTCAATTAGCGGCGAACTTTACTCGCATTTGCATCGAATGCACTTTGAGCATTTAGCGCCGGCGCAAATCCTTTGTGCGAAATGTGGTCCCAACAAGAAACGGGGGCCACAATGCTCAACAGGGGTCAGGGAATGGGACTGGCGGTGGTTGGCGCCATCCTGTGGGGAATGGCAACGCCAGCGGGGGCCGCGGAAGCAGAAAAGCTCTATGCGAGTCTCGGCGACACCACTCGGGCGCCGATCGGTTGGGTTGAATTCTGCAGCGACAATCCGAAGGAATGCCACGCCGGCGCAACGCAGCCGCGTGATATCGTCTTAACGCCTGACGCCTGGCGCGATCTCCTGAAGGTCAACCGCTGGGTCAACGAAACCGTCAAACCGATGACGGACAAGGATCATTGGGGCGTCGTCGAAAAGTGGTCGCTTCCCACCGACGGCCACGGGGATTGCGAAGACTACGTCCTGTTGAAGCGCAAGATGCTGATCGACGCTGGGTGGCCGCGTGAGGCGTTGCTGGTCACGGTGGTCCGCGACAAGCAGGGCGATGGCCATGCCGTCCTGACCGTTAAAACAGACAAGGGGGAGTTCATTCTCGACAATCAGAATGAAGACGTCCTGGCCTGGATGAAGACCGGCTACCGCTTCATGAAACGACAATCGCAAAGCGACCCCGATGTCTGGGTTGCGCTGGACGATAACCACCCGGCGGTCGCGACGGCCAGTTCTCGATAAACAACAATAAGAGACCCGCGACCCGGTCATACCCCTCCCCGTCCCCAGACCGGCTCGCGCGCGGCCAGCCTTCCCCCAAAAGGCTGGCCGCACCCCTTTTTAAGGAAAGCTTCAGCGCACCCTATAAGGCCAAGAACGGTTCTGTGCGCTACCGCGCGACGGCCGCGCGAAGCGGCTCAGCCTTTCAGGCCGAGCAGCTCGACGTCAAAAATCAACGTTGCATTGGGCGGAATGACACCACCAGCGCCGCGCGCTCCGTAACCGAGCTCCGGCGGAATGATCAGCGTGCGCTTGCCGCCGACCTTCATAGAGGCGACGCCTTCGTCCCAGCCTGCGATCACGCGACGCTTTCCGATTGGAAACTCGAAGGGCTCGTTGCGGTCCACCGAACTGTCGAACTTGTCACCTTTTTGCCCGTCCTTATAGAGCCAGCCGGTGTAATGCATGATGCAAACCTGGCCCGGCTGAGGCGAAGGGCCCTCCCCAACTTTGGTGTCCGTGATCTGCAAACCCGATGCTGTTGTCATGGTTTTCTCCGCGGTTTGGGCCGCTGCTGTGGCCGGAGCATCGATCAGAACGATTCCGCCCGACGCAATCGCAATTGCAAATGTCAAAACGCCCGCACATCGAAACGCCCGCATCGCTGCATTTCTCCAGCCTGTTATCGGCGCCCACATCTAGCCCAAGGAATAGGCGACGACCACGGCTTTTTGCAACTTTCGTCAGCGGGTTCCACCGAGGATTTCAGCCGATTCGCTTCAGGCCCTTTCCGAAGCGCAGGCCGTTCGCGGCGTAGAATTTCGCGCCGCTTCCCATCGCCTCGATCTCGGAAGGTTTAAGCGTGCGGGTCACGCGCGCCGGCGCGCCGACAATGAGAGAGTACTCCGCAAACTGCTTGCCTTCGGTAATGAGCGCGCCCGCGCCGACGATGCAGCCGCGACCGACCCGCGCGCCGTTCATGACGATCGAACCCATACCGATCAGCGCACCATTTTCGATGGTGCAGCCGTGCAGAATAACGTTATGGCCGATCGTGCAGTTGCTTCCTATCGTCAGCGGAAATCCCTCGTCGGTATGGCAGGTGCATCCGTCCTGAACGTTGGACCCCTCTCCAACTTCGATCCATTCGTTATCGCCGCGCAGCACCGCACCGAACCACACGCTCGCATTGTCGCGGAGGCGAACCCTGCCGATTACCGCGGCGGTTTCGGCGATGAAATAGCGCCCGCTTTCCGGCAGGTCGGGCACTTGCCCATCGAGTTCGTAAATCGCCATTACGCCTCCTGCCAGCTAGCGGCGACAATGCCACGGCGGCGCTTAGGCGAGCAACCCGACCGCCTTCAGCGTCATGACCACGCAGGTGCCAGACATCAGGCTCCAGAAACCCGCGATCACGGTCGCCATCATGACGAACTCAAAACGGCGCCGCTCGATGCGTCGTCCGCGAAGTGTATTGCGCATGATGATGAAGGGCGCAGCGAAGACCAGGAATGGAACCGCAGCAAATGCCCTGGCAACAACACCCTGCTGTAGCAATCCGAAGCCGGCGGGGCGTTTGACAAATGCCTGATAGCCACTGGCGAGCGCGCCTGCGATGGCGAATCCGATGCACAGGGAAAAGAAGGAATTCAACGTATCCGGCGACATCGAAAAGGGCATCCGTTCACGATTACGGCGTTCCCTCCTTCGCAAAATGCCGCTTGCCTCGCCACCTTATCCTTAAGAAAGGGTTAACGCGACGCACGCGTACCAACCTTGCGCGCCGGCACAGTACGGCTGACCTCGCATGCAAACTCCACATTGCGTGGCATAGTCGCGGCTGATTCGTCCTTTCGGAAATGTCTGTCGCATGGCCATGCTGTCGTCCGCCCCGCGCCGGTCGCGCGGGAAACCGCCGGCCGGTCATCTGATCCCGCTACTCGCAGCCGTGATGATCGCGATGCCCGCGATCACTGCAGTCGCCTATTTGTTGTGGCCAACCTGGACTCCCAAAGTGCCTGACAACAATGAGCGATTGCCGGTCAGCATCGGGCAAACCGTGTTCAATGTGCCGAAGCACGCCTTCCGTGTGAAAATTCAGAGACATTCGGGGCCGCAGGAGCGCATCGATCTGAATTTCCTTTATCCTTCGCTGGCAACGCCGGATGCGCCGAGACATGTCACCGCCGAGACCGTCGAAGATGGACCGCAGCCGATCGACCGCGTCTTCCTGTCGATTGCCGCCCATCACGATTCGCTGGCACCCGATATCCTCGTGCGTACCATCTATCCGCGTTATCTTGATGCTACTCACACACCGTCTCAGGACGGACTATCGATACGTGCATTCCGCGACGGAACGCCGTATGCGGGCGAAGATCTACTCATAGCGCAGACGCCCGCGCTAGTGGCGCGATGTACCCGCGATGCTATGACGCCGGGCATGTGCCTGAGCGAACGCCGGATCGGAAGCGCCGACCTGACGTTCCGCTTTCCACGGCAATGGCTAACAGAATGGCGCGACGTTGCCGGTGGGATGGAGCAGCTCGTGCAGCAACTACACCCGCTGCAAAACTAGCTTCGACAATTAACCGACGTCGGCCAAATCCTCCTCAAGAATAGCCATCTGAAACTGAAACGAGCGATCGTCGTCCTCGTCATCGACGAATAGCACGCCAATAAACTCCTCGCCGATATAGACCTCGGCCGAGTCGTCCTTCTTTGGACGCGGCACCACTCGAATCCTGGGGTTGCCGAACACACGCTTGAGGTAGGCGTCGAGTTTCCTGACTTCCTGAACGTTCACGGCAGTCTCCAGATGTGAGGGTTCGCAGGGTTCTAGAGTCTCATTCAACTCCGCAGAGTTCTGACTCCGGGGTCCGATCAGCTGCGTTGAATAAACTTTGCTTTAAATCTTTCGATTGAGCACGATCTTGTCCGAAACCGGTTTCCACTTTGCGCTGGCGCGGCCTTTCGGGTTGGAATCATTGCTCTCGCCGTATCCTTAATCACGCATTATCTCGTCCGAAAATCGATTCCTATTTTCGGGTCGTCGGTGTTTGCAGCCAAGTTCGCCGCTGCACTGCGCCCCCGCGAACTTCAGATTCGAAAGAACGCTGGCAAGCTTATGATTCTGGTGTCGCATTCAGCATCTGGTTCATCGTGCGCGAGGGCTCCGAGCAGCCGGCCGGACCGACCGTTCTGGCTGGGACGCCTGCGACGGTGACATTGTGCGGCACCGGTTTCACGACGACCGATCCGGCCGCGATGCGCGCGCAATGTCCGACCTCAATGTTGCCAAGGATTTTCGCGCCGGCGCCGATCATTACGCCGTGGCGGATCTTCGGATGGCGGTCCTCATTTTCCTTGCCGGTACCACCGAGCGTCACGCCATGCAGGATCGACACGTCGTCCTCAATGACCGCGGTCTCACCGACGACGAAGCCGGTCGCATGATCGAGGAAAATTCCACGGCCGATTTTGGCGGCGGGATTGATGTCGACCTGGAACACCGAGGAAGAACGGCTCTGCAGGTAATAAGCAAAATCCTTGCGGCCTTTCTTTTGGAGCCAGTGCGCGAGGCGGTGGGTCTGGATGGCATGAAAGCCTTTGAAGTAGAGCAGCGGATCGATGAACCGCGACGTCGCGGGGTCGCGGTCGAACACCGCCACCAGATCGGCGCGGAACGCGTTGCCGATATCGGGATCGTCGCGGAGCGCCTCATCGAAGGTCTGGCGGATCAGGTCGCCTGACAAGGCCGAATGGTCCAGCCGCCCTGCGACGCGATGCACCACCGCAGCCTCAAGCCGATCATGATGAAGAACGGACGAATAGATAAAGGCCGCCAGCTCAGGTTCGCGGCGAACGATGTCTTCGGCCTCGCTGCGGATGCGATCCCAGATCGGATCGAGCGCAGCAAGTTTCGGATTCTGCGAATTGACGTGCTGGATCGCCATGGTCGTCTCGCAACCTCGATTTTGCCCCGCAGTTTAACATGTTGCGGGGTCGTTGTCCTTGATGTTCAGAGAATATTCATTTAGCCCGTCTAGGGTTAACCGATCTAAGGGCTTGAATCTTCGTACTATATTCGGTCCCTGAGAGAGGCCCGGCGCCACCAAACGGATCGGAAATCTTCATCGTTCAGGCCAACGTCGGACTAATTTACGTCAAATAAATTATGCATGTGCGACGAAACACTCAATAGGTGGAATGATGCGCCGCCCACCGGAGAACACGTCCATTTCGACCCCGGTCTTACACACGCGTGACGCGGAAATACCGTGGGGCTGGATCGCGGCCGTCGTCATTCCCGTACTTTTGCTCGCTCCAGCGATCTGGAACGGCTATCCGCTGCTTCAATATGATACGGGCGGCTATCTGGCGCGATGGTATGAAGGCCATCTCGAGATCAGCCGTTCGAACGCGTATGGCATCTACCTTCATTTGGGACAGGGCTCGTACTTCTGGATCAATTTGGTATGCCAGGCGCTGCTGACGCTGTGGATCCTGCATTTGACCTTGCGCGTGCTCAACATGGCGCAGCCATTGCGGCTTCTCGCAATCGCCCTGATCCTCATCACGGCTACCGCGCTACCGTGGCTCGCCAGCATGCTGCTAACCGACATTTTCGCGGGGCTGGCGGTGCTCGCGCTCTACATCCTCGTGGTGCATAACGGCAAGCTTTCGATCGTCGAGAAGATCTCGCTGTTTCTGTTTACGTCCTTCGCGGCGGCGAGCCACACAGCGACGTTCGGGGTCCTGTTGGGACTGTGTTGTGCGGGGTGGATCGTCAAGCCATTGCTCGGCCCAAGGCTTCAGATCACAGGGCTGGTTCAGGGTTCCCTGACGATCCTTGCCGGCGCGGCCATGCTACTGGCTGCCAATGTCTTTTTGACAGGCCGGCTTGCCTGGACGCCCGGTGGCGCCTCCGTCTCGTTCGGACGCATGATGCAGGACGGCATCGTCGCACGCTATCTCAACGACCACTGCGACAAGATCAAGTTGAAGCTCTGCCCCTACCGCAATCAACTGCCGGCAACAGCGGATGATTTCCTTTGGGGCAATGACACCATATTCGACAAACTCGGCCGCTTCGAGGGGATGAACGGCGAGATGGAATTCATCGCCACGCATGCACTGGTCGCCTACCCTCTCTGGCAGGCCGAAGCTGCGGCCGAAGCAACGGCAGAGCAACTCGTGGAAGTCAGCACCGGCGAAGGCAATACCGGATGGATCCCGCACACCTACGGCATCATCGAACGCTATTTGCCAGAGCAGGTGAAGGCTATGCGCGCCGCGCAGCAGCAGCACTGGAATATCAAATTCACGGCCATTAACTGGATTCACGTCCCGGTCGCGCTCGCCTCGATGCTGTTGCTCGCTGCGATCGCGCTGACGGCGTTATGGCGGCGGCGTATCGACGACGTCGAACTTCTTGCAGCGACGGTTTGCGTGGCATTGCTCGGTAATGCGTTTATCTGCGGCGTTATATCAGGCCCCCACGACCGCTACGGCGCGCGCATGGTCTGGATCGCAACGTTCGTGGTGCTGATCGCGGCGGCGAGGTTCCTCGCCAGTCGCTACGGTTGGCTTCACGGCCGGCGTGACAGAAATCTCAGCACGCCTTCCTTGTAGACCTTGTCTCCCACAGCACGCATGTGGTCGCGGTTGGGAATGTTCAACACCTCCGCACCGGGGATCACGTCCGCTAGCTCCTGCGCCGATCCTGCGATCTCGTCTTTCGTGCCGACCGCTATCAGCGTTGGCACCTCGATGCCGGCGACTTCAGCTTCCGTCATCAGCCGCCGTGATCCGCGCAAACACGCCGCCAGGGCGCGTCGATCAGATCGGGTCTGATCGGCAAAGACCCGGAACGTCCGGCCGAACGGATCGGTCACGTCATCCAGCGACGGTGCCTCCAGCGCCCTGGCTACGCTTTCGCCCGGACCGCCCCCCTTAATCAGTCCGATACCCAGACCGCCGAAAATTCCGGAGCGCACCCGTTCAGGCCGAGTTCGCGCCAGAATTCCCATCATCCTGGCGCCGAGCGAATATCCCATGACATCCGCGCGCGCGATGGCAAGATGATCCATCAACGCCGTGATGTCGCTCGCCATCGTGCCGATGTGATAGTCTTCCGGATCGTAGAGCTTGCTGGAATCGCCGTGGCCGCGGTTGTCAAACGCGATTGTCCGGAATCCGTTTTTGCGCAATTCCGACACCCAGGTCGGATACACCCAGTTCACGTTCTTGCTCGACGCAAAGCCGTGCACAAGAACGATGGGATCGCCATCGCCCTCGTCGAGGTAGGCAATTTCAACATCGCCGTGATGAAAGCTCGGCATCAGCGCTTCCGTGATCTGGATGGAGACGGGATGGCTAGCAACGATCGATGAGACGTTTACGTCGGCGACGGCGCGGCGGACAGCCGACGCAGACGCCTGATTTTTGAACGTTGCAGCCATGAGAGCGTCAGGCGCTCGGTCGTGGCCTTGATCGATGACAGAAAACCAAACAGCGCGAAAACCGCGCTAAGCACCCACATCGCCAGATTGAACGCGCCGGTCGTGAGTAGCAGCGCACCCCGGCCCAGAATCTTGATGATGGCGCGGGTCTGTCCGCCTTTGGCCTCGGCGAGCCGCACAGCGCGGGTGACATCTTTTGGCCCTTGAGCGATCCGTAACATGTCGAGCGCGCCGCGCGTCCCGGTCTTTTCACCGATGCGGCCAACATCCTTGGCGAGCCGCACCAGTCCGCCGGCCTTCTCGGCGCGGATCGCGGCCCTGATCGCGACGGCTGTCTGACGCGGCCGCGCCAGCGACCCCGCAGCGACCGCATTTTGCAGTTGCCGCATGTCGACCATCTCGCGCGCCGAACGACCTGCCCATCGGCTCAGGCCTTCACCGAGCCGCCCAGCCTTCCTGGCATCCTTAACAAGCGTCAGTCCGACTCGGACCGGTGCTGCGCCGCCAACGGTCACGAAAGTGGCCCCCGTCACGAGGACGCCTGCCGCGGCGAGCCCCAGAAGCAGCCGGTCGGTATCCTCGCCCATCGCCAGATGCCTGCCCTCCCGCACGATGTCCCGGACATCACCAAATACGCAAAGGTCGCCGGTGAGCGTGCCCGAAAGACTGGCCCCGTCGACGGCATTGCCTGTGACAAGCCCAGAGAAGAATCTCGTTGCGATACCTTGGCTGGAATTTTCTTCTCCGACGGCCTCGGTGACGCGTTGAGACAGTTTGTCCGGGATCGGCATTCCCTTGGCCGCCGCAAGATCGACGAAGCTGTTTCCAAGATCTGGATCCTGCGCCGCTAGCGCCGCCTCGACGTTCCGCCCGATCAGCGCAGGATCGTTTCGAAGTGCGGATTCCAGCTGAAGATCGGCAAGCTGCACGGGGTCATCCTGCGCGATCAGCATGGCGCCGGCATCCGTGGCGCGTGGCAACAACACAGCGAACGCTGTTGCACACACCGCGGCTGCCGTTATCGCGCTGCCAATTTGCCGTCGCATGCCGCCTTTCAAGCACAGCTTTTCCGATCAAAAAAGGACTTCTCTCAAACGACAGGAATATGTCGAATTTGCATGGATAACGGACTGCCAAAATTTGCAAATCTGTTTCCGGCGAGCGCTGTTTTCGAGCGACATGGATCACGGTCCGCGTGAAGAAAACGCGTCAAAACAACAATCTAGAGCTTAGCTTCTGATTCAATCAAAAGCGAAAATGCTCTAGGAATTCGAAGCGCCGGCCAGTATGGTGCCGCGCGATCTCGTTGCGTTATGGGCGCGTCAATGTCTCGCAACGACTTGAGGTGGAAAGCATGTCTGATCACGTAGTCCCCCACTTCCATAACGATTCCGGCGTCGCCGTTATTGAAATCGGCTCGCAGGAATTCATGTGCGTCGGGGCCAATCCACCATTCGATCATCCGCACGTCTTTCTTGATCTCGGCAACGATAGCGAAGTCATCTGCCCGTATTGCTCGACACTGTACCGTTTCGCGGCCGATCTCGGCGCCGGACAGTCCCGTCCCCCAGAGTGCGTGGTAAGGGACAAGGCGGCCTGATCCGCCTGTGACACGGTCACGGTCACGCACCGTCGTTGTCGCCGGCGCCGGAATCGGAGGCTTGACGGCATCGCTTGCGCTGGCGGCGAAGGGTTGTCGTGTCCTTATCATCGAAACCGCTGAACGCCTCGAAGGGGTCGGCGCGGGGCTGCAACTTTCGCCGAACGCAACCCGCGTCCTGATCGAACTCGGCTTGCATGCGCGGCTATCCGCCCGCGCGCTCGCGCCAGAAGCTGTCAGCATCATGAGTGCGCGGCACGGCGACGAGATCTGCCGTATCCCGCTTGGCGAGACAGCCGCGTTGCGCGCCGGCGCGCCCTATTGGGTGATGCATCGCGCCGAACTGCAGGCCGCGCTGCTGGAACAGGTTCACGACCATCCTGATATCGAATTGCGTCTCGGCGCCAGGGTTGAAGACGCAGCCGCGTTCGCCATCGGCGCCAAGGCAACTGTATGCGACGATACGGCTGGCGCTCAGGAGACCGCGTGGGCGCTTATAGGCGCCGACGGCGTGTGGTCCGCTTTGCGCAGTCGGCTTTTTCCGGACGCTGCTCCGCTGTTTTCCGGCCTAATTGCGTGGCGCGGGACCGTGGAGGCAGCACAGTTGCCGCACGACATGACCGCGCCGCGCATACAGCTCTGGATGGGTCCGGATGCGCATCTCGTGACATATCCGATGTCAGGCGGGGACCAGATCAACTTGATCGCAATCGTGCCGGGCGGCTGGAATCAGCCCGGCGGGAACGCTGCCGGAGATACTGCGGATATCAAACGCACGTTCGCACAAGCGCACTGGCCTGAACCGGCGCACGTGATGATCGACGCCGTGAACCGTTGGCACAAATGGGCGCTGTTCACAATTCCGCCGATGGCTGCGTGGCACCGCGATACAACCGCCCTGCTTGGCGATGCAGCCCATGCGATGCTGCCGTTCGTTGCGCAGGGTGCGGGTATGGCGATCGAGGATGCCGCGGTTCTGGCGCAGTGTCTCGGCGAAGCCGCGAACGAAAACGCCGAGGGCGTCGCGGCTGCACTTGCGCGTTATACCAGGCTACGTCGCGCGCGCGTTGCGCGTGTCCAAGAGACCGCACAACTGAATGGGCGAATCTACCATCTCCGAGGTGTCGCCGCTTTGGCGCGCGATCTTGCCATCAGGGCGATGGGACCGCAGCGTATGCTGGCGCGTCAGGAGTGGATCTATAGCTGGCAGCCCTGAACCGAGCGGACTCTGGCTCATCGCTGTCCGTCGTTGGGCCGATCGTCGGAGATCATTTAACGGCGCCGTCGGAGCGCCTCGGTGCAACGCGGGGCTCGCTCGCCGGCGTCTGCTGCGCGGTCGAAGCCGCGTCACACCCGTTCCGTCGCCACGTTTCGTCGGCAAGTTTAGCCGAGGCACGAGTGGTAATGTAGTCGTTGCGATACGCTACTTCGGCAACGGCGGCACCCGCGACACCCGTATGAGCCTTTTCGATCAACCCCTGCAACGTTGCCGTGCGCACCGCCAGAGATTTGCGCTGCGCATCAAGCTGCGGGCAATCATAGAGATCATACGTCGCGGGATCGACGAATGCGCCCGAGACGGCACCGTCGCCGAGATTGGCGCAACCGCCAAGACCGCCGCCCATGATCAGCAGAGTAATGAACACGGGTAACCGCCGACGACGGCCGATCCGGTTGGGCATTGTTCCCCATTCAAGCCGAGCCAAGCGCCCGCCGAACTGCCAAAAAGCACCGGCTCGTGACGGCATTGAGGCCGCTCGTGCGATCAGGCGTTGGCGGTTCACGCCCACTCGCCCTTGCGAAAGACTGGGACACGACTGCCGTCGCTGCTGATGCCATCAATATCGGTCTCGCCTGACCCGATCATCCAGTCGATGTGAATGAAGCTCTTGTTGCCGCCTTGCGCCGCGATCTGCTCCGGCGACAGCTTCTCGCCATCGACGAAGCACTTCGAATAGCATTGGCCGAGTGCGATGTGGCACGCCGCGTTCTCGTCGAACAACGTGTTATAGAATAACAAGCCGCTTTTCGAAATCGGCGAGGAATGCGGCACCAACGCGACCTCTCCGAGCCGCCGCGCGCCCTCATCCGTATCCAGCACCTTGTTGAGCACGTCGGCGCCGCGCGACGCCTTGGCCTCGACGATGCGACCCTGCTCGAAGCGGACGGCGATCTCGTCTATCAATGTGCCTTGATACGACAGCGGCTTAGTGCTTCGGACGCGCCCCTCGACCCGCAATGCATGAGGAGTGGTAAAAACCTCCTCGGTCGGGATATTCGCGTTGAAAACGATGCCATTATTGGCCGCGGAAGCGCCGCCCACCCATTCATGGCCGTCGGCCAGGCCAACCGTGAGGTCGGTGCCTGGCCCGGAGTAATGCAGAGCATGAAAGCGCTGGCTATTGAGCCAATCTGTGCGCTGGCGCAGGGCCGCGTTGTGTGCGGTCCAGTTCGCGATCGGATCATCGTTGTCGACGCGCGAGGCGGAGAAAATCGCGTCCGCAAGTTTCGCCACCGCGCCGTCTACGCTGTCATCCGGAAACATCAATCTTGCCCACGCTGTACCCGGATAAGCGACGATATTCCAGTTGATGTCAAAACCGACAATCTTCTCAAGCGCCGGCTGGTAGGCCATGGAATTCGCCTTGTTGGCGCGGGCGACTTTCGCTGCATCCTCACCCGACAGCAGCATCGGATTGTCGCCGACCACGGCGAGCCGCGCGGTGTTGGCCGCGAATGCTTTCGCCATGCCCTCATAGAGCCAGCTGGCGGCACGATCGAAACTCGCGTCCGGCCCGAACCTGTAGCGTGACAACGTGATGTCGTCATCGGAGAAAAATGGCGTCACCAGCCCCGCCCCTGCCTTGTAGGCATGTTCGGCGATCCGCCGCACCAGAGGCAGCGCCACCGCGGGCGCGGTGATTAAAAGATCCTGTCCCGGCGCAAGTTGCAGGCCGACCTTGACCGCGACTTCCGCGAGACGATCCAGCTTCACCGGATCGATCGGCGTAACGATATGACGCTGATGCTGGGTCATGCGAGCTTATCCTAAGCAACAGAGCGGCCTGATTAGGGCCGCGGACTAACTATCAGGCGTCGTTTTGAAACGCCCGACCAAGCGCTCCCCGTCCCATATTTCCACGTGACGAACGCCCACTATTTTCTTTGCAGCTTCGATCGCCTGAGCGTCATCCGCTTTCACTATGAGCGTGTCGCTCTGGATGTGGCCCTTGTCGTTGAGGATGTAGACTCGATAATCGGTCACCTGTCCTATCTCCAGATTTTCGCTGTCACCGGTGCGCTTACGGGCAGAGTAAAATTTCGCCAGCCATCGATCCCCTGCCCCTCACCGGGCGTCCTTCTTTCAGCAGAGCCAACGCGGGTCTAAGAAGTGGTGCCCCCAACCCGAGTCGAACGGGTACGTCCCTGACGGGACTACAGATTTTAAGTCTGTTGCGTCTACCAGTTTCGCCATGGGGGCAGTGATTTGAGTCCCTTGCGTTTACCGATTCCGCCATGCCTGTGCGCTTTCTTTTCAAACACTTAGTGGGGAAATGCAATGGCGGTATTGCAAAACAGCTCGCGCGTTCTGCAAATGCGTTCACTCGGTGATGAAATGAGGCAGGAGACGAACCCATGATCCCAACCGACGATGTGACCAACCTGGTGGAGCGGTTGCGGCAAGACGCCGAGATGCTCAAGGACGGCTACCAGAGAAACCTCACCGAGCTTTGGCACGGCGTCGTCGTGAAGGATGCCGCAAAAGCTTGTGAAGCAGCTGCCGACCTCATCGAAGCCCAGATCCAGGCACTGAGCAATGCCAAAGCGGAATGGGATGCATTGGATCAATCTCACCGATCTATCGGCGAGCAACTCGGCCACGAAGGAAGGCGTCGCATCGCCGCCGAAACCAGGCTGAAGGAGGCCGAGAAGGTGATCGAGTTGGTCGCGGCGATGCGAATTAACAACTCCGAGCAGATTCGACTGGTTACGCGCGCTCGCACGTTTCTCGCTCCAACGGAGAAACAAAAATAACAAAAAAGCGTCGCGGGTGTTACGCAGCGCTCTTTCGTTGCAGCGCCTCGCGGACAAGCGGCAGGCGGTCGTTGCCGAAATACATATCGGTCTTGCTAAGAAAGATCGTCGGCGATCCGAACGCGCCACGCGCGATCGCCTCGTCGGTATTAGCCTTGAGTTCGTTCTTGATGCCCTCATCTCCAATGCCGGTCAGAAGCTTTTCAGGGTCGATGTCGAGCGACCTGCAAATCTCGGCCAGCACCGGCTCACGCGAGATGTCCTTGTCATCGCGCCAATAGGCTTCAAACACCGATCTGGCGAACGGCACCATCGCGTCGTTGCCAAGCCAGAGACAGCCGCGCATGGCTTTGATGCTGTTTACGGGGAACACAGTCGGCGGTATCTTGATCGCAAGTCCCGCCAACCGCGCCCAATCCGCGAGATCTTTCTTCATGTAGCGAACCTTCGCCGCCACCGGATTTTCCCGCGAGGCATAGACGCTCGGGTTGATGGCATTGAATATTCCGCCGACCAAAACCGGCCGCCACGAAATCTGCTCACCGAACTCCTTTGCCAGCGGCTGGATGTTGTGGAAAGCGAGATAGGTCCAGGGACTGGAGCAATCGAAGAAGAATTCGATCATGGACTGCTTCCTTTATTTTCGTGCCACGGCTTGGCCCGACCATCCCTGTCTTGTCAACTATGGCTCAAGATCAACGTGAAGGCGGACATGATGTCACAACATTGATCAATAGGATTGAATCGTCACACTTTCATGCAGCTTCACACGATAGCCGGCCTGCAATGCGCGCATGGTGGATGGTGGCGTGATCAACCGGGGGCCTGCAAGCGGCAAGCTCGCCTCGCAATAGCCATCAAAGCTCCACAGCAACGGTCGTGCACCCACAATCAAATAATTTTGTTCACCCGCGCGCACCATCGCTCCGTCCGGCAATTCGTTGATCGGCATCGAAAGCGAATGCAGTCGCTTCGTGCGGCCATCGAGCCGTTCCACGTGAAGAACTGCGTCTATTGAAGGCGCTGACGCATAGCGGGCACGATTGCCTCGTTTCCACGCGGCACGAAACGCATTTGCATCCGCGCGCCGGCAATGGAAGCACGGGCGGTGTCCGCCGGATCGTGAATGATTCCACGGTTGCCGGTGAAGGCGCCGCGCTGCGACACCGCGACAATGTCGCCTGAAGGCATGACACGGTTTTGCAAAGGATGCATGAACCTTTCGAACCATGACGTGAGTTTTCTTGACCTGTTGCCGGCGAGAACGATGAAGAATTCTATGCTGCGCCGTCACGCAACGGCGGGGCGAAGGCAAGGTCGAGATCCCACGGGAAATAAATCCAGGTGTCCTGCGAAACCTCGGTGATAAACGTGTCAACCAACGGTTTGCCGAGGGGCTTGGCGTAGACGGTAGCGAAATGTGCGTCCGGAATCATGCTCCGCACGACTCGCGCTGTAGCGCCGGTATCGACAAGATCGTCGACAATCAGAAGATCCTTGCCGGTGCCGCCGCCGAGTTTCGCGGTCGCATCTGAGATGCCTTTCAGCACTTTCAGTTCGCCTTTGCGGATATGGTCGTAGCTTGTGACACACACCGTGTCGATCACGCGGACGCCGAGTTCGCGCGCCACGATCGCTGCCGGGACGAGACCACCGCGGGTGATAGCGACCACTGCATGGAAGGGTCCTGTCTCGTTCAGCCGCCAGGTCAGCGCGCGGCAGTCACGATGAAACTGGTCCCAGGACACCGGAAAAGCCTTGTTGGGCGTTTTGTTAGCAGTCACTTGGTGGTTTCCGTCACAAGTCTTTTTGCAAGAGCAGAAATCTCGCTCATCATATCCAGAATTTTTGGTCTGAGTGCGAGACGCCAAACCGATGGGCCATTTACTGAGGCACTTTGAGTGCCGTCAGCATCGCTCTGATTGCGTCCATTGCCGCCGTCAGCTTGGCCTGATCGCGGGATCGCACCACAAGGCTCGTGTTCGGCTTGCCGTTTTCGTCGAGGAAGGGATAACTGCCGATGGTGGTGTCCGGGTGCGCCTCGGCGATCTCGCGCAGCGGCGTGCCGATGTCACCTTCCCGGCAATTGCCGCGCACCGATTCCGACAGCATCCGCTCGCCCACCTGCAGCGACGGCGCGACGATATCCATCATCGCTTGCATGATCGATGGCACTCCCGCCATGACAATGACATTGCCGATCCTGAAACCGGGCGCCAGAATGGTTGCGCTCTGAATCGGTTCGGACCCCCGGGGAAGGCGCGCCATCCGCAACCGCGCCTCATTCAACTCGCCGGGCTTCTGGTAACGCTCCTTGAAACGCGCCACCACCTCGGGATGATAATCGATGCTGACGTCCAAGGCTTTCGCGATACTGTCGGCGGTGATGTCGTCATGCGTGGGGCCGATGCCTCCGGTCGTGAAGACGTAGGTGTAACGCGCGCGAAGCGCGTTCAACGCCGCGACGATATCGGACTCATTGTCGGCAACGATGCGTACCTCCTTGAGGTCAATTCCGATATTGGTCAGGTATTCCGCAATGAATCCGATGTTCTTGTCCTTCGTCCGGCCGGACAAGATTTCGTCTCCGATCACTAAAACGCCCGCGGTGACAATATCACCCATCACCTCTCCTCGCCGTCAGCAGGTACTTGTCCCTCGCCCGGAACCTGCCGCTTCATGGCGAACCCGCCGCATCATTGCGGAGCGTACGGCGCGCATTCGGGATCATCACATGACGCGCAGCCGCGCCAGCGTCAAGACGTGCGCCTTGACTGCGCAACAACAGAGGCCGCAGCGCTCCATCGTCAAGGCCCTCAATGCAGACAGAACACGCCATCCACCGCGCGCAATTCAGCAGGCTTGATCAGCCTCGAATGCGCGACCGTCACCGAAACCAGCGGTCCATCGAGTTGCTTCTCCCAAAAAGCGAGGAAGTCGCACAACACCGGAAATTTCGGGAACATGTCGTAATTCTGCCAGACGTAGCTCTGCAATAACCACTGGCGATCGGGGCGGCGGTACAGGATCTCGGCCGTCGTCAGGCCATAGCCGAGCACTTGCTTACGAAAATCATCCGAAACGCCGCGGGACTGCACGTCATGCTTCGTGACCATCTCAACCTCCTTGAAGGCTGCGCTATCGGCGAAGTGACGGGCCGGTTCCCCGATAACGCTCCATTCCTCCGTAATCCGCGGTCTGGACTGGTTTTGATGCGCGGATCATCTGGAAAATGTGACATACGAAGCCGGAATCACAAATGAAAAAAATAAAGAAACCAGCAATTAACCAAGTTCTAGCAGCAGCTTACTGCATCTGCTAACAATGCTCTGCACGGTGGGTTAAATTGACGACCAGGCGCTGGCAGTCTCCATCTTTGATTGCTTAAAAAATACGTCTCGGACCCTTGCCCACACCCTGCACCGGGCTTATGTCCTGTCCGGTTAGCTAGCACTCGCTTGTGTTGACTGCTAAAACTCAGAACATCCCAAATTTTCAATATCTTAGGAGGACTGCATGAAATTCCGTCCGCTTCACGACCGCGTCGTGGTCAAGCGCATCGACGCTGAAGAGAAGACCGCAGGCGGCATTATCATTCCCGACACGGCCAAGGAAAAGCCCTCGCAGGGCGAGGTCGTAGCCGTCGGCCCCGGCGGCCGCGACGAGTCCGGCAAGCTGATCCCGATCGATCTCAAGGTCGGCGACAAGGTGCTGTTCGGCAAGTGGTCCGGCACCGAGGTGAAGATCGACGGCCAGGATCTTCTCATCATGAAGGAGTCCGACATCATGGGCGTCCTCACCGACGCCGCGCCTGCCAAGAAAAAGGCCGCCTGAGCGCCATCCCCTTCAAAATCATTCAAAGGAAATATCCAATATGTCAGCCAAAGATGTCAAATTCGGCGTCGAAGCTCGCGACAAGATGCTGCGCGGCGTGGACATCCTCGCCAACGCGGTGAAGGTGACACTCGGTCCGAAGGGCCGCAACGTGGTGCTCGAAAAGTCATTTGGCGCGCCCCGCATCACCAAGGACGGCGTCACCGTCGCCAAGGAAATCGAGCTTGACGACAAGTTCGAGAACATGGGCGCGCAGATGGTGCGCGAAGTCGCCTCCAAGTCCGCTGACGCGGCCGGTGACGGCACCACCACCGCGACGGTTCTGGCTCAGGCGATCGTGAGGGAAGGCGCCAAGTCGGTCGCCGCCGGCATGAACCCGATGGACCTGAAGCGCGGCATTGATCTGGCCGTCGACGCCGTGGTCGCTGACCTCGTCCGGAATTCCAAGAAGGTCACCTCGAACGAAGAAATCGCCCAGGTCGGCACCATCTCGGCCAACGGCGATTCCGAAATCGGCAAATTCCTCGCCGACGCCATGAAGAAGGTCGGCAACGAGGGCGTCATCACGGTTGAAGAAGCCAAATCGCTCGAGACCGAACTCGACGTCGTCGAGGGCATGCAGTTCGACCGCGGCTACATCTCCCCCTACTTCGTCACCAACGCCGAAAAGATGCGCGTTGAGATGGACGACGCCTACATCCTTATCAACGAGAAGAAGCTCTCCTCGCTGAACGAGCTGCTGCCGCTGCTCGAGGCCGTGGTGCAGACCGGCAAGCCGCTGGTGATCGTCGCCGAAGACGTCGAAGGCGAAGCGCTTGCGACGCTGGTGGTCAACCGCCTGCGCGGCGGCCTCAAGGTCGCGGCCGTCAAGGCTCCGGGCTTCGGCGACCGCCGCAAGGCCATGCTGCAGGACATCGCTATCCTGACCGGCGGTCAGGCGATCAGCGAAGATCTCGGCATCAAGCTCGAGAACGTCACGCTGCAGATGCTCGGCCGCGCCAAGAAGGTGATGATCGACAAGGAAAACACCACGATCGTCAACGGCTCCGGCAAGAAGGCCGACATCGAGGCGCGCGTGGCGCAGATCAAGGCGCAGATCGAGGAGACAACCTCGGACTACGATCGCGAGAAGCTGCAGGAGCGTCTGGCCAAACTCGCCGGCGGCGTTGCGGTGATCCGCGTCGGCGGCGCGACCGAGGTCGAGGTGAAGGAGCGCAAGGATCGCGTGGATGACGCGATGCACGCGACCCGCGCGGCCGTCGAGGAAGGCATCGTACCGGGCGGCGGCGTCGCCCTGCTCCGTGCTTCCGAGCAGCTCAAGCGTATCAAGACTCAGAACGACGACCAGAAGACCGGCGTCGAGATCGTGCGCAAGGCGTTGTCCGCGCCGGCCCGCCAGATCGCGATCAACGCAGGCGAAGACGGCAGCGTCATCGTCGGCAAGATCCTCGAGAAGGAGCAGTATTCGCACGGCTTCGACTCGCAGACCGGCGAATACGGCAACCTGATCTCCAAGGGCATCATCGACCCGACCAAGGTCGTTCGCACTGCGATCCAGAACGCGGCTTCGGTCGCGGCGCTGCTGATCACCACCGAGGCGATGGTCGCAGAGCTGCCGAAGAAGAACACCGCTGCCCCGGCGATGCCGGGCGGCGGCGGCGGCATGGGCGGCATGGATTTCTGACGCACAGCGTCAGAAGTCGTCGCCCCTGAATCTAAACTGCTGAAAGCCGGGCAAGCCCGGCTTTCAGTGGCGGCATGGATTTCTGATCCACGCTTCTCAGTCAGTTACGAAATGCAAAACCCCGGCAGCGATGCCGGGGTTTTTGTTTGCGGTACAAACCCCGCGAATTTGTCTGGCCCGACTTTTTTATACGCGCGCGAGGTGTGACGCTTACCGCCAACGGTTCACGATCGCCAACGCACCCCACGATCCCAGCACCGCAGCGGCCATGGCACCGGCCAGCGAGACAGCCATCACGGCCCCTCCCGAAGCCGCGAGCGACGACCCATCCATAAACGAACTGAGGATCATGACCATTATCATCCCGCCAACCTGGGCAGCCACAAACGTCCCGAGAAATGAGGAAATGATATTGACGATCCAGCCGAGCACGCCCCGCCTTTTCGTCCATGCCTCGTGGATCGCGACGGCCAGCGCCGCGACAAAGACAGCCAGCGCGATCACCATCGGCCCGCCGACACTCGACAGCGGAATCGCGTCGCTGACGTAAAGCAGCAGGATGCCGACCACGGCGACGAGTAAGATGTATGGCATGGTGTTCGTTCCGGTTTCCCTTGGCTAACAGTGTCTCATATGAGTCTGCCGACGGGCGTCACGGGTTCAGCCGGTTATCGCGCGATCGGCCGCTATCGCGAAAGCCGATCAAACGTTGTGGCCGAGTCTGTTATCGGCCATCCATCTCTTTCCGGCTCGCTCATCACCAGCAAAAAGATGGTCGCAGAACTGTCGAAGAAGGACACCCGTGCGCCCCGGCGATGCAGGGCGGCGGCATGGGCGGCATGGATTTCTAAAGTCCATCAGCCCTTCGAAGCTGAATGCGAATGCGAAAGGCCCGGTGCAAAAAACCGGGTCTTTTTGTTTGTGATCGCCACTCTGTTCGCCTGATCGTCAAAGCCCGTCGAAAGAGCGGGACCAGCGCTCAATCGGCAGGACCCGCAAACAAAATGAGGTTGCCGTCTGGATCAAGGACGATGAAGTTCCGTGCACCCCAAGGTTCTTTCTTCAGTTCTTGGTGGAAGCTCACACCTGCGGATTGGAATTCCAAGAAAAGTTGCTTGATCTCTGCTGCGGTGTCGACGGTGATCGACGCCGAAAGCAGTTGCTCGCGCTGGCGAATGTCTCCGACAAAGACTGGCTCGCAAACAAGCCGCACACAAAGCTGCGCACGGTCGCGCTTGACCGCGCCATAAAACGGCGGATCGCCGTACACAAAGTCGATTGCAAAGCCGAGTTTGGAAGTAAAGAAATCGCACGACGCCTTGACGTCAGCGACATAGAGTTGAGCTGCCGTTCCGCTGAGGTTTGGAATTGTCATTGCCTGTTTGACTTGCGTGCTCATGGCTAGAGCTCCTGCCTTGAGCGCCTGCCATTCCTCAAACCCCAATTGGCGAGCCACAAGCTCTTGTGCATCGCTGAGCCTGAACTTCGCTTCCAGCACTTGATGATCGTCAAGCTGCTGAAATCGAGGCAGCGCAGCTCTGATCGCGGCGGCAACTGGATAATACCGCTCACGATGCCAGCGCAGATACTGTTTGGCCTGCTTCTTCAGGTTTTCAAGGCTAGGCATGGGCGCAACTACGGTTAGCACATCGTAGGTGGGCATTGCCCCTTCGGCTTCAGCCGATGCGCCCTACTGCAACTATTACATGATGCCTGTCCGGACGGTAAATTGTCAACGGCAGCAGCGTCCCCTGACCCTCGGCCGCGGAACGCCGGATGAAGCCGGTGTGACCGTGGTGACCGTGGTGACTACGCTCGTGTGCTTTTCACTTTCGCACACGAGGCCGCGGGTGCATCGGGCACCCGGCGTTCCGCGCGCCCTCTTCTTCGATGGCGCGAATGAGGAACACCTCAAGCGCGCTTCTTCGACGGCGCGAACGAGGAACACCTCAAGCGCGCGTCTTCGATGGCGCGAACTTGAGGCGTAACACGACGGCGTCCCCGCGCCGATAAACAACAGGGGCGATGACGCGTGTCTGACCGCGCGCACGTCGCGCGCGGCGCTGCTCCTGCGAGACGGTCGTGCCGCCTACTTGCGGTCCATCCGCATCGGCGCGGGCGCCGATTTCGAACTGCCGACCGTCGAACGCCGATCCTCATTCATCTTGATTGCCATGACGAGGTGGCTCTTGAGCGTCTCCAGTGTCTTGCCGGCCCAGTTCTTCAGATTGGCGTTATCGCCGCTCTTGGAATAGCGCTCGAACAGCGACACAGCATCCTCATGGGCATCGACCTGCATCGGATCGTAAAGCGCGGCGAATTCCTGAGGTGTCGCGACTCTGAGCTTGTCGAGCTTGCTTTGCGCGGAACTGTCGAGCGCGGTCGGCAACTCGGCCTTCAGGTCGCCGCTTTTCACCATACCCTTGAGGTCGTTCGAGGTCTGGGTGTGATCGGCGATCACTCGTTCGGCAAACTTCTTTTCCGCGTCATTGCCCTTCTGCTGCGCGATCTTGGCAGCCTCGATTTCCAGCATGTCGCTGGTTGCGACCTCCTTGACGAAGTCGGCGGTGGACGGCGCGACGCCGAGCACAGAGTTAACGCCGGTTCTTTCGCTGATGGACTGCGCAGATACCACCCCGGTCAGCATTGTGGTGGCGGCGAGAGCGATCAGAATCTTTTTCATGTCGCGGATCCTTTTTGGTTGTGTATGGAACAGCCCCCGCTCGGCCGCATGACGAAATTACGGTTCCGGAGCGCTCGTTGAGCGACAACGGCTGGCGCGCAGCGTGGTTCCGACGCTGTCAACAGGTTTGTTGGTTGCATGTCCTCTCGATCTTTCAGATCGAGTCAGCCGTCCGGCCACCTGTAACTGAATTCAGCTACTTCAATTCCGGCGGCAGTGGCGCGAGCACATCGCCTTTCGGGTCCGCCACCACGTCGATCTGGAAGGTCTCGATCGTCAGCGGCCCGCGTTTGCGTTCGAGAGTCGCGACCTTCTCGACGTGATTGAAAAACTGCGCGACGCGCGGCCAGTTGGCCGATCCGTCATCGACATATAGCAGCTTGCCAGTCAGCTGGTACGCATCCGGTGGCGGAGCATTGATCCAGCGAATGCGCTCGAAATGTTGCGCCACGCAAGTGCCCTTCGGCAGATAGAACTGAAGCCAGCTCGTTACGCCATAACCCTGAGCGAGCACGCAGCGCGCGCCGCTTCTCGCGCGCATCGTCTCAATCTCAGCGGCAAGCTCTGGAAAACCAACGCCAACGCTACGCACCGAAGCATCGCGCCGATAGCCCGAGAGTAGGCCAGTGTTCACCTGCACCACCAGCGCCACGAATATTCCAACACCCACCGGCAGCGCCCAGCGCTGGCAGGCATCCGCGAAGTGCCTACCACGCGGCTGCCAGCGCGCGACATCGGAAGCCACCGCCGCCGCGATCGCCAGCGCCGGATAGATCGGTCCGAACCAGTTGGCCTCGACGCGACCATGCAACGAATGCCAGACAAAATAGATCGTCAGCGTCCACACCATCGCATTGATCAGCACTCGCGCCGCCAGCGTGCCCTCGCCGCGTTTCGCCAATGCAAACAGCCCCATCGCGGCGAGACCGAACACCGGCGGCGTCGCAAAGGCGATCTGAGTCGGGATCAACTCAATGATATAGCGAAGGGTCAATTGGTCGACACGCGCGCGACCGAACTGCTTGGCGAACGACACCCAATGGTGTTCGGCGTTCCAGATCAGGACCGGCGAGAAGATCGCCAGCGCCACCAGACCCCCGAGATAAGGCCACGGCGTCCGCAGCCAGCGCCGCAGCTCCGGCACGGCCAACAGCCAGATCAGAATCACCGGACCGAAGACCAGCGCGGTGTATTTCGACAGCAGGGCCGCGCCGACGGCTGCCCCCACCCCGAGCCACCAGGCCCCGCGCCCGGTCACGAACAGCTTCGCGAGACACAGCAGCACGAAACTCGATGCCACCATCAGCGGCGCGTCCGGAGTCACGATCACGGTTCCCGCAGCAACCATCAACATGAGGTTGAGAAAAACGACTGCCGACGCCGCCGCGCGCGCACTGTCGAACAGCAGCACCGTTGTGCGGTAGACCGCAAAGCTCATCGGCAGCGCCAACAGGACCGACACCAGCCGGACGCCGAATTCGGTATCGCCAGCGATCATGGTGCCGAGACGAATCACGATCGCCACCATCGGCGGATGATCGTAATAGCCGCCGGCCAGATGCTTCGACCACGTCCAGTAATAGGCTTCGTCGAATGTCAGCGGCGTCAGCGCCGCGCAGACGAGCCGCAGCGCCACCAGCGCAAGGACCGTGAGAACAACGGCGCGGACGGACCGCGTCTCGGCCGGATGCATCGCCCTGCTATCGCTTGCGCCAGACGAATAGGCTGGATACCGCGTAATTCCAGACCACGCCCATCAGCGCGCCGGTCGCGCCTGCCAGCCACCAGATCGGCTTCTGATCGTAGACCGAAAATGCAACGCCGACATTGGCGAGCAGGCCGACGCTGCACACGAGATAGAAAACGAGGAGGCCGCGCAAGATCCCGAGCCCTTTCAGGCGCAGGTCGCGATAGGTCAGGAAATTGTTGAACAGGAAATTGCTGGTCATCGCCAGGATCGCGCCGAAGGCCTGGGAGTGCGGAAACGGCCATCCCAACACTTCGAGCGCGACAAACAGACCAGCGAAATGGACGACGACACCGACCGATCCCACCAGCGCGAACAGCAGAAACCGCAGCGATACCGCGTCATGCGTCAGCTTCGCCAGTACGAGGCCCAGAAAGTCGAGCGCGACCATCGAATCCAGCTTGCTCTCGCCGTGCAACCGCGAGCCGAAGGTGTAGGGAATCTCTCTGACACGCAATGCGCCGCGCGCAGTTGCGATCACATCAAGCAGGATCTTGAAGCCCTGGGTTGAAAGCTCAGGCGCAAGCTGTTCGAAGCGGTCGCGGCGGATCATGAAAAAGCCGCTCATGGGATCGGCGATTTCGATGCGCAGCAACTTCTTCGCGACCGAGGTTGCCAGCATGCTGAAGCCTGCGCGCTGCTTGTCGAAGCTGTCGGCACTGCCGCCTTCGATGTAGCGGCTGCCGACGACGAGGTCGACGACGTTGCTTTCCAGAAGCGCGAGCATTTCCGGCAGCCGGGTTTCATCGTGCTGAAGATCGGCATCCATCACCGCGGCGCACGGCGCGCTCGATGCCAGAATGCCCTCGATGCATGCGCCGGACAACCCGCGCCGGCCGATGCGCCGGATACAGCGAACACGCGGATCCGCCGCAGCCAGCTCGCGCACTACGTCCGAAGTTCCGTCCGGGGAATTGTCATCGACATAGATGACCTCCCACGCAATTCCCTTCAGCGCCGCGGACAGTTTTCGGTACAGCGCAACCACGTTGTCGCGCTCGTTGAAGGTGGGCACGACAACCGAAAGCTGACGCGGCATTCCGGTTGATAGCTCGACCGGCTCCGGTCTCATGGCTTCATTCATGGCGCCAGCATATATCTGTGGCGACCGCCGATGCCAAGATGAGCGCATCAAGGTAGCCGGCGTGAAGCCCTAACAGGCGCGAGCCGGGAATCCTGCTAAAAGCCGGAAATGTAGGGAAACAGACCGAAGTCAACGACCACGAACAACGGAGCGCGCGTACATCCGGCGCAACCCAGTTATCCCGTGGTCGTTCCGGCGACGGAGCGGGCTTCAACATCGCCGTTGTCATTAAGGTAGGTACGGTCGGAACATCCGCAAGAGGCAGGTCCCATATGATGGGCAAAGCAGGCAATATCTACGTCGGAATCGGCGGCTGGACTTTCGCCCCTTGGCGAGGCGCTTTCTACCCGGACAAGCTGGCGCAAGCGAAGGAGCTGGCATACGCCGCCTCCAGGCTCACCTCGATCGAGATCAACGGCACCTATTACGGATCGCAGAAGCCCGAAAGCTTTCGCAAATGGGCGCGGGAGGTGCCGGATGGTTTTATATTCTCTCTGAAGGGTCCGCGTTTCGCCACCAATCGCCGGGTGCTGGCCGAAGCCGGCGATTCGGTAAAACGTTTCTATGATTCGGGCGTGCTGGAACTGGGCGACCGGCTCGGACCGGTGCTGTGGCAGTTTGCGCCGACCAAGACTTTCGACGAGTCCGATTTCGGCAAGTTTCTCGAAGTCTTGCCGAAGAAGCTGGACGGACGTGCGCTGCGGCATGTGGTCGAAGTTCGCCACGACAGCTTCTGCACACCGGCCTTCATTTCGCTCCTTCGGCAGTTCCAAGTGCCGGTCGTATTCGCCGAACACGGCAAGTATCCGGCGATCGCCGATACCGTTGCGGATTTCGTCTATGCGCGCCTGCAAAGAGGCAGCGACGAGATCAAGACTTGCTATCCTCCGAAGCAGCTCGATACCTGGGCGAAGCGCTTTCGATGCTGGGCCACAGGGGGCGAACCCGACGATCTGCCGCGCGTGGGCGAGGCCCAGCCGAAGAAAGTGGCGCGCGACGTGTTCGCCTACGTGATCCACGAAGGGAAGGTCCGCGCACCTGCGGGCGCGATGGAATTGATCGCACGGTTGAGGTGACGAAGAACGGTTGGTTAAAAAAACCTTGAGGGTGTTTCCATATTGTTCCCTACGCGACTGCCTGCCCGCCTGCTATCAGTAGTTGTACGTATGGGCGTTTGGGGCTTGTGGGGGCTCGGGTACGTTGGGGAGCGTGCGCGCATTTGGCATGGCCGCCTTATTGGTGTGGGCGGCCGTTGGTCGGTCAATGGCCCAGCCTGCGGTAACCCCGCCGCTGACCGATAATCTCAGCGGTGGCTCCAGACCCGAACGATTCCTGTTTTTCAGCGGCATTGATCTCTGGAGCAACGGACTGGCCGGCTACAACGGAATGCTGCTGGCGCCGAAAGGTGACTTGAACAACGATGGTTTTCTGGTTCGTTTGTTTATGTCCGACAATCTCGAACGGTACGACACTGCGACGCAGCGCTTCACCACCAACATCTTCCACGCCTCGGCCCTGCCCGGCTGGCGGATCAAGCGCGGTGACCTCGAGATCAGGGTGTTTGCCGGTCCAACCCTGGAAATTCGTGGGGTCAAACCCGATGTTCAAACCGGCAAGCTGAGCGGAAGCCGCTTCGGCGGCCAGTTAGCGAGCGAGCTATGGTGGGAGCCCACGCCAGCGATGATGGTGGCTGCTTCCGGCGCGATCACCACCATCTACTCGGTGTATAGCGCCCGCGCCGCGGCCGGCTGGCGTTTGTTCGACCGGTTCTGGATCGGACCCGAAGTCTCCGTATCCACCGATCGGTTCAGCACCCAATACCGGATCGGCACGCACCTCACGGGCTTCAAGACGGGGCTGCTGGAATGGTCGGTCGGCGCCGGCTTGGTGGAAGATAGTTTCGACCGCAGTGGCATCTACGGGCGCGTCAGCGCTTTGCTTCGAAAGTGATGTTTCCATTAGCCTCGGCTAATCCAGCGTGCGGCGGAATCGTGTCACCGCGATCGCCATGGCCACCAGCATCAGCGCCAGCAACGCGAGCGTGTCGTACTTCAGGTTTTGCATGGTCGCGCCCTTCAGCATGATGGCGCGGACAATCCTGACATAGTGCGTCAGTGGCAGGCACTCCCCGACACGCTGCGCCCACACGGGCATACCGGCGAAGGGAAACATAAAACCGGACAACAGGATGCTTGGCAGGAAGAACATCATCGACATCTGCATGGCCTGGAGCTGATTCTGCACGATGGTCGAGAATGTGTATCCGACGGCGAGATTGGTTGTGATGAACAAAGTCGAGAGCAACGCCAACAACGTCAGGCTACCATAGACGGGGACGCCGAACAGCAGCACGCCGATGCCGATGATCAGGGTTGCTTGAATAAATCCGACCAGCACGTAAGGCAAGATCTTGCCGATCATCACCTCGACCGGCGTGATCGGCATCGACAGCAGGCTCTCCATGGTACCCCGTTCGATCTCGCGCGTGACCGACAAGGCCGTGAAAATCAGCATGGTCATGGTGAGAATGGTGCCGACGAGCCCGGGCACAATGTTCAGCCGCGACGACGCCGCCGGATTGTACCGCGCATGCGCCCGGATTTCGAATGGCGGATCGGGTGGATCGCCAATATGCAGATCATGCGCGAGCGCGGTCTGCACGACCGAGCCGAGTGCGCTCAACGCAGAACCGGCGGCGACGGGATCGGTGGCATCAGCGGCAACCAGCAGCGCCGGACGATCACCACGCCGCACCCCGCGCTCGAAGCCACGCGGAATCTCGACACCGAACAGCACCGTGCCGGATTTCAGGAGATTGTCGAACGTATCGACGTCATGCACCTCTTGCGTGAAACGGAAATAGGACGTGTTCTCCAATGCCTTCAGAATCGAGCGCGCGAGGTCGCTGTCTTCCTGCAGCAGAACCGCGGTAGGCAGATGGCGCGGTGTGGTGTTGATCGCATAGCCGAACAGCATGAGCTGCATCACCGGAATCATCACGATCATCGCGAACGATACCCGGTCGCGCCGGAGCTGGATGAACTCTTTCACCAGCATAGCGTAGCTGCGCCGCCAGAAGCCGAACGGCATTTCCCTTTCGGCGGAATGGTCATTCGCGGCACTCATTGGAAATTATCCTTCGAACGACTCATCAGTTCGATGAACACGTCCTCCAGCGATGGCTCGCTCTGCTGCCAATGCAGATCGCCACGACTGCGATAGGCCGCGATCGTCTGTTCGAGCGCGGCCTTGTCGCGGCCGGAGACATGTAAACTGGTACCGAACGGCGCGGCCATGTCGATGCCCGGCTTGCCTGCGAGCTCGGCCGACAGCCCATTGAGGTCGCCGCCCGTGACTGTGTAAGTGGTGAGCGCCGATTTCGCGATCACATCGTCTACGGTGCCATGCGCAAGCAGATGGCCGTAGGCGATATAGGCGATCTCGTGACAGCGTTCGGCCTCGTCCATGTAGTGGGTAGAGACCAGTACCGTCAGGCCGTCCGCAGCCAACGCGTGAATCTCATTCCAGAACTCACGCCGCGCCTTCGGATCGACACCGGCGGTCGGCTCGTCGAGCAATAGAAGTTGCGGGTTCGGCAGCGTACAGGCGCCAAGCGCGAGGCGCTGCTTCCAGCCACCGGACAATTCACCCGCAAGCTGCTCCTCGCGGCCGTTAAGACCGAGCCGCTTGATCATGGCCCGCGCCGCGCCGGGCGCACCGCGAATGCCGTAGAGCCGTGCAACGAACTCCAGGTTTTCGCGCACCGACAGATCCTGATACAGGCTGAAACGCTGGGTCATGTAGCCGACCCGGCGCTTGATCTTGTCGGCGTCGCGGCGGATATCGTAGCCGAGGCAGGTACCCTCGCCGCTATCGGGCGTCAGCAGTCCGCAGAGCATGCGGATGGTGGTGGTCTTGCCCGACCCATTGGGACCAAGGAAGCCGTAGATCATTCCGCGCTTTACCTGCATGGACAGGTCGTGCACGACCTCGCGGCCGTTGAACGATTTCGATAGGCCGGAAACCTCGATCGCGATGTCGGACGCTTTCACGGCTGCCTGGATCATGGTGCTACCCCTCCGGGTGGCGCGGCGTCGATCTGCACGGTGACCGGCTGCCCGACGCGGAGACTGTCCGGCCTGGTGGGCCGCGCCTGAACCAGGAACACCAGCTTATTGCGCTCCTCGAGACTGTAGATAACCGGCGGTGTGTATTCGGCCTGAGTGGCGATGAAATAGATCTTTGCCGTCAGATCGGGCGCACAGTTGTCACAGGTGATGTGAACATCCTGCCCGATCCTGAGTTTCGGTAAATCCGGCTCCGACACAAAAAACCGGACCTTCATGTTACCCGGCGGCATGATCGACAGCACCGGCCGTTGCGCCGGCGTCATCTCGCCTTCGCGGAAATAGATTTGCTGTATGGTCCCTGCGACCGGCGCAAAGCCCTTGCGCCGCGACAGCCGCGTCTGCGAGGTGTTGACCCGCGCCTCGGCGACACGCAACGCCGAGACGGCGGAATCCAGAGTCGCCTGCGTACCGGCCCCGGTTTTCCTCAGCGAGGCCGCACGATCGTAAGTCTGCTGCGCATTCGCCAGCGTCGCTTTGTTCTGATTGAGATCAGCCTGTTGCAGGTCATCGTCGACCGAATAGAGCTGCGCGCCGACCTCGACAGCGTCGCCTTCGCGCACATTCAGTTTGGTGACGCGACCACTCTCGTCGGGACTGACAAAAATCATGTCGGCCTCGACCCAGCCCTGATAGCCGGGCGGCAGCTTCTGGCCGCAGCCGGCAACGAGAACCGCCAGCGCCAACGCGGTGCCGGCACGCGCGACTGTACGCAGCGCGGTCATGAAGCTCTCCGTTCGCCAAAGATCAGATCGAGATGGACCTTCAACATTGCCACAGCATCGAGCGGCGCATGCCGGCCGAACAGGCCTTGCCACATCACGGCGACCATGGCAGGCGCAATGACGATCTGGGGGAAGTCGGCAAGGCGCGCATTGCGGATTTCTCCGCGCTCGATGCCGTATTCGATCAGCTTGCGCATGCCCGCGAGGCCACGCGAAACGACTTCGCGAAAGTAGAAGTCGGCGAGCGACGGAAAGCGCGTGCCCTCCGCCATGATCAAGCGAACGATATCGCCGCGCTTGGTCCCGGCAACGTCGCGGACAAAAGTCTCAGCGAAGCGTTCAAGGATCTCGCGTACCGATCCGCCAGCGGCAGGCACGGTCATCAGATTTCCGATCAGCGGCACGAGCGCCGTGCGCACAAGCTCCTGGAACAGCGCCTCCTTGTCCTTGAAGTGCAGATAGATGGTACCCTTGGCGACGCCTGCCCGCTTTGCCACGTCGTCCAGACGGGTTGCAGCAAAACCACGCGCGGTGAATTCATCGAGTCCCGCCGCGATGATCGCCGCGCGTCGCTGCGCTGCGCGTGCTGCGCGGTTCGGGGGGTTGGCCACCCTGCCCGTCTGCGAGGAAGTCGCACCGACTGTGCTTGTGGCAGATCGGCCTTTGGCGGAGTTCGCAGTGGCGGCGTTTCGTCGTTTGGTTTTTGCAGCTTTCATCAGATTATTATGACTGACCAGTCAGTCATAATAAAGATAAAACTTTGCCCCGGGCAGTCAATCCGCCGTGATGTAACCTATCTGTCTGAACTAGTTTGCAAATCTAGAGAAGCCGAAGTGCCGGCGGACCCGGCCTGGAGCGGAAATCTCATTGATGCATCGCAAGCCAACCGGATTGAAAGCGGGACCGCACCGCTTTGCAAGTCGATGCGTCCTGAACAATTCTCCGATGCAGGTCGTGGGCCTGACGTCGTCCGTCAGCGCCCTCTCTGAAGTCCGGACAGCGCGCCGGTCCAGGAGCTCATTGTCAGCCGCGTTGAACCGCCGCCAATGCTTGAGGCGTATCAATGTCGAAGAAGGCGCCGTGAGCATCGACTGAGACTTCCGCCACCGCCTCGGCGTGACGCGCGAGCAGATGGCACGCGCCGACGTCACCTTCGAGCGACATCAGTTCGCCGAAAAAGCGCCGCGACCACAAGACCGGATTGCCGCGCCTGCCGTCGCTGACAGGGACGGCTATTAGCATACCCCGATCCGGAGCAAACGCAGCGATCAGCCGATCGAGGAGTTGCGCATCGACCAGCGGCATGTCGCCGAGACAGATCAAGGCGCCGCCGGCTTCTTTAGGAACCGTGCTGATACCGGTTCTGACCGAGCCGGCGAGACCCGTAGAGAAATCCGGATTGTACACAAAGGTAACGTTGAGCCCCCGCAGTGCGCGCTCGACTTCCCTTGCTTCATGGCCGGTTACGACCGTAACGCTCGATGCTTTTGACGCCAGCACCTGCTCGGCCACGATACGGACCAGCGGCTTGCCGTTCAGCTCCGCCAAAAGCTTGTTGGGGCCGCCCATGCGGGTTGATCGCCCTGCGGCGAGGACCACCGCTGCAATATTGCTGTTGGTGTCGGTCGCAGGCGAGATACGCGGTTGCGGTCGCGTCACGATTTCCATCAGCAGGCCGCCGACTCCCATGCCGGTCAGGTCACGTCGCGCGACCTTCAATCCAGCGAGCAGCCGCATCAGTACCCAATCGAACCCGTTCTCAACGGGAGACCGCGCGCAACCCGGGGCACCCAGCACCGGCACACCACGCGCTTTTCCGATCAGAAGCAAGTTGCCCGGATCGACCGGCATACCAAAATGTTGGACCACGCCACCCGCATCGGTGAGGGCGGCGGGAATGACATCGCGGCGATCCGCAATCGCGGATGCACCAAATACGATAACCAACTCGGCGCCGAGATCGAGTATCTCCGTGATCGCCGCCGACAGTACGGTTTGGTCATGCGTCACGCGACGATCGGCGATGATCGTCGCACCCGCTGGCGCGATACGCTCGGCGGTGACGCGCAATGTCTTGTCGATCACCTTCGGCGCAAGGCCAGGGAGCATGGTCGAGACAATGCCAACGCGCTTGATGCTGTAAGGCGCAACCCGCAACACACCACCGCCTGCCGCCGCAATCGCGGCATCGCGCAGCTTCGCTTCAACGCCGAACGGAATCAGCTTGACGGTGGCGATCATTTCGCCTTGGACTACCGGCTTGTAGGCCGAAAGCGTCGCAAAGGTGATCGCTTCGTCGACATTGTTGATCCGGTTGACGGCCACGCGATCGATCACCAGCACGCCGGCCCGCGACGCGAACAGATTAGCCCGGCCGGTAAACGCCCGTTCCACCGTGACACCATCGCCGGCAACCGCTTTTGCGACATCCGCCGCTGCCTCGTCCTCCGATACATCTCCATCATCGAGGCGAACGACGACAACTTCCTTCACACCCGCCCTGTTGAGCGCCTCGACCTCCACTGGCCCAATGATGGTGCCCTTCTTGAGTACAAACGTACCCTGCCGCAGGGTATGAACAGTGACGCCGCCAATGGCATCGTCCGGGGTAGCGGGACCAAATTTCATGCCGCGCTCGCTTTCGGCAGCCGTAGCTGCGCCGTGATTTCCGCCATGATGGCCACGGCGATCTCGGAGGGCGAAATCGCGCCTATCTCCAAGCCGATCGGCGCATGGATGCGCTCGATGTCGGCATTAGAAATGTTTTGTGCTTTCAGGCGGAGGGCACGCTGAACGTGGGTCTTCCGCGAGCCCAATGCCCCGATGTAGAAGCAATCGCACTTCAGCCCGTGCAATAACGCAGGATCGTCGATCTTCGGATCGTGAGTGACAGCAACGAAGGCTGTATAATGATCCATGTTGAGCGGCGGCAGTGCAACGTCTGGCCATTCGGCGATCAGCGTCACGTCCGGAAACCGCTCAGGACTTGCAAATGCGGAGCGCGGATCGACCACGGTGACATCATAGCCGAGCGAACGCGCCAGCGGCGCCAGCGCCTGACTGATGTGAACCGCGCCGACGATCACAAGCTTGGCGGTCGGCGCATAGACGTTCAGGAACAGCTTCCGGCCCGCGACTTCAATGGTGCCGCTCTTGCCCATACGCAGATGTCGTTCCAATTCGATATGCAAAGGATCGCTGGCAATGTCAGCGGCGTTTATAAGGCGCTGCTCGCCATTATCGATATCGGTCACCACGATCACCGGCCTCCGCGCGGCCCGCTCGATATTGATCGCTGAAAGTGTGGCAAGCTTCACGACAAACGCCTGAGACCGAGATCGTAAACATCCACAGCCCCCCGTTCGAACTCGGAAAACAGGGGTACTCTCGCACTACAAGACTAGTGGAGTGGATTTGACATTTGGTGCCCACCTCAAGCGAGCCCACGAACCAAATGTTAGAATCGGACCACTAGTGCCCTTTCGATCGAAGTCCCCGGATGGGCCTCCCATCATATCCCATCATAACGGAAGAAACTTTACACCAATGACACTAAACGACTTTCTCAACAAAGATGCGGATCCTGCCCCCGCATGAGAGGCCGACAGTCCACGCGGTCTCATCCGCGACACCAAACTCCAGCATCCTGGGCGCCCCACTAGAGATCACGTCCAGCGCCTCGGTCACTACGGTGCCTTCGACGCAGCCGCCCGAGACCGAGCCCAGAAACGTGCCGTCTTCGTTGATGACGAGACTCGAACCGGCTGGACGCGGTGCAGAGCCCCAGGTTTCAACGACCGTTGCCAGCGCGACGCCCTTGCCCGCTCTCCTCCAGTTTTCCGCCGCCCTCAGAATGTCTTCATCGCGATCCAGCATGATGCCACTCGTTCAAGCTGCGGGACGGAGGGACCACGGCCGTTGGTCTCGGCGCCCGGGAAAGCGCAGCAACTAGCCCCTCGATAGATGACAAACTATGCACCGGACGAAATTCGTCAACGTGCGGCAGCATCATCTTAATTCCTTGCGCCTTGGGCTCAAAGCCGTCATAGCGCAATAGCGGGTTGAGCCAGATCAACCGACGGCAGGATCGGTGCAGCCGATCCATCTCGAACGCTAGTTTGGAGTCGGCTTCCCGCTCCAGCCCATCGGTGATCAGCAGTACAATGGCGCCCTGCGCCAGCACGCGCCGGCCCCACAGCTTGTTGAAGTTGTGCAGCGAGGTCGCGATCCGCGTTCCCCCCGCCCAATCCTCCACCACCGAGGAACAAGCGGCCAGCGCCTCGTCGGGATCGCGCGCACGCAAAGCGCGCGTCACATTAGTCAACCGCGTTCCGAACAGAAAGACCGAAACGCGCTTACGCTCATTTGTGAGACTATGGAGAAAATGCAAAAATAGTCGCGTATATTCGCTCATCGAGCCTGAGATATCGAGCAGGGCTACGATCGGCGCCGACTTGCCGGCCCTGCCGAGGCGATGAATATCGACGATCTCGCCCCCGGTGCGTAGGCCGCCGCGCAGCGTGCGGCGCAGATCCAGCGACGATCCTCGTGAATCGGGCCGGGTGCGTCGCGTGCGCAGCTTGGCTTGCGGCAGTTCCATCTTCGCGATCAGCTGCATCACTTCGGCCATCTCGGCTGCGCTCATCTGGGCGAAATCCTTCCTTTGCAGCACCTCGCGGTCGGAGACAGAAGGCCGGATCTCATGCTCCCGCGGCATCTCGCGCTCACCCGTGATCGCAGGCTGCGACAATGCCTCGAGAACGCGCCGAGACGCAGACGGCGGCGGTTTCCTGGCCTGGTCCGGCAGCGGGACCGAGTCCAGCATGTTGTTCCGTTGCTCCGCGATACGAAAAAAAAGCTCGAAGGCTTGGGCGAATATCAGCGCATGTTCGTGGCGAGTCAGCAAAACCGCCTGAAGCGTACTGAAAACGTCCGCGCGATTGCCGATGTCGATCAAGCGCAATGCGTTCAGCGCGTCGATGACGGCGGCCGAACCCACGGGAAGACCGGAGGCGCGCAGCGTGCGGGCGAAGCCGATAACGTTGTCCGCAATACGGCCGGTCGGCGAATCGAGATGATGGATGGCCATGCGAATCCCGCTTTTATTGGTTGCTGGCTGCTTCCTTCAATAGGTTTTGCAAAGCGTCGCCCTGCATCCGGCCGATATCATCCTGATATTTCAAGAGCGCGCCGATGGTATCGCCGACGACCTGCGGCGTCAGCAAACGGGTATCGAGCTCGGTCAGCGCCGTCGCCCAGTCGATGGTCTCGGCGACGCCCGGATTCTTGTAGAAATCCCGGTTGCGCAGCGCCTGCACAAAGCCGACGACCTGTTGCGACAATGCGGCGGAGATACCTGCTACCCGTGATCGGACGATCGCAAGTTCGCGCTCGGCGGAAGGGTAGTCCACCCAGTGATAGAGACAGCGGCGCTTCAACGCATCATGAACTTCACGCGTCCTGTTCGAAGTCACGATAACGATCGGCGGTGTCACCGCCTTGACGGTGCCGGATTCGGGGATCGTCACTTGGAAATCACTGAGGATTTCCAGAAGAAAGGCTTCGAAAGCTTCGTCGGCGCGATCGAGTTCGTCAATCAGGAGTACCGGCGGGCCGCCGACATCCGGCTCCAGGGCCTGGAGCAACGGCCGCTTGATCAAGTATCTCTCGGCAAAGATGTCGCTGGAAAGCTGCTCGCGATCGGTATCACCCGCCGCTTCGGCCAGCCGAATCGCAATCATCTGAGCGTGGCTGTTCCACTCATAGACGGCGGAGGCAACATCCAATCCTTCGTAACATTGCAGTCGAATCAATCTGCGGCCCAGTGCAGCCGATAGCACTTTCGCGATCTCGGTCTTGCCGACGCCTGCCTCGCCTTCGACAAACAGCGGCCGCGCCATGCGTAGCGAAAGAAACACGACAGTCGCCAGGGAACGCTCGGCGAAATAGCCATGCTTCGCCAGCAGAGCGAGCGTTGCATCGACGGAAGATGGCAGTACCGCCGTCATGATATCTGGCCCAGCGCGGCGAGCATCCGCATGTCATGCCTTACCGTTCGCGCCATTGACTGCTCGCCGCGCAAGCACACCGATCAGATGCGCGCGATATTCCGCGCTGCCGTGCAAGTCGCTGTTGAGGCCGTCGGGGGAAACGCACAGCCCCTCGAGCGATTTCGTTGTGAAGCTTTTTTTCAGAGCTTCTTCGAACGCCGCCAAGCGGAACACGCCGTCGGCCCCGGCGCCCGTAACGGCGACACGCACATCCGGCGGCCGCTCGGCAACGAACACGCCCACCAAAGCGTAGCGGGAGGCCTGATTGCGAAATTTCTGATAGGCTGCCTTCTTCGGCAGCGGAAACATCACCTGGGTGATGATCTCATCCGCGTCCAGCGCGGTGGAGAACATTCCCTGGAAATAGTCATCTGATTTCAGACGGCGCTTATTAGTGACGATGGTGGCGCCGAGCGCCAGACAGGCTGCTGGATAATCCGCGGTGGGATCGTTGTTGGCCAGCGAGCCCCCGATAGTACCCTTGTGACGCACAGCGGGATCGCCGATCATCCCGGCGAGTTCGGCGAGCGCCGGGATAGCCTCGCCCACGATCGGCGAGTCGGCAACATCGGCGTGCTTCGCGGTCGCACCTATCACCAGCAGGCCCTCCCTCATCTCGATGCTATCAAGACCTTCGATATGCGTAAGATCGATCAGATGTGCGGGGCTTGCGAGCCGCTGCTTCATGACCGGCACCAGCGTGTGGCCGCCCGCGATCAACATGGCGTCCTCGCTCTCAGCCAGGAGGTTGACAGCCTGTTGCAAGGTCGCCGGTCGATGATACTTGAATTCGTACATCGCTCAGGTTCTCTGGTCTCGTCTTGCGGCGTGTAACTCCAAGCTCATGCGAGATCCGATTTGGCCATCGCCATCGCGCCGGCCGCAATCGATGTGACGATATTCTGATAGCCGGTGCAGCGGCAGAGGTTACCCTCCAGTTCCTCGCGAATGGTACGATCGTCAAGATCGTAACCCTTGCGGCGGACCATATCGATCGCGGTCATAATCATGCCCGGTGTGCAGAAGCCGCATTGCAAGCCGTGATGCTCGCGGAACGCCTCCTGCATCGGATGCAGCGAGGCCCCGTCAGCTGTGAGACCTTCGATGGTCTTGATCTCGTGCCCATCGGCCATCACCGCCAGCGTAGTGCATGACTTCACCGCTTTCCCATCGAGATGCACAATGCAAGCGCCACACTGCGAGGTATCGCATCCGACATGGGTGCCGGTGAGGTGCAGGTTCTCGCGCAGGAACTGCACCAGCAGCGTGCGGGGATCGATATCGGTAGTGGCCGGCCTGCCGTTCACGATCAGCGAAATCTTGGCCATTTGACACTCTCTACGGTCGCACGTCGGAAGGTCGCTCTTTACAATACACGATATGAGCGATGCCGATAATGGGTTCATACACGGCAACGCCGGTCACGCCGAAGCGGGTCTTTAGATAGGCTCTGAACCGCCTTTATCCCTGAACGACTTCGGCGAAGTTCGCGAAAAATTGGTCGGCCAGCTTTTTGGCCGTACCGCCGATCAACCGCTGACCCAGTTGCGCCAGCTTGCCGCCAGTTTGCGCCGCGGCTTCGTATTTCAGAAGTGTGCCGCCATTGTGATCGACCAGCACCACGGTTGCTTCACCCTTTGCAAATCCGGCGACGCCGCCTTCCCCCTCCCCTGCAATCTTGTATCCGTTCGGCGGGTCGAGATCGCTAAGAGTCACCTTGCCCTTGAAGCGGGCGGATACCGGACCGATTTTCATCCTGGCGACAGCATGGAATTGGTTCGCGTCGGTCTTGATCAAGTCCTCGCAACCGGGAATGCAGGCTTTCAAGACCTCGGGATCGTTGAGCTTGGCCCACACGCGATCGCGAGAGGCTGCGAGCTCGACTTCGCCGCTCATTGTCATCGCCATGAGCTTGCCTCCTTGATCGGCGGCCACACTGTTCGAAAGCGCTCACCCCTGACGTAGAGTACGACGGCCGCAAAAGAAAGAGGACAGCGGTGGAGAGCTCACGCATAAGCGTGGCGATTTTCGATGGTGAAACCGATCGCTCCCGACTAAAACGCTTGAGTCTGGCAGGAGAAACGACAATGCCCATGATCGATGCCGACGGCTGCCTGCTGAATGTTTCCGTCGACGGGCGCGACAGCGGCCCGACGCTGATGCTGTCGAACGCACTCGGCTGCACGCTGCAGATGTGGGAGCCGCAGATGGCGACGCTGTCGAAGCTGTTCCGAATCGTCCGCTATGACCGGCGCGGCCACGGCAAGTCCGGTGCGCCACCCGGCCCCTATTCGATGGAGCGCTTTGGCCGGGATGTGCTGGCAATTCTGGACGACCTCAACATCGCAAGAGCGCACTGGTGCGGATTATCCATGGGCGGCATGGTCGGCCAATGGCTCGGAGCAAATGCGCCGGAGCGGTTCGACCGGATCATTCTCGCCAATACGAATTGCTACTATCCCGATCCGACCAATTGGCACGCCCGCATCAAGGCAGTGAAGGATGGCGGTCTCGCTGCAATCGCCGACACCGTAATCAGCGGCTGGCTGACCGCAAGCTTTCGCGAACGCGAACCTCAGGTCACGGCGAAGATTAAAGCCATGCTGAGCGCCTCTCCGGTGGAGGGTTACATCGCCTGCTGTCAGGCGTTGAGTACCCTGGATCAGCGCGCGTTGCTGCCGCGCATCAAAAGCCCTACGCTCGTCATCGCCGGACGGCACGACCTGTCGACGCCTGTCGCGGCCGGTGAATACATCCGCAGCCAGATTCCTTCCGCCAACATGACCATCCTTGACGCCGCACATATCTCTAACGTCGAACAATCACACGCTTTCACAGAGGCAGTGGCCGGCTTCCTGATGCAGCAGTAGTCAAATGAACGCCCTGCAACCGATCACGCGGTCAAGGAAACCAGCACGATCGTTCAGGAACTGGCATTGGTCGAAGGATAGACTTCCGGTTGCGAAGGCCATCGTCTCACCGGCGGCGGATCGCGCTGGAACGGCGGCTCGGCCGCCATCAGGATGGCACCGCCAAGTAGCAATAGCAGTTCGGTCGCATGCAGGCGCACCGCGGCCATTTCGCCTACTCGTGACGCCATCACCATGCTGGCGAAGGCGATGAGGCTGCCGATGCCGAGCGCGAGCGCTAGTACCTCATCGAAGCTGCCTGACTTCCGGACCGAAGCGCGCGTGGTCATCACCAGGAACACCGCGAAGAACGCCACGACGGTCATCTTGCCGAGCGCCAGGAGCCAGGCCAAACGCACAAGGTCCATCGCCGCGAAATGGAGGTGGTCGCTGAGAAACAACGCAACCGACACATTGGCCAGGTCGTAAAGTCCGTGCACCGGCGACGCCACGATCTTGAAAGCGACGAAGGTCCAGGCAGGAACGAAATAGAGCGCCAGCAACGCTCCGTTGACGGTGCTGATGCGCCAGGAATTGGTCATGCGCCATCCCGCTAATCGCGTGGCCGCCGCGTCGGGAACCAGCGCGGCCTTGACGGTGATTAACGTCGGGTAAACCGAGCGGCGCAACGGAAACCCTTTGTTTACCTTAACAGTCCCGCCAGCCCTGTGGACAACGCCGACGCGAACGGAGGCACAATCCGGCCGCATCGATTGGATTTCGGGAGACTGGGAACTCTGATTTGACGGCTTTCCAGCCGGCTTGCCCGCCAAATTGCCGTTAGACTGGCCTTTTTAACGCCCACCCGCGCGACGAGCTGCTTCCGCTGAGCAAACGACGCCGAAGAAATACACAGCCGCCGGTCCCGCTGAAATTGCCGCGGTTGCCGCCCTCGATTCCCACTGTTAGACATTGATTCAAGACGCGCCGGTCCGGCTGCCGGAGCCTAGCATCGCGTCTGATATAGTCGCATTCGGATACGCAGATCACGGCAGCGCATGGACTATTTTGCCCAGCAACTCATCAATGGCGTCGTACTCGGCTCGATCTATGGGCTGATCGCGATCGGCTATACGATGGTTTACGGCATCGTCGGCATGATCAATTTCGCTCACGGCGACATCTTCATGATCGGCGGCTTCATCGCGATGATCACCTTCCTCATCCTGATATCGTTGGGCCTCTCCGCCGTGCCGCTGATCCTGCTCGTTATGCTCCTCGTTTCAATGGCCGTTACTGCCGTGTACGGCTGGGTTGTCGAGCGCCTTGCCTATAGGCCCCTGCGTCAATCGTTTCGACTCGCGCCGCTCTTGTCGGCGATCGGCATGTCGTTCGTGCTCTTCAATTTTTCTCAGGTTTCGCAAGGCGCGCAGGCTAAGCCCATTCCGCCGCTCATCACCGGCGGCTACACGCTTCACGATTCCGGAAATTTCGCAGTCCAACTATCCAATGTCCAGATCGTGGTGGTGGTTACCACCATCGTTCTGCTCGCGATCTTCAGTTTCATTGTGTCGCGCACGCGCTTCGGCCGCGATATGCGCGCGTGCGAACAGGATCAGACCATGGCGGCGCTGCTCGGCGTGAACGTCGATCGCACCATCTCAATGACCTTCGTGATCGGGGCGGCGCTCGCTGCCGTCGCCGGCATGATGTACTTGTTGTATTATGGTCTGGTTGATTTCTTCATGGGCTTCGTCGCCGGCATCAAGGCATTTACCGCCGCGGTTCTTGGCGGCATAGGTTCGCTGCCTGGCGCGATGCTCGGCGGTCTCGCGATCGGATTGATCGAGACCTTTTGGTCAGCTTACTTTTCGATCGAGTACAAGGATGTCGCCGCCTTCTCGATCCTGATCGTCGTCCTGATTTTCAGGCCGACCGGCCTGCTTGGCCGTCCCGAAGTCGAAAAAGTCTGACGGCCCGGACGTGTCAGCGCCCGCTCTGAGCCAACAAACCGCGGCGCGCGATCGTGGTGTCGTCTTCATCATGAAGAAAGCGGTCGTGAGCGCGGTCCTGGCGCTGGTGCTGTTCTCGCTCATGATCGGCATTCGTACAGAATCCGGCTCCTCGGGACAGTTGACCTACTGGACCCGGTTCGGCGAACTCGCGGCCACAGTCGGCGCGGTGTTCGTCGGCAGCATCATTGTCGAAACGCTAAAGCGCTGGATCGGACCCGTCGGAAGTGTCGAACTGCCAGCAACCGTGCGTCGTACGTTCTCGATGCTGGGTCGCCTGCTGACGCCGGCACTTCTGATTTTCGCTCTGCTGGTGCCGGTCATCTTCTACAATCAGCGTTACCTGCTCGACCTTGGGATCCTCGTACTGACCTATGTGATGCTGGGCTGGGGTCTCAACATCGTGGTCGGTCTCGCCGGGCTGCTCGATCTCGGCTACGTCGCGTTCTATGCGGTCGGCGCGTACTCCTATGCGCTGCTGGCGCAAAGCGGCTTGCCGTTTCCGCATTTCATGGAAACCTATCCCTACGTCGCGATCGACTTCCTGCAACTCGGGCCGTGGGCATTCTGGGTGCTGTTGCCGGTCTCCGGTCTGCTCGCCGCGTTCTGGGGCGTGTTGCTCGGCTTCCCGGTGTTGCGACTTCGCGGCGATTATCTCGCGATCGTCACGCTGGCGTTCGGCGAGATCATCCGGATGGTCATTCTCAACTGGCAGGAACTCACCGGCGGACCGAACGGGATCAGCGGCATCCCGCGCCCCTCCGTGTTCGGCATTCCCCTAACGCCGGGCGAAGATGGTTTCGCGGCGCTGATCGGCGTGCCGTTCTCGCCAACGCATCGTCTGGTTTTCCTGTTCTATCTTATCCTGGCGCTGGCACTACTTACGAACTGGGTCACCATCCGCCTGCGACGGCTACCTATCGGTCGTGCCTGGGAAGCGATGCGCGAGGATGAAATCGCCTGTCGGGCGCTCGGCATCAACATCACCACGACGAAACTCTCGGCCTTCGCCATAGGCGCGATGTTCGGCGGCTTTGCGGGCGCGTTCTTCGCAACCCGCCAGGGCTTCATCAGTCCTGAATCCTTCACCTTTCAGGAATCGGCACTGGTTCTCGCCATCGTCGTGCTCGGAGGTATGGGCTCGCAACTCGGCGTGGCGCTCGCCGCGATCGCAATGATCGGGGGATTTGAGTTGTTTCGCGGCCTTGACCAGTTTCGCATGCTGGTGTTCGGCGGAGTCATGGTGCTGTTGATGGTCTGGCGGCCGCGAGGTCTGGTCAGCCATCGCGCTCCAACCGTGTTCCTGCAAAAACGGACAGAGATATCGTCGTCGCTGGTGAAGGAAGGTCAGGGATGACGACGCCTGTTCCCATCCTCGCCGTCGATGGACTGATGATGCGCTTCGGAGGTATCCTTGCCATCAACGAACTGTCGTTCGCCGCGCAGCGCGGCCACATCACTGCGCTGATCGGGCCGAACGGCGCTGGCAAGACCACGGTATTCAACTGCGTCACCGGATTCTATCGGCCCTCGCGAGGCACCATGCGCCTGGTGCACGACGACGGCGCAACCTTCCGGCTCGATCGCCTGCACGACTTTCGCATCTGCAAATATGCCAAGGTAACGCGCACCTTCCAGAACATCCGCTTGTTTCCCGGCATGACGGCGCTGGAAAACCTGATGGTCGCGCAGCACAATGCCTTGATGCGGGCGTCCGGCTTCGGCCTGCTTGGCCTGATCGGCGCTCCGTCGTTCCGGTCCGCGGAGAAGCAGGCGATCGACTCAGCTCGCGACTGGCTCGACCGCATTGGCCTGCTGCAACGCGCCGATGACGCCGCGGGCAATCTGCCCTATGGCGACCAGCGCCGTCTGGAGATCGCGCGCGCAATGTGCACGCATCCCGCGCTGCTCTGCCTTGATGAGCCGGCCGCGGGGCTCAATGCCAACGAGAGTGCCAGTTTGAGCGAGCTCTTGCTGTCGATCCGCAGGGACTTCGGTACTTCGATCCTTTTGATCGAACATGACATGAGCGTGGTGATGGAAATCTCCGACCACATCGTTGTGCTCGACCACGGCGTCAAGATCGCCGACGGCACGCCACGCGCGGTGCGCGACGATCCGAAGGTTGTCGCGGCCTATCTCGGCGCCGACGAGGATACGGCTACCGCGGTCATGGAGGGCGGCGTATGAGCGCCGACTCGACGCCCCTGCTCGCCATTCAAGGGCTTCACGCCGCCTATGGCAAGATCGAAGCACTGAAGGGCATCGATCTCGACATCAAGGCCGGCGAGATCGTCGCGTTGATCGGCGCCAACGGCGCAGGAAAATCGACTTTGATGATGACCATCTTCGGTCGCCCCCGCGCCCGCGCCGGCCAGATCCTGTTCGATGGCCAGGACATCAGCTCCATGCCGACGCACGAGGTGGCCCGGTTGCGCATCGCGCAATCCCCGGAGGGACGGCGCATTTTTCCGCGCATGACAGTCGCGGAGAACCTGCAGATGGGCGCGGACGCCACGCCCGGCAGCAAGGCTGAGCGAGCTGTCAGCCAGGAGCGCGTGCTTAGGTTGTTCCCGCGCTTGCAGGAGCGTATGTCGCAGCGGGGCGGCACGCTGTCCGGCGGAGAGCAACAAATGCTGGCAATCGGCCGCGCGCTGATGAGCCGACCTCGCCTGTTGTTGCTGGACGAGCCCTCACTTGGTCTTGCGCCGCTGATCACCCGGCAGATTTTCAGCGCTATCCATACGCTGAACCGCGAGGACCATCTCACAGTACTGATCGTCGAACAGAACGCCAATCACGCCCTTCGCCTCGCCCATCGCGGCTATGTGATGGTCAACGGGTTGATCACGATGAGCGGCGCCGGCATGGAATTGCTGCAACGACCGGAAATACGCGCGGCCTATCTCGAAGGCGGCCGCCACGCCTGAGGTGAGCGCGAGTTTGCTGGGCGATGGCGCGCATGCCGAATCGCTCCCCTGACCGATGAGACCAAGTGGCGGTCACGGAGTGGCGCTCGAAATTTGTCCATGACACCGACCGCAAATCATCGGACAATGCCTGCACAATGGCAAACATGGCACCTGATCCGCCTCCGCGAGGACTGCTCGAATGAAATCATTGAAGCTGATCGGTCTGACCCTTTTCGCCTCGCTGGCGCTTTCGGCCACGACCTTCGCCCAGGATATCACAGTGGCGGTGGCCGGCCCGATGACGGGCAGCGAGTCCGCTTTCGGCCGCCAGTTGCAGAACGGCGCCGAACAGTTCGTTGCCGATGCCAACGATGCGGGTGGCGTGCTCAACAAGAAGCTGAAGCTGTTCATCGGCGACGATGCCTGCGAACCGAAGCAAGCGCGCTCCATCGCTGAAAGAATCGCAAGCCGGGGTATTCCGTTCGTCGCCGGGCATTTCTGCTCGTCGTCATCTATTCCGGCTTCCGAAGCTTACGCCGACGGCAATGTACTGCAAATCACGCCGGCCTCGACCAACCCGCTGTTCACGGAACGCAAGCTGTGGAACGTGCTGCGTGTCTGCGGCCGCGACGACCAGCAAGGCGTCGCCGCCGCTGAATACATCGTCGAAAACTTCAAAGGCAAGAACATCGCCATCCTTAACGACAAGACAACCTACGGTAAGGGCCTCGCCGACGAGACCAAGAAGGCGCTGAACAAGGCCGGATTTCAGGAGAAGATGTTTGAGTCCTACAATAAGGGCGACAAGGACTTTAACTCCATCGTCTCGCGGCTGAAGCGCGACAGCATCGATCTGGTTTTCGTCGGCGGCTATTATCAGGAGGCCGGACTAATCCTGCGCCAGATGCGTGATCAGGGCCTCAAGACCATCCTGATGGCGGGCGACGCCATGAACGACAAGAAGTTCGCATCCATTACCGGCCCTCTTGCCGAGGGTACACTGTTCACCTTCGGTCCGGACCCGCGCAAGAAGCCGACAGCCAAGGCGATCGTCGAGAAATTCAAGGCCAAGGGCGTCGATCCAGAAGGTTACACGCTCTACACCTATGCGGCGATGCAGGTGTGGGCACAGGGCGCTGCCAAAGCGGGCACGACGGATCCTATGAAGGTGATGAAAGTCATCAAGGCAGGCGCGTGGGATACCATTCTCGGCAAGCTGGAATTCGATGCGAAGGGCGACATCAAGCAGATGGGCTATGTCATCTACAAATGGGACGACAAGGGCAACTATGCCGAGATCGACCCCGCCATCTGAGCCGCGACATTCATCTCATCCTTGGCATCGTCCCCTCGAACGCGGGGAAGACTGCGCGCGTCATCCTACCGAGCGAGAGTAAAGCCAGGTGTCTCGTCCAATCATCCGAAATTCTGCAACGCCGGAAAGGTCTCCAGCAGCCAGATACTAGCGTTGGAGATCGTTCCGGTGAGAAACGCGATGCCGGTCAGCACCATGAGTACGCCAATTCCACGCTCTATCTTAGCGAGATGACGTTTCATCCGATTGAGCAGCGAAGAAAACTGTTCAACCATGAATGCCGCCAGCAGAAACGGAAGGCCGAGCCCAGCCGAATACACCGCAAGCAAACCCGCTCCCTTCACGACGGTGTCCTCTGCCGCCGCCACCGACAGGATCGCCGCCAGGATCGGCCCGATGCACGGCGTCCACCCGAACGCGAACGCAAGCCCCATCACATAGGCGCCCCATAACCCGACCGGCTTCGGCGCCGTGAGCCGTCCTTCGCGCATCAAAAAGCCGATTCGCGTCAGTCCGAGAAAGTGCAGGCCCATGATGATGATGACGATGCCGGCAACGATCGACAACTGCGCCGACCAAGCCCGGATCAGGCTGCCGATGAAGCTCGCACTGGCGCCTAGCGCGACGAAGACCGTGGAAAAGCCGAACACAAACATCAACGCGGCGAGCATCACGGCCCGCTTCGAGGCCTTCACTGTCTCGTCGTGAGAAACGTGTTCGATGGTAGTGCCGGTGAGATAGATCAGATAAGGCGGCACCAGCGGAAGAACGCAGGGCGACAGGAAGCTGACAAGGCCCGCGACCATGGCGGCGGGAAAGGAAACGTCGTGAATCATGCGGCTACTTGCCCTACCATCGCGCCACGATGCAAGGGCTTCGCTTCCTTCCGCGACATTTGTGATCAGGCGTGATCGATTGACCCCGACACGCCCGTGCCGTCATCTGACGGTCGGCCGTTTCCCATCGCCGCAAACGAGACCGAACCATGAAGAACCTTCTTACCGACATTTCCGGGGTCCGTGTCGGCCACGCAGACGACACGAAGCTGGCGTCGGGCGTCACGGCGGTGCTTTTCGATACCCCAGTCGTCGCGGCGATGGACGTGCGTGGCGGGGGCCCGGGTACGCGCGACAGCACCCTGCTCGACCCGGTCAATACGGTGGAGCGGATCGACGCTCTCGCGCTGTCAGGCGGCTCCGCTTTCGGGATCGAGGCCGGCGGCGGCGTTCAGGCCTGGCTCGCCGAACAGCGGCGCGGCTTTGCGATCGGCGACGCGGTCATACCCATTGTGCCCGGCGCGGTCGTGTTCGATCTCTTGAACGGCGGCGACAAGCAATGGGGTCGTTTTGCGCCCTATCGCGATCTCGGCTACGCCGCCGCAGCGGCTGCGGGAAACGATTTCGCACTCGGCAGCACCGGTGCCGGGCTCGGCGCTACGACCGCCAATTTGAAGGGCGGCGTCGGCTCCGCTTCGGCCGCCACGCCAAGTGGCGTGCGGGTGGCGGCGCTCGCCGTGGTGAACGCGGTCGGCAGCGTCACAGTCGGAGACGGCCCCTGGTTCTGGGCGGCGCCATTTGAATCCGGTGACGAATACGGCGGACGCGGGTTGCCGCCGTCGTTCACGCCGGAGATGCTGGCGATGCGATTGAAGGGCGGCGGGACAGCAAACGCTGGCGAAAACACGACGCTCGCCATCGTCATCACCGATGCGGTGCTTACCAAACCGCAAGCCAGACGGCTTGCGATCATCGCCCAAACCGGTTTCGCGCGGGCGATTTATCCAGTTCACGCTCCCCTGGACGGCGATATCGTGTTCGCTGCCGCCACCGGAGCCAAGCGAATCGATCCGCTCATCGGATTGACCGAACTCGGAATGATCGCAGCCAACACGGTGGCTCGCGCGATCGCACGCGGCGTCTATGAAGCAAAAGCACTTCCGTTTCTGAACGCATTGCCGGCATGGAAGGACCGGTTTGATCGATGATTCCAATCTGGCGTGCATAGGTCTTTCCGCCACCGAGGACGGCATGTAATTCATGTATAGTGTAAATAATTGTATTATTTTGTGTATTTAAGGTTAGTTTCAAGTATAGATTTAGACAATCTGACCGGCGGATACTCCTCGTGCGCACTGTCGCGCATCTCAGCAATGGAGAAACGTCATGAAGAGAATCCTCGTGCTCGCGTTCCGTCCCCCGACCCGGTGCTAACGCCGCTCATTGCCCCCGGACGCGGCTCATGTTACGCGGGGCTCTCTCAAGCTCCGCAGAAATTTTCGGAAACGTTCATGTCCCAGACTTTTGTGCCGCGTCCTCTCGTTATCGCACCGTCGATCCTGGCCTCCGACTTCTCGAAGCTTGGCGAGGAGGTTCGCGCCGTCGATCAGGGGGGTGCCGATTGGATCCACCTCGACGTGATGGACGGCCATTTCGTGCCGAACATCTCCTACGGCCCCGATGTCATCAAGGCGATGCGCCCGCACACGAAGAAGATCTTCGATGCCCATCTGATGATCTCGCCGTGCGATCCTTACCTCGAAGCCTTCGCCAAGGCCGGTTGTGATCACATCACGGTTCACGTCGAAGCGGGGCCGCACCTGCACCGCTCGCTGCAGGCCATTCGCGCGCTCGGCAAGAAGGCGGGGGTCACACTCAATCCCGCGACGCCGCTCTCCACCATCGAATACGTGCTCGACATGGTCGATCTGGTGCTGGTGATGTCGGTCAACCCCGGTTTCGGTGGCCAGAAGTTCATCTCCTCGGCGGTCGGCAAGATTCGGGATTTGCGTACGATGATCGCTGGACGGCCGATCGATATCGAGGTTGACGGCGGAGTCGGACCCGACGTTGCGGGCGAACTTGGCGCCGCCGGCGCCAATGCCTTCGTGGCGGGCTCCGCGGTGTTCAAGGGCGGCACCATGGAGTCCTACAAGGCGAACATGGACGCGATCCGCAGCGCCGCCGCGGCAGCACGGGGCGAAGTGGTCTGACGCAAACGCCGGTACCGGCAGCGTATAGTTCTCGCCCGCGCCCGGAGCAGGAAGGGTTGCAAGTCCGCCTGCCCCGACGGCTTGCTCGCATCGGCAACATACAGCCTCGAGAATGCAGACAAAGCAGATCTCGCCGGCGGCAACTTGTTGCTGCGGATATGCAACGCCACGAGGAAAAGCCGTAGCTGAGTCGCTCCGTCGATTGACATCGACTTTGTTCCCCCTCAAACAGATCGGCGACGGTTCTCCCTCGGGAGATCAAAAGGGAACGTGGTGCGGGATCATCCTAACGCCACGGCTGCCCCCGCAACTGTAAGCGGTGAATCTGCGTCACACGCCACTGGGATATCTCGGCCCCGGGAAGGCGACGCCAGGTAACGACCCGCGAGCCAGGAGACCTGCCGTCAACCCGTGGTCACACGCGAAGATGTCAGTCGGGGACTACAGACATCCGCTTCATCGGCGCCGGCATAGGCTCCCGTGAAACCTCGTTCGCTGTGACGTGCCACCGACGTCCTGCCGAGGTTCCCTCCATGTCCGCCTCCTCCTTGTCCGGGGTTTATCGCAGAAGCCTGCTTGCCTCCACCGTCCTCGCCTCGCTGGGATCGGTCGGCCTGACGACGCCTTCGTGCGCGCAGCAATCCGCCTCTCCCAATCTGCTGCCTCCGATCCGGATCGCGCCGCCGCCGGATAGAACGACAGATTCACGGCCGCCATCTCACCGCGCGGCGTCGCGATCGCGCCGTGTGGCCCGCTCCGCTCCTCGACACCCTCCTGTCACTGAGACGCCCGTTCCGGGCACGATGGGTTCGACCGTGGTCAGCCCCACGGGAGTGGTGACGCCTGCAAGGCAATTGGCAAGCTCCATCACCATCGTCACCGAGAAGGATATACAGACCCAGCAGTACCGCACCGTTCCGGATATCCTGAGGACGGCTCCCGGTCTGAATGTGTTGCAAGCCGGCGGACCGGGCGCCCAGACTTCGGTTTTCATGCGAGGCACGAACGCCAACCACACCAAGGTGATCCTCGACGGAATCGACATCGGCGATCCCGGCAACGCGAATGGCGCATTCGACTATGCGCATCTTCTTGCGGCGGACATTCAGCAGATGGAAATTCTTCGGGGCCCGCAAAGCGGACTCTATGGTTCCGACGCAATCGGCGGAGTGATCTCCATCATCACAAAAAAGGGCGAAGGTCCGCCGCGCGCCACCGCGTCAATCGAGTCCGGCTCGTTCAAAACGTTCAACCAGACGCTCGGATTGAGCGGCTCCGAAAAGAACTTCAACTACGCGGTCAACGTCGCCCATCTCCATGCCGGAGATGTTCCTGTCACACCGCCGGAGCTTCTCCCGCCCGGACGGCAAGCGATCGGAAACAACTATGACAACATGACCTATTCGACCAAGCTCGGCGTCGATCTCAATGAGAATCTGACCGTCAATTCGGTGGTCCGCTATACTGACGCGATGCTGCTGTTCACGGGCGACGGTGGATTTCCAAGCACGCCCAACGCCACCCAGAGCACACACGCCGTCCAGCAACTCTTCAACCGCGAAGAAGCCGTGTGGTCTCTGTTCGATGGGCGCGTCCAAAGCTACTTCGGTGTCAATTACACCAACAGCAGAGGCTACGACGCAGGTCCCGGCAGTCCGGTCACGACCACCACGGGCGAGCGCCTCAAGTTTGACTGGCGCACGGTGGCCGAAATTGCGCGTGACAACCATCTGGTCTTCGGCGCCGAGCATCAGACCGATCGCATCGACACCACCGATCTTGCCGCCAAGAACGGCAACAAGGCAGGCTTCATCGAGTTGCAATCAGCTCTCGCGAACCGCCTTTTCCTCGTTGCGAATGTCCGCCAAGATTCCAACGACCTGTTCGGCGAGCGTATGACCTACCGGGTCGCACCGGCGATCATTGTTCCAATCACGGAAACGAAACTGAAAGCAAGTTACGGCACGGGATTCAAGGCGCCTTCGCTGAGCCAGTTATTCCGGGACTTTCCAACCTTCAATTTCTTCGCCAATCGCAACCTGAAACCGGAAGATAGCCGCGGCTACGATGCCGGTTTCGAGCAACCTCTGTTCAACGATCGTGTGCGGTTCGGCTCGACTTACTTCCATAACGACATCACCAACCTGATCGACTACAATGCCACGTTCACATCGTTGGTGAACGTGAACAGCGCGACGACCGAAGGCACCGAAACTTTCGTTTCGGCACAGATCACCGAGCGTTTCGGAATTCGCGCGGATTACACCTTCACCCGTGCCGTCAATGCCGCCACCGGCATGCAGCTGCTGCGCCGACCGAAGGAAAAGTGGAGCGCAACCGCGACCTGGCTCCCCCTCGATGCATTGACACTGTCGGCGACCGTGCTCCGCGTCAACGACTGGATTGATGTCACCCGCGACGGTTCAATCTCCGGAATTGTAGCGCCGGGCTATACGCTGGTGAACTTGCGTGGCGACTATGCCGTCAATGACCAGGTCAAGGTATTCGGGCGGATCGATAATCTCTTTGATGCCCGCTACCAAAATCCGACCGGGTTCCTTGCGCCGGGCCTTGCGATTTTTGGCGGCATCCGGGTGGCAAGTTACGGGGTGCGATAACTCTCGACCTCTTCCCGACGAGGAGAAGTGAAAAGGCGGCGGGAGTCCACGCAACAAAGGGGTTCGCTAAAACTATTCCGGCTTTGATGAATCAAAGCCGGGCCTTTAGCTTTTTGTTTTGACGTGCTTTCTTTACACGAACAGGTCATTCATCCTCGGGTCAAGCCCGAGGATATGCTTCGCTCGAAACGCTGTAGTCTAATCGATCGGCCGTCCAGTCAGGGCAACGAGCTCGCGCACGAGACGATCGGACATCTGGCCGGTCACCGGCATCCGGCGAGCCTGCTCGAACTTCCGGATCGCCGCCTGGGTTTCGGGCCCGGCCGTTCCTGTCGGCTTAAATTGACCATAGCCATATTCCGTCAATATCCGCTGCACGGCGGCGACGCGGCGATTCGCATTGATAAGATCGGCGACGGGATCGCTATGCGACCCAGTCGTTTTGACGGGATTGGTGGGCGCTTCTCCCGCACTCGCGTGCTGTTCTGTTGTCCCCGTCTGATCCGCCTCGACTGGTCGAGGCCGCGGCAGCGGATTGCTCTGTTGCACCAGTGGCATGGTGACAGCCGATCCAAATATCGGCGACGGATGATGGCCGGCCTGCAGGAACATGGCGTTCGTGACGATCGCACCGATGGCGGTAAAAGCCAGGCACCCGGCAACCAGATCTTTCGGGCTATGCAGGAGCACGCGCATCGCGAGACCGCGTTCCTCGTCAACTTCGCTCTTCCTGGTTGCCACGCTGCGGCGGCGTGGCCGCATCACACCCTCTTCAACAATTTTTCTAGGCACTCTTCCTCACCCGGTAATCTTGATCCTGCTTGCCGGAGCGGGAGGCCGGCGTCAGCGTCGCGATGTTATTCGATGACGACTCCGCGTCGGGCACGAGTATCAGCGGCAACATGACGGTTACCGTGGTCCCCTCTTGTACCTTGCTCTGCACATCGATCTCGCCCTGGTGCAACACAACCAGACTCTTGACGATCGACAATCCAAGTCCAGTCCCTTCCTGACGTCGTTGATAGGTCTTCCCCGCCTGGAAGAAGGGGTCGCCGATCCTCTTAAGATCTTCCTGCGCGATGCCGACGCCGTTGTCCATCACACGCAGCGCCATGCGCGATCCTTCGACGCGGGCCGAGATCGTGACGCGGCCGCCCCGCTCCGTGAATTTGATGGCATTCGATACCAGATTCAGAACGATTTGTTTGAACGCGCGCGGATCGCCAATCATCTGCGGCAAATTTTCCGGAACGCGCGTGACCAGTTCAATACCGTTGTCGCGCGCCTTGAGCGCGAGCAGATTGCTCCCGTTGAGCAGCACCTCGCGCGGCGTGAACGGCTCGGGCAATATCTCGAAATTCCCGGACTCCATTTTCGACATATCGAGAATGCTGTTGACCACCGATAATAGATGCTGGCCGGAGTCGTTAATGAGCTGGGCATACTCCTTGCGGCGCGTGGCATCGAGCGACAACCTCGCTTCCTGAACGATCATCTCTGAAAATCCGATGATGGCATTGAGCGGCGTTCGCAGTTCGTGGCTCATTGTCGCGAGAAACCGTGTCTTGGCAGCGTCAGCACGTTCGGCCGTGGTGCGCGCCATATCCAGCGCGTGCTCCTGCTGCTTCCGGTCGGTGACGTCCCGCATCACCGCGACGACTTCGGGTTCGGCCAAGGAGGACGGCTCAAGCGGTCGGCACCGCATTTCCACCCATATGAAATCCCCCGAAGATCGCGCCTCTGATTTCGCACCAGATGCGACGTCGCGCCTGAGTCTGAATTCGACGCTTTGGGCATCCTTGCCAAGTGCAGCCGCCGCGAGCGCCGTAAGATAGGCTGGGCGATCAGCGACGTGGACCCGATCGAACAGACCATGGTCCTGTAACTCCGACACCGGCACGCCAAGCAGGGCTTCCGCGGCCGGCGAAATAAACTGCACGGCGCCGTTGCGCCGGTGACGCGAAATCACGTCGCACATGTGGCGCGCCAGCAGGCGATAACGGTCTTCCTCGACGTTCAGCAGTGAGGCGCCGGTACGCATCAGCGCTTCGTAACCAAACGCCACTCCGGCAGCATAAAGCATGGCGGACGCAATACCGAACGCCATGAAAACACTATGCGCCGCCACGCCGGCATCGGGCAGTGGCAAAACATCAAAATAACTCATCGCGATCAGCGCGAGCACGCACGACACTGCAAGCATCGCGGCGAAGGCGACGACACGGCGGGACGCGGACAGCGCCGCCTCCAGCGGAATCACAACGGGCCAGACGGCAGCGAACGATTCAATCCCACCGGTCGGGAGCGCGATCATCATGACGAGACCGGCGAGCGCGATCGACGACAGCACGTGGGCGCCTTCGTAGCGGCCGGTGCGTGACAGGAAATAGGACAACAAAATCGGCACGACGAGCCAGGCGAAAGCCACCACTTCCAGTGCCGTCGGTGCACCGCGGATCGCCAGATACATCGGAAACGCCGCGAGCGCGACGAGGCTGCCGAGCAGCCGCGGCCCCATGAAGGTTCGATGCCGCGCCCGCGTCAACGCGTCGTATCGCGCCGATGGATGCAGCAACGCGTCGAGACGGTCCTGGATAATGGTCAATGCGGTCACGTTGCTTGCGCTTCAGCTGACGTCGTATCCGACGCGCCGGAACGCCTCCATTTGTGGGTTCAACGTGTCAGAGTGAACTTAAGCGAACACTAAAGTGCAGCTCTCTGCGTCACGAAACAGCACACACGGATGGCTCTTTGTCGCCTTGCAACGCCTTCATCGGTGCGAATGGTGAACGCAAGGTTTCCGCCACCATATACGGACGACGCCGAGGATCGGCGTCGCGTCTGGCGACCGCGTTTCGCACACGCATCAATCGAAAATTTACGCCGAATCAAATTCTGCCGCCGTTTGCGGGATTTTTGTTTGCCCGGACGCGTCGAGCAAACGGGGGATTCAGGACCATTTGATAGGGAAAGGACAGATTGCGGAATTCAACGCAACGTGACGAAGATCAAAAACGCATAGGGACGCGACATGTTTTTCCTGCTTCGCATGGCATTCTGGCTCGGGCTCGTGCTCGTGCTGCTGCCGAGGGATGAGGCGCCCGAGGCGAACAAGGCACCCAAGATTGGGGCTTCCGACGCTGTATCGGCCGCCACAGCCGCCGTATCGGATATGAGTCAATTCTGCACACGTCAGCCGGGCGTCTGCGAGGTCGGGGGCCAGGCTGCCTCCGCAATCGGCCAGCGCGCGCAGGACGGCGCGAGAAAGCTCTACCGGATCATCACCGAGAAACGCCCTCCCGACCATACGGGGTCGATCGACGGCGTTCCCTCCGTCGAAACGGCGGATTCCGGCGACGTGCAGCATGACACCTTGACGCCGGAGGATCTGCAGGCGGAATGGCGTCTCGCTGCTCCGAAAACCGTCCCGAGGGAACAATTCCCATAGATCGCCGGGTCCATATCGATTTTATGTCTCCATGGCCTTATATTAGTCGGCTGGGACACATTACACATGAGCCGTGATGACGACGATCGACGAGATCAGGGACAACTTTGAGCTTCTGGAAGAGTGGGACGACCGCTACCGGTACGTCATCGAACTCGGACGCACCCTTGAGCCCATGAGCGAGGCCGAGCACTCCGCGGCGAATAAGGTGCAGGGCTGCGCCAGTCAGGTCTGGCTGTCGCTCAAAGCCGGTCGCGGCGCTGACAGCCACCCGGTGCTGACCTATGTCGGCGACAGCGACGCGCATATCGTGCGCGGGCTGATTGCGATCCTGCTCACGCTTTTTTCCGGCAGGAAGCCACAGGACATTCTGGACACCGACGCGATCGCCGTCTTCGACGGCCTTGGCTTCCGCGAGCATCTCACGCCGCAACGCTCCAACGGGCTGCGCGCGATGGTTGAGCGCATTCGCAGGGACGCGCGCGAAGCGCTGGCTGCCGCAGCCTGAGGCTGGTTTTCGCCTTTCGAATTTCGGGCAAGAGGAAATGCGGATCGCGCGAACGACGCGCGATCCCACTTCGCTCGAAAACGCTCTAACCGCTCGTGAACCTTGCATCGCTTGCCAGCCACGTCCGGACGTGGGCGCTCGTTTCTGCACGCGCGTGGAGACCGTAGTGCCTCGCCAGCCTGTCCAGTGCCAGTTGCAGCACGACTTTCGCCGATCGCGGGGGCCACCCGCGTTCACGCTCGACATCTTCGAGACCGCGAAGAAAGCAGCAGACGTCCATTAACAAGCCGGAAAATTCCGGTCCGCATGCTTCCAGCGCCAGCCGCACGCGCTGCCGCGCAGCAACGATCAGATCGGTCATCTCACAGGCGCCGGCTCCGGACCCGCGCCCTCCGGTCGGCGCCGACCAGTTCGAGGTCACCCGCGGCGTGAGATTCCCCCGCGTAAAATCCGCGCGCAATCTTTCGCCGGCCGCGAACTGATTGGGGCTGATCATGGCGCGTCCATCGCGACCCTTACGGCGCGCCAGCCAGGCGAGAGGGCTCTCGCTGTCGTTGGCCATCACGGTCGCAATGCCTGCGTCGGTCACGATCTCGCGCTCGGCGAGCGCGAGATGCTGCGCGCGAAACCGGTCCACGATTTCAACCGGCCGCTCTTTCGGGCGACGCGACGATTTACTACTGCCGCGATTAGATGCCGTCATCGGATGGTCCGTCGAGGCGTTCGCCGCAAACCGTGCACATCGCTTCGAGCGCTGCGAGCCGGCGATCAAGTCTGAGGTCATCGCGGCTATCTTCCACGACGCGGCATGCATGCGAGACCGTGGTGCGATCACGATCGAAGGCGCGGCCGATTGCCTCGAAACTCAACGCAAAACCAACGTGCGCCAGATACATGGCGACCTGTCGGGCATAGGCGGCGTGCGGCGCGCCGCGGGTCGGCGATATCATCGCCGCAGCATCGAGACCAAATTCTCCGGCGACCAGTCGCGCGATATCGTGACAGACCAGCCTTGCCGAGGTTCGCGACCGCCGGCGGGATGTGGGTGGAGTGGACGGATAGGTCAAAAGCATGGAGCAGGCCCCTCTAGGAAAATAATCACATATCCTAGAGGTTGTTCTCTACCCGGGGATAGCATTTTTTCGGTAAAATTTGAAAGCCGAAGGTATCGCCAAGGAACGGTTTTGGATAATATTCCCAATATTGTACTTTACGGACCCACTTTTCTAGGGTAGGATTAGCTCAATCAAGAGGTTGAGCCATGACTTCCGTCCTATCCGCCAAGCATTTCCACGATGAAGCCGCTGCCTACAAATATCTTGAGGCGCGCATTTGGGCTAATGGCCGCTCCTGCCCGCATTGCGGGGTTGTGGATCGCAGTTCGAAAATGGAAGGCGAAAGCACCCGGATAGGCGTTTACAAGTGCTACGCCTGCCGTAAGCAGTTTAGCGTAAAGGTCGGCACCGTATTTGAGTCCAGCCACGTTAAATTGCACATCTGGCTTCAGGCTGTTGCGCTGCTTTCGGCCTCCAAGAAAGGCATGAGTGCGAACCAACTCCACCGCATTCTTGGCGTGTCCCTCAAGACCGCGTGGTTCATGGGACATCGCATCCGAGAGGCGATGCGCGACGGCGATCTTGCACCAATGGGCGGCGCTGGCCAGATAGTTGAAGCTGACGAAACCTACTTCGGCCCGACCGAGGAAAAGAAGATGTCGCCGCAGCGAAAGGGGCGTCCCTTCACCAAGGGTGGTCGTACCGGCCCATCAAGCAAGCGCGCAATTGTCTCACTTGTACAGCGCGGCGGTAAGGTCCGGTCATTCCACGTTGAGAACGCCGATAAGAGCACCGTGGCGAAGATCGTCGCTGAGAATATCGCTCACGAGACCCGTCTGCACACCGACGAAAGCCGCCTTTATGTTGAGGTTGGGACCGCGTTCGCTTCGCACGAAACCGTGAAGCACAGCGCCAAAGAATACGTTCGCGGTGACGTTCACACCAATACCATTGAAGGCGTGTTCTCTATCTTCAAGCGCGGCATGAAGGGTAACTACCAGCACTGTAAAGAGAAGCATCTGCATCGTTATCTTGCGGAATTCGATTTCCGTTACAACAACCGCGTCAAGTTGGGCATTGACGATGTGGCGCGCGCTGACATCGCGCTTAAAGGTATCGTTGGGAAGCGCCTAACCTATCGAACGACTAATTGAGGAAGGCCTGCGATGGCTAAGAAGCCAAAAGCTCGAAAAGCTCCGGCTAAAACAGATGATGAGAGCAAGCAAAAAGAGCAATCCGCGCGGTTCATAAAGGCCGCGCGGGAAATTGGCGTTGATGAAAGCGGGAAAGAGTTTGAACGGGCAATTAAAAAGATAGTTCCGTCCAAGAAGACATCTAGTCGTGGAGCTTAGTAGCGAGATGGCGCATAAACGACCGCACTGACTGTAAAATATCGTTCGCTCGTTCTACAGAGTACGATTTGTCAGGGTGCATCGTCGGGTTGCGGTAAGCCCGCCTCATGTCATCAATGTTTTTCGATGCTTCTGCAAAAAACTGCTCATCGGGAGAGCGCGCGCCCGATGCTTTGATGCGACGCTCCAATTCCCTGTCTATCTCACGAAGGTAGCTACCCCAATCGTTCTGCTTCTTGATACCCATCTCCGCCGCGAGGCTGGCAAGCCCCACTTCAAGCACTCGCATTAGGTGCATAACGCAAGCCGTTGGTCGGTTCAAAGACAGGCAAGACCCAGCCTCAGTAATGTCATCCGTAGCAGACGAAAAATTGTTAAAAACTTCTTGACCGAACAAACGTGGGTCATTGAAATACGACCCGTGGACTTCCAAGGCGAAGAATTTTCGGCCCTTCAGTTCAGCATTCACCAATGTAACGAGCGACTGAAAATGCAGGCGCAGATCGCCCATCTCTTGGGCTGATATCTCAACAATAACTCGCTTTAAGTCGCGCCGCAGTGCGGAGGCATTTTTGCCGAGTGACGGACCGAGGATTTCTAGAATGTGGGCACATTCGTCTGGGGTGCCGTGTAGTCCGAGGCGAACAAATAATTCGGAGAGGTCTCGCACACTGTGCATCACATCCTGGATGCCGTGCGCGGTAAATCGCCCGATTCCCACTCCGTGATTTTCAAGAAGATTTTTAAAGCTAGAGACTTCAACTATCGCGCCAGATAACGCGCGAGCATTAAATTCGAACATATCCCAGAGGCTCCAGAGCCGTCCGGGTTGAAAAAGTCGCCCGGCGCTACTCATGATGCACCAAGGGTCCGTAAAGTACAATATTGGGATAATATTCCTAATTATCTATAGCGCCACAATTAAGATTATAGGCCGTCCAGACAAGGAGGGAGATTCCCATGTCTTGCGCGCCAGCACCTCCGAGGCTTTCGATTAACCGCGATTGTTCGTCCCGAAGGATCTGGCTTTCGACGATTTAGTACGCGCGCCGGTCAACGGTGATTGACTGAGGAACGACGACATGGGCGAGCATGGCGTTTTCGGGCTATCAGCCTCGTCGCTATATTATACGAATATTTGCCGGCGGCGGCGGCTGAGCATTCCTGTATCCAGTCAGAAATTTACTCAGAGGCATGAGCCTCTGGTTTAGCTCGTTTGCGCGCTCACCGACCTCAAGCACATTTTCGACCGTTACTTGCCCGCGTTTGATGTCTAATCCGTCCGGGGTATTGTTTTTGGCACGAATAAGAACCGCTCCAATAGACAGCGACGTGGTCTTGTAGCGCCACCGATTCCATCTTTTCCAGAAAGTGAAATGCACTGGCTCTGTACATAGAAAAATCGGACACCACATCGAAAGCCTTACGCCAAATGGCAGCCCGCGCTTTCCAATTCATCGGGAGCTTTACGCCAAGTTCAGACGGCGCAATCGTCATCATTGTGAGCAAAGAGGCCACGAAGTGACCCTCTAGGCTGCCCCAGGAAACCACCATGATCCCGATAGCCCTGTAGAACTCATCGGCCCCTTCTGGATCATTTGATGAAGGCGTATGTTCGACGTTCAATCGAAATAAAAACGGTTCGGCCGGCGTTTCGTCCACCATGGCGAATCCCGAAAAAGACGACCAATACTAAAGAGCCCCAACATTCGGTAGCCGAAACCGCTCGCGCTATTTCCGGCGCCGGCGCTGCTGGCCAAGGCCCATGTTCTTGGCCAGTTGCGACCGCGTGACCGCGTAGTTGGGGGCCACCATGGGATAATCGGCAGGGAGTTTCCATTTGTCCCGATACTGCTCGGGGCTCATGTTGTACTGAGACCGCAGATGGCGCTTGAGCGATTTGAAGCGCTTCCCGTCCTCCAGGCAGATCAGGTAGTCGGCCGTCATCGATTTCTTGACCGGCACGGCCGGCTTGGTCGGTTCCGACGGTAATTCGCCCCGCCCGGACGACACGCGCAGCAGCGCGGCATGTACCTGGCTGATGAGGGCGGGAATTTCCGAGGCCGGCGTCGTGTTGTTGCTAAGGTAGGCGGACACGATCTCCGCCGTGAGGTCGAGAAAACTTTTACCCGCTGAATCGCTCATGATCTCAAATTTTCCGGATCGTAAAGCATCGATACGCTCGGAATGCGATCAGAATCGGCCTTTGCGCCCCAAGGAATATGACCGGATTGCTGCCGGCATGACAAGAACGGCGGGCGCGCACGCCGAACTTTATTTGGGAGACGGGCGGTCGGAGCCTTGATCGAGATGGGCGCGCAGTCGATCAATCGAGGCGAAGCGCATCGTGCCCTCCGACAGTTGGGCGTCGATCGTACCGTCGGAATAAAGCGAATAGGCCATTCCGTTGACCACACCGGACCTCAGCACCGTGACGGAGGACGCGTTGTGGTCCGGAGGGGCGGACGGGCGATCGACTCTTGATGCTGGCCGGGGCGCCTCAGGATCACGCGCATGTCTCGCGGGCGCGGATGAGCCAACCGGCCCGGCTTGGTCCACGACTACCCGCTCGCGCTCCTTCATCATGGACGCAAAGAGAAGATTGCGTCGTGGTTTCGGCTGCGATGGCTCGTCGGAGGATGCCGGAAACTCCGCATCCTCGACCGCGACAACGGTCTCGCGGTCGCGGTCGAACACGTCCGCTTGCCGGCGTGGCGACATGACGGAGGGCGTGGCGTTCCGATCGCCCAGGCTTGGAGCGAACCGATCGCTGTCAGACAGCGAAGGTGGGCGCTCTTCGATGTGCCTGCCCGGCAGAATGGGCGCGTGGGCACTATCATCGCGATCAGCAAACGCTCTGGAGCCGAGTTGGTCCGCGACCCTTCGCAATTCGCGGACGACGACCGACAGGCTGATCATAATCAGGCCCGTGCCGGTCACGACCGCGCCGGATACGACCAGGGTATCGCCGAAGCTGAACTCCTTGATGGGAATCCCCAAGGCGATCGTCACCAGACCGGCCACGAATACAACGAACCCGGCGACTAAAAGCACGCTCATCGAAAAGCTCCGTCCCCCAAGGAGACGACAGCACCTGATAGCCAACTATCGGCCTCGCCGCCCGCCAATTCGGTCCCCATTACCGACAACACGATGGCGATGAGGTCAACTGCAAACGACGGGAATGGTTCAATTCAGCGGCAGAAGAACGCTAGAAGCAGCGATCAGGACAGCAGGTCTGTTCGAACTTGTCTGACGTCGGATTTGGTGTAAGGCTTAGTTACCATCCTCTACACGTCAATCCAACGCCGCCCAATTCCGGGCGGCGTTTGCACATGAAGCCCGAAGCTGGCTTCAGCGCGGCGCTTCCGCAAGCGCAGCAAGAATCCGCGCCCACGACCGGATACCTTTGTGAAAACTTTTCAGGTCGTATTTCTCGTTGGGCGAATGGATGTTGTCGTCCTCGAGACCGAAACCGACCAGCACCGTGTCGAGACCCAGTGAGGTCTTGAAATCGGCAACGATCGGAATTGACGCGCCGCAGCCGATCAGCAGCGCCTCCTTATTCCATTCATCGGTCAGCGCCTGCTTCGCGGCCGCGAGCGGCTTCATGTTCCAGTCGAGCGCAATCGCGGGCGCGCCGGCATGATCGAGAAACTCGACCGAGCAGTCCGCCGGTACGCGCTCCTTCACAAACGCACGGAAAGCGTCACGTATTTTTTTGGGCTCCTGACCCTCGACGAGACGGAACGAAATTTTCGCCGACGCCTGTGCCGGAATCACCGTCTTGGACCCTTCTCCCGTGTAGCCGCCGACAATTCCGTTGATGTCGCAGGTCGGTCGCGACACGACCTGCTCGATCAACAGACGATCCTTTTCACCGGCAGGAATCGAGAGTCCGATCGGCTTCAAAAATCGATCCGGCGTCAGATCGAGCTGAGCCCACTGAGCGCGGATGTCGGACGGCAAATCCTTCACGCCATCGTAGAAACCGGGAATTGTAATGCGGCCGTCATCGTCATGAAGGCCGCCAAGGATTCGGGTCAGAACCCGGATCGGGTTTTGAGCGCCGCCGCCGAAAAGGCCGGAATGCAGGTCGCGGTTCGCGGCCTTGATGACCACTTCCTCATAGACCAAACCGCGCAGCGACGTCGTGATCGCCGGCGTGTCGGGGTCCCACATGCCGGTATCGCAAACGAGCGCGAAGTCCGCGGCAAGGTCCTTCTTGTTCTGTTCGAGAAAAGGCACGAAGTTTTTCGAGCCAACCTCCTCCTCACCTTCGATCAAAATCGTGACGTCGAGCGGCAACGAACCGGTCACCGACATCCAGGCGCGACAAGCCTCGACGAACGTCATCAACTGACCTTTGTCGTCTTCCGCGCCGCGCGCCACAATAATCTTGCGGCCATCCGCATGGCTCGTGACGACTGGTTCGAATGGCGGGCGATGCCACAAATTCTGCGGATCGACCGGCTGAACGTCGTAGTGGCCGTAGAACAGGACATGCGGCCGCGACCCGGTATTGCCGTTGCTCTTGGCGACGATCGCGGGATGGCCAGCCGTCGGGCGGACCTCCGCGGAAAATTTCAGTGTCGCGATATCGGCTGCGAGATGATCGGCCGCGGCCTTGCAATCGCCGGCAAATGCCGGATCGGCTGAGATCGATTTGATGCGGAGCAGCGCGAACAGCCGGTTCAGGCTGTTGTCGAAATCGGCGTCGATGTGATCGACGATGGCTTGCAGTTGCGACGTGCCGGACATTTTTGTTGTCCCCTGAGTTGCGGGTTAAACGACCGTTTGAATTTTTTCTGGCGAAGCGACCGAATGCGGACCACTCGCCAATGACGGGTGACGGATGTGCCACGCCAATGCGGCGATCAGTACGAACGTCGCCGCAAGGTTGTTTCCGGCGGCTTGAAGAATTTTCGGAAACACGGGCAGCGACAGCGCCATCAGCGCAAACGATGCGCCGAGCGCCAGACGCGAGATCGCCCGCGCCTTTGGCCGAAAATCGAGCGCGGCACGATGAAACAGAATCGTTAATGGAAAGAACAGCCAAACGAAGTAATACTGACGCGCCAGCGGCGATGCGAGCGTCATCAGGCAGAACAGAATCCCGACCTCCTCGGCGATCGATCGCTGCGTCATTTTCGCGCGCGCCGGAATGATGGCGATAAAGCCCAGCCCTATCGCGGCGAAGACAGCCAGCACGATCCCGTTCGCCGTCTTGTAATCGACATTGGCCACGTTCATGTATTGCGCGGGTTTAGCTGGATCGATCTGGTTATAATTGACCGGACGCACAAGCCGATGCGTAACGGCGATGATCGACTGATTGACCCAGGACCAGTTCTGGGCGTCACGCTGCCCGAACCCATGCTCCGAATTCGATCCGATCATTCCGCGGTACCACGTGGTCAGCTCAGAAACATTACGGTCGAAGCCACGGATCGGAGCCGGCACCAGAAACAGCAAAACGCCCAGGAACGCGACCATGCTTATCGCGCTCGTCCAATGGCGGCGCCAAAGCAGATACGGCAGCACGGCGACGGGAAAGACCTTGATAGCCGCCGCGAGCGCAAACATGCTTCCCGACAGCCACCCGCGTCCCTGCCACAGACACCAGAATCCGAACAGCATCATCGCGAGAAGAACGAGGTTGGGCTGCCCGAGATCGAACATATCGAAGACGAAGGGGATCGTCACAATGCCCGGCAAAGCCTCAAGCCAAGGGCGAGGCGTCGTGCCCGACCCTGTCATGACGTTGGAAAGTTGCGCCGTCATCCACCATGCGGCGGCATTGAGAAGGCACAGTCCAAGATACAGCGGAATCTTTCCGAAGGCGCTCGGTATGGCAAGCAGAATGGCGGACAATGGCGGGTAAAGGAAGGCGAAGCCTTCGCTCGGCCCTTGCGGATACAGATCGCCGCCGTGCAGGATCTGCTGCCCGGCCCAGTACCACAACGGATAATCCTTGGTTTTGCCGTGTCCCCAGATTTCCGGGACAAGAACATCGGCAGTCAGCAGGATGCAGGCCACGAGAAACAGGACATCCAGCGGGCGCCGGAGCGATGGCCATCTCAGCACGAGCATTTTTCCGTTGTCACGCGGCGGCATCGTCCGCGCGCACTGCGTTATCAGATGCGCTTCCGGCTGCAAACTGTCTCGCACTTCTGCCAAGACGCAACCATAAAGCCAAACAGCAGCCTGGGCGATCAACGCCGCAGCAGCCCCCCGAGCGCGCCACGCACCAGCGCACGACCGACCGAACCGCCAAGCGAGCCGCCGAGCGACTTGCCGATATCAGCGACGACCCCCCCGACAACCTTGTTGGTGACGGAGCGGGTGACGCTGCGCGCGATCACCTGCCCGGTCGACAGTCTGCCGCGGGGCGTGTTGGTCCCGAATACGCTGCCGACGATCGATCCGATCTGATCAAGAACTCCGCCGTTCGACTCAGCGCCGGTCGCCGCGGTGCCCTCGACCCGCTTCTGAAGCATCTCGTAAGCCGATTCGGAATCGATCGCGGTGTCGTACTTTCCCTTTACCGGGCTGCCGGCAATGATCGCTTTACGTTCCTCAGGAGTGATCGGGCCGATCCTCGCAGACGGCGGCCGTACCATCACACGCTCGACCATAGCCGGCGTTCCGTTGCCTTCAAGGCACGACACCAGAGCCTCGCCCTTGCCGAGTTCGGTAATGACCTGCGCCGTGTTCAGCTTCGGATTTGGCCGGAACGTCTGCGCCGCGGCCGCGACGGCCTTCTGGTCGCGGGGCGTGAATGCGCGCAGCGCGTGCTGAACCCTGTTTCCTAATTGGGCCAGCACCTTGTCCGGGACATCGATCGGATTTTGAGTGACGAAATAAACCCCGACGCCCTTGGAGCGGATCAGCCGCACCACTTGCTCGATCTTATCCATCAACGCTTTGGGCGCATCGTTGAACAGAAGGTGGGCTTCGTCGAAGAAGAACACAAGCTTCGGTTTTGGCGGATCGCCGACCTCTGGCAACTGTTCGAACAGCTCCGACAACATCCACAACAGAAACGTCGCATAAAGCCGCGGGCTCTGCATCAGCTTGTCGGCGACCAGGATGTTGACCATGCCGCGGCCGTCGCGATCGGTGCGCATGAAATCGTTCAAATCCAATGCCGGCTCACCGAAAAATTTGTCGCCGCCTTGATTTTCGAGCACCAGAAGCTGGCGCTGGATGGCTCCCACACTTTGCTTCGACACATTGCCGTACTGCGTCGTCAATTCTGCCGCATGTTCGGCAATGAAGGAAAGGATGGCACGAAGATCCTTCATATCGAGCAGAAGCAGCCCCTGTTCGTCTGCTACTCGAAAGGCGATGTTGAGCACGCCCTCCTGAGCCTCGCTCAAATCCATCATGCGGGACAACAGCAACGGACCCATTTCCGACACGGTGGAGCGTACCGGATGGCCCTGCTCACCGAAAACATCCCAGAAAATTGTCGAGAACTGATCAGGCTGGAACCCAAGGCCCATCGTCCTGGCGCGCTCGAGTATGAAGTCCTTGGCTGCGCCAGGCTCTGAAATGCCGGACAGATCGCCTTTGATATCGGCGACGAATACCGGCACACCCGCGCGAGAAAATCCTTCCGCCATCACCTGGAGCGACACGGTTTTTCCAGTTCCAGTGGCGCCGGTGACAAGACCGTGTCGGTTGGCGAGGCCCAGCGTCAGCCACACCGGCTGCTCACCTTTGCCGATGAAGATACCTTGATCGGTATCGCCGATCCCGGTCGCGGTCTTCGCCATGAGCGCCTCTTCGTGATCCCGTCGTCGATCCATCATTCTACTTCAAGTTCCGCGCCGATTGAAACCGGCGAACCCCAACGCGGCGCTCGAAATCTTCTAACGGAGCAGAAGCTTTCTAACTCGCAAATGACCGGCGACCGCGATGTTTTCGGCATAATCGAGTACACAGGTCTTGCATCTCGGCAACACTCGTCGTGCGATTGCAGGTCAACGAGCGTTTGTTCTGCCTGCTGACTTGTCTTTCGCATCCCGAGGGTATCAAGATGAAAACATAAATAACGAGCCGGCGAGCAACCGGTGGAGGCGGGGTACCATGAACGAACTGGTGGAGCGGCGTGCCGCGACAGTTGGCACCGCTGTCGCGGGAGCAGTCGTCGGCGCGATCCCGGACTTTCGCAGCAAAGAAGGTGCTGGCGACAAGGTTCTATCAGTGATCGGTACGAAAACCGACACGAAAAGCTCGATTGCGGTTTCCCGTAACTGGATAGGCCGCTCGGCGTTCGCCGGTCCTCAATACGCATCGCTAGACCGCCGAACGTCATGACATATCCAATCTCCAAGCTCGAAGGGCTGAGCGCCCCCGACGCCAAAAAGCTGAGATCTATCGGCATTAGAACAACCGATGCTTATCTCGAGGCGGCGCGCACGCCGAAAGGCCGCAAGGCGCTTTCCGCCAAGACCGGCATCAGCGAACAGCAACTCCTGGAGTGGGCCAATCTTGCCGACTACATGCGCATTCCGGGGATGGGCAACGGGAAGACCAAGCTGCTGCGCGCGGCGGGCGTTACCACCGTGCGTGAATTGACGCATCGTAACCCGGCCCGTCTGGCTCAAGCCATGAAAGATGTGAATACCAAGCGCAGACTTGTCAGCGTTCTTCCTTCGGAGAAGTCGATCGGCACGCTGATTGCGCAAGCGCGGAAGCTTCCACTCAAGATCACCTATTAAGCCGCCCGCTGCTGCACGGCCCGACCCTCTGAATGGGCTTTTCGAGCCTTGACAGCATGTGCTGGACCGCGCAAAGCCACCGCATGACGTCGGCAGATACCATGTCCAGACCTGTGGCGGACGAGACGCGTCATCCCACGCTCGAAGCGCTGCTGTCGCGGCCGTATCCGGCGGTCATGGGAGTCCTGAACATCACCCCCGACTCATTTTCCGACGGTGGTCAGTTCATGACGCCCGACCGGGCCTTGGCGCAGGCGCGCCGCATGATCGCGGAAGGGGCCGACATCATCGATATCGGCGCGGAATCCACCCGCCCCTACGGATCTCAGCCGGTCTCGCACGATGAGGAGATGCGGCGGCTGAAGCCGGTGCTCGCGGCAGTGGTCGCGCTTGGAGCCCCCATATCCATCGACAGCATGAAGTCCTCGATTGTCGAGTGGGCGCTTGAGAACGGGGTCGCAATCGCCAACGACGTCTGGGGATTACAGCGCGATCCGGACATGGCCCGCGTGGTGGCGGCGCACAATGCGCCCGTCATTGTCATGCATAACCGGGACAAGCCCGACGATACGCTCGACATCATGCGGGACATCGTCGAGTTCTTCGAACGATCGCTGAAGATCGCGGCGAAAGCCGGCATACCTGCCGGTCACATCGTCCTCGATCCGGGTATCGGATTCGGCAAAACGCCGGAACAGAGCATGGTCGTGCTGGCCCGGCTCAATGAATTGCAGACACTCGGATTTCCGATTCTCGTGGGCGCGTCCCGTAAGCGCTTCATCAACACGGTAGTGCAGTCAGAGCCGCAGGAACGGCTAGGCGGCTCGCTCGCTGCGCATCTGATCGCGGCAAGAAGCGGCGCGCGCATCATCCGCACACATGACGTGGCGGACACGGTGCAGGCGCTGCGGGTGGCGCACGCCATCGAGTCCACAACAGTCGGGATGACCGGACCATGACCGACACGATCTTTATCCGCGGCCTCGTAATTCACGCGCAGCACGGCGTCATGGAGCACGAGACCGAAGTCGGCCAGCGCTTCGTGATGGACATCGAACTATCGACTGACCTTTCCGAATCCTCCCACACTGATCGTCTCGCCGATACGGTGTCCTATGCCGGCGTGGTGGCGACAGCCAGCGCCGCGTTCAAGGATGCCAACTACAAGCTGCTCGAACGTGCCGCAGGGGCTGTTGCCGATGCGGTTCTGGCTACTTTTCCGCGCGTGATCACGATCAAAATCACCGTGCACAAGCCGCACGCGCCGATCCCGGCGATTTTCGACGACGTCGGCATTTCGCTCACCCGCAGCAGGGAATAGCTGTCGCGATGGCCAGCGTCCTGATCGCACTCGGGGGAAACGTCGGAGACGTGCGGCAGACTTTTCGCAAGGCTATCGCCAACATCTGCGGCATGGCGCAGGCCGAACTTCTTGCCCGTTCGTCCGACTACACCACGCCGCCATGGGGCGACGAGAACCAGGCTCGCTTCGTCAACGCCTGCATCGAGATCGACACCCGCCTCGACCCGCACGCGCTGCTGTTCACGCTGCACAAGATCGAGAAGAAATTCGGTCGCGACCGCGGCACCGAAAAGCGCTGGGGACCGCGCACGCTGGATCTCGATCTGATCGCCTATGACGACGCTGTCCTCGACAAACCGGAACTGACGCTGCCACATCCCCGCCTGTTCGAACGCGCGTTCGTTCTGGTTCCGCTGGCGGAAATCGCGCCGGACCGCGTGATTGCAGGGCGAACGGCGGCCAAGGCGCTGGCCAACATCTCCACCGCCGGAATCGAGCGCCTCCCCGACCTCCACTGACCGATCCGCAACGACCGTTTGGCTTGTCAGCCGCCGCGTGGCATTTTGAAAACCCGGAGCATTTTCGCTTCTGATTGAGGCGTTTCTTCACGCGAACCGGTATCCACTTCGCTCGAAAACGCTGTAGATTTCCCGGAAACGAGCGCACGAATGCCCGCTGCTTCCGACGAGTTTATGAATCCGCCGCTGGCAGCCGATTTCGCGCCGGCTATAGCAGCCGACTGGCGCAAGCTGGTCGATGACGTGCTGAAGGGCCCCCCCTTCGAGAAGCTGGTTGGAAAGACCTATGACGGTCTCAGGATCGAACCGATCTATACCCGGGCGAAAGGCGCGTCCGCGATTGGCGGCCGCGCGGCGGCGGCACCATGGCAGATCATGCAGCGGATCGATCATCCCGATCCCGCACAGGCCAACGCACAGGCGCTGCATGACCTCGACAACGGCGCTGGCGGCCTGACGCTGGTGTTCGCGGGCGCCAACGGCGCGCGTGGCTTCGGACTGCCGCCGACCGCAGAAGCCGTTGCCAAAGTGCTGGACGGTGTTTTTCTCGATGCAGGCATCTCCATGGAGTTGCAGATCGGCCCGCAATCGCGCGCGGTCGCATTCCAAATCGCCGACTACATCGGATCGAAGGGAATTAGTCCGACCACTTGCGATATCCGCTTTGGTTTCGATCCGCTCGGCGCCTGCGCGACATCCGGATCGAGCACGGGCGCGTGGGTTGAGATCGTTCCGGCGGTGACGGATGCCGCTAAGGTGCTCGCCGACAGGGGCTTCAAGGGGCCATTCTTTGTCGCCGATGGCCGTGCGATCCACGACGCCGGCGGATCGGAAGCTCAGGAGCTTGCCTTCGTCCTGGCGGCGGCGGTGGCCTATCTTCGGGCTCTTGAAAGCGCCGGCATTGCCCTCGATGAGGCGCGCTGCCTGATCTACGCGCGGCTCAGCGCCGATGCCGACCAGCTCCTGACCCTGGCCAAATTCCGCGCGCTGCGGCTGTTGTGGGCGCGGGTCGAGCAGGCTTGCGGTCTCATGCCAAAGCCCTTGCTCATCGCCGCTGAAACCGCATGGCGGATGCTGACCCGGCGCGACCCTTACGTGAATATGCTGCGTGCCACGGTCGCAACATTTTCGGCGGGTCTCGGCGGCGCCGACAGCGTCTGCGTGCTTCCGCATACGCAGGCACTCGGCTTACCCGACGACTTCGCGCGACGCATAGCGCGAAACACGCAACTCATCCTGCTGGAGGAAGCTAGCCTCGCCAAAGTCGCAGATTCGGCGGCAGGCTCGGGCGGCATCGAAGCCTTGACGCAGCAGCTTTGTCAGAAGAGCTGGGCGCTGTTTCAGGACATTGAGAAAGCCGGCGGAGGTTTCGCCGCACTCGAACAGAACCTGATCCAGCGCAGCGTTGCCATGACGCGCGCTGCACGCGAAATGAACGTCGCAAAACGGCGCGACGTGCTCACCGGCACCAGCGAATTTCCTAACCTGCATGAGAAGCCGGCCGACGTGCTCGACCTCAGGCCGGTCACGCCCGAGCCTTACGCCGATGCAGAGATCATCTTCGAGGCGCTTGCGCCAATACGGCTCGCTGCCCCCTTCGAAAAGCTGCGCGACCGTTCCGATGATTGGTTCAGGGCCACCGGCGCGCGGCCAAAAATCTTCCTCGCCACTCTCGGCGCCCCTGCCGACTTTGCCGCCCGCGCGACATTCGCCCGGAGCTTCTTCGAGGCCGGCGGCATCGAGGCGGTCGATTCAGGGTTGGCGGGTAACGGAGGGAACGCAAAAGATCCGCTCGCCGAAGCCTTCAAGGTGTCTGGAGCCCAAATGGTCTGCCTGTGCTCCTCGGATCAGGTCTATGCTGAACAGGCTGCTCTCGCGGTGCAGGCCTTTCATGCCGCAGGTGCAAGCCATATCTATCTGGCGGGGCAACCAAACGAGCTGGAACCCGCCTTGCGCCAGGCAGGCGCGTTCGATTTCATCTTCGCGGGGACCAATGCGTTGGCGGCGCTGAACGACGTCTGGCAGCGACTGGAGCGATCATGGCCGAGAAGATGAAACCGTCACAGACCGGCGGATGCCAGTGTGGCGCCATCCGCTTCGCGCTGACGGCACCCCCGGTGCGCATCAGCATTTGTCACTGCCGCATGTGCCAGAAAGCTGCCGGCGCGCCATTTGCGTCTTTTGCCGAGATCCCGCGCGAGAACTTTCGCTGGACCAAGAGTACGCCGGCGACGTTTCGATCATCCTCCATCGCGGAGCGTGCTTTCTGCGCCGCCTGCGGCACACCGTTGGGTTTCAGCCGCATCGGCGGTCCCTGCATCGAGATCATGACCGGCGCATTCGACCGGCCCGACCTGCTGATGCCAACCGGGCAATACGGAACGGAGTCCCGGCTCGGCTGGATTGCGACCATCGTCAACCTGCCGAGCCATACCACGACCGAAAATTACGGACCGGAAAAGATGGCGACCATCATCAGCCACCAACATCCGGACCAAGACTGAATAATGATGACCCGCATCCCCAATTTTGCCGATGTCGCGTTCGAGCCGGTCGCGCCTCCCGCAGCCGGCAGCGCCGAACCATCTCCGGAATTCTGGCCGACCCCAGAAGGCATCCCGGTCAAACCGAGCTACAGCGAAGCCGATCTTGTCGGTATCGACTTTCTCGACACATGGCCCGGCATCGCGCCTTACTTACGTGGTCCCTACCCGACTATGTACGTCAACCAGCCCTGGACCATCAGGCAGTATGCCGGCTTCTCGACGGCCGAGGACTCCAATGCCTTCTATCGCCGCAACCTCGCCGCCGGTCAGAAGGGACTGTCGGTTGCCTTCGACCTCGCCACCCACCGCGGCTACGACTCGGATCATCCACGCGTTTCGGGTGACGTCGGCATGGCGGGCGTGGCGATCGATTCCATCTACGACATGCGCACGCTATTCGCCGGCATCCCGCTCGACCGGATAAGCGTGTCGATGACCATGAACGGCGCGGTGCTGCCGATTCTCGCGCTGTTCGTTGTAGCTGCCGAAGAACAGGGCGTGCCGGCGGAAAAACTCTCGGGCACCATTCAGAACGACATCCTCAAAGAATTCATGGTGCGCAACACCTATATCTATCCGCCCGCGCCTTCGATGCGGATCGTCTCCGACATCTTCGCCTACGCTTCAAAAAAGATGCCGAAGTACAATTCGATTTCGGTCTCCGGCTACCACATGCAGGAAGCAGGCGCTACGCAAGACCTCGAACTCGCCTATACGCTCGCCGACGGCGTCGAGTATGTCCGTGCGGGCCTCAAGGCCGGCCTGGACATCGACCGGTTCGCGCCGCGGCTGTCGTTCTTCTGGGCGACCGGCATGAACTTCTTCATGGAAGTCGCCAAGATGCGCGCCGCGCGGCTGTTGTGGGCCAAGCTCATGAAGCCGTTCAATCCGAAAGATGCGCGCTCGCTCTCCTTGCGCACCCATTGCCAGACCTCCGGCTGGTCGCTGACCGCGCAGGACGTCTTCAACAACGTGATCCGCACCGCGGTCGAAGCAATGGCGGCGACGCAAGGTCATACCCAATCGCTGCACACCAACGCACTCGACGAAGCCCTGGCCCTGCCAACCGACTTCTCCGCGCGCATCGCCCGCAACACCCAGCTTTTCCTGCAGCAGGAGAGCGGCACCACGCGCATCGTCGATCCCTGGGGCGGCTCGTATTACGTCGAACGGCTCACGCATGATCTTGCAATGAAGGCCTGGGGCCACATTCGCGAAGTCGAGGAACTCGGCGGCATGGCAAAGGCGATAGAGGCCGGCGTGCCAAAGCTACGCATCGAGGAAGCGGCCGCCAGGACGCAAGCCAGAATCGATACCGGAAAGCAGGTCGTGATTGGCGTCAACAAGTACAAGCCCGAACACGAGACGCCAATCGACGTGCTCAGGATCGACAACTCGACGGTGCGGGGCTTGCAGATCGAGAAGCTGAAACGGTTGCGCAGCGAGCGCAGGCAGGAGGATGTCGATGCCGCGCTCGCGGCGCTGACGCGCTCGGCCGGCGAAGGCAACGGCAACCTGCTGGCGCTCGCCATCGACGCGGCGCGCGCCAAGGCAACCGTCGGCGAAATTTCCGACGCGATGGAGAAGGTGTTCGGCCGGCATCGCGCCGAAATCCGGTCCATCACCGGGGTCTACAAGCGCGAGGCTGCCGCCATGTCCGACAAGGTTTCAAAGGTGCAGGCGCTCATCAACGCCTTCAATGAGGCCGAGGGACGCCGCCCGCGCATCCTCGTCGCCAAGATCGGCCAGGACGGCCACGATCGCGGCCAGAAAATAATCGCTTCCGCGTTCGCCGACATCGGCTTCGACGTCGATATCGGACCGTTGTTTGCGACAGCGGAAGAAGCCGCGCGGCAGGCGGTCGAAAACGACGTGCACATTCTCGGCGTGTCCTCGCTCGCTGCCGCTCACTTGACGACAGTTCCGGAATTGAAGGCCGCACTGAAAAAGCAGGGCCGCGACGACATCATGATCATCATCGGGGGCGTGGTGCCGCCGCAGGATTACGATGCGCTCTACCAGGCCGGCGCGGAGGCTATCTTCCCTCCCGGAACGGTGATCGCGGACGCCGCCGAAGACCTGATCCGCAAGCTCACCGCGCGGCTCGGCCATAGCGCGGCGACGGAGTGAAGGAGACGATTCAACGGAATCGTGATAAACGAGTGGAATGATCGATCGCGAAGAAATTATCCTTAGCCTAAGAAGGCTTCAACCACGGCTCCGGGAGCGTGGGATAAGCCGCCTAGCGATCTTCGGTTCACGTGCACGAGGCAACCCCAGACCCGATAGCGATCTTGACGTTCTCGTCGATATCAAACCCGAGACGAAGTTTTCGTTAATCGATCTTGTCGGTATATCGCATATCATCGGCGACGAACTCGGCCTCTCCGCAAATATGTTTATGCGGCGCAGCTTAGAGCCCGGACTGGCAAATACCATTCGACCGGAAATCATTGAGGTATTCAATGACTGACCGGACTTATTGGCGCCTGATGGATATGAAGAATGCAATTCTGGAAATCAGGAAGCTGTTAATCGACAAGACTCCCGAAGCTGTCGCCACAGATATGGCAACACGTGCAGCATTCGAACGATTCCTTGAAATACTCAGCGAGGCATCGCGTCACATTCCCGAAAACTGGAAGAGTGAACACCAGGATATTCCGTGGCGGCAAGTTGCTGATCTCGGCAACTTTATCCGCCATGTCTATCATCGAATAGACCTCGACGTTTTATGGGCGATTTACACAGACGATCTTGATCCGTTGGAGCGCGTAGTGGATTTTCTCCTCCATCGTGCGAAACCGGATGTTTGAAATGTTGCCGCACCGACGCATTCCCAATCGCTTCATACCGCGCGAATAGACTCGCGGGATGAACGTAGCCGGAAATCCCGAGCTCCTCGCTGCCAACATCCGCGCCGGCAATCGCGCAGCGCTGGCGCGCGGCATCACCCTGATCGAAAGCCGCCGCGCCGATCACAAGGCCACCGCGCGCGAACTGGTGCAGGAACTTCTGCCAGCGACCGGCAATGCCATTCGCGTCGGCATCACTGGCTCACCCGGCGTCGGCAAATCCACCACCATCGACGCGCTCGGCATGGACCTGATCACGCGTGGCCACCGGATCGCGGTGCTGGCGGTTGATCCGTCCTCGGTGCGCAGCGGGGGCTCGATTTTGGGCGACAAGACACGGATGGCGCGACTGGCAGCATGCGAGGCGGCCTACATCCGGCCCTCGCCTGCCGCGGGAACGCTAGGGGGTGTTGCGGCGAGGACGCGCGAAGCGATGCTTTTGTGCGAAGCGGCGGGCTTCGACGTGATCCTGGTGGAGACGGTGGGAATCGGACAGTCCGAAACCGCCGTGTACGACATGACGGATTTCTTCCTCGCTTTGATGCTGCCCGGCGCCGGCGACGAATTGCAAGGCATCAAGAAGGGCATTGTCGAGCTCGCCGATATGATCGCGATCAACAAGGCCGACGGCGATAATCTGCCGCGCGCCAATGCCGCGGCCGCGTCCTACCGTTCCGCGCTAAAAATTCTCGCGCCCCGCTCGCAGCATTGGTCTCCGCCGGTCGTGACGTACTCGGGGCTGACCGGATCAGGCATCCCGGAGCTGTGGCAGACAATCGTCGAGCACCGCGCCGCGATGAACGCGTCCGGCGAGTTCACGCAGCGGCGCAGCCTGCAACAGGTGAAGTGGATGTGGTCGATGTTCGAGGATCGCATGACAGCGCGCCTGCGCAACGATCCTTCGATCCGCGCAAAAGTGAAGGCGACCGAGACCGCGGTCGCCGAAGGTCGTCTCACGCCGGGACTGGGGGCGAGTCAGATCGCGGAACTGCTGAGATGACGGATTATCCTCTCCCGCAGGGAAGAGGGAAAAGAGCAAATGGACCCAGTTTGGAATGAGCAAAGGTCTCCGCATCCTCATCACCGGCTTCGGCCCGTTTCCTGGCGCGCCGTTCAACCCAACCCCACCGCTGGTCGAACGACTCGCAAAGCTGCGTCGACCCGCGCTGAGCGACGTCACGATCACGACCCACATCTTCGATGTCGCGTACGCCACGGTGGATCTTGAACTGCCGCAGCTTCTTGCAACGCATCGTCCGCACGCGCTCTTGATGTTCGGCCTTGCGGCGCGCACACCCTGGCTGCGGATCGAAACCCGCGCGCGAAACGCGATAACGACGATCTGGCCGGACCGGCGCGGAGCGCGGGTTCGTAAGGGCTCGATCGCAGGCACGGCGAATGCGCGTGCGTTCGGACCGCATGTTTTCAGGCTGCTGCGCGCGGCACGCCTGACCGGCATCGACGCCCGCGCCTCGCGCGATGCCGGCAGCTATGTTTGCAATTACCTCTGCTGGCGCGCCATCGAGGCCGCCGATCATCAAACGGGACCGCGCCTCGCTGCGTTCATTCATGTTCCACCGCTGAGGCGCGACGGCTCGGCTCGCGTCCCCGGCGGCATGACGCTGGAGCATCTGGCCGATGCCGGCGAGGCTATATTGCTGGAGCTAGTGAAGGAGTTACGCCGCGCGTAAACCTCGAAAACTCATGGTCCCCCGCGTTCGGCGATGGACAGCCATGTCCGAAACGGGCATTGTGCAGCGCAACAGCGGTATCGATATGGCTGCTTACCGATCTCCCGAGACAAATCGATGACCGACACCGATATGGACGGGTGGGTATCACAAGCCCATCAGCCGAGAGGGTTTCCTGAGTTTGTCGCCCTCGTCGCCTGCATCATGGCGCTCAACCCAATTGCGACAGACATGATGTTGCCGGCGATGCCGGACGTCGGCAATGCCTATGGGATCACCAATCCCAACCACGTCCAGGCCGTGATCTCGGTGTATCTGGCCGGCTTCGGCGCAGGCCAGTTCATCATGGGGCCGCTGTCTGACCGGTTCGGCCGCCGTCCGATCCTGATCGGTGGAATGCTGCTCTACAGCGCCGCGGGCCTGTTGTCGGTGATCGCATCCTCGTTTGAAATGATGCTGCTGGCGCGGGTGCTGCAGGGGGTTGGAAGTTCGGCCGCCCGCGTCATCGCCACCTCGATCGTGCGCGACTGCTACGCTGGACGGCGCATGGCGAGCGTGATGTCGCTGGCGATGATGATTTTCATCTCGGTGCCCATCCTTGCGCCGTCACTCGGTCAAGCGATTCTGCTGTTCGCAGAGTGGCGCGGCATCTTCGTGGTGCTGACCGCCTACGGTTTGCTCGCCCTGGCGTGGTGCGCAATCCGATTGCCGGAGACCCTGCCGGCCGCGGGACGCAAGCCGCTGACCGCTGCAAGCGTGTTCGACGCATTCCGCCAGACTGTCACCAACCGGCAGACCATTGGATATGCACTCGCCGCCGGCGGCATCCAGAGCGTGTTGTTCGCCTATGTGTTCTGCTCACAGCAGATCTTCACCGGAATCTACGGCCTCGGCGACTCTTTTCCGCTCGCCTTCGCCGCCATCGCCACCGGCCTTGCCGCGGCGGGTTTCCTGAACGCGCGCATTGTCGGCCGGTTCGGCATGCGGGTGATCTCGCACGGCGCTCTGACGGGATCGGTGGTGATCGCAGCGCTGACGCTGCTCACCGCGTGGCAGGGCTGGCTGTCGTTTCCGATCTATATGATGTTCGCGATCGGCACGATGTTTGCTTTCGGGCTGATGTTCTCGAACTTCACCGCGCTCGCGATGGAACCGCAAGGCCATATCGCGGGAACCGCATCATCCCTGTTCGGCTCGATCACAACGTTGTTAGGCAGCGGCGTCGGCGCCCTGATCGGGCAGGATTTCAACGGCACCATGCTGCCGTTCGCGACCGGCGCTTTCCTTTGCACAATCGCCGCTTTCGTCGTGGTCGTCGTCGTCGAGCGCGGACGATTGTTCGTGCCGCACAATCCAATGGTCCCGACGCCGCCGCATTAACCCTGTCGCCAACAATCGCTCGCCTTCGTCGCCGCCGCCAGCCGTCATCCCCGTTTTCCGGGTTACATCCAGACGAAGGCGTTTGCTTTGGCTTCAGAGGATCAACAATCCATGGATATCGATCGCCGCCATATCCTCGGAGCTTCCGCCGCCGGCATCGCCGGTGCAGTGGCGATGCCGGCGGATGCAGTCCGTGCGGCTCCGCTGACATCGACGCTCGGGCGCGACGCCACTCATTATGGCGTACGGCCCAACGCAACCGGCGACCAGACCCGCGCGCTGCAACGGGCGATCGATGAGGCGACCCGCGCCAACGCGCCGCTCGCGCTGCCCCCCGGCGTCTACCGCACCGGACCGCTGCAACTTGCCAAAGGCTCGCAACTCATCGGCGTGCGCGGCGCGACCACACTGATGTTCACAGGCGGCGCTTCGCTGCTGGCAGCCGAGGGTGCCGACCACATCGGTCTCAACAACCTCACCCTTGATGGAGACGGCATTCCCCTCCCCGGGCGGCGCGGCTTGATCCATTGCCTTGGCGGGCGCGATGTCCGGATTCTGGATTGCGCAATCACAGGCAGCGGCGGCAACGGCATCTGGCTCGAAAATGTCGCCGGTGAGATGAGCGGCAATGTCATCGATAAAATTGAAACGACGGGGATTGTCTCCTTCGACGCGCTCGGGCTGACGATCGCGCGCAACACCATTCTCGGGACAAAAGACAACGGCATCGAGATCCTGCGCACGGCCATCGGCGACGACGGTTCGATCGTCACCGGCAACCGGATCGAAAACATCAAGGCCGGCAAAGGCGGCTCGGGCCAGTACGGCAACGCCATCAACGCGTTTCGCGCCGGCAATGTCATTGTCAGCGGCAACCGCATCAGCGATTGCGATTACTCCGCCGTGCGCGGCAACTCGGCCTCAAACATCCAGATCACCGGCAACAGCATCAGCGGCGTGCGCGAGGTGGCGTTGTATTCCGAATTCGCCTTCGAGGGCGCCGTGATCGCCAACAACACCGTGGACGGTGCGGCGGTCGGCGTCTCCGTCTGCAACTTCAATGAGGGCGGACGGCTTGCGGTCGTTCAGGGCAACATCATCCGCAACCTGTTGCCGAAGCGTCCGATCGGCACCGCCCCTGACGACGATGCCGGCATCGGCATCTACGTCGAGGCGGATACGTCAGTGACCGGAAACGTCATAGAGAACGCGCCGTCGTTCGGCATCATGGCAGGCTGGGGCAAATATCTTCGCGATGTCGCGATCACAGGCAACGTGATCCGTAAAACCTTCATTGGCATCGGAGTCTCGGTCGCGGACGGCGCTGGTACCGCGCTGGTCAACACCAATGTGATTTCAGACACGCCGCGCGGCGCGGTGGTGGGGCTTGACCACGCCAAGCCCGTGACGCCGGACCTCGCAGCCAATGGCGCTGCGAAATACGCGCAGATCGTTATCGGCGCCAACGCGGTGCGTTGAAATCGAGATGGCAAGCGAAGCGGTGATGGCAACGATTCAAGCCACACATGCCTCGGCAAGTCACCTCAGGGCCCCGCTTCTGATTCTAACAGAAACGGAAAGGCTCTAGGCCGCTTTTCCAGCCGGCACATCGTTGTTCGCTCGAAGCATCGAGTCCTCTTGTGATCCGGCAATCGCCAGCGCTGCACGGGGCACCGCAGCTCCAACCGGCACGGTGTCACCCTGAATAGCGGAAGAGTCCGAGGGTCGATTGAGCCACGACCAGTCGACTGCCCGATTGTCCGGCATGGCTTCACGCCGCGCCAGCATTCGCCAGACTTCGACGACGGTCTTTGCCTCCCGCAGGTTTTCCATGAAAGCATTTTCGGAATGGTAACGTCGCCACCTGCCGCTTTCATAAAGCTCGATCAGAAAATCGAGCCGCTGTTCGGCAAGTACACACCAGCGATTGAGGACATCTTGAGCGTGGTCGGGCGTACGCCCGGCATCGTATCGTTGAGTCATTGGGGGGACAGTCCGCAGGGAGGGAAACGGACGCAGACGCAACGAACGAATCATTCAAGCTTGCGGGATATTCTGTGGAAAACCTGCGCGAAGTCCAGTGCTTTGTGGCGTGAATATGACGCCATTGTGGAAGCAGTCCACAGGACGGGTGTTACAGGCGGCCTCGCAAACGGCAAGGAGATGCTGCGTGGCGGGATCACAAACGTACAATCGAAACAAACTATGCTCGCTCCGGCGATGAATGGCACGCTGCCGACCTACGCCGAAACGCTAATCACAATAAAAAGCCCCGCCTTTTGGCGGGGCTGAGGATCACCACTTCTGGCGACCGTACCAATCATCGATTTCTTTCTTCGCTTGGTCCTTCTGATAACCGTAGCGTTCCTGAATTTTGCCCTCAAGCTGTTCGCGCCTCCCACCGATGACATCAAGATCATCGTCGGTCAGCTTGCCCCATTGCTCCTTGACCGCACCTTTGAGTTGCTTCCAGCTTCCTTCGACACGGTTCCAATCCATCGCAAATCTCCTGTTGTTGCGGGGGGTGAAACGCGGAAACAACTCGGTTGTTCCTATGTGCCTTTTGTGCATAGGAGCGCAGAACAAACGCCGGCACATCAAAAGGACACAGAAATGAGAAGACCCGCCCGGGGGGACAACCGGGCGGGTCAAGCCATATGGGCGCTGGGGTGGATGGGCGCTCGCGCCTAATATAGCCTCAGGGGAGTTTGGCCTCCCACACTCATTCTGTCGTCGAGTCCCCTGAAAACGTTCAAGGAAGACAGAAACTTTTTTAACGATCTGAAAAGACTCTGATGGAATCGGAAGCAGAGCTTTATGATTTTGATTTGACGCGTGTTCTTCACGCGAACCAGCATTCACTTCGCTCAAAACGCTCTAGCTATTTCGCGGGCGAATCAGTGCCGCCTGGATTCGTACTCACCGGCGCTGGCTGCGGTTCGCTTGAAGGCGCGGCCTCACTGGTCGTCACAGGAACAGCACTGGATGCGGCAGGCACCGGATCAGACCCGGCCCTGACGGGCGCGGTTTTGTCAGCGGTCGGAACCGCGTTTTCCGGAACAGCTTGCACAGCGCGACACGCATCCGCCTCGCCGGCACCGAACAGATCGTCACGGCCAGGCACACCGAGATCGCGCGCGCTTGTCGTCAGAATGGCGCGGACTTCGGCGGGTGTCAGCGTTGGACGACGCTCCAGAACCAGTGCAGCAAGACCACTGATGTAAGCTGCGGAGAACGAAGTCCCCGACGTCATCTGATATTTGCCGTTCGGTGCAGGAAGAAAAATATCAACGCCGGGGGCAGCGACTGCAACGTGGCTGCCACGATTGGAGGCCGCGAACAGCCGGTCGTCGGCGTCGGTCGCGCTCACCGCGATCACCTGCGCGTCGGCGGCCGGATGGAGCGGCGGCGATTTCGGACCCGCATTACCGCTCGCGGCCACCATGACGATGCTTTTCGCCGCGGCCGCAGCAATGCCGCGCGAGACCAGCGCATCCTTCGGACCGGCAAAACTCATGTTGATGATCTGCGCACCATGAGCCGCCGCGTAGTCGAGACTCTTGAGGATGGTGAACGAGGCGCTCTCGGCCGTGCCCTGCGTCACACCGAAGGCACGGATCGCGAGAATCTTGGCGGACGGAGCGCTCCCCATCAGCCGCGCATGGGCGACGATCGCACCGGCAATACCGGTGCCGTGCACGTGCGGCTCGCTTTTGCTGTCGAGTGCATCGAAACTCGCCGCTATCGAACCGGCGAGTTCAGGATGATCCGCATCGATTGCGGAATCGATCACCGCTACAATGACGCCGTTGCCGTGTGCCAACCCATGCGCTTCCGGCAGCCGCAGCTTTGCCAGCGCATACTGCGCAGGATCGCCTTCGGTCACTACCACCGTCTTCTGATCCTGGAGAATATAGCGGAAATTTGGCTGCGCCGAACGCACGGCCGCATCGGCGCGCAGTTCACGTTGCACATCTTCGACCGGCCGGCGGCCGACGATGCGAAACAGACTGACCGTACTGCCCGTCAGCAAAAAATTCTGAGAGAAGACACGCTTCAACCGATGCCGCCGCGCCAGAGCAGTGAGTTGCGCATCCGGCATCGCGGCCGTCTCAGCAACAATCTCGCCGGGCAGATAGTTGCGCGTCACTGCGGCCTGCCTCGCATTGCGGCGAGGCCCGCCGTTCTGATCCTGGGCCGGCGGACCATTGCCTCCGAGGTCGGCCACGAACGGACGGCCGTTGCAGTCGCCGCTCATCGCGCCATTGCCGCCTGTGCAAACCGGAAATGTATTAGACGCGTAGCGAATATAGGAAATGCCTGACGCCGTGACCCCGATGACCGGCTTTCGCGGTTTCTGTTCACGGATAACTGTTTTGCGGGGTTGAGGCCGCGATGACCGGCTGTTCACACTGCCGTCGCGCTCGATGGCACGGTAAGGTGCTTCGACATAAGGTGCTCTGCTGGAAGTCCCGATGGCACCGAGCATTAGCCCGTAACCCAAGCCCAAGCCGGAGCCTAGCCCCATGCCGCGCGGTCCGCCGCCCGGCGAGGGCATCGGCGCGCGCCCTTGCGTACCGAAGCCCGGAGAGCCCCTGGATCCTTGCATATAACCTTGCGCATGTGCCGTCGAAGCATCGCATGCGAACCAGCACAAACTTGTCAGGGCAAAGAGCGCGGCGCTCCATTTCGTTATGCCCGTCATGCGCTGGCGCATCGCACTGTGCTCCATTGTGGCTCCCCTGGCGCCGCAAAGCGGAAACCGAGTGCGGTCAGAAAAAGTTCACGTCCACTACTCGGCAGGAACCGCCAGATTGACGATCGCTTCGCTCTGGAGCTTGCCCAACAGGCCAGGAAAATCCTTATGCTGATCGAAGCGCAGCTGGAACAGGCCGTTGCGGGACACCGAAACAATCGTGGCCTGGTAGGTGTCCAGGAAAGCACTAATGTCGGACATGCGCGCATCCGGCGCGAACCGTACCAACGCCTTCGGTCCCGTTTCCACGGCCAGTCCGCGGGTCAATGGTGCATCCGGCGCGCTGTGAGACGCTGTGCGAAACGATTGGCCGCCATCGTCCTTCGTCAGCATCGCGGCGATCACGCCGGCCTGGAGCACAACCACGAGCGCTCCGACCGCACCGGCCGCCGCCAATGTGCGCGGCGACAGGTCGCTAAAGAACTGCGAAACCCGCGCCCACAGGCCGAGGCGCGCTATTGGAACGCTCAGTGCCGGCTCGGCGTCGATTGCGGCGAACAGTTTTTGCAGCGCGCTCAAAGACGGAGCACCGAGGCTTTCATTGAGTGAAATGGTTTCAACATATTCATCCCGGATCACCGCATATTGCTTCGCCAAATCGGGATCGCGCGCGAGCGCTTCCTCAACCCGACGGATGTCACGCGTGCTCAGCGTGCCGGCAGCATGCCACGGTAGCAGCGCCTCGACATCTCCAGGCTCGTCGTCCGTGACCCTCTTCGCCGCTGTCATGGCCAACCTCGTTCGATTCCGGCTGCCTGCAGCAGACCGGCCAGTTTCTTGCGCGCGTAGAACAATCGCGTCTTAACAGTGTTCTCGGGTATCCCGACAATCTCAGCGACCTCTTCCACCGATTTCTCGTGGTAGTAGACGAGATCGACGATCTCTCGGTGCTCGGCTGAAAGCTGCATCAGACACTTGCGGAGCGCGTTTCCCGTATCCTTCTTCTGTACCGTCACCTCCGGATCGTCGGATTGATCCTCGATTTCATTGGCCGTCTCATCATCGAGTTCGGCATCCTTCCTGCGGCGAAGCGCAGAGAGGGCTTTGAATCGCATAATTGCCAGCAACCAGGTGGAGACAGCGGATCGCCCTTCGAATTTGCCGGCCTGACGCCACACATCGAGAAAAACCTCGCTGATAAGGTCTTCGGCGATCTGTTCGTTCCGCACGAGTCTCAGTCCAAAACGAAAGACCCTGACGTGATGACGCCCGTACAGCACCTGCATGGCGAGGCGGTCGCCTTGAGCGATCCTGGCAATTAGAGCTTCATCGGAAGCCGCCTGAGTCGTACTCACTTGCCGTCTCGTAGAATTGGTCGGGTTTGCGGGGAAGAAGGTTCGAATGGCAAAGTAAAATCTTCTCAAATTACAAGCAATCAGCCGTTCGGCCACGGCTAGGTTGTGCCCGAATCGGCGAAAGGGCAAGCGCCATGGGTATCTGATAAAGAGCAGCGTTCCGCGTAGAACAACCTATCCGAGGCACATCCCGATAAAAAAACACACCAAACTTAAAGGCTTTTCGCCGTAAATTCCCCGCCCAGCTACTCATCGACGGGCCATTTGAATAGTTTGGCTCCGATCGCTCGATTCCGCAGTGGTCTGCCGCGGCAGTCATCCTGGATCAGCGCGATCGGAACGTCACTGCAGAACTCTAGGATAGAGCCATGCTTTCCAAATCGGCGGGGTCGGCAAATCTGCTCGAGGAACTCCAGACCGTTCTCACCCATGGCACAATCGCGCGGCGGATCGAAACACTGCAGCGAGTCACCGACCTTTTCCTGAACCACACGGTCGACTATTCCGACGATCAAATCACGCTCTTCGATGACGTTTTTAATTGCTTGATTCAGCACATCGAGAGTTCGGCGAAAGCGCTGCTTGCCAGACGCCTGGCTCCCGTTGCAAAGGCTCCGCCGCAGATCATTCACGTCCTCGCCTTCGACGATCTGATCGAAGTCGCCGCACCCGTGCTGTCGCAATCCGAGCGGCTCAGCGATGATGTGCTTATCGAGAGCGTCCGCAGCAAAAGCCAGGCTCATTTGCTGGCGATCTCCACGCGGAGAGTTTTAAGCGTCGCGGTCACCGATGTTCTGATCGAGCGAGGCAACGACGAAGTCGTCAAAAGCACCGTTAACAATCCGGGCGCTGATTTTTCCGAGCTTGGCTTCACGCAGTTGGTCGAACGCGCCGAAGGCAACGACGACATCGCGACCTGCGTCGGAATGCGGCGGTCGATCCCGCGGCATCACTATTTGAAGCTGATCGCAAAGGCCTCCGCCACGGTGCGGGCGCGTCTCGCGGCGGCTAACCCAGATCTGACAAACGACGTTTCGGTCGTCGTTAGCGAGGTAACGCGGCGAGCACGTTCGGCGCCCGGGACCATCATCAGGGAAACGACGATCGCACATGGGCTGGTCAGGTCGCTGTACGAAGATGGGCGGTTGGACGAGCAAGAAGTCGCTGCGTTTGCGGAAGCCAGAAAGTTCGATGAAACGAATGCCGCCATTGCCTGTCTCGCCAATGTCTCGATCGCAGACGCCGAAAAAATGATGATCGAATCCCAAACCGAGGGCGTACTTATTCTGGCTAAGGTAGGCGGCCTCTCCTGGGCAACAGTGAAAACCATCATCGACATGCGCCGCGATCTGACTCATGTTGAGATGACGAACATCGATGCCGCGAAGCGGACCTATGAATGTCTGCGCCAGTCCACTGCGCAACAGGTACTGCGCTTTCATCGAACGCAACAAGCGGCCGCTGCGGGCGATGGCTAGAACCGGATAGAGTTGCGTTACTCTTTAGCCGTATCTTCGATACCCGTATCCTTTGATCGAGCATAATCCTTATCCGAAAGCCGGTTTCTTCTTCCGAGATACACGGCTAGCCAGACCGATAACCGGGCGCACCTGCAGCGGGCCCAGAGCCAAAACCAGGCATGTGCTACCTCATTTTCGGTGCTTTCACCGCGGTTTGGCCCGTAGTGGTCGAAAAATTCCCTTTTTTTGCCCCGATGTGGCCACTCCGGGCGTTTCTTTTGCCGGTCAGGGAACCGACATACCGGAGAGAAATCGTCATGAGCATCGGGGCTAGCGGGCGCTCGGCGTTGATCATCGCAGCCGGACTTTTACTTGGTTTCGCGGGGCCAATGCGCGCGACAGACAGCGTGGCGGAACCCACCGGAGTAGCCGCCGCCCATACCGAAAAAGCGGTGGCGCCGGTCAGGTCCGGCAAACTTGCCAAACACCCACCGCACAAGCGGCAAGCCACGCGCACGCGGAAATCGACCAAGCCCGAATCAAAAACCGATAAAAAAGCGGAGGAAACAACTGCCTCTGCAATCCAGGATAGCAACAAGCACATACCGCTGCCGCCGACGGTCGCCAACGCAAACGCCAGCACCGATATCTCCCCTGGCACCACGGAAGATTTGTCCAAGGACGAGTCACCAAAAGTCCAAGCGAGCGCACTTGCCAATAGCGCCGGCGAGATGCTGGCTAATCAAGGGGATGCAGCGCCACACGCCGACAACACCCCCTCCCTTGCGGCCGCCGTGGATATCGTTCCCTCAGATGAACTCAACGAAATTGACCGCGCCCTGGCCGACAGCCATCAGGACGCACCTCACCTGGCATTGGCCTCGATTGACATCACGTCGCCCTCTAGTGGCGATACCGGCCAGGCGGCATCAAGCGACAGCTCTGCCTGGAACCATACCTCTCTGATCGGCAAGATATTCATCGCCTTCGGCGGTTTGCTCACGATCGGGTCCGCCGCCCGGATGTTTATGGCCTGATCCGACATACGGCCGCCAGGATTCCGTTCTCCGAGACTTTATGGTCCGTCGTCCCGACGGCGTGCCGCCGATTTTCAAGCCGGCGTATATTGACCTGCTGGTGGTGTGGACCTCGTGTTCGCTGCCGCAAGCTTGCGGCGCGACTGGACCGCAGGCACATTGTCCGCTGCCGCGTCTCCTTAACGACCGGCTAATGACAACGCGGGACGGACCATGCGCAGTTTTGAGCACATCATCGTCGAGAGTAAGGACCAGGTCGGTGTCATCAGATTGAACCGCCCGAAAATGCTCAATGCGCTGTCGTTCGCGGTACTTCGCGAAATCGCTGCTGCGGTAGATGAATTCGAAGCCGAATGCGAAATCGGATGCATCCTGATCACCGGCAACGAAAAGGCTTTTGCCGCCGGCGCCGACATCAAGGAGATGCAGCCGAAAAGTTTCATCGACATGTTCAACGAGGACTTCAAAGCGATCGGGGGCGACCGCATCGCCTCCTGCCGCAAGCCCACTATCGCTGCGGTCAGCGGCTATGCGCTCGGCGGCGGCTGCGAGTTGGCCATGATGTGCGACATCATCATCGCCTCCGACACCGCGACATTCGGCCAACCCGAAATTACGCTTGGCACCATTCCCGGCATCGGCGGCACGCAGCGCCTGACCCGCGCCATTGGAAAGGCGAAGGCGATGGACCTCTGCCTCACCGGCCGGATGATGGACGCTGCCGAGGCGGAGCGCTCGGGCCTCGTCAGCCGGGTCGTGCCCGTTGACAAACTGATGGACGAGGCGATGGCTGCGGCGAAAAAAATCGCTTCGATGTCGCGTCCTGCCGCGGCCATGGCCAAGAACGCCGTGAATCGCGCCTTCGAGACGACGCTGTCGGAAGGCGTGAACGTCGAGCGCGACCTGTTTCGTTCGACCTTCGCGCTGGAAGATCGCGCCGAAGGCATGGCGGCGTTCATCGAGAAGCGCAAGCCGAACAACAAGAACCGATGACCTAGCGTCATCGCTCGGTGCGAGACGAGGATGGCGCTGTGTTTACTTCTTGCTCTCCTTCAGCGCGCCGTTGAGAAGCGCACGATAAAGCCTGTCCGAAAACGTATTCGGATGATCAAGCCCCATACGTGCAAGCGCGGGTTGCACCGATGCATCGCCGGGGCGCAATCCTTCCATCAGCAACTTGATGAGCGCCAACGGCGAACGTGATGCGTCGCGCAAGATTTCAAGCGCCGGTATCAGCCGCTGCTCGATCTCGGTGAAATCGCTGCCGAACGGAAACGATGGCAGCAGTCCAGCCGTTCGCGCGGGGCTCAGCGCAGCTGCGATGCGCGTCGGCGTGTTGTCGCAATGCGCTGCGGGAATCCGGTGATCGCGCGGCAGTTTTCCGGCGTCGATCGCGTGCCGCATCAACTGGTCCTGAAAACGCGAGTCCGTTACGTTGAGCATCGCCGCGATCACATCGGCATCGGCTTTTCCGCGCAGGTCCGCCACTCCATATTCGGTGACCACGATATCGCGCAGGTGGCGCGGAATGGTGGCATGGCCGTAGGTCCAGCGGATATTGGACACCACGCCGCCCTTCTCTCGTCTGGTCGATTCCAGAGTGAGGATCGAGCGCGCGCCCTCGAGCGCAAAAGCCTGCGCCACAAAATTGTATTGTCCGCCGACGCCGCTCACCACCTGACCATTGTCGAGACCATCGGAGATCGCAGCCCCCATCAGGGTTGCGATCATCGCGTTGTTGACGAAGCGCGCGTCAACTCGGGCGCGACGCTTGGCGGCCTCATCGCCGTAAAGTTCATTAGTAAAGGACACCGCTGTCATCTGGATGCGGGCGCGCTCGTCCGGCGTCATCTCGCGCAACGCGTGATAGAACGATTGCGGTCCAAGAAAGAACGCGCCGTGCAGCACCGCACCGTCGATCTCGCGCTTCAACACGCCCGCTTTAATCAGCCCGAGAAACGCCTCGAAAACCATTTCGCTGACGCCATAAAGACCAGTTGCAAACGGCGCGGTCTCCGCCATTGCACTGTCTGGTGCAAGCCGTGCGGCGATCTCACGAAAGCGCGCGTTATCGCGGTGACGAACGATCAGGCTTTGCGCCAGCGCATCGCCGGTCTGGCCAATGCCGATCTGCAAACTTCCGCCGTCCTTGATCAGCCCGGCCGCGTGCAGGCCGATGGCATATTTGGTGTCGGATACCGGCTCGGACGGTGGCGCGAATAACGGAAAGTCGGTGGCGGGGCTATCGAGGACCGCGCTGAACTCGCTGGCTGGAAGATCGCCGGCGCCGGGCATGAACGGCAATTGCGAGTTGACCTGTCCCACCAGTTTGAACGACGCGCGGCCCGCAGCGCGGGCGCGCAGAAGGTCGAGCGTGGTGTCCGTGTTGCTGCTCAGACTGTAGCGCGTCTCACCGTTGACGACGCGCTTCGCCACGAGTTGAGTGATGACGTTGAGGCCGCGGTCGAGGATATAGGACGCGGCGTGAGTGTAATTAGCGGCGATGTAGTGTTGCTGGGCATAGGTGTTGCGCAGCCATTTTCCTGCCAGGAAGAAAAACTCGGTGACCTTGACGTTCGGCGGCAACGCGCCATTATGCAAAGCGGCGGCGTAATCGAGGTCCGGCCAATCGCCGAACAGGCGATCGATCACTGGCGTAATGAAACGCTTTTCCAACTCGTTCGATGGCCGTGGCTTCTCCAGCGTCAGCGCCGAGAACAATGTGAGGTCGAGATTGCGATCGGCTTCCGCCCGGCGATACAGCGCATTGACGATGTGATTGGCCTTGCCGAGCCCAAGCGGCAGTCCCACCACCAGACGAGAACCGGTCTCGCGGATGATGTCATCAACGATTGCGGCGGGATCGGTGAAAATCCTGGGCATCAGACCGTGGTCCGCACGTCCGTCATGTTTGATACGCCTCCATGCGCTTCCATGTTCTGGTGCAGGCCGCAACGATCCAATGTAATGGCGTTCTCAATCCCTTGATAGCACCAGCCGGTCGCGGCGGCGCGCTCTCACGCCTTTGGCTTCCAGGCCGGCGACGATGGCGCTGCCGTGCGCGGTGTCTTGCGCCTCGATCACCAGCTCGACCTCGGTCATGTTGGCGGACAGAGCGCTGAACAGACGCTGGTGCTGCACCTCGACGATGTTGCCACGGAGTTCGGCAATGACGCATGCGAGTTCGGCCAGCGCTCCGGGCTTGTCAGAAATCTCCACGACGAGATCGATCAGCCGGCCGTCGCGCACCAGCCCGCGCATCAACACATTTGCAAGCGTCCGCGTATCGATGTTGCCGCCGGACACGATCAAGCCGATCTTGCGCCCGACGAACCGCCCGGGATCGCTCATCAGCGCCGCAAGCGCGGCCGCGCCCGCACCTTCCGTCACGGTCTTCTCGATCTCCAGCATCTGGATGACGGCCTTCTCGATCAAACGCTCCGCGACCGTCATCACCTCGATGCCATACTCGCGCAGGATCGCCAGCGGCAGCGAACCGACATCGCGCACCGCGATGCCTTCGGCGATGGTCGCGCCGCCGACCGAGATCGGATGCCCGGCGAGATGCTGCGCCACGGCGGCGTACGACTCCACTTCGACACCGATCACCTCGACCGCCGACGCATGACCCGACGCCGCGATCGCGCAACCCGCGACCAGTCCGCCGCCACCGACGGGCGTAAGGATACAATCGAGCGCCGGCTGATCTTCCAGCATCTCGAGCGCCACCGTGCCCTGCCCGGCGATCACGGCCGGATCGTTGTAGGGATGGACAAAGACAAGATTTTCATCCGCGGCCAGTTGCCGGGCAAACGCGGCGGACTCCGCCAGCATTTCGCCCTCGAGCCGCACCCGCGCCCCAAGCTTCCTGGTTCGCGACACCTTCACAAAAGGCGTTGATTTCGGCATCACGATCGTGGCGGCGATTCCGAGATTATGAGCGTGATAGGCAACGCCCTGGGCGTGATTGCCCGCGGACATGGCAATGACGCCGCGCCGCGCTTCGTCCGCCGACAGCGTGAGGAGCTTGTTGGCCGCGCCGCGTTCCTTGAAAGAGGCGACGAACTGCTGATTTTCCAGCTTGAGCCAGACCTCGGCCCCGGTGATTTCGGACAGCGTGCGCGAATGAACCAGCGGCGTACGAATCACTCGTCCGGCGAGCCGAGCGGCGGCAGCCTTCAGTTCCGCCATTCCGATGGATTTGCCCTGCTCCGCCTCGCTCATACCTGCTTCTCCGTGAATGGTCCGACTGCGGGTTATGTCACCCGCCGCAAGAAATGAAATACGTTATTTGTACCGGCGGCGTCTTCGTTTTCGGGTATGAGGCGGACGATAATCAATCGGCGCCGATCGCAACGTTGATTTCCAGCAAATGCATACCGGCGCATTAATATTTGCCATCCAACGTCAACTGCCGATGCGATACGGCGCGGGACAGCGCACCGGCCCTATTTCATGTTTATGCGAATGCAAGGAGCTGTCATGGCCGCTATTGATCCCTTGACCGCCGTGGGTGTCGTACTCGCTACCGCGGCGACCGATGCCGTTTATGTGATGTTCACCTCGGCCGTGGTGGCGCGACGGCGCGTTCCGGCGGCGACCTGGAGCAGCATCTGGTACCTGCTCTCGTCCTTCGCCGTGATCAGTTATACCGAGAACTGGGTCTATGTGGCCTTCGCCGCGGTCGGCTCCTGGCTCGGCGCGTTCGCGACGATCACCTTCCTGCATCGCCCACCGGGCGGACCGCCTGTCGGCGCGTCGGTGGAGTGAGAGGGCACGATCAGGCTTGAGGCCGTCATTTGCCGAACTTGAAGCGGAAATCCATAGGGAAATGATGATGCCGAGGTCATAGGCAAGCGAAGCAATGCCGTTCTCCTTCCGGGCGGCTATGCCCGGCATAACGAATAACTCAATGAAAATCCCGCGAGCGCGGCAGAATGCGCACGTTGCGCGGGTGACGAACTCTCTGTGCCGGATTGTCGGGGTGTTCGCGGCGGTCGTCGTTGAGCGGCTCGGCCGGTGTGACCGGCGGCGGCAGCGGATGTCTGGGCACGAGCGCATCGTTCGCCAGATGCATCAGCTCGGTTGAGCGATCGGTCAGCTTGCTTGCGACAAGATGTACGACCTGCTCCGGGCTGCTCTGGATATGGCCCTCCACCTCGATCAGCCGCGCGCCCATCACCTCCTTGCGGTAACGCTCCATGATCTTCGGCCACACCACGATATTGGCAATTCCGGTCTCGTCTTCCAGCGTCATGAAGACGACGCCCTTGGCGCTGCCCGGCCGCTGCCGCACCAGCACCACGCCCGCACACTTGACGCGCCGCCTGTCATTGGCATGGCAAATCTCGGCGCAACTCACCAGGCGCTCACGGGTGAACATCGCGCGCAGGAATTCCATCGGATGCCCCTTCACCGATAATCGAATGGTCTGGTAATCGGCAACCACCTGCTCCGGCAGCGGCATCACGGGCAGCGGCGCGGCATGTTCGTCCGGCAACTCGCGCGCGACGGCACTTTCGAACAATGGCAGTGGTATGTCATCCGGCAGTCGGCGCACCGCCCACAGCGCCGCACGGCGGTCGAGCCCGAGCGAACGAAAAGCATCGGCATCGGCCAACAGGATCAACGCGCGCTTTGGCAGTTTGGTGTCGCGGGCAAAATCCTCAATGGAGGCGAACGAACAACGTTGACGCGCGGCGACGATACGCTCTCCCCAGTCGTCTAACTCGTTATTCCGGGACCGAATCTTGTCTCGTTTCAAATACTCCTCATCCCTATCAACCCACTTGAATCCGTCGATCTGACGGAATCCGAGCCGCACCGCGTGATGCGCGCCCACACACTCTTCCAGAGTGTTCTGCGAATGGCTGAACGAGACGTCGATCGGCCGCACCTCGACGCCGTTCTTGCGGGCATCGCCGACGATCTGCGCCGGTGCGTAAAAGCCCATCGGCTGCGAATTCAATAGACCGCAGCAAAACGCGTCGGGATGGAAACACTTCAGCCATGACGAGACATAGACGAGCTGCGCGAAGCTCGCCGCGTGGCTCTCGGGGAAACCGTAAGACCCGAATCCCTTAATCTGTTCGAAACAATTTCTCGCAAATACCGGATCGTAGCCGCGCGCAATCATGCTGCCGACCATCTTCTCCTGAAAGGAGCCAATGGTCCCCACATTGCGGAATGTCGCCATGGCGCGACGCAGGCCATTAGCTTCCTCAGATGTGAACTTCGCGGCTTCGATGGCGATCCGCATCGCCTGCTCCTGAAACAACGGCACGCCGAGCGTCTTGTGCAGCACGTTGCGCAGTTCATTCCTGTCGCCACCCTTCGGATAGGGATAGTCGATATCCTCCGGCTTCATGGCTCGCCGTTTCAAATAGGGATGCACCATGTCGCCCTGGATCGGCCCGGGACGGACGATGGCGACCTCGATGACGAGATCATAGAATGTGCGCGGCTTCAGCCGCGGCAGCATGTTCATCTGGGCACGACTTTCGACCTGGAACACGCCGAGGGATTCGCCTCGCTGCAACATCTGATAGACTTCGTCGTCGTCCCTCGACTTAATGTCCGCCAGCTCGTAACGCCTCCCCTTGTGCTCGGCGATCAGATCAAAGCATTTGCGGATGCAAGTCAGCATGCCGAGCGCGAGCACGTCGACCTTCATCATCCGCATGGCGTCGACATCGTCCTTGTCCCACTCGATAAAGGTGCGATCGTCCATCGCGGCATTACCGATCGGCACATAGGTGTCGAGCCGATCCTGCGTCAGCACATAGCCGCCGACGTGCTGCGATAGATGACGCGGAAATCCGATCAACTCGGTGGCAAGCGCAATGGCGCGGCGCACCATCGGGTTTTGTGGATCGAACCCAGCCTGCCTGATCTGCATGTCGCTGACATCATCGCCCCAGCTCCCCCACACCGTGTCGGCGAGCGCCGCCGTGACATCCTCGGTCAGCCCCAGCACCTTTCCGACATCGCGGATGGCGCTGCGCGGCCGATAATGAATGACGGTGGCGATGATCGCGGCGCGATGGCGGCCATAGCGGCGATAGACATACTGCATCACCTCCTCGCGGCGCGAATGCTCGAAATCGACGTCGATGTCCGGAGGCTCCAGCCGCTCTTTCGAGATGAACCGTTCGAACAGAAGATCGGTCTCAGCCGGATTAACCGCGGTGATGCCGAGCACATAGCACACGGCCGAATTCGCCGCCGAGCCTCGGCCCTGGCACAGAATGTTCTGACTGCGCGCCCACTGCACGATGTCATGCACGGTGAGAAAGTAATGCGCGTATTTAAGTTCGGCGATCAGGTTGAGTTCCTTGCGCAGCACCGCACGCAATTTGTCGTCCGACCCTTCCGGGAAATATCTTGCGACACCAGCCCAAGTCAGGTCCTCGAGATGACGCTGCGCGGTCTTGCCAGGCGGCACCGGCTCGTCGGGATACTGATATTTGAGCTGGTCGAGGGTGAATGCGATGCGCGATGCGAACGCCACCGTTTCGGCGATCGCTTCCGGGAGATCACGAAACAGCCGCGCCATCTCATGCGCCGGCTTCAGATACCGTTCGGCATTAAATTCAAGCTTTCGCCCGACGGTATCGATCGTGATCTTTTCACGAATGCAGGTGAGGACATCCTGCAACGGACGGCGTGCAGGGTGATGGTACAGCACCTCGTTGGTCGCAAGCAGCGGCACGCGGGCGGCGGCCGCGATCCGCTGCAATCGCTGCAAACGGCGCCGGTCGTCACCGCGATAGAGCAGACTTACCGCGAGCCAGACGCCGTCCGCGCGACTCTGCCGCAACCGGTCCAGCACCTTCAGGACTTTCGTCGTTTCAAAACGATGCTGCAAAGTCAGCACGAGAAGCTGGCCTTCGGAAAACTCCAGCAGATCATCCAGCCTCAGATGGCATTCGCCTTTCTCCGCCGCCCGCTTGCCGCGGGTCAACAACCGACAGAGCCGGCCATAGGCGTTGCGATCACTGGGATAGACAAGAATGTCCGGCGTCCCATCGATGAAAACGAGACGCGATCCGATCAGCAGCCGCGGCTTATAACGAACCTCGGGGTTTCCCAGCTCCGTATAGGCGCGCACCACCCCCGCCAGCGTGTTGCGATCGGCGATACCGATGACGGGCAGCCGCAGCTCGCTCGCCTGATGCACATATTCTTGCGGGTGCGACCCGCCGTGCAGAAACGAGAAATTGGTCACGATGCCGATTTCGGCATAAGACGGGATGTCGCGCGGATGCTTCATGCGAACAGCCCGTGGACAAACCATTTTGGCGGTACGGTATCGTCGTTCTCAGCCGCTTCATAAAGACCGTCGCGATAGAGCCAGAACCGCAATCCGCTTTCATCCTCGACGCGAAAGTAATCCCGCGTCGGCCTTGCCTCCTGCGTCCGCCACCACTCCATCGCAATGCGCTCGGGACCTTCGGCACGAACCACCGTATGAGTGACACGCCGCCAGATGAAATGACGCGGTGGCTTGTCCGGCACCTCCGCCAACTTCACCTCGATCGGCTCCGGTCGCGCAAACATCCGCAACGGCCGGAGCGGCGGCTCGTTCCCGATACGTGCGGGCCACTCGGCGCGCATGGCCGTCACGAGATGCTGTTGCGCCGGTAATGAGAGAGCCTCGCGTTCGGGAATATGCGTATCCTGTGGCAGATGCACGACGACGCGATGGCTGCCGATGCGCGCGGCAATGCGGTCGATCAGCGCCGACACTTCGTCATTGTCCTGAACATGCGTATCGAGCTCGCGCTGCTCCTGCACAACCGACTCGGTTCGCACTGCGGACAGCCGCACCAGATCGAAGCCGAAACCAGGATCGAGCGGATCGATCAGCGCATCGAGCCGCTCGCGGAACAGGCGATCGACGATTTCGCCGCGCGCGACGGGGCGGCCGGTCTCCACTGCGATGACTCGCACCGCGCCGTCGGTGCGGAAAAAACTCGCTTCCAGATGCCGCGCGCCCTTGCCATGCTTTTCCATCGCGGCGATGAGTGTGCGCGCAAGACCTGCCAGCGTCATCGCGATTGCGCCGTCGGTGGTGATCGGCTCGGCAAACCGCTTCTCGACGATATAATCCGGCGGCGGCTTGCGTGGATTAATTGGCATATCGCCTTGCCCCAGCGCCTGTTCCAGGAGCGCTGTGAAAGCGACACCAAAACGCGCGGCGATCTCGTGGCGGCCGCGTGCAGCGACATCGCCGATGGTTTTCAACCCGGCACGGCGCAGCCCGCGCGTGGTCGCATCATCCGCCCCCAGCGTGAACACCGGCAGCGGCGCAACAGCTTCCAGCTCCGCGCCAGGCGCGACAATCCGGCCATGGGCATGGCGCGTCAACGCTCGCGCGCAGACCGGCGTGCCTGCGATCGCCGCGCTCACAACAAAGCCACGTCGCCTCAGCGCGTCGCACAGCGCATTCATCAGCGCGGCCTCGCCGCCGAACAGATGCGCGCAGCCGGTAATGTCGAGCAGCAGACCGTGCGGCGGATCGAGCGCCACCAGCGGCGTGAAGCGGTCGCACCAGTCGGCGATGCCGTTCAATGTTTGCTCGTCCGCAATCTCGTCAGCATCGAACACGTCGATGTCGGGACAGATCGCACGGGCATTGGCCAGCGGCAGCCCGACCGCAAGGCCAAGACGTGCAGCCACATCATCCAGCGCGGTGATGACCAGCGCGTTGTTTTGTTTGGCAACGACGATATGGGGCGACTTTCCCTTTGTCTTTGCCGCGCCAGATTGTGACCCTCCTGCTTCAGCCGGCACGCCGGAGCGCAATAACTCGCGCCGGATGCGGTCGGTCGGCAGCCGCGGCAGCCACAGGCTGAGGATGCGTCTCGGAGTCATGGAACGAGACGTCACGGAAGAGGCACTCATCACATTTCCACTCCATGATCCATTGGCCGGTCTGGCCATGACGATTACGGACAAGCCGCGTTTCGAGCATGGGGGCGCCCCACGCCTGCCATGCCGCGCCTGGCGGCGAGCGCGCCGGGCGCACGATCCACCGTGTCTCCGCCGTCGAAGGCAGCGGGCTTGCCGCCACCCGTAGCAGCAGCCCGGTAACGCCGGAGGCCCGCGCCGCCAGCGTCAGCCTGCGGCTGGCGACGAGATCGAACAGACGCGTCTCCCCCCAAATCTCGATGACCACGGCACCGAGCGCATCGCAGGCCAGCGCATCGGCCGCTGTCCGCAACGTGCTCTCCACATCCGGCGCATGGACCGTCACCAAAAGACAGGGGTCGAGGCCGATCTCCCGCCATCCACGCATCGACAGCGCACCGGATTCCCGCGCCGCAAAATCCTGCCGCACCCAGAGCAGCGGCCGATCCTTGCCGACACGCTGCGCAAGACCTGCGATGAACCCTGTTGCCGCCGTGCTATGCCGCCCCTCCGCGAACACCTCATGCACGGCGCCCTGCGCAAGCCCGCCCTGCAGCACGGCATCCGCCTCGCCATGACCGAGCGCCACCCGGTCCGGCATTCCGCCCCCGTGATCGGTCTCGATGCGCGCGATGCGGTCACGCAGGCGCGCAAGCTTCCCTGCGCTGCTTCCGGTTCCAGGCATGATCAAAAATCCGTCCGTGACATCAGAGCCGATGACAAGCCTGAGTGTTCACTATATGTTCTAGTAAATGTCGGCCAAAGCCAAGAGTCAACCAGGACTTTCCGGCGATGCTTTCGCCAAGATCGCCAACCTCGTTTTTGTTTGTGAAACCAAAGGATTGGAGAGCCATGGAGCTGCGGCACAGATGCTTGACCGCGCACTCAAGGAAGCCGGAATCGACCGCAAGAAGGTTTACGTTACCAATACCGTGAAGCACTTCAAGTTCGTGCCGCGCGGCAAGATCAGACTGCACCAGAAGCCGAACACGCCGGAAATCAGGGCGTGCCGCCAATGGTATGAGCGTGAGCTGGCGGCAATCAATCCGGCCGCTGGTGGTGGCGATGGGCACGACCGCGGCGCAAAGCGTATTCGGCAAAATCACGCCAATCAACAAATCACGTGGACGGCTGATCGACATGGCCGACGGACGCAAGGCGCTGGTGACGGTGCATCCGTCCTATCTGCTGCGGCTGCCGGATCAGGACGCCAGAGCCCGCGAATATGAGCGCTTTGTCGGCGATCTGAAAATTGCCGCGACACAACTGCAGCGCGACAAGGCGGCGTGATGGCCGCTTGTAGCGTCGCGTAGCAAGTTCTGTGTGCAAAGCACTTATGCCGCCAGCGTGGTCTCGACCAGCCTGATCCAGTACGACGTGCCGTACACGATGGCGTCATCGTTGAAGTTGTAAGCGGGATGATGCAGGCCCGCGCTATCGCCATTGCCGATGAAGATGAAGGCGCCGGGCCGCGCTTCCAGCATATAGGCGAAATCCTCCGCGCCCATCATCGGCGGCGTCCCGTGTACATTGTTATCGCCAGCAATCTCTTTCGCGATCCTGATCGCGGTATCTGTCTGCTCGGGGTGATTCACCGTGACCGGATAGCCGCGCCTGAATTTGACATGGATCCTGGCGCCGGTCGTCAGCGCCACGCCGGCGGCGACCTCTCGAATCCGTTTTTCCATCAAGTCGCGAATATCCGCCCTCAGGGTGCGGACCGTTCCGCGCAGCTCGGCCGTTTGGGGAATGACGTTGCTGGTACTGCCGGCGTGGAACTCACATACGGAAATCACCGCCGATTCCAACGGATCGACATTGCGCGACACGATCGATTGCAGGGCAACGACAAGCTGCGAGCCGGCCAGCACCGGATCAATACAGAGATGCGGACGCGCGGCGTGGCCGCCGTGGCCCTCGATCCTGAAATCGACGCTGTCGGTCGCCGCCATGATAGGCCCCGGCCGGATGGAGAAGGCGCCGAGCGGCAGTCCAGGATTGTTGTGCATGCCATAGACCTGATCGATCCTGAAACGATCCATCAGCCCGTCCTTGATCATCGCCGCAGCACCTGCGCCGCCCTCTTCCGCCGGCTGAAAGATCACAACCGCCTCGCCGGCGAAATTCCGCGTCTCCGCGAGATAACGCGCGGCACCGAGCAACATCGCCGTATGGCCGTCATGGCCGCAGGCATGCATCTTGCCAGCTGTCTTCGAGGCGTAAGGTAAATCGGTTTCCTCTTGAATTGGCAGCGCGTCCATATCGGCACGCAGACCGATCACCTTGACTTCCCCGCCACCGGGGCGTCTGCCCTTGATGACGCCGACGACGCCGGTCCTGCCGAGCCCGGTCACGATCTCGTCGCAGCCGAATTCCCGCAAGCGGTCGGCCACGAACGCGGCGGTGCGAGGAACGTCGTACAGAAGCTCCGGCTGCGCGTGGATATCCCTGCGCCAGCCAGCGATTTCGGATTGCAGATCGGCAACGCGGTTGACGATAGGCATTTTGTTTCCGATCGGGTTGCGAGGATCTTCGCTAAAGCATTTTCAGCCGACGAAAGGGCGTCACGCCGACTTGCGAACGGCATTATCCATCAAAGTCTTGCCGAGTGACCAGATCGCGCCCGGAACCTGGTGGCTTGCGGCAATGACGCTGTCGAATGAGGTCTCGATCCACTTGCAATCTTCATCATTGATGATGAGCGGCGGCAGCAGCTTGATCGTATGGCTGCCGTGACCGGCGACCTGGGTGAGTATCTTGTGATCCTTGAACAACGGCACGGTGATAAGCTGGCAGAACAGGCCCTTGTTGGCAGTCTCCAGCAGATTCCACGATGCCCTCAGTCGCAGCGATTTCGGCGGCCCGAACTCAACGCCGATCATCAGGCCCTTGCCGCGGACCTCCTTCAGAAGCTCGTAACCCGGCACCATGCGGTTGAGCGCCAATTGCAATTCCGCGCCGCGCCGCGCCGCATTCTCGACCAGTTTCTCGGCCTTCAGCACTTCAAGCGTGGCGATGCCTGCCGCCATCGCGAGATCGTTTTTGGCGAACGTCGAGCCGTGCACGACGGCGCGATCCATCCGGTTGAATATTTTGTCGAAGATGTGCTTCCGGGTCAGCACCACGCCGATCGGCACATGACCGCCGGACAACGCCTTCGCCAGCAGCACCATATCCGGCTCGACGTTCCAGTGCTCGACGGCCAGAAACCGTCCGGTCCGGCCGATGCCGGTTTGAATCTCATCCGCCACGAACAGCGTGCCATATTTCCGACACAGCGCGGCAGCTCCCGGCAGGAATTCATCGGTGGGCATGTTGACGCCCTTGCCCTGGATCGGCTCGACGATGAAGGCCGCGATCTGGCGCGACGACAACGTTTGCTCCAGCGCGGCGAGATCGTTAAAGGGAATCACTTTGCAATCGGGCAGCAGCGGCTCGAATCCGCCGCGGAAATTCTTGTCGTCTGTCAGCGAGAGCGCGCCATAGGTCAGTCCGTGGTAGCCGTGATCGCAGTAAACAATGCCCGTCCGTCCGGTGGCGACACGCGCGAATTTGATGGCGGCCTCGACGCTTTCCGCTCCGGAATTCGCAAAAAAGACCTTGTCGAGGTAGGGAACGTGAACGAGCAGCCGCTCAGCCAAAACACCGGCCAGCGTGGAGACATCCATTTGCACAAGGTTGGGGAGATCACTGTCGAGGACGCCTTTCAGGGCATTCCGCAACACAGGATGGTTCCGACCAATCGCAAAAACGCCAAATCCGCTCAATAGATCAAGGTAACGTGCGCCCTCGCGATCGACCAGATATTGGCCCTGCCCACTTTGGAAACCAACGTCGTAGCCGATGGTCTTCAGAACCCTGACAAGCTGTTCATTGAGGTGGCGGACATGCATTGCGCTGCGCTGCGCCTGCCGTTCCACAAACATCTCGGAAACGTCTAGATTTGGATATAGCATCCGCTACATAGTTCGGTTGATGGTCGCTTCGTCAACTGAAAAGCACGAACACGGTATTTGACTTTGTCAGTGATCCCCAGCCCTTCTACTTAAGCACAGGCTTGAAAACATGTTGCAGCGCCCAGGACACACCATGCGCATTTTAGATTATTGCAGAACTTCCGCTATTTCCTCCCTTGTCGCAACCGCTCTGGTGACAGCGGGATTAGGGTCCGCTCTCGCGGGTGATCCCACCGGGGATTGGCTGGTTGCCGACGGGGTCGCCAAAGTCCGGGTGGCCGAATGCAAGGGCAGCATGTGGGGTGCGATCTCCTGGGAAAAAGAGCCGGGCGTCGACAGCAATAATGCCGACCACGCCAAGCAAACCCGGCCCACGCTCGGCATGCCATTGCTGTTTGATATGAAGAAAAAAGCGAACGAAGATCTTTGGGAGGGGCAGGTCTACGACGCGAAAACCACCGGCCGGCTTCAAACGGCCAGCATCCGTCTGCTGGACCCTGATAAGCTCGAGATCAAGGGTTGCATGCTCGGCATCCTATGCGGCGGCGAGACCTGGACCCGCGCCGCCCCCCCGATTCCAAGCAGCCCGTCCAACAGTCACAGTCCTGCCAGCACCGCGCCAAAGGCAGGCATGGCCAAGACCGCTCCATCGAAGTCTGCGCACAAGACCATCGGTCAAAAGTCCGCTACCAGTGCCACCCCGCCGACCGATCCTGTCGGCGATATCTGTCTACTTCCCGACATCGCGGGGACGGCCCATTAACGCGGGCTGAAACAAGAGCACCGCGGCAAGGGTGGTGATGAGCGACAGCGCCAGTAGCTTACCCATGCTTGCCGTGCCCGGATGACTCGACAACCACAGGCTACCGAAAGCGGTCGCGGTTGTCAGAGCGCTGAAGAAGATCGCCCGCGTGAGGCTTGATTGCAGCAGGTTCGTTCTGCCGGATCGCCAGGCCGTGACATAATAAATCTTGAACGCCACGCCGACGCCGAGCAGCAACGGCAACGCGACAATGTTGGCGAAGTTGAGAGGAAGCCCGATCATCACGCAGATCTCGAGCGTCACCGCTCCCGCCACCAGCAGCGGCACCAGTGTCAGCAGCACATCGGTAATTCGGCGTAGTGCCAGCCAGAGCAGGATGCTGATGGAGATCAAAGCCCAGAGTCCCGCCTCGATAAACGCCTTAACGATGGTGTCGCCGGACTTGAGAATCGATACCGGCCCGCCGATGGCGTTGGGCGCAGCCGCGAGCACAGCGCTGGCAAATTTTCGCAGCGTCTCATTGTGGTCCGGATCTCCGCGCGGCAACACTTCGACGCGCGTAATGCCGTCTTCGCTCTTCCAGAGCTTCACGAAATCCGGTGGCAAGGATTCAAGGGTGACAGGTTCGGCTTTCAGTAAATTTCGAAGCTGTTCGAACATGATCTTGAGCGGTTCGACGAAGGTGGCTTGCGCTTTTTCACGCATGGCTTCGTTCGAATCGGCCAGCCGGGTAAGATCGTCAGCCAGCCGCTTTGCGGCCGCGGCACCCGGTCCCTGATGAGTGCCGGCCGCTTTCCGCAGACTATCGGCGGTGCTCTTCAGCGCATCGACATTCTCCTCGTCGGAGGGCGGCGGATCAATCGAATCCGGATTGAGCGCTGGACCAAGAATTTTAGCGCCTCGCGCAATCAGCTTGAGTTTCTCAGGCTGGTCAGCCGGGACAAAGCTATCGAGCGACCGGGTGCGTGCAACTTCAGGCACTTCGGCGAGCCGGGCCTCGACCCGCTGAGCTTCCTGCTCGGACTTGACCATTACGTTGATGGCGTTCGCGCCGGTATCGGGATCTCTCCGCAAATCCAGATATGTGGCGATCGATTCGACCTTTGAGCTCCTTAGGTGGATCGGATTGAAATCGAAGCGCAGGAAGTAAAGCGCTGGCGCTCCGAGAATGACGACTGCAATCGTGCCGCCGACGATCGCCACGCGATAGTCTTCGAGAAAACGGTCGAGCGGGGCCAAAAACGCGTAGCCGACCGGCTCTTTCTCACCCGGCGGGTTCAGAAGACGCAGCAACGCGGGAAGAACGGTGATGCTTGTGAGAAACGCGATCAACATACCCACGCCGGCGATTCTGCCGAGTTCCGACACACCCTTGTAATCCGTCGGCAGGAACGACAGGAAACCCGCCGCAGTCGCCATCGCCGCCAGCGACAGCGGGACCGAGGAACGCTTCGCCGCCACCAACAACGCCTTTTCCAGATCGTCGGTCTTGAACCGCTCGGAACGGTAGCGGACGCTATACTGAATGCCGAAATCAACGCCGAGGCCGATAAACAGCACGGCAAAGGCGATCGACAGCAGATTGAGCGATGTCACCATCATGAGGCCGACCGCCGTCGTGACCGCGAGTCCGACGAACAGCGTCGCAAACACCGCGAAGATGATTTTCGGCGAGCGCAACGCCAGCCAAAGGATCACCAGCACGATCACCACCGTACCCACGCCGTTGACGATGGCGCCCTCCTGCACGGTGGCGAATTCCTCATTGGCGATCGGCACCGGCCCGGTCAGTCGGACGCGCGCACTAAACTTGCCGGCAAGATCCAGATCGAAGGCGGCTCTACGGATCGCATCGGTGGCATCCTTGCCCGGCTCGAGCGCATTGAAATCGAGGTACGGCTTGATCTGGATCAGCGAGCGGAGATCGGAAGCGGCCAGGGGCTGGTCGCTTGCGAGCTGACGCCAGGAGAAGGTGCCGCTTCCCTTGGTCAGGACGTCCTCAACGCTCTGGGCAATCGCCGAGAACGGCCGCGCCGTGCTGTCCAGCTCGAACTGACCCCGCTTCAAGCCGACCAGCGCCGTTTCGAGCGCAGCGGTCAGCCCGCGCAAGCTCGGATCGCCGGCCATGATCTCGACCAGCGGCGCGGCCTCGCCAAACTGGCCCGTGAGCTGTTTGACCTCCTCAGTGGGAAGGAACAACAGGCCGTTCCGTTCGAAAAACGGCCCTCCGCCGAGTAGCTGAACCGATTCGAAATTGCGGTGGTCGTTCTTGAGTCTCGCGGCCAGCATGGCACCGGCAGTGCTGGCAAATTCCGCCGTGGGGGCCTCCACGACCGCAAGGATCAGTCTTTCCTGGTCGAACGCCTTCTCGAAAGCAATGTCACGCTGCCGCCAATCCAGATCAGGCGAAATTAACTTATTGATATCAGTGTTTATTTCAAAGTACTTCGCCGAATAGAAGACCGCACCGGCGGCCAGCACGATCGCAACCAACGCAGTAACCCAAGCAAACCGTGTGCAAGCCTTAACGATCGAAACAACAATACCTGTCAGCACATTCTTTCTTTCTGCTACCATGTACGTATACGCACATGAACGGACCCGGCCCGGTTCTTCTGCCGGATCTAACGACTTTTATATGCTATTTCAGAGAATAAGGTGCGCAACACCTGCGGTGGGTTCTAGTTCGGGAGATTTGCCGACGATTCAAGCGCTTTGATATCGTTGGCTCCGCGGACGGCAAGTGACGAATCAGTGAGGGCCATTCGGGCGGGTACCCCATATCATAATACCGGAAATTCCAGTTCCGGATCAATCGTCGGCTAAAAAGCCTGCGTCATTGCAACGTTTTGTTCTGACGCAAAGGCCATATATATCATAGCGTTGAAATCCAGAGAGCGCGACCCGCAGATTATATACCTGTGACATTTCTTGAAGGCGCGTGGGATTATTTAGAAGAACGTTCAGTTCTATGTGGAGTTACAGCATAATGCATAAGGTGCAAATTGACTGATCCTCGTCCAATTGAAATTCTGCTGGCACAGCCGCGTGGATTCTGCGCAGGCGTCGTCCGCGCGATCGAGATCGTCGAGCGCGCGCTGGAGAAGTACGGACCCCCAGTGTATGTCCGCCACGAAATCGTTCACAATAAGTACGTTGTGGAAAGCCTGAAAGATAAAGGGGCAATTTTCGTCGAGGATCTGTCGGAGGTTCCGCCGAAGGCCGTTACCGTGTTCAGCGCTCACGGCGTTGCGCGGAGCGTGGAAGAAGAAGCTTTTGCTCGCGGCCTGCCCGTGCTCAACGCCACCTGCCCGCTGGTCACCAAGGTTCACAACCAGGGCAAACGCTACACGTCCAAGGGGCGAACCCTGATCTTAATTGGCCACGCTGGCCATCCTGAGGTTGAGGGAACTATGGGACAGGTTCCAGGCCCCGTCCTGCTTGTTCAGGATGTGGATGACGTCGCGGCCCTGACACTGCCTTCCGATACGCCGGTGGCCTATATTACCCAGACGACGCTCAGCGTTGACGACACCAAGGACATCATTCTCGCACTCCAGCAGCGTTTCACCGATATTCAGGGTCCCGACACACGCGATATCTGCTATGCAACACAGAATCGGCAATCTGCGGTAAGGGACCTCAGCAAGCTGGTGGACGTTATTCTAGTGGTCGGCGCAGCCAACAGTTCAAATTCGAACCGGCTGCGCGAAATCGGCACCGAAGTCGGCGTTGCAAGTTACCTCATCGCTGATGGCAGCGAACTCAACGCGGAGTGGTTGAAAGGGGCGAAAGCCGTGGGCATTACGGCCGGTGCCTCGGCTCCGGAAGTCCTTGTCGACGACGTCATCGAGGCCTTGAAGCGCATCGGACCGATAGCCGTCTCGATACTGCCGGGACGGGAAGAAAACATCGAATTCCGGCTCCCGTCTGAACTCACCTCAGCTTGATCCCCTTCAAAATTTTAGCTGGTAACTCCAGAGAGAAGACTTGTGATGGCAATACCGTTTTTTAAAGAACTGAAGATCGGCGGATATCTGATCAAGCAGAAGATGCTGGGCCGCAAGCGCTATCCGCTTGTGCTGATGCTCGAGCCGCTGTTCCGCTGCAATCTCGCCTGCTCCGGATGTGGCAAGATCGACTATCCCGACGCGATCCTCAACCGTCGTATGAGCGCTCAAGAGTGCTGGGACGCAGCCGAGGAATGCGGCGCACCGATGGTTGCTATTCCCGGCGGCGAGCCGTTGATTCACAAGGAGATCGGCGAGATCGTGCGCGGCCTTGTCGCGCGCAAGAAGTTCGTCTCGCTCTGCACCAACGCGCTGCTACTGGAGAAGAAGCTCGATCTGTTCGAGCCCTCGCCGTACCTGTTCTTCTCGATCCATCTCGACGGTCTGCGCGAGCACCACGACAAGTCGGTGTGTCAGACGGGCGTGTTCGACCGCGCGGTCTCCGCGATCAAGGCGGCGAAGGCGCGCGGTTTCACCGTCAACGTCAACGCCACGATTTTCGACAACTATCCTGCCGAAGAGATCGCAAAGTTCCTCGACTTTACGGCCGAGCTTGGCGTCGGCGTCTCGATGTCGCCGGGTTACGCCTATGAGCGCGCGCCCGATCAGGAGCACTTCCTGAACCGCACCAAGACCAAAAAGCTGTTTCGTGATGTCTTCGCGCTCGGCAAGGGCAAGAAGTGGAATTTCATGCACTCCGGCCTGTTCCTCGATTTCCTCGCCGGCAACCAGGAATATCATTGCACGCCCTGGGGGATGCCGGCGCGCAACATTTTTGGCTGGCAGAAGCCTTGCTACCTGCTCGGCGAGGGTTACACCAAGACCTTCAAGGAATTGATGGAGACCACCGACTGGGACAGCTACGGCACCGGCAAGTACGAAAAGTGCGCCAACTGCATGGCGCATTGCGGTTACGAGCCGACCGCCGCCACCGCCGCTCTGAACAATCCGCTCAAGACGATGTTGGTGGCGTTGCGCGGCGTCCGGACGACGGGCCCGATGGCGCCCGAGATCGATCTCAGCAAGCAGCGTCCGGCGCAGTACATCTTTGCCGAGCAGGTTCAAAAGAAGCTGTCAGAGATCCGCAAGGATGAAGCGGCCGCCGCCGCTGCAAAAGAAGCAGCAAAAGAGCAAAAGGCTTCTACCGCAGCGTGACGCCATCCAGCGTTAGCGGCACCGGTTGGCATCAAGAAGCCGCTAAAGCATGATCCCGAAAAGCGGCAACCGGTTTTCGGTCAAGATCATGCTCAATCGCAAAGAAGTAAAAAGAAATAAGAGAGTCTGATTCAACGACGTTGAAATCAGACTTTCTTGAATCTGACTTTAAAGAGCCGAGCCCGGCTTCAATTCCATCAAAGCCGCACGGGGTTGCGGCACATTCGCTCGCAAACCGGAAAAGCCTCGCGCCGGGACGGACTCTCCGGTACGACCTTTTCGATGGCCTGGCCCCCGCGGTCTTGCGACCGACGGCGTTGCCATATAATCCGCCGGAACGAGACTCTCGCCGCCTAACAGAAAATTACGGCACCCGCGCAAGGAGCGGAGCGCCCGATTGAAATCGACTCCGGTAGATACCAGTGCGCCCAGGGTGAACGGATTTCGAGCAAGGCCACGAAGCACCTTCTTCAAGTCGATGTTGCCGTTTGGCTTAATGGCGTTGCGGGCGATCGCCGGCAGCGCCCGCGTTGCGGGATCACTGATCACGCGCAAGGCGGCAAAGGGGAGACCCGCCGCGGTAGCATAGGCGGCCGCGATGTGGCTTTCCATGTCGACCGCCGAAGCGCCGGTCGTAGCGTGGAGCACTGCCTTGCCGGCCTGCTCCAGGACGACCTGCTCGGCGCCGGCAAGCCCGGCGCGGACCACTTTCTGGCCGCCTAAACCGGAGCCGTTGATCAATTCCTCGCTGAGCGCAAGGCCTGCCCGCCACCGCGAAGTACCGTTCACAACTTCCGTGGCAACCACGACGTCTCCCGATTTCAGAGACGGATCAAGCCCACCGGCGACGCCGAAGCTGATCACGCCGCGTACCGTCGACGGATCGAACCCCGCGAGAAGCGCCCGCAACTGCCGGGGATTGCTGCTGCTGCAAATGACAGTCATGCCGGGGCCCGCGGCGATGCGGGCTTCCTGAACCAGACCGGTCACAATCAATACCGGCCGCGGGTCAAAGGCATTGCCCGCGGATACGTCAATTGCCGCCCCCAAATTCACATCCCGACCCCTACCGCCTTGCTGTTGGTGCTTCTCAAATTCCGATACCGCGCCAGCGCCCAGAGCGGGAAGAATTTTGAGTAACCATGGTACCTCAGATAAAATACCCGTGGGAACCCCGTGGCCGTGTAGCGCTGCTCATCCCACAGGCCTTTTTTTGCTTGTGTGTCTATCAGGTACTCGATTCCCCGGGCTACTGCAGGATTTTCGACCTCGCCCGCAGCCATCAAGGCAAGCAACGCCCACGCGGTTTGCGAAGCAGTGGTGGGCGCCCCCTCGAATCCCTTATAATCGAGTCGGTAACTGACCGCATCCTCGCCCCAGCCGCCATCCGCATTCTGGATCGAGACCAGCCAGTCCACCGCCTTGCGAATCGCCGGATCCTGGCGATCCACCCCGGCGGCGTTGAGGGCGCAGAGAACCGACCAGGTGCCATAGATGTAGTTCAGGCCCCAGCGGCCATACCAGGATCCCTCGGCGAGCTGGGTCCGGCGCAGGTACTCAACTCCGGCCGCCAAGGACGGGCTGCTTTCAGTCGTCTCGCCGAGTTGCGCCAGCATCGAAACGCATCGCGCGGTGACATCCTCGGTCGGCGGATCGAGCAGCGCCGCATGGTCGGAGAACGGGATGTTGTTGAGATAGTATTCAAGATTGTCGGCATCGAACGCGGCAAAGCCGCCGTCCCGGCTCTGCATCCCCTCGATCCACTCGCGGCCGCGTGCGATCGCCTCGTCATATTTATCGCTCCCGTCGTGACGGCGTACCCGGTCCATCGCCATGACCACGACAGCGGTGTCATCGAGATCGGGATAATGGCCGTTGGCATATTGAAATGCCCAGCCACCCGGTCGCACGTCCGGGCGTTTCACCGCCCAGTCGCCCTTAAGAACGAGCTCCTGCTTAGGGAGCAGCCAGTCGAGGCTTTTGCCGGCGCTGTTCAGGGCCTCGGGTCCGCCGGATTCGAGCAGCGCGTGGCAACTCAGCGCGGTGTCCCAGATCGGCGATACACAAGGCTGGCAATAGGCCTCATCCTTGCCGATCACCAGAAGCTTGTCGATGCCGCGTCGCGTCACCGCACGCGGTGGATGTTCCGGCGGAAACCCCAGCGCATCGTACATCATCACCGTATTGACCATCGGCGGAAAGATCGCGCCGAGGCCGTCCTCGCCGTTGAGTCGCTCCTCGACGAACCCAATTGCCTTCTTCATAGCGCGCGCACGCAGCCACTTGGGAAACAGCGGCTCGATCTTTCGCAAGATCCAGTCAAGACCGCTGAACAACGCAAACCAGGCCGGGCTCTGATGCGGAGCTCTCTTCGGCGTGCGGACGGTGGCCGGATCCTGAAGAAAAAGTTCGCGAATGCCGACGCCGCGCGGATTGCGCGCGCGGGGCTTCAGCACGGCCAGAACCATCAGCGGCACCATGGTGGTGCGCGCCCAATAGGAAATCTTGTTGAGATGAAACGGCGACCACATCGGCAACAGCATGATCTCGACCGGCAGAACCGGAACGCTGCGCCATGTCAGAACTTCGAAGAACGCGAGCAGAAAGCGCGTGAAGACATTCACGTTGGCCGCGCCGCCGCGGGACAGGATCGCCTCGCGCGCGCGCGCCATGTGTGGCGCGTCGACGGAATCGCCGACCATCTTCAGTGCGAAGTAGGCCTTCACGCTGGCGCTCATGTCGAATGGGCCATCATGCACCAGTGGCCAGCCACCATGCGCGCCCTGGATGCGGCGGAGGTAAGCCGCGATCTTGGCTTCGAGCACTGTGTCGACCGGCTCGCCGAGGTAGTGTCGCATCAGGATGTATTCGGACGGGATGGTCGCGTCGGCCTCGAGCTCGAACACAAAATGACCGTCCGGCTGCTCGAAATTCAGCAGTCCGCGGGTGGCAGCGCCGATGCGGCCCCCGAGGACGGCGTCATCAATCGGCGCGGCCGTTGCGTTCATGGAACTCATGGCGACTGATGTCTCAGATTGAACGGGCTTTCAGAACGTGATCGGCAGCCCGGTTTCCGGAGCGAACCGATCCCTCGATGGTTGCCGGCAACCCCGTATCAGTCCAGTCGCCGGCAAGGAACAGGTTTTTCCACGCCGTCAACGCTCCCGGACGCAGGGCTGCCTGTTCGGGCGAGGCCTCGAATGTGGCGCGGCGCTCGCGCACGATCTGCCAGGCCGGCATCTCGGCTTCGATACCCGCGACCACGCAGATGTCCTTCCAGATTGCCCGCGCCAGTTCCTCGCGCGGCATGTCCACCAGCCGGTCGCCGCCGCTGATGGTGATGGAAAAGCGGTCTTGAAACGCGAACAGCCATTCGATCAGGCCATTCACGACACCGATCATCGGGGGGTGATGTGGCGGTGGAACGAAGCGGAAGTGTGCATTGACGATGGCGCGGAATTTCGTCGGCACCGTCAGGCCGGGCACCAGCGTGGCTGCCGATCGCGGCGGCACCGCCATCACGACAGCATCGTCCGGGTCGAGCGCGATGGTCTGATCGCCCAGCGAGAGCGCCGTAACCCGATCGTTCGCCATGGTGATCTGCCGTACTTCGTGGCCGATATCGACGCTGCCACCCCTGGCACGAATGTAGTCGATCGCCGGCTCGATCAGTACCGAGCTCAGTCCGTCGCGCGCGATCAGCGGACGGCACGCCTGACCACCCGCCAGCAGCGTTTCGCGAATGATCGTACCGGCGAGACCCGCCGATCCGTCGGGCGGGTCGATGTTCAGCGCCGCAAGCAGGAGCGGCAGCACCAACCGTTTGTAAAGCACGCCTTCGCACTTGATGGCATTGCCGACTCGCGTACGGGCATTGGCCCAAATCAGCGGCGCGAGGGCAAAATAGTCTGCGAGCGATGTATCCGGCACCCGGCGGTTGCGGTCGAAAACCCAGAACGGAACCCGCCCGTCGTTGATCTGCAAGGTCCAGCGTTTATTGGCGGCAATATCGATAAACTGAAATTCGGCCTTCGGCGGCCCCTGCAAGCCAGCTTCGGAACCAATCTTGCGTGCATAGGCCAGCACACTGTGGTTGCCGGAAAGCACCAGATGGTTGCCGTTATCGATCGTGAGATTGGTCGCGCCGTCGAAGTAGGAACGGCAACGGCCGCCCACCTGTTGCGCAGCCTCGTACACGCGAACCCGATAGCCGGCATCGGCCAGACGCACACCCGCTGAAAGACCGGAAATGCCGCCACCGGCGATATGAACGGTTCTTTGCATCAGATCAACGCGTATCGGAGAACAATGGCGATCTTCGCCGCGGGGCTTACGCGGACGGGTAACCGCGGCGACTGAAAGCCGCGCTCCTCCAGCAGATCCAATATGGCGTGATAGTATCTCGACATGATGCGCGGCGCGCGCACGGCACGACGCGGGTTGCGATTCATGATTTCGTCCGATTTGGCGAAATGTCCCCGCGCCCGCTCCACGAGCTCGGCACAGACCTGCGGGAGCGCCGGGTTCGATATCACGGCGGCCGGATTGAAGCTGCTGATACCGGCCTGAAGCAAGCCTTCGCGCGGAAGATACAACCGTCCAAGCGCCGCGTCCTCGTCGAGGTCACGCAGGATGTTTGTCAACTGCAGTGCACGGCCAAGATGGTGACTAAGCAGAATGCCGTCCTGCTCTGGCAATCCGAACACCCGGACCGATAGCCGCCCGACGGCGCTTGCGACGCGATCACAATACAGATCGAGCGTGGCATCGTCGGGTGCAAGGATATCCGCCAGCACGTCCATTTCCATGCCGTCGATGACGGCGAGGAAATCCTCGCGGCGCAGGCCAAAGGCGCGAACGGAGGCGGCGTAATCGCGCAACCGCGCTGGGGCCTGCCCCTGATAGAGCGCATCGATGTCGTCACGCCACTGCTGAAGCGCGGCCTGCCGTTCGGGCCGCGGATGATCCGAATCGGCAATGTCATCCACGTAACGGCAAAACGTGTAGATCTGGAACATCGCCTCGCGTTGCGTGCGCGGCAGGATACGCATCGCCGCGTAGAACGAACTGCTGGAGGCAGTCGCTCCCGAACTGGCATCTGTCGTCTCGATTGTCATGCGCCGGCAGCCGGGCTCGACATCGGCCGCCGCCGAACCGAACGGCGGAGCATTTCCGTGGTGATGCCGGCGACGCTGTAGCCGAGCAATTGCAGGGGCTTCAGATGAACCGTCTCGCTCAAGGGATCGCGCACCTTCAGCAGCGCGACGATCCTGTCGGCGAACATCTGGATCACGGCGACTTCAAGTCCTAGCCGCATATCCCTGATCTCACTCGCGAGCGGCCGGCCCTGGTTGAGCAATGCTTCGGTTCGTCCGGCAAGCGCTTGCAAGCATCGCAGGAGCACCGGCGGGGCTTTGTCGTCCCCGAGCATCTCCGCGGAGGCGCCCGATGCAGCAAGCGCATCGCGCGGCAGATAAACGCGGTTGAGGTTTCTGTAATCCTTGGCGCAATCCTGAAGATGGTTGTTGATCTGCAGGCCCGCGCACAGCGCATCCGACGCGACCCAGGTCTCTTCGCTCTCGCCGTGCACGTCGAGCATGAATCGTCCGACTGGCATCGCCGAATAGCGGCAATAGTCGATCACGTCGTCCCAGGTCTCGTAGCGCAGCTTGGTGACGTCCATCCGGAACGCCTTTAGCACGTCGACGGCATGGCGCGGAGGCATCGACCGTTGCGCCAGCGCCTTGCGAAGGTTCACGGCTTCGGGCTGACTATCCCCCTGCCCCAGAAGCTCACTCTCGAACAAATCGAGCCAGGCAAGCTTGTCCTTTTCGCCAAGCTCAGCGTGATCGGCGATGTCATCCGCTGTCCGGACGAAATTATAGAACGCGAGGATCAGTCCGCGGTGACGCGGATGAATAACCCATGACGCGACGGGAAAATTCTCGTCGCGATGGGTCTTTCCGGATCGCAGTTGGTTCGCGGCAGGCATCAGGACCGGTTACGTTGACTGAATCGCAATCGGGCCTCCCGCCGGTTCGGAAACCGGCGGGCAGAGAGTCGCCCGCGCTCCATATAGGGGAAATTGCGGGCTAAACCAATGCTATCTTTCGCTTTTTAGCCCCAGTGTCCGGCGCTGCGACAAAAGGGAACGGATAAAGCGAGATGATATGCTTTACTGGCCGTGGTTCGCCAGAACCTGGTTACACGTCTTTGAGATTTTCGGGCGATTCTGCTGCAAGCACGCGAGAACCGCGAAATCGCCCTGATCCATCACTGGACGGCAGAAACGGCTGACGTCCCGCGCGCAGGCGCGGTGTTCCGCTTCAGTCCCGCTGTGCGGTTGCCCTTGGACCTGCCCGCCGGGCGGTAGCCCTTGGAACTGCCCACCGTACGGTTGTCCTTGGAACTGCCCGCCATACGGTTGCCCTCGGACCTGCGCCATCGCCACGGTCGAGCCGAATGATAAAAGGAGGGCGAACGAGAATAAAATCTTGGACATCATAATCCTTCACTGCAACGAGGGAGAGTTCGATCCTGCACAACGCGGCGCATACCGGATGACAGGCATTTCAAATCTTGGAGGGCAATCACGTCACAAACCCTTTATCGATACCATATCGAAAGAGTTCGCAAGAGGATACGAACGTGTCGACGCTGCCAACGGTGTCGACGCTGCCAACGGTGTCGACGCTGCCAACGTCTGTCTGCTGCGGCACACATCACGATCAACCTGAGCCATTCCTGAGCACATCCTCATGCCAAAAGCGCTGCGAATGCGGCTAAAATTGCGGCGACCGCCGGATACCGCTGCAGCCCAACAGTTTTCCCAATGATAATTTCTAACACGCCTGAAATAATCGACTAAAATCACGTGGCAGGTTTGCCGATGGTCAGTCAAGTGCCATCCGCTCAGTTTGGTGACGGTTCAAATCTGCTCATAGCGGCTACACTGCGGCAACTTCGGCTTTGAAGATTGAACCTCGTGAGGCGCGGTAAGACTAAAGATACAGTACGAAATCATTGCCAAGCACCTTTTGATAGGAAACCGGGCATGAAGCTGTTTTCCATCAAGCTGATTCGGAGATCGGCGAGTGCAGCGAGCCTTGTCGCGGGCCTTGCATTGTCCGCCCCGGCTAGCTTCGGCCAGTCTGCTCCGTTTACAGGCTTCGGGGGAAACTGGTCTGGAAAAGGCACGGTCACGCTGTCAGACGGATCGAAAGAGAACATTCGCTGCAAAGCGTCTTACAGAGTGGACCGCACAGGCACGACCATGAACCAGAACCTGCATTGCGCCAGCGACAGCTACAGGTTCGATCTCTCCAGCAATGTTGTCAGCCATGGCAGTGAGATTACCGGACAATGGAGCGAAGCCAGCCGCAATCTGTTCGGCTCCATGCGCGGCCGCGCGGGAGGCGGCGAGATCGAAGTGTTCGCGCAAGCCGCCGGCTATGCCGCAAACCTGACGATACGCACCCAGGGCAAAAGGCAATCGGTCTGGATCACCTCTAAAGGTGAAATCAGAAACGTTTCCATCACCATGGTACGTAGCTGAGGCCGTAACCTGATAGAGTGTCTGGATCCGCCACCATAAACTTATTTCGCCGGCTTCGCCTGGCTGTCGCGGCGGAAACGCTCAGCAAAGGTAATCAACCACATCGCCGTCGGGCGAAGGATCAGGAAGTCCGCCACAAGAGCGGCAACCATGGCGAAGGCGCTGAGCCAACCGAACAGGCGCAGCGACGGCAGATCCGAAAACACTGTCACGACCAGACCGCAGGCCAACACCACGGTGGTGAGGATCAGCGCCGGTCCCATCAGCACGGTCGCGCGCTCAACCGCTTTACCAGCGCCGATACCCGGCTGGCTCTCCGATCGCAGGCGGTTGAGGAAATGGATTGTTGCGCTAAGCCCCAGGCCGAACGACACCGTGAGAGCCACCACGCTGGCGAATTGCAGCCCCTCCCCGAGTGCCCACAGCACCGTGCCGGACAGCACGACCGGGAAAATCCCGGGCAGAACACAGGCAAACATCACGACAACCGAACGGAATGCGAGTCCAATGAACACCGCGACCAGCGCAAACTCGATCGTCAGACCGTGGTTGAGTTTCTCGATCATGCTAGCGCTGTTACGAGCGGCGATGGCCGACAGGCCAGTGACAGCGATTTCATAACCAGGATGCGCTGTCCTGACCGCATCCATAGCATGGTCGAGCTTTTCCACCACCGGCAGTATCTGGCTGGAATCCTTGTCGGGCACACGGCCTGAGACCACGACTGCAGTCTGGTCTTCCGAGATGAAGCGGCGCACCAGATGCTTGGGAATGACGCTGACATATTCCTTGAGCGTCGCGACGTCGTGGCTGCCGGCCTTTTCGGCGAGCCAGCGCCGCAACGTTTCAAGCGACCAGACGTTGCCGACACCGGCCTGTTCTTCCACCAGCCTATGGACTTCGGCGATGGTGGCAAGCGTCTGCGGCGAATACAGCGTCTCGCCCTTGGGGAATTCGATGAGGATATCGATCGGGTTGGCGCCGGTGAGCTTTGCATCGAGACGGCCGCTGGCCGCCACCGCCTGCTGCTTGTCGGGCACCTGATCCGCGAGCCGATAGCGCGGTTCGAGGTTGGCGTAAACCACCGCAAGACCGCCGACCACCAGCAGGGCCAGCAGGCTGAAGAAACCGGGGCGCCCCACCATCCGCACCGCGATCCAGGCACAGAATCGGCGCAGCGCCTGCACGCCCCAGTCCGCCGTTTTGAATTTCTCCGCGAAACGCCGCTCGTCACGAACAAGCAAAACTCCGAACACCGGCACCAGCAGCAGCACCGCGAGGAGCGCGATGATCGTTGCCATCAGGCCGGCCTCGCCGAAGCTGCGGATCAAATCCGAGTTGGAAAACTGTAGCGCGAGGAAGGAAATTCCGGCGGTCGCATGGGTCAGGACGCAGGCCGGACCGACCACGAGGACAGCATTGCGGAAGGCGGAATACTTGTCCTCGCCGGCAATCAAGCGGTCGCGCGCCGCGAACGTCAACTGCATCGAATCGGAAAAACTGATGACCATGATGAGTGGGGTCATCACATTGAGGAACATGTTGAGGCTGAAATTCGCCCAACCCAGAACGCCCAATGACAGCAGGATGGCAAGGAGCGGCGGGAAGGCCGCAATCACCATGAAGGATACTTTGCGGAAAAACACGATCGCGATCAGGCAGCCAGCCAGAATGCCGGCGACATTATAGATAATCCCGTCGCGCTCCACCGCGTTGCGGATTTCGAGCTGCATCACCGGCACGCCGGACAGCTCTTTGGTGAGTCCGGTGCCGGCGAGATCGTCGTCCATAACCTTGCGGATCTGGCCAACGGTCGTTTTCAACTTGCTATCGCCGACGATCGACGGTTGCAGCGACAGCACGACCAGCGCCAGCGTGCCATCCTCGGACAGCAGCTTGCCGCGAATGATCTCGTTGGACTTCACCGTCTCGATGAACTTGTCGTAATCGGCACCTTCCGGCAATTCAGATGGAAACAGCGCCGCAGGCAATTTGCCAGGCTCCGGCGCCTGACGCGCCGAGAACAACGAGATCAGGCCGCGCACGCCATCAACCAGTTGCAGATCGGTGACCAGATCCCGCAGCTTTTCGAGGTTGTCCCGCTCGAGCAGCGTCTTGCCCTCGACCACCACCAGCACATCGAACTCGGTCGACGGAAAACGCTTGGTGACTTCCTCGTACTGACGATACTCCCTGGTATCGGAACGGAACAACTGGCTAAGCGAATCGTCAATTTTGATCCGCTGGATTCCGAACACCGCGCCGACGACCATGGCCAGCAGAACGATGCAGGACAGGATCGGCGCGCGCATGGCAAGCAGCCCGATCCGCTCGAATCCGAAAGCGATGCTGAGCGTCCGCTTGGCCGGTTTGGTCAGATCGGCAGCATCGGGATTTCGCTCATGCATGCGCTGTCCGTCCTGTCGTGAAAACCATCGTCTAGCAAATTTCCAGAAAGACTTTGGAGCTGACGGAAACCACGGGCAATCCGCTCGATCTTGACAGCATGCACCGGTTTTCGGGCGCAACGTTTAGCCGTTTCCCGGATAGACTACAAGCAAGGGCCGATTATGCTCCCATCCACGCCGCTCACGGCGAAATGATGTCGAAAGGGCGGGCCTTCCAAGCGAGCGCTGTGGCCATCGCAGGCATCGCCTTAGACCGGGGAAGCGTTCGGTGGCCCGCTGAACGCTCGAGCTGTCAGCCTGCGGGGTCGGCGCGATCGCTGTCGCTTATTCCGCGGGAACCGCGGCTTCCCGCAGTTTCAAAGAATAATAGGAGGCATTGGTTTTGCCGCGAGAGGCCGACCGCGCGAACATGATGAGGTGATGAGCAACCAGTACCGAGCTGATGAGATATTCGATCTCGCCGCGAGCCAGCCTGCGTAGCGCGAATTTCCAGAACACGCGCCTGTAATCGCCGCGCACGCCGACCTTCCAGAAAATGTTGCGAAGCATGGTCAGGCCGAGCTTGATATTCCGCCATGACCTCTGCTGCGGCGTGCGCGGCTGGATTCGCTTCGGATAGGTTTCGCGGATCTGGTACTCGTAGCGCTCCAGAAGCTTTTCAGGTTCGTACGCGCGCCCCATGCAATCACGCCATGTCGCCACGACATGGTCGTAAGGCAACCGGAAATCGATGTTGGAATCGCGGCCCTCGTCCTCGATCAGGCGATTCTCGCGTTTCAGACGGTCCCACAGCGGCGTCTTCGGCAGCGCCTGCAGGAGATTGATGGTCAACAGCGGTATCTGGGAGTGATCGATGAAATCCAGCAAATGCTGTCCGGTTTCGGGCTTGTCGGTATCGAGTCCGAGGATAATTCCGGACACTACCTCCATGCCGTAGTCGTTCAGCGTCTGGATGGCCTCCATGATGGGGACCATCATGTTGTGATCCTTGTGCATCGCCTTTAGCGCGACGGGATCCGGTGTCTCGATGCCGCAGAAGATCGTAGCGAAGAATGCTTCACGCATTTGCGAAAGTATCTCCGGGCGTTTGGCGATGTTCAGCGTCGCCTCGCAGGAGAAACGCAGCACGAAACCGGTCTTCTTTTGCCATTCGATCAGGTGCGGCAAAAGATTCAGCGCGGCCTTCCGGTTACCGATAAAATTGTCGTCGACGAAATAGACTGACCCGGTGATGCCGCATTCCAGCAGCTTGTCGAGCTCACGCGTGATCTGCTCGGGACGTTTGAGACGCGGATTGCGACCATACAGGCCGGGAATGTCGCAGAATTCGCACTGATACGGGCAGCCGCTGGAATACTGGATGCTTCCCAGGAAGTAACGCTTGATGTCCGCCAGTTCGTAAGCGGGAATGGGAAATTTATCCATGTCCAGCCGATCGGCGGTTTTGAGGACGACCTGACTCCGGGGCCGTGACGGATCTCGCGCCAGTCGTTCAATCAGATCGTCCGTCGCATCGCCAAGTTCACCGACGTGAAGGTAGTCGAAGGTTGGATAGTAGTCGGGACAGGCGCTGACCGACGGGCCACCGAGCGCGACCGGCAGATTGAAGGCGTGGGCCCGGCGGCAAATATCGTTCATCTGCTGGCGCTGGATGTGCATGCCGCTGACGAACACCGCTTCGGCCCACTCGAAATCCTCATTCGTGGCAAAGCGGATATTCTCGTCGATGAACCGGACATTCCAGTCGGCGGGGAGATAGGCGGCGATCAGCAGAAGCCCCTGCGGCGGCATAAAGGCCTGGACACCACCGGTCAGCGGATAGGCGTGTTCAAATGTCCCAAACGAGGACGTGTAGCGGGGGAAAACGCAAAGAATGCGCCGATTGCCATACTGACCCACGCCCCTCATCGCACCTTCCCCGTGCATCTCCCCGTGCAAATGTGCATCAAGCGAGAACCCCTACCAACTCTTGGCGCTCGCAATGGTTCCAGGTGGAGCTAATGGAATGCGCGGCACGAAACGTGAGCGACAATTTCTTCAACAATATGACGAAGCTGAAAAGGCCAAGACTGGCTTACCGACCATGCCAGCCAGGGTCTGCGATATCCGCGAAAATGCGTTCCGCATTTTGCGGGAACGAGACAGAGTGGTTTAGGCGCGAACGATCTTCTCGATAACCGCAGCAAGTTCGAAAATCCGGCGATCCGAGCCGCCGGCCGCGGCTAGCATCAACCCCACCGGCGCATCACCCTCGCGATGACAGGGCAGCGAGATCGCGCAGCCATCGAGGGTATTGATCAGCGCGCAATTGCGCAGCGATAGCATGTTAGCTTTCGTGTAAGCCGCGTCGTGGGTGAGATCGGCGATCGTCGGCGGCGTGATCGCTACCGTCGGCGCGATCAGCGCGTCGTAGGGTGTGACGCGGCGCTCGAAGCCTGCGATGATCGCGCGGCGGATACGGAGCAGATCGACATAATCCGCGGCGCTGAGGCTTTCGCCGCGAAGGATGCGGCTGAGGACGCGTGGATCGTAGAGCTCGGCCTTTTCCGCGATCAGAGCGCGGTGCCAGGCCCAGCTTTCCGCCGCCGAGAACCCGCCCCCGACGTTCAGCGCCGCGATCTCGGCGAATTCGGGAACGGCAATGCGTTCAATCGCGGCGCCGGCCCCGGCCAGTCGGTCCAGAGCACGCTCGAAAGCCCGCGCAACCGCGGAATCAAGAACATCCAGCATCACCGTGGTCGGCACCCCGAGCCGCATCCCCTTGATCGGGCGAGGCTCGACCGGCGCGATGGGTTCGGCCGCCAGCACCGCGTCCAATACGGCGCAGCAGCCGACCGAGCGCGCGATCGGGCCGTAGCTGTCCAGCGTGACCGACAGTGGGATACCGCCATCGAGCGAAATCCGGCGCGCGGTTGGCTTGTAGCCGACGATGCCGCCATAAGCCGCCGGGATCCGGCAAGAGCCGCCGGTATCGGTGCCGAGCGCGCCATGCGCCATGCCATCAGTGATCGATACCGCCGCACCTGACGACGATCCGCCCGGCACATAGCCGACGTCGCGCCGCCAGCAGTTTTTCGGTGTGCCGTAGTGCGGATTGATGCCCAGACCCGAATAGGCGAACTCGGTCATGTTGGTGCGCCCGATCACCACGAAGCCGGCGCGGCGCAGACGCGCCACCACCGGCGCATCGTTCGCCGCTGGCGGCGCATCGTCGAGCGCGCGCGAGCCGGCACGCGACACCTGTCCCTTGATATCGAACAAGTCCTTTATCGATACCGGAATGCCGGCGAACGGCGACGGCTCGGCATTGACCCTGCGTAGTCTGTCCATGGCCTCGGCGGAAGCTACTGCACCGTCCGCATCAACGTGGATGAACACGCGCGCGCCCTCGCCCGCTTCGTCGGCGATCTTCGCAAGGCAATCGTCGACCAGCTTGCGTGCCGTGGTGCGGCCCATCGCGAGATCGGCGGCGAGCGTCGCCAGAGTCGGGTGATTTGACATGCGAAACTCGCAGACGGACAGATGGTATGGTGTCTTAGCCGCTATTGCGCAGGCCCGCGGAAAGTCCGTTGATGGTGATCTGGATACCTCGCAGCACCTGCTCATCCCCACACTGCGCGCGGTGGTCCTTCAAGAGTTCGACCTGCACATGATTGAGCGGATCGAGATACGGGAAGCGGTTGCGGATCGAGCGCTCGAGCAACGGATTACCGGCGAGCAACCGCTCCTGCCCCGTGATGGCGAGCAGCATGTCGATGGTGAGATGCCACTCGCGCCGGATGCGTCCGAAGATGGCCTCGCGAAGTTCCACGTCTGGCACCAGATCGGCATAACGCGACGCGATCGCGATCGAGCTTTTCGCGAGCACCATGTCCATGTTGGAGAGCAACATGCGGAAGAACGGCCACTCTCCGTAAAGCTCTTGCAGAAACGCCATGCCCTTGTCGGGATGATCCGCTATCCACGACTCCATCGCGCTGCCGAACCCGTACCAGCCCGGCAGCATCACACGGCATTGCGCCCAACTGAATACCCACGGAATCGCCCTAAGGTCCTCGATCTTGCGCGTCTTCTTGCGCGACGCCGGCCGGCTGCCGATGTTCAGCGTGGAGATCTCGTTGATGACGGTGGAGGCCCAGAAATAGTCCTCGAAACCCGGCGTCTCGTAGACGAGGTTGCGGTAAGCCGTGTAGGCACGCGATGAAAGTGACTCCATCGCGTCGAGGTATTCAAGGCTCGGTGCGCTCTGCCGCGGCTGCAACAGGCTGGCCTCCAGCGTTGCAGCGGCGAGGATCTCCAGATTGTTGCGGCCCACCTCGGCATTGGAATACTTGCTGGAGATAATTTCGCCTTGTTCAGTGATCCTGATCTGGCCGTTCACTGCACCACCGGGTTGCGCGAGGATGGCGTCGTAGCTCGGCCCGCCACCGCGTCCGACCGATCCACCGCGGCCGTGAAACAGGCGAAGCCGCACATCGTGGCGCTCGAACACATCGACCAGGCCGATCTCTGCCTTGTAAAGCTCCCAACCCGACGTGACGAAGCCGCCGTCCTTGTTGCTGTCGGAATAGCCGAGCATCACCTCCTGCAAGCCACCCCGGCTGTCGACCAGCGCGCGATACACCGGCAGCGATAGCAACCGGTCCATGATGCCGGCACAGGCCTGCAAATCCTCGATGGTCTCGAACAATGGCACGATGTTGATGGCGCTATGTCCCGCGGGGTCGACGAGGTCGGATTCCTTAAGCAGCAGCGCGACTTCGAGCAGGTCGGAAACGCCCTTGGTCATCGAGACGATGCATTGAGGGATCGCATCGGGGCCGAGCGTCTTGTGCGCCTCTGCGGCGGCATGAAACACCGCGAGCTCGCCCAGCGTCTCGTCGCTGTATGTGATGAACGGGGACGTCAACGGGCGCGCGCTGCGCAGTTCTCGCAGAAGCACGACGATGCGGGCCTCCTCGTCCAGGGTCAGATAGGACGTGCCCGGCGTGGCGGCATCGAGTAGTTCGGCAATCGTTCGTTCATGAACGGTGGAATTCTGCCGCAAGTCGAGACAGGCGAGATGGAAACCGAAACAGTCGGCTGCACGGCGCAAATAACGCAGCCGCCCGCGCGCGATCACCTCCGAGTTATTTTCGGTCAGTGAGCGGTGGAGAACGTCAAGATCAGCACTAAATTCGGCGGCGCTCGCATAGGGCGGAGCCGCGCCATACGGCGGGCGCAGCGTGTCCGCTTTCAGTTTTATGGCCGTGGCCGAAAGCCGCGCGTAGATGCCGGACACCGCGAGGCGGTAGGGTTCGCCGCGGCGATGCGGCGACGTGTCGGCCGTTCGTTCGGCCAGCACGCGTAGTTCCGGCGAGACATCCGTGAGATCTGCGGCCAGCGACAGCTCGCGGCCAAGTTCGTGCAGTTCATCAAGATAATAACGCAATATCCGCGAGGCCTGCCGTTGGAGAGTGCCGCGCATAACGTCCGCCGTCACGAAGGGATTGCCGTCGCGATCACCGCCGATCCAGCTTCCAATCCGCAGGAACGACGCAATCTCGTTCGTGGCGCTGCCGTCGGAGGGATCCTGCAAACGATCTTCCAGGATGCAGTGCAGCCGCGGCACCTCGCGCAGGAACGTATAGTCGTAGAACGACAGGCCGTTAGCAACTTCGTCGAGCACCGTCAGTTTGGTTCGCCGCAAAAGATTGGTGTGCCACAGCGTCAGCACCGCGCGGCGCAGCTGTTCCTCACTAGCCTCGTATTCGTCTGGAGTGAGCTGCATCCGTTCGCGCCGGTCGAGCAGCGCCGCGACCTCCATCTCGCGATCGATGGTGCTCTTACGACGAACCTCGGTCGGATGAGCGGTTAGCACCGGACTGACCACAGCGCTGTCGAAAAAGGCTCGCAATTCCTCCCCGCTGAACCCGGCCTCACGGGCGCAAGCAAGCGTGTGCGACAGCCGACCTTGGTGCGGCTCCCCGCCTGCAAGGGTCTGACTGCGCATCTGGCGAATATTGTTCTGATCTTCGGCGATGTTGGCAAGATGCGAAAAATAGCTGAAGGCGCGGACGACGAGGACTGTCTCCTCCGTCGACATGCCGTCGAGGATGGCTTCCAGTTCGCGCCGCGCGGGCTTATCGTCATCGCGGTGAAAACGAATCGAAGTCTGCCGGATGTGTTCGACAAGATCGAACACATCCGGTCCTTCCTGATCGCGCACGGTATCGCCGAGAATGCGCCCGAGCAGCCGGATATCGTCGCGCAGCCTTGCATCAAGGACAGCGGCGTCAGACTCCGGCTGACCTGCACGAGGTAACGGCATCAGACTGGACATCGCGCTGCTCCTGAAAAGTCGGTTCTTCAGTCGCAATTTTCGTGCTGCGATGCAAGAAATGCTGGCCGTTCGATGCACAAAAGATGAGCGGCCAGATCTTAAGTCCGACCGGCGAACTGAGAGGATGCTCACCCAACATGGTGGCGCGTGCAGAAGTCGCAACAGTCGATATTATAATGAAACCAATACGATAGCTTCTCTACTTTTTATCTTTTGTCCGTACGGCCCCGAGTCCCGACATATTAACGAACATATCCTGGAAGCGCTCCGCCATCTTGGGATCAAACCAGTTTTGCATGATTGCTTCGGGCGAGAACTTGTCGATGTTTTCCGCCATCTTCTGCTGAAGCTGGTCCATCACGGCATTCTGCATCGGCTGGACGTCCGGAAGCCCCAAAAACTGACGGGCCTCAAGGGGTGTACACTCGAACTCTATATTCACCTTCATGGAGCGCTCCTTAGATGTGCCGACGCGGCGCAGTATCGCTATGGAGACGCCTGTGGCGCAAGTCATCACGGCAACGGTGCGGCGGCGCAAACAATATTCAGCGAAAGCGTTCCGCGGCAAACGGTCTCGGGTCTGCAAACGGCGCGGTGCCCGTCATCATTTCGGCCAGCAGCCGGCCTGTTGCCGGACCAAGGGTCAGACCGTGATGCTGGTGTCCAAAATTGAACCACAATCCGGCATGGCGGGCCGCCTTTCCAATCACCGGCAGCATATCAGGCATACACGGACGTCTCCCCATCCAGGGCGTCGCATCGATCGCCTCACCCAGGGGAAACAACTCGCGCGCCAGAGGCAGCGCCCGTTCAATCTGCACTGGGGTCGGAGGAGCGTCGCGCCGCGCGAACTCCGCACCGGTCGTCAGGCGGATGCCCTGATTCATCGGCGCCAACAGATAGCCGAGATCCGAATCGAGAACAGGACGATTGAGCACCGCATTGCCGCGCGGCGCCAGATGCAGGTGATAACCGCGCTTGATGCCGAGCGGCATATTGTAGCCGAATCCGCGGAAGACATCATCCGACCACGGCCCCAGGGCAATCACGGCCTCGCGCCCCATCAGCCCTCCGTTCGGACCCTCGATGCGCCATGCCGCCTGACTTTGCGTCAGCGTACGCGCGTCGGCCGCAACAAAACGGCCGCCTCGGCGCATGAACAACGCCGCATAGGCTTTCGTCAGCGCGCCCGGATCCGGGATAAAGCCCGGCGCCGGCCAGTGAATCGCACCGGCGAACGTTCCCGACAAATTCGGCTCGCGTGCGGCGATCCCCTTGGCATCGAGAACATCTCCTTCGACGCCATACCGACGAACGCGCTCGAGGTCCGCGATGCCCTTGTCCAGCGTCGCGTTCGAGCGGAACAGCTTGATCCAGCCGGTCCGGCGCAGAAGCTGGGGCACGCCTGCTTCTGCGATCAGAGTTTCATGCTCGACAAGGCTGCGCTGAATCAGCGGTAACGCCGCCATTGCGCTGCGGAACGCGCGTTCAGGCGAGGATGCAAAAATATAGCGGATCAACCACGGCAAAAAAGCAGGCAGATCGCGAAACCGATAATGCGCCTCGGGAAACCGGTTCAGCGCGTAGCGCAGAACCTGCCGCAGATCGTAAGGAAACACGTACGGGAAAACCGACGCGCATTCGATCAAGCCAGCGTTTCCGTAGCTCGTCTCCTCGCCGGCCCTTTCATGCCGGTCGACAAGGATGACATCGCGCCCGCGCTTCTGAAGATGCAGCGCCGCGGAAACGCCGACAATTCCCGCACCCAAGACCAGAACATCGGATTTGATTAGCGCCACGCGGCTCTCCGAACGCAAAAATCGCACGGCTTTGCCGAACGTTGTCCTTCAGACTTAAGTATTGAAGTTCAGGTGCGCAAACCGCCCGGTTGTGGCCAGTGGTTCTCCGACCTCGCGAACATGCAAAGAGCCGGGGATGATGGGATCGACACGGTGAACGCGGCAAATCATGACCGCTGATACATTTTCGATCCTCACGTCGGTCGCAGGGCGTTCGACTCCATGTCGAATTCAGCGATCTGCCTGCGACGTTCAGACTTGGTGCCGCTAAGATGATCGGTCGCGATCGCGACATAGACAGCCGGAAGCACGAACAGGGTGAACAGCGTTCCGATCATCATGCCGGCCACGACGACAAGGCCAATCGAGAACCGGCTCGCCGCGCCCGCTCCCGACGCCGTCAGCAGCGGCAGCAGACCTGTAACCATCGCCGCGGTCGTCATCAAAATCGGACGCAGCCTGACCCGCGCCGCTTTCTCGATGGCCAACCGTTTGCTGAGCTTCTCGTTGAGCTGAAGCTCGTTGGCGAATTCGACCATCAGGATGCCGTGCTTGCTGATTAGGCCGATCAGCGTCAGCAGGCCTACCTGAGTATAGATGTTGATCGTCGCGATACCGAAGAACAACGGAATCAGCGCACCCAAAATCGCCATCGGCACGCTAATCATGATGACGAGCGGATCACGCAGGCTTTCGAACTGCGCCGCCAGCACCAGGAAGATGATGATGAGTGCGAAGCCGAAGGCAATCGCGAGCTGATTGCCTTCCGTGACGTATTGCCGTGCGTCGGCGAGATAATCGTGACTGAATCCCTTCGGCAGGTTTTTCGCCTGCTGTTCGAGGAACTCCACGGCCTTGCCCACCGTCACGCCCGGCATCGGCACGGCCTGGAAGGTCGCCGCATTCAGCTGGTTGTAGTGGGTCAGCGCATTGGGATCGGTTTCAGTCTTGATCGAGACCAGCGTGGACAGCGGAATCTGCTGGCCGCCGGCTCCCGGCACGTAATACCCATCGAGGGATTGCGGCGACAGGCGCTCGCCGCGCGGCACCTGCGGGATCACCTGATAGGAGCGCCCCTGGAGGTTGAACCGGTTCACGTAGTTGCCGCCGAGCAACGTCGCCAGCGTCCCGCCGAGCTGCTGCATGGTGACGCCGAGGTCGTTCGCCTTGGTCCGATCGATAGCGACGCGCACTACCGGCTGGTTGTAGTCGAGGTCGCTATCGCTGACGATGAAGAGGCCACTCTTCTTCGCCGCCTCCTTGAGTTTAATCATCTCCTCATAGACCGTCTGGAAGCTGGATGTGCTGTAGAGCACCATCTGGACCGGCAGACCGCCCGGACCGCCTGGCAGCGGCGGCCGGTTGAAGGCGAAAGCGTTCACGCCCTCAACCTTGCTGATTTCAGCCTGCACCAGCGGCTTGATGGTCATTGCGGAGCGCTTGCGTTCGTCCCACGGTTTCAACAACATGCCGGCGATGCCATCGTTGATGCCGTTGGTGCCGTTGATCACGAAGCGCAGGTCGGTCTCGGGAAACTCCGCATATGCCTTATCGAGCTTGTTACCGTAAAAATCCATGTAGTCGATGTTGGCGTATTTCGGCGCCTTGATGACCGCGAACACGATGCCCTGATCCTCTTCGGGCGCCAGCTCCGTCGAGGTGTTCATGTAGAGAAAGCCGACCAGCCCGAGGATCGTCACCGCGAATAGCGCCGTCACCGGCCGGTAGTCGAGCGCGCGATCCAGCTTCCGGCCGTACCAATCGGTAACCGAGCTGAATATCCTGTCGACCTTGGTGGCGAACCACCCCTGCCCGCCGTGCTTGAGCAGCACCGAGCACATCATCGGCGACAGTGTTAGCGCGATGACGCCGGAGACGATCACCGCCCCCGCCAGGGTGAAAGCGAATTCGCGAAACAGCGCGCCGGTGAGACCGCCGAGGAAGCCGATCGGCGCATACACCGCGGCCAGCGTGATCGTCATCGAGATGACCGGGCCGACGATTTCGCGCGCGCCCTGCAAGGACGCCTGAACCGCCGTCTTGCCCTCCTCGAGATGGCGGTGGATGTTTTCCACCACCACGATGGCGTCATCGACCACGAGGCCGATCGCAAGCACCATCGCCAGCAGCGTCAACAGGTTGAAGCTGAATCCCGCCACCATCATCAGTGCGCAGACGCCGATCAGCGACAGCGGGATCGTTACCACCGGAATGATGACCGAACGCAGCGAGGCGAGAAACAGGAAGATCACGACGATAACGATGAGAACCGCCTCGATCAGCGTGTTCTGCACTTCATGGATCGAGGAGGTAATGAACTTGGTCGAGTCGTAAGCCACTTTCATCTTCATCGAGGGAGGAAGATTCCGCTCGATGTCCGGAAACAGCGCCCGCACTCCGGAGACGATATTCAGCGGGTTGCCCTGCGGGGTTGCCTGCACGCCGATAAAGATCGCGCGCTGTCCGCTGAAAGCAACGCTGGCGTTCGTGCTTTGCGCCGCAAGCTCCACCTGGGCGATGTCTTCCATGCGCACAAAGCCGCCGTCCTTGGCCTTCACCGTCATGCGCTTGAACTGCTCGACGCTTTGCAGGTCGGTATTGGTCGAAACGTTGGAGATCGTATAGTAGCCTTTGGTCTGACCCGCCGCCGCCTGGAAGTTGTTAGCGGCGATCGCGAGGGCGACTTCCGTGGTGGTCACATTGCGTCCGGCCATCTTTATCGGATCGAGCCACACCCGCATCGCGAAGGTCTGGCCGCCGAGGATGTCTGCCGAAGCGACGCCGTCCACGGTCGAAAGGATCGGCTGCACCACGCGCGTCAAGTAATCGGAGATAGCAGAACCAGAGAGTTCGTCGCTCGAGAAGCCGATATACATCACCGCCGTAGTTTCACCGGTGGACTTCAAAATCACCGGGTCGTTGGCTTCCTTCGGGATCAGGTATCTCACCGAATTGACCTTCGACAAAACCTCGGTGAGCGCCGCATTCGGATCAAAGTTCAGTTTGACGTAGACCTTGATTTGGCTCTGGCTCTGGGTCGAGGACGAGGTGATGTAGTCGACGCCCTCGGCCGACGCGACCGCCTGCTCGATCGGCGTGGTGATAAAACCTTGCATCAAATCCGGCGACGCGCCCGGATACGCCGTGGTGACGGTGATCACGGTGTTGGACAGCTTCGGATACTGCCGGACCGGCAAATTGTAGGCCGCCGCCATGCCGATCAGCAGGATCAGCAAGCTGACGACGACCGACAATACCGGCCGCTTGATGAAGATGTCCGTGAATGCCATGCAGGCGCTCCGTTGACGCGTGGCCGCTCCGTGGATCGAAGCACAACCGCGAGACGTTCAATCGATGCGGGGCCGCCTTGGCGGACCCGTTTCTGAAATCAGTTCAGCGGCGGTTTCTCCGGAATCTGCGGCAGCGGATCCTTCGAAATCTCGACCGCGGCGCCCGACTGCAGCTTGAGCTGGCCGACCGCAGCGACCTTGTCGCCCGGCTGCAGCCCTTTCTCAATGACAGCGCGGCCATCGATCCGATCGCCGGTGCGCACGAAGGTGCGTTCGACAGTCAAGCTGGTCTTGCCGTCGTCCTCCTTCTTCTCCTTGATGAGATAGACGGAGTCGCCATACAGGGTGTATTCGACTGCGGTTTCCGCGACCGTGATAACCGGCGGCTTCTCCGGCAGCACCACGATGACATCGGCAAACATGCCGGGTTTAAGGATGTCGTCGGGGTTGGCGATAGTGGCCTGGACGCGGATGTTGCGGGTTTCGGTGGCTATCTGAGGCTCGATGGTCGTGATCCTGCCCTCGAACTTTTTGCCCGGATAGGCATCGACCGACACCCGCACCGTCTGGCCGACGGAAAGCCGTCCACTTTCCTTTTCAGTGACGGTGAAGTTCGCAAACAGCGTCGACAGATCGGTCAGCGACACGACCTGTGTGCCGGCGGTGAGGAATTGTCCTACCTCCACCTGACGCACGCCGAGCACGCCATCGAACGGCGCGCGCACCAGCTTCTGCGAAATGATCGCCTCGGTCTTGGCTATGCCGGCATTGGCCTGGTCGAACGCGGCCTGCGTCGTGTCCACCGTTACCTGTGCGCCGACCTGACGTGCAGCGAGTTGCTTCGCCCGATCCAGCGCGAGCCTGGCCACCGTCGCCTGGGCCTTGTAATTGGCCAGATCGCCTTGCTCCGGCTTGTCGAACAGTTGCACCAGCGGCGTGCCCTTGGTGACGCGACTGCCGGCGGTGAACAGAATGTCGGTGATACGGCCGCTGACGTCGGAGGTGACGTTGACCTGATGCACCGCGGCCAGACTGCCGACCGCACGCTGCAGGTTCGGCAGCACCTCGGACTTCGCCTCGACCGCACTGATCGTCACCGCCGGCGGCTTGTTGTTGGCGAAGAACTGCGCGATCATGTGCGCGCGGAACGCGTTGAATCCGACCAACCCGCCGACGAGCAACGCGAGCAGTACGCCTACAATGACAAACCAGCGCATCATGCGCACCGGGCGCGTGCGAGGCTTCTCGTCCAGTTCACGCGGCGGTGCGATGGTCTTGTCGCCGGTATTGCCTTCCCTTCTTACCGTCATGTCATGCACTTTCTGCGGCCGACGTTTGGGCGGCGTTGAATACAGCTTCCCGGTCCAGATGCAAGGCAATTGCCGCTGCATTCAGACCGACCCCTCGAAGAATGAACTCACAAATCTGCCGCTCCAGATCGGGTCCGCTGCCGTATGACAGGGTTGGAACGGAGGGAAGGTTAGTTAGAACCATCATGAGAACGGTATGATGCGCAAACCAAAACAGATTGAGCGGCTCGCGCCCGACCGGCACCGCATCCCCGGCGGCAATCGCGCGCTCAAGTGAGGCCGTGAAAGCTTGGCCAATCAGGTCTCGGATTTTTTCGTATAGCAATCGGGCAAATTCACCATCGTCAAGCTGACTTGAAACCATGAGACGCAGACGCTGCGCCTCCTGTTGATCCGGCGAAGCCGAGGCATTCAGGAAGTGCTTGACCATGCCGCGGATAAGAATGACGAGCGTCTCGGTTGAAGGCTCGCGATCAAGCAAGCGATGCAGCGCCGGATCGGCCTGGCAGGCTTCAGCCAGAATTTCGGCATAGAGCGCGGCCTTGGTGGGAAAGTGTTTGAACAGTAACGCCTCGGAAATCGAGGCGGCGGCCGCAACGCTCTTGGTCGTCGTACCGGCGAACCCGTTGTGCGCGAAACACCGTTTCGCAGCGCTCAGGATCAACTCCCGCCGTACATCGCTGGTCATCCGCAGATTGCTCATGGGACGTGAGTAAGCACTCACTCTATCTTAGTCAAGAGAAATGTTGCATCGCATCATTTCAATTAAAACGAAAATGAAAATGATCGAGGGGCTTGGTCCCCCGATACCGGACTGTAGATGCGGCTGTCCGGTCAGAGGTTTACGGAAAAAGTCCCCGCGTTGCCTTCGCAGCCCGCACTTTCTCTACGCCGAGCGCCATTGCCGCGGTGCGATGCGAGATATTGTCCTTTTTCGCACGATCGACCATCTGCCCGAAGGCGCGATCCAGGATCTGATATTCGCGGCGCGTCACCTCGTCTTCTTCCCAAAACAGTTGCTGTAGATCCTGAACCCATTCGAAATAGCTCACCACCACGCCACCGGAATTGCAGAGGATGTCGGGAATCAGAAAAATCTCATGCTGACGCGTCTCCAGGATCAGATCCGCTTCAGGCGTCGTTGGCCCGTTGGCGCCCTCGGCCAAAACGCGGCATTTCAGGTTCTCGGCGATATGTGCATCAATCACGCGTTCCACCGCGGCGGGAACGAGCACATCACACGGTAGCGTCAGGATCGCCGCGGGATCGTACTGAAGCTGATTGGAATATCCTGCGATACTTCCATGCGTCCCGGCGTGGCGCAGTAGCGCGGGAATATCCAGACCCTTCCTGTCATAAAGCGCACCGGTGTGATCGCTCACCGCGATGATTTTGACGCCAGAGTTGTAAAGCTCGAGAGCCGCATGGGATCCGACGTTGCCAAAGCCCTGAACGACGGCGGTCGCACTACCGAACGCGATGCCGAGTTCGTTCATGACGCGGCGGGTGAGATGAGCGACGCCGCGGCCCGTAGCCTCGCGACGCCCCAGCGTGCCGCCCGAGCTTACGGGCTTTCCGGTGACGATCTCCGTGACGGTGCGGCCCTGATACATGGAGTAGGTATCCATGAACCAAGCCATCACCTGCTCGTTAGTGCCCATGTCCGGGGCCATTACATCGGTATGCGGCCCGACGAACGGAATCATCTCCTGCATGTAACGGCGCGATAGCCCTTCCAATTCGCGGATTGAGATCGATTGGGGATCGACTCTGACGCCGCCTTTGGCTCCGCCATAGGGCAATCCGACCAGCGCGCATTTCCAGCTCATCCAGATGGCGAGTGCCGCTACCTCGCCGATATCCACGCACGGCGCAAAGCGCGTTCCGCCCTTTGTCGGACCTAGCGTGAGATGATGCTGCACGCGGTATCCCTCGAAGACCGCAATCGATCCGTCATCGCGATGAACCGGGCAGGAAATCGTGATGGCCCGCTTCGGCATCAGGATACGCTCTCGCTCGTCCATCGGGATGGAGAGATGATTGGCGATGACTCCGAACTGCTGAACCGCCATGTCGAAGACCGGGCCGGCGTAAACCGTCATCGTTCTCTCCTTCGTGATCCTGGTTCGCGACTGTGCCCAGGCCTTTGATTTGCGGGATATGCCTCGCCGAGAGACGAGTTGCCGTCTGCTATGACTTCATGATTGTGAACAGTATAGCCACGCCACCAAACGATAACATCCGCCACCCAGATATAGGCCGTATAAAAGTATCACTGCCGCTCGATGAATGGTGCGATGGTTCAATAGACACTCCGGTTATCGAGCCTGTCATGGGACAGGCGATGTCCCCATTGTCGGCAGAATTTCACGCAAGCGCCCGCTTCAGATCGAAAGCAGGATCGGCAGCCTGCTCCGGCGGTATCGAACCGTTCACAGCCAGAAAGCGGCGGCCGAAGACGTGATCCGAGGCGCGATTGACCGATTCGATTCCGATCAGGCGACCGTTCTTGTAACAGAAGGCGGAGAACGACCCCTGCCCGGCGTCGCCACGCACGACGACTTGATCGTAGCCGGTCGTCAGGCCCGCGATCTGCAGCTTGTCAGGCCCCTGATCGCTCCAGAACCACGGGAATCCGTCATAGCTTTTCATATCACCCGTCAGCCGAGCCGCAACGCAGCGAGCCTGATCGGCCGCATTCTGCACGGATTCGAGCCGCAGCGGCGCACCAAAGCGCACGCTCTTAAACAACGCACAATCGCCGATCGCTGAAATATTAGGATCGGCCGTGAGCAGGTGCTCATCGACAATGATGCCGGAGGCCACCGGAAGATCAGCCTCTGCCGCCAGTTCAACGTTGGGCAAAACGCCGACGCCGACGACCACGAGATCGGCTGCGATCGGCCTGCCGTCGCTCAGGGTAACGCCTGTCACACGACCTTCGTTGCTGGTGATGCTCGTCGCCTGCACTCCGAAATGAATCCGAATCCCTGCCTCGCTGTGGCGGCGCTGAAAGAACTCCGAAATCTCCGACGTGACCGCACGCGCCATCACGCGAGGCGCAAGCTCCACGACATCGACTTCGAGGCCCTTCGCCCGCGCGGTCGCCGCGAATTCGAGACCGATAAAGCCCGCCCCGACAACCACCACTCGCCGCCTGGTGGGAAAGAGCTGCCGCAGCATCTCGCTTTCGTCGAGCGATCGGAGATAGAGGACATCCTTCAGACCGGCGTTGGGGATGTCGAGCAGGCGGTTGCGCGCGCCCGTTGCCAGTACAAGGTGCTTGTAAGCGCGGGAAGCACCGGAGGCGCAGACGAGTTGAAGTGCGCTGCGGTCGATGGCGACGACGCGATCGGAAATCAGCTCAATGCGCTGATCGTGATAGAATTTCTCCGGCCTGAACATCACCGTATCAGGACCGCCGCCGCCTTTCAGATAGGCTTTCGAGAGCGGAGGCCGCTGATAGGGCAGATGCGGCTCGTCATTGATGAGGCTGACGGGTCCCTCGTACCCGGCCTGACGCAACGACGCCGCTAATTGAAAGCCGGCATGGCCGGCGCCGACGATCAGAATCGGTGCTTCTACCATTCGTCAAACCGACCAGCTTGGAATGATCTGAACGTCCGTCATATCGCCTCCAAAGTGTTATCTTTCTGCCGCGAGCTTCGCTCCGCGTCGTTTTCTTGCACGAACCTGCCGCAGATTGCCACTCCTCACGGATCCGCGGTTCGCAAACGATCGGCTAATGCGACACATTGCGTCCGCAGAACGCCGTGAGCTATCCAATTTGCCCCCTGCCCCGGAGTAATCCCAGATGACAGCCCTCAATCCCGGCTCTCCCGAAGGTTCAGGGATGTCCGGCGCCGCGCTCCAGCGCATCGATGACCATCTGAAGCGGCGATATATCGATGCCGGCCGGTTTCCGGGCACACAGCTGATGGTGTATCGCCGCGGCAACCTCGTGCACAATTCTGTGCAGGGCTTTGCCGATCTCGAACGCCGGGTGGCGCTGAAGGACGACACCATCTTCCGCATCTATTCCATGACCAAGCCGATCACGTCGGTCGCCTTCATGATTCTGGTGGAGCAAGGCCTCGTTGCGCTCGACGAGCCGGTTCACAAGTATATTCCCGAGTGGAAGAACCTTGGCGTGTTTCAGGCGGGCACCGCGCCTGCCTTCATGACCAAACCGCCGACGCGGCCCATGCAGATCATTGACTTGCTCCGTCATACATCCGGGCTGACTTACGGTTTCCAGCAGCGAACCAACGTCGACGCGGCGTATCGCGACAAGCAGATCGGCACGCTCGACCCTGCGGGCACGCTTGATTCGATGATCGCAAGCCTTGCCGACATTCCGCTGGAATTCTCGCCGGGCGAAGCCTGGAATTACTCGGTCTCCACGGACGTGATCGGCTACCTCGTGGGCAAGATCAGCGGCATTTCCTTCGAACAATTCTTGAAAGAGCGCATTTTTAATCCGTTGGGAATGGCCGATACCGACTTCCTCGTGCCGGCCGACAAGGCGCAACGGCTCGCGGCCTGCTACAATGCGACGGTCGGCGGCATGATGTCGGCTCGTTCGCCGGATGCGAAGAGCGGACTGACGTTGCAGGATGATCCCGCCAAGAGCCCTTTTCTCTCGCTGCCCAGCTTCATCTCGGGAGGCGGCGGCCTGTGCTCGACGGCTGCCGACTATCTCACGTTCTGCCAGGCGCTGCTCAACGGCGGCGAACGCGGCGGCGTCAGGCTGATCGGGCCGAAAACGCTGGCGCTGATGACGACCAATCACCTGCCCGGCAACCGCGATCTGCCGGACATGTCACGATCGATGTTTGCGGAAGCGACCTACGCCGGCATCGGCTTCGGCCTCGGCTTCTCCGTCACCATGGACCCGGCAAAGACGCTAATAGCCGGCAGCCCCGGTGAATACGCCTGGGGCGGCGCTGCAACGACCTCGTTCTGGATCGACCCAGCGGAAGACCTGATCACTATCTTCATGACGCAGGTGATACCCTCGAGCGCGTATCCGATCCGCCGAGAGCTTCGCACCATGATCTATGCGGCCATCACTGAGAGCAATCTTTGAGCCGCGCCATCCCGCCTTCCTCGACGCTTATTCCTTGATGGCCTCGCCGACCGAGGCCAATGCCCGCTTCGCCGCGATCAGGTGCGGAATGTCATACATCTTGCCCTCGATACCCACCGCGCCGGCATCAGGTTGACTGGCGAAGGCAGCGACGACGCGGCGGGCGTGCGCCAGATCGGCTTCGGACGGCGTGAAGCAGGCGTTGATCGTGGCAACCTGGCGCGGATGGATCGCGAGTCGCCCGACGAATCCGTCACGGCGGGCGACACGGCAACTCTCGGCGAGGCCCGCCTGATCCTTGAAATCACTGTACAGCGTATCAAGTGCAAGAACGCCGGCCGCGTTAGCCGCAAAAAGGCATTGGGCACGTGCAATCTGATAAGGAGATGTCCAATCGCCGTTCGGCTCTTTATTGGTCAGCGCGCCAAGCGCGGTGCTGAGATCTTCAGCGCCCCATGTCATGGCCGCAAGCCTTGCGCTCGCACCTGGATTCCGCCTGACGTAGCTGGCAAAGCCAAGCATCGCAGCCGGCGTCTCGGTGGCGATAGCCAGCAGCTTCACATGCCCTGGCGGAATGCCCGCGGCCACCTCCAGAACATCGACATAGTGCGAGATCTGCTCGACGTCTTGAATGCCGTTGACCTTCGGAATCAGGATGCCGTCCAGCCCGGGGCGGACGACAGCCGCAAGATCAGCCAGCGTCAGGCCCGTTCCGAGCGCGTTGATCCGCACCAGAAACGTCCAATCTCGAGCAGTCGCGCAGAGAAAGCTCTTCACTGCGTCACGCGCGACCGCCTTGCGGCCGGGCGCGACAGAGTCTTCCAGATCAAGGACAAGCGCATCCGCGCCGCAGGTGTTGGCCCGCGCCAACTTGCGATCGCTGTCGGCCGGGACGAAAAGAAGCGAGCGCCACTTCATGCCGGCCTCCGCATCATCAGCGCGTTGCGGCGGCAAAACACCACCTCCTCATCTCGCTGATTGTATCCGCGATGCTCGAACGTGACGATACCCTGCGTTGGACGCGACTTGCTGGCGCGAACCGACGCCACTTTCGATTCCGCGCGCAACGTATCGCCCGCGAATACCGGACGTGGAAACCTGGTTTCCTCCATACCGAGATTTGCGACCGTGGTTCCGAGAGTTGTGTCCTGCACTGAAAGGCCAATGATGAGACCCAGCGTAAAGATGGAATTGATCAGAGGTTTACCGAATTCAGTCGATTTGGCATATTCGTGATCAATGTGCACCGCAGCCGGATTGCAGGTGAGCGAGGAAAACAGAACATTGTCCATGTCGGTGACGGTTCGCCGAATTTCGTGAACGAACCTCTGCCCGACGGAAAACTGCTCGAAATACAGTCCGGCCATTCAGCTCTCCTCTCCCGCCATCGGATTTGAACGCGCGACCAAGCGGAATCAACATTGCTGCTGGCCTGGAGTTTGCCATCCGCTACCATCGGCTGCAATGAGTCGGGCTTATGGCTTCACCGGGGACGAGAGGTAAGCGGACCGGCGATCAAGAATTACGTCGTCGATCAAACGGATAGATGCAGGCGAACCTGCCATGCCAGGCTCAACTCATCTTATTGCTATTGAGATTGCGAACCAGAATGGCGTCGATATTTCATCGGTGATGTTCTATAGCGTTTTCGAGCGAAGTGGTTACCGGTTCGCATGAAGAAAACGCGCCAAATCAACTTATAGAGCTCTGCTTCTGATTCCGTAAGGAGCGGAAAGGCTCTATATCGGGGTGCCCGATCGGCTCATGACCCTGCGCGATGGCAATTCCGCATTGTTCTCACAAATCCAGAGTCTATCCCCATGGAAACAAAATTGACCCGGAAATTCATTGCCGAAGTCGCCTCGCTAGCTGTCTTTGGAGTCGGGCTCGCCGGCGTCTATATTCTGGCCAAGGCGCTTAAAGACGAGGCCGCGGATTTAACGATTGCGTTGATCGCTACGGCCATATTCGTGGTGTCATATGTCCTTGGCCAGTGGGTCAAACGCGCGATCAACCCGTCGCCCGCTGTGGAACGGTAATCATCGGAAACCTTCACTCTCGGCTGGTGTTATAGCGTTTCGAGCGAAGCATGTCCTCGGGCTTGACCCCGAGATACCGGTTCGCGTGATGAAAACGCCTCAGATCAAAAGATGGAGCCTCACCGTTTCCGTGAAGCGGTGAAGGACTCTCGTGGCCTGCTGCCGGTTTTTCGGACAAAAGGTCCAGCTTCTGGTGGTCGTCTGCCTGCTACCACTTGTACGAGAGGCTTCCCGTGATGCGGCGCCGGTCGCCGTAGAAGCACGAATCCGAACTCGAGCATGTCGCGACATAGATCGTGTCGGCGACGTTGATGAAGTTAACTGCGGCCCGCCAGTTATCCCCCCATTCATAATGAACCGCCAGATCACCAAGGACCACGGCTGGCACGGTAAGGGTATTCGCAGTATTCGCAAAAGACGATCCGACGTATCGGACGCCGCCTCCCAAGCCAAAGCCGCTTAGCGCTCCTTCGCGGAAGGTGTAGTCAGTCCACAGCGACGCGAGTTCACGTGGAGTGCTGACCGGCACTGTTCCAATCAGCGATGCGTCCAGGTCCCTGCTCACAAAGAAATTGAAATTGGTATAGCTGGCCGTGATCTTGAAATCGCGCGTGATGTTGGCAACGGCCTCCAGTTCCAGGCCGCGGGACGTGACCTCGCCGTTTTGAATCTGCAGTTGCGGGTTGTTCGGATCGGTCGTCAGCGCGTTTTGGCGTTTCAGATCGAATAGCGCCACACCAAAACGTGCGTTAAGCCCCGTCGGTTGATATTTCAATCCAACTTCAGATTGCACGGCCGTTTGCGGCAGGAGGATATTTCCGGTGGCGCCATTGATGCCGATGATCGGATTGTAACTGGTTGCATACGAAGCGTAAGGAGCCAGGCCGAAGTCAAAATTATAAATAATGCCACCGCGACCGGAAAACTTGCTGTCCTCTCGGGTCTGATACGACCTGGCAAGATCGTTATCGATTGTGCCAACCCAATCGTTGCGGCCCGACAGGACGAGCGTCAAGCGATCGAACTTGATCTGATCCTGAAGATAGAGTGCGACCTGGTTCTGAGTTACATGCGCATCGCGATATGGCGCACCGCTAAATGGTGCGGTCGGAGTGTAGACAGGATTGACCAGATTTATGGGCAAGCCCTCTTCAATACCCTGCATATCATCAAGGGTGAAGCGCTTCACGTTGAACCCGCCGAGAACCTTATGAGACACCGGGCCGGTTTCGAATCGAGATTCGAGCTGACTGTCCATATTGGCCTGGCTCGCTTTGCTGCGCACCAGAAAACTATCTCGATAGAGATCTGCGGCGGCGGGCGTGGTTAAGTATCCACCTCCGAACATCGTCGCGTTATAAAGGTCCACATACCCATAACGGGCATTCTGACGGAACGTCACGTTTTCCGACAGATGCTTCTCAAACTGATAGCCGACCATCGCCTGATCGCGGCGTTGCGTATCCATGCTTGGTTCGCTGGCGAAGAGATTGGTAGGTATCCGACCGAATGGAGCGTTCACCACCGTACCTTCATAGGGAAGGAAGTTCAGACCGCGCGTCACGTTGTGTGACGCCTGAGCGTAGATCGTCAGTCGCGTATCGATATCCGGCATCCATGTCAGCGACGGCTGGAGGAAATAATTATCGTCGTTGATGAAGTTGACCTGCGTGCCTCCGCCGCGGATCTGACCGACGATCCGATAAAAGAGTTTTCCGTCGTTTCCTGCATTTAGAGGACCACCGACATCGAACTGGGTGTAGGCATTGCCGAAATTGTTGACGCCGGCCTCGATATAGTGAGTGGGCTCTTCACCAGCGAACCTGCTGACGGCGTTCACGATGCCGCCAGGGCCGGACCCGCCGTAAAGGATGGCTGAGGGGCCGCGCAGAACCTCAACGCGATCCAGACCGAACGGCTGGATTTTCCAGGTAGCGAAAGACATGGACGTCAGCTGCAAGCCGTCCAGAAACAAGCTTTGTTCCTGCACCTGGAATCCGCGAATTTGAAACCAGTCGTTGCGCGGGTCGGCACCGGCCGTGCCCCCGAAAACACCGGCCGTGTAGCGCAGCGTTTCGTCGAACTTGGCGTTGATGTTCTGATCCCGAATCTGCTCCCTACCGATCACCGATATGGACTGCGGCGTCTCGATGATCGGGGTGTTGGTCTTGGTGCCGGTCATGCTCTGATTGGCAACATACCCGTTAACGGGGCCCAATGGGTTCTCGCCCTGCACGTCGATCGTATCGAGCGCAACCGCACCGGCCGGCATCGCGCCAACGCTAGCGCCAGCCGATGAAGGATTGACGATCTGGACCGTGCGGGCGCCGGTGAGCCGCGCGGTCAGTCCGGTGCCGGCCAGCAATCGGTTGACGCCCTCGCGCACGGTGAGTGTGCCCGAGACGCCCGGCGTGCGCGCTCCGCTCGGCACCGCGCCATCGAATACGAGATCGACGCCGGCGGCGCGCGAGAAGGCCACGATGCCGGTCGCCAAGGACTGCGACGGGATGGCGAAAGTGATCGACCGTTGCATGGTGCCCACAGCGGGTGCAGGCGCAGTCTGCGCAAATGCGGATGGAACTGACAGCAGCAGGACGGCGATCGACGACGACCCAAGCAAAGTCATCAGCCTGGTCGCCTTGACCCTCGAAATAGTCCGCCCCGCCATCGTCGCGCTCCGTCATCAGATTAACGCCGGCATGATGCCGACGTCCCCACTGGGTTAGACGAAGCAGACTTGCGATTATCCGATTGGGCGCGAACTTCTTTTCTGAGCGGCGTCAGGCATCGAATACAAGGGTCAGATAGGGGGTCACATTGACGACCTGGATCGGAAGGGCCTCCTCAAGGGTGGCGAGAATATTCCCTGATTTCTCGAGGTCGATGATCAGCGTGACTGGACGAGCGGCCAAGGCCGCTCCCATTACCATCAGCCTGCCCCGCCGCCAGCGATTGAGTGAGGCGATGACCCGTCCGAACGGCTGCGAAAGAAATATCAAGCGGCCGTCGCGCCAGCCAAGCTCCGAGGCCGGGTCGATACTCTGAGGAACGCCGATGCTCTCGCGATTGTAGGTGAGCTGCGATCCTGCGTCCAACCGCGCGTCTGCCGCGCCGACGCGGATGTTTACGGCATGCCGGGCGACAGTAACGCGCACGTCGTCGTCGGAGATATAGTCCACATTGAATGAGGTTCCGACAGCCATCGTGCGGCCTGCAGCCGCCTCGACCACGAAAGGACGCGATGTCTCGGGCGCAACCGAGAAGAAAGCCTCGCCTTGATGCAAGGTGACCAGGCGAAGGTGCGAACTGAAATCGGCAGACAAGGCTGTCGCGCCGGCCATTTCCACGGTCGAATTGTCGGCGAGGGTTACCGTCCGGCGTTCGCCGGTGCCGGTGCGGTAGTCCGCGAATGGATGCTGTCGGTAGGCGACCCAGCCGCCCCCACCGACCATGGCAGCGAGCACGCCTTTGCCGAGGGTCCGGCGCGTGATGGCCATCTGTCTTGCGCGACGGCGCGCCTGGACGATCGGAAGTTCTGCGGCTCCCGACCATAGACGTTCGACCTCCGCATAGGCGGCGCGATGGCGCTCGTCCCGTCGCAGCCAGGCGCGGAAAGCGACCTGATCAGCCTTGGCCACCTCGTCAGCATGAATGGTCGCGAACCACGTCACGGCCTCCTGCGATATCGGATCGAGATTTCCGCCGAAGTCGTTGTCGTCGGTCCAATTGGGATCCGGCCCCATCAGACACGCTCCTTTGGCAGGCCTGGGACACGACCCAGGACCGGCTGAACTATAGCGCTCTTATTATCTGGAGACGATTTGGAGAGCGAGATATCTCACGCACGCAGAAAATTATTCGTGCGTCCGATCAAGCGCCGCCTTGAGGTGCATCATGACCTTGAGCATCTGGCTGAACGCCGATTGCGGCGAGATGCCCATGGTTCGGCCAATCTCGGCGAATGTCTTGCCTTCGAGGCGTGCCAGGAACACCTCGCGCGGCCGCTCCGGGATTTGATTGAGAGTTGCCTGCAAGAGCGCCAACTCCTGACGCGACAGCAGCACGCGCTCCGGGGATGGCGATTCGTCGACAATATGCTTGAGGACATCGTCACTGCTATCGACGAGCGGCATGAGCCGCTGCCTGCGTGCTAGATCAATCGAGAGATTGTTCGCGGTCCGGAAAATATAGGCCTGCACGTTGTCGATTGGCGCGACCGGCGTCGCGGTGAGGAGCCTCAGGAAAGTCTCCTGAGTGAGATCGGCGGCGGTATCGGCAGTCGCACCCCGTCGCCGCAGGAAGCGCCTTAGCTCCTCATTATGCCGCCGAAACAGATCTTGAATATCAAAGGCCACGGGTCAGCCCCTCGGCCGCAAGGATGCGCGGGGGCGCCTTCCTGCTTGCAACCGCTGCGCCGTTCTCTATGAGGGCGGAAATTTCCCCGCAATCTCATATATTTTGGATTACTTCTAATATTATGGAATAAGCAGTCGAATTCAGGACAAAAGGTCAGTGTCGTTGCATTTCTGCAACGGCAGCAAGACGAAGCAGCGATGTCAAACTTCCCGACTTTGTCGACTCGCTTTTTCCCTTAGCGGCGCACACCTCGATATATTTTTGATCCAGAAGCCGACGGACTGTTCGCGATCAGCCCAAATGCAAAACGACTCTTGTCAGTTGATGGCAATGATAACGTGCGCGGCATCGAAAAGGGCGAATGCGGGTTTTCCTGGAGAGAGCCGAAGCGATTGGGCACTTTGCGCAGTGACGCTGGCCGCAAGCGTCTTGCCTGCACCGATGTCGAGGACGATCTCGGCGCTCACGGTGGATGCCTCGCATCGGCTGACGATCCCATTGATGCAATTGCGAGCGGAGGTCTTCGGCGCTGTTTTACCTGTAGCAATAGCAACGAATGGTGCCTTGATCAGCAGGGTCACCGGTCGGCCCGCGCATAGTCCCAACTCTTCCATGCTGGCGTGCGTGACAAGCGAATGGATCGTCGTTTGGGGCGAGACCGAAATTTCGACTTCGGCACTCAGCGTATCGGACACGATGTTGATGATGCTGCCGCGGATCGCGTTGCGTGCGCTGGTCTTCATAAGAAATCCCGAGACAAGATCCAATGGAGAAACGCCGGCCTCGGCGAGCTCAGGTTCGATCGTTCGCAAGACGCGGGCCATCTCCGCTTCCATTCTTCTGAACGCCTCGATGACAGAGTAGCCGGTCGCCGTCAGCGTCGCTCCGCCGCCGGCGCGACCGCCAGCGCGCCCGACGAGCAACGGCTTGCCAAAAAGGTTGGCCATCGCATCGAGGCCGTCCCATGCGGCTTTGTAGGTGATGCCGACCGCCCGTGCCCCAGCTGAAATGCTGCCCTCGCGCGCAACCGCCTCGAGTAACCTCAACCGTTCCCGCCCGACGGCTGGAACGTTCTCGCCCTTCAAGGTGACCAGCGCTTCAATCGCCATCACGCCCCGCCCCGCCGTTATATATTCGACAATATATAACGGATATTGCGCCGGGAACGAAGCCGAATTTGCAAATGCAAAACGGGCCGGAGCACTTGCTCCGACCCGTTTTTCCGATACCAGATCGATAATCTGGAACGAAGCTCAGACCTGATGCGCGCCAGTATGAATGATCGTGCCAACGTGCTCGCCACGCAAGGCGGCGGTGAGCCGTCCCGGAACAAGGCCATTTACAACCTGCACGCGCTCGATATGACGCGCAGTCGCCATGACCTCGGCCAAAGCCGTATCGACCGGCAACGTGCCTTTGAACTTTGCAAGATCGGCGACGCTCATCTCGCGAAGCAATTTCGCCGTCTTTCCCTCGGAGCCGTTGGGGTCCGCAGTAGACACACCGTCTACATCCTCCACAATCGTGAGGCCGGCTGCGCCCAGCGCGTCGGCTAACAGAAACGCGCCGGTATCCGCCCGGTGCTGCGGAATACGAGAGCCTGGAAACTCGTGATGGTGATACGGAGGAAAGGCGCTTCCGACAACGGCGCGGGCCGCGGTGAGGTGAATCGCCAACTGGCTCGCGATGGTCGGGTGCTCGATATAGGAGACGCCTTCCGGAGCGAGGAGCGAGGCGAGAATGTGGCCGTTCTGGCCGGCTTCGCTCGCGGCAAGCGGGGCCAGCGACCCGACCGGAAGGCCGAGATCGAGGCCAACGCCGTAGACATGGCGCGCGCGGATTCCGGCACCGGTCAGGATCAGTAGACGGTGTTCGGGCAAAAGTTTTCGGATCTCGTCCACGATCGGAAGGATCGCATCGCGGCCGCGATCCATGATGGAGCGGCCTCCGATCTTCACCACTTGCAGCCACGGCAGCAGCCGGATCGGCCGCTTGCCGGCGACGGGAGTGGTAAGTTCGCCGTCGAGCAGGGTCTGGCGCGCGAGCGGCGAGGCGACGTGCTTGATGGTGTCAGTTGTGTTGGCCATGACGTGTCTCTTTCAGCTCGCGGTGATGATGGTGCCGACGTGCTCGCCAGCAAGCGCGCGGGTCAGGTTGCCGGGGACAAGGCCATTCACAACCTGCACCTGACGAACGTGGCGTGCCGAGGCGAGCAGATCGAGCATGCGGAATTCGAGGATCGAGTCCTGCAGCCCCTTGGCCTTCATTTCGGCGACCGAGATCTTTGAAATCAAGGTGGCGCCTTTCGAGGTTTTCGGGTTTGCAGTGTAGAGGCCGTCTTCGTCCTTCACGAAGATCATCGCCTTGCACCCGAACTGTTCAGCGAGGAGGAAGCATCCAGCGTCGGTTCGGTAGGGAGGAATGACGCCCTCGGCGGCGGGACGCGTCCACAGGCCATAAGGCGGCATGCCGCTGAAGACGACGCCGTTCACCTCTGCAAGGTAAAGCGGCACAGCCGAAAGCCCTGCGCCATCGACCGCCGAGATCCCGTGCTTCGCGAGCAGCTGTCCCAGCATCACAGCGTTCTGATCGGCAACCGAGGCCCCGAGTTGCGTGAGCACACCCGCCGGCAAGCCGAGCCCTGCCGCGATCGAGTAAAGATGCCGGGCCCGGGTTCCTGCACCCGTACCGATCAGCAACTTGTGTTTCTTGCGGGCGGCGACGATCTCGTCCACGAGCGGATAGACCGCCGCGCGACCGCGATCGATCACGCTCTGTCCGCCGATCTTGAGAACCGTCGCGTCAGGCAAAATCCGAAAATCCGCCGATGCATCCGCAGCCGTTAGAAGTTGCGCGTCGGTCAGCGAGCGCTGCGTGAGCAGCTGCTCAAGTTCCGCAGTGGTGGCCATTGGGGCTTCCTTTCGTTTGCGACGACCATCTGATCGAAGCCGTCATTCGGGACGCAGGTCTGCCCTCAGCGATACCCCAAGGATGATCCGGCAGCCTCCGTCCGTCGAAAACAGTGGTATGTCGCGGAACAGATGTCAACCCGACTAAAGACGATAACCTGTTTATTTTCAATGCGTTATGTATACGTAGGTGATAGCGGCACCACTTGAAATTCGAGCTCGGCAATCATGTCGGTCTATGCGAGCGGACCTGCATGCCGATATCTCCGCCAAGAACACCAAGCTCAATAATGAGATGCGAGTGGCAGGATCGCCCACTCACCTTTTTCCTTCACAAAATGATCGTGAGTCTTTCCGGAATTTATCCCGGTACCCAGATCAGCGCGAGACGCTGTCCCTCGTGGATCTGCGCGGGCGCCTCGTCATATCCCTGTCGCGCACATATTCCATGAGTCAGCTGCTAACCAGAGAGAGGGCGCACGGATGTTCGCACATTCCCCCGATATGGTCGCAGATGCCTCGTGGCCTGTCGAAGCAACACGCCGCATGAACCGAATGTATCGGAGGCAAAGGCACTTTTACGATGCAACGCGGCGGTACTACTTTCTTGGACGTGACCAGCTGATCGCCGATCTGCGGCCTGAGGCAGGCGCGGCCGTTCTGGAGATCGGATGCGGGACCGGCAGGAATCTAGTTTTAGCCGCAGGCATGTACCCTCAGGCAAGATTTTTCGGAATCGATGTTTCAACGGAGATGCTGACATCGGCAATCTCGAGTATTTCGCGACACGGTCTGGAAGATCGAATTCGAGTCGCGCACGGCGATGCAACCGCGTTGGAGCCGCATCCCTTGTTGGGTACCGAGCGGTTCGACCACGTGCTTATCTGCTACAGCCTGTCGATGATACCAAACTGGCGTCGAGTGCTTGAGAGAGCTGTGAGCCGCCTAAAGCCCGGCGGCCGTTTACACATTGTCGATTTCGGCAGCCAGGAACAGATGCCGACGCTAGCCCGCGCGCTGCTACTGAGATGGCTTTCGCTGTTCGATGTGACGCCGCGCAACGAACTGCAGAAAATGCTCACTGCGATGGCGCAACATACCGGAGCCCATTTGCGCTTTGATCGCCTTTTCCGCGATTATACCCAGTACGCCGTACTGACGCTTCCCGAGGGATCAGCGAAGCGGTGAGGACATGGCTTACGCCTGCGGCTCAGCGCGCAGGCAAGGATCACCTGCCCTAACCTTTCGCATGAGGGGCTGACCGGCCTTTATCCGCGCCGATTCCACCACGTTGCCGCAGAACTCGAAGTCCTCTGGCGCCAGCACAATGATCGTTGATCCGTGCTCGAACCAGCCGAGCTCCTCGCCCTTTCGCACGCTTGCATCGCAGGAAAAACCCATCGGCCCTCTGGTTTGAGCGTTGAGGGTGGCATCGATGAAATGCAGCCGAATGCTCGCGACCAGAATCGCTGCCACCGGCACCAGGGTCAGCGCCTCCCCGGTTGTCAGCCGCATCTGAAGCACCGCCCGTTCATTCTTGCAGAACAGCCGCTCGACCCGTTTCAGTGCAATCGGGTTCACGTTCCATACGTCGCCATGAATGAAGCTCACGCGATCGATCCGGCAGTCATGCGGCGCATGAAAGCGATGATACATGCTTGACGTCAGCCGCAGAGTGATGAAGCGGCCATTTCGGTGCGCATCGACCAGCGCCGGATCGCCGAGCAGGTCCAGTAGCGAATATGGCGCGCCCTTGATCTGAAAAAGCTGCGTGTCGACGATATTTCCAAACGCCCCGATGATGGCATCGCACGGGCTGACCACAGTCGCGGGGTCGGCATCCGGCGGGCGCAAGCCCGGACGCAACTCCCGCGTAAAACAATCATGCAGGCTATTGAAGCTAGTTTTACGCGCTTCGCTAAGGTCGAGGTCGGAAAACAGACGCCAGCAAGCCATCGAGAGATCCCGGATCAGGGGCTGTTCGATCTTGCTAAACCATCCGATGAACCAGGTTAGGGTTGCCCGCGGAATCCGGTTGGTCAGCAGGAAATTCAAATCCTTCTGCTGGGTCAGGCCCGAGATCAGTTTTCTCATTGTCATGAACCTGTCAGAGGCGTTGGATAGCGCTGGCGGCATGGATTTGCCTCTTCCGATTCTGGCCTTGTCTGCCGCCGCGGTTGCCGGCGCAGCAGTTGCCTTTCCCAAACTGAACGCCCGGTTGGCGCTTTCGCGGGCCAAACACCGCTCGCTGACCGGTCATTCCAAGTTGTCCAGGACCGTTGCCCGGCTGCTGCCGTTCTACGAGTTCGATAACAATGACTTCTTCGGTTCCGACGGCGCGCCGCGCGAAGTCGTCAAACAAAGGCGGGAAGCCTTCTTTCGGCTCGCCCGCCTTTATGAAGAACGCTACGCCAAGGGTCGACAACTGACCGCAGACGCGTCGAGCCGAATCTCCGACCTGCGATTCACCGAGACCTATCGGGTGCCCTTTCAGTACAGCCGGATGGTGCGGGAGCATCTTTCGACCAGCGCCTTCATGCAGTCCTCGTGCGGCGTCACTGTCACCGACGTCGATGGCAATGTCTTCTACGACCTTGCCGGCTCCTACGGCGTCAATATCTTCGGCAACGATTTCTACAAGGATTGCATCGCCGCCGCGGAAAAGCGCGCCCATGCGTTGGGGCCGGTGCTCGGCCCCTACCATCCCGTGATTACGGACAATGTGCGCCGGCTCTGCGAGATTTCCGGTCTTGACGAAGTCTCGTTTCACATGTCCGGCACCGAAGCCGTGATGCAGGCGGTGCGGCTCGCCCGCTATCATACGCGCCGATCGCATCTGGTTCGCTTCGCCGGAGCTTATCATGGGTGGTGGGGCGACGTTCAGCCTGGCGTGGGCAATCCAATTTCTCCGCACGAAACCTATACTCTTGCCGACATGTCGGAGCGGACGCTCCATGTCCTGAGGACGCGGCGCGATATCGCCTGCGTTCTCGTGAACCCCTTGCAGGCACTTCATCCCAACGGCAATGCACCGGCTGATTCCGCCCTGGTCGACAGCTCTCGCAAAAGCCAACTCGACCGCGCCGCCTACGGAGAATGGCTGAAGCGGCTGCGCGAGGTCTGCACCGAGCGGAGCATCGTACTGATCTTCGACGAAATCTTCGTTGGCTTCCGTCTTGCCGCCGGGGGCGCGCAGGAATATTTCGGCGTCCGCGCCGACATGGTGACCTATGGCAAGAGCCTCGCCGGCGGTCTTCCCGTAGGTGCGGTCTGCGGTCGTAAGGATCTGATGCGACGCTTCCGCGACGATCGTCCCGCCGACGTCTGCTTCGCCCGCGGTACTTTCAATTCGCATCCCTACGTCATGACGGCGATGAACGAGTTCCTGAGTCGACTCGCCGATCCGAACTTCCTGTCGATTTATGACGGCCTCGATGAGACCTGGAACGGACGCGCCAAGCAGCTGAATGACCTGCTGAGCGCGCGAAACCTTGCGGTGCGGGTTAGCAACCTGTCGTCGATCTGGACGGTGCACTATACTGAGCCGTCCCGCTACAACTGGATGTTTCAATATTATCTGCGGGCCGAAGGGCTCGCCTTGAGTTGGGTTGGTACCGGTCGTCTGATCTTCAGCCTGAATTACAACGACGCTGACTTTTCCGTAGTCGCCGATCGCTTCGTGACGGCGGCCGAAAACATGAAGCGGGATGGCTGGTGGTGGCACAGTCCTTCGCTCACCAACAAGAGCGTACGCCGGCAAATCCTGAGGGAGATGATCACGCGACGACGGCCGCGGTAAGCCAGCGACCGTCGTCGTGCGGATCATTTTCAGTTCGAGCGCGCTTTACGCACTTGTACTTGTCCAAGGCCTGGATCGATCAACTCGCCCTTCATCAAATACAGCGGTGCTTTGTAGTATAGTTTGAGATCGTTAAACGGGTCAGTCAGGATCTTGGTCATCCACACAAGACCGGTCTCGACATCGCGAATGAAGAACAAATGAACGGTTCGAAACAGCACGCCGCCAATTCCAATTGCGAGCCATATCTTGGCGACTTGCCGCATGAAATCAGCCGGCGAGGCCCATGGCGTAAAGACACCAAACAGTGTCGGGTCGAAGAAGAGAACCAGCGGCGAAAGCGCCCAGATGGCCATCAGAACGATCTTCCGATTCAAATTATATCCGACCTTGATATCCTCCTTGTGGTCGTGAGTCGTCTGATTGACGTGGTCATAACCTTTCGGCTCGAAGAAGAAATGACCCGCCTGCCTTGTGGTCATAGAGAACAGCCAGCCGACCAATGCGGCGGCAACCGGATCGACGAATAGCAATGCATATGCAACGAGAAAGCTGAAGGCGCTGACAAAGTGCAGGCTCTGGTTGATGCGGCTGTGATGGTAAAAGCGATGGTCATCCCACCGTTGAGTGCGCAACTGCTCTCGAAAGCTCATATTCATTCTCTGTCCAGAATACGGTTTATTCGGTTTACAAGGATTCGATGTACGCAAGATGACATTATGCAAATGTCACAAGACGCGTCGCGAGGATGCGCTCGCGCGGACCTCTATCGTCTAATCAGGCGTGACTGTCGTCGTGGTTTTTCGAATACGGAGCAGCGAGAAGTGGCCGAGCGGCGGTATCGGCCGGTTCTCCACCAATTCCATTTCGGCTGCACCTGCCAACCATTGCGCATAGCGCGACCAGGTGAATTCGGCTGTCCGAAAGCCGAGAGGACGTACCACGGGCTGCAATCGACGCTCGATGAAGCGGCGCACCCCGGCATCGGCGCTGATCCGAGTCAGGATTATCAGTTCGCCGCCCGGCCGTAGCACGCGAGCGAACTCATCAAGGGCTGCTTCCGGGTTCGGTACCGCCGTCACAACATATTGCGCCATCACCACGTCGAATGAATTGTCCGGAAATTCGAGCTTCTCCGCATCCATGACCGCGAGTTCTTCGACGTTCTTTAGACCGAGATCATTGACCCTGCGTTTCGCCTTTTGCAACATCGCTTCCGAAATGTCGGTACCGAAGATGCGAAGGTGGGATGCATATTGCGGCAGCGAGATTCCCGTGCCGACGCCAACCTCAAGCACGCGCCCGCCGACCCTGTTGGTTGCCTGAATAGCCGCCTTGCGACCCTTGCTGAACACGCCGCCAAACACGAAGTCGTAAACCGGAGCCCAACGATCGTAAGCCTGCTCAACCGTCGCACGGTCGAAGTCCAACTTCTCGACGTCATCCAGCTTAAAGATTTCTGCCATGATAATTTCGATTTCCTCTTTCTCGCCTGGTTAGCCCTGCGCAGCACTGGGCGCCATCAGGCGGCCGCGAGGTCGCAATGAACGGCTCGGCTGCAATGCACTAAGATTGCCGATGAACTGCCTTGCGCTATTTTCCCAGGAGCGTTGCAAGGCAAAATCCCTACAAGCCTCGCGTGAAATCCTGAGTGCGCGGATGCAGGCGCTTCTTAAGTTCATATCCAATGCACCAACCGGAAAATCGGCAATCACATCGAGCGGACCGGTAACCGGAAATGCAGCAACAGGCGTGCCACATGCCAGCGCCTCGAGTTGCACAATGCCGAATGTGTCCGTCAGGCTTGGAAAAACAAAGACGTCAGCCGCGGCCAAGTGCGCGCTGAGTTCACGACCAGTCTTCTCGCCCAGGAACTTGACTTTCGGAAACCGGATTTCCAGCTCCGGCTTCTGTGGCCCGTCGCCGACCACTACCTTGGATCCCGGTAAGTTCAGCGAAAGAAACGCGTCAAGGTTCTTTTCGACCGCTACACGACCTACGCTCATAAAAATAGGTCTCGGCAAATCGAGCTCGGACGCACCATCGGGCGTGAATAGCTCGGTATCGACCCCTCGCGTCCAGGTTCCGAGCTTTTTGAAGCCTCTCGCGGTCAATTGCTGCCTGAGCGAGGAAGTGGCAACCATCGTCATGGCCGCAGCCGCATGAAAATGCCGGAGTACCGCATAGCTCATCGACAACGGGATGATCGAGCGTGCGGCGATGTATTCCGGGAAGCGCGTTGTATATGAGGTTGTGAAGGCCAGCTTCCGACGACAACAATAATCTCGCACCATCCAACCGACCGGTCCCTCGGTCGCGATGTGAATGGCATCCGGTGACGCCGCTTCTATCCTACGGGCAATTTCGCCGCGGCTTGGTAAGGCTACTCTCAACCCCGGATAGGTTGGAAGAGGCACTGACGGAAAGCCTTCCGGGGTCAAAAATTTGATGTCAGCTCCAAGCGCCGACGCGCTGCGGGCCAGCGACGTTAATGTGCGGACTACGCCGTTAACCTGCGGATGCCAGGCATCGGTCGCCACCAGAATTCGCATCGAGGTCTCGAGTTTTGTGATTCTCAATTCCACGACGTTCGCCCAACGATGTTTCAAGCGTATGACGCATCGACAATGGACGGTCCATCTTCCAATGCGACATTCTATCGAACATCACGGCCATTAGCTTTGCGGAGCTTTCGCTAATGGTCTGCAACTTAGACGAGCCTGCGACCTTGACCGGTCATCCAAGGCCGCAGAGACGGTTCCGAGATAAGCAAAGATCTATGCCTGCATGAAATCTGGCTGTCACGAATCATCAGTAGATCACTTCTTGGACGCTAGGTCCTCCGACCCCTTTGGGCCAGCCGCTCCCGACTTGCCCGGTGCAGCGGCTGCGCCGGGCCTTTTCTTTTGAGGCGGAACCGTGAGGCGATGGGTGACGAACGCTTCGTCTCCATTGAAGGCTTCCAAAACCTCACCACAGAGCGGGCATCGGAATTCGCCGCCTTGATTGGGCAACGACACCAACTCTAGTCGCCGGAACCCGGCTCCGCACTTCGTGCAAGCGACATCGGTTTGTCTCATGGCGCCCCTGTGTTTTATGATCGTCACAATCGCTGTCACTTCTGATGATATGCTATCGCCCTTCATAAGGTGAAAGAAAAAGCATGACGCGCGGAGACGATACGTGGTGAGCACACCAGCGGATTTCTCTGCGGAAATGGGTACGCGGGTCACCGCGCATGCCCTGTATATTGGAGACCGGATCAACACGGTGGGGTTCGAAGGCGAAGTGCTTTCGGCTCTTCCCCTCGCGATCCGGATTGGTGAGGCTCGTGTCGCTGTTTTGTTTCGCTACGGCGTCGCGGTGCTGATCGGCCTTTCACCCGAAGAAGAAGTCAACTTTTTGGAAGCGTTGAAGCCCCGGATCGGTGGCCAGCTCGCGCGTTTTGAGGAAGAAGCAGCGATTGTCACGATCACTAGTGAAACCGAGGATCAGGTTCAGGCGGGAGGTCCGCTTCAGTTGCGGGACATGTCGCCCGACAGGCTTTTAGTCGTTGCCGATGCCCTTGCGAAGAGCGTTGTGCTTGCCCATGACGAACGCGAAGTGGCAAAAGTGTTCGAGATCATCGAGCCTTTTGCAAAAGAGTTGGCAGATCGCGGACGTACTCGGCGTAACCGAAAAGGGATGCTGAAACTGCTCGGAAATGCTCTGCTGGTACAGCACCGTGTATCAGGCCGCGTTGCGGTAGCGGAAAAGCCGGATGTTTTGTGGGACCGTCCAGATCTGGAGCGGCTTTATGCACGGCTCGAAGACGAATACGAACTAAAAGAGCGCGTTGATGCGCTCAATCGGAAGCTCGCCGTAGTGGCCGAAATGGCCAACACTCTCGCTGACATCATCGATACACGCCGATCGCTGCACCTTGAACTTATTATCGTCGTGTTGATTGCGGTCGAGATTATCGTCACCTTTTATCAAATTTATGCTGCTGGAGGCCATTGATCTGCTGTTAACTCCGCTTCCCGAGGCCGCACCATCCCGATCGGTTCGGAAGCTCGCCAGCAAAGGAGCCGCGAACAGTGCAGCCGGCCTTTTGGAGACCTCAGTAAGCCAGGCGAGGTCGTTCGCCAGATCGTCGGTTCGACGGCACTAGCAGCTTTGTGGGGCACGCCCGAATGTCTCACAATGTCAGCCCGTTTTTTCCTCGCTCATCCGATCGGCTCCATGGCTTGCCGCGCGAGCGCTTGCTTCACCCCCTCGTCCGCTTCCATATGCGCGCGGTACGCTTTCAGCGCCGGATAGTTGCCGATTGACAGCGGCGTCTTCTCTATCCAGCGCGTCAGCACATAGAGGAAGGTGTCGGCGAAGGAACGCTGGCCGAGATACCATTCGCCGCCATTCTCGCTCAGAATGCCATTTAACCGCCCGTATTGATCGGCGAGTTTCTCATAGGTCTTGCGCTTAACCTCATCCTGCGCCGCCGCGCTCTCCGCAAACTTTGGAGTGTTGAAATGGCCTCCATAAGTCGCATGGACTTCCGAACTCATGTAGGCCAGCGCTTCGGCTTCCTTGCGGCCGAGCCGGCTACTGGGCGCATAGCCCTCCTTACCATAGGTGGCGCCGAGCCAGGCGAGGATCGCCGTCACCTCGGTCAGCACGTCCCCGTCTTCGAAGCGTAGCGCCGGCACCTGCCCCCGAGGATTGATAGCGAGATAATATTCCTTTTTCTGGTCGCCATAGGGAATGTTGTGGATTGCGACCGGGGCATCGAGCCACGCGACGGCGATGTTCGGAGAAAGCGAACAAGTGCCAGGCATCGTGTAGAGGGTCGGCATCTGATATTCTCCTTCTGTGCTTGGGTTCTGGCTGCGCGGGCCACGCTTGTCGATCGTATGCCAGAGTTCAATAATCCAGACGAAACCGTTGCTGCGCCGTTACCCTATCTCTCTTCGTAAGGAAATGGCTCATTTGGTCAGTGTCGAGGGCCTGAAAAGCGGACAGATCTACCGACCGACGGAGACAGCCACCCCACATAACTAGCATTAAAACGCCTCGCCATCAGAACGTTGAGTTTGGATTTGTCAGAGGATAAACAACCCGTGGGCACGGAGATCGAACTCAAGCTCGCCACGTCGAAAAACGGTCTGCACCGGGCAATGATGCTGCCTTGGCTAAAAAAGCAGGCCAGCGAAAGCGGCCGCAAGCAAGCACTCACATCGGTCTATTTCGACACCGACGATTTCGTTTTGCGCGAACACGGCGTCAGCTTGCGGGTACGCAAGGTTGACGGACATCGACTTCAAACCATCAAAGCCAATTCCAGTGCGCTTATAACGCGCGACGAGTGGGAAACAGCGATTGACCGCGATCAGCCAAATCTGGAGTTCGCTCGCGGCACTGCACTCGCGCCCCTACTGACTGCCGAGCTTACAGAGCGGCTGAGTCCCGTCTTCGAGACGCAGGTGGAGCGCGTGGTCATTCCCTTGCATTTTGGCAACAGCGATATTGAACTTGCCTTCGATCAAGGTCGCGTGGCCACCATGGATGCGAAGCTCGACCTGGCGGAAATCGAGATCGAATTGAAATATGGTGATCGGCGTGACGCGGCACGACTTGCAGAAAAGCTAGCGCGCAGCGTTCCCATCACGCTGTCCGTGGGTTCCAAGGCAGAGCGAGGCTATGCGTTGCTCGAGGGCACGCTGGATGCCCCTGTCTTTTCCGAGCCTGTCGTGATTGCGAAAAAGGCCAAGGTCACCGAAGCTTTTGTCGCGGTGAGCTTCGCCTGTCTGCGCCAGATCGCGGGGAACTATGGCGCTGTGCGGCACGGCGATCCCGAAGGCATTCACCAAATGCGGGTCGGCTTGAGACGGCTGCGCGCGTCGCTATCGCTGTTCAAGAAGATATTGCACGATGGCAAGGTCACCAAACTAAAACGAGAGCTGAAATGGCTCACTGGGCAGCTCGGTCAGGCGCGCGACTATGATGTTTTCGTCAGGAAAGCCCTGGTCTCGTATCGCGCTGAGCACAGGGATCGGCGCGAGCTCGAAATACTGCAGAATGAGCTCGAAAGAACCCGCAACGCTGGTTTCGCAACCGCGAGAGCGGCCGTTGACAGCGAACGTTTCCGTCGTCTTTTGCTGGACGTCGCGTTAAGGCTGCTCGATAGCGGGTATCACAACGACAGTGATGCTCTAGCGCGGGCTTTAGGTGGATGCCCGGCGCGGACGTTCGCGCAGAACGAGCTGGCGCGCCGTATCCGCAAGATCAACAAGCGGTTACGCAAGTTTAAGCAGCTTGATGGGCGTAGACGTCACAAACTGCGGATTGCAGCGAAGAAGGTACGGTATGGTCGCGAATTCTTTAAAGCTCTCCGTATCGGTGGCCGAAAATCCGGACGTAAGCTCGATCGCGCCCTGAAAAAGCTACTGAGTGGGCTCGGCGAGCTTAACGACATGCGGATGCATCAGCAGCAAGCACACGACTTCGCGCGATCCAGCCCCGCGGCTCAAAAGGCTTTCGCGATTGGCTGCCTCATCGGCCACGAGGAGGCTACTGCAAACGACGTACTTGCGGAGGTGATTGCGGCGGGGAAGCGCTTGCGGAAGACGGCATGACTTCTCTGCAGCGAACGAACCGGTCGCTTGGCTAAATCCGGAAGCCGCCGGTCTGTCATACTCCGGTCCGGTGGCTTCGTTGTAAGTCGGCCCACCTCTCGTTCAGGCGTAGTGGGCGCATCGCTGCCCTCCGACAGTAACCCTGCCTTCGAATCGGTTGATCGAAAACATGGCCGGTCGGGCTATGATTTCACATGAACTGTAAAGCGTGCTTGCAAGACAGGACCTTTATCGTCACGAACCTCAACTGCTAAAAGGCCGCCCTGACCGTCGATACGGCGGCTACGGATGGCATCCTTTGCAAGGTCAGCTAACGACAGCGCGGCTTCTTCCTGTGCAGAATGGGACGAAGCGAGCTCAAGCCCTTCATCATCCGGCATAAGGTCATCTCCATCGCGCACATCGAAATAGTAACGAGTCATCGGCAAGTCCCTGATCAATCGGATACAACTCTTAAGCGCCAGATTTGTTCGGCCGCGCGTGCGTCTGCGGGTGATAAGGTTCGCCAGGTTGGTAAACCTCGAAGACAACCGCGTCATGACGCCGTCTAGAGCCGCGGTGCTGACTACTTGGCCATCCCCGAAGCTGGTGCTCTGGCCGACGAAAGCGAGCCTATGCTTCGCTGATTACAAGGCCGCGAGCGGATTTCCCGACGATGCAGAAACGTCATCTCCTTGACTTGGCTGGTTACTACGATCGCTATCGATGCCGCGGGAAGCTCCCATGCAAAAGAAATTATGCCACGAGCGGATTGCAAAAGCGCTCGTTGAGAATGCGATCAACGGTGGCTTTCTAATTTCGGTCACGGGGACGCAAAGGGTTGTCGACCGATCACGGAACTTCGCCGAAATCACCAAGGCGATGTTCAGCACCGATATGGACACGCTCACACTGAATGTCGAAAAACGGCGTGTCGGTATCATCACTCTGGCTTACGGCAACGGCGATAACGGCTTGGGTGTGATCAGCGATCACACTGACGTCCCGCACATTAACCGTTTAGTTGAGCAAACTCTGAAGGAACTGGAACCGAACTCCATGCCAAATCTGCAGAGGCCGGATTAACCTCTATCGATAATCCAGGGTGGAAAAGGCGTCCTCGTGATGGATCTTCCCCATCTCGTCATCATTCGGGCATCGCCACGCAGTGGTATGAGCAGACCGATCAAGCTCAGACGATACCACCATCCTCGCGGGTAATCACAAGCGTCGCCGACCGCGGCACCGCTGAACCGCCGGCTGGCCAGTGGCTACCAAGACGTCCTTGCGCAAACTCATCGGCGCTCGTATGCGCACCTGGGTGCTGGACGTTGACGAACATGGTGCGGCCGTCCGGCGTCGTCGTCACGCCAGTGATCTCCTGCCCCAGCGGTCCTGTCAGAAATCGACGAATCTCTCCTGTCATTGGATCTGCGCATAGCATTGCGTTGTTTCCGAACGGCTCAAAGCGGCCCTTGTTCAGTGCGCAGTCGCCGATGTCGGTCTGGATCCACAATCGGCCGTTGGCGTCGAACCACAGCCCATCAGGACAAGCGAACAGGTTGTTATCGTCCAGCGGACGCCCGGTCAGGTCGCGGCCAGAAGCCTGGTCGCCACCGATGACAAACAGATCCCAGCGGAAGCTTGTCGCTGCGTGGTCAGCGCCTTCTTCGGTCCAACGCACGATATGCCCGAAATAATTCTCAGCGCGTGGATTTGCCTTGTCGACCTCATCCGGCTTGCGCTTAACATTGCTCGTGAGACTGAAGTAGACCGCGCCGGTCGTTGGCTCAATCGCACCCGATTCCGGCCGGTCCATACGGGTGGCGCCGACATGTTTCGCCGCGGCGCGGGTGTTGACCAGCACCTCGGCCTGACTGCCGAATCCGTTTTCAGACGTCAGGCCGTTCTGACCAGCCGCAAGCGCCAGCCAGTCGCCGCTCCCGTCATCATTGAACCGCGCGACATATAGCGTTCCGTCATCGAGCAGATGGCCACCGGCGCTGGCGTTGTCATAGGGCTGCGCGCTGACGAATTTGTAAATGAACTGGAACATGGCATCGTCGCCAGAATAGCAGACCAGCGGCTTGCCTTCGGTCGCCGGCGCGAAGACAACACCCTCATGTGCGAAGCGCCCCAGCGCGGTGCGCTTGACCGGTACCGCACCGGGTCGCGACGGATCGATCTCCACCATCCAGCCGAAGGCGTTTGGCTCGTTGCGATAGTCCTCGGCCGGACTTTGCGTTTTACGCGAGGCATCGAAGCGAACGAAAGCATCGTCGCCGTTGTCGGCCAGTTCCCAATGATAGCGCGTCTTGCCGCGCGGCACCCGATACTGGCTGTGCTCCCGCGGCTGATCCGGCTTGCCTTCCTTGCTGTCGTCGTTTCGAAAATACAGCGCCCAGTTCTCCTCTGCGGCAAGATAGGTGTTCCATGGTGTCGCGCTCGACGCACAATTGCCCAGCGTACCGCGTACGCAGGTGCCGTCTGGGCTGTATTTCGTTTTGACGAAGTCGCTCCCGCGCACGGGTCCAGCCAGCTCCATCGGCGTCAGCGCGGTGACTCGCCGATTGCGAGGGTCGGCGACGGCCACCCATCGGCCACCGGCCTCGCGGCGGATTCGAACGACACTGACGCCATGCGCATTCATTTCCTTGAGCGCGTCGTCAGCCGGTCGGCCGCCATCGATGAGATAAGCATCTTCGGCGCAGAGCTTGAGACCGGAGGCGGAGATGTGCATTAACCGCGGTTCGACGTATTCGTGGTTGATAACAAGCAGCCCGTCATCGGTATGGCCATCGATTGCGAAGAAGTGCATCCCGTCATGGTGACTACCGACCTGCATCGCCTGATCCTCGCCGCTGTTGTCGATCGTGAAGGCTGGCATGCGGCCCAGGATTGGCTCGCCCCATGGCAGGATGAACTGCACGCGGTATCCTTCGGGAACGGCCACCCTATCGGCACGGCTGACCGGGACTGGTTTGAAATCGAGGCGGTCCTTGGCGGCTCGTCCATCACCAGGGCGAACGAACAACGCGGCGACCGCTGTAGCCAGCGCGCCAGCGAGCACGTCCCGGCGCTTCAAACGCCGCGCGACAAGATCTCCAAAACGCGGGTTTCCAGTCTCAAGGCATGGCGGCTCATCACCGCCGTCGCCGCGAATAATCTCGATGGTTTTGCTCATCTCGGACCCCCAATAGAAGGGTTCGAAATTACCGCCGCTGTATGACAGTTAGTTCACGCCATCGATGGCAGGCGAAGATGGTTCAGGTCCATGGTTCGATAGGGACGATCTGAAAGATCAGCTTGGCCATTTGATTTGTCCCTTTTATTGTTCCAACTCCAGGGACGAACTGCTCACGACAATTCTGACAACGCTTCTGGAATTTCTGAGCACACCGGCCACGATGCCCCGACTGAAAGTCGGGCCTGCGTGCCATCGCTAACATCAACAGGAGAATTACAAATGTCCGAAGTTCGTCCGCCAGTCCCGCCGTTCACGCACGAAACCGCGGTCCTCAAGGTGCGAGGAGCCGAGGACGGCTGGAATTCCCGCAATCCAGAAAAGGTCAGCCTCGCATATACTTCGGACAGCCGCTGGCGGAACCGGAATGAGATTTTCTCCGGCCGCGACGCGATCGTCGAGTTCCTGACCCGCAAATGGGAGAAGGAACGAGAATATCGCCTCATCAAGGAATTGTGGGCATTCAGCGATTCACGCATCGCCGTGCGCTTTGCGTACGAATGGCAAGACGCGGGCGGCAATTGGTTTCGCTCTTATGGTAACGAAAACTGGCAGTTCAACGAAGCTGGCCTCATGGCTGTTCGCCATGCCAGCATCAACGACCTCTCGATCACAGAGAACGCACGCCTCTTCCATTGGACTATCGGCGCCCGCCGCCCGGATGATCATCCGAGCCTGAGTGATCTCAATCTTTGAGTCTCCTGGATCTCCTGCCTCCTCGGCCACGCACCGTGTTCTTCACGGTCGCCGATCGCGGTGAAGCGGGTTAGCCCGCTTACCGTAACTAGAGGCTGATTTTGGTTTGCCAAACGAGCATTAACGACGCCTGACGATCTCCGGCCCAAGCGGAATCGCTTCAAAGTTTATTATAATTTGCTGAGATACTTCTTCCGAGAAAATGGATCTGGGAAGAAATATGGGTAAGCGGGCCAAACGTGGAAAGACAGAGTCGATAACACTTCCGGTCGCAGGAAGAGTTGCAGTCGGCGTCGTGGCCGCTGCCGCATTGGGGTACATTTTGCTGTCTCGCCCTGCGGGGGTCGAACCAGTACGGAGGCCATCCGCGCGCTTAGTCCAGGTACCGTCGCCCCCAGCTCACGTATCAACTTCAATTCGTGTAGCGTCAACTCAAGCTGCAATCCCTGCCCCCGCGCCTCGGGTCGAAACACCAAAAGCCGCTGACGCTCCCGGTAGACTTGTTCGGCAGGTGGTTGACTACGTCAGCCACCAGACGCCAGGCACAGTCATCATCGATACAGGAAACACATTTCTTTATCTCGTTTTGAACGACGGGCAAGCGATGCGCTACGGTATCGGTGTTGGCCGCAAAGGTTTTACATGGTCCGGCGAGCAAGCTGTGGCCCGCAAAACAGAATGGCCGGATTGGCGTCCACCTGCAGAGATGCTGTCTCGCCAGCCTTATCTGCCGCGATTTATGGCAGGCGGTCCCGGCAATCCACTCGGCGCTCGGGCGATGTATCTAGGCGAGACCGAATATAGGATTCACGGCACCAACAAGCCCGATACGATTGGGAAGCGGGTTTCGTCCGGCTGTATCCGGCTGACCAATGAGGACGTCATGGACCTTTATGAGCGGGTGAAGGTCGGAGCGAAAGTGATCGTGCTTCCGGTAACCGCTGCTCAACGACCATCGCAGGGAAACCCGGCCGACGCCGCCTTCCGATCGCCGGACCCGGCATTGCCATCGAACCGGCTCCCGGCAACCGACGCGCAGGGGCCGTCATCTCGACCGAAGATGGCCAAGGCTCAGTAACTTACGTGTAGCCCATGTTCCTATCCGAGAGCCGAATGGGTGATGCGGAAACTAAAATAGTCGTCGACAGACCTGGAGCGCCTTCAGGACCTACTGGCGAGATCGCCATGACAAGGATCATGGCCTCGACCAGTTTGCTTCTCAGCAAAGTGGTCGCATCCCATTTGGTCGCAGCGGGCGTGGATGGCGACGTAAGAGGCGAAGACAACGCCAGCGGTCAGGCGCCAGCGTGGATCCACTACAATTCTGAAGGATCATCCGGCCTTAGATAAGGGCCATAGAGCACGTCCTGCCGCCACTCATAGAGCTTCACAACAACAGCACCCATCGCAACTACAACAAAAAATAGGGCTACCTCGAACATCGTCGATCTCCAATCGTGCGACACACTTCGATCGACGCGATGGATTGGTCAACGACATCTAGGGGGTAGTGTTAATATGCACCGCGGACGAGCATCGAGCCGTCGCGTTCAGTTCCAGATTTAACCCGAGGCCGCAACATCAAGCTTAATGCGCGAGTTTCATTGCGCGGAGACTGAAAGCCACAGCGCCGATATGTCCCGCAGCTCGCGCCATCTGCGACGGGTGATGACTCTCCCCAGCAAGAAAAAGAGCCAGCCTTGTCAGCCCCAGACCAGACTCAAGTCAAAGCTCGACGCGTATTACGTGCCTGGGGTTAAGCGGTGAAGGCCTGATTTACCACAGACACTTCTTCGGGAGACAGACCGGCCCTTAATCCAGTAAAAAGTTGCGATTGCTACCGGCACAGCGAGCGCCAACCACGAGATCGCGTCCGAAAGACCATTGCCAAAAAGAGCAAACGTCAGCCCTGCTGTGGTGACAGCGGCTATAAGGACAGGCACACGGAAGACTTCCCAAACCGTTCTGTGGACGACTTTTTGCCGGGGAATGTGGATTTGAGCCATTCAATACTCACGCTTCGGATCAACCATCCGAGGTATGCTGCGAGAGGCGCGATCGATCCCAAAGGATCGCTTTTTAATTGCCCATAAGTAAAGGCCGCTCAACAGGATGATGATCGTAATAATATCGAAAAGCGCCCAGATGATTTTTAGAGGCAACTCCCCATAGTCTCCAAAATGAAGCGGACGTGAAACCTGCAATACCTTGAGATACCAAGGAACCTGCGGTGCAATCATGTTTGACGCGTCGTTTGCATCGACCAGAATGGGTTCACGCATCCGAGCCGTGAATGGCGTGCTGCCCTTGGTCCCCACGATGAGGTGTTGCGGGCTTCCGAAACGGCCAGAGGTCGGCATGATGACCTGCGTGATGATCCGGTCCGGGAATTTCTCTTGTACGTTATCAACGACTGCTTGAATGGACGGAATTCGCGCAACCGGCTTTCCTACATAGGAAGCAAGCAGGGTTGGCAAGTACTGAGCACGCCAGAGGTCGGACAACGGACTCGCAAGTGTGTTGATTGTGCCCGTCAGCCCCACAACCAGTGCCCAGGTTACGGTCACGATACCCAGAAGATTGTGCCCATCCAGCCACTTCACACGAGACGATGTGTAGCGAATCGAGCCGAAATCCAGCCGCCTCATGAACGGCCAGTAAACGACAATGCCCGACACGATAGAGACCACGAAAACAAGACCTATCACGCCGAGAAAAAGCTCGCCGGGCAGACCGACGAACATATCTCTGTGAATCCGCAATATGATGTTCATGACGTCCAGATGCGGCACCTCATCTCCCAGTACTTCAACGGTCCGCGCATCGAACGTCGTGCGACGGAACATGCCCGGGAGTGGAACTGCAGTGGGCGATGTCGCAACACTCACTACCGGTTCAGTCTGACTTGGCTGCATGAAAAGGATGAATTGGCCGGGGTATAGTTTTTGGGCAGCCTCAACTACACGATCCAACGATGCCCGAGGGGTATTCGCTGCCATCGGGGGCGCGGATATTTCCTCTTCGAATAGCTCATCAATCTCATGATGAAAGATCAGCGGCAACCCGGTCACGCATAGCATCAGCAAAAACAACATGCTGACGAGCGATGTCCACGTATGGATGCGAGACCATATTTTGATCGTCATTTGTGCATCAGAAGTTGGATGTGGCCGACAGTAAGTTAAGCCCAAGGAGTTGCAAGCGCGATAGCCCCGCTATGCGCTGACGTCCAGTAAGCCTGGTTTCCGACATTCTACCATGCCCCGGACAATAATCGGTTTTCCGTTCCAAGGCGAGGCAAAGGTGTATCGCGATCTCGTCTGCTATTGGAAGCTCTACAAATGTAGGTGCAAAAAACTGAGGCTTCGTCATGTTCCAGTGAGCGACATCTGTCGCTCTTATCGCGCGAGCCTCTCCTGGAGACCGGTATCTGAAAACCGTGGTTGATCAGCCGGACGTCGGATACACAATGATGCTGGCGCGAGCGTGCTCAGACAAAGACCCATCTACTCAGTCAAGGTACGGATACGCGTACTGCCCATCGCCTTCCCTTTGACCCTAAATATTACGTGACGAACGGTGATGAAGGGGCCTGCCAAAGCCTGAGGGACCGACGTCACGGTTCCAACCCTTAGGGTTACGCCAGCGCAGAGTGGAAGCCGGTTTTGAACAAGATCATACTCGATCAAAGACCAGGTTAGAGGTGCAGCGCGATTGAATCAAACATCCACCAATACGAGGAGATTGCCCGTGCTCACGCCGGTTAAGGATGATCTCTCCGTCCAGCAGGATTCGTCGCCGCGTCAGCGAGATTACAACCGGCGCCGCTTCCTCGCATTGCTACGCGACGAGGTCGCGATCCTGCGCACACTCGGCATGGATCATCGGCGCATCGCCGTGCAGCTCGATATCGAAGAGCACGACGTGCGAGCGTTTTGCCCGAAGCCACGCGAGAAAGACCCGCGCCGCAACCTGCCGCGTCGCGCCGTGGAAGCGCTGCTTCATGGCCGTCACGCCTCGATCGGCGGCAGGACTGTCGCCAAGCGCAGCCGCCATCTCGCCGTGATTGCCGCCGCCTACACCTGGGACGAGTTGTTGTCCGAGCCGGGCGTCGGATCCGTCACCGCAAACCAGATCCGCCTCTGGCTCGAAGAGCGTGGCGGGATGTTGCGTTACGGGACAGCAGACCCTCAGTCGAACAATACCGACTGATCGCTATTGTTGCGTGATGCATCAGCTTCAGCGTTCACGGCCGTTTCAGCAATCTTTGTCTCGCCGCGCTCGGGCCATGCACGTTGGATTCAGGTCTGCGCCCATTGTCGCAGCAGGTTGTGATAAAGTGAGGTCAACGACACCACGGTCGGATGCTCGGGGTGGTCAGCGTTGAGACGAATGATCGACATATCCAGATCGAACATCATGGCGCGTCGCGACGCCTCGCTGATCATGCTTTCGGTCCAGAAGAACGACGCGACACGTGAGCCCCGGGTCACCTTGGTGACATGGTGGACGCTGGTGCCAGGATACACGATCATGTCGCCGGCCGGCAGCTTCACGGAATGGGTACCGTAGGTGTCCTCGATGACCAGCTCGCCTCCGTCGTATTCCTCCGGAGACGAAAGAAACAGCGTCGACGAGACGTCAGTCCGCACACGCATTCCTGTGCCAGGAACCATACGGATGGCGTTGTCGACGTGCGAGCCGAAATTCATCTCGCCGTCAGCATCGTAGCGGTTGAACAGCGGCGGAAAGATCGTCTTCGGAAGCACCGCGGACACAAACAGCGGATTGCGGTTGAGGGCCGCCAGTACAATGTCACCGAGCTCGCGGGCTTCCGGCGTTCCCTCCGGCAATTGCAGATTGCGCTTAACCTGCGCCGATTGATGCCCGGCCGTAATCCGCCCGTCCACCCATTCGGCACGCGCCATCACATCTCGGCAATGTTGCACCTGCTCCGGCGTCAAGACATTCGGAACTCGCACTAGCACCGGGGCGCTCCTTGAGATAAAGAGCCGGCGCCTTACGACGCCGGCTCCGATATCGTTATCCTCGACCTACCGTAAAAGTTATTTGCTCACGTAACGCTCGGCCTTCACCGGATAATCCGGTGCGACCGGCGGCGGCGGCACGAAGCTATAGCGGTAAGTCAACATCGCGGTCCGCCCGGCGGCCGGAACGGCGTGACCCTGGTAATACTGGGCGTAGTACAGCTCATCCGTCAGGTTGTAGATGTTGAGCTGCAGCATCGAGTCCTTCGTGAGCTTATAGCTCGTCATCAGATCGAGCTTCCAGTAGTTGGGCACGTAGTTTGTGTTCTGGACATTGGCGAAGGTTTGCGCCGCATAAACGGCACCGCCACCGACAGTCCACAGTGGCGTCAGTTCGTAAGTGGTCCACAGCGTAAAGTTATGCGGTGGCGTCTGGGGAAGCTGGTTGCCCAACTGCGCAAGATCGGTCGTATTGAGGATCTTGGAGTCGAGATAGCTGTAGCCCGCGAACACGCCCCACTTATCGGTGAGCTTGCCCGCGGCGCCCACTTCCACACCATCCACGCGCGCCACACCGCCGAGCACCAGCGCCGCATTCGTGGCCGGATCGATCGGAATGCGCATGTTGGTTTTCTCGATACGGAACACCGCACCGCTCAACGTCAACTTGCCGTGTAGAAGATCGACCTTGGTGCCGACTTCCATCGTCGTGTTGCGCTCGGGAGCTAGCCTGGAGTTCGCCGCGTTGTTGCCGGCGTCGCTCAGCACGTCGAACTCCGCCGCCGGATTATTCGACACGCCATAGGCAGCGTAGACCATTGCATTATGGGTCGGATGAAAGACACCGCCGACGCGCCAGGCGACCATCTGGTCGGCCCGACTGAGCTGCTGGCTCGCGGGCGGTACCGCCGCGAGATTGGTATAGGTCGTTCGGAAATCGTCGTAGCGGATCGATCCGAGCAATTCGAAGTACTCGTTGATCTTAACCTGATCGAAGCCATAAACCGCGTAGTCCGTCGAGATAGTGTAGTTCGGCAAGAGGAAACCGTTGTTCGGTCCACCATAGGTCGTATCGACCGGAGCAAAGGCGCTGGTCCGGCACGCCGGATCGGTTGGCAAGCAGTAATTGGCACGTATCTGAGCGCGGGTTTGCTGCGAGGCTAAAGCACCCAGCGTGAAGGTATGCTCCAAGCTGCCGGTGTGAAACTTGCCGGTCAGATCGGTCTGATTGATGAACAGCGTGTTATCGGTCAACGTCTCGAAGTGTTGACGCCCGATCGTCATCAGTTCGACCGGATAGCCCGGCGGCGGCGGCGCTATCGCAGGCCCAGCTGCTGGCTGAGGTACCACGAAAGTGCTATTCGCATCACCAAGGCTACGCGGTGGGGTCGGCCGCGCCATGCGGTCGACACTGACGTATCGGGTCGAGTTCGAAATCTTCAAGCCGTCGTCGAAATCATGTTCGAACCGGGCTGTCGCGATGTGGGTATTAGTGACCTGACGGTCGGCCAGAGGGCCACCAGCCACGCCGTAAAAATTTTGGCGGGGAACCGGTATCGGCGGTGTCGCCGTGCCATTGCCGAAATAGCCAGGGTTGGTCCTCGCGCCGGTCACCGAACTGTAAACCGGCGGCGGCAGATATGGATGACCGTAATCCGGCACGCCATCCTCGCCTTGATAAACATAGCTGAAGATTGCGCGGGTATCCGGCGTAAACTCCGCTTTGAGCGACGGCGCGACACCCCAGCGCCTTGCGAAAATGTGATTTCGGTCCTGGACAGGAATGTCCTGATACATCGCAGCAATGCGGCCGGACAAATTCCCCTGTGTCCCATTGGCATCGACATCGGCGCGATAACCGCCGCTGCTGACGCCGCTGACGGTGCTATTCACGAAGGTGGTCGCTTGCGGCACCTTCGAGACGGTGTTGATCGCGGCGCCAGTCGAACCACGACCGAAGGCAAATCCCGACGGCCCTTTGTAAACTTCGACGCGATCACTGCTGAACATGTCGCGCGTGTACCAGCCCGGATCGAGAAGGCCGTCGCGGTACATGTCGCCGCGTGCCGCGAAGCCGCGCACAATCGGCGTATCCCCCTGATTGCCGCCTTCGCCGGCGCCGAAGGTGATGCCCGGCACCGTTCGCAGCGCATCTTCCATGGTGAGAACCCGCTGCTCCTGGATCACCTGCTGCGTCACCACGTTGACGGTTTGCGGAGTATTGGAGAGCGGCACCGGAAGACGGGCCATTCCTGCCTGCGCAGGCGCCTGATAGCCAGTGACGCCATGCGCGTCGCCGAGCATGGGATTGACCTGAACGTTGCTCGACGTGGCAGCGGCAACTGGCGCTGGGGCAACGTGTGCAGGCGCGTGATGTGTGGTTCTTTTCTTGGCTTGCCGCTTTGGCGCCGTGACACGAACCTGCGGAAGATCTTCTCCGCTGGGCGCTGGCTGAGCATCGGCGAAATCGGGGATCAACATGACCGCGGCAACGCCGATCATTGCTCTCCCCCATCCAACTACCGACGTATCCTCTGTTTGTCTGTCAACACTGCTTGTACCACCCGTATGATCTGCCGATGAAATAACCATTGCCCCCAATTCCTCGATTGCCGACCCCTACGGAAACAGAAACAGTATCCGCGACGGCGGTCCGTCATTAGCTTTAGACATTGTCGTTGAGCAATATATCTGAGGCACAATTTGAAGCCTTTTATAGAAGTTCTAACGCCGTCCATCTGCGTATCCCAAACGAAATCAACCCGCGCGAGTAAACAGCGTCTCCTCGCTGCGTCTCTTAAAGAGATTCTAAAAATGTTTGCCGGTTTGCCTGTTTGATTTGGAAAGTCCAGACGCTAGACCACTCGCCAGATGCCTGCGCACTCGTTCTTGGCCCGCTCGGATGGCCCAGACCGGTGCATGATTGTAGAGTTTTTCACCATGAAGCTGTCTTTGAATGTCTCACATACAATGGTGAGAAACGACCGAATGCGGATCGCAAAGGCTTCAGCGGTCGGGCTTGCAAGCCTCTTGATGTTGGTGATGTTGGCGGTTGGACCGCACCCCGCTTACGCTCAGTCATTATCGCGGCCCGGCTCGCACGACGCCGTTTCTTCTGGCCAAAATCCTTCGCTAGGCGTGCAATCAACGCCTGCGGCACCGCAGACGACACAACTTAATTCCCAGCAACCCACGTCGCAGGCCGTACCTGACGCAAAAACGTCTCCCGCCGAGCAATCGGCTGCGCCGGCGACGCCGTCAGTCGAACATCAAACGCCGCCGGCGACCGAACTAGTCGAGGTCTCCGAATCGATCCTGCCGCATGAACTGACGCCTATAGGCATGTTCATGGCGGCCGACTCCATTGTGAAAGCGGTGATGATCGGTCTGGCGCTCGCTTCTGTCGTGACCTGGTCGGTATGGCTTGCCAAGACAATTGAGTTGCTCAGCGCGCGAAGCAGACTTGTGCGCGACCTTCATAGGGTGGAAGACGTTCGCTCACTCGATGAGGCGAGCAAGATATTGCAGCAGTCCGGCAGTGATATAGCCATCCTTACCAAGGCCGCGCGCGTTGAGATTCATCGTTCGCAGGACGCCATGAACCATGACGGGGTCAAGGAACGAGTCGCTTCGCTGTTCAGCCGCATTGAGGCGGCCGCGTCACGGCGCATGACCCGCGGGACCAGCATTCTGGCCACTATCGGATCGACCGCGCCGTTTGTCGGGCTTTTCGGCACCGTCTGGGGCATCATGAATGCCTTCATCGGCATTTCGAAGACGCAAACCACCAACCTCGCCGTCGTCGCGCCTGGCATCGCCGAGGCTTTGCTGGCGACAGCCATGGGGCTTGTCGCGGCGATTCCGGCGGTGATGATCTACAACATGTTTTCGCGCTCCATCACCGGCTATCGCGGCTTACTCGGAGACGGCTCGGCGGAGCTGATGCGCATGGTGAGCAGAGATCTCAATCGTGCGGAGATGATACCTCATCGGATAGCTGCGGAGTAAGGAGTAACACCCGTGGGCGTTTCGCTTCAGTCGGCATCGTCCGAGGACGAGATGACGCAGGTCAGCGACATCAACGTGACGCCGTTCATCGACGTCATTCTCGTGCTATTGATTATTTTCATGATTGCCGCGCCGTTGGCGACCGTCGACATCCCTGTCGACCTGCCGGCATCGACGGCGGTGCGCCAGCCACGTCCGGAAAAGCCGATCTTCATTACGCTCAAGGCCGACCGTACGCTGGCGGTCGGGGAGACGCCGCTCTCGCGTATGGCGCTAGCTGCCTCGCTGGCCTCGCTGACATCGTCGGATCACAGCAAGCGTCTGTTCGTTCGCGCTGACAAGACCGTTCCCTATGGCGAGGTGATGTCGCTGATGAACGATTTGCGGTCTGCAGGGTATCTGAAGATCGCCCTGGTCGGGCTTGAGTCCGCGAGCGGAGCCGGGGAAACCGCGCAATGAGCATGTCGCGCCTTTACAGCCACGTTACGCGGAAAGAAATGCTGCGCTGGGGCACCTGCTTCGTTGCAATGTTGTCGCTACATGGCGCGGTCGCGGCCGCGCTGCTCATGACTCCGGCCGAAGGAGATACATTCGATACCGTCACGGCAATCGAAGTCGATTTTACGACTGAGTCATTCCGCGACGCCGAGGCCCGAGACGTCGCACCGGGCGAAGAGCAAATGCAGACCGACGAGGCTCCTCCGCCTCAGGAGAAGGCCGAAGTCAAGACCGAGAAGGAGCCGGAGCCCGAACCGCCGCTTCCGCAGGTAGCCGAACCGGATGTTGCGCTGGAGACCCCTCCTGAGCAGAAGAAACAGGAGGAGGAGAAAAAAGAAGAGAAAGAAAAGACTCCGAACGCAACGCCACCGGTGGTCGCCTCGTCCGTCACGACGGCGCCAACCGCCGCGGCTGCACGTAAGGCGCCACTCGTGAGCTGGAAACGGAAGCTGGCCCTTCACCTTCAGCGCAATAAGCGATACCCGCGGGATGCCCAGGCCCACCATGAAACCGGAACAGCGCGGGTGTTCTTCATCGTTGACCGCAATGGTCACGTTATTTCCAGCCAAATCGCGAAAGGCAGCGGTTCTGCAGCTCTCGATCGTGAAACGCTCGAACTCCTGCAACGCGCGCAGCCCTTGCCTCAGCCTCCGAACGACGTCGGCGGTACTCAGTTTGCTTTTACGATGCCGATTCTTTTTGAGTTTCAATGATCCCACGCCTGGCAAGGCGCGCGCTTAGTTTCGGCACTCGTCGGAAACTGACACAATACGAAACGACAGCCGACCGGATCCTTGCCCAGGAATCGGATTGTCGACGATTATCTTCCGGCGGGCTGCTTGATCGCGTTGCCGAACTGCGCCGGCGGGTGCAGGCCGGCTCGGCCATCGATGGGATCAAGCAAGAGGCTTTCGCGCTGGCTCGCGAAGCTGCGTGGCGTGCGCTGAGCGAGCACCCTGTTCCGGTGCAGATCATCGGCGCTCTCGCCCTTCATGACGGTCATCTCGCTGAGATGAAGACCGGTGAAGGCAAGACGCTAACCGCCGCGCTCGTCTGCGCGCTCAATGCTTTGACGGGCCGGGGCGTTCACGTCGCCACGCCGAACGACTATCTGGCTGAACGCGACGCCGCCTGGATGCGGCCGTTCTACGACTTGCTCGGACTCAGCACCGGCGTCATCACGCAGGAGATGGACGACGACAGCCGGCGCGAAGCCTATCGTTGCGATATTACCTATGGCATCGCCAGCGAGTTCGGTTTCGACTATCTGCGCGACAACCTGAAATTTTCGGCCGCGGAAACTGTGCAGCGCGGCCATGCATTCGCATTGGTTGACGAGGCCGACGCTACCCTGATCGACGAGGCCAGCATGCCCTTGGCGCTGTTTGGGCCGCTTGGCGATCACTCCGGCTTTTATCACGCGATCGATGCCGAGGTCGCCTCGTTGCAGCCCTCGCACTACGAGATAGATCATCGTCGGCGCGTCGCGCTGACCGAGGCGGGATACAGTGAGATCGAATTGCGGCTGCAGCAACAAAGATTGCTGAAGGCTTCGACGACGCTGCATGACATTGCGTCGATCTCGCTGCTCCACCACGTCATGCAGTCGCTGCGGGCTCATGTGATGCTCGCGCGCGACCGCGACTATGTGGTTGAGAACGGCAGCGTGACCATTGTCGATCGGCTGACGGGCCGACCGATGCCAGGGCGGCGCTATGATGAAGGGCTGCATCAGGCCCTCGAAGCCAAGGAAGGTTGCGCCATCGGAGAGGAAACACGTACGCTCGCCTCGATCACGTTCCAGACCTATTTCCAGCGCTACGCCAAGCTATCTGGCATGACCGGCACAGCAAAAGCGGATACAGAAGAATACCGAGATATCTACGGCCTCGACGTGATTTCAATCCCGACACACCGACCGATGATCCGTGTCGACGAAACCGTGCTGCACTCCACCGCCGCCGGTAAGTTTCAAGCGATCCTGCGGGAGTTGGAAGACGCCGCCGCGCGCGGTCAGCCCGTGCTGATCGGCGTTCCATCAATCGAACGATCGGAAGCATTGGCAGCGATGCTTGAAGCCAACGGCTGGCGGCAGCAAAACGCACCAGCTCAGAATCCAGGTTCAAGCCGCACCTTCTCCGTCCTTAACGCCAAGCATCACGCCCGCGAAGCCCAGATCATCGCTGAAGCCGGCGCTCCGGGCGCGGTGACGATCGCCACCGCAATGGCCGGCCGGGGCACGGATATACGGCTTGGCGGCGAACACGCCGATGCGCTAACACGCGCCAGGGTGATTGCCGCAGGCGGGCTGCTGGTTATCGGCACCACCCATCACGATCACGGGCGGATGGATGAACAATTGCGCGGTCGTGCCGGAAGGCAAGGCGATCCGGGGCGATCGGTTATTCACGCCTCGCTTCAAGACGAGTTTCTGCGGACTGCTGCGATCAACGCGCCACCAACACTGTTAACAGAACAAGCCGCCACGATCGCGCCTTCGGTTGCGACCCTCCTGATCGAGGCGGCGCAGAAGCGGCATGAAATGCGCAGTTTCGATCGCCGCCTTGGACTCCTGCGTTTCGACACAATCATTCAACGCCAGCGCGACAACGTTTTCGATTTGCGGCAAAGCATCCGCGATGGAAGCGACACGCTCATGTTGGTAAAGCGCCTGCGTCATGAGACGGTCGACGACCTGATAAATCGTTTCGCCACGCCAACCGCTCCATGGGACATTGCCGGGCTGGATCACGCCATCCGGTCCGTCCTGACTCTTGCCATTGATATCAGACCTCCATCGAGCGATCCCAAAGCCGACGCAAAGGTCCTCACCCAGCTCATCACTGCGGCGGCCGATCGCTGGATCGACGGCAAGATAGCCAGCATGGGTGAGACGATGTTTATTGATATCCTTCGCCGGCTGATGATGGCGCTAATCGATCACCTCTGGTCAGAGCAATCGGAACGCCTCGACCATCTCAAGCGCAGGATCGGCGACCGCGGGCTTCCGCCGCACAAGGTCGTTGCGGAATTTCAGCTTGAAGCATTCGCACTATTCGAACGAATGATCGTCGATTTCCGTCGCGACGTGACGGCCTATTCCATGCGCGTCGGTATACTTCCGTCGTGAGAAGCCCCCGCCCCTCATCAAACGTCCATCCATAAGCTCTCGCCAAAGTCCTTCACTTTGCCAAAGGTCGCGGAGCGGATGTATTGCCCGTCAATCGCGTTTACCGGCCTCCAAGAACTTCTTGGACCAGCCGTAGCACATTGGAGCGACGATCCCCTCGCGTCAACAAAGCTGACCCTCGCTTACAAATTCAAGTTCGTGTGACGCCATTTCTCGATCAATACGATCCGCCGATAATCGGACGTATGCTCGGGCGGCGGCGCGGTTGGTTGATTGTGGCCATTCTCGCTGTCATGGCCATGCTGACCGGGATCGCTTTTGGCAATCCAGGATATTGGATCTGGTGGACAGTCGGTTTCTCAATCGCACTCGGAATCGCGGGCGCAACGCTCGATCTGGTGCTCGACGGTTGGCGTATCACGAGCGTGCGTCCACCGGAGAAACAGGCGGCTGTCCTCATCGGTGCCGCTCTTCAAGCACCAGGGATTCACAAATACCGACATCGCGCCCGTGACCGAGGTCTTCGGTTTCTGGATCGCGCTTGGTGCCACCTTCATGGCCGGTTGGCTGATCCCGCGTATCGGCATGATGTCGAGCCTCCTCATTGGCACCGTCGCGGGCTCGGCCTCTTATCTCGCGCTCGCGTTTCCAGCGGCACATGGCGGGGATGGAGGTAAGGCGTTTGGACCTTCGCGCTGACCGTCGGCATTGAAGGAAGGAAGCCAATACGATGAGCAAATGGTTTTCAGTCTGCCGTTCCGACTATATTGGGCGTGCGATTTAGTTTAGACTCACCGCTGGTGTTCTGTTCTCCTTTAGCAGCTTTCCTTATACGCTTCTCGTAATCAGAGAGGATCATCGTGCGATCGTTTCAACGTCTTGCTATGAGCATCGCATTCTTCGCGGCGATCGCGGTAGGAGCTACCAACGTTTGCGCCGAAGACGAGCCGCTTGGCGTTCGGCTGGTCAATCAAATGAACGCGCGCTACGGCCAGCATACGGGCGTTCGCGCGAACCACGCCAAGGGTGCCGTGTTTGAAGGTATCTTCACGCCGGCGCAAGGCGCGGACTCCTTCAGCTCGGCTGTATTTCTCAAAGGCGCTCCGACGCCGTTGGTCATTCGATTCTCAAATGCAGGCGGCGTCCCTGATGCGCCCGACACCCACCCTTCGACCGGCGGTATCCGCGGCATGGCCATCAAGTTTCGTCTCTCGGATGGCAGCGAGCAAGACATTGTCTGTATATCGGCCAACGGGTTTCCGGTGGCAACCGGCGAGGATTTTCTAGCTCTGCTCCAAGCCGTCGGTGCGAGCGGTCCCAATGTCCCCAAGCCGACGCCGGTCGAGAAATTCTTGTCGATTCACCCTGCGGCAGCAGCGTTTGTCACCACGCCTCGGCCTGTGGCTGTCAGTTACGGCACGCAACCCTTCTTCGGCGTGAACGCGTTCAAGTTTACCAACACGCAAAAAACGAGCAAGTTTGGCCGCTATCGCATCGTACCGGAGAGCGGCCCGGCCTACGTAACCGACGAGGAGGCGGCGAAGCGTCCTCCGAATGCATTAGCTGACAATCTACGGGCGTCACTCGAAGCAGGACCGGTCAAGTTTCACCTTTTGGTGCAGGTTGCCGCCGCTGACGATCCAACCGCGGACGCTACGAAAGTCTGGCTGGATAGCCGTCCGACGATAGAACTCGGAGAAATCGCAGTCATCAAGGCGTTGGATACGAAGAAGATCGAGAACGATCTGCTATTCCTGCCGACCAATGTGACGACCGGCATCGAAGCTTCGGATGACCCGATCATTAATACGCGTACCGAGGCGTATGCCGAGTCATTCAGTCGCCGCACCAAATAGATCGTTCGCCAGGTCATATTGACAGAGTCGTGACCATAAAAAGATCGTGGGGTTGTCAGCGGCAAGCAGCAACGGGTCCTAGTAATTGCCGAAGGTTACCTAGGAGTTTTTCTGTTGTCCGCCTTTTCAATTTTTGTTCAGCTTCAAGCGTCAGTTGGATGAGAGCGCATTACAAGGAGTAGCGATGACGATGACACAGCTGGCCGCGCTGGGGCAACGCACGCATCCAAGAGGTGTTGCGCGCGCAACGCGACGCCTACGCCAACTTGAATAAGCAGGCGCTGCACTACGCTGCCCGAGGCGTCACTATCAACGAGATTCACAACGTGTATGAGGTGCCGAAGAGCCTGCGCGATCAGTGGGCTGCGCGGAGCTACCATGGGGATGTGCAGAACAACGCGCGAGCGGTAATCAACCGTTTCCTCGGCCACTACGACGGCAATCCGGCTAACCTGATCCCGTTATCACCGAAGGACTCCGCGCCACTATACGTGGACATGATGGGCGGACCGGCAAAAATCATCTCGAAGAACGAGGAACTACTTGGGCAGGGAAAATATCCGATTGTGCACCGATCTAACGTGCCGGACTTGAACCGAGCGTCAGATTGGTAACACTTGCCGCGAAATTCAGCCCGACCGATCTTTCGGTCGATAGCGGTTGGAGGATGATCGTGCGGCGGGATCCACCGATCAGCGCGTTGGCTCCAAAGCCCGGCCCAAATGCGATATTACCGCTGACACCCACATAATTGCCGCGCAGGGTGCCGGGACCGATGCGTGAGTTCCTAGCAAGAACGGCTCACGAAAGGACCGCTCCGCTGGTCACTCCGAGGTCAAGACCGACGCGCCTGATCCTCCCTTCATAGACGTACTGCCGCCCCGAGTTTCCCGCCCGGAATACGCAACGCAAGTCCTGCGCCGAGCCGAAAACTTGTCCAACGCGCGGTGTACTGGCGCACAAAAGCCTGCCGACCCTGAATCTCTCCGCATTGGCGGGAAGAGCAACGATGCAAATCAAAGCAGACACGCAAATGGTCGCGAGACGCTGACTCATCATCTAAATCTCATCGGGGCTTTTGTGTCGGCTGGATGCGGCGCTCGTTTGACCGCTATTGCGAAACCAGAACGTGATGCCGAGGCCGATCAGAAAGACAGCCGCCAGCAGAAATAAGAGAATAGACTGCTTCAGCCAGGATATCATTGGAACCGCTGCGCCCATCGCAAGACCGAGGAAAGCGGTCTGTAGCGACAGAAGGCTCACGCCCGCGAGGAATGTCCCCAACGCAAGCAGCGTAAGGAGAACAAGACTGATTGCTGGTGTCGTCAGAAATTGACTAACGCCCGACAGTATTATGATGTTCATCGCAACTAAGACAGCGATCCAGTGTAGCGCCTGGGTCCAGACGAGTTGCCATCGCGCCTCTCTGCTGTGCACCTGTGACCACTTGCTGATCACGCCGGTGACGCCGATCGCGATTGCCAGAAATTCCCAATAGCCGACGAGGGGTTGGCGCGACGCGTTCGTATACGCGACCCCGGCGATAGACAGCACCAGTGCAACGATAAAAGGAAACTGCTCCCTAACGAAGCGGGTCACCGGCGACCGCGCCACCGAAGGGTTCGTTCGATCGTCTCGTGTAGCTTCAATTTCATCCATCGGTGCCTCATTGACGATTCGCGGCTTGCTGGGGGATCATCGCCGATCGGAACGTTCCGCCTGTTTTCATGTCGTTCATCAATCGGCCAGCCCGCCGAGCCACCTAGAGTGAACCAGCATCCTAGATTGCCGAAGCCCGTCTTGCCCATCAGGGATTTCCCTAGGAAGCAGGCTCGCCGTTCCTTAACGACGACCAAATTTCGTGCTGAGCAATCACACCAACAAATGATCCTCGCCACAGGCAGAACCGTGAGTACAATGCGCTCAGGCTGCCGTTCGATCATGCCATCTAAGAGCGGTAGTCAGTACATTTGGCCGGAATTTTCAGGGTTTTGTGGGATATTCACCGGTGTTGCCACTAATGTAACTGCTGGTTTGCAGTTGATCGCGCTCTTTATTGCCCGACGTTGATGAGCCGGAAAACGGGAACGACGCCGTGAAGCGCTTCGTCATAGCAGATGATCACGAAGTGGTTCGCTCCGGACTTCGCGCGCTTGTCGAAACGCGAGCCGACTGGATCGTCAGCGCAGAGGCCGTCAATGGAGAGCAGGCTGTCGCGCTGACGTTAGAAACGCGGCCTGACGTCGTCATCGTAGATTATTCAATGCCACTGATGAATGGGCTGGAAGTAAGCCGCCGCCTCAAGTCAAAGGGTGTGCAGGCCGCGATCTTGGTCCTCACGATGCACGAAAATGAGGAGTTGTTGACTGAGGCCATTTTGGCCGGCGTTCGTGGCTTGCTGTTCAAGTCAGATGCAGGAAAACATTTGATTGCCGCAATCGAGGCACTACTGGACGGCAGGCCCTATTTCACCGGCGTTCTAATGGAGAAATTACTTCATCACTATCAGACCAACAAGCAAAACAAGCTGGACGTCGTGCTCACTCCGCGCGAGCAAGGCATCGTTCAACTCATTGCGGAAGGGCATACGAACAGATCCATCAGCGGAATTCTGAAGCTCAGCGTGAAGACCGTAGAAACCCATCGCGCATCGGCCATGCGAAAGCTGGGTATGTCCTCGACAGCCGATCTAGTCCGTTATGCCATCCGCAAGAATCTGGTCGCACCCTGAAGACGATCTGGATCTTACATTCAAGATGCGGTCGCAGACGCCGGCCAAACCAGCCACACGGCTGATGGCCGTCGAGCCAGGGCATCTGGTTCCCACCGGCTCCCGGTGTTAGAGTAGTCCATCTGCTGATAGCGCGAATGCCTGCAATTTGGAGGTAATTTGCCATGAATGCTCTGATTCCCGCAGTCGAGCTACTAAAGGCGAGCAGCGAGCAGCCGCTGCGATGCGCACTCGACATGAACACATCTTCCGTTTTGCCCCCTGAGCAGTTCGACTTCTTTCGCAGTTGGTACGCGGGCATTGCCGAAGTCACGCTTTTCCAAGAAGAGTGTTCCTCATTTCTGGCGCATCAAATGGTGTGGGACTTTGGAAAGTTGACTTTCATTTACCTCACATTGCCCTATTGCCAATTTGGTTGGCGGCATTTGAGCAGACCCACAATAGACAATTGGTATTTGACCCTACTGTTACCTAAAGCTCAGAATTCCAGAGACGATTTTGAAGCTGGAGATTTAGGCTTGCAGTCTTTCGCGGACCCATTCGAATACATATCAAAGAAAACCGATTTCCTTGCTTTTGTTCTGCCCCGCAATCTGCATTTCATCCAGTCGTCAACAATTGAAATACGCAGGAATTCGAAACAACTCCTGACGGACTACATGCTTCTTCTGCATCGCTCGCTTCCTCATCTGAGGAGTACCGACGCGCTGAACATCGCTGCGGCAACCACCAGCCTGCTCGCCGCATGTCTCGCACCATCACGCGACCGGATCGCCGAGGCGCAGCGCCCGATCGAAGTCGTTCTCATGAACCGCGCTTCTCAAATCATCGCGAAGCGCCTGTCGGATCCAAAATTGACGCCGGACCTGCTCTGCCGTGAGATCGGCGTATCGCGTTCCGGGCTGTACAGAATTTTCGAGTCGGTTGGAGGCGTTGCGAATTACATTCGGCGTGCGCGCCTGTGCAAGACGCGTGACGCGCTGGCCGACAGTTCGGACGGACGATCGATCTTCGCCATTGCTGAGCAATATGGCTTCATGGATCCCTCCACATACAGCCGTATGTTCAAGAAAGAGTTCGGCATTTCGCCACGAGACGCGCGCACGGAAGGTTGGCTAAACCTCAAATTCGCACGGCCGACTGACAGGACGCCAACGCTTCGCAATCTCTTGCTAGGAAACTATTGGGACCGCTCTAACGATGTTGATCGGCTCTGACGCACTCAAGGCCAGCGGTAAATTGTCAAGCGCTCTTGAGACAGCGTCACAAAGGTCATGGTCCTTTCGCCTCAATCCGCTGAAAGCAATTTGGCCAGCCAGTTCAGTGAGGCATGTTGTTCGCAAATCGTCAGGAGCGCGATTGTTACGGGAAGGCCTATGAATGCACCTGGTATCCCCCAGAGAAATGCCCAGAAAAAGAATGCAACCAGCATCACGAACGGCGATATCGCGAGAGTTCTACCGGCGATGATCGGCTCAAGATAGCTTCCGATCAAAAATTGGATCAGGTACAGGCTAAAAAATACAAATAGCGCCATCTGCCAGGATTCGAACTGCACGCTGGCGAAAAGCACCGGAAGAACAATCGCAACCAGCGTGCCTACATATGGAATATAGTTCAATACGAAAGAAATGATCCCCCAGGCCGTTGCCAGGTCGAGGCTGATCGAGAACGTGAAAGCGAAGACCGCCAAGCCTGTTACTATGCTGGCCGTGGTTCGTATCATCATGTATTTGCGAATTTTCCCGGCGATCTCTGCAGTCGTTCGACAGATATCCTGCCCGATCTTGGGTGCCAACGAGTCCAGTCGCGTTCTGAAATCGTCCAGTTCCGTCAGACCAAACGTAAGCAGGAGAAATACAGCAATGCTGAACCCGGAAAAGTAATTCGCTCCAGACGCGATCGTCCGAAGGACGCCGACGAACGCACTGGCATCGTACTGACCGACCCCTTCCGTGATGAAAATGCCGTACCCTGCCAGCCACAGGGTCCATCGCTCGTAAAGGGCTTGAATGCTCGCGATGTTGGCGATTGTCCAGTGGACCACGTCATCAATGCTCCAGACGATAGCCATCGTGAACACGAGCATGATGACAAGCGTCAGAAGAATGGTGAGAGACAACGCGGCAAACTTCGAAAGCCTTGCCTCAAGCGCCTTTTGAATCGGCCAGACGAGCGCCATACCGAAGAGTGCGAAGGCTATGGGTTCAAACAATGGTCGCGCGAGGTAAAGCGCAGCGGTTATCAGAAAGACCGCAAGGAGAAGCTGGACGCTGTGACCGGTTTCAAATCGACTCGGATTTGGCACGGTGTCGTTCATCGACTGCCCCTCATTTAATGGAGGCGAAATCGTCATTAGCGAGAGTCATCCGCTGCCGCCGTTGTAACCTCGGCGCCCTTTTTTCCATATCTTGACGATCCACTATTCTGGATAAGAGTGTTCGGTATCGGCATGCACGCCACGCCGAGCGGGAGTATCCGGCTCGCGGACCATAATGAACGCCAATATGTTCCCTGGCTCCGACATCGAGTCGGTGCGATAGGCGGCCAATGTCCCGTTCTGCGCAGCAACATATTCTGCAACAGTCTCGCCGAACATGTTTCGTTGCACGGCAATCTTCTGGCCGGCTTTGACCTCCTCGTCGAGCTTCGCCAGATATTCGATGAGACCGCCGTGGGTTGCTATGATCGGAGCTGCCCCATTGCCGATCTTCATGCCGGCATCCGCCGCGGTCCGCCCAATCGCGCCACCGATCACACCGTAATGCTTCAGAACGTTCGTGGTGCCTTCGACAAACAGGTCGATCATGCCACCGTTGAGAATCCGCGCGGCGCCGACTTCAGGTGTGAAGCACGGGATGCCAGCGTCGACGAACGCATTATGCAGAACCCCGGGATAGGCGGCATCGTCCCACATTTGCCCGATGGGATAGAGGTCCGTCATGGTCTTCACGTCGGGGATACTGCGATCGCCGATAATGAACGCAGCAATTTCCAGGCCCGTAGCTCCGGTATGGAAGTCGATCGCAAGGTCGGAGTTCGGTTTCAGAAGCCGGTTGAATAGAAGGCCAGCGTGACGGCTCGTGGCACTCGCCCCGTTCTCGTTTCCCGGCCACTCGCGATTCATGTCGATGAGGCCGATGCCGCGCCCAGAATTGGGCCATCGGCGTTGCATGCTCTCCAAGGCCGGTCGCGCGATGTCCAGCACAGCCATGACCGTCCCGGACATCTGCTTCGGATCGAGTTGCTCCATCACAGCCTGCACCGTGCGGATCGAGCTCATTTCATCGCCATGCACGCCGCTGGTCAACGTGAAACGCTTGCCGGGTCGAGCGCCCTTGGCCACGACGACCGACACGTACCAGCACTGGCCGCCCGGCGCCTGCACACCTTGAAAATAGAGCTGGTGCTTTTTTCCGGGCTCGAGATCCGCAACATCAAGCCGGCTGACAACCTTTCTCTCCTGAACCGTTTCACCTGTATAGATGGTTCCGGCCCTCGCCTCCTCTTTTCCAGAAGTCTGCTGCGCGGTCGCGGTGGCGGCTTCCCCGATGACGATGGCCGCCGCCCCAGCAGCGGCGATGGAGCCGGTCATGAAGTCGCGCCGATCAAGAATATCTCTATCTTTGGCTGAATCTGACATGGGCACTCCCCCACGGGTGGGAACTTTGATCACGCGCCGCTTCATAACGATATCTCGACGATCCGGAAGTGCGACGCCGCGATCGGCGTCGTCCGTTTGGCGCCCTCCGGATTAGGCCAGCAGTTCAGCATACGCGGCCGAAGATTAGTTCCGAAGCACTACGCTCAACATGAGAGCAGAAACGCCTAACAACTAGGACTGTCAGCTCGGTGTACACAAGTGTCTGATCGCTTGCGCGTAAGAGGCACGCCTCGCATTGTTAACCGAACCTGGCTGAGGGTGTTGAGGGCGCTGGCAAGACAGCGCGAAGCAGTCATCACGCACTCAATCCCGCACTTCACCGGTTACCATCAAATCGCTTCCGAAATTGCAGCATGGCATCCGGACTTGCCGGCCCATTGAAGCTAATAGCGGCATCCCATCAACGTCTATCGGAAGAAACCCCGAACAGAGACATGAGGGATACTCCCAAACGGTCCGGCAGAATCCGGAGAGACGATCAATCTGCGCCGCGATTTCAATCCCATTCAATGTCGTCCCGGAAGTCGACCATCGTTCAGTTCATCACGATGCCGGGCGGAGCTAATCACTACGAGCAATAGCTTCCAGCGGCCGTCTCACCTGGAATAGCTTCAGAATTGCGAAGCAGGCGGATGCCGCAGCAAGGTGCTTCAGCGTGTGTCCGCTAAGAATTCCACCGAATGAATAAACCTGATGGTCATAATGCTCCAGCAACTTGGCTAATGCATAAAGTGCCACAGCGGCGCCCCAGTAGGAAGCGCCGGTGTATTTGGGCGGAAACAGGCTTAGAATTAACACCAGTGCAGTAAATGGGAAAAATTGAGCCCACGCGTATAGTCGCAGATCATCTGTCCAGCGCCACATCAGAAGACTGAAAATGCCGACTGCAAGCAGCGGCCGCAGCAACACCGCGCCGGCCTTTGGATCCACGCGCTCCTCAACCACCGCCGAAAGTATCGCGGCGAAGCAAAGCGTCATCGGTAATCGATCCCAGAACAACGTCTGGTCACTGGGATTGAGATGATAATAGGATGAGCCGAACCCGGTTAGGAAAATTCCGCCAAATAATACGAAAGTTGTTGCGCTGCGTCCGAACTGCGCGAGACCAACCGCGCCCACGGCGATAAATGGAAGATTGGACACGACATTCCAGAAATTCGGTATGCCGAACACTTCGCGCTGATCGGCAAACTGATGATAGTCCTGGTTCTGCAGCAAGGGTGGAATCGGCAGTAACGCCGCAAGCGTAACAATCATCAATCCGTACAAAAACAGTACCGGACGATCGCGAACTATGCTGCCAACTTTCATCAGCGATGCGCCTTGAAGCGATGTCGGATTGCGCAACACTTCATTGCTTGAAAATATATATTGCGATGGTAGCGCAACGGCGTTCGGAAGCAAGAGATGGACACAAGATTAGTTTTGATCACCGGCAACGATTTGGCGAATCGCGCTTGGCAAATAAAACCTGACAGACAGTCGTTTGCTGGCATGCCGCTGTTCATGATATCTGATGCGATCTTACGTTCGGCATCTGTAATAGTTCGACGACGCTGGTGGAAGAAGCCATGAGTGTGCATTTCAGGTTTCTGACTTCATCTTTGCGCTGGCTGAAGAAGGCTTTTGGCTTTTTCTGTCTCGCTCTGGCCCTCACATGGGCGACTCTGGCCATCTACTATTCAAATCTCCCATGGCCCGGATTACGCATCGCGCTAGCGATAGTCTTTGCAGCGTTCACGATTTGGGCCATCTGGTTTTCCCATCGGCGACGCATGTCCGTGATGGCGGCTCTGCTGTTCGTCGGCGTGGTCGCATGGTGGATAGCCATTCCCCCTTCGCATGATCGTCCCTGGCGACAGGAAGTCGCGGTGATGCCACGAGCCATCATCGACGGCGACAATGTGCACTTCACTGGCGTCCGCGACTTCGACTATCGCAGCCGGAGCGACTTCACGGTCCGCTACCAGGAGCGGGATGTTCAGCTGTCTCATCTGACCGGTCTCGACTTCTACGTAGCCTACTTTGCTGAGGGGCCAGTCGGGCACACCTTCGTGAGCTTCATATTCGACAATGCCGAGCCGTTGAGCATCTCCATCGAAACACGGCCGGAGGTTGGCGAAGGCTTTGCGCCCGTCGCCTCCCTCTTCAAGCAATTTGAATTGATCTACATAGTCGGCAGCGAACGTGACCTGGTGGGTGTGCGCACCAATCACCGCCACGAACCGGTATATTTATATCGCCTGAATACCTCTGCGGAGAGTGCGCGCCGGCTATTTCTTGTCTATCTGAACCGGATCAACGAACTTGCCGACACGCCTGAATTCTATCACCTGCTGACCAATAGCTGCACCATCAATATTATCCGCTACGCCAATGCCGCAGGCAGGCAGGGGCGGTTCGATATCCGCCACCTGCTCAACGGATTGATCGATAGCTATCTTTATCACTCGGGCCGAGTGGACACGACGTTGCCGTTCGAAGAACTGAGGCGACGCTCTCTCATCAATGAAGCCGCGCAGGCCGCCGACGGAAAATCAGATTTTTCTGAGCGCATCCGGGCCAATCTGCCAACGATTCCGCGATGAACTACGTGATGTCCACCTCATCAGAGATTGTTGCTGGTCCAATCCATGCCCGCAAACGAAGTGAGGTGAGAATATTTCCTCAAGTCCTGCGATTATTGGAAAGATCAATCGCCGGTCTGTTACGGCTCTATCATGTTGGACCTCACCGCGTATCGCACGAGGCTTGCGATTGAATTGATCTCTAATTTCCGCATGGCCGTCGCACGATGAGCTTCGGTGGTCTTCACACTGAGATTGAGGAGGGAGCTAATCTTTTTATTGCTGTAGCCTTCGGCCACCAGCGTGACCACATGCCGCTCGCGCGGAGAGAGCTTCTGGCCCCCTGCGTCCGCGCCGTTCTGTTCGCGGCGCGGCCCGGCGCTAAACCGCCCATCATCGAACGACCTATGCATCATTAAAGCCTCTACGGCCGCCAACAACATCTTGTTTGCGTCAGATTTGACCAGATATGCGCGCGCACCGGCCCGAAACGCTTCCTGTGCCAGCACCCTGGACTCATGCACAGTAAAGATTAGGACTTCCGTCTCCCGCAAATGTTTGCTGATGAGTCGCGCAACTTCGACTCCCGTCATATGCGGGAGCGAGAAGTCCAGGATTGCAACGTCGGGGCGCTTCTCAAGGGCGACCTCGAACGCCCTCCTGCCGTCATCCACATCGGCAATGACCTCCCAACCGGGACGCTGCTCAAGCACCGCACGCAACCCAAGCCGGACGGCGGCATGGCGTCCGCTATGAGAATTCGTTTCATCTTCCAGAAGTTCTCCGGAGGACATTCTCGAACCTCAGGATAAATCACTAGGTAGAACTATCTATGATGGCGAATCCCATTAATGGATCTGGCGTCCCAAAATATGTCCGCACCCTCACCGAGATTCTATTCTGGGAAAAGCGGCAATTCGCGACCAGTGGCACGAGTTTGACTTCGGCCCGCGACCCCGGGAATCGTTAAACTCTGCGTTTTATGGCGTATTTGCTTTGGCCTTGGCAGGCGCCGCTACCGTCTTCCGTTTACGCACCTTCGTCGTAAAGCCATGAGCGAACACAGCATATACCGTCGTGCCAGAGTGCGGCACTGCCGGATCTGAATGGATTTCGAGTCTGCCGCCGATCTGTTTCAGCCTCGCGCTCATTGTCGGAATTCCAACACCGGTGGATATTGCCTTCACGCCGCGGCCCGCACGCGCGGCTAACAGGCCGCATCCGTTATCGCTGATCATAAGGCGGATGTGAGCATCAGTTGCCTCAAGGACAATCTTGACCTTGGTGGCCTTCGCGTGCCGAAATACGTTCGTAAGCGCTTCCTGGGTGACCCGTAGCAATAAACGCTGATGCTCTTTTGGCAATCGGTCGACAGCGCGCGTGATTTTCGTACTGACATCCAGCGACGTTCGCGTGGCGAAACTTCGCGCATAGCACTCGATCGTCGTTTTCAATCCATCGACCGTCAGTGCTTGAGGATACCGCAAATAAGTGAATGCGCGGATTTCCTTTAACGCCTCGCCGATGGATGCATCAACTTCATCGAAAAGTCTCTCGGCATTGATCGAAGCGCCTGGGTGGGCGCGCATTCGCATGAGACTAAGGCTTGCGGCAATCAGGTGCTGGCACGTGGAGTCATGGAGCTCGGATGCGAACCGCTGATGGATGTCCTCCTGAATGGAAGCAAGGCTAACATTCCTACGAATGTCATCCTCCCCGCGCAAGATCCGGTGGCTACCGATCAATCGGACACAGCCGTCTGGCTGGATGACCGGAACGGCCGTCGTCTCCGTGTCATGCCTTGAACCTCCAAATGCAAGTCCGTGACGGACCCTGACTTCGCTCCCTTGTGCAAGACATGCCTGGAAAGCTGAGCAAATTAATCGAGCGTCTTCCGCGCCCATATAGTCGAAGACATCCAGTTTCCTGATCTTCCGTGACGAAATTCCAAGGGCAGCCTCGAAGGCTGGATTGATGGCCTCATACGCAAAGCCTCCCGCGCCCAAGGGACGCACAGCAAAAAGAAGATCCGAAGCGCGATTCCAGTAAAGCTGATCGCAGCTTGCTTCCGAACCGGTCAGTGACACCTCGCCAAGCACGGTTCTGCGCGTCATTGTGCTGCTCACTATTCACAGAGTAGATACCCTACTATCTTGAATATGCATGTGGGCGCGTAAGCACTACAAGATACCCCTTTATAATATTCAAGATCCCGCCGCGGAGGAGATCAACACCAATTGATCGGATAGATTCCCGATTCGTCGCGAAGATACCTCCCAAATGGGCCATTGCCTTGCCGCTTGCAGCTGCTCGAGACTGCGCCAAGGCGGCCCTTGACCGTGAGAATCGAATCCTCCCAGGCTATTCAGTGATTCCTTTGGAGCAATAGGGCAAAGCGGTAGCAACCGTCGGAGCGGGTGGAGTTGCGGAGACGGGCCGCGCGGGCTCGGATTGTGGGTTCGCCGGTCTCAAACGATACACGCACCACCATAGCTGACCCCGGAATCGCACAATTGGTCATTGTCTGGCCATCAAGTTTTCGGAGACGGCTGAGGGGAATCTACCGTTTGGATTTCAAAGTTGCCATCGAATAAGGGAGAACTGCCGATGATCCGCCGACTGTGGGTCGTAGCGTGGGCGTTGAGTCTCTTTTCTATGCTGGTTGTGGCCGGCGCTCAGGCTCAGACCGCACAGGCGCCGACATCGCCCAAACCAGATGTGACGCAGCGGGCAGATTCTCCTTCGGATGCGCCAGCCACCGCGCAGCCAGCAAAACAGCCTGCTGCTTCGCTCAACACGGCCGAGATCGTTACACGTGCCAACAAAAATGTCGGCGTTGACATCGAGAAGAGTATCAACGGCTGGGAGCAGGAGCTTTCGCGCCTGGAAGGTGACCTAAAAAAGCCCCGCTTGAGCTATTCCGAACTGAACGACCTCCGTGACAAGCTCCAGCGCGTTCGCAGCGAGATTGGAAGCTTTGGCAAGCAACTTGAACCTGTACTCGCAGCCGCCAAGGACCAATTGGGCCTGCTCGGGCCGGCGCCGGCCGCCGGTCAACCACCCGAGCCGGACGACGTCGCGCGAAGTCGGGCCGACCGGACCTACTACCATGGGGTGTTGACCGGAGGTCAGAAGGAGATCGACTCCGCCAATCTGCGCATCGACAAGCTCATCGATGCCATCCAAGACATCCGTCGAAAGAATTTCGCGACGCGCCTGTTGCAGCCGCTACCTGGCATTTACTCGTCCGAGACCTGGTCGAGTGTGCCGAACTATGTTCCATTGGCCACATACCGCGTTCGCGACATCGTGGCCGACTGGTGGGGCAGTCTTGGCGATCAGGACGATGTGAAGCTCCTCGTTTTCGAATCCGGACTGCTCATGCTCGGGCTCGCTGTTGCCGCCGCCTTGGGAACCTGGCGGTTGCGCCGCCGGCGATCCGAGGACGTTGATCAGCCATTCTGGCGGCGGGCTGCAGTCGCGGGCGCCATCGCCTTGTTGTGGCTCTTGCCGGTCTTGCCGATCGCTTTCCTCTACGGGCTGGTCGCCGACACGCATCAACTGCCTAAACGTGTCGATTGGCTGCTGTACACGACTGCGCAATCCATCATCACCGTTCTCGCGGTCAGCGTGCTCGTCATCAGCGCGTTCGCACCGAGGATGCCGCATTGGCGGTTGATCCCCGTCTCTGATCGCACAGCACGTCGAATTTGCGGACTCCTTCTGGCGCTCGCAATCGTGTACGGCGTGACCAGTTTGCTCTACATGGTCACCCGTGTTGTGCAGGCTCCCTTTGCGCTGACGATCGCGGTTGCGCTTCCGTCGAGCCTGCTTTTGGCCGGAATCATCGTTGCCATCCTTCTTACGCCGCTAGAGGGGCAGCACCAGGACCAAAGCCTCTCACCGCGGCTCCTCGCCGTGCTGCGGGCCCCTGTTTGGATTGCAGTTGTCGCGATCATCATCTCGACATTTGCCGGATACCTGGCGCTTGCCCGGTTTCTCGCGCAACAATTGGTCGTAACCGTCTCCATTATGGCGTTTGCCTACCTCCTGCTGCTGTGGGTCGATGGGCTGATGCAGGGCTTGGGCGACGACCGTGCAGCGACAGGCCGCTGGCTCAAGGAAAGCTTTGGTGAGCAACACCAGCGGCACGAGCAGTTGGCTCTGCCGATTGGCCTGCTCCTTAAAGCCATCGTGGTCATACTGTCGGTGCCCCTCATTTTACTCCAGTGGGGGTACAGTTGGCCGGAAGTCTACGACTGGTACTCGCAGCTCTTCTTCGGTTTCCGGGTTGGCAACACCCAAGTATCCATTGCGGTGCTCCTCGCGTCGGTGATGGTGTTCGGGCTCGCCTATGGCGCCGCGCGACTTTTCCAGGGCTGGCTCGATGAGCGGGTTCTCAAGGCGGCGGGTATTTCGGGCGGCCTTCGCGATTCGATTCGCGTTGGAGTGGGATACGGCGGCGTCGTCATCGCAACGCTTGTGGCCTTCTCTTACGCAGGCTTCGACCTATCCAATCTCGCGATCCTGGCCGGCGCATTCTCCGTCGGCATCGGGTTCGGTTTGCAAAGTATCGTCAATAATTTCGTGTCGGGGCTGATCCTTCTGGCTGAGCGCCCCATCAGGGTCGGTGACTTGGTCGTCGTCGGAGGCGAAGAGGGTTATGTTCGCAAGATCAGCGTGCGTTCGACCGAGGTCGAGACGTCTGAGCGAGCGAGTGTTGTGATTCCGAACTCCTACTTCATCACGGAGAAGGTGAAGAACTGGACATTGCGCGATAACAGACGTCGTATCGCGATCCCGGTTAAGGTTGCGAATGGCTCCGATCCGCGGGCGGTCAAATCGATTCTGCTCAAGGTCGCGCAGGACCATCCCAGCGTCCTGACACTGCCTGCGCCGTCGTTCGATTTTGAAGATTTTGGGGTAGATGGCCTCACGTTCAAACTTTACGCTTTTGTCGATGTGCGTGCGGGCGGCAACGTGACCGCGGATCTAAGGATCGCTATTTTGGAAGCCTTCCAGGAGGCCGGGATTTTGATCCCGTCCCGGCATGCGGAGGTCACGCTGCAGACAATCGATCTGTTGCGTGAGACGGCGGAACATCTCTCAGGTGACACTCAAAAGACAAAGGTCAAAGCCAAAGGGTCTGCTTCAGGGCAGCTTGCCAATCTACCGAGACAGTCGGCAAATCTCGTCAGACCCTAGGCTTGTTGCAAATGCCGAAACCTTGCAATTCTCATAAGCCTAGGGGACTCGATCTAACAACCTGCGTTTCATGAACTGTCCGGCTGATTTGAGCGCCAGCCGTGCATCCGTAAGGCCGGCATTCCAGAGAGGCCACGCATGAATCATTTCTGGCCACACCTCCAAAGTCGTCGCAACGTTGGCTTCCGCGGCAGCTTCCGCAAAACGTGTTGAGTCCGAGAGCAATGTTTCAGCAGAGCCGACTTGAATGAGCGTCGGTGGAAATCCTGCAAGGACCGAAAACAAAGGGGAAAGAAGTGGGTTCCTGCGGTCGAGTGATGTGGGAGCATAGGCATCAGCTAGCTCCACCAGGTAGCCACGATGGATAATTGGATCGATATGATCTTTGCTCTCCAACGTCTTTCCGGACATGGTGAGATCAGTCCAGGGTGAAATCAGCCACGCGCACGCCGGCAAATCTTCGTTCGCCTCTCGCAAGGCGTTGATCAGGGCGATCGTGAGATTGCCGCCGGCGCTGTCGCCGCCAACTACAATATTCCGCGCGTCGATGCCTTGCTGGCGCAGATACCGCCAACCGATCATGGCATCGTCATGCGCAGCAGGAAACGGATGTTCCGGCGCTAGCCGATAGGCAATCGCCAACGTGCTTATACCAGCGGCGCGCCCGGCCTCTGTAACAAGGCGTCGATGGCTCGCAATTGAGCCCGAACAGTAGCCGCCGCCATGAAAATACAGAAGTACCCGTGTGGCGTCCGCCCCAGGCGAAAGCGACCATTCCCCTGCTACATCTCCGCAACCGACTGTTCGCAGCTCTACATCGTCCGCCACCGGCCAAATTGAGCCGACCTCATCGAGACGTTGCCTTCGCTGCTCCCATCCGATCGGACGAGGCTTTGAAGACAGTATTGCGCGGATACTTTCAATCTCTCCCTCAGCCAAGGCGTCTCCCCTCGATAGCCACCAAAACAAATGGGGACCGTATTGCGTAGATACCTGCGGCGCGGTCTATCTCGACGCGCCGAACGTCACAGGCACTTCACCCTCAGTGGTCAATGGAGTCCCCTGACAGAGAGAGGAGCACCATGCCGCAGTATTGCTTTCACTTTATAAACGGGAATCCACTGATCAATGCCGTAATCGTGGATTTGTCTGACCTCGACGCAGCCAAAGCCGAGGTAGCAAAATTCGTTGGCGCGGTTTTGATGTCGGAACAACCCACCGACAATCCGTTCTCGGTAGATTCTTTATTCAGAACTCAATGACTTTTACGAAGAATATGACCGCACTGCCCGCCAGCAACCGGAGGCATTTCCTCATTATATATATACTACTATAACATTATATATATACTACTATAACGTGTAACCGAAGTCATTCGGAATTCATTCTGACGGTAAGGTAGAAACAATACACCCCGTGGACGATGTTGAGATCAATGTTGTCGTGACGATCGGACACGAAGATGAAGAACCAAAGGTGATTTCTCGCGTCACGCGCCGAGCGGTCACCATGTTTGATCTCACGGTTGATCACGAGCGCTACGCGCAAAACCGTCATGATCGCAGAGCGGCAATCATCGGTTGCATGAACCGGCTTTAGTGTTGCCTTTCAGTCCCACCCGGAAGTTTCCCTCACCTAAAAGAGATGCCTGCATGTTGACACCGCGCTGTACGATGTATAGCGAGAAACATATCGATAGGCTATCGGCCGGGGGGCATCCCGAGTCGTCCTGTTTTTAGATGATCGCTGTTCTGGGTGGCCGCGCGCGTTCCTCGTTAATGAGGAGCGCCCCGGCATGCGCGGACGGCTGCGGTCAGCCAACGACTGCGCGAAACGTTTTTCGAATGTTGCAGCTCAGCGGGGATCCGAACCCGCATGACAGAGCAGCATGGGGGGGATGATATGAATAGTTTGAAGAGTTATTTCCTCGGCTCGACAGCAGGGCTGGCGTTCCTGTCCACCGTCCTGCTTGTCGCCATCCCATCGAATCCGGCGCAGGCGCGTTCACTACACGATGAAGGCGGATGCAGCGAACCTGACGTATGTTCAAAAACGCAGGCCGAGCGGCAGGCGCAGGGAAGGCAGGGCTATGCCCCACTCGCCGCCCCGAGCTGGGCGGATACCTATGTTCAGGGTTGGTCGGAAAAGCAGGTTCAGGCGCTGACGTTTCCTTACTTCAAGGCGAACACGACGAAGCCGGTGTTCACGCTCTACGACGCACTCGGACGACCCGACAATCTCAAGATCGGGGGCAGTTTCCGGTCCCGCATCGAAGGGATCAACAACCAGTTCCGTCCGGCGCCTGCCCCGCAGGACGACGTGTTACTCGCACTCCGTACCAACATTTACGCCGAGTACGATACCGGCCACAAGATCAAGATCGGCGGCGAAGTGTTCGACAGCCGCGGCTATTTGCAGAAACCGAACTCGACGGCCTCCACCACGGAGGTGAACGCCCTCGAGCTCACCCAGGCCTATCTCAAGTTCGATCTTTCCGAGCAAACGGGCAATGGTTCGAATAGCAGCCTCACCACCGGCCGGTTCACGAAGGACGTCGGTTCACGCCGCCTCATGGCGCGTAACGACTACCGAAA